>CAVOWP010000015.1:0-161455 GCA_963700185.1 uncultured Alphaproteobacteria bacterium
GGAGGAGGCAGTCTCGAGCGAACCCGTCTCTGAAATTGGGATTTCCGATAACGCGCGATTCCGAGAGGTTTATAGCACCTTCACCGGGACGTAAGGCGCCTGTTTTAGGGTCGTTATCGGCGGAATTTTTCAAACGGTGCCAGCCGCCCGCTGAATAGGTTTGGTTATTAACCCGCTGGAATTTTTAGGGTTTTTTGTCCCACCCGGCGGCCATGCTGGCGAATTTACCGTCTATAAAAGAGCCGGCTCGGCCGCGTCATGCGGCGGATTGAGCGAAAACGGCCCAATTTCAATGAGTTAAGGCCTGCCACCAGGCAGCCGAATTTACCGCGACCGGAGGCGATGGTTTGCCGTCTGAGACCGAGCGCTTTTGGTGCAGGGAGCGGTGACTAGCGATTGAGGAACAGAACGTGATCATTGACAAATTGGTTCCGGTATGATAAAAGACCCGCAAATACGATTTTGATCATATAACGGGGGCTACGTGGTTGCATCACTACGTAGGCACCGGCCTACAATTAGCTGCTCCTACTTACAAATTTGAACGTAAACCATTGATGCTGATTTGTCCAACCATTCTTCTAAATTATTTCGGGCGGAGCGCCGCTCAGGGGTGAATTATGATATTGACAAATTCGGAGACCGCCGTCACCGCGAGACCATGGCCGGCGGAGCGGGTGGAGTTTTGGTCAATCGAACGGCTGATACCCTACGACGCCAATGCGCGGCTGCACAGCGAAACCGACCTCGAGAAGATCGCCGCATCGATCCTCAAATGGGGGTGGACGAACCCGGTCCTCGTGGACGAGGACGGTGTCCTGATCGCCGGGCATCTGAGGGTGGCCGCGGCAGCGCGGCTGGGGCTCAAATCCATTCCAGTGATAGTCGCGCGGGGCTGGAGCGAGGATGAAAAGCAGGCCTATCGCCTGGCCGACAATGAACTGGCGGCGCGCGGGAGCTGGGAACCCGATCTGCTTTTCAGTGAGCTGCGGGATCTCAAATTCAACGGGTTCGACCTCGACTTGATCGGCTTCGAGCCGCATCGGCTCGAAGAGATCCTGGCCGGGTTGGGGGCGAGCGGTCTGACCGATCCCGACAATGTCCCGGAAATACCCGATCATCCCGTCACCCGGCCTGGCGATGTATGGCTGCTTACAGCCCACCGGATCGGCTGTGGCGACAGCACAAACGCGGCAGATGTCGCGCCGGTGCTGGCGGGAGCGCGGCCTCACCTGATGGTCACCGATCCGCCTTACGGGGTCGCCTACGACCCGAGCTGGCGCGCCCGGCGTGGGGTCGGCTCAAGCAATCTCGCGCAGGGCAAAGTGCTCAACGATGATCGCGCCGACTGGCGGCAGGCCTATGCACTGTTTACCGGAGATGTCGCTTACGTCTGGTACGGGGCGTTGCATGGCGACGTGGTCGGCGCCGATCTGGCGGCTTGCGGGTTGCAGCCGCGGGCGCAGATCGTTTGGGTCAAGCAGCATTTTACACTGAGCCGCGGCCACTACCATTGGCGTCATGAAAATTGCTGGTACGCGGTGCGCCAGGGCAAGGCTGGCCAGTGGCAGGGTGACCGCAAGCAGACCACCGTGTGGGAGATCGCCAACAACAATCCGTTCGGCAATCGACAGCGCGAGCAGAGCTGGGGACACGGCACGCAAAAGCCGGTCGAGTGCATGCGCCGTCCGATCGTCAACAACAGCCGGCCCGGCCAGCTGGTCTATGACCCGTTTCTCGGTTCGGGCACGAGCCTGATCGCGGCCGAAATGACCGGCCGCACCTGCATCGGTATCGAGATCAGCCCGGCCTATGTCGATGTCATCCTGCGACGCTGGCAAGACTTCACCGGCCGCACCGCGATCCACCAAGCCTCGGGTCAATCCTTCGACGAGCGTGCCGCCAATCAGGACCGGGCTCTATCGGGGGCCGCCGATGTCTAGAAAGCCGTTTGTCGTCAATGAGACGGTGCGCGAGAAGGTGCGCCACCTGGCGGGGGTCGGCGTCCGTCAGGACGATATCGCCCGGCTCGTCGGGTGCGCGCCCAAGACCTTGCGCAAGCGGTGTCGCGACGACCTCGATCGCGGTGTCGCCGAGGCCAATGCCGTGGTTTCCGGCTCTTTGTTCGCCGCCGCGAAGGGCGGCAATGTCACGGCGCAGATCTTCTGGCTGAAGTCGCGGGCGCATTGGCGCGAAAACGCAGCGCGAAACGACGCGGCTTCAAGCAGTGATGCTGAGCGGAGTTCACCGGTGGTCCTCGTGCTGCCCGACAACAGCCGAGACCCCGAGCTGACGCACGCGCTGCAAGACGCGGATCAAGACATTTTGGGAGAAAGCACAGACCGTGACAGGTGAGCCGCCGGATCTAATGTCGACCCGTACCGCGCCGACGAGAAAACACAGTGCACGCACTCGGCAAGAGCGCTGCCGCACAAAGCAACACCCTTGGCGCCTGGGGCGAGACGACGTGTCTGATTTGGCGGCCACCATCGCGGCGCAGCCCGGCCCGCAGACCGAGTTTCTTCGCAGTCCTGCCGACATCTGCATCTATGGCGGGGCCGCGGGTGGCGGAAAAACGGTCGGGTTGATCCTGGAACCGCTACGCTACGCCACTCGGGTGGTGAATTTCACCGCCGTGTTTTTCCGGCGCTCGACCCCGCAGATCACCAATCCCGGCGGGTTGTGGGATGAGAGCAAAAACTTCTACCCCCGCCTCGGCGGGATGCCGCATGTCGGAATGCGCGAGTGGCGCTGGCCGCGTGCCGGCAGGATCAAGTTCTCGCACCTGCAGTTCGACAGCACCGTCTATGACTGGCAGGGCGCGCAGATCACGTTGATCTGTTTCGACGAGCTGACGCATTTCACCGCGCATCAGTTCTTCTATATGGTCAGCCGCAACCGCTCGACCTGCGGCGTGCGGCCCTACATTCGCGCCACCTGCAACCCCGACGCCGACTGCTGGGTCGCCGACTTCCTGGCGTGGTGGATCGACCCGGAGAGCGGGCTGCCGATCCCCGAGCGCGCCGGTGTGCTGCGCTATTACGTCCGCGTCGCGGAGAAGACCATCTGGGCTGATCGGCCCGAGGAGTTGGTGCAATACCTCCCACAGCCGGAGGACTTGCCGCCGAGCATCGAGCCGCCGCGGCCGATCAGCGTCACGTTTATCCCCGCGACCGTGTTCAACAACCCAATCCTGCTGCGGGCCAACCCCGAATACTACGCTTGGCTGCTGTCATTGCCGACGCTCGAGCGCGAGCGGCTGCTCGGCGGCAATTGGAAGATCCGGCCGGCCGCCGGGCTCTATTTCAAGCACGAATGGTGCGCCATCGTCGACGAGGTCCCGGCCGATCTCGATATCGTGCGCTATTGGGATCTTGCCGCGACCGAAAAGACCGAGCGCAACGATCCCGATTGGACGGTCGGCATCAAGCTCGGCCGCGACAGGTCAGGCGGCTACTACTTGCTGGACATGGTGCGAGTGCGAGCCAATCCGGGTGACGTCGAGCGCTTGCTGCTCGACACCGCCGAACAGGACGGCAAACGGGTCCGCATCGGGTTCGGCCAGGATCCGGGGCAGGCCGGCAAGAGCCAGGCGCTGCATCTCGTGCGCGCGCTCGACGGCTTCACCGTGAGGGCGGCCCCGGAGAGTGGCGACAAGCTGACGCGCTTTGGGCCATTCAGCTCGCAGTGCCGTGCCGGCAATGTGAAGATCCGGCGCGGCGCGTGGAACGAGGAGCTGTTCCGCGTTCTCGAAGGCTTCCCCGATCTCGCCCATGACGACGAGGTCGACGCCTGCAGCGGAGCCATGGAAATGCTCAACCCGCAAATGAAGAGCTGGGGTATTTACGAATTGATGCGCCGGCAGGCGCGAAGAGCTCAAGCAGCAACGTGAGCCGGAGCCGCGCAAAACCAATTGGGCCCCCGGCTCGGTCGAATGGCAGGCCGAACAGGAGGCGAAAACAAAGGCCCAAATCGAGGCAACTGCAGTGGAGGGCACGGCTGGCTCGTCTGCGAGCGGACCGCATTCCGAAGCGCCGTGAGTGAGGCCAGGATCTCGACATGGATGGGGGTGCCGTCTCGCAACCGAAGCTTATTGTCGTCCGAGAACGGTGTGACCTATGCGTCGATACCAAGACGTAAGGCGAAGACAGCAGCCTCGCCGCGTCTGCCAGGACGGGTAAAGGACGGCTTATTGATAAGTGTGCTTCAAATCTATTGAAATCATTGGTGAAGAGGCTCCGAGTGGATGGCCGTTGCGCCAAATTTCGGAACACCTTTGACAAATGTCACTGGATCGATCAGGCTGGGAAGAGGATCAACGTCGCTGATGATCGGCGTTGACCTCGTTGTTTAAGCAGAAAGCTCGGTCATGCCTCGGGCAAGTTGGCGGGGATTTCTTCGCCTTTCTCTGGTGTCCTGCCCAATCTATCTGTCGCCGGCGACCAGCCGCACGAAACCCATTCGCTTGCGCCAGGTGTGGCGACCGGCGGCTCGACGGATGAGGGAGAGGACGAGGCGCCTGAGCCAGCGCGACGGAAAGGCTTACCGAGCCGTTGGTGCCGGACCTTGGCAGACACGATGGTGGCTATGACGCAGATCAGCCCCAGCCCCGTTACCCGGGTCACTATCCGGCCACATGATCCGCGGACAGGTGAGGAGATTGACAAGGCGGAAGTCGTCAAGGGTTACGAATACGGTCGCGGCCAGTTCGTCACGTTTACCCCCGAGGAATTGAAGGCACTCGACGTCGAAAGCTCGAGGGTCATCGACCTCGAAAAGTTTGTGCCACGGGGTGACCTCGATCCCGTCTATCTCGACACCCCCTATTACCTCTACCCGGATGGCCCGGTGGCGGAGGAAACGCTGCGCGTCATCGGCGCGGCGATGGCCGAGGCAGGCGTCGTCGGGCTCGGGCGTCTCACGCTCAGCCGGCGCGAGCGGATGGTCGCAGTCGAGCCTCGCGGCGCCGGCATGGCGCTCTTCATGTTGCGCGCTGCAGACGAGGTCCGGGCGGCGCAGTTCGGTGGCGTCGAGAGGGATCTCGACGCCGAGATGGTCGCGATCGCGCGCGCGATCATCGGTCAGCGGACCGGAAGTTTCGATCCGACGACGTATCGAGACCGCTACCAGGAGGCCTTGCGCGAGCTGATTGAAGCCAAGATGAAGGGGCTCACGGTCAAACCCAGGGAAATGGCCGCTCCGCCACCAGTCATTGACCTGATGGCAGCGTTGAAACGCAGCTTGGCGCAGGAGGCGCCGGCATCGAAGCGCCTCGGCGCGGCTCCGAGAAAAGCCCCCAAGACAAAACCCGATCGGCGTCAGCCGGCCTTGTTGCTGCCCGTCAGCGGCGGGCGCAAACCGAAGACCGAGGAGGCCGCCGAGCGCCCCACCAGTGCTCCGCGGCGGCGTAAGCGAGCTTGATCCTGATTCGGCGAGCCGGAATTACCGTGATCGCCATTCCGCCGGTGGCATCCCGTCCTCCGATGGTGCAGTTGACGACGGTATGAGATCGATCTCGGAGACGCGCTCGTCGCGTAGCGCTTTACCGCTGCGACGCGACCATCGGCATTCTGATCGAGGCCGACAGGATGCCACCCCAGGAGCCGAGCTGTTCCAGGATCTTACCGCCATCAGCACGTGATTTCCCGATCATTTGTCCCGGCGCGAGCGGCACGCTCTCAGAGAGGGACTCAAAGTTCGAATCCGCTTCCCTCCAGCGGAGAGTCAGATGCGAACCTGAAGTTGTGTGCGTCAAGTTCAGCAAATTGGTCATGGTGAGAGTGCGGTGGTTCATTCAGGTCACTAGAGCAACATCCCTTGCATCGCCGAGAGAAAACTCCGCCGGCGCCAGTTGACCGAGGATGGAAACGTCGAGATCAGCGGGCGTGACTTGCGCGAGGGCTCCAGTGCGGCACCTCAAAGCACACGAATATGGCGATGAGGACCTTTAGCCCGAATGAGATACGTAACCGCCGAGGCTGGTGTGAGCGGCGTTTAGATGCGATCAGCCCGAAAGCTAGGATGAGACCAGACAGCTAGAACCGACCCAGGAGCCGATAAGCTAAAGCTTTCCTTCACCGAGCCAATTGATTCCGGCCCCCGAGCGGTTACGCTCATGCCCCCCTCTCACCAGAGGAGTTGCGATGCCTGAACCCGAGCGCATCGATCGGCGCCGCGCGGCACTGATCGCTTACGACGTTTGCCGGCGCGCGCTAACTCCGTCGGATCCCGCACGGAGAGCTGCGATGGGCCCTGTGCTCGACGCCTGGGTGCAGATGATCGCGGTCGCGCGGAGGGCGGGGGTGCCGGTCATCTACACGACGCCGGTCAGCCGCGCCGATGGCGCCGATGTCGTCATGCTGCCGACCGACCTTTCGGCGGAGACCGGCGTGCCGCCACTCACCAACGCTATCGAGGGTACCGCAGAGGCTGGCTTCCCCGACGAAATCGCGCCGCGGCCCGAGGATTACGTTTTCCTCAAGCGCCGGCCGAGCGCCTTTTACGGGACGGGTGTCGCCGAGCTTCTGCACATGCTGCGACGCGATACGATCATCATCGGCGGTGGCGCCACAAATCGCGGCGTCGAGACGAGCGTCCGCGAGGCCTTCAACCTGGACCTCGCGTCGATCGTGGTGCGCGAATGCTGCTGGAGCAGCGATGCGACCGCCCACGCCTACAGTCTCGACAAGGCGATGAAAATGTACGCCCGCATCCGAAGGCTCGACCAGGTTGCGGCAATGCTGCGGGACTGACCGGAAATTAGCGCGGTAATCCCGAGATACGAACTGTGCTCTCCAGGTTCGCGGCGCAGGAAACCGGTATTTCGCGGGCGCGCACCGACGTTTAAGACGCACGCCTCATAGGTTCAGTCGGTGCATTTGTCCCATCGGATAGCGAGTGCCGGACGCGACACCGGGCGGGACGATGCGGTCGATTTCTGCGAGATCGTCTGCTGTGAGCACAATGTCCGCGGCGCGCAGATTCTCCTCAAGGTGTTCGCGCGATTTCGCGCCCGGTATCGGCACGATGAAGGCACCCGCGCGCGAGCCCTGGGTCATTGGCCAAGCAATGGCGAGCTGGGCGAGCGTGGCGTTCTTCCTGCGCGCGATGGCCTCGAGCGCCGAGCGCAGCCGAAGGTTCTTCGCGAGATTGGCGCTGTGGAAGCGAGGCAGCTCCGCGCGAATATCGTCTACTGCCATTTCCTCCGCCTTGAGTACCTCGACGCTCAGCATCCCGCGCCCGAGCACGGCATAGGCCATCATCGCCATCCCAAGTTCCTTGCAGGCGCCGATTTGGCCCTGTTCTTCCGCGTCACGCGAGAACAACGAATATTCCATCTGCAGCAAGGCGAGCGGATGCACGGCACTGCCGCGCCTGAGCGACTCGGCCGAGCATTCCGACAGCGAGATGAAACGCGTCTTGCCCTCGTTGACGAGCTCGGCCATTGCGGATCGCCAGAAACAGCAGCTTCAACGCCGCCTCGTCGGTCGGGAAGTCGCCGCGGGTCTTGATGATCTTGCGCAGGCTGCGATTGAGGCTTTCCACGGCGTTCGTCGTATGGATCATTTTTGCGGATCGCCGGCGGGAAGGCGAACAGCGGCACCACATGCTGCCAGGCTCGCCGCCACGCCTGGCCGATGGCCGGGTATCGCTTGCCCCATTCGGCCTCGAAGGCGTCGAGTTCGGCGGCGGTCCGCGCTCGGCTGTTTCCGCCCGGTAGATCGCCTTCAGATCGGGCATGATCAGCTTGCGGTCCGCTCCACTGCCTGCCCCCGCGAAGGCGGGGGACACAAAAGCCAGCGAGTTACGGATCAGATGGATGATGCGAACTCGAGACCCGCGGCATCAACGACGTCCTGATCGCAGTGGTCGACGGGCTCAAGGGCTTCCCCGAGGCGATCGGCACAGTGTTCCCGCTGACCACGGTGCAGACCTGCGAGCAAACCGAGGGCGCCAAGTTCTGGTTGAAGGTGATGAACGAAGATGACCGGATAGACCGGGTCGAGCGGCCGGTTCTGCCATTCCCGAACCCTCCTTCTCGCCTTCGCTGTTGAGGGCGAGGGCGACATAGACCGCTTTGTTGCGCACCAAACCCTCGTCGCGAATTTTGACCCGCAGCGCGTCGAAGAAAGCAAGCTAGTCACATTCCGGTCTGAGACCGTACCCACCTCATACGCTAGTATGCCGGGTGCCGCGCCGCGAAGACTGGAAGGTTAAAAACTGCTTATTTCGGACCAGTTCTAAAGCGCATCGCGGCGGGAAGTTGCCGGCGGACAGAAAGCTGCGGGTGGGGTGACCCCAGCTGTTTCTTGGTCTGGCGCGGCATAGGTTGAGTTATTAGAAAATGCGGCGGCGACGGATGTGGGGTTGACGGCCGTCTGTACCGCCATGCCATTCCCCAAGTATCCTACAGTCGCGGCCTCAATGGGGGGAATGAAGTGGGGAACGGGATCGGCCTTCCCGAATAGCGATCGTGGCGGCAGAGGGGCAAACAATCGCGCGCACCGGCGTTCCGAGAATGCCGCCTGCTGACAGAGCGGTTCGAGCCGGCCGTTCCTAGGCTGCATGGCTGAAGTCTGGTCGGAGGCGAGGCTTCGCGGTCGATGCTGGCGGGACTGGGCGGAGACGGGGTCGAGGGCATGGCCCGCGAACCGTTTCTTAACTCCTTGGTTACCAACGCCCACTGAAAGCAGGCAGCCATGCGCCCACTTCTCGCCTACCGAGGCGGGGGCTGGGCGGGCCAGCAATACATCCCGCCCTGCGGATTCGGACGGCAAGATACGCCGTTCGAATAATCCATCCCGCCCTGCGGATTCGGTCTCGACGTAACGCCATTCGAATAATCGTATCCTCCGAACGGATTCGGTTTCGACGTGACGGTGTTTTGATCCCCTTGTGGCGGGGGGAAGGTGTTATCGAGCGCCATTGCGACCGTCGTCGTGAGTCCGAACGCACCGAGGATGATCGTGGCGATTAATGATGATGTTCGCACGTTCATTGATGTTTTCTCCTGTCAGTGGGTTTTACGCCGACGGCGGGCGGCCCGGCACAAAGGAAAGCATCTATGAGAGCTTGCCCTGATACATGGCCAAACTTTGATGCGCAATTTCTGGGTGATCGTCCGATCCGCGCTCATGGGACCACCCAATTCAGCATCTCGGCCGGCCGTAATCGGTGTCGGCAATCAATCGTTCCGGCCACAGTGTAGGCGGTCGAGCGCGCGCGAATGGCGCGAGCCGGCACGCGGTTCCGCATGAGTTGTACCGGGCGAATCGGGATGCTTGCCGTGGTGCCGGGCGCCTTGTTGCTCGCATTACCAGATGGCGCGCTGAACTTCATTCGCAACCGCGCCACCGAATTCCCTGACCCGATACCGTAAAGCGATCCCTGTTTTTGCGTTGCCTGGTCGTGCGGCTGTCGCTTGTTGACCCGTCGATTGGGCGCTCGCTATCCGAGCACTCGATCGCTGAACGAGTTCAACAACGGTGACATTAATGAAGTGGGGGAACGGGATTGCCTTTCCCGAATAGCGATCGCGGCGGCAGAGGGGCAGAAAATGGCACGCATCGGCGGTTGAGGTAACGAAGGCGAGGCGCCGGCGGTGCTGCATGACGGCGGCATCGGCAATTCGGGTATTCCGGGCCGACGATCATCGCTCGGGCGGTAGGGGTGATGAGCCTCAACCACAGCGACGCCCTCCGCCGATTGAGCGGATGACGCCGCCCTCGATGATCGCGGATTTCGAAGCGGATGGCGTGGTCGGAGAGGACCGGATGTGGCGTTTTCAGTCAGACGTCATTCGGCCGATTTCGTCGGGGCCGATTGTCCGGCTTCGATCTCGATCGACCCGCAAAATCCGATCACTGCAGTTAATATAACAATGCAGCTATGCGCGTTTGACGATTGTATAGCTTGACAATTATTAACCTTCCTGTTGCAGTAGGGTTAATCGACGTAAGGTCGATCTACATTATCGCGACGGCGCTAGACCGTCGCGTAAAGGAGGGGGGAAGGATGCGCCATACAGCATTAAGCTCGCTGCTTTTGCGGTGCCTTTTAGCTGTTATGATAGCCGGCCTGCTTACCGCGGGATCGGTTGCGGCGACCGCCAAGTCACCAGACGATCTTGACATCATCACCGTTTCGACCAGGCCCGACACGGTGAGCGGCGGAGACGTGCTGGTACGTATCAACGTGCCGCCGGGCGTGGCAATCAACGATTTGGTGATTGTATTAAACGGTCAAGCTGTCACGAGTGCCTTCCAGCCTGAAGCTGGCGGCCACTCTCTCCTAGGGCTGGTGCAAGGCTTAAAACTCGGAGAGAACAGTCTGGTGGCGAAGGCAGTCGGCCAGAACAACGAGACCTATCGAACCGCTCGTCTGACGCTTACGAATTATCCCATTACCGGGCCAATTCTATCTGGGCCGCACGAAGAGCCGTTCTATTGCATGACGCAGCTGTTCACGTTACCGGCATCCACTAATACCCTGGGGCCGGCCCTCGACGCAGACTGCTCAATCGCGACCAGAGTCGACTACGTGTACCGCACGACGGCAGGGACGTTCCAGCCCTTGCCGAACCTCACGAGTTATCCGGCGGACTTAGCCCAAACCACGACGACCGAGGGCAAGTCCGTACCTTACATCGTGCGCGTCGAAACCGGGACGATCAACCGCGCCATTTACGAAACCGCGGTGCTGCACGATCCAACTACCGAGGCGGCGCCGACGCCATTCAAACCGCCGGTGGCATGGAACCACCGCCTCGTCTACACACTGGGCGGCGGCTGCGTCGGCGGGTGGTATATCCAAGGCGCAAGCCTCGGAAACGGCGGGATCCTCGAAGACCTGATGCTCCGCCAGGGTTACGGTTTGGCGGCTTCGACCCTCAACGTGTACGGCAACAATTGCCAGGATCTGCTAGCGGCCGAGAGTTTGATGATGGTGCGAGAGCGCTTCATCGAGAACTTCGGGCCCGTAGCGCTCACCATCGGCTATGGGTGCTCGGGCGGCTCCGAAGCGGCGCAACCGATTAGCGACGAATATCCCCGCCTCATGGATGGCATTCTGGTCGGATGCTCGTTCCCAGAGGTCGTTGCGGCGATGGTCAACAACATCACCGACGCTGATCTGTTCCTGCATTACCTCAATACGAGCGCGACGCTGACTTGGAGCGACGCACAAATAGAAGCCGCAACCGGGTATCCGACGGTAACGACCTTGTCGACGATCGGTCCCGGAAACGCGATACGGGTGAAAGCGCAAGGGGGCACGTGCAACGCCATCATTCCGAAGAGCGTTCAGTATGACGCGAACACCAATCCGACTGGCATACGGTGCGACCTCTATGATCACTTGGTGAATGTCTTTGGGCGCGACCCAGCCACAGGGTTCGCTCGTCGCCCGATCGACAATATCGGCGTCCAGTACGGGTTGGAGGCTCTAAACCTAGGCGCTATCACCAAACAGCAATTCCTAGATCTGAACCGAAATATAGGTGGCTATGACAACGACGGCAATTACGTCGCTACCCGTACAGTGGGCGATGTCTCTGCCATCGAGGCGGCATACCTCAGCGGGCGCATCACTTACGGCGGATTGGGCATGAGGCGTACGCCGATCATTGACTACCGGGGCTATGTCGACCAACCGGAGAACCCCAACGAGGTGCATTCGCGGTTCCATTCATTTTCCATGCGGCAGCGGCTGCTGGAGGCGAATGGCAATTTCAATAACCAAGTCATGCTCGTTGAGGACGGGAGCACCACCACCGGGAATGGCCTTTTCAGCGATACCAGTCCCGTTCTGAGCCACGCTCTCAATCAGATGGACGAATGGCTCACAAACTATCTTGCCGATAGAACATCGACTCCGCTCCCGGTAAAGATCAATCGCTCGAAACCAAGCGACTTGGTCGATGCATGTTTCACCAACAAGGGTACGGTAAAGATCGCTGAGCAACAGGTCTACCAACTTTCAGCGATACCAGTCCCGTCCTGAGCCACGCTCTCAATCAGATGGACGCATGGCTCACAAACTATCTTGCCGATAGAACATCGACGCCGCCCCGGGTAAAGATCAATCGCTCGAAACCAAGCGACTTGGTCGATGCATGTTTCACCAACAAGGGTACGGTAAAGATCGCTGAGCAACAGGTCTACCAGCTCGATACTACCTGCAACCAGCTATACCCTGCGTTTTCGACGCCGCGGATGGTTGCTGGCGAGCCATTGGCGAACGACGTTCTAAAGTGCCAGCTGAGGCCGATCGAACTCGAGCCTATATAAGGTACGGTTCTCTGCCGCTGAGACTGCTCAGCTGAAGGCGCTCTTCCCGCAGGGTGTCTGCGATTACTCGAAACCGGGTGTAGGTCAGCAGCCGCCCGACGGCACGTGGCAGATGTTCTGATCCCGGCAGCAGCGATCTAGCCGGGGGGCGACAGACGGATGTCGTGACCGATCCCGATATCCGGGTGCGTGGCGCGCCAAGGGCGAAAGCGGCGCGCGTGAACAGGACTGTACATCATCAGCCGAAACTGACAAAACGTTTTGCCTCGGCTTTATTGGTGGCGTCTTCGGTGGATCTCTATTTGCTTCATCCTCGCCCACTTACTGCCCGACAGCGCATATCAAATTCGGGCAGACGGAGATGGTCTTTCTCGATTGGGCGCGCTCCCATCCGGCTAAACTAGGGGGCGACGCTGCGATCCTAGTAGAGGCCGCATTTGTCGAAGCCTGGCCATGCCCGAAGACGCCTCCCCCAAAAGTCGCACGCATCCCACCCTTCGCCGCGCCCGACCAGCTACTGCCGTCGAGATGATCACAGCGATTTTGGCCGAAGCGGATCTATCGCCGCAACCGCTACTTCGCGTGGAGCCGCGGAGGCGGCACCATCGTCGCCATACTTCACAATCTTGATGATGCCCGCGCCGCCATCCTCGCCGGAGACCTGCAGCGGCAGCTGGCAGCGTAGGCGGTCCGTTCCTGGCGGAATCAACAACGATTGTCAAAGTCCTCTTCTTTGAGATGGCACGATACAGCATTCATCGAGGACGGCTTCTTCGCATGAGCGGACTGTTGCTGATCGCGGCGAGCTGCGTTGCGCCGCCGGCTCCAGTTGTGGTGCCGCCCATCCCACCAGGGCAGGCCCGGGTCTGGTTCTATCGTCCATATGAACCCTCCGAGACCTTCAATCTCGCCCGGATCGAAATGAACGGCGGCTATGTTGGGGCTGTCGAAAACGGCGCGGCATTCTATCGCGATGTTCCTCCCGGGCATTATCACATCGCGCCCGAGAGCTTTGGCAGGGATGTCAACCAGGACCAAAACGTCGACCTCGCCCCCATCGAGCAGATCTACGTCAAGATCGTCTCTTTGGATAGTTGGGGGATGAGCGTCTCCGGCTGCAAGAACTGTGCGCGCGATGCTTTCTACGCCTGGCTAATCCCGCCGGAGATCGCGCAGGGAGAGATCGCCCGCGACCGCAGCGGCATTTGAGAGCAGCCGCGGCCCGCGATCACAGGCACCAGCTGCCGCCGCCGATGCAAGACGAGCCTCGGTAGGGCTAGTGATTAAAGGGAGCGAATGGCTGGATGTCGACCACTTCGCCCATGGCAGTATAGCCGGCGTGATTTGGATGGAGGTAATCCCACGGCAGCTGAGTGAACGTGCTGTTTGGTAGATAGTCCGCCTGCATGTTGCCGGTAGACGGGTCGATCGTAACAGCGTCAAAATCCTCGACCCCGTCATAGATCCCGGAGCCGCGAATGAAGGCATTGAGTACCATGCGGCTGGCATCATGCCCCGGACCGTTGTCGCCCATGTCAACCCCGCTGATACCCAGGGCAGAGGTTAGTGTGGCGCCGTAGACCTTAATGCCCGCGGCGTGCAAGCGTCCGACGACGTTCTGATATCCGGGAATAATCGAAGTTGTCGCAGTACCGGCCCCAATATCGTTGATGCCTTCAAGCCAGATCACATGGGTCAGTCCCGATAGCCCCAGGACGTCGCGATCGAGCCGGTCGACCGCAGCGGGACCAGCCGTTGAGTTTGCAACGACGGGGTTTACCACCCTGTTGCCGGCAATGGCCTCATTGACGATGCTGATTTTGTTGCCATAGGCATTGTGCAGCCTGCGAGAGAGCACGTTCATCCACCGGTCATTGATGTTCAGGGTCGAGTGCGTGCCATCCGTGATCGAATCACCGAAAGCGCAAACGACTACCATGTCCGACGGGGCCATGACGTCGACGGCGTCGAGGAAGAACCATGACGTTGTTGTGTATTCGAATGCAAAAACGTCAAGATCCTCCGTGTGATCGCCGCTGCCGGGCGCGGTGATGTATGAGGTTACGAAAGCGCTGCTGTGAAACGTCATCGGGCCGCTGTCGCCTTCGACTGCGTAGCTGACAGCTAAGTTGCGGCCCTGAACGGCTGGATCGTCGGCACCCTGTACCCACGACAGGCTGATGCTGTCGCTGAAGATCTCCTGACCGGCCGGGATCGTCACCGATTTCTTGCCGCCGAACGTCACCGGCGTCACCGTGCCATCGAGGACGTTGCCTGAATATTCCTGGAGTGCCACCGTGACTGTGCTGAACGTAACGGGCTGGGTCCCGAAGACGTTCGAGAAACGAAATCGCATCTTGTTGCCCCAGAGGTCGGGCTTGACGATCGACCGGAAAGTCTGGTCGGTCGCTCCAGCAGTGTTCGCGTCGGGGAATGGGAAGCCGAGATCGGGTTGAATGTTTGCTGGAGCAAATGTGGTAGGCGGACCCGGCGGAGCGGGCGCAACGGGCGGAACGTACTGGAAGAATGTCGCCGGAGAGGTGGCCCAGGTGGCGACCCAACGTTGGCCCTGCTGATCATCCGCAGCGGCCGGATGGACCGTGAAGATCGCAGTGGCAAGCGCCACCGCTGAAAAGATAGTAGTCGAGCAACGAGCATTGCATGTAGGCATGGTGTTCTTCTGCTCCTTCTAGATCGCTTCCTACCAAGTGGTTTTTATGGCCTCCCGTCGCTTGACCGACTGCTGTTCCGCCAGCGCCTGTTAACCAAAATTAAACTATCCCGGTGGTGAATCGGTCAAGCTCTTTCTCGCCCGGTGGTGAAACTCGGCGCCAGCCTAGGAAGTTCTCAGATGCGTCACCCGATCTCCTCAGACGATGATGGCGTCCGATTCCAAATCGACAACGGGCCATCAGCGTATCGGTCTTAGTGGACGGCTGGCCCCAAGAAATCGAGCTTTGGTTTTCGGCGGCACGATTCGCTCGTATAAGCAAGGACAGTCGTCCCGTTCCCAGGCCGTCTGGATAATATGCCGCGCTTCTCGGTCGCTCACGCGCATCAGTGCTGCGCGAGCGGAGGCGCTTCTTTCAGATTCATCCGGCCCTCGTAAATCGGCGGTGCGCCGGTCGTCGGACCGGGGTAGTGCACGAAGAAGATCGTCCCGCCGGTCGCCGTGTGCATTTCAATGCGGGTCGGCCATATAGGCGGATCGTGCCCGGGCCGTAGCGCTTTCCGGCAAACGTGAACTCGCCCTCGATGATGCACCAGACCTGCGCGAAATCGTGCCGGTGCGGCGGGAAGGATGCGCCCGGCGCATATTTGAGAAATCCCGCATTCGGCTCTGTCGGACGTTCCGGTCGCGGGTGAAAGAGGAATTTGGTGACATTGCCAAATCGCCCCATCTCCCATTCCATGTCCTCGGCGTGCTTGAACTCGGGCGGGTTATGCGTGCCGCTCGCACTCATGTCGCGTTCTCCTGGTTTGCGCCGACCGACGCTGATTTCATTCAAGAACCATCCACGATCACGCGAAGCGCCCCGTGGCCCAGCCGGTCTCGAACGGGACGTTCATCAGCGGCTCTGACCGCTTATGGCGGAACATCCAGATTCCAGCCACCCGGGCGTAGGTCTCGTAATCGATACCGGCGCGCCACATCGCCTGATTGCCGGCGGCTACCGTGCACGGCATGAACAGATACCAGCGGGCTCGCGCAGTATCCGAGACTCCCCCTGGAGGGGAATGGATTCGAAAATTCAGTTCCGCGATCTCGGACGTGACAGGGACCGAAAGTTTGCAGACTCCCCGCTGGAGGAAGCCGGATTCGAACCCTCGGTCCCACGTGAGAGAGAGGGTGGAGAGCGTCCAGGCCGGTCCCTCTCAGGACCACACAGGCGTCGGCTCGCCGAGCCCCAACAAGACGAGACCGTCATCAACCGAGGCCGCGTCGACCACCCCCGAGCCCCTCCCCCGGGAAATCTGCTTGCGCGATATCGCTGAAACTCACAATCGCGCCCGGCGCGATCATTGGCGGCGTCAAATCAAACGGTAATCGACCGGCGGGGTGACCAAGTGACAGGCGACGCTGCGGGTCGGCGAGAGCGGCCGCAGGGCCGGCGCCACTGTCTCGCAGACCACGTCAAGCTTGTGCGGACAGCGTAGCGCGAAGCGGCAGCCTTTGAGGGGCTCGGCAGCCGCCTCGACGAAACGGTTTGCCGGCAACGTGATGCCGGCGCGGAGCGAAGGCAGGATCCGCCCGATCATCGACCGCACCTTCCCGCGCGACGATCTTGCAGCGGCATAAGCGCATGTCGAGGCCGGACCACCATATCTGCAAAGTCATGATCCCGATCGAAGGCAGAAACCATGTCCGAGGCTTCGGGTCGCTGGGGGGCTCAGTCGTCGCGCACTCGCAACGCGGCGCGGCCGTCGATATGGCGGTCGCGCACCCCGGCCAGCGCCTCGCCGGCGCGCTCCAACGGGAACACCATTGCTGCGGCAGGCCTTATCCTCCCTTGCTGGTATAATTCGAAGATCTCGGCGTAGGCCGCCGCCACCTGGGCCGGGCGACGCTTGCGGTAGTCGCTGATCTGCAACCCGCTGACCTCGATGTTCTTGAGCAGCAGATAGTTGGTCCGCACCGTCGGAATCACGCCGGCGGCAAAGCCGATCACCACGAGCCGGCCGCGCCAGGCAAGCGCGCGCAGGGCGGCCTCGAATACCTGCGCCGCCGAGCGGATCGAGGATGATGTCGGCGCCGCGCCCGTCGGTCACGGCGCGGACCTGGTCGCGCAGGCTGTCGCGCAAATTCTGACGCGACAGGTCGATCACGAAATCGGCGCCGGCCGTCCGCACCGCCGCGGCGCGCTCCGGCCGGACGATGCCGGCGAGCACGCGGGCGCCCATCGCGCGCGCCAGCTGCACCGCCGCCTGGCCGACCCCGCCTGAGGCGCCCAGCACCAGCACCGTCTCGCCCGGCTTCCAGCCGGGCGCGCTCGCGCAAGGCAAACCAGGCGGTGTCGTAGACGAGGCTCAAGCGAGGCGGCCTCGATGAACGACATATACGCCGGCAGGTGATAGCACTGGTCGGCAGAGACCGCCACCGCCTCGGCATAGCCGCCTTGCTCGGCCATTGCCAAGACCCGATCGCCGACGGCAAGCGTGGTCACGCCCGAGCCGCAGCTCCGTAACTATGCCGGCCGGGCCCTTGCCGGGGATGAACGGGCGCGGCGGCAGGAACTGGTAGCGTGCCACCGACGACCAGCAGGTCGACGTAGTTGACCGGGGCGGCATGCACTGTCGACCAGCGACCTCGCCGGGACCGGGCACCGGCGGCGGCGACTTCGCGAAGGCGCAGTCCCTCGGGCGGACCGAATTCATCGACGATGATCGCGCGCACCGGTCAGTCCCGCAGCGCCCGGATGGGCCGAACGCGGCCTTCAGCCACCCAGCGCACCAACTCGCGCTTGATGATCTTGCCGCTTGCCGTCAGCGGCATCGTCCGCAACGGCAAGCAGGAATTCCGGCATGTCGTATTTCGCCAGCCCGGCCGCGGTCGAGATCGCGCAGCAACCGGGCTCGGATCGAGCCGCATCGCCGATTCGCCATGACCACCGCGAGGCAGACCCGCTCGCCGAGCCGCGCGTCGGCGACCGGAAACGCCGCCGCCTTCTCGATCGCCGTCGCAGCGCAGCGCCAGTGCCTCGATGCGTCGCCGGGTAGATGTTGCGCCCGCCGCGGATGATCACGTCCTTCTTGCGGCCGGTGATGCGCAGATACCCGGCTTCGTCGAGCCAGCCGAGATCGCCGGTCATGAACCAGCCCTGCGCGTTGAACGCGGCCTCGGTCGCCGCCTGGTCGTCGAAATAGCCGAGCATCAGGCTGGCGCCGCGGCCGCCGATCTCGCCGATCTCGCCGGGGGCCGCTTCGACGTCGGGATCGTCCTGGCGCCAGATGCGAATCTCGTAACCGTCGCAGGCGCGCCCGCAGGTCTCGACGATGCGCGTCGGGCTGATCGTCGGGCCGCGTGTATTGATGCGAGCAGGTTTCGGTCATGCCGTAGCCGCTCTGCGGCATCACGCCGTGGTCGCATCAGCTCGGCCACGACCGGTGGCGGTGCCGCCGCGCCGGAGATGCGGAAGCCGCGCACCGTGCCGAGCCGTCGCACGCCCCGCGCGCGCATCTCGGCGAGCAGGTCGATCGCATGGGTCGGCACGCCGAACAGAAATCCGGCGCCTGTCTCTTCCAGTCGGTCGACCAGGCTGTCGCCGCGCGGCAGATCGTGCAGCACCAGTTCGCCGCCGCCGGCCAGCGCGGTGATCAGCGCGCCGAGGCCGAGATTGTGGCGACAAGCGGGCTCAGCGTGTAGAGCACGGCGCGCTCCAGCCGCCAGTCGCGCGCCATCATGCGGGCGGTGGCGAGCAGCGTGTTGTCGCTGTGCAGGACGCCCTTCGGGCATCCCGGTCGTGCCGGAGGTGAAGGCAGATACATGATCTGGTTGGCGTCACGGCTCGTCGGCGTGTCGACGCGCCGGGCTCGCCGAGAGCGGCAAACGGGTGCCATCGGCCGGCACCGACTCGGCCAGGCAACAGCGCAGAAACTCGCGATCGGCGAGTTCGGCGAAGATGTCGTGCCGGTCGCCGTCGGCGCCGTAGCCGGGCTGCGCGATCAGCGCCGCGGCGCGCATGCGGTCCACCAGCGCGACGATCTCGGCAACCCGGTGGTCGCGGTGCAGGGACGGGCAGCAGACATAGCCGTTGCGCGAGCACGCGAGCAACGGCGATCGCCGTCTCGACCCGGCTCGGCAGCCATACCGCGACGCGCTCGCCCGGCCGCACGCCCTGACCTGCAAGGATGGCCGCCAGCTGGTCGGCGGCCGCGACCAGCTGCGGCATAGGTCAGGCGGCGGTGTCGGTCGCGCACCGCGAACGCGCCCGGCGTTGCCCGCGCGTGCCGGAGCGGCGAGGTGGTAGATCGTCTCGTCGCCCCAGAATCCGGCCGCCGTATAGGCGGCGAGGGTCGGTGCGTTCAGCAGCGTCAGCAGGCGTCATGCACTGTTCCGATCGCGTGCGGCGCGCGAGCAGCGCCTTACTCGCTGCGGTGTCGCCGGCAGCTGCGTCACGCGCGCCGGGAATGCCGATCGCATCGTCGATCGCCGCCGCGATCGCCGCGCCGACGCCGGTGATGCCGCCCTCGCCGACGCTCTTGATGCCGAGCGGGTTGAGCGGGCTCGGCGCGTCCTCGGTCAGCAAGACCTCGACCGGCGGGACTTCGCTGCGCGGTCGGCAGCAGGTAGTCGGCCAAGGTCGACGCTGAGCGGCTCGCCGCGCTCGTCGTAAACGAAATTCCTCGTAGAGCGCGCCGCCCAGCCCCTGCGCGAAGCCGCCGAGCCAGCTGGCCCTCGACCATCATCGGGTTGATCGCCCGGCCGATGTCGTAGGCGATCAGGAACCGCTCGACCGTCGACTGCCCGGTCTCCGGATCGACGCGCACGACGCCGATATGGACGCCGTAGGCATAGGTCATGTGGTCGGCGCGGAACCAGCCTTCGGCGGTGAGGCCCGGGTCGCGGTCGCCGAGCACCGGCGAATCCGGCGCCAGATGGCGCGCGATGTCGCCGAGCGCGATCGACGGGCCGTCCGGCCGATCGCGATGGACGTACGACACCGTCGGCGATGTCGAGCTCTTCCGGCTGCCGCCTGCAGCAGCTCAGCCGCCATCTCCAGCGCCTTGGCGCGAATCTTCAGCGCCGCTGCATGGGTCGCGCCGCCGGTCATCACCGAGGCGCGCGAGGCATGCGCGCCGATGCCGTATTGGATGCGGTCGGTCTGCCCGAGCACGACGCGCACCCGGCGGTAGTCGACGCCGAGCGTATCGGCGCAGATCTGCGCCATCGCAGTCACGAACCCTTGCCCGACGCGACGAGCCGCCGGTCACCAGCTCGACCGCGCCGGTCGTGTCGATGGTGATGCGCGTGCCGTCCATCGGGCCGAGCCCGCCCTTCTCGACGAACACGGCGATACCGGCGCCGACCAGCTCGCCCGCGTGCGCGCCGCCGCCGCAGTTCGGCCTGCAACGCATCCCAGCCGATCTGCGCGAGCGCCTTGTCGAGCAGACAGCGCGTAGTCGCCGGAATCGTACACGACCTCGGTGCCGAGCGCGTTGAGCGGCCGGCTGAACGGCATCTCGGCCGCGGTGATCAGGTTGCGCCGGCGCACCGTGAGCCGGTCGAGCCCGAGCCGGTCGGCGACCGCATCCATCAGCCGCTCGCGCACAAAGCGTGCCCTCGTAGCGGCCGGGCGCGCGGTAGGTCGCGGCCGGCGTCTTGTTGGTCAGGCGGAAATGCCCGACGGCGCGATAGGCCGGGATGCGGTACGGCCCCGGCAGCATCGCGATCGTCATCTCCGGGACGCGTGCGCCATGAGTGCGCACATAGGCGCCCTGGTCGAGATAGAACTCGTCGTCGAGCGCCAGGATCACGCCGTCGGCATCGACCGCCACGCGCGCATGGTGGCGCTGCTGGCGCGAATGGTTCGCCGCCATCAGGTGCTCGCGACGGTCCTCGATCCATTTGACCGGGCGGCCGAGGCGCAGCGCGGCGAGGCAGACGAGGAAATCCTCGGGATAGAGCTCGCCGCGGACGCCGAACCCGCCGCCGGTGTTACCCTCCTTCAGCACCACCGCGGCGGCGCTGCGGCCGAACATGCGCGCGAGCGCGTCGCGATTGCGGTGCGGCACCTTGGCCGCGCCATACAGTTCCAGCACATCGCGCGCGGCGTCGTAGCGGGCGAGCGCGCCGCGCGTCTCGATCGGCACGGCGCTGTGCCGGCCGATCGTCAGATCGAGCGCGATGACCGCATGCGCAGTGGCAAAAGCGGCGTCGACATCGCCGTAATCGGCCCGCAGCACGATCGCCTCGGTCGAAAGCCCGGGCGCGAAGCTGCCGGGCGCCGCCGCGGCGTCGAGCAGCGGCGCCAGTTCGTCGACCGTCGACCGTGACGAGGTCGGCCGCATCCTCGGCGAGGTAGGCGTCGGTCGCGAACACCGCGGCGACCGGCTCGCCGACATAGCGCAACCGGTCCTGCGCCAGCAGCGGCTGGCGGTAGGGGCGCAGATCCCTCGCCGGCCGGGTCGCGGAAATCGATCGGCGGCAGATCGGCGATGTCCGCCCCGGTCCACACCGCGACGACCCCCGGCGCGGCGCGTGCGGCCGCGACGTCGATCCGACGCAGCACGGCATGCGCATAGGGCGAGCGCACGATCCGCATGTGCAGCTGATGCGGAAAAGCGATGTCGCCGACAAATTGGCCTCGCCCGACCGACGCAGCGGCGGGTCTTCCAGCCGTGGCATCGAACAGCCGAGGACTCTCGCGTGCCCGCTCAACGTCAAGCCTCGCGCATTGCGGCGAGTGCCGCGCAAACCGCCGCGACAATGCCCTGATAGCCGGTACGGCGGCACAAATTGGACGAGCGGATCTCGATCAGGTCCTCGTCGCCCATATCGGGCTCGCACCTCAAGAGCCCGGCGAGCATCAGGAAGCACTCGTGCGTTATCACACGGGTATCGCTCATGCGATGAAAGTTGCCCGAAAACGAGATTGCGATGCTGCCGTGAATTTAGGCGTCTGCTGAGCGAATTTGTTGCCGCCCAAGTCGAACGCCCAGATTATTCGCGTTGTGCTCGCCCGTGCCATCCAACGCGACAATGCTTCCATCAAAACAGGCCTGCGCCAGCTGCTGCAATGGGTCGCGGATCGGCACTGCAAACGCGATGTGGTCTCCGACCCACAAAGCATCATAGCCGCACCGGTCGACGAGCTCGATCCATGCCCACTCGTCATCGATCCGCGGCAGCCATGGTCCGGTCGCCGGTTCGGTGCGGCGGATGGTCTGAATGCCGATGCAGAGCCTCGGGTCGAGCGGCAGGTCCATGCTTGGTCCGCGGTAGTTCCCTTAGTCGATGACATACTGCCCGGAACGTCGCGGTGTTGTAATCTCCCGGTCTCCCGATCCGCTCAAGGAGCGATGACCGATGCGGCTCGAAGCGCTTTTTCGGCCAAAATCGATTGCTGTCGTCGGTGCGTCGGACAAGCCGACGATAGGGCGAAGGCTGATCGCCTCCCTCGATCGCATCGGCTTTGCCGGTCCGATATTCCCGATCAACCCCAATTATTCCACGGTATCGGGCCGGCAATGCTATGCGAATGTCGTAGAATTGCCCGAGATCCCCGATGTCGCGGTGTTCTGTGTCGGCCATGTGCGCGTCATCGAGGCACTCCTCGCAGCAGCCGCGCGCGGCGTGAGAGGGGCGGTCATCTACGATGGCGGGTTCGCCGAACGCGGCGAGGACGGGCGTCGGCTGCAAGCCCAGATCGAAGGGATCTGCCGCGACGCCGGCATGGCGCTCTGCGGGCCCAACTGCATGGGAGTGCTCAGCCCGCATGATCGCAGCACGACCTATCTGCAGGAGCTGCGCGATCCGGCCGGCCTCGCGGGCAATGTCGGCATCATCTCCCAGAGCGGCGCGTTCTGCATCAGCCTGTTGACTGACATCCGGCGCTTTGGCTTCAGCCATGTCGTCTCTTCCGGGAACGAAGCGGTGGTGGTCGCGGGCGATTATCTCGAGTACCTCGTCGACGATCCGCACACCAATGTCATCGGCGGGTTTATCGAGACCGTTCGATCCCCGGACCGCTTTGTTGCCGCACTCGATCGCGCCGCTGCACAAGGAAAACCGGTGGTGGTGCTCAAGGTCGGGCGATCGGAGCGCGCGAGGGATGCCGTGACGACTCACACGGGCGGGCTCGCCGGCGAGCCTGGCTTTGTCTCCGAACTGCTGCGCGCGCATCGCGCAATCGAAGTCTCTGACCTCGTCGAGTTTACTGAGGTGCTCGCGGCCGCTCAGGGCGCGCGTCGCCCGGCGGGCCGCCGGATCGGCGTCGTCACTTCGTCCGGTGGGTTGGCCGAGCTGATCCTCGACATTGCCGCGTCGGCGCATCTTCGGCTACCTCCTTTGCCGGCCGCGGCAAGGGAGGAAATCGAACGCCAGATCGGCTTTGTAAGCGGCGACGGCAACCCGCTCGACGCCTGGGGCAACGGCACCTTTGTCGCGAACCTGCCGCACGCCCTCGCTGTGTTGGACCACAGCCCCGACCACGACATCATCGTCTTCTGCCGCGACAATTGCGATGGTCAGCCCTTCGAGACGCCCGAGCTCCCCTTGAGCTACCTCGAGCTGTTCGTTCGCGCGGCTGAGAATAGCGGCAAACCCCATTACCTCTTGCATACTCGGCCGGGGGTCATGAACCGGGAGCAGGTTGCGTATCTTCGCGCGGCGAACATTCCGGTGGTAGGCGGCATTCGCGAAGGTCTCGCGGCAATCGACCGGCTGGCGCGCTATGCGGTTTAGCGGAGGAGAGCAGATTATGGCCGATCCGGTGGTCCGTTACGAAGCGCAGGAAAAGGTCAGCATCATCACCTTGAACCGTCCGGAAAAGCTGAACGCCATCAGTGCGGATCTGCAGCGTCAGCTGCTCGCGGCCTTCATGCGGGCAGATGAGGATGCAGAGACAAGCGTCGTCCTGTTGCAGGCCGAAGGCCGCAGCTTCTGTGCCGGCTACGACATCTCGGCGAAAGAGCCTGGGACGGACGATTGGCGCAGCAACGCGACCAAGGCGCATGAGCACCTGAGCGTCCAGCTCGATTTCGAGATGACGCCTTGGGCCATGAAAAAGCCGGTGATCGCGTCGGTTCAGGGTCACGTCATGGGCGGCGGCTGCGAGCTCGTCATGCTGTGCGATCTGACGATCGCCGCCGACAATGCAACCTTTGGCGAGCCCGAAGTGCGTTTCTCCAGTGTCGGCCCGGCGATCGTCATGCCGATGATCATCGGCTACAAGAGGGCGCGGGAACTCCTCTATTTCGGCGACACCATCGATGCCAAGAGCGCTCTGGAGCTCGGCATGGTCAACCGGGTCGTGCCGCTCCCGGAGTTGCGGGCGGCAAGCCTCAGTTACGCCAAGCGGCTGTCATTGATTTCGCCGGAAGCGCTCTACGCGACCAAACGTGCGGTCAATCGCGGCGCCGACGTCGCGGGTTTCCGCACCGCGATTTATGCCGGGCTCGACGTTGTCAGCCCGCTTTACGCGACCAAGACGGACTTCGGGACCAAGTTCCGTGAAATGGTCGCCACCGAAGGCGTTCCGGCCGCAGTAAGGTGGCGGGCGGCGCAGTTCAAGGAATAAAATCGCCGGCCTCCTCGACGAGGCGTTCGTGCGTGCTTCCAGTGCTCGGCGGGGAAATCGCAGAACGCCAGCAGCGCATCGCGGTCCTTGGTCAGACAATCGGCCGCTCTGTCGTATTTGATCTGGTAGGTTTCGACAAAGGCGTCGAATGCCGTTAACGGCATCCTTCTTGGTGTCGCCATTAAATCGATCGCCGCCTTTGCGTCATCACTCCTAAAGATCGCAAGCGCGTCGATGTTGACGCCATTGAATGTTGATAAGCTATTGTGGCTACCGAAAATTACATCCGGGCTGGCGCGTGTGCAGCGATGCGCTACTCTGATCGTCGGGATGATCGACCTCTTGAAGCTGGTCGGCGGATTGCTCGCCGGACTGTTCAGATCGCGCGCGGCTCGCGAAGCCGAGATGGCATTTCTCCGCCAGCAGCTTTTACACTTTGCTGCAGGGGTTCCCCCCTCGGATCTCCGTCGGTTATTTCCGCTCCCACGAACAGTGCGGCCGCCGCAATAACCGTGATGACCCCGGCAAATACGACGTGGGCATACGCGGACTCACCCATGCCGATGCCGATTACTTGCAAGGGATTGCCAAGATAGACCCCTATTAGGTATGCGACTGCTCATAAAAAGGAGTTCTGATGGACATCCGGCCAGTCGTCCCGGCGCGATGACCGTTGCCCATGTGGCTGCGGCGGCAGGGCGCAACCAGGTCCCGCTCGGGATCGCCTACGTGGTCGGCTCGACCGTGATGTTCGCCGGCGGCAACGCGGTCGTGAAATGGCAACTTGCCACCTATCCGCTGGGCGAGGTCGCGTTCGGGCGCACCCTGTTCGCATTCCTGACGGTCGCGGCGATCGTATTGCCGCGCGCCGGGTGGGGCGTCTTGCGGACCCGACGTTACCGCGAGCATCTGCAGCGCGGGCTATCGCAGTTCGGCTCGATGCTATGCTGGTTCCTCGCGGTCAGCGTGCTGTCGCTCGGCTCGGCGACGGCGCTTGGCTTCACGGCGCCATTGTTTACGACCCTGCTGTCGATCGTGATCCTGAAGGAGAAGGTCGGCATCCACCGCTGGTTGGCGCTGATCGTCGGGTTTGTCGGCGTCCTGATCATCACGCATCCCGGCGCCGGCACGATGACTTACGGCGCGCTGTTCGCGCTCATCAACGCGGTCTTAATCTCGACCGTGGCGATCGCGATCCGCCGCATGAGCCTGACCGAATCGACCGAGACGCTGACGCTCTACCAGATGAGCATTATGACCTTGTGCACCGCCGGCCTGCTGACGCTGGGATTCCGAGCCCGCTGTTTCTCGTCGGGGCGGCGATCATGGCGCTGGTGGCGCTCTACGGCCTGTGGAAGCCCGCCAGCGTCTTCGATAACCTGGAAGTCGAGCGCCCGCCCGACGCCCATGCGGTCGACGACATCAAGCGGCTGGTCAGGCACTGGCCGATCTACCCGGCCCTGCTGATCTGGCTTCTGTGGAATCTCGCGCCCGGGTCCGGAACGCCGCTGCAGTACTATCTGCTAGCCGCCAACCGACCGATCCGTGCAACAGACCGGTTCGACGCACAGATCAGATCAGGCACGGCGAGGAGAATCGCGGCGAAGTCGCTTCGGGCTTGGTCGGCTTGCCGGAAATCATCTGACGGGCGCAGCAGCCCCCGCGGGCGTATTGCTGCCGTTGCTCTGGGAGTTTTTCTTCTCCAGCAGATCCGGGACGAGCCGTTCCAGGAAACCCCCAAGGAAACCGATGACCAGCACCATTTGCCAGGTCAGATCTTTGCCGCCGAACAGGGCATCCCCGATCCTGAGGCTTGGCAGGATGCCGCAAGCCAGCAGCAAGAGCAGAACCCCGGCAGAGATCACGCCGATCAAAAGCCGCAGGGTGCCGTCAGTCACGTTGTCTAGCAGTTCCGTGTCGAGGGCAACTGTTCTTCCTCGGATCGCGAGTGCGATGGAGAACGCCGCCCCGATCAAGCCTGCCTTGGCAGCAAGCCACAGATCGCTGGAAGCTTCTCGGAACGGAAAGAACCGGCTGGCCACGAATAGCAGTCCGATCAGAACCGCAGCCGTACCGTAACTCCACTTCAAATATTGGAAACGACCGCGTGCGGCACGCTTCGCCAACACGAAGGCTTTTGCTGCTGCGACCGTCCCTTTTGCGCCGTCCATGTCGCCGTCTAAGGCCAGCTGTAACGCGTAAGCCAGTCGTCGATCACAGACTTCGCGGCACGCCAATCCTGGGACAAGTGCATTGACTTCCGCCCGAGCCGAACTCAATGGTAAGAGCGATTTTCTCTGAGCCTGCGCTTTCCCTGGGTCGTCGGCGAAGTGAACCATCACTTCACCAGCTTGGTAAATGGCGTATTCGTCGGATTGGACAGCATAGATTTGAGTGATACGAAGCCCGCGACCATCCTTGTTGCCAACCTGAATATCTTTGAGCCTGTACGGCTGCTGAGGGTCTGGAGGCTGAGAGTCGGGTTGCTGCGGGCCTTCGGCCGAGGGCTCCACACCTCGATCAGGCGTCGAAGCTACGGCATCGCCCGCACTCCGACTTTGCTCAAGTGCCGAATGCGTCTGGTCGTTTTCCGCAGCTACGTCTTCTTTTGTCGCCTGGGCCACGGCCGGGTTGAGAGGAACGACTGTCCGCTCGGTTATGGTGTCGGTCATCGCATTTCTCCCCGCTAAGGACATCCTGAGCGGTTGTCCATTCCGATAAGTTTAGGACAGGTCGTCGGTAATCATGTGTGAACCCGCTCACACCATGGTGAATTTTCGAGCGAGACGACCATCGGGGCTTGTCAGGGTAACCTGTGGCTACCGAAAATTACATCCGGGCTGGCGCATATGCAGCGATGGGCTATCCTCACTTCGGGATGATCGACCTCTTGAAGCTGCTCGGCGGATTGCTACACGGACTGTTCAGATCGCAGGCGGCTCGCGAGGCCGAGATGGCATTTCTCCGCCAGCAGCTTGTTGTCCTGCAGCGGGCGGCGCCAGCAAGGCTCAGGCTGCGCACTGCAGATCGTTTGATCTTCGTCTGGCCCTATCGGCTGTTCCCCTGCTTGCTCGAAGCCGCGGTTGTCTTCAAGCCAGAAACGCTGGTGCGCTGGCACCGGAGCGGCTTCCGTCTGTACTGGCGTAGGAAGTCGCGCTCGGTCCGCATCCAGCTTTCCAGTGCGGTGACCAGCGGCTTGATCCGTTCCTGTCGGACGACATGCCGGTGCTCGGGCGCGGCGCCGTTGATCTCGCGCTCGACGGCAAAGATCTCGTCGATGCGGCGGACCGCCTCGAGGCGAGGCGAAGTCCCCGGCCGATTGCGGAAGCCGCGTGCTGGGCCCACGGCCGGCGCAAGTTCTTTGTACTGGCCGAGCTGAGGCAAGTGCCACTGGCAATCGCAACATTAGGTCGTTCCGATCCAAGCGGCGCCGGGCCGAAGATGGGTCAGGGGTCGGCTGCTTGCGGTCTGCCCAAGATCTCGCCGACAAGCTGACAATCACGCCCAAGATGATCCCATCAACGCGAGCTTGTCGAAGCCGGCTACGAACGCGCCGAGATGATCCAGCCTACACGTATCAGCACAGACCTGAGGGGGTCACCACGGACCGAAAGTTCGCACTCCCCGCTGGAGGAAACCGGATTCGAACCATCGGTACCGCGGTGACACCACCAAAGGTTCGTGAGGTCCTCATGTCGCCTCTGCTTGATCCCCCGCGAACGGAAAAGTCGGCGCGAACGAAACTCGACACCAAGATGACGCCGGGCGCCTTCGCGGAACCGATGGTTCGAATCCGGTTCCTTCCAGCAGCGAGTCTGGTGCGAACCTGAGTTGCGTCGCTTAAGCGGCGAACGCGCCGAAATCGAACGGCGAAGCCGCCGGCGATCGTCACCAGGTCGAAATGCGTTGGCTCGTTCATCCGAACCCCTGATTGGGGAATCGCCGGTCGACTTCCCCCGGAATATGCACCCAGTTGCGATGATCGTGGGCCAGACCCTTCAGGTCCCTCGCAATGAACGTGGGCACGGATGCCCGATGATTGCGATCCCACATGCGGATGATTGCAGTTCGCTGCACCTAAAGAGCGACTTTCCTCTATTGGGTCAAAAAGGGGTGAAGGCGGGTGGCTTCAAGGTCCCGACGCAGGACGTGTCGGGGGTGCTTGGATCGGTGAGGAATGATGTGATGACCGTCTGGGCGCACGGCGATTGAGGTGCCACGACATGCCCGATGCCGGGGATGCTGATGATCGTCGCTTTTGACAGCTTTGCGGCCGCGGCCTCCGCCCCGGCAAGTGACGTCAACGTGTCGAAGCTGCCAGAGATGAGGAGCGTCGGAATGCTGCTGGCCACCGGCTGGTGCATTGCCTCCGGGGCGGCGGGAACCTTCCAGACGTCGCGGCAGTCCTGGTTGATGTAGGCCCAGCCGCCGACGCCCTCGCCTTGGATCGACGCCGGATAGTCCGGAAACGCCTGCCTGCCTGCCGCGGCGAGGTCCGCCTGCGTCGCGAACGGGTAGTCTTCCCGACAGCTGACGCCATAGGACAGCCCGTAGCCGAGGGCAGGCACATCCGGACCGGGCGGCGGCGCCCGGCCTGCCCGATCCTTAGCGATCGCCTCGACTGAATCGGCGCGTCTGGCAGCGAGCCCATCGATCCGATTCGGCGCAGCCTTCAGCAGAGGCACGGCGTAGTTCTGGTTGCGCAGCCAGTCGACTAGTGCCCCGCCGTCGAGGACGAGTTTGACGTCTCCGCCGGTCGCCGGGTCGCTGACGGTCGTGGTGAGCGGCTCGGCCTCGAGTTTGTTGACCAGTCGGGTGAAGGTTTCTTCGAGATGCGGGTGGGCGGCGTTGCAGGCCGTTTCCGCCGCACAGGCGTGGAAGAGGTTGTCAAAGCCGGCGCCCGTGATCGGCCAAGTTCCAGGGATGGTGTAGGTCGTCGGTAAGACCGAATCGAGCACGACGCTGCGGATGCCGTCGGGGTGGTCGCGGATCAGCGTCTGCGCCAGGTAGGAGCCATATGAGGTCCCGTAGACATTCCACGCGGCAATGCCGAGCACCTTGCGGAGGTCGGCGAAATCAGCGGCACTTTCGGTCGAATTGTAGGCGCTAAGGTCAGCGCCGGTGGCGGCGAGTTCTCGGTGGCAGGCTTCCGTCGCCGCCAGATGGGCGCGCTCGGTCGCCGCGGAATAGAAGCGCAGGCTGAGAAGCTCTCTGGCGAAATCGTCGGTGGGCGCGCAGGTAAGCGCCGGCTCCGAGAACATCGTGCCACGCTGGCTCACCACCACGATGTCCCGGTCGCGGATGAAGTCGCCAGCGATGAGCCCGTTGACCTCCAGGGGGGCGATGTCGCCTGGCCCGCCTGCCAGATAGACAACGGGATCGGCCCGCTTCTCCGGTGAGCGCGCAGGGTACTTCGCAACCATGAGCCGAATTGTGCGGCCGGTCGGCCGGCTACGATTTTCTAGTACGACGAGGTAGCCGCAGCTCGCTTTGGCCAGTTCGTCGGCCCCCGGCAGTTTCGGGCACGGGGCGGGCTCGAAACGCGGCACCTGACCTGTGGCCGTCGGCACGTCTTGCGCGGAAACCGCTGGGGCGAGGAATGTCAAGCCTGACACGACGATCGGGGCAAATCCGTCTCGGAGCGCACAGACCGATCGCATTGCTGCTGTCCATCCAACGTTTGAATTATAGCACACCGCCACGGCCGGCATGGCATTCACGGCGCTGGCGTCGGCGTGTGCGACAGCGAAGACGGCTGTGTTCGAATCGAGTCCTTTACTGGTCGCCCCGCAATCTACTCCGCTGCCGCGCGGCTTGCGGCAGCGTCTGGGTGGAGCACATGGCGGATGCGCGGCACGACCTCTTCACCGAATCGGGTCATGGAGCGCTCAAGCATGTCGTAGGGCATTGCGCCGAGCTTGAAGATCAGCGCCAGACCCATCAGGTCGAGCTGCCCAGCGATGCGCAGAATGGCTTTCGCGACCGTTTCCGGGCTGCCAATTAGCACCATGTCATTGGCGACAATTTCCTCGAAGCTCATCCCATGCAGCATCGGTGCTTGGTGGCGCCAGAAATCGTAGCTGTCGGGCAGTCTGCCGCCTTGCGTGAACTGCGTATAACGGTTCCATAGTTCCCAGTATTGCAGCAGATAGGACTGCGCCTCGGCACGGGCGCGGGTGTCGCTATCGGCGACATAGATCTCGCGCATCAGATAGAGCCGCGCCGCCGGGGCGTGTCCGTGCGCAACCTGGACCTCGCGGTAGAGCGCCTGATCGCGCCGTGCCCGATCGACCAGCGCATCGATCTGGGCAAACGGGATATCGTGCGCGGCCGCCCAGCGCAGTGATTCCTCGCTCTGCGCGCTGACCAGGAACGGCGGGTACGGCCGCTGAACCAGCGGCGGCGACAGCGGCCCGTTCTTCACGACCGTCCAGTACTTGCCATGATGGACGAAGTTCTCGTCGGCCCAGATGCGGCGGATCAGATCGAACGACTCGACGAACATTTCGCGCGATTGCGCCTGGTCGACCCCGAAGGCTTCGAATTCGGGCGGGCGCAGGCCGCGGCCCAGGCCCAGGTCAAGGCGGCCCCCGGTCAGATTGTCGAGCATCGCCCCCTCCTCGGCGACGAGCAGCGGGTTCCGGAACGGCAGAATGTTGACCATGTTGGCAAATCGGATGCGACGCGTCCTTTGTGACGCGGCAGCGATCATCAGATTTGGCGACGGCGTCGCCGACGGCTGGAGATGGTGCTCCAGAAACCACATCTGATCGATGCCGATGCGCTCGGCCAGTTCCGCTTCTTCGAGCTGGCGCCGGAACAACTCCTGATGCGGTCGAGTGTTCGCGCGGCGTGGTGGTCGACCAGATCGCAAGCCTCATCGGTTCCCCTCATCATGAATGCTGAAAGGGATGCTGCTGCGTCATGCTCCTCGCCGCAGCAGGCCGCGTCAACTACCAGATCGCGCGGCGAGCGCGGTTGGGGCGAACGCCGAGGTTGCCGCAGCGGATGTGGTCGGTTGCGTCGCTAACCTGAGCGAGAAGTAGCTCGTCGTATCGGATGCCGGAGGTGACTTTTTTCGCGAGAGGGACCGAGGGTTCGAATCCGTCTTCCTCCAGCAGCCAGTCTGTCTCAGCGGTGAACCCCGAGGCTGTAAGCGAAAAGTCCCGCACTTTGGCGGCGGTCTGCGGATGGCTGGGGACGTGAGAAGGGACGTGCAGGCTGCGAACCGGGACTCCTTCGCCCTTTCTCTCTGACGGGCATTGATGCAGTCCCACCTCCGAAAGTTCTGAGCGTTTGCAAATGACGCGCGGCCGCCGTGGAGCCGCGGCCTGGGCACATCTGTCCGCAGTTGCGGTTTAGCTTGCGAGCAGTTTGTGCTGCTCCGCCCAGTCCAGCGGTAGGTCAAATTCGGTCAGCCGCGTCGCGGTGAGATCGACGGATTGCCGGCCCTGCAGGATCGCCTCGACCAGCTGCGGGCTCAAGAAGGCGAGGCCAACGAGACGGCGAATGTAGCGCCGGGAAATGCCGTCACGCTTGGCCAAATCCTGGAGCGATCGGGCGCGGCCGGTGGCGAGCTCCTCAAACCAGGCGCGCCCGCGCGCAATCCCCTTGATCAGGGCCGGATCACATCTGGAGCTGTGCTTCTGCTGCGCTAATCCGGGCAGAACCAATTTGGTTTCGGCACCGCGCCGCGTGAAGGCGGCTGCTGCCGTCAGTTCAACAGCGCTGTCACTCGCGGCCTCCGATGTGGATGACGGGACATCCCCGCCTAACAGAAGGCCGCGTCGCAGCCTGATGATGATCGTCTTCTCATCGACAAGGATCTTCTCGACGAGCTCGCGAACGAGCTTTGCTCGTTCCCCCGGTGAGCCACCTAGCGCCGCTGCCATACGGGCCGCCCGACTGAGCAGTTTCCGAAGCTGGTCGCTGGGCATGCCGGCCGCACCAAACCGCTCGACCAAGCTCGCCGGGCTGGTCAGCGCGTCGGCCAGAATCCTGATCACGGCCTCCTCTATCTCCCTGGCGGCAAGCCGCCAGCCTTGCGCGCGATCCGTTCCTGCCTCAGTGATTAGCGCAGCGGAGACGTAGTAGCGATAGCGTCGGCCCTTGTTGACGGTGTGTGATGGCGTGAGCCGCTCCCCCCGAGCATCGACCAGCAGGCCCGCCAGCAAGCTCGGCTCGGCTGCTTTAGCCCTGCGCCGATGGTCCCTCGTATTGGCTGCGAGCTGGTCCCGAACAGTGGACCAGCTTTCATCGTCGATCAGCGCCGGATGCTGGCCGGGGTAAAGCTGGTCTTTATGGGCAATCTGGCCAGTGTAGATCGGGTTCGAGAGCAGCGTGTAGAGATGACCGCGCGAAAAGGGCTTGCCGCCGCGCTCGGCACCATTGCCCGTTGTGCTGCGTTTCGTCCGAAGCCCGAGGCGGTCGACCTCCTCCTTGACCCGGCGCACGCAGCCGAGCTCACGATAGAGGGCGAAGATCCGGCGCACCGTCTCGGCTTCGGCATGGTTGACGACCAGCACACGCCCGCTCGCGTCATAGCCCAGCGGCACATTGCCGCCCATCCACATGCCCTTCTTCTTCGAGGCGGCGATCTTGTCGCGGATGCGTTCGCCGGTGACCTCCCGCTCGAACTGCGCAAAGGACAACAGCACATTGAGCGTGAGGCGCCCCATCGAGCTCGTCGTATTGAATTGCTGGGTCACTGAGACGAATGACACATCCTGCGCGTCGAAGAGCTCGACGAGCCGGGCAAAATCCGCCAGCGACCGGGTGAGCCGGTCGACCTTGTAGACGACCACGATGTCGATCCGGCCGGCCTGGATATCTGCGATCAAGTTTTGCAGCGCAGGTCGCTCTACACTACCGCCCGAGAACCCACCGTCGTCATAGCGGGTTCTGACCGATACCCAGCCCTCGTTACGCTGGCTGCGGATGAAGGCCTCGCAGGCTTCGCGCTGCGCGGCCAGCGAGTTGAATTCCTGTTCGAGCCCTTCCTCGGAGGATTTACGGGTGTAGATCGCGCAACGCTTACGGCCGGTGTCACCCAGCGGCATCGCTGATTTCCACTGGCTCGGCGGGGCCATGCACTTGCGAGGAGCGGCGGGCGGCGGTCCGGTTCGGCTTCAACCCGAAGAAGAGCGGCCCTGACCACGCGGTGCCGGTGATCTTTTTCGCCAGGGCGGATAGCGAGCGGTATTGCCTGTTCTGCCAGAGGAAGCCGTCATCGAGCACCAGCACGCCATAGGTTCGACCCTGCCATTCCCTCATCAGCCGGGTTCCGGGCTTCAGCTCGGGGCGAGAAGGCGTGCTGGCGCCCCCGATCCGGTTGAACTGCTGTGCCATTTGGCGGAGCTCGCGCAGCCGCGCCGGGCGGAGCACGCCAAGGGCGACTTCCTGCATCCGGTATGCCACGGCTCGTAGCAGCAGCTCGCGGCTGAGGTTAGCGGTCGCCTGTGTTTTGTAGAGACCACGCCACTGCTGACGCAGTTCGCCGATGTCGAGAATGGGGAGGCGCGAGAGCGCCTCCCGGCAGGCCGTAGCGTCTCGGATCCCGCGGTTCATGCCCGCTCCGAGACAGCGATGCGATAGACCCGGCCGCGCTCCTCTTGGGCCGAAGCAAGGGTGAGCCCGAGCTTCTTCTTCAGCGTTCCGGAGAAGACGCCGCGCACGGTGTGCCGCTGCCAACCCGTCGCGCTCGCCACCTCATCGACCGTGGCCCCCTCAGGGCGGCGCAGCATCGCAATCACCGCGTCCTTCTTCGAAGGGCGCTTCTCGTCGGATTGGGGTTCCGGCAATGTCTCGATCGCCGACCACAGCTCATCCACCAGCGCGTCGCGGTCGCCGACTTTCTTGCGCTTCTCGACGTCGGGCAGAGCGTTCCACAGGGCCAGCAGCCACTTGCCGCTGAGCCGGGCCGCGTGCAGTTCCTCGTTCGACGCGACGACAATCTCGCCCTCATCCACTGCCGCCGGCGGCTCGCGGCAGAGGGTAATTCCATCATTGCCAATGATGTAGATACGCATTGGCGGGGTCTCCTATTTGCGCCGGCCCAGTGCCGGCGGTGACCACACTCACGCTCTGGTCGCGGCGCAAAGCCACTCTTTTCCGGATAATCTTGTGGCGTTGTTCGGCTACAGCTGAGCATGAGATTGCTCAGCCGAAACCGTGCGATCCGCGATAGTGATATTCGGCAATCGGCCGATGATCCTCCGCTAAAGGGGGAAGTCGCTTAAAGACGATAGACTGTTGAATCACGCCACTCTGCCGTTGCACTGCGTGCATCGTAGTGATAGACGCCGAGTAGTTTGATCGATCCTGATCAGCCTTTACTCTGTCTCAACGGTAAAAGAATGTCGACATTGGACGAGATCACCAAACAGAAGCAGCGGATCGGTGAGGCGCTCGCGCGCATCGATGCACAGCGCGAGAAGCTCACTGGCCAGTTCGGCGAACTGGAGGCGGCTGAGCGGGTGCTCGCGCGCTACAGCAAGAGCATGCCGGCAAGAAAGATTGCCTCAGCCAAGACGCCGACCACGGCGACGAAGGCCGCTGCTGCACCGCGACCAAGACGCCGGCGCACTAGGGCCGAAGAACCAGCTGGCGGCAAGCGCACCGCATCCACCCTCGGTGATCAGGTGCTTGCTTTGGCAAAGGGCAAGACGCCGCGGGAAATCGCCGCTGCATGCAAGGGAGCTCGCCCGAACCATGTCGGCGCCGCCATTGCTCGCTACAAGCGGGCTGGCCGCATCGAAGAGCGCGACGGGAAGCTTTACGCGACGTAGACGACGGTGACGGTGCAGCGCACCGCAGTGTGATAGCGGAATAAAAAGCCGGCCGGGCCGCTTACGTCGCGGTGCCGCCGCAGCTTGGGCCTTGTCCGCGGCCCGCGCTATGCATTATGGACGAAGATCGGCGCTCATCTCGGCGACATGACGGCGTACGTCGGGGTGATAGGCGAGCGGCTGAGCATAACCTTCCGGTTGGCGGGAGTGGACGACCCTGCGCAACTCGCATCGAAGCGAACATCTTGCGACCGGTGACTCGGTACCCGCCATCGGCCCGCCGCGCCCGCGCCTTCAGCGGCCGTTCGCCGATCAGCGAAGTGGTGACCGGCTCGGAGAAATTGCCGGCGATTAGCTTGCCCGGCATTGTCACGGAAACGAGGGGTCGGGAGTGAGCGGCGTATCGGATAGGATCTCGGCATGACCGTGATCTCTTATCGCCGCCATCGGTTCCCGCCGTCGATTATCCAGCACGCGATCTGGCTGTACCTGCGCTTCACGCTGAGCTACCGGGACGTGGAGGATCTCCTGGCAGAGCGCGGGCTGGACATCTCCTACGAAACGGTGCGGCGTTGGGTGCTGAAATTTGGTCCTCTGATCGCCCGCACGCTGCGGCAGAGCCGCCCGCGGCCGAGTGACCGATGGCACCTCGACGAGATGGTGGTTCGGATCGCCGGCAGGCGGATGTATCTGTGGCGGGCCGTGGACCACGAGGGAGAGGTCCTCGATATGCTGGTTCAGCGCCGGCGGGACAAATGCGCAGCGCTGCGGCTGATGCGCAAGCTGCTCAGGAAACAAGGGTTCGCGCCGAGATTGCTCGTAACCGACAAGCTGCGTTCCTACGGCTCGGCATTCCGTCAATTGGGACTGACCTGCCCGCATGAACAAGGGCTCAGGCGAAACAATCGGGCAGAGAACTCGCATCAGGTGGTGCGACGACGTGAGCGCAAGGTGCAACGATTCAAATCAGCTCGATCCGCCCAGCGCTTCCTCAGCATGCACGCTGCCGTCCACAACACCTTCAACCTTCAACGCCATCTCGTCTCGCGATCGACGCTCCGGATCTTCCGAGGCGAGGCAGCGAACCAATGGCGGAATGCGGTCGCGGCGGGGTGATGCGCGTCCTGCTTCGGGCTCGTTTTGCCCGACAGAAGTTAATCTGACAATGCCCCGGTCAGATATTGATTGCAGTCGCCGGTATGAATGTGAACGTTGGGCCGATCGCCGCAGATAGCCCGGAGATAATCGGTTTTGTCGGCGTTGAGATCGATAAAATAAAACGCGTCGAACGGCGGCGTGATCTTCAGGGCGCGCGCCGGACTGGCCTCGATCGGAGCCTTCGTCCTTTTCGAGACGTGAACGCCGGCGCCGCTGAAGCCATCGATGTAATATTTCTCGAGGTTGGGGGTCTTGGCGAAGGCCTTGGTGTAGGCCGCGCCGTACTTTTGGATGATCTCGAGCTTAAGCTCCGACCACGCGCCGATTGCATCTAACTTGAACGGAGGGTTCGTCATGCGCGGGCCAACAATTCGTGCTCGCGGGGTGAGGCGGGCAATGATGCCGGGAATTGATTCCACTCTTCGCCCTCAAGCAACCGGCCTCCTGATTTCGGGGAACGGCCGCCCCATTGCTTGAAAAAGAACGCCACCTTTGCCGCGAGTCATTGGTCGCGAACCTCGATTGCCCACTGGGTCCGCATGGACCGGGCGCGCGGGCCGCTCTCGCCGCCGACGATGACCCAATCGATGCCGGTGAGGTTCATCCTGCCGACGGGCCCGATGAGGGGCTCAACGGAGAGAAAGCGGACGGCGGCATTGGCGTTCTGCAGGTGCGTGATGCGGGAGGTCGCCTGGCCGTTCTCGACGGACACGCCAAACCAGATGTGCGCCGGCGCCGGGCGGGCTTTGTACCGATCATTGATGAACTTCTGCAGCAGTGAGCTGCGTTTCGTGAGGATCTGATAGATGTGCCAGTCGGCGCGTTCCATTGTGTCGAAGACCTTGGCGATGTGCGCTTTCGGCACCGCCTTATGAAAGAGATCGCTCATCGAGTTGACAAAAATCATGCGGGGTTTTTTCCAGTCGAGCGGCTGAAGGAGGCGCTCGGGGCGGACCGTGAGATCAAAACCGTTTTCGAAGGGATGTCCGGGCACGCCCCGGAAGCGTTTGGAGAACCGGGCGGCATAGCAATTGTCGCATCCCGCGCTGATCTTGGTGCAACCAGTCACCGGGTTCCACGTCGTGTCGGTCCACTCGATGGTGCTTTTTTCCGCCATAATTATTCAAACCGACTGCGTGTACCGTCGCGACGGCGGGGATGGTTGTAGAAGATGTTCGAATTTCGTTCTTCGAAGATTCGCACGTTCGAAGCTGAGGTGTCCAGTTCGACGGATGGGATAAGGGTGGAAAATGCTCACCATGGAAGCTTATCGTATTGATTTGAATAACTAATTGAAATGGCGTTGCAATTCAACCTTGAATGTCGTATCTTGACAACAGGAGAAGGTGCCATGAGACCCGAAACCCTGGAAGAGCGGCTGTTGAAGCGCATCGACCGCAAGCGCGGCGATGTGTTTCTGCGGGCCGATTTCGAGGATCTCGGCGGTTACGACCAGGTCGGGCGCGTGCTGCGGAAGATCGTGCGCGAGGGCCGTCTTGTGAGAGTAGGGCAGGGGCTCTACGCGCGTGCCCGTCCGTCGATCACCAGCGGCGAGCCGCTGCCGGCAAGAGGGCTAACGACCTTGACCGAAGCACTGGGCCGGGTCGGCATCGAGAGGGTGCCGACGCGCCTCGAGCGGGCCTACAACGCCGGTGAGACAACGCAGGTGCCGACCGGCCGCGTCGTCGGCGTCACGTGTCGGGTGCGGCGCAAGGTGGGCTATGGCGGGTTCAATCTGAGTTTCGAGCGTGCCGGAACGGCCCCTCGTAGAGGAGGTCGCGCCCCGGCGAAATTTGACCGGAAGGGGCCGAAAGCCTAGATTCCCGGACGAGGAGCCGGCCGGATGCAGCGCGACGAAGCCATAACGAAACTAAGAGACCATGAGGCCGAGCTTCGGCAGCTTGGGGTCCAGCATCTTTATTTGTTCGGCTCGACGGCGCGCGGGGAGGCGGGCGAGGATTCCGACGTCGATCTGTTCTTCGATTACGAAAGAGGCACGCTTGGCCTTTTCGAATTAATGGACGTGAAGGAGCAGACCTCGCGTATCCTCGGCCGCAAGGCTGACATCATGACCCGCGACGGCCTGCACAAGGTTCTGCGGTCGCGCATCGAAGCGTCGGCGCTGCAAGTGTTCTGATGGCCGCGCCGTCACTCGCGCCGCGGCTCACCGACATCCTTGAGGCGATCGGGCATATCCGCAGCGAAATGTCACGATCGAGGCGTTCGAAGGCGACTGGCGCAAACGGTGGCTGGTCGAGCGCGGCGTCGAAATCGTCTCCGAGGCCAGCCGGCATTTGACGGACGAACTCAAGAGCCGGCATCCCGAGATCCCTTGGGCAAAGGTCGCTGGGATTGGAAATATTCTGCGCCACGAATATGAGGGCGTTTCGCCGCCGGTCATGTGGAAGCTCGCGCAGGACGATCTGACTCCATTGGAGCAGGTGTGCCGCGAGGAGCTGGCGAAGGAGCAGGCGGCCGGAACTACATCAGCTTGAGCTGCTCCGTCAGCGGCGGTTTTGGACATGATCGTCCCGGGCGACCTGGAAAACCCTCAGCCGTAGGCGAAAAGCAACGGGCCACGGGCTGCTGAAGCGAGGAACTCTAGTTTGAGCAGACGAACACGCGCCGCTTCAGCCGATACCCGAAACGTCGTGCGAACGAGCTCAATGAGGGCAACGGCTTGAACGCTGCCTATGGCGACAGGTCCGAAAAGGTCATGCTCTTGCTGGAACGCACCGACAGTGCACTGCAAAAGGGATATGGGCATTAGGAGGGCGCCGCAGATATAGCCGGCCTGCCACTCCATCCACTCGGTGCTGCGTGCATCAATTATCGTCTCGCGCTTACAGACCTGCACGGTGTTACGATCTTTCGGCTGAAGCAAGTCGCCGGATCGCGGTTCGAGCGCAAACAAATAACCATGAAAATGCACGTGCCCGTACTCGTGGCTTAGGGTCGTGCGGTAACGGTTTTCGCGGCGTTCGTCATATGCCAACTCGCCGGCGATGCGCACACGCGGCTTTCGCCCCGACCGGAATTCCGTGACTCCCTCGACGTCGGCACCATATTCGCTGAGATCAGCACCAGGATCGAAATCAGACACATCTCGCTCGATAAGGCGGGTCAGGTCGTCCGTCAAAATCGGGGTTGGGATCTCGCCGTGGGTCGGCTTGAAAAACTGAGTGAGCAACGCCTCGCATTCTCGGGTCGAGTTCGGCCGGCTGATAGTGAGGCCGAAGAGCGAACCGGCCGGTCGTGTCGCGGACCTGTCGCATGTTTAAGCGCCTTTCTTGCCGGGCGAAGATCGGCGGAAGGCCTGGACCCATTTGTCGACCTCGCTGGGAGTCGCGTCCCTCCGTCGCGCCGCCGCGGGAACCCAGCCCGCAAGGTAAAATAGGTAATTTGCGCTCAGATTGAGCACGCGCGCGAACTCGTTAATCATGTGGTCGGACGTCGGGCTGCGCCGATCGTGCTCGATGTCGTTAAGGTATTGCGGCGAGATTGACCCGCCTTCCTCGCGCTGGATTTGCTCCGAAAGCTGCTTTTGGCTGAGGCCCCAGGCCCGGCGTTCTTGGGAGATGTAGCGGCCGAAATCCTCGTCGACATCGTCGCTTCCGGTGGTGAACGACACATTCACGTTTGAAAGTCGGCCTCGCCGGTCGACCCGTATTCGACATCACGCGAGGGTTCTCCTGGGTCCGCCTCTCTAGCCGTGCGAGAGTAATCGACGACCGTGGTCCGGGCGGTCTTCTCGAAGTGATCGCACGGCCTACGCCACGCGAATTCTATGATCGTCTGATTACTCCGTCGCATGCAGACGTTTGCGACACGTCCTGTCCGGACTGTCTTCGCAGCTACAGCAACCTCGCTTACCATAACCTCCTTGATTGGCGGCTTGCCGTCGACATGGCTGCGCTTGCGCTTGATCCGCAGTTACAGCCCTCGCTCGGCTCCTCTCAGTGGGCCCGAGTTGCCGACCTGGCAGCTATCACGCTCCAAGCTGCCCGACCCGGATACAGCCGAATTTCCCTCGCGGGACTCCCCGCCCTAACTAACGGCACAGAGGTTATTATCGTCACTCATCCGCTGTGGCGCACTGATCGCACATTGCTGGGACCAGAAGTTGCAGCAGCGTGGTGGAAGCGCCGGAGCAAAAATCCCTCATTGAAGCGGCCGGTCGGTCCGGTTGCGCCGGAGTAAAATTACGGCAGCAGGTAGCGCTTTGGCATAATGGCCGAGGGCGGGGGATGAAGGTAGTGGAGCTTTATGGACGGGTTCGTTACGCCGTACAGATCGAGGGTCTGAGCCGCCGGGAAGCGGCGCGGCAGTTTGGGATCGACCCGCGGACAGTAGCCAAGATGCTGGCGTTCTCGGTTCCGCCTGGGTACCGGCGGAGGCGGCCACCGGCGCGTCCAAAGCTCGATCCATTCACCGGGATCATCGACGGTATCCTGGCGGAGGATGGGGGCCGGCCGAGGAAGCAGCGGCATACCTCGAAGCGGATCTTCGAACGGCTTCGCGACGAGCACGGCTATGCCGGCGGGATCACCATTGTTAAGGACTACGTGCTGGCGCGCCGGCTGCGGCAGCGCGAGGTGTTCGTACCGCTGCGTCACGATCCTGGCCATGTGCAGGCGGATTTTGGTGAGGCGCAGGCGGAGATCGTCGGGGTGGAGCGCAAGATCCACTTCTTTGCGATCGACCTGCCGCACAGCGACGCCTGCTTCGTGCAGGCCTATCCGGAGGAGACCACCGAAGCGTTTTGTGACGGGCACAACGCCGCGTTCAGTTTCTTCGGCGGCGTACCGAAGTCGATCCTCTACGACAATACGAAGCTGGCGGTGGCCCGCATCCTGGGCGATGGGACGCGGCAGCGGACGCGAGTGTTCAGCGAGCTGCAATCTCATTACCTGTTTGCCGACCGGTTCGGGCGTCCGGGTAAGGGGAACGACAAGGGCAAGGTCGAAGGGCTGGTCGGCTGGATCCGCCGGAACCTGCTGGTGCCGGTACCGCGGGCGGCGAGCTTCACGGCACTGAACGAGCAGCTGCTCGAAGGTTGTCGCCGCCGGCTCGCCGATCGGCTGCGCGAGTCACGACGAGACAATCGGCGAGTGCCTGGCGCGGGATCTGGCGGCCTTCCAAGACTTGCCGCCAGCACCCTATGACGCCTGCGAGAAGAAGGCGGCCCGGGTCAACTCGCAGTCGCTGGTGCGCTATCGCGGCACCGACTACTCGGTCCCGACCGCCTATGGCCACCGGGAAGTGGTAATCCGCGGCTATGTCCATGAGGTGGTGATCTCCTGTGGGGCCGCGGTGATCGCCCGTCATCCGCGCTCCTATGAACGCGAGGACTTTGTCTTCGACCCGTTGCATTACTTGGCTTTGCTCGAACGCAAGATCGGCGCTCTCGACCAGGCGGCACCACTGGTCGGCTGGGCCCTGCCCGAGGAATTCGCCACATTGCGTCGCCTGATCGAAGCGCGCATGGCCAAACGCGGCAAACGCGAGTTCGTCCAGGTGCTGCGGCTGCTGGAGGTGTTCCGCCGCGAGGACGTGCTGGCCGGCGTCAGAGAGGCCATCGCCCGTGGCGTGATCGGCTTTGACGCGGTCAAGCATCTGGTGCTGTGCCGGAATCGAGCGTCGGCCGCCGCGGCTCGACTTGACGGTCTATCCCTATCTGCCGCGGGCTACCGTGGCGATAACATCAGCCAGGGCCTATCTCGACCTTCTTACCAGCGCCTCGTCGTGAGCGAGACGCCCCAGCTTCTGCTCGCCCATCACCTGAAGGCACTCAGGCTGCCGAGCTTCCTACGCGAATACGACAAGCTTGCCCAGCAATGCGCTGCCGAAGGCGTCGACCACCCTCGTTATCTGCTGCGCCTGGCCGAGCTCGAATTGATCGACCGGGAACAGCGGATGGTCGAACGCCGCATCAAGGAGGCGCGGTTCCCGACGGTCAAGAGCCTGGACAGTTTCGAGTTCGCGGCGATCCCTTCGCTCAATAAGACATTGGTGCTGGAGCTTGCCCGCTGCGAGTACGTCGCTCGCCGAGAGAACCTGATTGCGGTCGGCAACAGCGGCACGGGGAAGACCCACATTGCTCTCGGATTGGGGCTGGCTGCCTGCCAGAAGGGCTTATCGGTCGGCTTCGTCACGGCCGCAGCTCTGGTCCATGAGCTGATCGAGGCCAGAGACGAGAAGCGCCTGCTACGCCTGCAGCGCCAGCTGGCTGGTTACAAGCTGCTGATCATCGATGAACTCGGCTATGTACCCCTGTCGACGACCGGCGCCGAGTTGCTGTTCGAGGTCTTCAGCCAGCGCTACGAGCGCGGCTCCACCATTGTCACCAGCAATCTGCCATTCGACGAGTGGACCGGCGTGTTCGGGTCCGAGCGGCTGACCGGTGCGCTACTCGACCGGCTGACCCACCACGTCCACATTCTCGAAATGAACGGCGACAGCTATCGGCTCAAACAGAGCAAGCGACGTCAGCGCCAGCCACAAGCAGCTGAGCTGAGCGACAACCAAACCCAGGCTTGATAGCGAAATAAAAAAGCCTGGTAGCGCGGCAACCTGGATAGAATGCTGCATTGCCTCGCCTGGAATGCTGCCCGAGGCTAACCTATTGCCTCATCTGATTTGCTACCGACCGATTTTCATCGGCGGGGCCAATGGATAAGGCGGATCAGCATGTCGCGTGCGACGAGGTGCGTAAGTGGCGGCGTAGCTGGCCAGCAAAAGCCCTATGGATTTGCCGCTGCGCTTGGACGACGCCAGCGCGTCGCCCACAACTCCACAGGGCCCACAACATCAAGTAATATAATTCACATTGAATAAAGAAAAGAGAAGCGTGCCTCGAGAGAGAACAGTGAGGTAACGGGAGCCGGTTGGGCGAGGCTATGGCCCGACGACTCGGTAATCATTCTCTCGTGAGGCAATTCGGCTTCTCATCCTGTTTGTCGCCCAGCAAAAGCCTTCCCGTAGCGGTCTTTGGCATCCATCCGTGATGCAGTTTCACCCCGGCCCGCTGATGCATATTCTCTCCGGCGTTGACAGCGTGGGACGAAGCCGAACGCAACCATAATCTCCGGATCGATCCACTGCACAGCTTCATCTCGGTTTTCGAAGCGCTTCGTCGTCCCGCCTGATGCATGTCTGGATCCGCTGCGCACAGCGGCGATAGGCATCACCTTTAATGCCCAAATCACCACTGACTAATCCGGAAATTGTGATTGACAAACCGACGACATTGATATATACATAATCACGATTATATCATTTAATGCTAACTATATTTGCAGTAGTGCGGCTGTTTTCCGTAGCAGGAGGTTACTAATTACTACATCTAAACGGTGTTGATTAATATTTAAGATATATTGCTATAACAATATTCGGACGGCATCGGCTGTCCCGAGGTGAACCAATGACATTGATGAATACGGAGCCCGCCGCGGCGAGCGCCGCGCGGCCGTGGCCGAACGCTCGCGGCGCGGCAAGCCGACGCTTATTGAGGGCAGGCATTGCCTCCGCTGCCGCGAGTCTATTTTTGGCTCTGAGTTGTGGCTTGGCATACACCGGCCCCAGCGCCACCTTGTCGGTCGCCATTGTTTCCTCCCACCCGCCCCCCACGGCTAATTTTGTTGCCAATTTTAACGATGTCCACCAGATCATCGACGGATTCGGGGGTGCGGACGCGTTTGTTGGGGCGTTCCCTAGTGCCACGATTGACTCATTATTTTGCGTCAATGCTACGGACCGAGGTTGCTCCAATCCCGGAATCGGCTTGACATTTCTGCGGCAAAATCTTGGGGAAACGGATACCCAATCCAATGCGGTAGCAGTAGTGGCGCGGGGCGGCAAGGTATGGGAGACTCCATGGGGGATTTCGAATCCTGGCGATCCGTCTACTTATCAAGCGTCAGCCCAAAATGTTATTAATTTGGTGTCTGCGCAGATCGCATCCGGCATTCCTATATATGCTGTCGCGACGCAGAACGAGCCGGACTGTGGCTGCAATGGGGGCAGTGTATGGTCGGCGTCGCAAACGGCGGCATTCGCGGATGTCCTTGGTCCGATGGTGCATGCCCTAACGTCACCCGTAAAACTCATATCGCCAGAAGTGGCGTTTAGTCCTGACTTTCCCGATTTCGTCGCGGCGATCGAAGCGGATGCCACCGCCAACGCGCAGACCGACATCTTCTCGTTTCATCAGTATAGCGGCATTCCGTCAGTAGCGAATGACGGCTCGCGCCATGTATGGGAGACTGAAGACGCAATAAGCAGCTGTTGCAGCGCTCCCTACGACACCGGCATCTCCGACGCTGCCAATGGAGTGTCGGAGTGGGTGTACGACGCACTCGTAACCTACGGCGCAAATGCGTGGCATTTCTGGTGGGCCTGGTATCCAGACTTCTCCGCCGATAGCAATAGCCAGATCTACGTCCAAGGCAACGTAACCAAACGCTACTTTGCCTACGGTAACTGGTCGCGCTTTGTCCGGCCTGGATGGGTACGCATCGGCGTTTCGGGGAGCCTCTCGGGCCTCTATGGCGTTGCTGCTTTCAAGAACCCGTCGAATGGCGCGTTTGCCATCGTCGCCATCAACAACAGCGGCTCCGACATCCAGAACGTCACCTTCGGCGTTTCGGGCGCGAACGTCACAGGTTCGGTCACGCCCTATATCACTTCAGGTACTCCAATAGGAGCGCTGGGGTCCGATGGCAACCTCTCTGCGGGCTCTGCGTCCTCGAACGTTCCAGCCTCTCTGCCCGTTAGTGGTGGCGTGTTTACGTCTACCGTTCCCTATGGCGTGACGACGTTTGTCGGGCAGAACTGACGATCGGCGCGGATCTGGAGATGGTTGCGGCGAGCGGGTCGATATCGTGGTCGTTTACAAGGTCGACCGGCTGACGCGCTCGCTCGCCGATTTCACCCGGCTGGTCGAGACCTTCGACGCACAAGCCCTGTCGATCGTTTCGGTGATCCAACAATTCAATACGACGAGCTCGATAGAACGTGCTGTTGTCGCTTGCGCAGTTAAGCAGCCGCACCAGCCTTTGTAATCACAACCTATAGATTTTACGACGAGAGCGGCATACTCGAATAGTCTCGGGTTCGAATTCCGACAGGCTCACCATATTATGAAAAGCTTGACCTGTTTGCCGGATAGTCGGACGGGCCAACAGGACCCTGATTTGACCTGGTAAGCGCTGCTGGCGTGAACACGACAGGTTTGTTCCATCCCGCTGTCGCCGAATGGTTCGACCGCAGCTTTGCCATGCCCACCGCCGCGCAGGCCGAGGCGTGGCCGGCGATCCAAGCGGGCCGGCATACCTTGATCGCCGCGCCGACCGGGTCCGGGAAGACGCTTGCCGCCTTTCGCACGTCTATCCGCTTTGGCCCAAGGCCATGAACACAGTCACATCCGCAACCTCTTCGGCGGTGCCGAGGCGGCCCACGGGAAGCCATGGCGGACGTAGTCGTCGAAATATCCGGGATTGACGGTGCGGTAGCGGTCCCAGCCATCGCCCTCGACCAGAATCGAGCCCGGCGAGACGGTGTTGACGCGGATGCCGTACGGCACGAACTCCAGTGCCCACCGCTCGGTGTCGAAAATCAACGCCGCCTTGGCCACGCCGTATTGGCCGGACATTGCCAGCTGCGGCGAGGGGATCGGTTGCGCTCGCTGGTATAAAACCCGCCTTCGATTTTAGGTGATTAAAGAAAATTTAGATAAATTACACGATATCATACTTTACGTTTTTTAGTTATGTTTTACGTTGACAATTAAGTTGAAATTTGCATAAAAGACCGAAGAACTTTTAGAGTTTCTCAAGGGCTGGCTGTCGACGGCGGCATTCCTTTACTGGCCCTGATCTGTAGAGAATTGAAAACGTCACTCGCATTCCATCGAGAAGAGATGATCATGACCCTAATCTACCCCAACATTGTCCCGGAAAACAACCTGCGACTGCCGGATGCGCTGACAGTCAAGCATGGTCCGGCCCGCCTCCTCTCCCGATTTGTTCTTGAGGGTGACAAGGCGGCACGGCAGATGGGTCTTCGTTTGCGGCTGCGACATGATTTCGGCGAGCTGCTGTATTTGAACGAGCGGGAAGTCGCCCGCGGCAACTGGTTCAAATTGGTCAATATGTACAATCCGGCCCATTGCGATTTGTCGCCCGAAAACTCCTATTGGATTTCCGGAGAAAATGAGGAAGGCGATATCGTGCTGACGCAAGCCGGGCGGATTTATTACTGGCCGGAAACGAGCTTGGCCGAAGAAGCGCACTCGATGTTCTATGCCGGCCACGGCGAGGGCCAGCTTTGCAATGTGACGGCGCCGGCCGCCGGGCGAATAGGCGGGATCGTATTCTGCGCCGGATCGCATTGGATACGGCCGGATTTTCGCGGGCATCGGCTGTCTCAACTACTGTCAAGGTTGGGTCGAGCCTATGCGATGTCGCGTTGGCCGGTAGATTGGGCGATCGCCCTCGTCGCCCCAGTGCTCATCGAAAAGGGCTGACAACAAAGGTTTCGCACGCACCTTCACCGGAAGCTTCTTGGTCGGCGACCCGGACAAGCTCTACGGCCCGTTCGAGGAGCCCAAGCAGACCCCCATGAACCACGCCCTCGGCATCGTCCCCGAGCACAGCCAGACCATCAAAACCTCGGAAATCTGTGGCACCTGCCACACAGTCCACTTGCCGGTCTTCAGCGGCACCAAAACGATCGCCTACAGCTACGAACAATCCACCTACCCCGAGTGGGCCTTCAGCGCCTATCGCACCGGCGACACGCCCGACGGAACGCTGCCCTTCGGCCCCGGTACACTCGCCCAATCGTGCCAAGGCTGCCACATGCCCAGCGCTGACGCGGCGAAAAACCCGTTTCGCAGCAAGATCGCCGATATCCAGGAGCACAGCAATTTCCCCGAAGCTGAGAACGCGCTCCCGGCCACCGACATCGACCTTCAGGTCCGTAGTGGCTTCGCCAAGCACGAACTGGTCGGCCTCAACGTGTTCTTCATCGAAATAGCCAAGCAATTCGACGCCACACTCGGCATCCCATCCGTCGATCCGATGCTCGTCAGCAAGGGTGTCCCCCCGCTGGACCTGACCAGGCAGAGCATGCTCGACCAGGCCGCCAACACCACTGCGGCAATCACGATCGCCAATTTATCACTCGATGCCAACGAACTCCGCGCGAGCCTCACCATCACCAACAAGACCGGCCACAAATTCCCATCCGGAGTCGGCTTCCGCCGCGCCTTCGTCGATTTCACAGTGTCCGACGCCGCCGGCAACGTGATCTGGGAATCCGGCCGCACCAACATTGCCGGCGTCTTGATCGACCAGAACGGCCAGCCAATCGCAGGCGAGCTTTGGTGGAAGGAAAACTGCTCGGCGCACATCAACAGCCCTGGCAATAATCCTCACCAGCCGCATTACCAAACCATCTCGCAGCAAAACCAGGTGCAGATCTTCCAGGAACTCGTCACCACTCCACCGAGCGGCTCGGCCCAATGCGGCCGCCACACTGACCCCTCCGGCGAACTCACCACCAGCTTCCTGTCGATCTGCGGCACCCTGAAGGACAATCGCCTGCTGCCGGCCGGCTTCCTCCCGCTGGACCAACGCATCCAGATCAGCCGAGCGCTCGGTGCCGGCGATCATATGGCCGAGGAATCCGGCGCGATCGGCACCGGCGACGACCCCGCGTACAAGACCGGCGGCGGCGACACCTTCGCCTACCAAATCCCCTTGAGCGCAATGTCTGCCTCGCCGGCCAAAGTCTCCGCGACCCTCTATTACCAGGCGATCCCACCCTTCTTCCTCCAGGACCGGTTCTGCACCGCGAAAGGCACGGACGCGGATCGGTTACGCTTCGTCACCAGCCTGTTGAGGCTTGACGGCCAGGTCGCCGGCTGGAAGCTGAAGATCGTCGGCGCCGGGACGCTCACCGTGCAATGAAACCCGACCCCCTACCCCGCCGAGCGCATGCGCCGGGGCCCGACCGCGAGGCTGCCGACCCTCAGACGCTCGTGCCGTTCGGAATATTCGTCGGTAGAAAGTAGGGATACGGTAAGAGGCGCAACCGCAGCCGCTCCTGGTTACGCCGGTTAATTTCGTTGGTGATGTTTGCCGCCTGTGCAACCGCTCGGACTGCCGCAGCCGGGCCTTTCCCCCGCTTGAGCACCGGCTGGCACTCGATCCGCTGACCTCGAGCGCGACGCCCTATCGGTTCGAGCCACGCGAGGGCTGATCGGCACGCGCTAGGCGCTGAGGCGGTTCGTCGGACGCACTCGCCGGTGGAGGGAAGGGGATTCGAACCGCTGGTCCCACTTACGACGGAGACCCATTTCAGAGCGTCATAGCGGGTTCTGACCAATACCCAGCCCTCGTTGCGCTGGCTGCGGATGAAGGCCTCGCAGGCTTCGCACTGCGCCGCGAGCGAGTTAAATTCCTGCTCGAGCCCTTCCTCGGAGGATTTGCGGGTGTAGATCGCGCAGCGCTTGCGGCTCGCGTTAGCCCGCGGCATTGCTGCTCTCCTTCGTAGGCAATCCGCGGGCGAGGACCGGTTCGTTGATGACTCGCCGGTGGAGGAGGCAGTCCAGAGCGAACTCGTCTCTGAAGTAGGGTGCCTGGGAATTACGGCACATTCCGGGGCGATTGTGGATGATAGCGGAAGCGGAAGAGAGCTATTTCGGGCTCGAATACGCCCGAAATCTTGGTTTTTGCCCCTCGCCAGCTTCTCCAGCTATCTGGATATTAAGCTGCTGAAAACCCGAGCGTTTCTGACGTCAGCGGGTTTAGCGGGAACCGAATTTACCGCCTATAAAAAGAGGCGGTTCGATCCCACTATCCCCTCATACAGCTGAAAACCTTATCTTATTCAGTCGCTTAGAGAGGCTAGACACGGGTACCAATTTACCGCGGAAGGCGTGCTCTTGTCCACTACCATCATCAGGCGCGGCGCTCTTCTCGCTTTTCAAAATCAGCCGCCCGGGATTGTGACCGACTGGCGCAATTTGCCGGCCGCCGCTTGGCCGAAGCCGTCCCCTATCTGATCCTCGACGCGCGCGATGAGCGGGTGCGCGAGGCAGGGGCGATTGTCGGCCAGGCGATGCTAATTGCGACCGGCATCGATTGGGACGGCCGCTGTCAAGTGCTGGCGGTCGAGCTCGCCAATCGCGAGGGCCGGTCGAGCTGGCGGGATTTCCTGCTGGGGCTCAAAGCGCGCGGTCCGCACGGCGTCGAGTTTGGTCGTGGCCGACGATCACGCGGGTCTCCGAGCGGCGCTTCGCGAGGTTCCGGCGGAAGCGGCCTATCGGCGCTGCTACGTGCATTTCCTGCGCAATGCGCTCGACTACGTGTCGCGCCGAGTCGACGACGACGGCCTGCAAGAGCTGCGCTGGCTGGGAGCGCGTCCTCGGGCCGACGAAGCCGGGACCCGGGGGACCGGCGTGACCTCCCCGAAACGCGGCGCGATTTGGCCGCTTGGCTCGCCAACTGGTTGGGCAAATACCCCAAGCTCACCGGCTGGGTGGAGCGCTGGCCTGCTTGATCCCTTACGCGAACAATGCCCAGCTACACGGCGAGGCCGATCTGGACGAAATCACCCATCCATTTCGCAAAATCGCGATCGATGACATCTGGACCGACCGATGACGAGGGCGTGCCTATTTCGCGACCTCACGCGTCGGCGCCGCAGCAAAGCTTCGGCTGACATCCGTTCCGGTGACCCAGGCGCGGCACTGGAGCGAGGAGAAGAAACGCGCCTATCGGGTGGCCGACAATCAACTTGAGAGCTGGCGCGAGGAGTTCCGCAATCTGAAATTCGGCGAATTTGATCTCGGTCTGAGCCGCTTACTTCAGGGCCCGCATGGTTCCGTGTACTCGAAAATTCGGATTACTCCGAAAGGCGGCAAAAAGCGGTCAGGTCGGCGACGATCGCGGTTTCGATCGGGAGCGGTTAGGTGATCATCAGCGCCGGATCCTCCCATGCTTGCCGTGCATCGGGCTGTAAAAGTCGGGGCAGCCAGCCTTTTGTCCGGGTCATAGTTATGGTATCTTCCTCCGCAGAGCATACAACATCTAGGCGACGTGTGATGACGATCGACACGGACCGCAAGACGTACTGGGACCTACCGGAAACGTTGACATGGATCGTCACTCGGGATGAACGACGTGTCGCAGCCCTTCGGGACCGGAGTGATCAAGAAAAAATGGCTCTGGCGAATTCGGCGATGAGGATCCCTCGGGCTGTTCTCCCTGCCAGGGCCTTCGGGATCAAATCTCGGCGCGGAGCTGGAAGCGCCTGCACCGCAGGGCGATGGAGCGGCGTTGGATCCTCTGAGTGACGTGCTCGCCAAGGTACAGAGCGGTCGTGTTCGGATGACTGCGATCAGATGTGACGGGAGCAGCGGTGCGCAAATCACAGTGCCACTGGCCGAGCTGAACGACTTGAGGATCCTGCGGATCCCGAGCCACTCCTTTGCGCCGGTGGGACTATGGTGGCGCTGGACCCTGGTTTGGAGGTCGCCCCAGTTTTTGCGGGCCGATGTGGTCGTCGCGTGGCCGGCGCGAAAAACCAAAACAGCTGTGGTGTCTGCCGCGATCCTCCGCCATTTGCGCGAGATCATGAGCGCTGAGGCACCGCTTACCAAGCTCGAAGCGTAGCGGCGGTGTATCGCCGAGGTGCCCAACGCCTATCCAGAAGCCTTCAAGAAGGCATGGGCGGAACTGGATCCCTCCTGTAAGAGGCGGCGCCCTCCGTGCCAATGAAAGTGAGACATCTTAGCCCGGGAATATTTAGACTTGAGGGCGCAGAAGGATCATCTCGTTCATGCCCATGCTCCCGAAACCGATTAATCCAGCAGGTGGCGCCGCCACGGTCGGTTTGCGCAGACCGACGGTTGTACCGGCGCCATCCGCTGCGTCACCCGAACTCTCCAATCGCCCGCGGCGACGGACGTTCACTGCCCAGGACAAGTTGCGCATCCTGACCGAGACCGATCGCGCCGCCGACACTGGTGGGGTTGGCGCGATTTTGCGTCGCGAGGGCATTTACTCTTCGACGCTCGGCGACTGGCGTAGGCTTCGCGCGGCCGGGGCCTTTGGCGCTCTGGTTCCGGTCAAGCGTGGCCCGAAAACCGCCGAACCCAACCCGCTGGCGGGCGAACTCGCTTTTGTTCAGCAGGAGAATGCGCGTCTGACGCGGCGGTTGGCCCGCGCCGAGGCCATCATCGACGTGCAAAAAAAAGTTGCGGAACTGCTGGGTATCCCGTTGGCGCCGAGCGACGGCGAGCCCTGACAGCGGCCATCGTGGCGCTCGCGCCGGCCAACCGCATGACTGCCATGGCCTGTGCCGCGCTGGGGGTCTCGCGCGCCACCGTTCAGCGCCGACGCGCCGTTCTGGCCGCACCGGCGGCGGTGCGCCACCCGCGAGCTCGGCCAGCCAGGGCGCTGACTATCCCACAACAGCAGGCGGTTCTGGACTTATTGCATGCGCCAGGTTTCGTCGACCAAGCGCCGGCGGAAGTCTACGCCACCCTGCTCGATCAGGGCATCTACCACTGCTCGATCCGCACGATGTATCGCATCCTCGAGCAGCACGCCGAAGTGCGCGAACGCCGCGCTCAGCTGCGCCACCCCGTCTATCAGAAGCCCGAGCTGCTGGCGGAAGGCCCCAATCAGGTCTGGTCCTGGGACATCACCAAGCTGATGGGGCCGGCGAAATGGACGTATTTCTATCTCTACGTCATCCTCGACATCTTCAGCCGACGCGTGGTCGGCTGGTGCGTGGCCGATGCGGAAAGTGCGGCCCTGTTCAAGCCATTGCTCGATGAGGCGATTGCAAAGCACCGAGTGCCATACGGCCAGCTCACACTGCACGCAGATCGCGGTGCACCGATGAAGGCCAAAGCCACCGCGCTGCTGCTGGCAGATCTTGGCGTCACCCGCTCGCATAGCCGACCGCACACGTCCAGCGACAACCCGTTCTCCGAAAGCCAGTTCAAGAACTTGAAATACCAGCCGCAATTCCCCGCGCGCTTCGGCTGCATCGAGGATGCCCGAGGCTTCTTGCGCTATTATTTTGATTGGTACAATCAGGACCATCACCACTTCGGGATCGGCCTGATGACCCCAAACCAGGTTCATTACGGCCAGGCCAACGCCGTCTACCTCGCTCGCCAGCACACTCTCGATCAGGCCCTTCGCCAACACCCTGAACGCTTCGTCAATCGGCCCCCGACACCGCCGGCCAAACCGAAAGCAACCTGGATCAATCCACCATCCACCAAACCCAAGCGGTTCATCGACGCTGCCCGTCGACCCGCTGAGCGGCCTCAGCAGAACGACGCATCCTTGATCACGGCAACTTTAGTCGATGCCTCTGCCAAAGCCCAAGCTGCTGGCGGGTTGGCGGCGCGCGAAGCTGATCGCCTTGATTAACGAATCATACCTCAGCTTTCGCGGTTGTGGCACCTGTGGGGTTGTGGTCAACGCGCTTGCGTTGTCCACAAATCCACAGGCTGGACCTCTTCGTTACTCGCTGGCCTTCCACTTGCGATGCTCAAAGAAACCAAAACTCTGAGCCTAAACTCCGACCCCCGGCTGTATCAAAGTCGTTGACACGCTCCAGTCCCTCACCGCTTATTGCGTTTATCTTGAACTGAGGCCCCTTCCCTCCACCGGCGTTACCCAGCTTCATCGGTACTACGGGCCTCTCCGCCACCCCAGCGCGCCCGGCCTGTCCCTCGCGGGCGTCCGGTTGATCATCCCTGATCACGCATTGGGGCTTCCCGTGTTGCGTGCGCTTTCCTTGTGTACATGCTGCCGCCACTACCCCGGTGCAGCGGCTGGGTGTATTCCTCGCTCATCTCACCCAACCGTGTCAGCCTTCCCCGGAAGGGGTCGCCGGGTCGGCCTGCACATCGACCTTTTCGAGGCTTGCTCGGCGTTCACTCGCGTTGCGGCCTGCACACTCGCGCGGTCACCGTAATTCGTGACCCGCTATCCGAAGGCTTCAGACATTTCGTCTCCTCCATGCCTGCTCCGGTTGCTTCCGGCTGGAGCGAATCGCCGGGTGGGGCTTGCACCCACTGGAAAGCGCCGCCTTAGCACGGCGCACCCCCAATTCGGCCATTGCCCAATCCAGTTGCCCGCAGGCCGGCCTTGAACAATATGAAATTTCGTGGGGTGCCCCTATACGCGCGTACAATGGTGGAAGCCCGAGCGGGGCCCCTAAATGACGGTCGATGGATCCCGCCTCCGAATCACTGGCGAGCCTCGCGTTCGGTCGGTTTCGGGTGTTGCCGCATCGCCGGGAGCTGCTCGCCGACAGCCGGCCGATCAAGCTCGGCGGGCGCGCTTTCGACGTGCTGATGGCGCTGATCGAGGCGCGCGGAACTGTCCTCGGCAAGGGCGCGCTGATGGCGCACGTGTGGCCCAATCGGGTCGTCGAGGAGAAAAATCTGCACGTCCAGATTTCGGCGTTGCGCACCGCTCTAGGGGCGGAGCGCGAGCTGATCCGCACGGTGTCCGGACGGGGCTACCAGTTCACCGGCGAGACCCGCGTGCTGTCAGGTAGCCCGGACGAGCACGGCGGCGCGGAGCTCGAGGCAGCGCAGCCAGCATCGGCCCTGCCGCCAACGAACCTGCCGGGGCCGGTTTCCGAGCTGATCGGCCGGGACGAAGCGCTGCGCGAGATCTTGAGCCACTCCGCCGCGCATCGGCTCGTCACGCTGACCGGCGCCGGCGGCATCGGCAAGACGCGACTCGCGCTCGCAGCTGCGCGCCGGCTGCTGCCGAAATTTGCCGACGGGGTCTGGGTCGCCGAGGTCGCGCCGCTCGCCGATCCTGCTCTCGTTCCCGCCGCCATTGCTGGGGCCCTCGGGCTCGAGTTTCCTGCCAGCGCAGTCTCAGCGGAGCTTATTGCCAATGCGCTGAGCCGGAAAGAGCTGCTGCTCGTGCTCGACAATTGCGAGCATGTAATCGACGCCGCGGCGATGATGGCCGAGGCGTTGTTGCGCGCCAACCCGGCGGCGCATGTCATCGCCACGAGCCGGGAGCCGTTGAAGGCAGAAGGGGAGTGGATTTATTCGGTGCCGCCGCTCGCCGTGCCAGCGGAGGATGCCGAGGATGAGGACGACCCTCTGCGATACGGCGCCGTTCGGCTGTTCGTCGAGAGAGCGCAGGCCGCAGCGCCGCATTTTTCGCCGGACCGACGCTTTGCGGCCCTGATTGCGGCGATCTGCCGGCGGCTCGACGGCATCCCGCTGGCGATCGAACTGGCCGCGGCGCGCGTCGCCGCACTCGGTATCGAGGAGGTCGCCGCCCGCCTCGACGATCGCTTCCTGCTCCTGGCCGGCGGCCGGCGGACGGCATTGCCGCGGCACCAAACGTTGCGGGCGACGCTCGACTGGAGTTACGAGCTGCTGCCCGAGCCCGAACGCGTGGTCCTGCGTCGGCTGGAGGTCTTCGCCGGCGCCTTCTGCCTGGAGGCGGCCCGTGCGGTTGTGGCGAGCCCAGAGCTTGCGCCGTCGGAAGTCGTCGACGGTCTTTCCAATCTGGTCGCGAAATCCCTCGTCGCGGCAGAGGTCGCCGGCACTGTTGCGCACTATCGATTGCTCGACACGACACGGGCCTACGCGCTCGAAAAGCTTGCCGAAAGCGGCGAGCTGGACGTGGTCGCGCGGCGCCATGCCGAATTTTATCGAGAGCTTTTCGAGCGGACCGAAACCGAATGGGAAACGCGGCCAACCGCCGAATGGCTGGCCAATTACGGGTGGCGTCTCGACAATTTGCGCGCGGCGCTCGACTGGGCCTTTTCGCCGAATGGCGATCCGACAATCGGCGTGGCGCTGACTGCGGCCGCGGTGCCCGTATGGAAGCATCTGTCGATGATGGGGGAGTGCCGCAGCCGTGTCGAACGGGCGCTCGCCATTCTCGGCTCCGCAGCGAGCCGGGACGTGTGTCGGAAACTGAAACTTCAGGCCGCGCTCGCGACGGCGCTGATATATACCAAAGGTGGCATTTCCGAGATCGCTGCGACCTGGACAAGGGCACTCGAGATTGCGGAGAGCCTCGATGATACCGAATACCAGTTGCGGTCGCTCTGGGGCCTGTGGTCATTTCACATCGGCAGCGGACACCATCGCCTCGTTTGGGCGCAACGTTTCCATACTGTGGCGGCGAAGCGGTCCGACGCCAGCGACCAGGTAATCGGCGAGCGAATGATCGCCATCTCACAGTATTATCTGGGCGACCTTTCCAGCGCGCGGCAGCACATCGAACATGCGCTGACTGACTATGTGCTTCCTACTCGGAAGTTGCATATCATTCGATTCCAGGCCGACCAGAGAGTGGTACAAGGCGTCTTCCTTGCACGCATCCTCTGGTTGCAGGGGTTTCCGGATCAGGCGATGCGCTCCGCCCACAGCAGCGTCGAGGACGCCCGAGCGAGCCACCACGCAATGTCGCTGTGTTACGCTCTGGCCCTGGCGGCATGTCCTATCGCGCTGTCGGTCGGCGACCTGGCGGCGGCAGAACATTACGTGCGAATGCTGCTTGATCATGCGACAAAGCATGCGCTGCCGCTCTGGCGCGCCTGGGGCCTCAGCCAGCAAGGAGTGCTCGAAATCAAGCGCGGCGATGTCGCGACCGGGTTAGAGCTGCTGGGCGCGGGCTTTGACGCACTTGGCGAGGCACGGGCTGCTTTGGGTTACGTCATCTTCCGGGGGGCTTTGGCATCGGGCTTGGGTCGTGCCGGGCAGATCGCTGACGGCATCGCAGCGATCGAGGAGGCGCTGGCATGGACCGAGCGCACCGAGGAACGCTGGATCATTGCTGAGTTCCTGCGCATCAAGGGCGAGCTGCTTCTGCTGGAGGGCGCGCCCGCGGCCGCCGCGACGGCCGAGGATCACTTCCGGCAGGCGCTCGCCTGGGCGCGCCGGCAAGGCGCCCTCTCCTTCGAACTGCGCGCCGCCACGAGCCTTGCCCGGCTGCTGCGCGATCAGGGCCGTCCCGCTGACGCGATGGCGCTCCTCCAGCCGGTCTACGACCGGTTTACCGAAGGGTTCGACACGGCCGATCTAAAAGCGGCAAAGGCACTGATCGACGATTTTCTACAATAGCAAGGGGCGCAAGCAAGGGGCGCAACGCCGCGGCGCTTGTCGAGCTAAGCTCCAAGACGGCGCGGTGTCGACTGGCATGAAGGCGGCGTGAATGTGGGCGGCACGGCGCTGCCTGCTCCGCTCCGCCCACATCCAAGGCTCACTCGGCCACAGGCTTACTCGGCCGGTGCCGCAGCCGCCTCGGGCCGCTCGTGAGTGAGTGTGCCCCGCTGCGCCCAGAACCAGCGGTACAGCGCGGCGGCAAAGATCGCACCGACCAACTGAGCCGCGACGTAGAGCGGGACTTCTTCATAAAGACCGGCTGCGACCGCTGGCCCGATAGTCCGCGCCGGGTTGATGCTGCCGCCAGTCATCACACCGAAGCCGAGAATGCAGAGCGTCACGGTCATTCCGATTGCAGCCGGTGCCAGTCTGCTGGGGCTGCGCACGGAGGTGTGCAAGACGGTGCCGACGAGAAACAACGTGCCCATAGCTTCGAACATGAATGCACCGCCGTAGGTGATGCGCTGCCTGTCGACCAGTGTGGCGCCAAGGTTGGCAACTGGCCCGCCATACGCCAGAAGCAGCACATAGGCGGCGGCGATGCCGCCGGCGAGCTGGGCGACGATGTAAGGCGTAACGCGACGGCTTGGAAACACTCCCGCTGTTGCGAGGCCGATTGTGACGGCTGGATTGAAATGGCCACCGCTGATGTCGCCGAATGCCGCGACAAACACCAGGATGGTGAGGCCGTGCGCGAATGCGACGGGCGGATCATGGTTGACGCCGAGCGATACTGCCGCCCCGGCGCCAATAAAGATCAGCGCGAAGGTGCCGATGAACTCCGCCACGAGCTTGGGTGTAAGTGAGTTTGACATTTGATCTCCGAGGGATGAGTGCGCCGGTCCCCTGGCGCGGTCAGCGACGCGCCGGGGAACCATGCGTCCGTGGAAAGGGTTGCTGGGCGCCAGCGGGCACCGCGTGTCGACCAGCTAGAGCGGGCAGGTCCCTTCCGCTCGCCAGTGGCGAATTGTTACTCGGCAACAGCCCGTTTCTGCTGAGGAGCAAGATCCTCGACTTTGAGGCCGAGGGCGCGGGCGGCGCCGGCACCGTAAGCCGGGTCGGCGCGGAGACAATTGGCGACGTGCCGCTCTTTGATGTGCCGGCGCGCATTGCCCATTGCGCGGGCCGTGTTCTCGAACAGTACCTGCTGCTGGGCTGGCGTCATCAGACGGAAAAGATTACCCGGCTGCTCCCAGTCATCGTGTTCGGCATAATGGTCGTAGTGCGCCGCCTCACCCTCGAGCGGCAATGGCGGCTCGGCGAAATCGGGCTGATTGTCCCACAGCCCCTCACTGTTAGGATTGAAGCTCAGGGCGCGGCCGAGATTGCCGTCGGTACGCATCTTGCCGTCGCGATGATAGCTGTGGAACGGGCATTGCGGTGCATTGACCGGGATGTGATTGAAGTTGACGCCAAGCCGGTAGCGCTGCGTGTCGCCATAGGAGAACAGGCGCGCCTGCAGCATCCTGTCGGGCGACCATGAGATGCCGGGCACCACGTTGGCAGGCGAGAAACCGGCTTGCTCGACTTCAGCGAAAAAATTCTCTGGCCAACGATTGAGCTCCAGGACGCCGACCTCGATCAATGGGTACTCGGCCTGTGTCCAGACCTTCGTCAGGTCGAACGGATTGAAGCGGAAGGCCTTGGCCTGTGCGTCGGTCATCACCTGGATGAAGAGCCTCCAGCGCGGGAAATCGCCGGCCTCGATCGCATTGAAAAGGTCGCGGCCGTGGCTTTCGCGGTCCTTGGCAACCAGGGCTTCGGCCTCGGCGTCGGTGAGGTTCTGAATTCCCTGTTGCGTCTTGAAATGGAATTTGACCCAGACGCGCTCGTTCGCCGCATTGATCATCGAAAAGGTATGGCTGCCGTAGAGGTTCATGTGGCGGAAGCTCTTCGGGATGCCGCGCTCCGACATGGTGATCGTGACCTGGTGCAGCGCGTCTGGCAGCAATGTCCAGAAATCCCAATTATTGTCGGCGCTGCGCATTCCGGTGCGCGGATCGCGTTTGATCGCGTGGTTGAGATCGGAAAAACGCAGCGGGTCGCGATGGAAGAACACCGGCGTGTTGTTGCCGACGATATCCCAGTTGCCCTCCTCGGTGTAGAACTTGATTGCCGTGCCGCGGATATCACGCTCGGCGTCGGCGGCGCCGCGCTCGCCGGCCACGGTCGAGAAGCGGATGAACATCGGCGTCTGCTTGCCGATCGCGCTGAAAATCTGCGCCTTGGTAAAGCGGGTGATGTCATGTGTCACCGTAAGGATGCCGTGGGCGCCCCAGCCCTTGGCATGCATGCGGCGCTCGGGGATCACTTCTCGGTCGAAGTGAGCCAGCTTCTCGATCAGCCAGATGTCTTGCAGCAGTGCCGGACCGCGCGGACCGGCGGTCAGGATGTTAGTGTTGTCGGCGACCGGCGCGCCGGTGGCATTGGTGAAAACCTTCGTAGTTGACATGACGGTTCCTAGGGTGACGGTGAAAACATCTCGAAGAAGTATACGACTGAGTCTGCTCAATACGACCGGCTGTTAGATTAATTTAGGAAATTTCGTAAGCGACGAGGTTCTTTTAGATTTCATTAGTTTTATTTGATCGTCTGTTGATCAACGCGAACTAGATACCGGTCGCGCGTTCGACCGATCTGCACAATTCCGCCGGTATGCTCAACGTCTGCAGAAGCAGTGCCCGTAGGAATTTGCGCGAAAACGCGCACTCGTGCAAACCAACGGAGATGGAATAGTAAAATGCCGACAAACCTGCATATCGTCCCGCGGCTATCGTCATTCGCCGCGGCGCTTGTTCTATTCGCAGCGGTGAATGCCGATGCCCAACAGCCGACGACGAGCTCGGTCGTTATCCCGCCGATCCCGCCGGGCCAGGCCCGCGTTTGGATCTACCGCGGTTCGCAGCCCGCCAGCCCGCTCAACTATCCCGAGATGGAGCCGATAATGTTGAACGGCGTTAGGGTCGGGTTCGAGACACTGGGCAGGGCCTTCTACCGCAACGTTCCGCCCGGGCACTACGTTATTGCCGCCCCGAGCTTCACGGATAATCTTGATCCCAGCCAGACCGCTACTGTCGATCTTGCTGCCGGGCGGGAGGCATACGCGAGGCTCGAGGTGCTAGGGTGGCCGAATGGTGGGGGCGAGAATATGGTGAACGAATATTATGTCCGCCTCATGCCACCGCAAGCCGGGCAAACCGCAGTCGCGCAGCTCGCATTCTTGGGCGGCAACTGAGCGCTCCTTTTTCTGCGCAGCAGCGCTTGCTCCACCCTTCCCCTGCCGCACTGGAGGTGTAACAGGGGAAGGTGGAGGTACGAGTGAGGCCTTATTCCGCCGCCAACGCCTTCAGCCGGTAGATCAGGTCGAGTGCCTGGCGCGGGGTCAGCTCGTCGGGGCGGGTGTCACGCAGTAAGGCCTCGGCGGCGCATTCGCGTGGCGGCGGCTCGGCGCGGCGGCGGGCGGCGCTGAAGAGTGGCAGGTCGTCGGCGAGGCGCGCGAGGGCGCCGCCCTGCTCGCCCTTTTCGAGGACGGAGAGCACCTCCTCGGCGCGGGCCGTCACGGCCTTCGGCAAGCCGGCGAGCTTGGCGACATGGATGCCGTAGGAGCGGTCGGCGGTGCCGGGGCCGACCTCGTGCAGAAAGACTACATCGCCCTTCCACTCCTTGACCCGCATCGTGTGGCAGGCGAGCGCGGGGAGCTTGGCGGCGAGCGCGGTCAATTCGTGGTAATGCGTCGCGAAGAGGGTGCGGCAGCGGTTGACCTCGTGCAGATGCTCGAGAGTGGCCCAGGCGATCGAGAGGCCGTCGAAGGTCGCCGTGCCGCGGCCGATCTCGTCGAGAATGACAAAGCAACGCGGACCTGCTTGGTTCAGGATCGCCGCGGTTTCGACCATCTCGACCATGAAGGTCGAGCGGCCGCGCGCGAGATCGTCGGCGGCGCCGACCCGGCTGAACAGGCGATCGACAATGCCGATCCGCGCCGAGCGGGCGGGCACATAGGAGCCCATCTGCGCCAGGATCGCAATCAGCGCGTTCTGCCGCAGAAACGTGCTCTTGCCGGCCATGTTGGGGCCGGTGACGAGCCAGATCCGGTCCTCCGCCAGGACGCAGTCATTGGCGACAAAGGCCCCGCCATTGCCGCGGGCGCCAAGCGCCGCCTCGACAGTCGGATGACGCCCTCCCACTATCTCGAAGGCGGTGGTCTCGTCGACTACGGGCCGCACCCAGAGCGCGCCAGCCGCAAGCTCGGCCAGCGCCGCCGCGAGGTCGAGTGTGGCGAGCGCCGCCGCGGCGGCAGCGATCTCGGCGCGGCGGGCCATCACCTCACCGACGAGATCCTCGTAGAGCCGCAATTCCAATGCCAAAGCCCGCTCGGCGGCACTGGCGATCTTGGTTTCGAGGTCGGCCAATTCGGCCGTCGTGTAGCGCTGCGCGCCCGCCATCGTCTGGCGGTGGATGAACTCCGGTCCGAGCTTGCCGGCATGGTTCGCCGACACCTCGATGTAATAACCGATGACGTTGTTGTGGCGGATCTTCAGCATGCCGATCGCCGTCTCACCGGCATAGCGCGCCTGCAATGCCGCGATCATGCGGCGGCTCTCGTCGCGCAAGCCGCGCCATTCGTCGAGCTCGTCCGAATATCCGGCGGCAATAAACCCGCCGTCGCGGGCGAAGAGCGGCAATTCGGCAGTGAGCGCACGGCGGAGGCGCTCGACGAGGACACCGTGCTCGCCGAGCCCCCGCTGCGCTGCAGCGAGCCGCTCGGGCAGCGGCACGAAACCCGGCTCGGCCAGCATGTCGCGCGAGGCCGCGGTTTCCCCCAGCGACTGGCACAATGCCGCAAGGTCGCGCGGGCCGCCGCGGCCGAGGCTGAGGCGCGTCAAACCCCGCTCGATGTCGGGGCAGCGCTTCAGCCGCTCGCGCAAGGCCTCGCGCAGCTCCGGGTGGTCGACAAAGAACTCGACGGCATCGAGACGCGCCGCGATTGCGGCAGGCTCGGTCAGCGGCGCCGCGAGGTGATCGGCGAGGAGGCGGGCGCCGGCAGCGGTTACGGTCCGATCGACCGTCGCGACGAGACTGCCCTTGCGCTCACCGGCGAGGGTTGCCATCAGTTCGAGATTGCGGCGGGTCGCCGCATCGATCTGCATGACCGAAGCTGGCATGACCTGGCGCGGCGGCTGCAAGTGCGGCGCCCGCCCTTGCTGGGTCAGCCCGACGTAATCCACGAGGGCACCGGCGGCGGCGAGCTCTGCCCGGCCGAAGCCGCCAAACCCGTCGAGCGCGCCGACTCCGTAGAATTCCTGCAGTCGGCGGCGCGCGGCTTCGCTCTCGAAGCGGGGATTGGGCAGTGGCGTCAGGGCCGGCTTCCACTCGGCGAGCAGCTCGAAAAGTGCCGGGCGGGTCAGCAGTCGCTCTGGCAGCAGGATCTCACCCGGCATGAGGCGGGCGAGATCGCCGGCGAGGGTCGGCTCGCTGGTCGGCATCAGCGCGAAGTCGCCGGTCGACAAATCGAGCCAGGCGAGCCCCATCGCGCCCCCCGCCTCGGCGATACCGGCGAGATAATTGTGCCGGCGCGCATCGAGGAGACCCTCCTCGGTGAGGGTGCCGGCGGTCACGACGCGGGTGACCGCCCGCCGCACCGGTCCCTTGCCACCGCGCCGCCGCGCCTCGGCAGGATCCTCGATCTGGTCGCAGATCGCGACCTTGAACCCGGCGCGGATCAGCCGCGCGAGATAGGTTTCGGCGGTGTGGACCGGGACGCCGCACATCGGGATGTCAGCCCCCTCGTGCCGGCCGCGCTTGGTCAGCGCGATGTCGAGCGCCCTTGCCGCGGCGACCGCGTCGTCGAAAAACAGCTCGAAAAAATCCCCCATCCGGAAGAACAACAGGCAGCTGGGGTTCGCTTCCTTGATCTCCAGATACTGGGCCATCACCGGCGAGGGCGCCGGAGGGGAATATTCGTTCATCGGCGAGGGGCGACGCTTGCGGGTGTTTGACGGTAGCATGGGGAGCGCCCGAGCACGAAAGAGAGGATCGGCATGGCCGAGAGTTCGCCGTCTTTTCCGGTCATTCGCGAGGCGGTCGCCTCGTTTCCCGACCGCGAGCACTTCCACCCCGCCGTTGCGAACCTGCTCGCTGCCGGGTTCGACACGGCCGATCTTTCGGTGTTGGCCTCGCACGATTCGCTGGCCGCCGCTGGCGAGCCTCCCGCACGCGAGCCGAAACTGCTGCCGGCCGGTCTCGCCGACGAGATCAAATACATTGCGCCCTTGACTGTCGCCGGCATCATCCTGCTGTCGGGCGGGCCGATCGCCGCGACGGTCGCCGCGCTCGTCGGCGCCGGTCTCGGCGGCGCGGCCCTGAAGGAGCTGTTCGACGATTACACTGCGCCGCGCCACGCCGAGGATTTCCAGGCGGCGCTGCATGCCGGGGCAGCGCTCTTATGGGTGCGCTGCGAGGATTCGGAGCGCGAACTGACGGCGACGCGCATTCTCGAACAAGCGGGCGGCCGGCATGTGCATGTCCACGGTCGCCCGGCGCAGACTGCGGGGCGCGGCGCCTAAGCGGGCGCTGGCTCGCGCCATTTCTCGGGTGCGCGGTCTTCTCGACTTTTACGGTAATTAACGCCTATTCATTTGGTTCTGCTCGAGATGCGGGAACTCGATCGCGAACGCCAGATCGGCGATGGCCTGAAGGCCGCAGATAATGAGGGGAAAGCCATGTCCACGAACTCGGCACCCGTCAGCGCTTCATTATGCGGTCCCGTAAATCTGAATGTTAGGCAGTCGCCGACCCTGACCAGCCGACGGGCGTTGCTAGCGTCGACCGCGTTGCTGCTGATCACGCGAGCGGCAAGCGCACGAACCCTGGGGGGCGGCACCGGAATGCCCTGGCGGCCGTTCGCCGGCGATCCTCCCCAGGCGGTCAAGCCGGGGCCATGGGTGTTCTTGACACCCGAGGAAGGGGCCGCGGTCGAGGCTTTGGTGGATCGGTTGATCCCGCCCGATCCGGAAACCCCTGGCGGCAAGGACTGCGGATGCACCGTCTTTATCGACCGCCAATTGGCCGGCGCTTACGGCCGCGCCCAAGGCCTCTACATGAGTCCGCCCTTCCTGCAAGCGACGCCGGAGCAGGGTCTGCAGGCGTCGTCGACACCAGCGCAGCTCTATCGCCGCATGCTCGCAGCGCTCGATGCATTCTGTCGCGCCAACTACGCCGGCAAGACCTATGCGCAGCTTCCGGACGCCGAGAAGGACCGGATCATTGCGGCAATGGAGAACGGCGCGCTGCAATTGCAGGGGACGAGTGCGACGCCGTTTTTCGAGATATTGCTGCAGGATACGCGCTACGGCTTCTTCGCCGACCCGATCTATGGCGGCAACCGCGACATGGCGGCGTGGAAGATGATCGGCTTCCCCGGCGCGCAGTACGACTATCGCGACTGGGTCGAGCGGCACAATGAGCGCTATCCGCACCCGCCGATCAGCATTGGCAGGCGTAGTGCGTCGTCCCCACTGCAACCGTGACAGTGCGCCGAACGCGGAGTGACCCCTACGGTGTTTCCCCAGAACCTGCAAGGAGAGGTGTTATGGCGAAGCCCGTCCTACTCGTCACCCGCAAGCTGCCCGAGGCGATCGAGGCGCGCGCCGCCCGCGATTACGATGCCCGCCTAAACCGACAGGACGCGCCCTGGGCGAGGCACGGGGCCGAGATCGCCCGCCGCGCCGGGGAGGCCGGCGCCGCGGGCATTCTGGGTGCTCCCGGGGATAGTTTCGATGCCGCGTGCGTCAATACGCTGCCGCCCAGCGTGAAGATCATAGCCACCTTCAGCGTCGGTTACGATCATATCGACACCACCGCCGCCAAGGCGCGCGGCATCGTGGTGACGAACACGCCGGAGGTGCTCTCCTTCGCCACGGCCGAGTGCGCCTTCACCCTGATGCTGATGGCCGCCCGCCGCGCCGGGGAGGGGGAGCGGATCGTCCGCGCCGGGCAATGGGAAGGCTGGGGGCCCACCCAGCTCCTGGGGGTGACTTTGGAGAGCAAAAAGCTCGGCATCCTCGGCTTCGGCCGGATCGGGCGGGAACTGGCGGGCATGGCCCGCGGCTTCCGTATGGAAATCCATTACCGCGACCTCAATCGCCTGCCGCCGGCGCTGGAGCAGGGCGCCATCTATCACGACAGCGACGACGACTTCCTGCGGACCATCGACGTCCTCTCGATGCATATGCCGGGTGGGGAGGAGACGCGAAAATGGCTGAATGCGGCGCGGCTAGCCACCATGAGGCGGGGCGCCATCGTGATGAATACCGGTCGCGGGCCCTCGGTCGATGACGAGGCGCTGATTGCGGCACTGAAATCCGGCCACATCCGAGCCGCCGGGTTGGATGTCTTTGACGGCGAACCGAACGTCAATCCCGGCTATCTCACACTGGAGAATGTCGCGCTACTGCCGCATCTCGGCAGCGCCACGATCGAGACGCGCAATGCCATGGGGAACCGCGCTTTGGATGATTTGGATGCGGTGCTGCTGAAGGGGACCGACCCAGTGCATCGCGTGGCTTGAACGAGCAATGGCCGGTTGCTTCCGCCGGCCAGCCCCGTCTTTCGGAGAGAACGGCGATAAAGATGGACGACGTGGTCACCGCCGCAACCGTCACAGCGGCAACGAACAAGGAGTAAGGTGATGGCGACAAAGCTGCCGGCAACCGACATCGTCATTATCGGCCTGGGCTGGACCGGCTCGATCATCGCCGAATCGATGACCAAAGCGGGCTTCAATGTGGTCGCGATCGAGCGCGGGCCGTGGCGTGACACCGCTACCGATTTTCCTCCCAGCTATTCGCCCGACGAGCTGCGCTATGCCGTGCGGCACGATTTGTTCGTGCGGCCGGCGCAGACCACGTTTACCTTTCGTAATAATATGAGTCAGACGGCGCTGCCGATCCGCACTTGGGGCGCATTTCTGATGCCCAATGGCGTGGGCGGCGCGGGCGTGCATTGGAATGGGCAGACCTGGCGCTTCTTGCCGAGCGACTTCGTCCTGAAGACGCATCTCACGCAGCGTTACGGCGCGAAATTCCTGCCGGAGGACATGACCATCCAGGACTGGGGCGTTACTTACGACGAGCTCGAGCCGCACTTCGGCACGTTCGAATATCTGTGCGGCACGTCGGGAACCGCCGGAAACCTCAAAGGACAGAAGCAGCCGTTTGGCAACCCCTTCGAAGGACCGCGATCGCGTCCCTATCCGACGCCTGCCCAAAGGCAGCCCTATGGGCCGGTGCTGTGGGCCGAAGCGGCGAAAGAGATGGGCTACAGCCCGTTCCCGCAACCCTCCGGCAACCTCTCCCAAGCCTATACAAACCCGCTCGGCGTCACGCTCGGCCCCTGCACCTATTGCGGCTTCTGCGAGCGGTTCGGCTGCGGCAATTACTCGAAGGCGAGCCCGCAGACGACGGTCCTGCCTCTATTGATGCGGCGGACAAATTTCGAGGCGCGTACCGAATGCGAGGTCACGCGGATCAACCTCGACAATACCGGCAAGCGGGCTACCGGCGTCACTTATGCCGATACGCATGGCCGCGAGTGGGAACAGCCGGCCGAGATCGTGTTTCTCTGCGCCTTCCAGATGTTCAATGTGCAGCTGCTGCTGCTCTCCGGCATTGGCCAGCCCTATGACCCGAACACCGGCAACGGGGTGATCGGCCGGAATTTCTCGTACCAGGTCACGTCCAGCGTAGAGGCGTTCTTCGACAACAAGATTTTCAACACCTTCATTGCCGCCGGCGCGATCGGCATGTGCATCGACGAGTTCAACGGCGACAATTTCGACCACTCGCCCTACGGTTTCGTCGGCGGCGGTTACATGGGAATGGTGCAGACAAACGGGCGCCCGATCGGGACGACCCCGACGCCGCCGGGCACGCCGCAATGGGGTGCCGCGTGGAAGAAGGCGGTCAAGGACAACTATCTCAGCACGATCCTGCCGGCCGCGCACGGCGGCTGCTACAGCTATCGTGACTGCTGCCTCGATCTGGATCCGACCTACAAGGATCGGTTCGGCCGCCCGCTGATGCGGCTGACCTTCGACTTCCACCCGAACGAACTCAAAATGTCGCAATTCCTGACCGACCGGCTCGCCGAAATCGTACAGCGGATGGGGCCACGGCAAATGGTCAAACTGCCGCGTACCGGCCACTTCAACATCGTGCCGTACCAAACCACGCATACCTGCGGCGGCGCGATCATGGGCACCGACCCGAAGACCAGCGCCGTCAACCGCTATCTGCAGAGCTGGGACGTGCACAATCTGTTCGTGACCGGCGCCACCAACTTTCCGCAGAATGCCGGCTACAATCCAACCGGCACTATCGGAGCGCTGACTTACTGGTCGCTCGACGCGATCCACAAGCAATACCTGAAAAACCCGGGACCGCTGGTCCACGCATGAGAGCCTGTATAGGAATTTGAATTGCACTGGAGGAATGCCGTGCGTCCTTCGAGACGGCCGTTTCGCGGCCTCCTCAGGATGAGGAATGTTCTTGGTGCGATAAAGAAATACCTCATGCTGAGGAGCGCCCAGGGGGCGCGTCTCGAAGCACGCACCACCGCAATGCGGCTCCTCCTTGCCGCTGCGCTGCTCCTGATCGGCGATGCGGCGGTGCGCGCGCAGGATCCGGACAAGCAGGCGTTCGAGGTGATCGAGCACGGCCGCTACATGGCAACGGCCGCCGACTGCACCGCCTGCCACACCGCGAAGGGCGGCCAACCCTTCGCCGGCGGCGGCGCCCTCGAAACGCCGTTCGGCATCCTGCTTGCCCCGAACATCACGCCGGATCTGACAACCGGGATCGGAGGCTGGACCGACGACCAATTTGTCGATGCAGTGCAAAACGGCATCGGGCACAGCGGCGACCATCTCTATCCGGCGATGCCCTACCCCTACTACACAAAGATGACGCGGGGGGACGTCATCGCGATCCGCGCCTATCTGGATACGGTGCAACCCGTCCGCAATGAGGTACATTCGAACCAGCTGCCGTTTCCGTTCGACCAGCGAGAAGCCATGATCGGCTGGAACGCGCTTTATTTCAGACCGGGCGAGTTCAAGCCCGACCCCGGCAAACCGGCGGAATGGAACCGCGGCGCTTATCTCGTCGAGGGTGCTGAGCACTGCGGCTTGTGCCACACGCCGAAGAACGCGATGGGCGGCGACGAGAACGGCCGCGCGATGCAGGGCTCGGTGCTGCAGAACTGGTACGCGCCGGACATAACCGGGAACCCCCGCCTCGGCGTCGGCGACTGGACCGTCGACGACATTGCGCTCTACCTCAAAACCGGGCGTAACAGCTATGATATTGGCTCCGGACCAATGGCAGATGCCATCACCCACTCCACCTCGCATCTGACCGATGCCGATCTGCGCGCGATCGCCGTTTACCTGAAGGACCTGCCACCCGGCGGCAGCGAACCGACGCAGCCAGTCTCTGCGCAGGATCCTGCGATGCAGCAGGGGCAGGCGATCTACAATAATCAGTGTGCCGCCTGCCACACGGTGGCAGGCGTAGGGATTGTGGGGATCTTTCCTCGCCTTGCCGGGGGGCCGCTCGTGCAACAGGCACAGGCCACCAGCCTTATCCGCGTTGTTCTGGAAGGCTCGCGCGCCGTCGCCACCGACGGCGCTCCGACCGGTCCGGCAATGCCGTCCCTCGCCTGGCGGCTGTCCGATGCCGAGGTGGCGGCAGTGGTCACATACATCCGCAATGCATGGGGTAATGCCGCGCCTGCCGTTTCCGCCAGCGAAGTTGGCAAGATGCGGCAGACGCTGCATGGCCCGGCGCAAGCGCCTTAGCCGCGAACGGAGTGCAGTGCATGACCAAAGCCATTGTTATTGCGACAGCGATTCTGGCCGCTGCGGCGATGTCCGCCTTCGCGCAAGGCGGCGCACCGCAGGGTGCGCAGCATCCGACGGTCATCGGACAGACCGGCACGATGTACGACGGCAACAACGCCAACCTGCAATTACCGCCAGAACAGAACGCGTACTGGGCGCAGTTATGGGCCGGACCAGGCGCGGCCGGAAATTCCGCCCCCGCCTCGGCGGTCGGCGCCGGGGCTGCAGGTCCCTCGCTCGGCGGTGCTCAGACTGGAGGTCAGCATTGATCACCTCGCGTTAGCGAGCGCCCCAGAGAATTGCTCACCAAGGGCCAAAACTGTTGCGGTCGTGGTCAGCACATTGGTGACCGCAGGGAGTTGCTGGGCGGTGGTCTTCATTTGCGCTGCCAGCGTGTTCAGGGCGGCGGCCGCCGCAATGACCTCGGGTAGAGCGAGAACCGCATCGGTGGCCGCGGTTTCGATGGCGTCGCGCTGGTTCGTCAGATCATCAAGCCGTTGGTTAAGCGCAGCTTCGTCTGGGCTGGTGGCGAGCTCGATTTTATTGGCGACTGCGTCGATGGAGGATTTCAATGCGGCAAGCGCGGTGTCGCGGGCATTGCGAATCTGATCGATGATGGATGGTTGGTTCAGACGGCGATAATCGAGATCCTGTCCGACCAGCCACAAGACTGCATTGGTCGCACCCGGGGTACCTGCCTGCCCGTTCAGATGGCTCGTCGCGGTAGGCAGAAGTATCGAGGCGGCGGCGCCGGTCGTGTTATCCTGCGAAGTCTCGGTCATTCCGCTTTATGCGTTCAACGCACCGCAGACGAGGCATCGAGTGAGGCGCGGAGAGCTGATCCCGTTCCGCGGGCCGATTATCGCCATATGCATGGCGCGAGCCGTCAAGTGAGGCGGCGCGACTTGCTGTTGCTCGCCGCCGGCACGGCGATGACCCGGAACCGGGTCTTGGCCGAGACCAATACTCCGCGCATCGGCTTTGTCCAGGTGGGCTTGCGGCAGGACAACCAGGGCTGGCTCGACGCATTCCGCGAAAATTTCGCCGCGCTCGGCTGGACTGACGGCGGCAACATCACGATTGTCGACCGCTGGGCCGAGGAGCGCGCCGAGCAGTTGCCCGGCATCGTCAAGGAGCTGATCGGCTCCGGCGTCGCCATCCTGGTCACCGGCGGGACGCCGGCCACGCTCGCCGCAACGCGTGCGAGCGCGACGATCCCGATCGTCCTGGTCGGCGTCGACGATCCCGTCGCCCTCGGCGTCGTGGCGAGCCTGGCGCAACCGCGCGGCAACGTCACGGGCCTTTCTCTGTCTTCGTCCGAGGTGATCGCAAAGCGGTTGCAGCTGCTTCAGGAACTGGTTCCCGGGCTGCGCCGGGTTGCGGTCATCGTCAGGGAAGATCCTGGCCTGGAACAAAAGCTCCGGGACATCCGCGCCAATGCCGCGCAGATGAAGATCGAGCCGTTGATGCTCGAGGCGGCGACCGGGACCGCCCTCGAACTCGCCTTCGCGCGGTTGCGCGGCGAGCGCTGCGAGGCCGTCTATGTGGCCTCCGGCCCGCTGGGCCCGGCCAAACGCGCCCAACTTATCGCGCTCGCCGCGGCATCGCGGCTGCCCGCGATCTACTCCTTCCGCGTCTTCGCGGTCGGCGGCGGATTGATGTCGTTCGGCGCCGACTACAGCGAGCTGTTCCGCCGCGCCGCCGGCTTCGTCGACAAGATCCTCAAGGGGGCAAAACCGGCCGACCTGCCGGTCGAGCCGCCGCGCAAATTCGATCTGACCATCAACCTCAAAACCGCCAGCGCGCTCGGCCTGACGATCCCGCCCACTATCCTCGCCCGCGCCGACGAGGTCATCGAATGAGACGCCACTACTCGGCGCGAGCGTCGCGACAGTCAAGATCGTCTGCACGACCTCGAACTTCGAATGCGCAGCCTTGAAATCGAAATGCGCGAGATGAAAGGTCGCTTTGGAGCCCTTGAGGCGGGCTTCACTGCATTCGAACAGCGCTATTCGGTGCAGGAAGAGCAGATGAGCCCGATACTGGCCCGCTGATCCGCTTCAGGTCATCAACGCTCAGCGGGATTCCCGGGCGTCGGCTCGACCGCCGCAAACGCTGCTCGCGCGCGCCGGTCAGGTCATAGAATAAGGTTAATCCGCGTCGTCTAGGGCGGTTGAGCCGCGGGCGGATGTCAATCGCGTTACGTATGCGGTATGATCGTCGCGGAATTCGACCTGATTGTCGTCCGATGCCGGTAGCTCATGCCCACGCGGTGACCGATGACTGACGCCGCGCGCAGCTCTTCGCGGATGGGCTGGCTTCCGCTTGGACTGTTGGGAACACGGCGCCGACCGTCCGACCAAGAAAGCGCGGGCGGCGGGGTGACGGCGCAGCCGCGCGGGCGGCTCTTCCGCAAATATGTGCTGCTGATCGTCGGGCTGGTCAGCCTCGTCCTGCTGCTCAACAGTGCGCTCGATTTTTGGTTCGGCTACGAGGAGAACAAGGCGGCGCTGTTCCGCATCCAGCAGGAAAAGGCCGGGTCGGCGGCGCGCCGCATCGAGCAGTTCGTCGACGAGATCGAGCGCCAGCTCGGGTGGACCACGGCGCCGCAATGGGCGGCCAGTCCGCTCGAGCAGCGCCGTTTCGATTATGTGCGCCTGTTGCGCCAAGTGCCGGCGATCACCGAGTTGATCCAGCTCGACGACACGGGCAAGGAGCAGCTCAAGGTGTCGCGGCTGGCGATGGATGTAGTCGCCAGCGAAAAGGACTACTCCGGGTCGCCGAGCTTTATCGAGGCGCGCCAGCATCGGGTGTGGTTCAGCCCGGTCTACTTCCGCAAGGAATCCGAGCCGTATATGACCGTGGCGCTGGCCCGCGCCGGACGCAATGCCGGCGTCACGGTCGCCGAGGTCAATCTGAAGCTGATCTGGGATGTGATCACCGGCCTCAAGATCGGGCAGGGCGGCTACGCCTATGTCGTCGACCGCGACGGCCGGCTGATCGCCCATCCCGACATCAGCCTCGTGCTGCGCAATACCGACCTCGCCGCCCTGCCGCAAGTCGCGGCGGCGCGAGCCGAGGCCCCCTCCCTTCCCTCCCCCGCGAGCGGGGGAGGGTCAGGGTGGGGGCGGCCGACCGATCAGGCGGTCATGGTCGCCAAAGGCATCGACACCAAGGCAGTATTGACCGCGCATGCCGCAATCGCGCCGCTCGGCTGGACCGTGTTTGTCGAATTGCCGCTGAACGAGGCTCTGGCGCCGCTTTACGGCTCGATGTTGCGTACCGCCGCATTGCTCGCCGTCGCCCTTGTCCTGGCGACATTGGCGGCACTGCTCCTCGCGCGCCGCATGACCGTGCCCATCCGGGAATTGCAGGCTGGCGCCGCGCGGATCGGCGCCGGCGAGCTCGACCGCCATATCGATATCCATACCGGCGACGAGCTCGAAGACCTCGCCGGCGACTTCAACCGCATGGCGGCGGACCTCCAAAAGTCCTACGCCGACCTCGAAAAAAAAGTCGAGGATCGCACCGCCGAACTCAAGGAGGCGCTCGACCAGCAGACCGCGACCGCGGAGGTATTGGGTGTCATCAATTCTTCGCCCGGCGACCTCGCCCCGGTGTTCGACGAAATGCTCGAAAAGGCAACTCGCCTATGCCAGGCAGGGTTCGGCATATTGTGGACTTATGATGGCGAGCGGTTCCGCGCAGCGGCGTTGCACGACGTGCCTGCGGAGTACGCCGAATTTCTTACCCACCCAACAGAACTCGCGGATTCGGCAGCGCTCGGCGATATTGCGCGCGGCCACCGCTACGTGCACGTGCCAGATCTCGCAATCTCTTCAGCGCATACCCAAAGCCCGTTACGCCGCGCCACCGTTGAGCTCGGCCGGGCACGAACGGGTCTCGCCGTGCCTCTGAAGAAAGACGAGACCTTACTCGGGATTATCGTAATCTACCGTCAGGAGGTCCGGCCGTTCACCGACAAGCAGATCGCGCTGCTGCAGAATTTCGCAGCGCAGGCGGTCATTGCAATGGAGAACGCTCGAACTCATAACCGAGACGCGCGAGGCCTTGGAGCAGCAGACCGCGACCGCCGAGGTGCTGCAGGTCATTAACTCCTCGCCCGGCGACCTCGCGCCGGTGTTCGAACTCGATGCTCGCTAAAGCACTCACACTGTGCGACGCGAGCTTCGGTCAGCTGGTCACCTTTGACGGCGTCTATTTCCGCGCGGCCGCTTGGCGCGGTTACGAGCCCGGACCGGTACCCACGACAGCGACACCGGGAATGGCGCTTTATGACCTGATTGAGGGCGCTCGGGTCGTCCATATCGCGGATATCACGGCTGACGATGTTTACCGATCGGGTAACGCGACGCGGCGACGGTTGGCCGATGAATACGGGGCGCGTACCGCAATCTGGGTGGCTTTGAGGAAGGAGGTCGCGCTACTCGGCGCATTCGTAATCTACCGCCGCGATGTGCGGCCGTTTTCTGACGAGCAGATCGCGCTTTTGCAAAACTTCGCCGCGCAGGCGGTCATTGCGATCGAGAATGCGCGGCTGATCACCGAGACGCGCGAGGCCTTGGAGCAGCAGACCGCGACCGCCGAGTTGTTGCAGGATATCAACAGCTCGCCCGGCGACCTCACCCCGGTGTTCGATGCGATGCTGGAAAAGGGGGTCCGCCTTTCCGAGGCCGCCTTCGGCCTATTGTGCACGTTCGATGGCGAGTGCTTCCGGCCGGCGGCGATGCACGGGGTCCCGGCCCCCTACGCGGAACACCTGTCGCGCACGCCTTTTACATTTGCTCCCGGAAGCGGCCCCGCACGCATTCTTGCCGGGCAGCGCTTCCATGCAGTTGCCGACTTTGCCGCCGACGAGCTGACCCTATCGGGCGACCCGAACTCGGCGCGCCTTGGTCGAGCTCGGCGGCGCCCGGACCGGTCTCGCCGTCGCTCTGCGCAAAGATGCAGCGCTCGTGGGGATGTTTCTGGTCTTCCGCCAGGAGGTGCGGCCGTTTACCGACAAGCAGATCGCGCTGCTCGAGAACTTCGCGGCGCAGGCGGTCATCGCGATGGAGAATGCGCGGCTGATTACCGAGACGCGCGAGGCCTTGGAGCAGCAGACCGCGACCGCCGAGGTATTGCAGGTTATCAATTCGTCGCCCGGCGACCTCGCCCCCGTGTTCGAGGCGATCGTAGAAAAGGCGATGAAGTTATGTGAGGCCGCTGAGGGAACGCTTCGCATCTTTGATGGCCAATTGTTCCACCTCGTTGCGGATCACGGCGCCGATCCGTCTGCTCTCGCACGGGTACGAGAACTCGGCCCGATACAGCCGCACGGATTATATGAGCCGCTCGCGCGCGGGGAGCGTGTGGTTCATGTCGTCGACGTCCGGGAGACCGACGACTATCGTGACGATCCGGCGGTCAGGGAACGGACCGACCTGCGGCGCATTCGAACCTGGCTCGCAGTGGCCCTGCGCAAGGAAGGGGTGGTGCTCGGCGCGATTTTGGTATTCCGCCAGGAAGTGCGCCCCTTCACTGACAAGCAGATCGCTCTGCTGCAGAATTTTGCGTCGCAGGCGGTCATTGCAATGGAAAACGCGCGGCTCTTGACCGAGACGCGCGAAGCCTTGGAGCAGCAGACCGCGACTGCCGAGGTCTTGCAGGTCATCAACTCCTCGCCCGGCGATCTGGGCCCGGTGTTCGACGCGATGCTCGACAAGGCCATGGCGCTGTGCGGTATTGCCCATGGCAGTCTTCAGACTTACGACGGGGAGCAATTCCGCGCCGTTGCGGTGCGCGGTCATCCGGAGCCGTTGGCCGCTCTACTTCGGCAGGGCTATAGCCTAGCCCCCGGGCATCCGATGGAGCGGTTGCTGGAGGGAGATCGGTTTGTCCAAATCCCCGATCTGACCCAAGTCGCGCCCGAGGCGGGGATCGCGGTGCTGGCCGCCGTCGAAGCTGGCAGCCGCACTCTGCTTTGCATCCCCTTGCGCAAGGATGATACGCTTCTCGGGCAGATCGTCGCCGTTCGCCGGGAAGTCCGTCCGTTTTCCGAGAAAGAAATTGCGCTGTTGCAGAATTTCGCGGCGCAAGCGGTGATCGCGATGGAAAACGCGCGGCTGATCACCGAGACGCGCGAGGCCTTGGAGCAGCAGACCGCTACTGCCGAGGTGCTGCAGGTCATCAATTCGTCGCCCGGCAACCTCGCGCCGGTATTCGACGCGATGCTCGAAAGAGTCACCCGCCTGTGCCAGGCCGCTGCGGGCACCTTCTGGGTCTTTGACGGCGAGCAATGTCGCGCGGCGGCGATACGCGGGATGCCCGAATCGTATGTCGAGGTGGCCCGCGCATGCGAGCCCGGCCCGCAGACACCGGTGAGCCGAATTGCGCGCGGGGAGCAGTTGATTCACATCGCCGATCTCGGCGCGGAATCCGTTTACCAATCCGGCGATCCGCTCGTGGTGGCCGCAGTCGACTTGGCTGGCATCCACACGTTCTTGTCTGTGCCGCTACGCAAGGGAGATGCCCTACTGGGGTTGTTCTCGGTTTATCGGCAAGAAGTTCGCCCGTTTTCTTACAAGCAGATCGCGCTGGTGCAGAATTTCGCGGCTCAAGCGGTGATCGCGGTGGAGAATGCGCGGCTGATCACCGAGACGCGCGAGGCGCTCGACCAGCAGACTGCGACCGCCGAGGTGCTGGGGGTCATCAACGGCTCGCCCGGCGACCTCGCCCCGGTGTTCGATGCAATGCTCGATAAGGCGATGCGCCTGTGCGAGGCGACCTTTGGCGGGCTGTGGACTTTCGACCAAGACCGCTATGTCGCGGTCGCGTTGCGGAACGTGCCGACAGCCTATGCGGAGTTCCTGGCGAACACGACCGTCATTCCCGGCCCCGGCACGGCGCCCTACCGATTTCTGCACGGAGAAGAGCTCGTCCATAACATCGACCTTGCGTCCGAGGAGCCGTACCGAACCGGTGATCCGCAACGGCGCGCGCTGGTCGATCTCGGCGGCGCCCGCACTGCGCTGCAAGTGCCACTGCGGAAAGACGATCGTGTGCTCGGAGTGATCACGATCTACCGCCAGGAGCTGCGGCCGTTTTCCGAAAAGCAAATCGCGCTGTTGCAGAATTTCGCCGCGCAGGCGGTGATCGCGATGGAGAATGCGCGGCTGATCACCGAAACGCGCGAGGCTTTGGACCAGCAGACGGCGACCGCCGATGTGCTGCAGGTCATCAATTCCTCGCCCGGCGACCTCGCGCCGGTGTTCGACGCAATGCTGGAAAAGGCAACGCGGTTGTGCGAGGCGCCCTTTGGCATTCTCCGAACCTGGGATGGTGAGCGCCTTCATTTTGGTGCCGTGCACGGCGACCTACAGTTCAGCGATTGGGTCCGGCAGCGTGGTCCCGTCCGGCCGGACAGTGACGCTTCCCCTTTGGGACGAATTTTAGCGGGCGAAAGGGTTGTCACCTTCGCCGATGCGCCCGGCGATGAGGGTTATCGGACCTCCGCGGGTTGGAGGGAGATGGTGGAGGCCAGCGGCGTCCGGAGCGCAATTTGGGTGGCGCTGCACAAAGACGACGCCTTGCTCGGCTACATCACAGTCTACCGCCAGGAGGTCCGACCGTTCACCGACAAGCAGATCGCGCTGTTGCAGAATTTCGCCGCACAGGCGGTGATCGCAATGGAAAATGCGCGGCTGATCACCGAAACACGCGAGGCTCTGGAACAGCAGACCGCGACCGCCGAGGTCTTGCGGGTCATCAATTCTTCACCCGGCGACGTGCAACCCACCTTTGACGCAATCGCAGAGAGCGCGACGCGGCTATGCGGAGCGGCCAGCGGGGCGGTCTTCCGGTTCGATGGCTCCCAGAGCCACTTGGCGGCCCATTACAATTGCTCGCCCGCCGAACTTGACGCGCTCCGGGCCACCTATCCCCTCGCTCCCAGCCGAGGCAGCGTAACGGGGCGCGCCATCCTGACTCGAGCGGTCGCACATGTCGCCGACATTGCTACCGATCCTGAATACGCGCTCCCAAGCATCGTTCAGTCGGGGATGCACGCCCACCTCTCGGTGCCAATGCTGCTGGACGGCAATCCTGTCGGCGCGATTACGGTCGCCCGGCGCGAGGCCAAGCCGTTTTCTGAAACACAAATCGAACTGCTCAAGACGTTCGCGGCACAGGCGGTCATCGCGATGGAGAATGCGCGGCTCATTACCGAGACCCGCGAAGCCCTGGAGCAGCAGACCGCGACCGCCGAGGTGTTGGGGGTCATCAACAGCTCGCCCGGGGATCTGGCCCCGGTGTTCGATGCCATGCTCGAAAAGGCGATGCACCTGTGCGACGCCGGATTCGGCACCTTATGGACCTATGACGGCGCCTATGTTCACGCGGCCGCGCTTTACAACGTACCACCCATATTTGCCGAGTTTTTAACCCAAGCTCCGCATCGGGTAGGCCCTGATAGCGCGCATGGCCGTCTGCTGAGCGGCGAGGCGGTGGTCCATATTTCAGATATTGTGGCGGAGCAAGCCTATCAGTTAGGCGACCCAATCCGCCGCGCGCTGGTTGAGCTCGGTGGTGGTCGTGCGTTGCTGGCGGTACCGCTGCGCAAGGACGACGCGTTTCTCGGAGACTTTGTTATTTACCGTCAGGAACCCCGCCCCTTCTCCGAAAAGCAGATCGTACTCTTGCAGAACTTCGCTGCTCAGGCGGTGATCGCAATGGAAAACGTCCGGCTGATCACCGAACTGCAGCAGCGCACGCGCGATCTGCAGGAGTCGCTCGAATACCAGACCGCGACCAGCGATGTGCTCAAGGTCATCAGCCGCTCGGGTTCGGAGCTGCAGCCGGTCCTCGACAATTTGGTCGAGACGGCAGCGCACATTTGCGAAGCCGACAAGGCCTTCATCTTCCGGCTCCGGGATGGGCTCTATCGAATGGTCGCCTCGTTCGGATTCTCGGCGGAATACAAGGATTTCATCCTGCGGCATCCGATAGCGCCAAGCCGCGGCACTCTAGTAGGTCGGACAGCACTCCAACTTCTGCCGGTGAATATCGAAGACGCGGCTAACGACCCCGAATACACCTGGATGGAGTCACAGCGGCTCGGCCAATTCAAGACGATGCTGGGGGTGCCTCTCTTGCGCGAGGATGCGCCTATCGGCGTCCTCGCGCTCGTCCGCTCCAAAGTAGAGCCGTTTACCGAAAAGCAGATCGCGCTGGTCGCAACCTTTGCCGATCAGGCGGTGATCGCGATCGAGAACGCGCGGCTGTTCAACGAATTGCGCGCCCGCACCGACGAGCTTCAGGAGTTGCTCGAATACCAGACCGCGACGAGCGATGTGCTCAAGGTCATCAGCCAATCGACTTTCGACCTGCAGCCGGTGCTGGAGACGCTGGCGGGAACCGCGTCGCGGCTGTGCGAAGCCGAGATGGCGTTCATCTTTCGCCGCGAGGGCGAGCTTTATCGCGTCGCGGCATCGGTTGGCTTCTCGCCCGAAACCAAAGCTCTCGTCGAAGCGAATCCGGTCTCGCCGGGGCGCGGCACGGTCGCGGGCCGCACTGCATTGACCGCCAGCGTCGTCCACATTCCGGACGCGCGGCTGGATCCGGAATACAGCTGGGGCGACTTCCTCCGCGTCGCCAAGACGCCGACGATGCTCGGCGTGCCCCTGCTCCGCGAGGGGGTGCCGGTCGGCGTCATCGTGCTGGCCCGCCAACGGGTCGAGCCCTTTTCCGACAAGCAGATCGAATTGGTCCGGACCTTTGCTGACCAGGCGGTGATCGCGATCGAGAATGCCCGGTTGTTCAACGAATTGCGCGCCCGCACCAACGAGCTCGGAAGCTCGGTCGCCGAGCTGAAGATGCTGAGCGAAGTCGGGCAGGCGGTCAGCTCGACGCTCGATCTGCGGATTGTGCTGTCGACGATTCTCAACGCCTCGCTCGGGGTGACCTGGGCGAATGCCGGGGCGGTGTTTCGCTACAGCCGGGCAGAGCGTGCGTTCAGGCTGGTCGAGGCGGTGGGGTGGGACGAGGCGCTGGCACACTCGGTGCGCGAGCTGCGTGTCGCCGAGAACGAGACCGCGATGGGCGAGGCGGTGGCCCGCCGCGTGCCGATTCAGCTCCCCGATCTCGCGCAGCGGGCGAGCTACCCGCTGCGCGACATCACGCTCGCCGCCGGTTTTCACTCGGCGCTGATCGTGCCGCTGGTCGGTGCCGAGCGCATCCTCGGGGCGATCCTTCTGATGCGGCAAGAGGCAGGCGAATTCCCGGCCGAGACGGTGCGGCTGATGCAGACTCTCGCCAGCCAGTCGGTTCTGGCGATCCAGAATGCGCGCCTCTTCCGCGAGATTGCCGACAAGAGCGAGCAACTGGCGCTCGCCAGCCAGCACAAATCGCAGTTCCTCGCCAATATGAGCCACGAGCTGCAGGACCCCGTTGAATGCGATCCTCGGCTATGCGGAGTTGCTGGTCGACGGCATTTACGGGGTGTTGCCGGACCGGCCGCGCGGTGTGCTCGATCGCATCCAGAACAATGGCAAGCATCTATTGGCGCTCATCAATGACGTGCTCGACCTGGCCAAGATCGAGGCCGGCCAGCTGACCCTGACGCTCGAAGATTACAACCTGCCCGAGGTGGTGAAGTCGGTAGTGACAGCGACCGAGCCGCTCGCCACCGGGAAGGGGCTGATATTCACCACCGCGCTGCAGGACGACTTGCCGATGGCGCACGGCGACGCACGCCGCGTCTCGCAGGTGCTCCTCAACCTGGTCGGCAACGCGATCAAATTCACCGATAAAGGCGAGGTCGTGATCCGCGCCATTGTCGACAAAGGCCAATTCGTGCTGACTGTGCGCGACAACGGGCCGGGCATTGCCGACGCCGATCAGGAACGGATCTTTGGCGAATTTCAGCAGATCGACAATTCCAATACGCGCAAGAAGGGCGGAACCGGTCTGGGTCTGGCGATCTCGAAGCGTATGGTCGAGATGCAGGGCGGGACGATTTCGGTCGACTTGGTATTGGGCCAAGGCTCGACGTTTCGGGTCGTGCTCCCGGTCCACGTCGATGAAATGATGGAGGCTGCATGAGCAAGCGCATCCTGGTCATCGAGGATACCGAGGACAACCGCCAGATCATCCGCGACCTGTTGACCAGCTTCGATTACGAGCTGATCGAGGCGGTGGACGGCGCCGAGGGGGTGGCAATGGCCCAGACCCATCGCCCCGACCTGATCCTGATGGACATCCAGCTCCCGGTCATCGACGGCTACGAGGCGACGCGCCAGATCCGTGCGATCCCCGAACTCGCCCGGGTGCCGATCGTCGCAGTGACCTCCTACGCCCTCTCCGGCGACGAGGCCAAGACCCGGGAAGCCGGTTGCGACGGCTATATCGCCAAACCCTTCAGCCCGCGCCAGCTCCTCGCCAAAGTCCGCGAATTCCTGCCGGAATGAAAAGGCTTTAACGCAGAGGACGCAAAGGGCTCGCAGAGCACGCTAAGCGTGACAGCACACCGTCATTCCCGCGAAAGCGGGAATCCAGGACTGCAAGGGTCTCGGCCGTCGTCCTGGATCGCCGCTTTTCGCGGGGACGACGAGCAAACCCCTGTGCGTGACGGCATTGTCAGAATGGTCAATGGTCTCTAATGCTCGCGTCCTTCGCGAATCCTTCGCGCCCTTTGCGGTGAAGCGTTTTCTTTAAGGGGCACAAATGCGTGAGCCGCCGCTGATACTGGTCGTCGACGACGTAACGGACAACGTCGACATCCTGCAGATGCGCTTGGAAAGCCAGGGCTATGAGGTCGTGAGCGCCGGGGACGGGGTCGAGGCGCTGGTAAAAACCCGCGAGCTGCTGCCCGACCTCGTGCTGCTCGACATCATGATGCCGAAGATGGACGGCATCGAGACCGTCAAGCGGCTGAAGGCCGACGCCTCGCTGCCCTTCATCCCGGTGATCCTTGTGACCGCCAAAGCGGATGGCGCGGACGTTGTCGCGGGGCTGGAAAGCGGGGGCGACGATTACCTGACGAAGCCGGTCGATCATGCCGCGCTGTCGGCGCGGGTGCGCGCGATGCTGCGCATCAAGGCCTTGCACGATACTGTGCAGGCCCAGGCACAGCGGCTCGAGGAACAGGCGGCCGAGCTCGCCGCGTGGAGCAAGACCCTCGAAGAGAGGGTTGCGGTGCAGGTCAGTGAGATCGAACGGATTGGCCGGTTGAAGTGGTTCCTCGCGCCGCAGATCGCGCACACTATTGTGTCTTCCGGCGGTGAGGCGATCCTCGAGAGCCACCGGCGCGACATCGTCGTGCTGTTCTGCGATATGCGCGGCTTTACCGCCTTTTCGGAGACCGCGGAACCGGAAGACGTGATGGCTGTCTTGCGCGAGTATCACGGCGCACTCGGACCGCTGGTCCACCGTTACGAGGGAACGCTCGATCGCTTCACCGGCGACGGTATGCTTGTGGTCTTCAACGACCCGGTGCCATGCCCTGATCCTGCCCTCCGCGCGGTTCGGCTGGCGGTCGATATGCGCGACGCGGCAGCTTCGCTCGCTCGCTCATGGACGGCACGCGGACATGAAATCGGCTTCGGCGTCGGGATCGCCCAAGGCTATGCCACATTGGGGCGGATCGGTTTTGAGGGCCGCTTCGACTACACCGCGATCGGCACCGTCACCAATCTGGCGGCCCGGCTCTGCGCCGAAGCCAAAGACGGCCAAATTCTGGTGACGCAGCGCGTGGCGGCGGCGATCGACAAAATAGCCGAGCTGCAGCATCTCGGCGATATTCCGTTCAAGGGCCTCGCCCGCCCGATTGCTGTGCTGAACGTCAGCGGGCTCGTATTGAGCCAGTAGGGCCTGCCGTCAGCTCTTGCGTTGCCGCTCGACCTGCATGTTGGCGAGGAATACGACCAGCGGATGGACGCCCATCTTCACCAGCGCTTGCGTGTCGAGCGCGAGCAAAGCGGTCCGCTGTGGCGGCGTCAGCCGAAAATGGTCGGCATAGCCTGCGGCGTCGGCGAGATATTCGCCGCGCCGATGTTCGTCGTGCGCCAATCCATGCAGAGCGGTCGTCAGCTCGACCAGCTCCGGCTTGATCGAGGGATAATGCGGATCGGGGTCGTCGGGCGGTGGAGTGAAAAATCCGAGCGAAGCATAGTTGTGATGCCAGCTCGGTTCCAGCGCGGCGATGTCGGGCTTGCGTTCGCCGAGCGCACCGGCGGCTGCCGCCCAGCAGCGCAACTCGACATTGCCGGCCTCGTCGAGCGCGGCTTCGTCCCAGCCGATCAGCGACTTCAGATTGCCGGTGCAGAGCTGAGCCATGACCGCCTCGTCCCAGGCGAGCTCCGGGTGAGGATAACGCTCGGTGCCGGGGAAATGCGACATGCCGCCGCTCGCCACGACCGCTGTCCTCAGCCCCATCGCGGTAACGATCCGGGCCACCGCCTGGCCAAAGGCGTAACAGCGCTCCATTGTCGGCTGCGGCGGCAGGTAGGCATTGACCCAGATCGGCAGGACCGGGTCCTCGACACCGAGATGGGTGAGCGGGATGCCCATCGCGTAGTCGATCTTGGCAACGCTGGTGAAGGCCGGGTCGAAGCCCTGCCGATAAAGCTGCCGGACGAGCTCCAAACCGATCTCGCTCGGAACCTTCCAGCGGAAGTTCCGGCCCGCGAATATGCCCTCGGCCGAGTCCCCGACATGAATCGTGAAAGGCGGCGCCGCCTGATGGAAAAACTGCTCGGCATGGTCGTTCGAAAAGATGATCCAAAGCTGGGGCGTCAAGGCCTTCAGTTTGGCGCCGATTTCGGCTGCCATCGCCCGCACCCGCTCGACCGTATCGCGGTCCTCGGTTTCGGGCATCGTAAAGAATTGCGGGGCGTGGGGCAGCATCGCGCCACCGATAACGCTCGAGGCGATCACGCTCGAATTAAGGGCTCGGCCTTGCATTACCAGCTCCGACTCTGATCTTGCTCTGATCTTGCGCAGTTGACATCGCGACGCTCCGCTGGTCGTGGTACCGTCACAGGAAATCGTATCGCCGTTCGAGGAAACGACCCGATGCCGCATTCGTCCGACGATCAGCCCAGCACTCCCGCGGCAAGTGTAGAGACCGAAACGCCGAGTGCAACCGCCGGCGAGGCTCCGGACGGCGGCAGTTCCCCTGTCCCCTCCTCGGCAGACGGCGAAGCCTACCCGCCGCGCCGCCGGCGACGGCGACGGAGACCCCCACCGGCGGCAGCTTCGCAAGAAACAGCAGTGGCGGGCGAAACGGCAGCGGAAGAGACGCCACCGGCGGGCGATAAAGTTCACGACACTCAGGCCGACGCCCGGGGAGATATTCGTGGCGACGCTCAGGCGCCAAAACCCCGCCGTCATCGCCGCCGCCGTCGCGGGCCGCCGCGCGAGATGGCGCAACACTCGCCGGCGAGCGGCGATGGTCCGGTCGACGAGAGTGGTCGGCCAGACCCAACGACGGTCGCTCCCGGCGAAGACGCGACGCAGCCTCAGCCTGCGCCCGGGGTGGCCGATGAGCCACCCCGCCCCCGGCGCCGCCGGCCGGCGCGTACACCAGGTCTGATGGACCCGGCGGCTTCCGGCGGCCAAACCCCCAGCGGCTCCTTAGCGATTACCGACGGCGAATCACAATCTGAGCCTGGGACGGTCGGGAGGCCTTGGCCGGGCCGTCCGCGCAACCGGCGGCCATCCCACCCGGCGACACCAGAAGGGGATCCGCGCAGCCATGGTCCGCGTCAGCCGCGTGAGCGAGCTGGGGAGCCGCGTGACGCCGGCGCGCGAGGGCCGGATCGACGGGATCAGAGCTCGGACGATCGAGGGCGGCGGGACAGGCGATCGAGCGGACGACCGCCGGGAAGAGGGCGGAACGCTCCGCTGAGAAAGCCGGAGCAGAAGCTCTATGCCCTCGAATTGGTGGTCGACCGGGGTTTCGAGGATGTCACCGAAGATTCGGACGAAGGTGGCACCCGTCGCATCCACTGGACGATTATCAAGCGCACAGTCGCCGACCAGAAAAGCGGCAAGGCGATGTCTGCGTCCTATGTTCTGCGGCGAGAAGGCGTTGAGGCCGAATTCCCCAATCTCGGCGCGGCGCGCGCGGCAGTGAACAAGACGATCGTCCACCCCGAGAAGCTGACCCTTTCAAAAGCTGAGCACGTCGCTGCAAAAGGCAGCCGCTGAACTGAAGTCGGATTGCGCCGCATTACGGCTTACCCATCGAGCCTGGATGCCGGGGAACGGCGCTCGCTACATGGGCGGTCAGGCCCGGCCCAAATTTGCGGACCTGGCGGGACCTTGGCAGGTTTTGATAGACCCAAAGAAATATCGCACCGACAAGTGTGCCGGCGACCAATTTGCCGAGCAGGCCCGCGCCAAGAAATACCGTCGAGGTCCAAGACACGACCGGCACGCAAATCACCGCGATAGAAGTGGCGACCCAGAACGCGTGAAGGCGCTGACCAATCCGCGCCCCGTTGTAAGACCAGTCGGCCCAGGCGGTACTGAGGGCGCCGAGGCCCGCAGCCAGCAGCTGTATCAGAAAAATCTCCATCATTCCTGTTTCCCCACGGTCAATAGGCCGGACCAATATCGCGCTTAGCGCGATATTGGCGGCACATTTATCACTTTTCCATTGCAAATTTGTTGACGCGAAAAACACCGGGAGACGCTCCGGTTGGTGACCGCTTTGCGTCGGAAAACTTTCCGGCTTGCCGTGGACGGGAAATGGGACATACTGGTTTCAATCTGACAACCGGCACGGCACGATTTGTGCCTGTAGAATCGAGCACGGAATTTGCCGTGCGAGAGTCAAGCAGAGGAGCCCGATGGCGCACGCGGCAATGACACGGTTGCCAGAGCCACTGCCACTCGCCACGGCGATACTGTCAAACATCGCGCTGTCGCTCTTTCTGTGGAATATCGCCTTTCGGATTGCGGGTTTGCTGTTGGGAGGCTAACACCCGATCACCTGCCCTGCGCCGCGCGCTGTATAGCCAACTGCAGCGCTTGGTCGAGTTTTCTGGAAAATCGAGTCGGCGCGGCGCCAAAACCCGATGCTCCGGCCCAAGCGTAGGGTTCAGAACATCCGGTGTAGACAAGCGAGTCCGGCGCCGCCGACTGGGGCTCCCTCGCGTCTTCGCTCGATTGCCGGTGGCGCTTAGGCTCGGCCCCGTCGCACAGGCCGCTTTCATGGAGCACGCGCCGCAAATAGGCCGCGACGCCGACGAGAAATTGGTCGGGAGGTCGTCCGGCCTTGACCCACGCATCCATCTTGCCAATGCCCCAATTGTAAGCAGCGATCGCGTCGGGCCAGTTGGCGTATCGCCCGTACAGCTGTAACAGATACGCTCTTCCTATTGCCCGGTTCTGCAAGGGATCAAATCGGTCCCCGCCGCCGACATCCGTCGCCGCCGCCTCGCTGACCTGCATCGGCCCTTGCGGTCCGGAGGGATCCGGGCGCCACATCGCCATGTCGCTGCCGTGGCTCGACTCCGCTCCATCCACCGCGCTCGCTACGCGCTCGAGCGGCGCCGTTGGATCGGCGTTCCTGGCCGCCAAACGGCCCGAATGGGCGAGCTTACCGGGCACGGTCGGAGCGTCACGTAAGCCCACCCGCTCACCCGCTAGTGCGTCCGCAGCAATCGTCTGGCTCGCAAACAAAGCAGTAATCAGCCATTTAGTGTAACCCACAAGGGTTCCCCCTCACAGCTGCTAAATAATATATCAGCTTTTGGCTGGAATTAGACCGATATTCGTAGTTAAATTTTCATTACTCTTGTCGTGGCTGGCAAACAGCAATGTTCGCGCGGTAAAACGTGTCTCAAAAGACCTCGAATAGCCCGGCTGCGCCCATGCCGCCGCCGACGCACATTGTGACGACAACATAACGAACTCCGCCGCGCTTACCCTCGATCAGCGCGTGACCGACCATGCGGGCACCGGACATTCCGTAAGGGTGACCGATCGAAATGGCGCCGCCGTCGACATTGTACCGCTCGGGGTCGATACCGAGCCGGTTGCGGCAGTAAAGAGCCTGCACGGCGAAAGCTTCGTTGAGCTCCCAGAGCCCGATATCCTCGACCTTGAGCCCGTGCTGCCGCAGCAGCTTTGGAACGGCAAAAACCGGGCCGATCCCCATCTCGTCCGGCCCGCAGCCGACAACGGCAATACCGCGATAGGCGCCGAGCGGCTGCAGCCCGCGGCGTTCAGCCTCCTTCGCCTCCATCAGCAGCGAGGCGGATGCGCCGTCGGACAGCTGGGAGGCGTTCCCCGCCGTGATGAACCGGCCCTCTTTGACTGTCTGCCCATCGCGGAACACCGGTTTCAACGAGGCCAAAGCCGCGAGCGTCGTCGATGGCCGGTTGCCTTCATCTTTTTCGAGCGTCACCGGGACTTCGGAGACCTCACCGGTCTCGCGGTTTTCGACCCGCATAACCGAGGGGAGCGGAGCGATCTCCTGATCGAAATGGCCTGCCGCCTGTCCCGCTGCAGTCCGTTGCTGGGACTGCAGGGCGTATTCGTCCTGCCCGTCGCGGGTAACCTGGTACCGCTCGGCGACGATCTCGGCCGTTTCGATCATCGTCATGTAAAGATCGGGCCGGTGCTCGAGCAGCCAGGGATCCTGCGCCCGAAATTGGTTTCGATGCTCGTTCTGGACCAGCGAGATCGAACTCGACCCCGCCGCCGACGGCGATTTCCATTCCGTCATCAGCGATCTGTTTCGCGGCGGTGGCGATCGCCATCAGGCCCGAAGCGCATTGGCGATCGATCGTCATCCCGGCGACCGAAACAGGCAGCCCGCCGCGGACCGCCGCCTGCCGGGCCAAATTGAAGCCGCTCGACCCTTGCTGCAGCGCGGCGCCGAGCACGACATCCTCGACTTCGGCCGGATCGACCCCGGCGCGTCGCACCGCCTCGGCAACCACGTGGCCGGCGAGAGCCTGCGCCTGCGTATCGTTGAAAGCACCGCGATAAGCCCTGCCGATCGGCGTGCGGGCGGTCGATACGATGACGGCTTCGCGCATTTCGTCCTCCCTTGGGAAGCAGCTGCGGCGCGATCTTACGCCGAACCTATTCTCCCGCCTATCGGGGAGCATGCATGCCCCTCCCACAAGCCCGCGCGGTCATGTAGCATCGCAGCAGGACCTTGTGAGGAGACCGCCATGCCTGACGCTTATCCGTTGTCCTCCGCCGACCCGGCGAGCCTCGGCTTCGCCGCGACGTCGCTGCAGCATCTCGATCGGCTGATCCGTCAGCACGTCGAGGAAGGACGTTACCCCGGCGCGCAGATAGCGCTGGCGCGTCACGGCAAGCTGGCGCTGTTCCGCACCTATGGCGATGCCAAGACCGAGGGCCGGAACCTGCCGGCGGCGGACGACGCACTTTTTCTCCTGTTCAGCCAGACCAAGGTGCTGACGAGCTGCGCGGTCTGGACATTGATCGAGGAAGGTAAACTTTCCTTTATGGACCGGATTGCCGATCATCTTCCGGAGTTCGCGAAGCGCGGCAAGGGCGAGATCACCTTGCATCAGGTCATGACTCATCAGGGCGGCTTTCCAAGCGGCGATGTGACCCAGGCGACCTGGACCGATCACACCAGGATGCGCGCCGAAGTCTGCGACTTTTCGCTCGACTGGACCCCCGGCTCGCGGCTGCAGTACCACCCGCGTGCCGCACATCTGACCCAGGCGATGGTCATCGAGGCGGTTACCGGGCAGGACTATCGCGACGTGATCCGGGAAAAGGTGCTGGCGCCGCTCGGGCTCGCAAAGGACATCTTTGTCGGTGTCCCGCCAAGCGAGCAGGAGCGTTGCGCCGACACCTATGCGCCGGAGCCGCGCGACAATTCGGCGGAGTTCAAGGCAGCCGGCATGCCGAGCGGCGGCGGCTACGCGACCGCACGAGGGATGGCGGCGTTCTACCAGATGCTATTCGGCCGCGGCCGGCTCGGCGATGTGCGGCTGCTGTCGCCGCGGCTCGTCAGTTACGTGACGCGCAGCCACACCGGCGAACGCGGCGACGACGCGATGGGCGGCATTCCGATGCACCGCGGCCTCGGCCCGCATGTCCGCGGCGACAGCGACCGCATCCGCGGCCTCGGCACGATCGGCGCGCCCGAGACCTTCGGCCACGGCGGCGCCGGCACCTCATATTCGTGGGCCGACCCGACGAGCGGCGTGTCGTTCACTTATATCACGAACTTCATGTCGCCCGATCCGTGGCACACCGCCCGCCTCGATCGCGTCGCCAACCTCGTCCACGCCGCGATCGATTGACCGCGGCTTATTGTGAATCCCATCAACTATGGCCTCTTAACCCTCTCCCCCGCCGGCCGGGGGAGAGGGCAGGGTGAGGGGGGCCGACGAACGGGTTTGCGGCGCCGCCCACCTCACCCTCCCAACCCTGCGGGTTGGGCCCCTCCCTCTCCCCCCTAAAGGGCGGAGAGGGACTGATGCGTCGGCGCACCGGCTGTCGGGTTGAGGGTCGGCGATGGCGCCGAAGGTCGATCCTGTACGTTCCGACGAGCTACTGCCGGCGCGTGCCGATGTCGTGATCATAGGCGGCGGGATCATCGGCACCAGCACGGCGCTGTTTCTGGCGCAAAAAGGTGTCCGCGTTGCGCTGTGCGAGAAGGGGCACATTGCCGGCGAGCAGTCGAGCCGCAATTGGGGCTGGTGCCGCAAGATGGGGCGCGATCCGCGCGAATTGCCGCTGATCATCGAGAGCCTGCGGCTGTGGCAGGGCATGAACGAATTGGTCGAGGCCGAGACCGGCTTTCGCCAATCCGGCATCATGTATCTGGCCGAGACCCAGGCCGAGCTCGGGCAGCTCGAAACCTGGCTCGAACACGCCCGCCAGTATCAGCTCGACACCCGCATACTCACCCGTGCCGAAGCGGCGGAGCTGATGCCCGGCCTGACGGGCAACTGGACCGGCGCTCTCTACACCGCCAGCGACGGCAAGGCCGAGCCGCAGAAGGCGGCTCCGGCGATCGCCGAGGCGGCGCGGCGGCACGGCGCGGCGATTGTGACCCAATGCGCCGTACGCGGCATCGAAACAGAAGGCGGGCGCGTCTCGGCGGTGGTGACCGAAAAGGGCCGCATCTCCTGCGGCAAGGTCGTGCTCGCCGGCGGCGCCTGGTGCCGGCTGTTCTGCGGCAATCTCGGCATCGCGCTGCCGCAGCTCAAAGTGCTGGCGACGGTCATGCGCACTCAGCCGCTCGAAGGCGGCCCGGAGATCTCGGCCTCGGGAGGCCTCTTCGGGTTTCGCAAACGGATGGACGGCGGCTACACCGTCGCGACCCTCGGGGTGCGGACGATCGACCTCGTACCCGATAATTTTCGGCTGTTCTTCGATTACCTGCCCGCAGCGCGGCTGCACTGGAAGAAGTTGCGGTTCCGCGTCGGCCGCCGCTGGATCGAGGAATGGCGCATCCCGCGCCATTGGGGCTTGGACCAGGCCTCCCCGTTCGAGGCGGTGCGCGTGCTCGATCCGGAGCCCGACCAGTTCGTCGTCGATCGTGCGCGCGCCGCCACGGCCGAGGCCTTCCCGGTGTTCCGCAACGCGGTGGTCGCCGAGAGCTGGGGCGGCATGATCGACGTCATGCCCGATGCAATACCGGTCATCTCGCCGGTCGAGAGCCTGCCCGGCTTCTACATCGCCACCGGGTTTTCCGGCCACGGCTTCGGCATCGGACCGGGGGCCGGCAAGCTGGTGGCCGATATGGTCGCCGGCGACCCGACTCTCGTCGATCCGGCGCCGTTTCGCCTGTCCCGATTTACCGACGGCTCGAACCCGCAGCCGCACCCGCTCGCGAGCTGATTTAGTTGATCGAGGCGAGTTCCTCGACGCGCAGCCCATCGCGGACGCGCGCGACCAGCTCTTCCGGGTCATAGACGATCCCGACCGGGTTCTTGTCGGTGGCCGAGCGCCCCCGCATGTAGGCTTGGCCCTCGGTTGCGGTCGCGAAATTGTCGACCAGCAGCTCGACCTGGTTGTTGTCGGGATCGTGGTAGTACATCGACGTCGTCACGCCATGATTGACGCAACGGTGCGGGCGAATGCCGATCTCCTTGAGCCGCTGATAATTGTCGAGCAGATCGTCGAGCCCGCCATAGGTGAACGCGACGTGATTGAGGCCCGCCGCGTCTGGCTGCCGCTCCGTCAGCGGCCCGGGATCGAGGAAGGCGACACGGTGATGCTCGTCGTCATAACTGATGAACGAGATGCGCTCGGCTTCGTAAAGTATCTCGGCGCCGAGGACCGTGCAGTACCAATCGATCATCTCGCGCCGGCGATTGGTCTGCAACACGATGTGCGACAGCTTTGTCGGTGACGCCATGCTCGCCTCACTCCCTCTGATTGATGGTCGTAGTTTATGCGATCCACCCGGTAATGGGCAAACCTCAGATGTACACGCCCCGCATCCCGCCTTCGGGGTAGCGGGTCCCGGCGGCGGCGCCGATCGGTATCGCTGTCGAGATGCGATCGATATCGGCTTCGGTCAAATGCACGCGCATTGCGCCGAGATTTTCCTCGAGCCGTTCGATGCGCTTGGTGCCGGGGATCGGGATCACATCGGGGCCTTGCGCTAGGAGCCAAGCCAGGCAGAGCTGCGCGGGGGTGCAGCCTTTTTCTTGGGCGATTGCTTCGATGCGTTGCACCAGCTCGCGGTTCTTGGCGAAATTGTCGCCCATGAACCGGGGGTGACGGCCGCGCGTGTCGCCCGCGGCCAAATTTCCGAGATCGGGGACGTCCCCGGTCAATAGGCTGCGGCCGAGCGGGGCGTAGGCGACAAAGGCGATGCCCAAGTCGCGGGTCAGCTCGCGCGTCTCGGTCGCCTCCTGCCGGTAGAGAAGTGAGAATTCGCTTTGCACGGCGGCGATCGGGTGAACGGCGTGGGCCCGCCTGATGCGCTCCGGCCGGGCCTCGCACAGCCCCAGATATCGGACCTTGCCCTGTTCGACGAGCCGCGACATTGCGCCGACCGTGTCCTCGACCGGCACCGCCGGATCGACCCGGTGCTGGTAATAGAGATCGATGACATCGACGCCCGAGCCGCTTGAGGCTCGCATCGCAGGCCTGGACAACATAGGCGGGGCTCCCGTCGACGCCGTTGGCGCCGCCCGGCCGGCGGGTCTGGCCGAATTTGGTCGCGATCACGACGCCGTTGCGCCGGCCCTTCAATGCCCGGCCGAGGAGTTCCTCGTTCTGGCCCCAGCCATACATGTCCGAGCTGTCGAAATGATCGACGCCGAGCTCGATCGCCCGATGGATCAGCCGGACTCCGGCCTCGTCGTCGCTCGTGCCGTAGACGCCGGACAAAGACATGCAGCCGAGGCCGATCGCCGAAACCTCCGGTCCCGCCTTGCCGAGCCTGCGCCGCTCCGTGAACACCGTACCGCTCATCGCTCTCTCCAACCGCTAAAGCTTTGTGACAAGCTCTAATAGAGGGGTATGATCGCTGCGGCAATCCAGGCGAGGGAGGAGAATGATGGCGAGTACTCATGTTTATGCCGGTACGGCGCGATCGATGGGCGCAACGGCCGGCGGTATTTTCCGTCAGGCTGCAGGCGACAACCGGTGGGAGCATCTGACCAACGGTGTGCCGGAAGACGCCGATGTCCACGCGATCACGGTGCATCCGGAAAACCCCGATGTCGTCTATGTCGGCAGCACGAAGGGTGCCTACCGCAGCACCAATCGCGGCAACACCTGGGAGCGGCTCCGCCTTCCCGACGATGCCGACATCTGGTCGGTCTGCATCCACCCGAAGAACCCGCGCGTGGTTTATGCCGGTGCGACGCCCCCGGGTGTCTATCGCAGCGACGACGGCGGCGACACCTGGCGCAAGATGGCAGACCCAGGCCTCCCCGACCGGGTCATCATGGGCTTCGCGTGCCGGGTCATGCGGCTCGATGTCGATCCCAATTCACCCGACGACGTCTATGCGACGTTGGAAGCCAATGGCGCGATGCGCAGCCGCAACGGCGGCGAGAGCTGGGAGGACTGCACGGCCGATCTGATCCGCTTCTGCGAAGAGCCGAAATACCGCAGCCGCATCGGCAGCCAGACCGAGATCGAGGGGATGCTCGACGGCCACGCGCTGACCTGCAGCGCCGCGGCCCCCGGCACCGTGTTCCTCGCCAACCGCATGGGTCTCTTCCGCAGCAACGACCGCGGCGAGCATTGGCAGGACATGGAGATCAACCGGTTCTCGCCATTGACCTATGGCCGCGACATCCGCGTCTCGCCGCACGACCCCAAGGTCATGTACGCCTGCCTCAGCCCGGCGGCGCGCAGCACCGACGGGTCGATCTACCGCAGCGACGATGTCGGCCAGACCTGGAAGCGCTTCGACCACGGCGTCAAGGCCGAGGCGACGATGATGGGCGTCGCGGTGCATCCGCGCGACCCGAACCAGGTCTACGGCGTCTCCCGCTTCGGCCAGGTGTTCGGAACCCAGGACGGCGGCCGCAGCTGGAGCGAGAGCCGGCTCCCCGAAGGCGTCCGCGACGTCTACGCCGTCGCGTGCGGCTGAGGCAACCCTGCCCCTCACCCAGCCCTCTCCCGCAGCGGGCTAGGGAATGCCACCCCTCTCCCGCACTGCGGGAGAGGGGGGCCGAGCGTAGCGAGGCGGGTGAGGGCATAGATGACCAATTCGATGAAGCAGAAGCTCGCCGCCGGCGAGTTGGTGCTGTGCATGAATTTGCGCCTAGCGCGCACGGTCGACATAGCGATGGTCGCCAAGGCGGGCGGCTACGATGCGCTCTATGTAGACATGGAGCACAGCCCTTATTCGATCGACACGGCCGCGACCATTTGCGCTTCGGCGATCGGCATCGGCATAACGCCGCTGGTTCGCGTGCCGAGCCATGACGGGCACTGGTCGAGCCGCGTGCTCGACGGCGGCGCGCAGGGCGTGATCGTTCCGCACGTCAATAACCGCGGCGAGGCCGAGACTGTCGTACGAAACTGCCGGTTCCCGCCACTGGGCCAGCGCTCGGTCATGGGGCTCGGGCCGGCACTCGGCTACCGCGCGATGCCGCTCGGCGAGATCAACCAGCGGCTCAATGCGGAGACCGCGCTTATCGTTATGTTGGAGACTGCCGAGGGCATCGACAATGCAGCGGCGATCGCGGCACTGCCCGGGATCGACGTGCTGCTGATCGGCTCGGGCGACCTGACGACCGATTACGGGATACCGGGCCAAGTCGATCACCCGCGTTTGCGCGAGGCCTATGAACGCGTGGCCGACGCCTGCCGTACCCACGGCAAGGTGCTGGGGGTCGGCGGCATCCGTCACAATGTAGCGCTGCAGGGCGAGCTGATCCGTCTCGGCGCGCGCTTCGTGATCGCCGGCACCGACGTCAATTACGTGCTCGCCGGCGCGCGCCAGGACACCGCGGCGTTGCGCGAAATTCCCCTCGGGTAATCGAGCATTGGGCGATCTGCTGAGCAGCCTCGAGCCGGCGCGAGCTGTCGAGCGGCTCAGCGCAGCAGCGGTGGTGTTGCGCGGGTTCGCCCGCGATATGGATGCTCGGCTGGTTGCAGAGGTGAACGGCATCACTGCGGTCGCGCCGTTTCGCAACATGGTGACGCCGGGCGGGTTCCGCATGTCGGTCGGGATGACTAATTGCGGCCGCGCCGGCTGGGTAACGGACCGCAAAGGCTATCGCTACGAGCAAATCGACCCAATGACCGGTGCCCCCTGGCCTGCAATACCGGAATCTTTTCGGCGTCTTGCTGCGAGTGCCGCGGCTGCCGCGGGGTACGCGGGCTTCGAGCCTGACGCGTGTCTGATAAATCTGTACGAACCCGGGACCCGGTTGTCGCTGCACCGTGACGAGGACGAGCGCGACCTGAGCTCGCCGATCGTTTCGGTTTCGCTCGGATTGCCGGCAGTTTTCCTGTTCGGCGGCAATAGCCGCAGCGACCGACCCCGCCGTGTTTTGCTGGAGAGCGGCGATATTGTCGTTTGGGGCGGTCCCGATCGCTTCGTTTATCACGGCATCGCTCCGCTTTCCGACGGCGACGATCCGCTGACTCGGCAATCGCCGCATCAATCTGACCTTTCGAAAGGCGCTCTGAAGAATGCGGAAGGTATTGGCTCTGAGCTGTGCTTTGATTGCGTCGGCACCGGCGGCGATTGCCCAGGAGGCACAGACGCTAAAAGAGCGCCTTTCCGACAAGGCCTCCGACGCTCAGCGGATCGACAACTGCCGTGTCCCGCCTGAGCGCCGCGGCGCCTTGCCACGTCCCGATTGCGCGGAGAAGCCGCGCTCCGCAACGTCTGAGGCCAAAGCGCCGCGCTGAGCCCCCACCCTTCCCTCCCCCGCGAGCGGGGGGAGGGTTAGAGAGGGAGTTTACGGCTTTAGCGCGCCCTGTGTGCCCACATAGAGCGCGTAGACCGATGTGCTGCCGCAGACAAACAGTCGGTTTCTGAGCGGCCCGCCAAAACACAGATTGGCGCACGTCTCCGGCAGGTGGATCTTGCCGAGCAGATCGCCCGACGGGCTGTAGCAGCGCACACCGTCCTCCTTCGGGTCGGCCCAGCCCATGCTGCACCACACATTGCCATCCACATCGCAGCGCATTCCGTCGGTTATGCCGGGCGCAAAACCCTCGGCGAAGACCTTGCCGTTGGTCAGCTTTCCGGTCTCGATGTCGACGTCGAACACGCGGATATGCGACGGACCGCCATCGGTGAAGCCGCTGTCGATGACGTACAGCCTCTTTTCGTCCGGTGAGAGAAGGATGCCGTTCGGTTGTGTGAAGTCATCGACAATCGGCTTGACCTCGCCCGTCTTGCCGTCCACCCGGAAGACGTAGTGCTTATCCTGCTCTTGGGCTTGCTTGAGGCCTTCGTAGTTGCCGCCGATGCCGTAGGTCGGATCGGTGAACCAGATCGAGCCATTGGAGGCCACCACTACGTCGTTCGGAGAATTCAGCCGCTTGCCGTTGTATTTGTCGGCGATGACGGTGATGGTCCCGTCGAGCTCGGTGCGGGAGACGCGGCGGGCCCGGTGCTCGCAGGTCACGAGGCGCCCTTGCGGATCGTGCGTATTGCCATTGGAGTTGTTCGACGGCTCGCGGAAGACGCTGAGATGATTGTCGTCCCACAATAAGCGCATCATCCGGTTGTTGGGGATGTCGCTGAAGATCAGATAATTGCCCTCGCGGAAGAAGGCCGGACCCTCGGCCCAGCGGAACCCGGTGGCGACCCGCTCGACGCCGGCAGTGCCGGCGAAAGCCGGAAAGTGGGTGCCAAAGAATTTCTTGTCGGCGCTTTCGATGCGGGCGTCCGGATACCGCATGTCCGGCAGCGGACCCAACGGCAGCGCGTCGGCTGTTGCGGTCTTCGCTCCCGCCATGGTTGCAGTGACCGCGGAAGCGGCCAAGAAAGCACGTCTGTCCATGTTTCCCTCCCGATATTTGATGCTTCAGCTCTTGGCAGCAGGCGCCTCCGGTTTCTCGAACAAAGCCAAACTCTCCATTGCGAGGCCGTAGCCCAACAGGTCGTGCATCTGCCGACGCAGATACTCGGTGAAGAGCAGCCGCGTGTAACGCAATAGCAGTGTCGGTTTGCGGGTCAGATCCTCGGCCAGTTCCCAGGCGCGCGCCATCAGCTTGTCGGGCGGCAGTACTTCGGCGACGAGGCCCAGCCGCAGGGCTTCGGCGGCGTCCAACGTCTGGCCGGTCATCAGGAAATAGCGGCCGCGGTTCATGCCGAGCAGCAGCGGGTAGACGATGTGCATGCCGTCACCCGGCACGACATCCGACATGAAATGCGCCGAATCCTGGAATTGCGCGGTATCGGCGGCGAGCACGATGTCGCAGAGCAGCGGGATCTCCGAATGGCGCCAGGCCGGGCCATTGATCGCGCTGATCACCGGCACCTCGATGTTCAACAGGTTCATCAGCAGATGGCGGCCTTCCCAATGGATGCGGTCGATCCGATCGATCGACGGCCGGGACGGAAAGGATGACGTTCCAGGGGTTGCGCGTGGCCCGGAGAATTCGCCGCCCGTGCCGGTCAGTATCACGACCTTGTTCTCGCGGTCGGCGCCGATGTCGTGAAAGGCTTCCGGCAATTCGCCATGCGGCAGAAACCCCCACCGCAGTGACTGACCTTCGGTGTGCAACGTGACCTGCAGGATGCCGTTCCGGCGCTCCATTCGCGCCGTCTGGTATTTGTTGGCGTATTCCTCGAACGAGCTCATTGCGGTCCCTCCCTACTGATCAAATCGGCAGCACGCCGCCCGGGAACGGCACGATCGGCACGGTGGCGCCGGCCGCGATTGCGGGGCGCGTGCGGCGGCCGGACGACAAGACAATCCGCCTCCGAGAGAAGGCGCATCATCGAGCTGTCCTGCACCTCGAACGGGAACACTTCGAGGGTGCCGTCCGCGGCCCGGGCGAGCCTCGACCGCAGATAATCCTGCCGCCGGTCGTTCTTTGGCAATGCCGTGCCGAGCCGCGCTGTCGGCGCCGCTTCCTCCGCGGACGCGGCGCCGCTCAGCCGGTCGAGCGCGGGTCGCAGAAACAGCAGCGCGCAGACCAGGGTCGAGACCGGGTTGCCCGGCAGCCCGACCATCGGCGTTCCGCGGTAGCGGCCGACCATCAGCGGCTTGCCGGGCCGCATCGCGATCTGCCAGAAATCGAGCTCCAGCCCGTCGGCCCCGAGCACGTCGCGCACCAGATCGTGCTCGCCGACCGAAGCGCCGCCGGTCGTCACCAGCAGGTCGACCCCGCGCGTCGCGGCGGCGACCTGGCGCAGCGCCGCCGGGTCGTCGGGGGCGTTGCCGACCGACACCGGGATGCCGCCGCAGGCCGCGACAAAAGCCGCGAGCGACAGGCTGTTCGAGCTGACGATCTGGTGCGGCCCGATCGGGTCGCCGGGCATGACGATCTCGTCACCGGTCGACAGGATGCCGACACGCGGCCGGCGATGCACAAAGAGCCACGGCCGGTTCATCGCCGCGGCGAGGCCGATGTCGCGCGCCGTGAGCCGCCGTCCGGCTCGCAGCAGCACGTCACCCTCGCCGAAATCGAGGCCCTCGCGGCGCACATATCGGCCGCGCGCGGCGCCTTCGAGCACCCGGACACGGTCGCCGTCGCGCTCGGTGTCCTCTTGAATGACGATCGTGTCGGTGCCCGCCGGCATTGGCGCGCCGGTAAAGATGCGGGCGGCTTCGCCGGGGCCGACATGGCCGCCAAAGCCGGCCCCGGCCGGCACCTCGGCGACAATCCGAAGTTCGACCGGGACCGCCGCCAGATCCTCGGCGCGCACCGCGTAGCCGTCCATCGCCGATACCGCGAAAGGCGGCTGCGTCCGGCGGGCAGCCACATCCTCGGCCAAAACGCGGCCGATGGCATCGGCGATCGAGATCTGCTCGAGCGGCAGCTTTTCGAGCGGCGCGAGCAGACGCGACAGCGCTTCTTCGACGGAGATCACGGTTCTGCCTCCCAATTCCCGGACTTGCCGCCCGATTTGCGCAACAGGCGCAGATCGGTCACGACCATGCCGCGGTCGACGGCCTTGCACATGTCGTAAACGGTCAATGCTGCGACGCTCGCCGCGGTCAGGGCTTCCATTTCGACCCCGGTGCGGCCGCGCAATTTGCAGGTCGCGGTGATCTCCACCGCCGAGCGCTCGGGCACGCATTCGAGCTCGACCTTGACCGAAGTCAGGGCGAGCGGGTGGCACAGCGGGATCAATTCCGCGGTGCGTTTTGCGGCCATGATGCCGGCCAATCGGGCGACGGCGAGCACATCGCCCTTGGCGACATCGCCGGAGCGGATGCGTTCGAGCGTCTCCGGGCGCATCACGACGCGGGCGCCGGCGATCGCCACCCGGTCGGTCTCGTGCTTGTCGGAGACGTCGACCATCCGCGCCCTTCCCTCGGCGTCGAGATGGGTAAAGCCAGGGTCGGCCGGAAGGCCCAGCAGCCGGCGGGTCGCCGCGGTCACGTCAGGTTCGCGCATCAAGGTCTCACCTACCAGGAAACAGCGCGCCCCGGCCGCGGCCAGCCGGTCGAGATCCTCGGATCGGCGGATCCCGCTTTCGGCGACGACGATGCGGTCCGCCGGCACTTCCGGCGCCAGGGTTTCGGTGATGCGCAGATCGGTTTCGAGCGTCTTCAGGTTGCGGTTGTTGATGCCGATCAGCCGCACCGGAAGGCGCAGAGCGCGGTCGAGCTCGGCGCCGTCATGGATTTCGGCGAGCACATCGAGACCGAGCTCCGGCGGCGGCCGCCGACAGCTCCGCGGCCTCCATATCGGACAGCGCCGCCATGATCAGCAGGATGCAGTCGGCCCCGATATTCCGGCTTTCCAGGACCTGATACGGGTCGAGGATGAAATCCTTGCGCAGCACCGGCAGGCGGACCGCCTCCCGCGCCGCGGTAAGATCGGCGTCATCTGCCCTGAAAATAGGGTACGTCGGTCAGCACCGACAGGCAGCTGGCGCCACCCGCCGCATACGCGCCGGCGAGCCTGCGAGGATCGAAATCCTTCCGGATCAGACCGGCGCTGGGCGAGGCCTTCTTGATTTCCGCGATCAGCCCGTAGCGCCCTTCGGCGAGACGGCGCTCCAGCGCCGCCGCAAATGGCCGCACCGGCAGCGCTTCGGAAATTCCGGCAAGCAGCGCGGCTTCGGACCGCACGGCTTTCGCGCGCGCGATGTGAGCGCGTTTCTCGGCGCAGATCTCAGCGAGCACATCCCTCATCGCGCAATCGCCTCCGCCATGGCGGGAACATTGGTGCGGGCGACCAGCTCGTCCAGGACCCGCTGCGCGGCACCCGAGTCGATCGCCCGGGCGGCGAGTTCGATGCCCGCTTCGACCGTCGTCACTCGGCCGGCGACGAGCAGGGCGGCGCCGCTGTTCAACAGCACGACATCCCGCAACGGTCCGCCGACGCCGGCGAGCAGGTCCCGCATCAGACCGGCATTGTGCTGCGGCTCGCCGCCTCGAATATCTTCGAGCCGTGCCCTCGGCAGCCCGAAATCCTCGGGAACGACCTCGAATGTCCGGACCTCGCCGTCCTCGAACGCGGCGACCGTCGTCACGCCTGCGGTGGTCAGCTCGTCGAGGCCGTCGCCGTGCACGACCCAGGCGTGCTCGGCGCCGAGACGCCCGAGCACCTCGGCCATCGACCGCACCCACTCGGGCGCGAACACGCCGACGAGCTGCCGGCGCGCCATCGCCGGGTTGGACAACGGCCCGAGCAGGTTGAAGATCGTCCGCGTGCCGAGCTCGACCCGAGTCGGCGCGACGTGGCGCGTGGCGCTGTGGTGGCGCGGCGCCATCAGAAAGCCGAGACCGACTTCCCACAGACACTGCCGCACGATCGCGAGATCGGCGTCGATATTGACGCCGAGCGCGGTCAGCACATCCGCCGACCCCGATTTCGAGGAGAGCGCGCGGTTGCCGTGCTTGGCGACCGGCACGCCGCAGCCGGCGACCACCAGCGCGCTCGCGGTCGAGATATTGAAGCTGCCGGAGGAATCCCCGCCGGTGCCGCAGGTGTCGATCGTGCCGGGCGGCGCATCGATCGCCACGGCTTTCGCCCGCATGATCCGCGCCGCGCCGGTGATCTCGTCGACGGTCTCGCCGCGCACCCTGAGCGCCATCAGAAAGGCGCCCATCTGCGACGGCGTCGCGTCGCCGCTCATGATGATGTCGAACGCCGCCTCCGCCTCCCCCTCGCTCAGGCTGCGCCCCTGCGCGACATGCGCTAGCAATGCCTTGAGGTCGGCTGTATCACCGGTCATGCGGCAGTCCCGTAGCGCTTAGCAATGTTCAAGGGCATACCCGTTCGGCCTCGTTCAGTAACGCCCATTATATCAGCCTGCGTGTCCATCTCGCACGAGCCAGAGCGCGCCTTGTCAAACCCCGCGCCTGCCAGTACCTATCCCATAAGCTAGGAGGCCGTTGCAGGCGCGTTCGGTCTAAGCATCAGGAGTTCGACATGCCCAAGGCTACGGTGCGCTGCGGCAAACTGACGATCCCGCTTTCCGACGACGTCCGGGAGAAGCTCGATGTGCGTGACGGCGACGAGCTTGAGGTGACGAGCGAGGGCGGTCGGATTGTGCTGACGCCGGTGCCCGAAGACCCGCTGCCCGGCGAGCTCGAGGCGCTTGACCAGGCGGAACAGGAATTCGCGGAGGGAAAAACCCGCCGCCTCGACGACATCCTTCATGGATTGGGACGTAAGGTTAGGTAGCCGAGCCGAGCGAGCCCTTGAGAAGATACCGGCTCGCGATCGAGAGCGGATCGAGACCGCTCTGCTTCAGATGAAGCGCGAACCCTACGGCGGGGACACCAAGCCGCTTCGAGGTAGGCATCAGGGAGCATTTCGGCGCCGCGTCGGATCGTGGCGTATCATTTTCGCCGTCAAGGCCGAGATCCGGACGGTGCTCGTCGCCGACATTACGCGCCGTACCTCTTCGACCTACTGAACTGGCGAATGGGATTTGGGATCTCGACCGGCGCGTGCCTTGCGAAAGCCGGGCGCGGGCCGTACCTATCCTTAATCACCAAGGCGAGGGAGGTGCGCGATGGAGCTGCAGGATCCGAAGCTGTTCCGCCAGCAATGCTACGTCAACGGCGAGTGGGTCGACGCGTTGAACCGCGGCACGATCCCGGTCACCAACCCGGCGACCGGCGAGACCTTGGGCACCATCCCGCGGATGGGTGCCGAGGAGACGCGCCAGGCGATCGAAGCGGCCGACCGCGCCCTCCCCGGCTGGCGCGGCAAGACTGCCAAGGAGCGGGCGCAGGTGCTGCGCAAATGGTTCGACCTGATGATGGCGAACCAGGAGGATCTCGCGACCCTAATGACCGCCGAGCAGGGCAAGCCCTTGGCCGAGTCGAAGGGCGAGATCGCCTATGCCGCCGCCTTTATCGAGTGGTTCGGCGAGGAGGGCAAGCGCATCTACGGCGACACGATCCCGGCGCACGCCGCCGACAAGCGCATCGTCGTCACCAAGGAGCCGGTCGGCGTCTGCGCAGCGATCACGCCGTGGAATTTCCCGGCGGCGATGATCACCCGCAAATGCGGCCCGGCCTTGGCCGCCGGCTGCACGATCGTGCTGAAGCCGGCGACCGCGACCCCCTATTCCGCCTTGGCCTTGTGCGAACTGGCCGAGCGCGCCGGCGTGCCGAAGGGTGTCTTTTCCTGCGTGACCGGCGGCTCCAAGGAGATCGGCGGCGAGATGACCTCGAACCCGATCGTCCGCAAATTGACCTTCACCGGCTCGACCGAGGTCGGCAAATTGCTGATGGAGCAATGCGCCGGCACGGTCAAGAAGCTCTCGCTCGAACTGGGCGGCAACGCGCCGTTCATCGTCTTCGACGACGCCGACATTGAGGCAGCGGTCAAAGGCGCGATCGCCTCGAAATACCGGAATGCCGGCCAGACCTGCGTCTGCGCCAACCGCATCCTGGTGCAGGACGGCGTCTACGACGCGTTCACGACGCGCCTCGCCGAGACCGCCGGCGCGATGAAGGTCGCCGACGGGTTCGAGCCGGGCGCGGTGATCGGGCCGCTGATCGACATGAAGGCGGTCGAGAAGGTCGAGGCGCACATCGCCGACGCCGTAAAGAAAGGCGCCAAGGTGGTCCTCGGCGGCAAGCGCGCCGCGCAGGGCGGCAGCTTCTTCGAGCCGACGGTATTGACCGATGTGACGACCGACATGGTCATCACCAAGGAGGAGACCTTCGGCCCGGTCGCCCCGCTCTACCGCTTCAAGACCGATGACGAAGCGATCAAGATGGCCAACGACACCGAGTTCGGTCTCGCCGCCTATTTCTACAGCCGCGACATCGGCCGCATCTGGCGCGTCGCCGAAGCCCTCGAATACGGCATCGTCGGCATCAACGAGGGCATCATCTCGACCGAGATCGCCCCCTTCGGCGGGATGAAGGAAAGCGGCATCGGCCGCGAAGGCTCGAAATACGGCATCGAGGAATTCCTCGAAGTCAAATACCTCTGCATGGGCGGCATCGACCGGTAAACCGGGAGTGCATGCTGACCGAAGGTCATGAGGACCTACTGTCGGAAATCAGCGATTTCGACTTGGTTCGCCACCTCTTAGCTGATTTGCATGACGATCTCTCGGGAAAGATCGCCCGCTTCCGCCAGCTCGTTGATCTGTCAGGTGTGCTTGGATCATCCGGCACGATGCTCTTTGGCGGCGAGATCACCGACCGTGCGTGGCGGGAAGCCCGCTGGAGCTTCATCCACGGGAATTTCGCGGCGACGGTTCTGCTTTGCCAAGGGCTGGCCGAGCATCTGTTGGGATCGTATCTCCATGCCGCCTTACTGATCGACGACTTCCCAAAGCGCGTTTCCTTCGCTGCAACCCTCCGGCGCTGCCAGGAGCGCAACGTAATCTCAGGCCGAGACGCGATGGACCTGCGACGCCTAATGGATCTCAGGAACCCCCTCTCCCACTTTCGCGATTTAAACGACCCAGCGAGCCTCTCCGGGCGAGTGCTGTCGACTTTGGAGCCCGCAGAAGAGCATTTGCGGCGGGACGCAAGCTTTGCAATCGGCCTTGCCGTCCGGCTCCTCGCGCTGCCGGCCTTTAAGCTCGGAAAATAGGCGGCACCGCGGGTTTGTGAGGACGCCACCTATTTGGCTCACGCCAAGGCTCGAAAGCTTCAACTTTATTTGATCACGACTGGGGACCAATGCGGGTACATAAGCCACTCGCGTGTGAAATTGGGAAGCGCTTTGGGCAGGGGCTTTTACAGAAGTTGGCCGCTCCTGCCATAAGCTAGACTTCGGCGGCGCTTGGCGAACGCGTGCGAACCTGCAGCATTGACCAGTTCGCGGACCACCCAGCGTCTCGCCGAGGTTGCCGACTTATGAAGGACGCCGACGGCTAGCCAGCTGGTGGGTCCGACGAGCGGAACTATATAAGTGTGGGCCTATTTTTCGGTATCGTGATGAGCGTTAATTCGCACCCCCGTAGCTGTCCGCTGGCAACCGTTGATCGGCGACTCGAAGACGTGCACCAACAGTGGCACCAAGCGGAGGCAGCGTATTTCGATCCGGACGGATTCAGGCTTTCAATACAAACGGACATCCAAACGCTGCGAACAGTGACATTCGTCCTGCAGAACCAGAAGAAAATCATCCCAGATTTTGACGTCTGGTACAGTAGCTGGCAGGAACGCTTGAGGGCCGATGTACTAATGCGTTGGATGGTTGACGCGCGGAATAAGATCGAAAAGCAAGGCGATTTGGAGGCTCACAGCCTGGTCCGCGCTGAAATCGTCGCGTCATATCTGGATGAGGGCCCCAGAATTGAGGTACCAGCGCGGTTGTTCGATGCCCCTCTGGCGCTCATAAAAGTATTCCTAATAATGCGCTTGGCGAACACATGCGGAAGCATGGTATTCTTAAAATACAACGTCGATGGGTTGAAAATACCTTGCCCGATTACGAATTGCTGGACGCGGTAGCTATAGCTTACGGACGTATTTCTGAACTGGTCAGAGACGCACACCGCCAGTTGGGACTTCAACACCCAGTGACGACAAATGTCTTGACGCGCGAGGAGTTTGGTGAGGGGGCGCGAAGCGGTCGGCTCCCTTGCATGATTGGTCATGCCGATTTGCGTTCTCTGAATATCAGCCTTTCTAACGGTACCCTAGTTCGGCTTGAAAAGATCAGTCAGACGGTAAACCTCTCCGAAGCTCAGAACGCCGCGAAGCGCTATGCACTACAACCGGAAAATGTGTTCGGTCCTGATACAAATAGTGAGGAGGCGATAGCGGCCAACCTGTTCCGCACCGCCCGAACCATGTTTCTAAAGGACGGATACCACAGATCCATCCTTTTCCTGCTCCGCGAAAGGAGACCTGTTCAAATATTGGAGATGCGCCCAGAGAACCAAAGTCAGAAATACCTGATCATGCGCGACATCGCCCATGAAGTAATAAAATATGACGCAGATGCGGTTATTGTGATTGGCGAAGTGTGGACCTCGCGATTGAACCCGCAACAGCCATACCAGCGCGCGGTCAATTCACCGGCACGGGAAGAAGCTCTAGTCGCCAGATTAGCCTCAAAGGGCGGTGAGCCAATAGAATGGACTGCGAAAATTCGTCGAAACGGTAAGAAGCTATCTCTCGGGAAGACGCGCATCAATCGTGACGGAATGTTGTTCTCCTTTGCTCCTATTTATGAGGCTTGGGGCCGCTCAGTTCCAGAAAATTGGATTAAGACCGTAAAAGCTGCGTTGAGCGCGGAGCGCTCTTCATAAATCCCACTTCAGCGTTCGAGTTTGTGGCACCCCCCGACGGGACTGCGAAGCAGCTATCGCTCGAACTGGGCGGCAACGCGCCGTTCATCGTCTTTGACGACGCCGATATCGAGATGGCGGTCAAGGGGGCGATCGCCTCGAAATATCGCAATGCCGGCCAGACCTGCGTGTGCGCCAACCGCATGTTGGTGCAGGACGGCGTCTACGACGCCTTTACCAAGCGCCTCGCCGAGACCGCCGGCGCGATGAAGGTCGCCGACGGGTTCGAGCCGGGCGCGGTGATCGGGCCGCTGATCGACATGAAGGCGGTCGAGAAGGTCGAGGCGCACATCGCCGACGCCGTCAAGAAAGGCGCCAAGGTGGTCCTCGGCGGCAAGCGCGCCGCCCAGGGCGGCAGCTTCTTCGAGCCAACGGTATTGACCGGTGTGACGACCGACATGGTCATCACCAAGGAGGAGACCTTCGGCCCCGTCGCCCCGCTCTACCGCTTCAAGACCGATGACGAAGCGATCAAGATGGCCAACGACACCGAGTTCGGTCTCGCCGCCTATTTCTACAGCCGCGACATCGGCCGCATCTGGCGCGTCGCCGAAGCCCTCGAATACGGCATCGTCGGCATCAACGAGGGCATCATCTCGACCGAGATCGCCCCCTTCGGCGGGATGAAGGAAAGCGGCATCGGCCGCGAAGGCTCGAAATACGGCATCGAGGAGTTCCTCGAAGTCAAATACCTCTGCATGGGCGGCATCGACCGCTGAAGGCATCGTACGAAACAGGCCGGCCAGGATCGGATAGGACAGCATGACCAAAGATCAAGATTCGGGCAGTATTGGAACGCGTCCCGACCTGGCCGGAGGACCGGCAACAAGACCTGGCAGAGGTGGCGCTGGAAATCGAGGCAGAACTCGCCGGCGCCGGATACGACGCGACGCCAGACGAATTGGCGGCGATTGACGAAGGGCTTGCCGGGGAAGCCGCGAGCGACGAAGAAGTCAAGGCGGCCTTCGCCCTGTTCCGTAAGGCATGAGGGTCGAATACTCGAAGCGAGCCATCGCCGATCTTCGCGAAATCGCCGCCTACTTCACCCGGTCTGGCAATCCGGCCGTAGTTGCGAGAATAGCAGTCCGTATCGAAGAGGTCGTCGCACGAATAGCCGTGATGCCATTGAGTGGACGCCCTGTGATGCAGCGGCCGGGCGTTCGCGTCGCGCTTATTCGCAGTTATCGCTACAAAATCTTTTATCGAGTGGATTCGGGACACCATCCGAATAGTACACATTCGCCACACTTCGCGGCGGCCATACGACTCAAACTCGACCGAGAATAGATACTTTCGTCGAGCCGGCGGTATTGATAGATGTGACGACAGACATCGTGATCAGGAAAAGAGACCTTCGGCACCGTCGCCCCACTCTACCGCTTCAAGACCGACGAGGAGGCCATCAAGATCGCCAACGAAAACCCCACCCTTCCCTCCCCCGCAAGCGGGGGAGGGTTAGAGAGGGGGCGCCGCCTATTTCTACAGCCGCGACATCGGCCGCATCTAGCGCGTCGCCGAGGCGCTCGAATACAGCATCGTCGGCATCAACGAAGGCATCATCTTGACCGAGATCGCGCCGTTCGGCGGCATGAAGGTAAGCGGCGTCGGCCGCGAAAGCTCGAAATACGGCATCGAGGAATTCCTCGAAGTCAAATACCTCTGCATGGGCGGCATCGACTGGTAACCTTTGGATGAAACGCGCCGGGGCGGTGGCGAAATGCGCAGTAGCTCGCCCCGGTAGCGAGGGGAACCGAGTGCTGATGCATACCTCCGGGGCGGAATGTTTGCATGCAGCCACCAGGGAGGGTCCCCAAGCGCTCTGGTGGGCGTCCCGGGATGGAACTCTTGAAAATCCGATCGATCGGGGTCTAAGCTGCGCTCGGGAAGGACGAGGAGGCGGTCTATCTGGGAATCCCAGTCGAAGAAATGCCGGGAGCTAAACAATGGCGAAACTGACAGGAATTACTAGGCGATAAAATCAGACACCTTGTGTTTAGGCTGGCTGCGGCTGGTTCCCACAACCAATGCGTGGCATTGGAGGGGGTGGTGAAGCGCTCTTTAATATTGGTTTTGCTAGCTGGAGTGTTCGTCGGCTGTCCGCAATCGAATCTGACGCCGTCGATAACCGTCAATAGTAGTCCCGGCATATTGACGATCAGCGGAACGGGCTTTGACAGCACTGTATCAAGTTGCGCTAGACTAGCCCTCGAAGGTTTGCCCCAGCCTTCTTCAAATGTGGCTATCGAAGTGGCCCAGTGCTCTGGCGGGTCGTTTCAGAACTTCAATTGGCAGTATTCTTATGTAGGCGTCGGCTGCGACCCCAGCAATCCCAGCAATGCTCGGAGCGCGACGGTATTCGCAACCGACACTCAGGGGACAAATGCTGGGGCTTCGCAGACAGTTTCGATCCCTTGGGGGCCAACCTGCGCACTTGCCGGGACCTGTGGGGCAATTGGGCAGTCCGCGTGTCCGGGCGGGACCTGCTCAGCGGGTGGCGTAAATGTAGGCGGCGTTTGCCAAGCGTGTGGATCAGAAGGCCAACCGGCTTGCACCGGCAATACGTGTCAGGGCGATCTCCATCCCAATTTTCAAGGTGAGCAGATCGTCTGCACTGCCAACTGCGGCCATACACAAAGCGGCACCAACCCCGTGCCACAGAGCCCCTGTGAGGTGCCGCTCGTCCCTCCGAATCTGTCCCAGGGAGGGATCTTCACCTGCTATGACCATGCTATGATAGATACTTTTGGAAATTGCACGTGCGTGCCGAACACGCTCAACACATGCCCGGTGAGCACTTCGATTCCGAAACCGCCCGCACCTAACATGGGTCTCTGTATTCAGGGTCAGTTTAAGGATATCAATGGCAATGGATGCTAGTTAGCGTTGCATCGACGGGACAGGTCATCGTGGTCTCCCGTTTGTGAAAGCTAGCACCAAGCGGCTCACATTTGGTCGTGGCCTCGGGGGCGAATGCGGTTAAGGGGTCGATACCCTTTAATAGTCCGCATTCAGGCTCGCGAGGAGTTTGTCCGGCGCGCCGGGCGTCACGACCTCGCCGCGCCGCGCGGCCTTCATCACCTCAATGGTCTCGTCATTAGGAACGAGGGGCTCAAACGGACTAACCCAGATTACACATTCAACGCAAATTGCATCCTACGCTGACGTTCGACCAAGGGATGAGACTGATAATGCGGTCTTTAAGCACCTGTACGACCTTCTGAAGAAGCATAATGCGATCAATCGCTTTGGGATTTGTTTGCTCCACGACCATTTCAAGCTCGCAGATGATGAGTTTGCTGATGGAGTCGGTCAATGAAGAGAACCGTGTTTTAACGCTACGCCCATCTGAGCTCGGCGGCAACGCGCCGTTCATCGTCTTTGACGACGCCGACATCCAGACCTGCGTGTGCGCCAACCGCATCCTGGTGCAGGACGGCGTCCATGACGCCTTTACCAAGCGCTTCGCCGAGACCGCCGGGGCGATGAAAGTCGCCGATGGGTTCGAGCCCGGCGCGGTGATCGGCCCGCTGATTGACATGAAGGCGGTCGAGAAGGTCGAGGCGCACATCGCCTTCGCCTTAAAGAAGGGCGCCAAGGTGGTGACCGGCGGCAAGCGCGCCGCCCAGGGCGGCACCTTCTTCGAGCCGACGGTGCTGACCGATGTGACGACCGACATGGTCATCACCAAGGAGGAGACCTTTGGTCCGGTCGCCCCGCTCTACCGCTTCAAGACCGATGCCGAGGCCGTCGAGATGGCCAACGACACCCCCACCCTAACCCTCCCCCGCTCGCGGGGGAGGGTTAGGGAGGGGGGCGCCGCCTATTTCTACAGCCGCGACATCGGCCGCATCCGGCGCGTCGCCGAGGCGCTCGAATACGGCATCGTCGGCATCAACGGGGGCATCATCTCGACCGAGATCGCGCCCTTCGGCGGCATGAAGGAAAGGCATCGGCCCCCCATCTGGCGGTTCACCGGGGCTCGAATTACGGCATCGAGGAATTCCTCGAAGTCAAATACCTCTGCATCGGCGGCATCGACCGCTAAGGGTCGCGCCGCCGCGTCTGGCCCGCCTCGATACTCGGCCGCCGGTTGCCTCGCCGGCCGGTTTGGCCTTGCCGGTGAGATTGGTGCGCAGCAGATAACGGCCTTCGCGCCGGCGCACCTGGCGCAGCTTGGCTGCGATCGAGCGCGAAGCTAAACGTCGGCCGACCCTCGGGCGCCACCGCGACATCGACGAGGCGCCAGGCCGCCGGTGCCTTGGCGCGCGCGGCGCCGAGCTTCATGAGCAGTTCCTCGCGATCGAGGTCCATGGCGGCGAGTCTCCTTGAGCCGCGCCCATAGCCATTTGAGTTTGCGCCTGCGCATGGCGCGTTCCTTGTTGATGCGCGCATGGCTTTGCGCCAGCACGTAAAGCTCCTGATCCTGCGGCAGGAGCTTCACGTCCACGCCCTCGCGCACCGCCTGCCAGGGCAGCGTAACGAGGTGCTTCTCCAGCTTGGACAGCCGCCCCTTGGGGGTGCCGACCAGATAGGAAACCGGCGGATCGGCTGCGCGCATCTCGGCCAGCACCTCCTCGGTCGGAATGCCGCGGTCCATCACCCAGATGCGGTTGGCCTTGTTAAGCGACTGACTTTTCTCTTACCTCGATGCCGATCTCGTATCCGAGCGCAGCTAGCGCGTCCTCGAGGCTCGCCAGGCTGCTCGCGGCGCGCGGATCGATGAGCCGTGCGGCTTTGCGTTCGTCAATGTGAAGATCGTGAGCCAGGTCGGCTACCGCCATTCGCTTCTTCCGGAGCCCGCTGTAAAGAGCCGCCTTCAACGAGATTGTCGCGTCGGGCGCCACCCAGTGCATGTCGCCTGCGACCGGCGAGGGAGCCGGAACCGGCTCGCCGCGCCTGATCCGCCCGGCGAGCGCTTCCGAAAGGCAGTCGATTGCCTCGACGAGCGCCTCCGCCTGCGTTGCTCCGTCCGTAAGAGCCTCGGGCAGGTCGGGGAAACGGACCAAATAGCTTCCGTCGGGCTGACGCTGCAGCTCCGCAGGAAAGGAATACCGACTCGGCATCGCACTTCTCTCCTAGTTCAAATCGCGTTCGGTCAAGCCGAGCTGCCGGAGCATTGCGTGCAAAAGGCCTGGACGGATCTCCTTTCGGCGGTCCTCCATCACTGTATAGCGATGTCCATAGCGTATAGTCCCGTGGGTGCCCTTGCCGCGCTCCGCCTCGAAGCTGACCTCGACGCCGCGTTGCCTCCCGATTTTCTGGAGCCTCCGGTAAAGTTCATTCCCGTTCATCGCCTCCAGCATCATACATCACAAGTGTGGTCGCGCTGCGCACAGCCGGGGCCTTATTTGTTATGACAGGCGACCGAAATCGGCGGCGAGCTGACCTTCACCGGCTCGACCGAAGTCGGAAAATTGCTGATGGAGCAGTGCGCCGGCGCGGTCAAGATGCCAAGCTGTACAAGGCGCTTGGCAGTTTAGCCCTGGGAGCGATGCAACCCGTCGAGCACCAAGGCCACGGTCCGATCTATGAGCCTGGTTCGGGAAAGGCGTTCGTCCGGGCTGGATCCAGGCCCGGCAGCAAGCAGGCTTGCCGCCCCGTGCATCGCAGCCCAGGCGGCCCAGGCGTCCGTGGTGCGGTTGAGATCGCTGGGATCGCCTCCAACTTGCAGAGCCACGGCTGACCGAAGGACGGCGAAGGACGCCAGCGCTGCGGCTCGAAGGTCAGGATATTTGTTCGGCGCAGAGATAAGGCGACCAAACATCAGGAAGAACACAGCGGGCTGCTCAATTGCGAACTCAATATATGTTCGCGAAACTATCCTCAGCCGCTCGGTCGGATCGTCAATGGACTCGACGCGCTTGCGACAAGTTGCCGTGAGCCGCTCGAAGCCCTCGACCGCCACCGCAACAAGGAGCGCTTCCTTGTTTCGGAAATGATGAAACGACGCGGTGGGAGAAACACCGGCTCTTCGGGCAACTTCACGCAGGCTGATATCCTTGCCGCCGGATTCAATGACGGCCGCCCATCCTTCTTCCAGTAACGTTCGGCGTAGATCGCCATGGTGGTAGGGACGCTCGCCGGCGGCGGGAGCGGCGCGGAGAGCACGAGAGGCGGGCATCAATCGTCACCTTGTCTCATCTGGGCTCTATTGCGACACTCAGTGATCCTTGCGGGCGGGACGATCCTCAGGAACACACCACGCAAAACAGGTGTTAACGCGAATGCTATGTTCGCGAAACGCTGGCACGCCTATGCTCTCGCCCTCGCCTCACTTGGCTTCTGGGGCGCAGTTTTCTGGGCGATCTTTCTGCGCTAAATGCCACGGGCTCGTGCTGACCTTTCGGACGGCTCGCCCAATGTCTGTCCGCCACGACAGCTCGGTGCGTCTCAAGGCGGCGTTCAGGATGCGGCATCCGGGAAAAAAGTGCCGTGGAAGCCGCTGGGTACGTGGTGGGGCAAGAAAGCTCGTGCTTGAGGTTCCAAGGTCGGCGGATCGAGGGCGAGTAGGTAGGAGCGGCCAGCTCTACCGTCCAAGACAACCGAGAGCAGGATTCCGTCGTTGTCGGCGGTGGCCCCAGGGCGGCGAACGAAGATAGGCTCGCCCGGGAAGTGACCAGACTGCCTCCAGGTAACGTGCGATCCCGCGACCGTATCGACTGACGCGAGTTGGTCGTAGAAGAGGGCATCCGGATCGGCGCTGATCCCGGTGCTATAGAAATGGCGGTATCGGCGGCCGTTGAGGCGCAGGTAGTCTATCGTCGGCAATTCGACTGTGATCGGCGCCAGCTCTTGCTCGGTCACCCGTCCGGTTGTCAGGTCGAGCCGATATCGCATCGGTCTTGCATGCGACCGTAGCTCTGGCGTGCGAGTGGTCTTCAGGCGACCGCCGGGCGGCCGGAGTGCAGGGTTCAGGTACAGCTCGGCGGGGTGATCGCCATTGTCATAGGCAGCGACGTCCAAAACCACAGTGTCGCCCTCGTCATACGCGTTGATCGTATGCATGATGTAGGACGGACGAACCTCGAAGCGGCGAAGGAGGTTTCCGTTGGCTTGATCGAGCACATGGAACGTCATAGGCGCCTCTTCGCGCCAATGCAGAGATTCGAGGAATGAGCCGCCTTCGAGAAGCACCAAAGGATCCGAGCGCAGCGGGCTTTCCGGAAACACGATCCGCCGCTGGGTGACACAGAACGCGTGCACGTATGCAGCCTGGTCAGTGGTCAATACGCCGATGGGCTCACGCCGGCGCGTCCCATGCGGGATGCGGAAGAAGTTATATGCGGTGGGACGGCCGGGCGCCCCAGGTTGGGTGAAGTAGCTGATGATGTCGCCGTCGGCCGGAGCTACGTGGCAATGCGCCGTAGTCCCTCGGTGGAACCAATTTTCGATCGGATTGCCGGCGCAGTCCTGATGCTGCAACTGATCGGTCCAGACCAGCGGACCGCGCGTCTCCAAGGTCTCCAAATCGTAAGCCATCGGGATCGTACTGCCGTCAGTCAGCGCAACGTGCTGGCCCGCAATGCGCGCGAGCGCGACACCCGCGTTGACATCCGGCGTGTCCCCCCTTCGGAGTTCCTCTGAGACCCGTTCCAGCCGATCGCGGTCCAAGCGCGTAGCGAAGGTCGGGTAACCCATTCGGCCATTCTGAGTTGCGTACTCGAAAGACCGGCTCCGCACGAACCGGTTGCGGTACGACACCTCGCCGTTGCGGAATCCGAACCGGTGCAGCATCGCAAGGCCGTCGAAGTGATGATTGAACACATCATTGCCGGCCTCGAATTTCGCCGGGCCGTTGCGCACCAGGTTTCCTGACAGCCAGTCCGGGAAGTGACCTTCCGTCGGAAGGCTCTCAAGGACGACCTCGGCATCCAGCGTAAGAAAGCCCGCTGCGTGTAGCGGCGCGCCGTCAGGCGCCAATTCATCCATCTTGTTCGACATTTTGCACTCCTTGGATTATCTTATCAGTGATAAGATGAGTGCTAGTGTCTGCGGATGCAAGACGCATCGGGAGCTGCGGCGCCGCGTCGCATAGCAGCAAAAATCTTCTGCGGCTTCCCGCAAGGGAGCGACTCGTAGCATCTCGATAGCGCGCGGCTCCTTGACGACGCCGGTATCGAGATGGCGGTCAAGACCGATGCCGAGGCCGTCGAGATGGCCAACGACACCCCCACCCTTCCCTCCCCCGCTCGCGGGGGAGGGAAGGAGGGGGCGCCGCCTATTTCTACAGCCGCGACATCGGCCGCATCCGGCGGGTCGCCGAGGCGCTCGAATACGGCATCGTCGGCATCAACGGGGGCATCATCTCGACCGAGATCGCGCCCTTCGGCGGCATGAAGGAAAGGCATCGGCCCCCATCTGGCGGTTCACCGGGGCTCGGAATTACGGCATCGAGGAATTCCTCGAAGTCAAATAACTCTGCATGGGCGGCATCGACCGCTAAGGCTCGCGCCGCCGCGTCTGGCCCGCCTCGATACTCGGCCGCCGGTTGCCTCGCCGGCCGGTTTGGCTTAAGCGACTGACTTTTCTCTTACCTCGATGCCGATCTCGTATCCGAGCGCAGCTAGCGCGTCCTCGAGGCTCGCCAGGCTGCTCGCGGCGCGCGGATCGATGAGCCGTGCGGCTTTGCGTTCGTCAATGTGAAGATCGTGAGCCAGGTCGGCTACCGCCATTCGCTTCTTCCGGAGCCCGCTGTAAAGAGCCGCCTTCAACGAGATTGTCGCGTCGGGCGCCACCCAGTGCATGTCGCCTGCGACCGGCGAGGGAGCCGGAACCGGCTCGCCGCGCCTGATCCGCCCGGCGAGCGCTTCCGAAAGGCAGTCGATTGCCTCGACGAGCGCCTCCGCCTGCGTTGCTCCGTCCGTAAGAGCCTTGGGTAGGTCGGGGAAACGGACCAAATAGCTTCCGTCGGGCTGATGCTGCAGCTCCGCAGGAAAGGAATACCGACTCGGCATCGCACTTCTCTCCTAGTTCAAATCGCGTTCGGTCAAGCCGAGCTGCCGGAGCATTGCGTGCAAAAGGCCTGGACGGATCTCCTTTCGGCGGTCCTTCATCACTGTATAGCGATGTCCATAGCGTATAGAGATGGCGCGGCGAGCTGAACTCGAACCCGCTTCTCCATGAGGGCGGTGTGTCCCTGCATTCGTCTCCGGCTGCCCGCGGTCGGGCGTTCGAGCTCGACAAGAACAGATCATGAACCTATATGCGAGCGAGCCTTGTCCGCCCGGAGCCTCGCTGATGCCAGAAATCCTCGCCGATCCGCTTCTGCCGTCCTGTTATCACCTGTTTCTGGCGGCGGGAATCCAGGAGTCTCAATGGCTTGATCCTGATTCTGTTGTGCCTCGCCTGCGATGCGTCGGGGCGTTTCGCGAACACCGGATAGAAATTTAGTTCTGCCGGCGTGATCGAAGCCACAGACGCGAATTGGACGCTGGATAGACAAAACACTACCCCTCCGGCGCTTGACTTAACGAAGCGTCGGCACCCGCACATATTTCGGTCCGTGAACTGTGACCCAGCTCACACCTCTCATCGACGCGGATGGATACCATACGTACGGGAAATGGACCTGGGCGATCGGCGCCGCGGGTCAGACCCGGCTTGTCGCGGCCAGCGCTAGACCGCGCCTTCATCAACGCAACAGGAGAGACAGAATATGAGCAAAACTCACGCGCTTGCCGAGAGACGAACCGCGGGCGGCGGCAAGAGTGCAAGGAGCGCGGAAACCGGAACCGCCGGCGGCGGCGATCTTATTGTCGAGAGCACCCTTTCGGGTCCGGCGGCAACCGCCGCGGGCGGTAACGGCGCCCCACTCCCCATCGTCCACGACCTCGGCATGTTCCAAGGCGTGGCCGGCGGGACAGCCGCATCGGCAGCGTCGGCCGCTCCCGCCGGCCAGGCCGGCGTGGCCGGCGGCGACGCGCCGGCCGCGACCCCGTCCGCCACCCCGTCTGCGTCGGCCGTCGCAGGCGGCGATGCGGCGATGGGGGCTGAAGCCCCCGTTGCGCGTGCCGGCGGCGATACGGCGCTCGGCCGCGATTTGCCGGCATTCCATGTGTTCGGCCCGCGCGACCACGTGATGACCGAAGCCGCGGTCCCCGGCCTCGGCGATGTCGGCAACAACCCGAACTACATACAGCGTGGCAGCACGGCGCATTTTGTCGTTTTCTACGACAGCGCGCTCGGCAACGCCGGCGCCAGTGCGGCCGACGCCGTGCTCGGCAAATGTGAGGCGGACTTCAATACCTTGCGCGGCTGGTTCAGCAATACGACACCGGGCAGCCTGCCGTTCAATGTCTACATCACCACTGCCTCCAACGGCGCCAGCCACGCGAGTTGCTCGTCGACCACGCTCTACCTGGGCGCCAATTCGAGCAATCCGATCAACAACTCTTTCGTCCTCCAGTTGCTGATCGCCGAAGAGGACGAGGTGTTCGAAGCCGCGTTCGGCCATGGCTGGAATTGCGGCGCCAGCAACGGCGAGGGCCTCTCCCGCGTGCTGGCCAACGACCTTTATCCAGGCGCCGAACCGTCCAATTTCGTCTCTTCCGCTTCCTGGCTCGACGCGCCCGGGCGCCCCGACTGGATCAACAACACGGAAGGCACCGACCAGCACTACGTATCGATCGGCTGCTCGGTGCTGTTCCTCAACTGGATGCGCTTTCAGCTCGGCTACAGCTGGACCCAGATCATCGCCGCCGGGGACTTCTAACCTGGCGAAGACCTACCAGAACCTCACCGGCCAGACCGACGGCTACGCGTTGTTCATGGCGCTGATGGACCGCACCTATCCGCGCGGTACTCCCTCGGGGCTGACCACGGACAACCCGTTCCCGCTCCAGGATGTCGCCTATACCGGCGTCTTCCGCCCTGGCAGCGGCGCGGAATGGGTGGTGCCCGCACAGCCCTGGTCGGCGATGTTCAACACCGTCAACGGCTACTTCAAGCAGGGTCTGTACGCCGAGGCGCTGAACATCGTAGCCGACGACGACAACATCCTATATTCGGCCGTTTTCCGCCCCAGCAGCGGCGCCGAGTGGGTGGTGCCGGCTGAGCCGTGGTCGTCGATTGCGACCGTCATCGACAACTACTTCAAGCAGGGCCTGTACGTGACCGCACTCGGCATCGCGGAGGCCGGCAACGAGGTGCTGTACTCCGCCGTATTCCGCCCCGGCAGCGGTGCTGAATGGGTGGTCTCGGCGCAGCCCTGGCCGCAGTTCGCCACCACGGTAAACAACTACTTCAAGCAAGGCCTCTATGTGGCCGCGATTGCGGCGACGATCCAGAACGGCGTGGTGCTGTACTCCGCCGCCTTCCGCCCCGGCAGCGGCGCCGAATGGGTGGTCTCCGCACAACCCTGGTCGAGCTTCGCACCGACCGTGGACAACTACCTCAAGCAAGGCCTCTATGCGGCCGGCATCGCGGTGGTCGAGAGCTCGACCGGGCCGCTCTATACGGCGGTGTTTCGTCCCGGTCCCGGCGGGGCGGAATGGGTGCTCGGCAATTACCTGTGGAAAGATTTCGCCAAGCAGACAGACACGTATTTCGCCCAGGGCCTCTACGCCACCGGCATCGCCGCCTCCCGACTGGCGGTCTAGCGCCACCGGCGAAACCCCCACCCTGACCCTCCCCCGCTCGCGGGGGAGGGAGTACTTTTCCTGCCGTGCCTATTCGGGCTTTATCGGCATCGGCTTGAGGTCGGGATGAAGGCATAGGCGGCGTTGCGGAACGAGGCGAGATTGCCGGAGTGACTTGCTTAGTGGACGGGAAGCACATTAAAAAGCCGGTGGGGAGGGATTTGTGCCATGTCCTGTGAGTACCGGTTTGGAGCGCCCCGCGCTCTTGCTACATCGCCCGTTCTTTGCTTGGCCTGCGCGTTGTTGATTTCCGGCTGCTCCGACCTGAAGAAGGCGATTGGGTTGGAACATACGACGCCCGACGAGTTTGCCGTCGAATTGCGCGCACCGCTGACGATGCCGCCCGACTTCAATCTGCGCCCGCCGCAACCCGGCGCCGCGCGGCCGCAAGAGAAGAGTTCCGATCAACAGGCCCGCCAAGTCATCGAACAGGCGGGACCCGGCGAGCCGGGCAAGCAGGCGCCCGATTTCCGCTTGCGTCGTGCCGAGGACGGGCTTCCCGACATCGGCGCCCGCAGCGGTCAGGCGCCGGACCCGAACGCGGTGGTCGGGGAGCAGAGCCTGTCGAGCAAGCTTTTGGACTACCAGCCGACCACCGAAGCCCAGCCCGCGCCGGTCGAGAAACGCGAAACCACCCCGCTGAAGGGAGTTTATTGACCGACCGGTACGGCAGGCCCTCTCCTTGTGATTGCGGGGGCAGGGGCATCGCCTTGGTCGCTGTCGCGTGCTTCGCATTGGCTCTGCTTGTGGCGCCCGCATCGGCGCAGCGTTTCGGTGCCGAGAGCTTCACGCTCAGCAACGGGATGCAGGTGGTGGTCGTGCCGAACCATCGCGTCCCGGCCGTGATGCAGATGGTCTGGTACAAGCTCGGGGCTGCCGACGACCCGCTCGGAAAATCCGGCATCGCCCATTTCCTCGAACATCTGATGTTCAAGGGAACGGCCGCCAACCCGCCGGGCGCCTTCACGGCGTCGATTGCGCGCAACGGCGGGCGCGACAACGCATTCACGACGCAGGACTACACCGCCTATTACGAGACGATTGCCCGCGACCGGCTGGACCTCGTCATGCGGCTGGAAGCCGACCGGATGACCGGGCTGGTGCTCGACGACAAGGTCGTGCTGCCCGAGCGCGACGTCGTTCTCGAGGAGCGGCGAATGCGGATCGACAACGAGCCGGCGTCATTGCTCGCCGAGCAGCTGCGCGCGACGCTCTTTCTGCACCATCCCTACCGCAATCCGACGATCGGCTGGGTCAACGAAATCCGACTGCTCGGCACCGAAGACGCGTTGGCTTCCTATCGCAAGTGGTACGCCCCCAATAACGCCATCTTGGTGATCGCGGGCGATGTCGATTCGGCCGCAGTGCGCCCGCTCGCCAAATCTTATTTTGGACCCATCCCATCTCAAAGCCTGCCTGCCCGTGTGCGGGTCGAGGAACCGCGGCACTATGCGGCGGCGCGGCTCGAGATGAAGAGCGCGCGCGCGGCGCAGCCGCGGTGGAACCGCTCCTATCTCGCTCCGAGTTATCGTGCCGGCGAAACGGCGCAAGCCTACCCGCTGCAGGTTCTCGCCGAGATTCTCGGCGGCGGCGCCGGCTCGCGGCTCTACAAGACACTGGTGCTCGACCGCGGTCTGGCGCTCTCAGCCGGCGCCCATTATACGCCGAGCACAATCGATCTGGCGACCTTCGGCCTCTATGCGACCCCAAAGCCTGGGGTCTCGGTTGCCGACCTGGAAGCGGCCATCGATGGCGAGCTCCACCGGCTCGTGCGGGACGGGGTCGATCCGGACGAGCTCCGGCGCGCAAAGGACCGCATGCAGGCGGCTTCGATCTATGACAGGGACAGCCTGTCCGGCCCGCCTAATATCATCGGGGCGGCGCTCGCCATTGGCCAGCGCCTCGAGGAGGTCGAGGCGTGGCCCGACCGGATCGGCGCGGTAACAGCGGCGGAAATCGACAATGCGGCGCGCTCGGTCCTTATCGAGCGGAATTCCGCGACCGGCGTGCTGCTGCCGGAACCGACCTCTTAAGCACGGCCGACCTCTTAAGCACGTCACACGTCAGATGCACAGATCCGTACTGGCGCTCCTGCTGCTGCTCTGGGCGCCCGGCGCCGGGGCGATGACGATCGAACGGGTGACCAGTCCCGGCGGCATCGAGGCCTGGCTCGTCGAGGATCATACGCTTCCGGTCGTGTCCGTCCGGTTTGCCTTTCCCGGCGGCGCCGCGCTCGACCCGCCCGGCAAGGCCGGGCTCGCGGCCATGGCCGTATCGCTGCTCGACGAAGGCGCCGGTCCTTACGATACCGCAGCGTTCAAGACGCGCCTCGAAGATCTCGCCGCGAATTTGCGGTTCACCGCCGGGCGGGACGAAGTTGGCGGCAGTTTGCGCAGCTTGAAGGCGAATCTGTCCGAGGCGGCGGGTCTGTTGCGCGCGGCGCTTACCTCGCCGCGGTTTGAGCCGGCCGCGATCGAGCGGGTGCGCGGCGAGTTCGCGGCGTCGCTCTCGCAGCAGGCGCACAGCCCGCGCGCGCTCTCCGATCGCCTGTGGATGCGCGACGCCTTCGAGGATCATCCCTATGGCGAGAACGTCGATGGGACGCTGACCAGCGTCGTCGCGATTACGCGAGAGGATCTGATGGGTTTCGCCGGGCAGCGGCTGCGGCGTGCCGGGCTGATTATCGGCGCTGTGGGCGACATCAAGGCCGACGACCTCGCGGCGCTAATAGACCAAGTGTTCGGCGGTCTGCCGGCGGGCGGCGGCGAGACCCCGGTTGCCGAAACCAAACCGGCGGAGAATGGCGGGGTGCTGATCACGCGGCGGCCGGTGCCGCAAAGCGTCGTTACTTTCGGCCAAATCGGGCCGAAACGAGACGATCCCGATTGGTACGCGGCGCGCCTGGTGAACGACGTTCTCGGCGGCGGCGGGTTTCGCGGGCGGCTGATGCGGGAGATTCGCGAAAAGCGCGGGTTGGCCTATGGCGTGTCGACCGAGCTCGTCTCGTTTCGGCATGCCGGGCTGATCCTCGGCAGTGTCGCGACCGAGAATGCGCGGGTGGCGCAGTCGATCGCCCTCATACGGGCGGAGTGGCGGCGGATGCACGACGAAGGCCCGAGTGAGGCGGAACTCGATCTCGCCAAGGACTTTCTGGTCGGGTCCTTTCCTCTGACCCTCGATACGAGTGCGCGGGTCGCCTCGCTGCTCGTCGAGATCCAGCTGGACAATCTCGGCATCGACTACCTCGACCGCCGGGCGGCGCTCTTCGGGGCCGTGACCCTGGATCAGGCCAAGAGGGTCGCTCATACGCTGCTCGACCCCGACGGGTTGAGTTTCGCCGTCGTCGGCGATCCCGCCGATTTGACCCCGACCCGCATCGTGCCCGACCCGGGACTTTGATGACTATCCGGGTCGGAATTGGTGGCTGGGTGTTTCCGCCGTGGCGCGGTGTTTTCTATCCGCCCGGCCTGCCGCAAGCGCGAGAACTCGCCCATGCGAGCCGCCAAGTCACCGCGATCGAGATCAACGGCACCTTCTACGGTTCGCAAAAGCCGGCGAGCTTTCGCCGCTGGCACGACGAGACGCCGGAGAATTTTATCTTTTCGCTGAAGGGCCCGCGTTTTGTCACGCACCGCTCCGATCTGGCGACGGCCGGCCCTTCGATCGACCGCTTCTTTTCTACCGGCGTGCTCGAACTGGGCGACAAGCTCGGGCCGGTCCTGTGGCAATTCAATCCGCGGATGGCTTTCGACGAAGCCGGTTTCGCCGCCTTTCTCGAATTGCTGCCGCAGCAGCTCGACGGCCGCGCGATACGCCATGTCGTCGAGGTGCGCCACCGCAGCTTCGCCGTGCCGTCCTTCACCGAGCTGTTGCGCCGGCATCGCGTCGTCGTCGCTCTGGTCGACGACGACAACTATCCCGCGTTCGAAGCGATCACCGGCGACTTCGTCTACGCTCGCCTGCGCCGTTGCGCGGAGGGCGAACCGACCGGCTATGCGCCGGACGCGCTCGATGCTTGGGCCGAGCGCTTCCGCCAACACGCACAGAGCGGACACGACTGCTTCGTCTACTTCATCAATGGCGCGAAGGTCCGCGCTCCCGCCGCGGCACAGGCGCTTCTTCAGAGACTCGCGAAATAGAGCTTGGGGTCGGCGGCTCGGATGTGGGCTTCGGGGAGGCCGAGTTCGCGGCGCACGATGTTGGTGCCTTCGACGAGCGCCACGCATTTGTAATAGGCGATGCGGCGGGAGAGACCTTCGCGGCCAAAGCCGCAGTCGGTGGTGATCACAAGATGCTCGGGCGGGATGTATTCGAGCGCCTTCCTGATCAGGCCGGCCACATGCTCGGCCGGTTCGACGACGGTGTTGCAGTGGTTGACGACGCCGATGCCGATTTTCTTGTCGGTCTTGAGTTTGGCGAAGAGCGGCAGGTCCCGGCCGTCATTGCTGGCGCATTCGAAGGTGATGACGTCAGCATTGAGCTGCAACAGATATGGCAGGGCGCGCTCGTAGCTCGGCACCTCCCAATAGACGCGCTGCTGATTGGGATTGCCCCAGCAGGTGTGCACCCAGATCTCGGCATCGACGCCGGCCAGCTGGCGGTTGAAGGCCTCGGTCTGGAATTCGAGTTCGGCATCGGTGCAGTCGGGCCGCGTCGTAAGGCCATGGTGGCGCGGCTCCTCGACTTGGATCACCGGGCAGCCGACAGCTGCCAATTCGCGCAATTCGGCGTTCATGATGTCACAGAGGTCGAGCACCATCGCCTTGTCGTCGGCGTAGTGTTCGTTCCACAGCATGCTCGCCAAGGCCGGCGCGCAGATCGCACCGAACTTGACCGGGCGGTCGCTGAGCCGCTGTGCGATCTGCCACAATGCTGCGTATTCGAGCGGCCCACGCGTCAGCTTCTTTTTGACGATGGCGGGCTGATAGGCCTCCTGCACCTCCCACAGGATCTTGCCGGGGCGGATGTCGTGCCGCGCCATCCAGCCCTGCGAGGTGCTGCGGTGGCCGTCAATGCCGCCCAGCCGCTCGATCGGGTAGAAGAACCAAGACTTGCCGCCGACCGCGAGGTCGAACCGGCTGTCGCCGTCGGTCACGATGTCGAGCCCGGCGGCTTCCTGCGCATTGATGATCGCCGCGACGGCATCGAGATACTGCTCGCGAAACACCGAGTCGCCGAGGGCTGCCTTGAACGATCGCCCGTCAAGGCTCGCGTCATACCATAACGGGCGCGGATACGATCCGGTGATCGCAGTCGGCAATACCATGTCACGCGTAGTCTTCAGCATCACCAGATGTCCTTCTCCTCGTCATACCCGCGAAAGCGGGTATCCAGGGTCGGCGCGTACCCTCGGTCCCCTGTTCAAGCCAGGGGCAAGCTCTGGACTCCCGCTTGCGCGGGAGCGACGATAGTACAAAACATGGAGGCGGGGCCTATGAAGGATTTCGCGGGCAGAATCGCGGTGGTCACCGGCGGCAGCTCGGGGATGGGACGCGAGCTCGTGCGCCAGCTGGCGGCGGAGGCATGCAACGTCGCGATGTGCGATGTCTCCGAAGAGGGGATGGCGGAAACCCGTCGGCTGTGCGAGGCGGCGGGGATGCCGCAAAGCTTGCGCGTCACGGCGCATCTCGCCGATGTGTCCGACGAGCCGCAGGTCGAGAGATTTCGCGACGAGGTCGGCGAGCGTCACGGCACCGACAAGATCCATCTCCTCTTCAACAATGCCGGCATCGGCGGCGGCGGCAGCATGTTCGCCCATAGCCGCGAGGAGTGGGAAAGGACGTTCAACATCTGCTGGGGCGGGGTCTACAACTGCACCCGCGCTTTCCTTCCGATGCTGCAGAAGGCGGAGGAGGGCCACATCGTCAATACCAGCAGCGTCAACGGTTTCTGGGCTTCGGTCGGACCGCGCATTCCGCATACCGCCTATTCTGCGGCAAAATTTGCGGTGAAAGGCTTCACCGAGGCGCTGATCACGGATCTTCGGATCAACGCACCACATATCAAATGCTCGGTCGTCATGCCGGGCCATATCGGCACCTCGATCCCGCTCAATTCACGCAAGATTCAAAGCGGCAACCTGTCAGAAGAGATCGATGCGAGGCAGATCGCCCAAGCGCGGGCGCGCATCGCCTCGATGGGCCGGGACGTCTCCACCCTGTCGGATGACGACATTCGCAAGATGGTGGCCGAGCGCGAGCGCCGCTTCCGCGAGGACGCGCCGACGAGTGCGGCGGAGGCGGCGACGATCATTCTCGACGGGGTCAAGGCCGACGAATGGCGCATCCTGGTCGGCGAGGACGCCCACCAAATCGATGAATTGGTTCGGCAGTCCCCGGAGCGCGCCTACGAACTCGACTTCTTCGAGAGCTTTGCCGCCAAAGCCGGCTGGCGTATCCCGTAATCGCTAATCGAAGGTCAGGACGGTGCGGGCGACTTCGCCGGCTTTCATCGCGCGGAAGGCTTCGTTGATGTCGCCGAGATGGCCGCGCTTGGTGACCATGTCGTCGAGCTTGAGTCGGCCCTGGCGGTAGAAATCGAGATAGAGCGGGATGTCGTAGCGGAAGCGGTTCGAGCCCATGCGCGAGGTCTGCACCTTGCACTCCGGGCGGATCGCCATCCATGGGAACTCGATCATCGCGTCGGGCGGCAATACGCCGACGATCGTCGCGGTGCCGCGGATCGCGAGGCTCTCGATCGCCTGCCGCACCAGCTTGGCGTTGCCGACCGCCTCGAAGGCGTGATCGACGCCGGCGCCGCCGGTCAATGTGCGCACAGCCTTGACCGGGTCGTCCTCGGCGCTGTTGACGAAATCGGTCGCGCCGGCGCGCACCGCCATCTCGCGCTTCGCTTCGAACATGTCGACGCCGATGATCTGCCGGGCGCCGCCGATCCGCGCACCCTGGATGATCGACAGCCCGACCCCGCCGCAACCGAACACCGCCACGGTCTGCCCCGCCTCGAGCCCTGAGCTGCGCAATGCCGCGCCAACGCCGGTCAGCACCCCGCAACCGACCAGCGCAGCGCGGTCGAGCGGCAATTCGGGGTCGATCTTCACCAGCGAGTTCTCGTGCAATAGCATCTTCTCGGCATAGCTCGAAATGCCGATGAATTGGCGGAGCGGCTGACCCTTTTGCGACAGCCGCGGGGCCGCATTGTCGGGGCGCGTGACGATGCCGCCGGTGCACAAATTCGGATGCCCCGAAAGGCATTGCGGGCAATTGCCGCAAAAACCCGAGAGACACGCAACGACGTGATCGCCAGGCTTGACCGCCGTCACATCCGCGCCGACCGCCTCGACGACGCCAGCGCCTTCATGGCCGAGCACGATCGGCCGATCGAGCGGGAACCTCCCGATACCGTCGACGACATGCAGATCGCTGTGGCAGACGCCGGTGGCCGCGGTGCGGACCAGCACCTCGCGCCCCCAGGGTTTATCGATCTCCACCGCTTCGATCGTCAGCGGCTCTTGCACCTTGCGAAAGACGGCGGCCTCGATTTGCATCACGATCCTCCCTAAGCCGTCAGCCCCGGCGGACAAGATGTGAAGGAATCCCTGCGCCGCTCATCGAATCGCCTCCCCGGCGAAAGCCGGGTCCATCGTTCCGCCGCACGATCTAGGTAAGCGATGCGGTGCTTGAAAAGTTCGAGGCGACGGCGCCATGGGTCCCGGCTTTCGCCGGGATGACAATGGGTATTTTGCGTGCGAATACTCGGCCTTCATGAGGGTTGAGGGTCAATCGGCGGCGGCGCTCTGCGGCTGCCGCTCATAGCGCCGCGCCGGCGTGTTTATCGGCTCTGAGAGCGGAGCGGCTACAAACGAGGTGGCTATCCGCTCGGCCGGGGCATCCGCGTAGAGCGTGGTACGCTGGCGCGACACCCGGCCCAATGAGCGGATCAATGTCTCCATGCTCTCGGGCGGCATCTCCTGACCGTGCACCGCGCCGGCGGCGCGGGTGATGCTCTCGTTCATCAGGGTGCCGCCGAGATCGTTGGCGCCAGCTTTGAGACACGCAGCGGCGCCGCCGGTGCCCATCTTGACCCAGGAGGTCTGGATGTTGGTGATGACCGGGTGCAGCACGAGACGCGCGACGGCGTGCATCAGCACCGCCTCGCGGTAGGTCGGGCCGCGACGGGCGCGGCCCTTCAGATAAATGGGGGTCTCCATTGGCACAAAGGGCAATGGCACGAACTCGGTGAAGCCTCCGGTCCGAGCCTGCAATCCGCGGATGCGCAACAGGTGCCTGGCCCAGTGCTCGTAGCGATCGACATGGCCGTACATGATCGTGACGGTGCTGCGCAGCCCGACGGCGTGCGCGGCTTCCATGACTTCGAGCCATTGGCCGGTCTTGATCTTGTCGGGGCAGATCACGGCGCGGACTTCGTCGTCGAGGATCTCGGCCGCGGTGCCGGGCAGGGAGCTGAGCCCCGCCGCCTTCAGCTCGCGCAGGAAATCCGGGACCGTGCGGCCGAGGGTCCTGGCGCCTTGCCAAATTTCGAGCGGCGAGAAGGCGTGGATGTGGATGCCGGGCACCGCCTCCTTGATCGCGCGGCAGATCCCGAGATAGGTGGCGCCGGTATATTCCGGGTGGATCCCGCCCTGCATGCAGACTTCGGTGGCGCCCCGGTCCCAGGCCTCCTCGACCCGCCGTTGGATCTCCGAGAGATCGAGGTCATAGGGCCGGCCACGTAGGTTTTCGGTGAGCTTGCCTTTGGAAAAGGCACAGAACTGGCATCGGAAATAGCAGACATTGGTGTAGTTGATGTTGCGGGTCACGACATAGCTGACCACGTCGCCATTGACCCGTTGCCGTAGCTCGTCGGCTGCCCCGCACACCGCATCGAAATCGTCGCCGAACGCCTTGAAGAGCCGCACGATGTCAGCTTCGCCGAGCACCTTTCCTGCCAATATCCGGTCCAAGGCCGGCGCGAACTTGCCCTCACCCGCCTCGCTGAGTTGGGCACCCTCCCATTCCCTCCCCCGCAAGCGGGGGAGGGTTAGGGTGGGGGCTGGGTGGGTGAGGGTCGGCGGTTCGATATCGGCGCCGGGTACCCACTCATCGGTACGTGCGAACCCTTCGGCGTCGATTGCGCGCAAAACGGCGGTGCGCAGCGCCGGGTCCACCCAACGCTCCACGTCGCGGGCGTAAGCCGGGTAGATCGCCAGCCGCTCGACCAGCGTTTTGCCGGCTGCGGCGGTCTGCTCGGCCAGCCGGTCGAGTGCGGGCCACGGCCGCTCGGGGTTGACATGATCGGGGGTGACCGGCGAGACGCCGCCCCAATCGTTAATCCCTGCCGCGATCATTTCGGCGAGCGCCCCGGGGTTCAGGTTGGGCGGCGCCTGGATGTTCATTTCGGGGCCGAAGATCAGCCGCGCGACGGCAATGGTCCAGAGGTGGTCGTCGAGGTCGGGCTCGGGGGCTTGCGCCATACGCGTCCCCGGCTTGGCCCGAAAATTCTGGATGATGATTTCCTGAAGGTGTCCATAGCGGTCGTGCAGGTCGCGCAGCGCCAACAGCGCCTGGATGCGCTCGCGCCGGGTCTCGCCGATGCCGATCAGGATGCCGGTGGTGAACGGCACCGCCGTCTCGCCGGCGGCGCGGATGGTTTCGAGCCGTATCGCAGGGTCCTTGTCGGGCGAGCCGAAATGCGGCCCGCCGCGACGGCGCAACCGCTCGGCCGCACTCTCCAGCATGATGCCCTGCGAGACCGACATCGCGCGCAGCCGGTCGATGTCGGCACGGGTCATCACCCCCGGGTTGAGATGCGGAAACAGGCCGGTCTCGCGCAGCACCAGCCCTGCCATTTCGGCGAGGTAGGAGAGCGTCGTCTCGTGGCCGAGCCGTGCCAGCGCTTCGCGTGCCGCACCGTACCGCAATTCGGGCTTATCGCCCAAGGTGAAGAGCGCCTCGCGGCAGCCGGCGCGGGCCCCAGCGCGGGCGATCTCCATAACCTGATCGGCGCTCAAATAAGCGGGCTCGCCGGCGCGCGGCGGATGGGCAAAGGTGCAGTAATGGCACACGTCGCGGCACAGCTGGGTCAGCGGGATGAAAACCTTGCGCGAATACGACACAAGGTCGCCATGCGCCCTGTCGCGCAGCGCCGCCGCAACCCTCATCAGCGATTGCAAATCAGAGTGGTCGGCGAGCCCCAGCGCCTCGGCTGCCGACGGACGCCGCCCGGCCTCGAGGCGTGATACGATCTCGTCGGTGGTCATCCCCAAGGGTCTCCCATAGCTACCGCGGCACGCTGCAGGTCGAGCAGTGCATGCGCCCGCGTTGCCGCCGGCACAAGCTTTAAAGCGGCCAGATCCTCCGGCGTATCGACATCGAGCGCAATGCCCGGCAGGCGCAGCACGGTCGGGCGGATCCCGCATGCCTCGGCCGCCCGCAAATGCGGGAAGAAGCTGTCCTCGCCAAAGCGCAACGGCACGGCGTCGGGCGGCGAGCAGATGATTGCGTTCGACCCTTGCTCGTCGCGCGACGGGGCGATCGTAAACGCCGGGGCCGGGTGATGGGCGGCGAGAAGCTGCGTGATCTCGGCGGCAGTGACGAGTGGAATGTCGCCGGGCACGGTCAACATGCCGGGACACTCCTCAGCGGCCAGGAGCCTTGCCGCTGCCGCAACCGCTCCGCTGTGCCCGTCGCGGGCGCCTATCTCGATAGTGCGGGCGCCATAGCGCGCTGCCAGCCCGCGTGCCGCCGCATCGACGGTCACGACCGCCAACCCGCCGAGACCCGGCGTCGCAGCGAGCGCCGTCAATACGTCCTCGAGCATCGCCAGCATCAGCGCCCGCCGCCGCTCGGGCGCCAGCACCGGCGCCAGCCGTTCCTTGGCCCGGTCCAACTCCTTGACCGGAACGACAGCCCAGACACCCATTTCACACACCGCGGCCGGCCACCGCCAGCACCACCCTCGCCAAGGCTTCGCGATCCTCGATCGTCGACATCAACGTGCGCGCCAATCTCACGGGAATACCGAGGTCTTCAACCTCATTCGCATCCAACTCGTCGACAATGAAAATGTCGAGAATGTCCCCGTAATGCCGTGCGATAGCGGCCGCGCCAACCGGGAACCCGAGTTCGGCCATGATCTTGGCAGTCGGTCCCTTGACCGCCCTGCCGCCAATGATCGGCGAAACTGCAACGACAGGTGCGCGGCAGGCGCGCAACGCATCGCGGACACGGGGTAGGCTGAGGATCGGGTCGATGCTGAGAAACGGGTTCGACGGGCAGATCACGACCAGTTCGAGATCGCTGCCGGCGAGGGCCGCAAGAAAATCGAGGTTGGCGCGTGCTTCCCAGGCGCCGGCATAGGCAATCTCGCGCACCATCGGTGACGCGCGAAGCCGGACGAAATAGTCCTGGAAGTCGAGCCACCCTTCGTCCGTTCGCAGGCGCGTGCGGACGCGGTCGTCGCTCATCGGCAAGAGCCGCGCCGAGATGCCGAGGCGGCGACGGAAATCGTCGGCAACCTGCGAGAGGCTCTCTCCGGCCGCGAGCCGCCGGGTACGCTCGACATGGGTGGCGAGATCGCCGTCGCCGAGCTTGAACCAGGTTTCGCCGCCCAGCGCCTCGAGCGCCGCCATGAAGGTCCAGGTCTCGTCACGCCTACCCCATCCGAGCTCCGGGTTGTCGAGGCCGGCGAGCGTGTAGAGGAGCGTGTCGATATCGGGCGAAATCGCGAGGCCGAGATGCTCGAAATCGTCGCCGGTGTTGGCGACGACGGTCAGCTCCCTCGGCGGCAAAACGCGGTAGAGGCCGAGGGCCAGCTTGGCGCCGCCGATTCCGCCCGACAGCGCCAGCACGCTCATCGGAAGAGGTCGTGCTCGGCGGGCCGGATCAAGGCGGCGGCGGGCAATTCCGGAGCCGACCAGCCGAGCCCGCGGACCAGCACCATCGGCACGGCTTCATCTGCCTGGCCCATCAGCAGCCCCGCGGCCGCGGCAATTTCGTCGGCAAAGCCGGTTTCCGTCACCAGCAATTCCCGTCCGAAAAGATCGGGGTGACCGCGCATGTCAATCAACGCCGGCAGTCCCGCGGCGCCCAGCGCGACGCCAACCGTCCCTTTGCGCCAGGCCCGCCCAAAGCTGTCGCAGATGATGACGGCAATGTCTGTCCCAAAGCTACCGACGACCTCCCTTCGCAAGGCGAGCGCCGAGCCGTCCGGGTCCTCGGGCAACAGCAGCACCCGTTCGCCGCCGGCCTGCGTCGGCAGGTTCGAATGGTCGATGCCGGCATTGGCCATCACAAAGCCGAGCCGGTGCTCGACAATCAGCAAGCCCGGGCGATGGCGCACGACGCGTTTCGACTCGGAGAGCACCACCTCGACAAAGCGCGGGTCCTTGTCGACCTCGGCGGCGAGTGCGATCGCTCGCTCCGAGGGCTCGACCATCGTCACGTCGACATAACGCCCCTCGGCCTTGGAGACGATCTTCTGCGCCACGACCAGCAGATCGCCGGCTTCCGGGACGATCCCGTTTGCCGAAAACGCGGCAACGGCGATCGCACCGAGATCGTCTCCCGGCTCGACCAGCTTTATGCCGCGCAGCGCGGTGAGCGTCACCTGTGAAGGCATTCCCAGCCTCCACCCCCCGAGCCCCCTCCCACTCCCTCCCCCGCACGCGGGGGAGGGTTAGGGTGGGAGCCAGGCCGCGGCATCATGATCAGCCGAGCTTTGAGCGCAGCAACGGCAGGACCTGCTCGGCGTAGAGCTTGAGGAACCGGGGCTGGTCGGGGCCGGGGGCGTGGAAGACGAGGTGGGTCAACCCGAGCTCGACATAGGGGCGGATCTGAGCCAGCTGCTCCTCGGGGTCGGAAGACACGATCCAGCGGCTCGCCGCCCGCTCGATCGGCAACGCGTCGGCGAGCCGCTCCATCTCGCGCGGGTCCTCGACGCTCATCTTCTCTTCGGGGGTCAGGGCGAGCGCCGCCCAATGCCGCGTATCCTCCATCGCCCGCTTCGGATCGGTGTCGAACGAGACCTTGACCTCGATCATCCGTTCGAGATTGCCGCCCGGCCGCCCCGCCCGCTTGAGGCCTTCCTCGACTTTCGGAAGCAAGGTATCGCGATAGAGCGCATCTCCCTTGCCGCTCGTGCATATGAAGCCGTCACCGATCTCACCGGCCATGGCCGCCGCAGTCGGACCGGATGCGGCGATCCAGATCGGCACCGGCTTTTCCGGGCGGTCGTAAATCGTCGCCGCCAGGGTTCGGTAATACTGGCCCTCGAACGTGACACGTTCCTCGGTCCACAGCCGCCGGATCAACGTGATCAACTCGCGCAGCCGGCCCTGCCGCTCCTTGAAGCCCGGCCATTTCATGCCGGTCGCCGGCACTTCGTTGAGTGACTCGCCGGTCCCGACCCCGAGCACGGCGCGGTCGGGGCACATGACCCCGAGGGTACCGAACGCCTGGGCAACAACCGACGGATGATAGCGGAAGGTCGGCGTCGCGACACTGGTGCCGATCTGGACTCGCCGGGTCTTGGCGCCGAGCGCCGCCAGCCAGGCAAACGAAAACGGGGCATGCCCGCCGGTGTGCTTCCAGGGTTGGAAGTGGTCGCTGACAAACACCAAGTCGAACCCGACCTCCTCGGCGAGGCACGAAAACTCCAACAACTCGCGCGGTCCGAATTGTTCGGCCGAAGCTTTATATCCGAGCTTCAACAACGGCTTCTCCTCTGTGAGTGCTACACCTTAGCCAGGACATCCTCACGGAAACGCCGCATATTCGAGAGCATCGCATCGGCAGTGGCGCCGTCGAAATTAAAATCGACAAAGCCGACGCCTAAGTTGCGAAAGGCTCGCAGATCGGCGACGACATCCGCCATGTCACCCGAAAACAGCCGCCGCTCCCCATCGTCGGCGCGATCCGGCAAAGTTTTGCCCCAGCTCGTGACACGGTAGGCGAGGCCCATTTTCGACGGCTCACGTCCCGCCTCGCGGGTCATTCGGCGCAGCCGCTCGACGCCGGCCTGGAAGCGCTTCATCGAGTTCGAGCCGATGCTGCGGATTGGTGCCGATCGGATACCAGGCGTCGCCGACCCGGGCGGTGCGGCGCAGCGCCGGGCCGCTCTCGCCGCCGACCCAAATCGGCGGGTAGGGCTTCTGCACCGGCTTCGGCTCGAACAGGATATCGGCGAATTTGACGTGACGGCCCTCGAAGCGCGGCTCGTCCTTGGTCCACAGCTCGCGGAACGCATCGAGGTACTCGTCGGTGACGGCGCCGCGTTCGGGGAACGGCGGAACACCGAGCGCTTGAAACTCTTCCTTCATCCAGCCGGCGCCGATGCCGAAGGTCAACCGGCCATTCGACAACACGTCGATCGTCGCCAGCATCTTGGCTTGCAGCACCGCCGGGCGGTGCGGCACGACGGTAACCGAAGTGACGAGGCGCAGCCGCGAGGTCTTGCCGGCGACAAAGGCCACCGCCGTCAATTGCTCGTGCCGGTCGCCGCGTGACCGGCCGGGGAATTCGCCGGTATCGCTATAGGGGTACTTGGCTTCGATATCCCGCGGGATTACGACGTGGTCGCTGATCGTCGCGTAGTCGTAGCCCATTGCCTCGCCTTCGACCACGATGCGAGCGAGATTGTCCGGCAACGAGAGCGGCCCGCTGACCGGCGCGCCAAAGCCAAACTGCATCTGTGTCCCTCCAGGCAATGTATCGATCTGGTGCTACGCTAGCAGGGCGCAAGTGGTGTGGCTACCGATCAGCCTCTTGCCGGAGCCAATTGCGGAAGGCCCGGACTTTGGGGCGTTCGAGCGCGCCCGGCGCGGTGACGATGTAATAGGCGAACTGGTCCGGCAGCGCGAGCGAGAACAGCCTGACGAGGCGTCGGGCGGCGAGATCGGCCGCGGCAATCGTGCTGTAGGCCAGCACGATGCCCTGGCCGGCAATCGCGGCATCGAGCGCCAGTGACATGCTGTTGAAGGTGAGCCCCGCGGTTATCGGAACGATCTTTACTCCCGCGGCCTTGAGCCACATCGGCCAAGTCGGCACCAGCGGATCGCGCTCCGCGGCCTGATCGTGAATGAGGGTATGGCGGGGGAGATCGTCGGGGGTGCGCAGCGGCGGTCCGGCGGTCAGCAATTTCGGACTGCAGGCCGGGAAGACCTCGTTGGTGAACAACAGCTCAACATCGAGCCCAGGATAAATGCCGCGGCCGTAACGGATCGCGATATCGAAATCGCCCCTGGTCAGATCGACAACCTCATCGGTGGCGGAGATCCGCACATCCACCTGGGGTTGTTGCTCCTGAAACCTGTGCAGCCGCAGCACCAGCCACTTGGCGGCGATCGACGGCGAGGCGGTAACGGTCAAGGTCCCGGTATCGTTATGCGCGCGCAGGCGCCGGACCGAAGATTGGATGCCGGCAAAGGCTTCCGTGAGACCAGGCAGCAGAATTCGCGCGGATGCCGTCAGCTCGATCGAGCGGTTCATGCGGTGAAACAGCCTGACCCCGAGATCCTCCTCCAAGGCATGGATCTGATGGCTGATCGCGGCCGGCGTCACATGCAGCTCCTCGGCGGCCTTGCTGAAGCTCATGTGCCGGGCTGCGGCTTCAAACGCCCGCAGCGCGCTCAAAGGGGGCAGGTGACCATTCATATCGGATGAGAAAATCTAAGCCGTGGCTGAGAAACTCTCGTTTGTCGGTGCATGCCAGAGCGGCCATTTTACGTGGAGATAGTTAGAGGGGAAAGCGGCTACGTCGTTCCCCGAGTTTAGGAGACCTAATATGGCGGCGATCCATTGGCATGCAAGCCGGGGGCGGTCCGGCCAGCGTCATGGGGTTCTAGCGCTGGACGACGCTTGGGACCACGTCAGCGCGACCTTCCACGAATGGCGCCGGCGCAGCCGCGAACGCGCGGAGCTCGCCGCGCTCGACGAGAGGACGCTGAAGGACATCGGGCTCACCCGAGCCGATGCCGAATTCTTGAGCAACAAGCCGTTCTGGAGGGAGTAATGATCTTATTGGCGATTGCGGGCAGCACTATCGGCGCATGGTGGCGTCGCGCTATACTGGCGCTAATGCAATCGGCGCTCCGCTCGGAGAGCGACGTTCCGCCTGAGTTTTACAAATTTCCGATCTTCTGAGCCGTCAACCCGATCGAGCCCCAAAGGAGGACCGAATATGAGCAAAACCGACAGCCTGCCCTATGTCGAGGCCGAGCTGAACTATCTCGGCCCGATGACCGAGCGGCCGCGCTATTACGCCTATGAAATAGGCGAGCGCTCGAACATGACCTACGATCCGCACAAGATGCGCATCCACGACATGCGGCCGATCTCCTCGGACGCATCGCTCGACACGCAGGGCTTCGCGCTCGTCGAACAGCGCAGCGCGGTTAAGGATTTCTGGGACGACGACGAGGTTCGCCGGGTCTATTACCCCGAGGCCGAGCGCGTCATCAAACAGGTGACCGGCGCCAGCCGCGTCTTCATCTTCGACCATATTCAGCGCCGCCGCGTGACCGGCTTGCAGGACCGCGCACCCGGCGGACCACGCCAGCCCGCGACCCGCGTGCATGTCGACCACACCGCGAAATCGGGCCCGCAGCGGGTTCGCGACCTGTTGCCCGACGAGGCCGAGGAATTGCTGAAAGGCCGCGTTCAGGTGATCAACTTCTGGCGCCCGCTATTCAGCCCATTGCAAGACGCGCCCCTTGCGGTCTGCGACTCCCGCACCGTCGCCGCGGAAGACCTCGTGCCGTCGGACCTGGTCTACAAGGAACGGGTCGGCGAGACTTATTCGGTGCGGTACAACCCGGCGCATCAGTGGTATTACGTGCCGGAAATGCGGCGCGACGAGGCGCTGCTGCTGAAAATCGCCGACACCCGGACCGACATCCCGGCCCGCTTTATGCCGCACACCTCGTTCACCGACCCGACGACGCCGCCCGGCGCGCGTCCGCGTGAAAGCATCGAGGTCCGCACCCTCGTCTTCCACCCGGCCTGAGGCTCGCCCCCTCTCCCTGCCCCCGCACTTTTCCCTCCCCCGCGCGAGCGGGGGAGGGTCAGGGTGGGGGCGATGCGGCTCTGCGAAGGAAGAAGGAGTACGGGCGATGCTGAGCGGCGTCTACCGCTTTCCGCAAATGGAAAGCGTCGTGTTCGGTAAACCCTTTGCCGAAGCGCTGGCGCAGGAGGTCGACCGGGTCGACGCCCGCGCCGTCTTCGTCCTGGCGAGCGGCACCTTGTCGCGCGAAACCGACTTTCTCGAGCGGCTGAGGCAGATGCTCGGCAATCGCTTTGCTGGGTTCTGCGCCAAGATTGGCGCGCATACGCCGCGTACTGATGTCGTCGCTGCAGCCAATTCGGCGCGCGAGTCCGGTGCCGACCTGATCGTCACCCTGGGCGGCGGCTCGGTCACCGATGCGGCAAAGATGGTCGGTCTGTGCCTCGGCAATGACGTCACGGCGCCCGAGCAGCTCGACGCCTACCGCGCCCGCATCGCTTCCGACGGCACGGTCGAGCGCCCCGCGGTCAAGTCGCCTGGCGTCCGCATGATCGCGATCCCGACCACCTTGTCGGCCGGCGAGTTTTCGGCTGGCGCCGGCTGCACCGACACCGAGCGCCACGTCAAGGAGAGCTTCAGCCATCCGCAGATGATCCCGCGCACCGTCATCCTCGACCCGGCCGCCAGCGTGCCGACACCTGAGTGGCTGTTCTTGTCGACCGGCATCCGCGCGGTCGACCATGCCGCCGAGGGAATCTGCTCTGTCAACGGCCAACCGATCTCCGAGGGTGCGGCGCTTCACGCGCTGCGGCTCCTCGCGAAAGGACTGCCGGCGGTCAAGGCCGATCCCACCAATCTCGAGGCCCGGCTCGACTGCCAGATCGGGGCGTGGATGTCGATGGTCGGCTCGCAGACCGGAGTCACCGTAGGGGCGAGCCACGGCATCGGCCATGTGCTCGGCGGCACCGGCGACGTGCCGCACGGCTACACCTCCTGCATCATGCTCCCGCACGTGCTGCGCTTCAACCACAAGGTTAATGCCGACAAGCAGGCGCTAATCGGCCAGGCGCTCGGGCATCCGGAAGAGCCCGCCGCCGATGCCGTCGGTGCGCTGATCGCCGGGCTCGGATTGCCAACGCGATTGCGCGATGTCGGGGTCAAAGAGGATCAGCTCGACCTGATCGCCGAGAATTCGATGCACGACCGCTGTATCCACACCAACCCGCGCAAGATCGACGGCCCGGCGGTCATACGCACCCTGCTCGACGCTGCCTGGTAGGCAGCCGGGCGATCGACACGTCGATCACGAGGGCCGTGACGAGTGCAGCGGCGCCCAGCGCGAACAGCACGCGATAGGTGCCCCCGGTGTGGGCAAAGATAAAGGAGAAGCCGTAGGCGGCTGCCGCTTGCCCGAGCGCGAAGGCGGTCGTGCATAAGCCCCAGGCCTTTTTTTGCTGATCGGCGTCGTGCGGGATCAGCTCATGCACGCGGCCCAGCACCAGTACCACGACACCGGGCACCATCGCGCCGACAACGATGCTCGAAATGCTCAACGATAACGGTGCCTCGCTGAACACCAGCAGTGCGACGAGCCCGGTCTGCACGGCCAACGCATAACGCAGCGCCGATGCGAACCCGATGCGGTCGGCCACCCGCCCGCTCGCCAGCGGCCCGAGCATCGCCCCGACGCCGAAGAGCACCCAATATTGCGCGCCGCTGACGAGCCCTCGGCCGAGCCCACGCGCGACAAAGTCGACCAGGAAAATCATGTGGGGCACGAGACCGACCGCGTTCAGACCGTATTCGACATAGAGCGCGACGAGATCGGAGCGCGGGCTCGGCGGCGCGCTCGGCTGATCGATTTCGGGGAGCTGTTCGCGCGGCCAGCCGCCCCAGGAGACGGCGGTGAGGAGCAGCGCGATCGCGCCAAGGCCGAACCAGGTCTGCGCCAGCCCGGCATGCATCAACAACGGCACCAGGGTGCCCGAAGCGGCGATGCCGACACCGACACCGGTAAAGATCGCGCCGCTGGCGACCCCGCGCCACGACGGCTCGATATGCGGGAGCACCACTGGGGCGGCAAGCGCCATCAAGGCGCCACCCGAAATTCCCGACGCAAAGCGCCAGACAAAGAACCAGCCGAAAGAGAGCGGAAAGGCACAGGCAAAAAAGGCAGCACTCGCCGCGACCATCATCCCCCGCAGCGTCGCTGCCGCTCCCGCGCGTGCCGCGATCGGACGCGCTAGCAAGGCGCCGGCGAGATACCCGGCGAGGTTCGCCGCGCCGAGATACACCGTTGCCGAAGGCGAAAACCAATGAGCGGCGATCAGCGCCGGTATCAGCGGCGTATAGGCGAAGCGGGCGAGGCCGATACCGACCAGAGTGGCGCACAAACCGGCCAAAACCGGGCGCCAGTTCGCGATGTCCGCGGTACGCACGACGGCAGCCACGATCAGCCGCTCCGCTGTTCCCTTGGCGAAGGTTGGGATGTCGAGCCCCGCTGAAAAGCGGTAATAATCGAACACAGGGTTCGTGATTGACGAACCCGGTGATATTCGATTCTTGCGGTGTTATTTCGTGCCGAAGAGACGGTCGCCGGCGTCGCCGAGCCCCGGGCGAATGTAGCCTGCTTGGTCGAGGCAGCGGTCGAGCGCCGCCGCGACGATCGGCACATCGGGGAAGATCGAGGATACCTTGTCGATGCCTTCCGGAGCGGCGACGAGGCAGACGAACTTGATGGAGCGTGCCGCCAGTTCCTTTAGGCGCGAGATCGCCGCCACCGCCGAGTTGCCGGTCGCGAGCATCGGATCGACGAGGATGACGTCCCGCTCCGCGAGGTCGTCCGGCAGTTTCAGGTAATATTCGATGGCCTGCAGGGTCTGCGGGTCGCGGTAAATCCCGATATGCCCGACCCGCGCCGACGGCAAGAGGTCGAGCATCCCGTCGAGAATGCCGTTGCCGGCCCGCAGGATCGAGACGAGACACAGTTTTTTGCCGGCGAGCAGCGGGAAGGCGCCGCTCTCGAGCGGTGTTTCGATCTCGGTGGCCGCGAGGGGCAGCTCGCGGGTCGCCTCATAGGCCAGCAGCAGACTGATCTCGCGCAGCAGGCGGCGGAACTCCGCCGTCGATGTGTTGCGGTCGCGCATCAGCGACAGCTTGTGCTGAACGAGGGGGTGCGCGACGACCGTCAAACACCCCTTTGGTTGCGTCATGATTGACTCACCTCGAAAGCTCAGCTCACGGGTCTACAATAGACCAACTGCGGGGGGCCGGTCGCATCATAACCTGCAGGAAGGGCGGCAATTGCCGACAATTTCGCTGATTGGTTGCGCCGCCTCCGTCTCGAGCGCGTGGCAGCGACTGGATCGCATCTGAAGATCCGTTGACAATTCAGCAATGATATGTTAGCATCAGCGGTTGCCGGTGATTCGGGAGTTATCGTATTGAGCATGGCCGATTATAGCGCTACTCGACATCATCGGGTCCCGCCTATGCTTCTTCAACTCGGGAGATCCAGCCTGATCTGCACCTGATAAAACAGGTGTAACAGGTGAAAACCTAGCGTTTGGAAGGACGGGCCTGGCGCTTTGCCAGAATTCGGAGCATAGGGGATTACAGGGGCGGCGGAGGTTCTAGTATTTCCAATTTGCAATTATTGGCTTGGCTGTTATTTCGCTGCAAAAACAGCCAGGGCGGCGGAGGGCGACCGTTTGCGGACGGCGGTCAGGCAATCCTGCGGGTCGCCCACGCGGCTTCACGAAGCGGGCCACATGACGTGCGGCTCGCCAAGGCCAACATCCCCTGTGACGAGGGTTCTTCGAGATCTCCGTCAGACATAGGGACTTTAATGGATAATCCCAGGTTGACTACTTCTTTTCCGCCAGTTCGCTCTCGAGCTTTCGTGCGTCTTCGATCGCCGGGCTCGGACCGAAATCCTCAAGTTCGAGCAATTGGCGCAGCTTGAACTCGCCTTCCGCTCCTTCGGAGACTGTCGCCCGGCATCACGCCGGTTTCGGAATCCTTGCTTGCCTTGACCAACATCATAAATCGCATCGGCCTGTCTCCTCACACCGGCGCGAACCGCACGACGGCGATTGGTGGCAGCCGCGCGTCCGGCATCATCCACGAATCGCCACCGTCCTCCGAGATCCACAAGCCGCCGCTGGTCGAGCCGAAGGCGAGCCGCTCACCGGTCTCATCGACCGCCAGGCCGTGGCGCCACACAAGATCATAGGCGTGATGCTGCGGCAGGCCCCGCGTCAGCACTTCGAAGCTGTGGCCGCCGTCCCGGGTGCGGGCAACAACAACCTTGCCGTCTACTGGAATGCGCCGCTCGTCCTTGATCGCCGGGACAAACCAGGCGGTGTCCGGGTCGGTCGGATGCGCGGCGACAGCAAAGCCGAACTTCGATGGGCGGATCGCCGTCACTCCGCGCCACGTCGCCCCGGCATCCTCCGAGCGGAAGATCCCGTTGTGGTGCTGGCACCACACGATTTCGGGGTGCGCGGCGCAGCGCGCCAGCCGGTGGACGTCCTGGACGATCGGGTTGTCGCGCTGCTCCGGCGGCATGTACTCGGCATACATGCCGCGGTTGATGAGCCGCCACGAGCCCCCTGCGTCGGTGCTCGCCCATACGCCGGCGGTCGATACGCCGATGCGGATGTCCGAAGGGTCGCGCGGATCGATCAGCACCGAGTTGATGCCGGGCTGCTCGCCGCCCGCGACGCCCGCCCACTGCCGGCGCTCGGGCATGTGCCACAGCGCCTCGTTCAGCGACCAAGACGCGCCGCCGTCGGCGGAGCGGAAGAGCCCGCCCGGCATCGTGCCGGCCCACAGGCGTCCCGGTGCACCGCCCGGCTCGAGCACCCAGATCTTGCCGAGCGACCAGGGATGGGGATCGTCAGCGGCATCCGCTGGCTTTGGCGGGAACGTCGGGACCGCCATCTCGCGCCACGCGCCGGCGCCATCGCGGCGCCACAGCTTGGCTCCGAAATGACCGAGGTCGAGCGCCGCCCACACCGAGCCTTCGGCATCCGCCAGCACCGCGGGGACCGGATCGCCAAGGAACTGCGTATCGACGATTTCCCAAGCGCCGTTGCTGCGCGCCAGCTCGAAGAGACCCTTGCGGGTTCCAACATGAAGCCGATTCGCCATTAATCCCCTCCGTTAACCGCCTGACAATGCTTGAAGAACGTAGATCTCGTCATGTGGGCCGACGGGGTCGCTCAACCCGACGCGATCGTGTACCGGCTGGCCGTTGACATAGACGGCGACGTGCCGGCGCAGGGCGCCCTGGTCGTCGAGCACATAGCCGCGCAGCACTGGGCGGGTGGCAAATACCACGGCGAGTGCGGCATCGACCGTCCCGCCTTCGACTTGCGCCGAAGGCGCGGGCAGAAACCGTTGCAACGCCGAGGTGAACGAGACCCTCGCCACGACAATCCTTGATCTTGAAGGGTCACGTTGATATCAACACTTATGGGTAATGTCAAAATGCGAGGATCTGCCTTTCGAGATCACCCTGGAGGTGCGGGATACCTGCCTGTGCCTGCACCTGCAGCGCGCAGCGCGGGCGGTAGCGCGGCGCTTTGACGCGGTGTTGCGACCGTTGGGACTGACGAGCGGCCAGTTCTCGCTGCTGATGTCGCTCAACCGCCCGGAGCCAGCGAGCATCGGCAATGTATCCACCTTGCTGGCAATGGACCGAACTACCTTGACCGCCAATCTGAAGCCGTTAGAGCGCCGCGGCTTGGTGACGGTGGCGGCCGACTATTCTGACAAACGCACGCGCCGCCTGACCTTGACGCCGGCCGGCCGGGCGCTGTTGTGTGCCGCCGTTCCAGCGTGGCGGCAAACCCACACGGAGATCGAGGGTCTGCTGGCTAGGTCCACGCCCGGTAGCCTGCGCGCCGTCTTGCGCGCCCTTTCCTAACCCTGACTGAGCCGCAATCCGATTGCGCCGGATCTGCGCAGCCGCGGCGATCTCGTCGGCAGAGAGATCGAGCACCTCTCTAAGCACGGTGTCGGTATCGGCGCCGAGTTCCGGGGCGGCTCCCGATATCCGGCCGAAACTGGCCTGCCACGGCAAGCCGGGCAGAGCGCCGGCGCAGCGGTAAACCCGTCCGGGACGGAGCCAGGAGGCCGATGTCGGGGTCAAGTGGAAGGTCCAGCGCGGATGGCGCGACAGCCAGGCCAGCACTTTGGGATGCCGATGGGTGGCATAGTTGCCGAGAACGCAGTGTTACACCGGTTTCGCCGGGCTCAATCGCCATCCCCATGTTCCGCCGCGGGTGGGGCTCGCCTGGCTCGACCTGATGTGCGGTCTGATGCTCGCTTTCATCGTCGCCTTTTCCGAGATGACGCGGCACGCGCACGCGCCGGGGCGTCTTCTACTCGACCGCCGACCTGCAGGCCGCCATCAATGCCTATCTCGCCGAGCACAATGCCAGCCCCAAGCCGTTCGTCTGGACCAAATCCGCCGAGGCCATTCTGGCCAAACTCGACCGGTGCTCCTGTACCATCCGTTTGGTTCAGTACACTAGCTTCCCTCCAAAAAATTTTCCGCGAGGAAGCACTTTGGCAGCGGTCCGAAGAGCGCGAACCGGGCCGACGTATCAGTGGGTCAATCCGGTACCCCACGGAGCCGCACAGCCGGCCGCAGAGTGCTCCAGGCTCTGGGACCTAGGCGCCGCTTGCACGTGAGTTTCATCCAACCCAACGATCTCTTGATTGGCGGGTACACGCTTAATGCGAACTCCGCAAGCTGGCTGCACGCAGCTAACTCGCCCTCGTTGAAAGCGTCGCTGGCGAGTCCAACGACCCTCGCGCCAAGTGACCGATATACTTTCTGCCGCAGCTGTTCCAAGTTTGGCAGGGCGTCACCACAGGTTTCGAAGAAACTGTCGTAAGCGGCTTTGCGCTGCTGAAAGTCTGGCAAGCCGCCATTGGCCAGATAGAAGCGCCAAGACATGTTGTCGCGATGGCGGCGGTAAACCCCCTGATACGCGGACACAAATCCGACTGAGCCATATGCGGCGAATCGTAGCCACATCTCCATGTCGCCGGAATGTGGCAACTCACGGCGGTAACCTCCCAGACGTTTCTGTAATTTTGTCCGAACCACCGCAGTGCACGTCGCCAACCGGTTGCTTGCCTCGCTCGACGCGATGAACTCGAGGCCCTTCAAAATCCGTCGGTCTGATCCGTCGGCAGGATCGACTGCGCTTCTTATCGGCGTTTTGGCACCACCATCGCTGAGTTCGACAAAATTGCCGAAGGTGAAAGCAACTTCCGGATGTGCATCCATCAGATCGGCAGCGCGACTAAGGGCGCCCGGCAGTAAATAGTCGTCCGCTGAGAGAAGCAACATGTAGTCCGCCGAAGCCCAGTCTATCCCCTCGTTGTAGGTGTCGATGTGGCCTTTGTTGGTAGCGTGTCCGACAAAAATTACTCCCGGGTCTTCTCTGACGAGCGCCGTCGCCACTTCCGTCGTGTTGTCGGGTGAGGCGTCGTCGATGATCAGAACACGTACATTTACGCCGGTTTGTCTCAGGACGCTTTCGACGCATTCGCGCAGGAAGTGCCCATAGCGGTAACACGGCACGATCACATCGACAGAGCTCACCGCACGGTCCTCCGGCGGTGTGGACGCTCTTTCGCGGCGCGGGCGCAATTCGGCCGATTTCGGCGGCATCGACTCACCTTACGCTCGGTTGACCCAATCCACCTCACCGCAGCCATTGCAGCGGGGTCATTCGCACAAGCCAGCTCAAGGCTATGGGCGAAAACGACGGCTTTCATGTTGGCTCAGCGGCCAACAAAAGCAATGCCGGCGCGGTTCACGCCGAAAGCACTCACACATATCCACGCGAGACCGACGTAGACCGTCCAGGCCAGCTCGCTCCAAAAGAAGAAACTTTGCGCACCCTTTGCGACGATAATGAAAACCATTGACCATGAGATTACGCGAAGTGCCATCCCGAGACATTGCCAACGAAGAACTTCGATCGCCTAAAACGCGACGAGGAAGGCAGCACCCAGCACACCGAGCAGGATTGCCGTTCCCCGCAGCACGAGAGCCGCTCGCACGATCCGCTCCGTGTCTCCGACACCAACGGCCTCGGCGATCTGGCGCACGCCGCTGGCGTTGATGCCCATCCGGCAATGCTCTGAGCGAGATCAGCAATCCAATTGCCGAACGGTATGGATGCTTGCAGAAGCAGCTCGCGGCCAACGCCTATGGCGAGGTGGGAGGTGTGAAGTCCCGCATCACCGACCATCCGGCACGCCGCATTGCCGAATTCTTGCCCTGGGATCAGCAGCCCGCCGACACCAGCCGCGCCGTCGCCTAACCGGCCCACTCGCTGAGCGCTTACATCCGCGATCGCGTTCCGGGCGCGTTCTGCGGCGGCTCCGGATTTTTGGACAGCGGGATAAGCTAAAGGCTAACCGGTCCAAAGGGGCGTGAGACGTGGGCATAAAGAGGAAGCAGCATAGCGCAGAATTCAAGGCGCGAGTGGCGATGACGGCGCTTTCGGGGGAGAAGACCCTGGCTGAGCTGTCGGCGGAGTTTGGCGTTCATCCGACGATGATCAGCGGTTGGAAGCAGGAGCTGGTGAAGCGTGCGGGCGAGCTGTTTGCGCGCGGCAACAAGGCGCCGGCGGTCGAGGATGCGCAGAAGGTAATCGACGATTTGCACCGCAAGATCGGCCAGCTGCAGGTCGAATGCGATTTTCTTGCTGGGCAGCCCGCCATCTCCCGATTGCTGAGAGGCGGGCGATGATTGCGCCGGAAGCGGGGCTGTCCATAAGCCGGCAATGCACGCTGCTCGGGGTTGCGCGCAGTAGCTTCTATTACTGGCCGCGGCCGGAATTTGCGGAGGAACTCGAGCTTCTGAAGCGGCTCGACCGGATTTTCACAGACTATCCCGTCTACGGCAGCCGCCGGCTCCAGGTGGCGCTGTTGCGAGAGGGGATTTCGGTTGGCCGCCGGCGCGTCCGGCGGCTGATGAAAAAGCTCGGGCTGTGGGCGGTCAGGCCGAAGCGGAACACCAGCAAGCGGCATCCCGAGCACAAGGTCTATCCGTACCTTCTGCGCGGCAAGACGATCGACCAGCCGAACCAGGTGTGGGCAGCTGACGTAACGTACATACCGATGCAGCAAGGGTTTTTGTACCTGGTCGCGATCATCGACTGGGCAACCCGCCGGGTGCTGTCCTGGCGGCTGTCAAACACGCTGACGGCGGGGTTCTGTGTCGAGGCGCTGAGCGAGGCCCTCGCTCGGTTCGGCAAGCCCGGCATCTTCAATACCGATCAGGGCGCGCAATTCACCAGCGACGAATTCACCACGATGCTGCGGGATCACGGGATCGAGATCAGCATGGATGGACGCGGGCGCTGCCACGACAACATCTTTGTCGAGCGCTTGTGGTGGACCGTGAAGCACGAATGGGTCTACCTGCGCCCAGCGACCAACGGCATTGAACAGAAGCGCAGCCTTGCCGAGTTCTTCGACTGGTATAATCTGCGGCGTCCGCATCAGGCGCTCAGCTGGCGAACACCGGACGAGGCTTACCTCGGCCAATCAGTGGCTGCGACGGCGCTGGCCGCCTGACGCCATGCCAAGCAGGTGCTGTGAATTTGTGGACAGTCGGCTGCGCCGATCCCCGCCTGACCGCGCAAGCGCGGTCCCCTATGGACAAGCCGGGGAGAAACGCAATGCGTTTCCCCCACCTTGCCCACAGGTCGGCGGCTGCCCACAAGCTTCACAGCACCCCACAACAACACGGGATGAATTTGATTTCGGGGAATGGTGAAACCAGCAGCCGGCTGCCGGCCTTTAGCTTATTCCTCCCCGGAAGCTGTCCAAACAACCGGGACCGTCGCATTCATCGGAACATTGACCAGCGTCGCGTCAGGTCAAGCCGGCCAGCGCCGTAAGACGAGATCGACATAAGCCGCCGGGTCGAGCTCCAGACCGTGGCCACCAGAGGGTGCGGCATTTCCTGTGACAATTTTGGAGCTCACATGGCGTCGAGGAGTGTTAAATATTATTAATGCGTTTTTGCACGACTGACGTATTTTTAGGCCCATTCGGACGGCTGCTGGAGGACGGTGAAAAGTGGTTGGAAACGACAGAGAATGCCGCTCACTTACATGCCCGAGGTGTGGAATTTGCGCGTACCCTGACGCTGCGATGCTTTTCGGGTCAGCTCATCTTTCAGTTCGGGATGAGGAATGCGCGTATTTGGTCGAAGCAAAGGAATACATTGTCGAATGTAGGTATGTGGCGGGTGCACGCGACGGCTTGTTCTCGGTTTCAGATAACCCGTGTCCGAACCTCAAAAAGGCTATAGCTTCCGTTTGGCGTGTCCTTACCTAGCCGGAAACTCGCTTCCTAAACCGCGCAATCGTAGCGCCGGATCCAGGTTCCCAGCAATTCGCGAATAACAGACCGTTAGGCGACCCGCCCCGCCGATTTCGGCCTTATGGACCCCGGCCGGGCGTCAAACACGCAATTGAGATCCCGCCGATGACGCTGGGCAACGGCTCAGCGCCCGCATGCAACTCATCGGCCGCGCTGTGGCGCCCCGCTGGCCGGTCCAGAGCGGGTCCCGTCCCATCTAGTGGGTTCGACGACTCGGCCGGGCTCCCGAGACCCCGCGGGGAAATCGCCCGGCTGGCGAGCTCGTTCCGAGCGACATGGCGATTAAACGGATTACATCGCTAGACCCGCCAATGGGAGCTAACCTGGTTTGGATGCAGGACGGTACGGTTCGCTCCGATTTTTTGCCCTGCCCCGTCGAAAGCCACGGGCTTCCGCTGGCATCACAACTTGGTGAGTGTGAGCTACCTCACACTGGGAGGTATGCTGCTCACTTCTTGACTTCGAATTCGGCATCCGGATTGGGAGAGAGATTGGGCCGGACGATGCATGCAATGGCAGCCCATTCCGAGTATCAAAGGGCGCTGGCCGAAGCAGATCGCCTCTGTGAATTGCAGCCTCGCGGGCCTGATTCCGAGTTCGAACCGGAGCCGGCGAACACGGCAATCGGCCCGCTCTACTCGTCTGGTTACCAACTCCAGCGAAATCACTAAGCTATCATGCGCGCCGGCCTCCTTAGATCATTCCTTCGTTTCCTCACACCGACTTGTGTCGGTCTCATGGCTCTAACCATTCTTTCCCCTCTTGCCAGCGCAAGACATAGCCCGAACCGGTCTTCCAGGCGGGTTTGAGCACTTCGCAGCCTATGCAGGGTCGGCGGCAATCGCAATGGTGGGATATGGATTGAAACGGGCAGGCCACCATGTCATCTCGTGCTCCTGGGTATTTGCGGGGATTCTCGAGTACCAGCATCAGCACTCCTTACCAGGCCACACCCGGCGGTGGAGTATTTCGCAGCATCGGTGCTAAGCCGGGGAACCAAGAGGAGCGTTGAGCTTACCCGGCAGCGCATGCATTACTGCGGACCGCCAGATTGAAATGAGGGCGGACGCATACGCCGGTGCGGGTCTCCGGTAAATTTGCGGGCAAGTCGAATTACTCAAGGGGCGACGGAGCGTAAAGAACTTTTGCAACTCATTGAGCATTGAGCCGCGCGTTGGCGACCTCACCTGAGGGTCGCGGCGGTGAAGCTTTTCGCGACGGTAACGATCAACCTCAGGTTCGATCGCCTTCGGTGCGAGGCGGTGCTCGATCTTGCGCTAGACCTCAACCGTCGCGTATTCTGGTAGGGTACCGGTTGGCCGTGAAGCGCGGGATCGCTTTACGTGGAGGCCAAGTTGATCGTAGCTCGAAAGGGATTGCGAGCCGCGATGGATATCATTGGCGGTGCAACTCCCGTCCGTTCCTGCGAGCCGCAAAAGGCCATCGAACTCACAAATTCCGGGAGCGAACAGAAGCAGCCTCAAAACTAGAAACGGCTGTACGACATGAAATCAACGGATTTGCCGCACTTATGTGTCCATTTCCGAACCAAGTAGCTGCGCGTGCGGTCCTATTAAGGTTAACGCTTCAGAAATTTCGAAGGTTCAAGAAAGGCCTTTACACTTCAAAGCGGATTTGATTTAAACGTCCTTCATCTTGCGAGGGATAAAAAACGGTAACGCATGTTAACGATGGGGGACTTTTTGGATAGCTTCGCGCAGGAACTCTCCCCCGAGGTCGGACTTGTCAACAACGCGGAGGCGAAAGCAGACTGCTCGGTCGGGCGCTCTTCGAAGAAGCGAGTTTAACGTAAATCTCAGGCTTGGTTCTCATCGGAAATAATCACCTTTTTCGCGGCTGTTTGGATTTCTCGTTAGTATTGGCGGCAGCAGCGACGGGTTCGATTGGCTACTCCAATGTGAGCGACCAGGCATTAACAGATCCGAGTCATCATGTTCTAACCGCGGTCTTGGCTGCCACACTGATTGTCGGAGTATTCGAACGGCTCTCGGCGGCTATCGCCTAAACCGATCGTCGAGGCTGGATTGGCAGCTGAGCTTGAGGCGGTATCGGAATATCTGCATCGTCATCGGGTAAAGCCGGGTGTTACCGGCTGGGCACAGGTCAATGGGCTGCGCGGAGAGGTGGGCACGCTCGAGAAGGCTAATGCCAGGGTGCCATCCGACCTTTACTACATTGAGCATTGGACTTTATGGCTTGATTTGAGAATTTTGGTCAAGACAGTGGGCATTCTGCCATTCTCTGAAAATGCATATTGAAATGCCTACTACTTTTTGCGAAAAGATCAGGGACGGGCTTCGCAAATTGCGGACGCGGCAGATGCATCTCGCAAGCTGGCGCTGGCCACCGCAATTGCTGGATTGGGGTTAAAGCAACCAACAGAGTGAGAAGGAAGGGCGGTCATGACAGCCTCAAAAAATCCGTGGTCATCATCGACGGTGGGCGTGGCGGTGATCGGTTATGGCTATTGGGGTCCAAACATCGTACGCAATTTCGCCAAAACCGATGGCGCGCGTGTTGTCGTAGTCAGCGACCTGGAAACTGAAAAGTTGGCGCTGGTGCGGCGGCACCACCCGGATGTCGCGGTTTCCACCAATTTTTGCGACCTACTCCAGAATAACCGAGTTGATGCCATTGCAATCGCAACCCCGGTTCACACTCATTATGAACTGGCGCTCGCGGCGCTTAGAGCCGGAAAGCACGTCTTGGTCGAGAAGCCGCTTGCCCAGACCTCCGAGCAGGCTCGGCATCTGATTGAGGAGGCGGAGCGCAGCAAACTACTCCTGATGGTCGATCACACTTTCCTTTACACCCCTGCAGTTCAAAAAATTCGTGCACTCATCGGCGACGGGGTTCTTGGAGATATTTATTACTATAACAGCGTCCGTGCGAGCCTCGGTTTGTTTCAGTCCGACGTCAATGTGATCTGGGATTTGGCAGTCCACGACATCTCGATCATCCAATATATTTTCGAGGAACGCCCGGTTGCGGTTTCGGCCACCGCGGCGAGTCATGTTCCGGGAAGTCCCGAGAACATGGCACATATTACCTTGTTCTTCCGGAGTTCTTGCTTTGCTCAGATCAGCGTCAATTGGCTATCGCCGGTCAAGGTGCGGCAGACATTCATCGGTGGCAGCCGCAACATGATTATGTATGACGACGTGGAACCAACCGAAAAGATCAAAGTATATGACAAAGGGATAACGGTGAACGGCTCCCCGGAAGTTGCGCACCAGCTCAGGATCGGCTACCGTGCCGGTGACATGTGGGCCCCTCACCTGCCTGCCAAGGAAGCATTGCAAACTGAAACCGAGCATTTTATCAAGTGCCTGAACGGAGGCGGCTCGCCGATCTCCAGCGGCTTGACGGGGTTGCGCGTCGTCGAGGTTCTGGAGGCGACGTCCCGCTCCATTTCGTTGCGGGGTGCCCCGGTCGCGATTGAGCATAAATTTAGCACGAAAGCATTATGACCCGTCACGTCTCTGCCAGAAGTTCCGGGCGAGGGGGTGCGGCGCGCGTCGTCAAACCCGTCTATGGCGTGCTTGCGGCGGCGCGGGACCCGAAATTCGAGCTGGGTCCAGCCGAACCCTGCGGAAGTATCTCGACCCCCCACAGCTGTTGGGCCGTCCCGAGACCTGTGTCTGTTCGCCGAGCGGAAGTGTTACTGCGCTCGGCGAGGAAATCCGTTTAACGGGCGATCGGGATGCCGATCGGCGAGGAGGTCCAACTCGGCGAAGGAGTTCGCATTCCCCAGCCGGAGCTCGTCAACCTCTATGGTTGTGTCATCGGCAATCAGACAGTGATCGGAGCCTTCGTAGAAATTCAGAGCGGCACGAAAATCGGCTCGCGATGCAAGATTTCGTCCCACTCATTCATATGCGAAGGCGTGACCATAGAAGATGAAGTCTTCATCGGTCACGGCGTAATGTTTGTCAACGACCGATTTCCGCGTGCGACAACCGATGCCGGAGAGTTGCAGCAGCGCAGCGACTGGAAACTGGAACCGACAAGGGTATGTCGGCGGGCATCGATTGGATCGAACGCGACAATTTTGTGCGGCCTCACCATCGGCGAGGGCGCTACAATCGGAGCGGGCGCGGTTGTAACCCGGAATGTGCCCTCGAATTCGGTGGTAGCTGGTGTGCCAGCCCGAGAATTATTCCGTGAATTGACCGAAGTTGGAAGCTCCTCCGAAGAAGGCAGGAAGCAATCTCAAGGTTCATAGGACTGTTTGGTCACGGAGACGGGAAGCCGATCGCGAACTCGGCTACATTCAAAATCATTGGCTGTTCCGGAGAACAGCTGGCTCCACGCCTTTTGTACAGCTCGGCGTCGAGATCACGGCTAGGCGTGACACCTCGGCAGAGGACCCGGCCTGTGGAGCGCCTCTTTGCCGCACCGTTTCGAATTCTGGCGCGCTTGAGGGCTCCCTTGCGATAATGCCGGGCTCGCGTTTGACAGGACGGCTCGTGCTAGTGCGCCGTCCTCGATGCGCCGGCGCAACTTTGTCAGATCGACCAGACGAAGGCGCTACCTTCGGGCAAGGTGGAAACCAATACTTGGTCGGCTCGGTTTCGTCTTCCGGCCACTCGATCAGAAGCCACTCTTCGGCGCGCAACTCGCTCAGCAAGTTGTCGCTATGCGCCGGCCGCAGTCAAAGCATGAGGACAGCCAATCGGCGGTTCCCTCGCGCTTAGTGGTCGTTTGCCAGCCTGTGGCGGAAGCCCGAGGGCAAGTTGCCTTGACCGAGATCGGTAGATCGGTAGATCGGTTGGTGCTGTCCAGGTTGCAGCCGCGTCGGCGGCCGTCGCCGCCACGTTGGAGACTGCGGTGCTACGGGAGCCTTCCCAGCCGCCTTGAGTCCAGCTTGCTTAGGCAAGATGGCAGCGCACGATTTCCAAACCGGCGGATCGCGACGCCGAGGCTATCGCCGAGCAGGGCTGGCGCAGCCGCCGCCAACACCAGCCTTGAAGCTGCGAGGCGGTTGAAGCGCTCAATACTAAATTAGTTGCCTAACTGTCAGCGCGATGATACTTAGGCATGTGCTTAACCAATCGCCGGATCTCGACCGCCTGTTCCATGCCCTCGCCGACCCGGCTCGCCGGGCGATCGTCGAGCGGTTGACCCGCGGGCCGGCGCCGGTAACCGAGCTGGCCCAACCGCTGCCGATGTCGCTGCCTTCGGCCATGCAGCACCTGGGCGTGTTGGAGGCGGCGGGACTGGTACGTTCAGAGAAGGTCGGCCGAGTGCGCACCTGCACAATCGAGCCTCGGGCGCTCAGCCAGGCCGAGCAATGGATCAACGCGCGGCGGATCGAGTGGGAGCATCGCTTCGACCGCCTGGGCGAATACCTAAAAACCCTAGGAAGCGAAGGAGATGATGATGGCTCAGGCGATTGAGGCGAAAGACGACGCGGCGGTACAGCAACCCCCGCCACTCAGGCTTTCCCGCGTCTTCCACGCCCGGCGCGAGACCGTGTTCAAGGCCTGGAGCTCGGCCGACCATGTGAAGCGTTGGTTCAGCCCGGAAACCTACACCGTCCCGGACGCCAAGGTGCAGATGCACGTCGGTGGCCCGTTCGAGGTCTGCATGCGCTCGCCCACCGGCGAAGAGCACTGGATTCGCGGCAGGTTTGTCGAGATCGCGCCGCGCACAAGGCTGGTGATCGACATGCACGTCGCCGACAGCTCCGGAAAACCGCTGTTCCGCGCCCTGACCGAGGTCGACTTCTCCGACGCGCTCGGCGGGACGCGCATGGATCTGGTGCAGACCTACACGCTGATCGATCCCTCGATGGCGTGGATGGTGGCGGGTGCGCCGGATGGATGGCGCACCACGCTCGACAAGCTGGAGAAGGAGGTCGTGCGCCTGCAGGGCGGGGCTGACACCGGCATCCGCTCAGTGGCGCATGCTACCTTCCATCTCGAGCGGAGCTATGACGCGCCGGTCGCGCGGGTATGGAAGGCGTTGACCGATGAGGCGGCCAAGCAAAAGTGGTTCGGCAGCACACCTGGCAGCTGGGAACTGCTCGAGCGGCACATGGACGTGCGCATCGGCGGCCGGGAGTGGCTGAAGGGCCGCTGGGAGGGTGGGATGGTCTCGACCTTCGAGGCCATCTATCACGACGTGATCCCGAACGAGCGGCTAGTGTACAGCTACGAGATGCACCTCGACGACAAGAAGATCTCGGTATCGCTGGCGACCCTGCAATTGGAGGCGGCGGACGAGAAAACCACGCTGATGGTGACCGAGCAGGGCGCCTTCCTCGACGGCTACGACGATGCGGGCTCCCGCGAGCACGGCACCGGCCACCTCCTCGACGCGCTTGGCGCATCGCTGAAAGATTGAACGCCTTGCTCGAAGGCTCAGTGCGAAAGGCGGGCAGCCGTGTGCATATCGCTGCCCAGCTGATCGGTGCCGCCAAGGACGTGCGTCTGGGGGCGGACCGCTTCGAGGGGTCGCTCCGCGACGTTTCGCGCGCCTGATGCCGTGTTCGAGAGCCCGCGCGTGCCCAACCGCTATTCGGCAGTACTACCGTTACCCTGACTGATGGCAAGCGCGTGCTACTCCGGACGGGGGCAAATGCATGTTGTCGGGGCGATGGAATTGAAACGGGACGGGCTTATTCAAAGTCATTGCGTGTACTGGGACTGGCGCGGATTCCGCGTTCTGCAACGCAACGAGTACCGCGGTTAGAGCACCGTTGCCGCCGCGCCGACCGATGCTTCGGATTCGGCCGAAGCGATTGGAGCGGACACATTGCATCGGCCGATCCATCTTAGGGATGACATTTGCGCCAGTGCAATAACGGAGGACCGCAATGATCACACTGTGCATTCGATATACGTTTAATCCCGACAAGCTCGCGGACTTCAGAACGTATGTTGAGGCGGAGCAAGGCCCCATTCAGCGCTGCGGCGGCAAAATCGTCGGATATTTCCTTCCGACGGATTTCGCGGGCCCAACCAACGAGGCGATGGGGCTGATCGAACTTCCGTCGCTGGTGGCTTACGAGGAATACCGGAGAAAGTTGGCGGACGACCCCGATCACAAAAAGAACATCGCACAGCTGGAACGGAGCGGCGCCACAGTGGCCATGAACCGGTCGCTCATTCGGCGCGTGGGCGACTGACCCGGCTCATCCTCAGCAGGATCCCGGCATGACCTCGTCCCTTACCCGTGCTGCGAAGCTCGACCCCGCGCGAAGCGCATTTCCGCGTGCCGAGTTCGCATCGGGGCCTATCACTGTTCTTGCGCCATCTGCCCCCAGGCTGGGATGCGACACCGCTCGGCAAGACGGTTCTCTACGTCCATGGCGGCGCTTTTCCGTCGGCACTGTCGATTGCGCATCGCTTCGACGGTCGGTCCTGGCGCGACGCGCTGTGTGCCGCGGACTTTCGTGTCTGGGGCTAGACTTTCACGGTTTTGGCGAGTTGGACCCCTATCCGGAGATGGCGGCGCTCGCCGATGCCCACGCGCCGCTCGGCCGCGCCGCGGATTGTTCGAAGCAACTGGAACAGGCGGTTCGCTTCATCTGTCAACGCCACGACATTCCGCGCGTATCGCTAATAGCGCATTCCTGGGGAACCATAGTCGCGGGTGAGTTTGCCGGGCGCCCGCGGCGCCGGACTTGTCGATCGCCTGGCGCTCTTCGGCCCGATAGCTTGGCGGGCGCGACGGGGTGAGCCGCAGCTTCTCCCCGCCTGGCGGCTCATCTCGCTAAACGATCAGCGGGAACGGTTCACCGCCGATGTCCCGGCTGGTGCTGCGCCGGTGCTGTCGCGGCGCCATTTCGAAGAATGGGGCGAGCGTTAACTCGATACCGATCCAGCGAGCCGGACCCGCACACCTGCCGCGGTCAACACACCGAGCGGCGCGTTCCAGGATATCTACGATGCTTGGGCGGGCGAGTTTGCATATTACCCGGTGCTGATCCGCGCGCCGGTCGCAGTCATTCGCGGCGAATGGGACGGCATGTGTCCCGATGCCGATGCGCGCTGGCAGTTTGATGCGGTGTCCGGATCACCGGTCCGGCGCGACGTCAAGATTGGTCGCGCCACCCATTTGATGCATCTCGAAGAGAACCGCTTCGCGCTCTATAGCGAAGCCGAGACTTTCCTCAGCGGCGGTGACGGCCCGCGCGGGTAACCGCCTTTTGAGCAAAAGAGGAACACTATGCCGACAATTCCAGGATACGGTTACGGCACGCCGCACGCCGCGCGCCGCGCGTTCGCCCGTGACGTTGGACGAGCTACGGACGTTGGAAGAGACGGTCGGCTGGACCAGCACCGACAGCGAAGCCATAGCTATGGCAGGTGAGGTGTTGGGCGATCAGGCCGAAGCCATGGTGGATAGCTGGCGCGCGCAAATCGCCGAGCATGAGCTTCTGGCGAAATGGTTTTTTGGGCCGGACGGCAAGCCCGACGAAGCCTACAAGGCTGCGGTAAAGAAGCGCTTCGTCCAGTGGGTCGTCGACATCTGCAGGCGTCACCGCGATCAAACTTGGCTCGATTACCAAGAGGAAATCGGGCTTCGCCATACCCCCGCCAAGAAGAACGAGACTGACGGAACGCAAACGCCGGATTTGGTACCGCTGCGCCATCTGATGGCTTTTGCAGGGTCGGTGATCATCGACGCGAAGTCGTTTCTGGCAAAAAAGGGCCACTCCACGCCAATGTCGAACGCATGCACCGGGCCTGGACGAAGAGTGTCTTACTGACGCTCGCGTTGTGGAGCCGGCCCTATGTTCGCGAGGGCCTGTGGTAAATGCGGAAGTGACCGGGCTCCTGCGCAAGTGACATGATGCGTATAACGCTTATCCATAACCCATCTGCGGGCAATGCGAGTGCCAGCGACGTCGAACTCATGCGAATCCTGACAATGGCCGGACACGCTGGAAGACGTAGAGATGCGCGGGAGCGATCGGCAACCAGCCAACTCGACTGGCCCATCATGATGAGCACCGCGCCCATGGGCGGCGGTCAAGGCCGCAGCGCGGGAGCGCGAAGCGCCAGTCTTGACCCGGCCCGAACGAAGGCAACCCGACCCTCGAAGAAGACGGTTGCTCATTCGTATACGAAGGAACCGTCTTCAAGGTCGGCGGCCGGAAACTGGTCCTTCTCGGCCCAATAATTCTGAGTGTGCTGCCATTCAGGCTTGTCGCCGCGTTTCGGGAGCAGGTGCATGCCGCGCATCAGATAGCCGGGGTTGAAGTTCTCCGGATCGATCCACGGCAGCAAGGGCATGTCCTCGTCCTCGGGACGAAGCGTCGGTGTCACCTGCCGCACACCCTTTTTCTTCATATGATTGAGCAGGCGGCACACGAAATCGGCAACCAAGTCCGCCCGCAAGGTCCAACTAGCTCGAAAGTAACCGAATACCCACGCCATGTTGGGCACCCCGGTGAACATCATGCCGCGATAGGTGATCGTGTCGGCAAAGACCAGCGGCTTGCCGTCGATATTGAAGTCAATGTCTCCCAACACATTGAGATTGAAGCCAGTGGCCGTGATGATGATGTCCGCCTCCAGGACCCTGCCGGACTTCAGAAGGATGCCGGCCTCGGTGAAGCTCTCAATTTCGTCGGTGACGACCGATGCCTGGCCGGCGCGGATCGCCTCCAGGAAGTCGCCGTCCGGCACAAAGGCGATGCGCTGTCGCCACGGCCGGTAGCGCGGCGTGAAGTGGGTCGCCACATCATAGTCGGGCCCCAGATGCGCACGAACTCCAGCGAGCAATTCCTGCTTGACGGCCTCCGGCTCGTTGAACGAACGCTGGGTGAACACGGACTGTTCGCGCAGAATCTTCCTGCGTACGATCTCGTGGATCCATGCCTCGTCGATATAGAGCTCGCGCAACTCGTCGGCGATCGGGATCGTATTGCGGCCCGTCCTGAAGAAAGTCGGCGAGCGCTGCAGCATCGTGACATGACTGCATTTGCCCGCAATCGCCGGAATCAATGTCGCCCCTGTCGCACCCGAACCGATGACTACGACGGTCTTCCCGGAGTAGTCTAGATCCTCCGGCCAATTCTGCGGATGAACGATCCGCCCCTTGAAGTCCTTCATTCCGCTCCACTCCGGCGTATAACCCTCGGAATGGCGGTAGTACCCCTGACACATCCACAGAAAATTGGCCGTGAAATGCACCGTCTCGCCGGTGTCCGTCCGAACACCTTCGAGCTTCCACGACTTGTCGCTGCTCGACCAGCGGGCCGAGGAAATCGCGTGGCGATAACGGATGTGGCGGTCGAGACCGTTCTCGGCGATGACTTCGCCGATGTAGTCAAGGATCTCGGCCCTCGTCGCGATCGGCGCACTCGTCCACGGTTTGAAGCGATAACCGAACGTGTAGAGGTCGCTGTCGGACCGAGTGCCTGGGTAGCAGTGGGTCAGCCACGTGCCGCCGAAGCTTTCCTGCGCTTCGAGAACGACGAAGCTCGTACCGGGGCACTGCTTGGCGAGATGATACGCACCCCCGACCCCCGAGATGCCGGCTCCGACAATTACGACGTCGAAGTGCTCGAACTGCTGTGGGGCAGCTCCGGCGAGAATTGGCGTGTCGGTCATCGTGTGCCGCCGCGATTTGTGTCGGAATGAATTCGGTCTCTTTTTAGGGTCTCACGAGGCAATGAAACCCGCAACAATCGACGTCCCGAAAACGGATGAGCACGGCTCGCTGGTAGCGGACGAAAACCTGTCGGATTTGCATCGAACGCTCTGTCTGCGCTCCAGGACCTACCAATGGCTCTACGCAGCGCGAATCCATTCCGAGGGGATGGCTGCGCCCGCTGGTCCGACGGGAGTTTTATGCGACGGGCCTGCTCCTCGGCGCTGATCGAAGCCGGACCTCCCGGAACTCGGGCCCATCGCCATTGCTTTCTTGACCGCCGGCCGTTCGCCGATTTCCTCCAGCCGGCGCTTCACTTCGAAATCCGGCTTCCTCCAGCGGGGAGTCGGGTGCGACGCTGAGCATTAGGCTTGGCGCCATCGGGTGAAGATCAGGAATTCTTTAACCCTTACAAACAATGTTATGATCTTAACTAGATCTCCATGGGATTAATGATTATGAGAACGTTCCCTGGCCTGCTGATTGTGGCATTGACGCTCAGCGCCGTGCCTCAGGCAGCTATGATCCCCAGACGGTCACTGAGGACGCCGCGAGGGGCAGCGCACTAGCTCAGATCAGAACCGAGTGCCAAGAACAAGCTCTCGCACCCGAATTCGATATGATCCGGTCAAGGGTCAATATATCGATGACTGGCGCCAATCCAGCACCGTTCATGTCGGCGAACATGGAAGTTCCTACTGCCGTCGAGCGTATCCAAATTGCCCGCTGGAGCGCGATTCGCGATTCCTGCTGTCAGCGTGTCGTCGCGGTGATTAGCGAGCCGCGTGCTGGCATTTCGGAAGGGTTGTGGCAGAAGGTCGTCAAGATCACTGAGCACGACACCCAAAGGCAAAGCCTCGGCACTCGCCTCGTAACCTATGCGGACGATCGTGTGCCACGAACGCACTGAAGGAGGTGCGATGCTGTGCAAGAGATGAGGGTAGGTCCCTCGGGGCCGGCTGTCAGGAGCAGGCCCCAAACCACCGCAAGCTGCGACGGTCAAGAGCCGTGGTGGTGAACGTTGCGGAAAAGGCGGGACGAGATCCCGTCAGGTATGGCTCAGAGAGACGAGCGCGAGCAAACCGCTGATGACGTGTCGAAAGCGTATAGGCGATGTCGAAACCGGGGGGAAGTCGTTAACCCGGGACGAGTTTGGGGGGTGTCCTGATTTCGGCCCAGACGGCATCCGGCATGAAGGCGGCGTGACTCTGAACTGGGCTCTTGCATGGAACGTGGGAACCTGTCGCCCCGATGCGAAGGGAGAAGTCCAAATGGGTGGCCCCATGAGGACAAGAGTACCGAGGCGGGGCACAGGGACGGAGCGACCCGTAGTAGGGTAGAGGGCTCTGTAATGGGGTCGGACCGAAGGGGTTGCGTTGTTCAGCTCTGGCCTGAACCCAGTGCGCCTTGCTGGAGAGGCGCGCGAATAAGGGCGATGCGCGCCCAATGTCAATATTCGGCGCCTCAAATCTGCCGGCCGGATTTGGCCGCAATGGCATCCCCCGCGCGAGGAGCAACCCATCGAGCAGCAACGCGATACAGCTCGATGCCAGTTGTGTCCGAAGCCGGCCAGCAGCAGCGCGTCGCAATGTGGACAACGCAGTGTCGTAACCGTCTTCGCGATGTGCCGGACGGCACTCGCTGCTGGTCGGCTTATAGCGGGCAGAGACCATCTCTCGATGCGCGAAATCCGGCGATTTGGTCGGTCACCGACACCGCTCAAGCAGCCCTTCAGCCCCGAAACGCCGGAACATTCGAAGCACGGCGTCGAGATGCACCAGCTCGGTGTGGGCTGTCGATCCGTTTTCGGCTTCGGTGATCTCGAAAGGGATCGCCGGTTTGGCGACGACGCGTTTATTGTGGCGTTATTAGCTGCGGCGGGGGCTGTCGGCCGTCCTGCTGCCGGCAACAAAGGTTTTCCTCCCTGCTAGCCGATCGACCTGCGCGCCGGGTTCGGCCAAGGCTTCGACTGAGCGACTGTTTTCGAACACGACGCTTCGTTTAGCCATTCTTTGGCAAATCTCGATGATTGTGATTAGATGCTGCCGCGTTGGTTGAGTACCGCGAAACAATGAACCCGGTTTTCCTCGTCTTTGCCTCTCTAACTGCGCTCTCGTTTGGCGGCTGTTCCTGGCTCCCGCGCGCCGGGCCCTCGGCAAGCGAAGTCGTCGAGCAGGGGCGGCCGGAAGGAGAGATTTTGTTCGACGTTGTCGAGGCGGACCAGCGAGTCGTCTCCACCCTTCTCGCCCAGCCGAAGGAGAGCTTTGTCGCTCGCTTTACATCGGGCGCCGAGCCCCCACCAGTCAACATTGGGATCGGTGATACGATCTCGGTCTCGATATGGGAAAGCGCGGCCGGCGGCTTGTTCTTCGAAGCGCCGCCGCCACTCCCGACGGGGTCACCGTCGGGGGTCGAACCGCTGGCACCGGAGTCGCAGCCGGCAACTGGCGAGCGACAGGACGAGTTTGGTGCTCGCCCGCCGGGTCGGCCTCCTACCGCGTCGGAAATCGCCGGAGAGTCGGCGCGGCGGTCCTGCGCAGGAGATGCCACAGCTCGAAGCTTACGGCGTTGGGCCCGAGGGTCATGCCGCGGTAATCCCGGATCAGCACGTTGGCAGCGACGGCGCGATCAGCATCCCTTATGCCGGCCGCGTCCCAGCTGCCGGCCGTTCACCCGAAGAAGTGCAGAAAACGATTGAGGCCCGGTTGGCGGAAAAGGCGCTGCAACCGCAGGCGCTGGTGATCGTGAAGAAGAGTGACGCCAATGCGGTGACGGTGACCGGCGAGGTGGTCACTGGGGCCAAGATTCCGCTATCGTCGGGCGGCAACCGGCTGCTCGAGGTCATCGCCGCCGCCGGCGGCGTTAAGGCCCCGCCGCATGAGATTTTTGTCCGGCTCTCGCGTGGCGGGATCACCGCGACGGTACCGCTTGGGCAGCTCGTCTCGAACCCGGCCGAAGACATTTATGCGCAGCCAGGTGATGTGTTGACAGTCGTACGGGCACCGCAAACCTTCAGCGTGTTCGGAGCGACCGGTCGCACCGCCGAAATTTCATTCGATGCCGAGCACCTCTCGCTGAGCGAGGCACTTGGCAAGTCGCAAGGGTTACGCGATGATCTGGCCAAGCCGGAGGGCGTCTTTCTTTTCCGTTACGAGCCAAACTCCGTCGTACGTGCGCTCGATCAGCCGATAGGCAGCGGAACGACGGGCAGGGTTTCCCCGATAGTTTATCGGTTTGACCTCAGGGACGGCAAATCGTACCTTTTGGCTCAAGAATTTCCGGTCGAGAATAAGGACGTCATCTTTGTTGCCGACGCTCCGGCCGTACAATCATACAAATTTGCTACATTACTCAGTAGTATCACAGGACCGGTCATAACCGGTCTCTTAGTATGTCAGGGCGGGAAGTGCTGAACTATTCCGTCGCCAAGTCTGGGGTTATTCGGCGAGGCCTGCTCTCGTTCAGCAGCTCTAACTGACGCGCGATCATGAATGATTGTGACCCGTCGTTGGAGAGGCTTAGGCCCTGTCCGGAAATTATCGAATCGACTTTTGAGAGAGTAAAATATAGGTTTGCAACCGAACATCCATACCATATGTTGTGGTGGTGATCAATGTTGAACCCATCCGGGAGCGGTTTTCCACGGTAGCGCCGTTTCTCGACGAACGGGGCCGTCGTCTGGTCGCGGCGGCGGAAGCGTTTGCTGCGGGTTATGGTGGCATTGCCGCGGTGGCGATGGCAACCGGCATGGCGCCGAGCACGATCGGGCGAGGTCTGAAGGAATTGGCGCAGGACGAACCATCGGAGCGAGTTCGGCGGCCGGGGGCAGGACGCAAACCGGCGATTGTCAAGGACCCGACATTGGTCGCGGATCTCGAGGCGCTGGTCGAACCGACGACGCGGGGGGATCCGGAATCGCCGTTGCGGTGGACCTGCAAGAGCGTGCGACGACTGGCCGAGGCGCTGCAGCAGCAGGGCCACCAGGTGAGCCGCACCCTGGTGGCCGAATTGCTCAATGCGACGGGTTACAGCCTGCAAGGAAACCGCAAGACCAAGGAGGGCGACAGCCACCCCGACCGGGATGCGCAATTCGCCCATATCAACACCCAAGTGGCCGCGGCTTTGGCTGAACAGCAGCCAGTGATCTCGGTCGACACCAAAAAGAAGGAACTGGTCGGTGATTTCCGCAATAATGGCCGCGAGTATCGGCCGCAAGGGTGTCCGGAAGAGGTCCGGGTGCACGACTTCCTGATCAAGGAACTCGGCCGAGCGGTGCCCTATGGCGTCTATGATCTGGCCGCGAATGCCGGGTGGGTGAGTGTCGGCGTCGACCATGACACGGCCGCCTTCGCGGTGAATAGCATCCGCCAGTGGTGGCTCAACCTTGGTCGGGGGCGTTACCCCAACGCGACCCGATTGCTGATCACCGCCACGCCTGCCCGGCGAAGGCCGGGGGCGGCGGCAGCAATGGCTCGCGGGTCCGGCTGTGGAAACGCGAACTGCAGAAGCTGGCCAACGAACTCGGCGTCGACATCGCGGTCAGCCACCTGCCACCCGGCACCAGCAAGTGGAACAAAATCGAGCACCGCCTTTTCTCCTTCATCAGCCAGAACTGGCGTGCCCAGCCCCTCGTCAGCTATCGGGTGATTGTCGAACTGATCTCGGCCACTGCCACCAAAACCGGCCTCACCGTGCGCTGTGAACTCGACACCGGCCTATACCCCAGCGGCATTGTCGTGTCCGACGCCGAGATCGCCGCCCTCAACATCAAACGGGCCGAGTTCCATGGCGAGTGGAACTACACCATCTCACCGAATACCTATCCGCCAAATTGCGCGTCTATTTCCTGACGAGCCCTTAGCGAGCATGGGGGCGCTAGCGGCACCCTGGTCTCAACAATTGTGCGTCGCGACTGAATCATGGCACGGCCAACAATATTCCCTCTCTGCGGGCGGCGCATATTCGTCGCTGGCCACCGCGGCATGGCGGTTCGGCGCTAGTCCGCTGTTTGACGCAGGAGAATGCCGGATTCTAACAGTCGGCCGCGAGGCCGCGGTACGGGTTGGTGGTATCCATGAGAACGACACCCATCCCGGCGATTTCCTGTGTGACAATCTGGCGATCGCGACGAATGTGGCGAGGGGTCGCGCCGTACCGGCATCTCTAAATTGCTGTTTTTTAGCTTATTCTTCGAACTATCAACGCCTTGCGGCTTCTTGGAGCCGTCCACCTCTTGCGGCGCAACGGATGCCGCAGAGCTGCTTGACGCCGCCCGATTTTCACGGGTGCCTGCTCAATGGCAGCAACACCCCCGCTGAGACGCGCGCGACTGTAGCGTGCGTGTAAATCTGGCGTCTACATTGGGCCTCAATGCGTAATTTGAGAAGGGTGTGACGATCGGCGATGGTGTCGTAATCGGCACAATGTCACTCGTGAATCGCGATATCCCGAGCGGAGCGAGGGCTTGGGGGATTCCCGCTACTTTGAAGGAGCAGCTGCGAGGGCCCTCACCGGCGGGTGACGGGGCGGTACGCTGACATATCAGGATGTCCGGTCTCACCCTCGCTCCATCGATCAGTCCGACCAAAGCCACTCTTGCGGTTTCAGGTTTCAGGGGTCCTTAAAGTGCATGTCTGATTACCTGCAGGCATATACCGGAGCCCACTGCAAAGTGAAAGGGCCATACCGACTAGAAACAGGATGCTATTGCGTGATATGAGGTAAGCCGTCGAGCGTGGTTTGACATCCTCGATGGCGTTAGCCGTCTGTTCATTAACGTTGGCTTCACATAACGCTGCCTACTTCATTGGCTATGCAAGTGTCGCCGAAGCCAAGGCCGTGTCGACGCCTGGCTGGAGTTCTATAACGAGGAGCGCGAAACCAGAGCCTGAGTTATCGCACGCCGCGGCAAATTTACCAGGAACTCCTGTTGATATGTGGACGATCGGCGTTGCCTACCGGCTGCGCTTCCCCAGCTTCCCAAGCGAGCTCGGAAGCGGGAAAACGCTAGGCTACGCCCAAAAACCTACTGGCAGTACAGTCAACAATGCGAGTTCACATTGATGCTTAGAAAAGCAGACCCGTTGCACCAGCCACTGCATCGATAATAATCGGGCCGACATCGAAAACCGGCGGAGCTACACCTTAAAAAAGCGGCTCAGGCTGTCTCACAACCGGGGTCCATCTCACACTTTGTCATTTGCTTCGTCGGGGAACAACTCCGATTTCTTGCGGCTTGACAGGGCTTCACTTTGCTGAAATCCTGGAAGCGACGTCTCGATCTATTTCGGCGGGGGACCCCGATCGATCTGGGCATACAGAATAGGATCATGACCCGTAGCATCTCCGCCGACAATTCCCGCCACGTGTCTCGTCCGCAGCTGCACCGATCCATTTTCTTCTCTGGCGTCGAAAGGTATGGGAGCGCTATTGTTTTCTTGTTGTCGAGCGCAGTTCTCTCCCGGCTTCTCACGCCCGCGGAGTTCGGTCTATGCGCAGCTGTCATCGCGCTTACTGCTGTGGCAACAGCATGGTCACAGGAGTTCGGGGGGGCCACTTACCTGATTCGGAAGCCGACGCTATCGGAGCAAGACATCAGAACCGCTTTCACTATAACGTTTTGCATGTCGGCCTTGCTTGGCGCCGTACTCTTCGGTTTCCGCAGCGCCGTGGCGTCTTTCTACTCGGAAGAAGGGCTGAAAACCGGGATCGCGATCTTCGCTGCCGGTTTCGTCTTGATGCCCTTTGCGACTATCATATCTGCGCTATTCCGCCGCGAAATGGCCTTCAACGTTCTCGCGCGCTGTAATTTGGCCGCAGCTTTCATTTCGGCGGCCACTTGTATCGCGCTCGCGGTTCTGGGTTGGAGCTTCGTCGGTCTGTTGATCGGTTCGGTAATTGGACAAGCCGCTGGTGTCGTGCTGTTGCTGAGCTGTCGGCGTGACGTGCGGATCTTCCGGCCGAGCTTGAAGGGCTGGCGGGACATCATTGGTTTCGGGTCCTATTCTAGCGCCGTGGTTATCATCAATGTTATCCATGACTCGTCGCCGCAGCTGATTCTTGGTCGTGTCCTCGACTTCCCTGCCGTCGGCCTTTACGGCCGTGCCGCGGGCGCGACGCAGTTATTCGACAGGATGTTCCTCGGGGTTTTGAGCCCCGTGATCATGCCTGCCATTTCGGCTCAGGCAGGAGCCGGTGAGGATTTGAAACGCTTCTATCTTCAGGCGGTCGAGTTGCTATCGGCGGCTCAGTGGCCGTTCCTGACTTTCATGGCGTTGATGGCCGACCCGATCATTCGGATCTGGTTTGGTACTGCCTGGCTTGAGGTCGTTCCGCTGACCCGCATGCTGTGTCTCGCCTCCCTTTCCTTATTCGCGGCATGCTTGACCTATCCGGTGCTGGTGGCGGTCGGCCGAGTACGCGATACGCTTACCTCATCGTTGATTTCACTGCCGCCATCCTTGGTCCTTATCTTCATCGCGTCGTTCTTTGGTGTGCGAGCAGTGGCCGCCTCAGCGTTTCTGACCCTCCCCTTGCAAGCCGCTGTCGCGATCCATTTCATTGCCAGACGGCTCTCGTTCGGCTGGGCTGATTTAATCGAGGCAGTGAGGAGGAGCGCTATCGTTACTTCCTGCAGCTGCGCGGGGGTGATTGTTAGCGTCGCGATCCATCACACCATTTCAACCTCTCCGGTTTTATGGTTGGTCGCCGCGGCCGTTATGGGTTCGGTCGGTTGGTGGCTCGGGCTGACGGTAACCGGACACCCGCTTCGGTCCCATATACGCTCGGCAGCGCGGGAGTTCGCTATCATCCTGCCACTCCCTGCCATCTTACGTCGATCGTCAATTCTGCAGTCAGCGAGGCGATCAATGTGATGAACGGACCGGTACCGACTGGTAACAACCCGAACGGTGAAC
>CAVOWP010000016.1:0-42435 GCA_963700185.1 uncultured Alphaproteobacteria bacterium
TATTCGGCGTGCATCATTGGCCCGACGAAACAGGCCGCGCGGCGTATCTGGCGGGTCTTCACGCGGCGCGCGCCTTTATCTTTGAGACTACGGGAGAGGTAACCAAGAGCCATCGGCGCGCGCAGAATGAGTTTCGGCGGCTGGTGAAAAACGATCCGCGCGTTGACATGGAATTGCGAGCGTTCCTTGGCCGCACCTTCAATCTCAAAAAACTTGCCGACTATGAGACCGGCCCCGGCTCGCAGGTATCCGCCGAGCGCGCGCAAGAGGCGATCCAGACTGCGCAGCGTTTTGTCGATTGCGTGACCAGTCTTATTCCGCCGCCCGATCAGCAACCGGAACCCGACCGCTCCCGATGAAAGCCCCCGCCCGCGCGGACGGCGGGGGCGACGTCCGGGCCGCAGCAATACCCCGTCCTGAACCAACGCGACTGACCAGCCGATAGCCGCCCGCCGCCGTTTCATAATTCAAGAAAAACGCACCAAGCGAATCCCTCTTAAGAACGAGGGTTTTTGAGAGGGCACGCTGAAGCGGAAAAGCTACGGGCAAAAGTGAGTTAAACCCCTCTCAAAAGTCATTCTTGATTTCGACCTCGCATCGCGCGACCTTCAGCGCGGTCGGCAGTGCGCCGTCGCAGCACTCGCCATCTTATTCCTGAGCGTCGTCCGTATTTCTATGTCTTAAGTCTTACCGTTGGTGTGTCATATATAGTATCCAGCACTTCTTGCCCGTATTTATTCACTAATCCATCAACGAACTTGGGCTCTACGCTGTTCAGGTATCCAAGGTATCCTTTGAGGTAGCTAGTATGTTGTGCATCTAGGCTTGCCGTTTTGAATTTATAGATTAACGATTTTATTTTGCGTTTCTCTTTGCGGCCAACTGAAATATGATTATCACAGTCTATCACTAGACCAGTAACTCTGATACGACGTTTCTTAGAATTGAACACCACCTTGGCTTCATTGAGCCTGAGGGCTGGAGAAGTTTGCACAGACAGATATTTCCGGACTTCTTTTAATACGTTTCCTAACGCGTATGGTACATTTGTGGAAAACACTATATCGTCAGCGTATCGCGAATAAATGCAGGTGAACTGCTGGGCCAGATGCGACATTGCATCGTCGAACTGGTACATCACTGCATTAGATATGACCGGAGAGCTTGGCGCGCCGATTGGGAGCTGCCCATTCCGTGTAACGATTTTAGCTACGACGTTGATATCCTCATCTGTCAAGGCAACCGGCAGGATAGATGATACTCGTGTCAATAATAAGGTGACATCGACAACACGTATAGAAGGAAAGAAGTCTACGAAATCGAGCTTTAGGAAAAATCGCCCGTAAACGTGAAGAGCAGCATTGTTCCGCACGCTGGTGCCCCGGCGATAGGCTGTGGCGGCCGGATGAACGGGGGCATGAGCAAATATGTCCGAAACGACCCAACGTTGTAAGAATTTTACCTCCCGTGCTGGGTGCTCGATCTCCCTCTGACCGCCGGATACCTTCGGTATGGTGTATATTTTGTACCTATGGTCAGTCGTGCGCGCCACCAACGAGAGAAAAGCGAGGGGTATACCAGTCTCGGCGGAAATGCGCGTTAGGATACTCATGACACATTAGTGCGTAAGAGATCATATAGATCAGTGAAATGCTCCTTATATAAACTAATCACTGATATGCGGATGCGGCGAGTTTCGTCGCTCTTCGGAAATTCAAGAAGGGGTTTCGCACTAGGATCTATGGAGAATAAATCGCCAAGATCACCAACCCGACGCACGTACCCGACCGCAACAGTTAACGATATCAGATGCTTTACCTCATCTATATTTGCATTTCCAAATATATACTCAACAAGCATGAATATATCTTCAAACGAAATCGGGGAGAACAGCTGCACAATGACCAACACGATACCCAGACGCGCGATTGGCTTTAATACATCGTAGGAATCAAAGGTGAATCGGCGGCGGTACTTAGTAGAGAATATTGTGATCAGTCGTTCCCGTATGGGTGCAAAGTTGACGGGGGTGACGCCCGGGTCGAGGTAAATCACAGGCCGGAGTATGGAAGTTGAATTGACTTCAGCAATAGGACCGTAATTAATGAATGAATTGGTCGTTTGATAGGCAATGTTATTTATCACCAATAGTTTACTACGTATAGACGGTACATTGGAGAATAGCCCAATTTCGGCAAATGCGCCGGGGCTTTCAAGAAAAATTACTATGCAGTCAGAGAAGTCTGCAATAAACTGTTCAAATTGGGAGAGGTTGATAAATGTAGGAGGGCCGAAGTCGGTGATGTCTTTGGCAGCGGATTCGGCAAGGAAGACACGAAAAGGCTGAAGTTCAGCTGCGGCGTAAGTCAAAAATTGTTTTCTGAGAGACGCGTCATCAGAGCCACCGCATAGAAATAGCAGGTGACGATCAACGGTCAGATGCGCCTCGGCAGATTTGAAGACGTGAGCCACCTGAGCGATCAGCACGCGCATTGCGGGATGCTGAAAGGGGTGGCTCACGCCATGCTCTTACCTAGAGCGGAGAAAATTTGCGAAGCAAATTTTCCTGCAAGAATCTCGATCAATGCACTCCAGCCTGGCTAAGCACCCGGCATTGGTGGCTTGCTCACCTTTTCACCCAACTAAGAGCGATTAAGCATAAACGTGGAGTTGAAATATTGTCAATCGGGAAGTCGCCTGCATTATCGGTGTGACGACCTCTGCCATCGGGATTGGCGCGGAAGGAGAACGGCGACCAAAAAGCCGGACACGGCAAGCGGCTACACGACTGTCGATTTTCCAGAATCGCCCATTTTCCAGAATCGATCATCTGCGTCAAAAATCTGTAAGCGCAATATAGAGATGACACCGCTCTGCAAGATAGAGGTGACACACCCCCGGGTTCTGGGGTCCCGGGAGGTGCGCCGTGGCGGTGTTGTCGATGAGCAAGCAGGAGTTCAGCCGTCTTGAGGTGCTGTTGCGGGTGCAGTCGGGTCGTCTGCGTGTTACTGACGCTTGTGTACTGATCGGCTTACAGCGGCGTCAGGTGTTTCGTCTGTTGCGCGGCCTGAAGCAGGACGGTGCCGCGAGCCTGCTTTCCAAGCGCCGAGGCAAACCCAGCAACCATCAGCTGCCTGCTGAGGTTCGCACCCTGGCGCTATCGATTGTGCGGGAGCGGTATTGCGATTTTGGCCCGAGCTTGGCGGCGGAGAAGCTGGCAGAGCATCACGGCTGCTCGGTGTCGCGTGAGACCTTGCGCGGTTGGATGATTGCAGATGGACTATGGCGGGACCGTCGGCATCGTCTGCCGTCGCCGCATCAGCCGCGCCGGCGGCGCGATTGCCTGGGCGAACTGGTCCAGATCGACGGCTCGGAGCACGCCTGGTTCGAGGATCGCGGCCCGCCATGCACGCTGCTGGGTTTTGTGGATGATGCAACGAGCCGATTGATGCAGCTGCGGTTCGTCACCTCGGAATCGGCGTTTGATTACTTCCGGACGACCCGCGCCTATTTGGAGGAGCATGGCAAGCCGGTCGCGTTCTACAGCGACAAGCACGGCATCTTCCGGGTGAACAGCAAGGAGGCGGCCGGCGGCGACGGGGTGACCCAGTTCGGTCGCGCACTGTTAGCGCTGAACATCGACATCATCTGCGCCAACAGCCCGCAGGCAAAGGGACGCATCGCCCTTCGACAAGCTCAGGAGCGCGTTTGGCACGTTGCAGGACCGCCTGGTCAAGAGCCTGCCCCCGCGAAGGCGGCGGAGCTGCGGCTGGCGGGGGTGTCGTCGATTGCCGCGGCGAACGCCTGGTTGCCTGGGTTCATCACCGTCTACAACAAGCGCTTCGGCCGCGACCCGGCGAATGCCAAGGACCTGCATCGGCCGCTGGCGCCAGCCGATGACCTCGACGAGATCTTGGCCTGGCGGGAAGAGCGCACGGTCACGCGCAACCTGACCCTGCACTACGACCGGATGATGCTGATCCTCGATCCCACGCCCCTGGCTCGTGGCTTGGGGCGCAAGAAGGTGGAGGTGGTAAACTACCCGGACGGCCGGTTCGCGGTTCAGTTCAACGGAGCAACGCTCGGTTTCAAGGTGTTCGACAAGATCCAGACAGTGCAGCCGGGCGCGATCGTCGACAACAAGCGGCTGTCGGCCGTGTTGGAGCAGGTCAAGGCGCAACAGGCCGCCTACCCGGCGCGGCACCAGCGCGGGCACCTTGCGCGGCAGCGACCGCCGAACAACCTCGAGGCGCCGGGTCTACCGTCGAAGGGCCGGGCACCACGCCACGGTACTGCCGCAGCTCCGGCCTGATCGCCACCGCTGCCTCCCTTATTCGGTCATACGTAACGGAGTTGCCACCCAAGTCGGCCACCATCGCGCCGTGGCGAGGGTGGGTTTTTGAGGGATCGGGAGATCTACCCCGATGCTTCAGGAGATGGTGGCTTGGCAACCGCCGAGTGGCGGGAGCCGGCCAGTTTCGATCGGCTCCCGGTCCATCGGAGTGAGTCTCCAACCGGCTATTCCTCGGCGGGTTGCTCCCCAGCAGAGCCCGCTTCCGCTTCACCAGTCACCGACAATCGTAGCTCAATCTCGACCCAGCGGGGCAATCAAATGCGCTGCTCAACTTCCCTGCGGGATGCCGTCCAGGTCGCGCTCGCCATGTCCGCCGCCAACGGGAGTGTCATCTCTACTTTGCGCGCCGGGTGACATTTCTATCTTGCGCCGACATTTGATCGATTTGTTCGGTGTGAACTCGACGAATTTGAATGGCCCAGTGCCGATTGGATGGCTGCGCATGTCGCGCGCCGGCACATGACACGGATAGACCGGCGAGACGCCCGAACCGAGCAAAACGAGAAAGGAGGGCTGCGGCCGTTTCAGCCGGAAGGTGACTTCGTAATCGCCATCCGCCCCCACCTCTTCGAGGTTGCGGTACCAGTCCTTGCGCGGATTGAGGCGAAGCTTGTCGCTCGACTTGCCGGTCAGCAAATCCCAAGTGCACTGGACGTCCTTCGCGGTGAAGGGCTTGCCGTCGTGCCATTTGACGCCGTGGCGCAGCGAAAAGGTCAGCTCGGTCCCGTTCTCGTTCCACGACCAGCCGGTGGCCAGGTCGGGCACAATCGACTGCAGAGTGTTCTGCTTCACATGTTGGCCGAACATGACGAGGTTGTTGAACACTCCCATCATCGGCTGCTGCGCAAAGACCGTCGTTTCCTCGAGGATCGACATGCTCGCCGGGCTGTCGAGCGTGTAAAGCTTCAGAATACCGCCATGTTTCTGGCCGCATGCCGGTTCGGCGCCGAACAGTGCGCCGAACAAAGTGCCGATTGCCGCCAGCGCGCGCAGATGCTGCGTCATATCTCTCGCCGCCCCTCAGACCTGTGCCGCTCGGCCTCTTCCGGACAGCGGTGTTTGGTCGGTACCAGTAGCCTCGCGGCTACAGGACTCCGCGCACCATCACCCTGTATAACCAGATCGCCGTGTCTTGAAGGGTGGATGGGCAATCCGGGCGGTGGGGCTTTCCGTTCCCGCACATCGCGACCGGTGATGCGACATCGCTGTCGCCTCTCAGAGCCGTCGCCGAAATTTGCGTTACTCTGAGGGGTCAGATCTAAGTACCAATCTTAGGACATCAAATCCGTGATGCGCATGACAGCAACGGCGCTCCCATCGTTGAACGCCTGCTCTTTTGTGTCCTTATTGCAGGTCCAGCAGAAGTTCTTCTTTGCGGTAAAGAGCTTACCGTCCTGATCGATCCGCATCTCGCCTTCGAGAATATGGCACACCATCGGATTAGGCATTGGCGGACCCATGGTCTTCGAACCCGGCTGCATGATGATGTCGCGCATCGAAACGGTCTTAAATCCAGGGATTAGAGACGGACTCTCGCCGTAGGTGCGCACCACGACGCCCGGCCAGGGGCTTGTATCCTTCCCTGTAAGAGCGTCTGTGGTTTGCGCAGCCGCCGGGCGGACCACAGCACGCCGAAGCGGCAGCAAAGCCGATTTTCAACGCTGACCTTCGATCAACCTTTTTCATTGATGTCCTCCCCAATACGCCTCGATCTTGGTTGACATCATCGTCCCAAGTGGGCACGCTGAGATAGGGAGCTTGCAGCTTCTCGGATGGTGAGTCCAGGAAATCGCGTGTCATCGCGAGGTTCTCGAAACGGCGACGATGCCAATGTCCGATCTTCCCAACAGGGTTGACCCGCGTTCATCAGCCGCCCATGTTTTTCCGGCATGGCGACGATCCTGCAACGTCTCCTGACGGTTTGCTTGGCGCTGGCGTTCTTCGTCGGCGCGACGGTGCAGGTGTTGCCGTCGAGCATGGCAATCGCGGAGATGGGCTGTTCGCGCCGACATGGCAGGCGGGTGCGCTGGGCCTCAACCGCCTTGCACCGGCCATATGCCGAACTGTGTCGATCACGTCGGCTGCGTCACGGTGTCCGCCCTTCCGGCTGTCGCCGGGCTCCGATAGCGGTCGCCGTTCGAGTGGACATCGCTCGATCTACGATCTCGCGCCGGAATCGCTCTCGGGAATATCCGTCAAACCCGAACTCTCACCACCGATCCTCGCGGCCTGAGACTGTTTTCAGGCTGAACCAGTTCGCCCGCCCGATTGAGCCGGGCGGCGGTCGCGAGGACTTGTCGAATGAAAGTATCAAGACGTGCGCTCATGATGGGCGCGGGTGCCGCCGCGTGGGAGTTGGCGCTCCCGCTGCGCCGTAGTTTCGCGGAACCCGAGATCAAGGAATACCGGCTCACCGCGAAGCAGGCGGTCGTCGAACCTGACCGGCGACGGCCACCCGGATACCGCGGTCTGGGCTTATGACGGCACCGTGCCCGGCCCGGAACTGCGGGTCCGCCAAGGCGAGCCGGTGCGGATGGTGGTCGATCAACAAGCTCGGCGAGGACACGACGGTCCACTGGCACGGCATCCGCCTGCCGAATGCGATGGATGGGGTGCCCGGCCTGACGCAGAAGCCGATCCGTCCCGGCGAGAGCTTCGTCTACGAATTCACGCCGCCCGATGCCGGCACGTTCTGGTATCACCCGCATGCCGACACGCTGCAACAGCTTGGCCGCGGGCTGGCCGGCGCGTTGATCGTCGAGGAACCCGAGCCGGTCGCGGTCGATCGCGACCTGTTGTGGTTCATCGAGGATTGGCGGCTCGACGACGAGGGCCGGATCGCGGGCGGCTTCGGCAATCGCATGGAAGCCGGAATGTCGGGTCGTATCGGCAACACCGTCACGATCAATGGCCGAGTTCCCAACCGCGTATCCGTGAAGGCAGGCGAACGAGTGCGGCTTCGGCTCGTCAACGCGGCGCTGGCGCGGATCGTCAGCCTTCGCTTCGAGGGGCATAAGCCGGTCGTCGTCGCTCATGACGGCCAGCCCTGCGATCCGCATTCGCCGAAGGCGGTCGGGTGGTTCTCGGGCCGGCGATGCGGGCCGACCTCATCATCGACATGGATCGGAAAGCCGGGTCAGAGCTACCGCGTCATCGACGACTTCTACCAGGATCTCGCCTACAAGCTCGTCGATCTCGGCTACGACCGGAAAGACCGGCCGCGAGACCACGATCCGACGCACCGCCGAGGCTACCGGCCAACCCATTACCCGAACCTGACCTTGCCGCCGCCGAGCGCCACGAGATCGCGTTGCAGGGCGGAATGATGGGCGGCATGGGGATGATGGGAGGGGCGGCGGGATGATGGGTCGGCGACGGGATGATGGGTGGAATGATGGGCAGGGCGGTGCGACCTGGGCCATGAACGGCATGTCGATGACCGGCGACGGTCAGCCAAACATGCCGCCGCCTGCCTTACGTCAAGCGCGGCAAAAGCTGCGTGCTCGCGCTTGCGCAACGAGACCGCGTGGTGGCACCCGATGCATCTGCACGGCCATAGCTTCCGCGTCATCAGCAAGGCGGGCAAACCAAACCCGCTCCGAGAGTGGCGGGACACCGTTCTCGTTCCGCCGCGCGAAACGGTCGAAATCGCCTTTGTCGCCGATAATCCCGGCGACTGGATGTTCCATTGCCATGTCACGGACCACCAGGAGGCCGGGATGATGAGCGTCATCCGCATCGCGTGAGGCCGATCGCGAACTTCGAAATTATCAGAACCGCACATGCAGGCGCACAGGAGAAAACCATGCAAAGCTCGAATTCTAAGTTCAGCCGCCGAACCGTCCTCACGGTCCTTGCCGGGGGAGCCGCCCTGGTCGGAGGGGTTACCGGGATCTTACCGCTCAGCGCCGAACCCGCCGCCGATCGAGCGACAAGTCACTCTCTACAAGAACCCGGACTGCGGCTGCTGCGAGGGATACGCAGATTACCTGCGCCAGAACGGGTTCAAGGTGACTGCGGTGCCGACCAACGATCTGACGGTAATGGGCGAGAAATACGGCATCCCGGATAGCTTGCAGCCCTGCCACATATCGCTGATCGGCGGCTACGTCGTCGGCGGTCACATTCCGATCGAGGTCATCAACCGGCTGCTCTCCGAAAAGCCGCAGATCATCGGCATCACGCTGCCCGGTATGCCCGAGGGCACTCCTGGGATGCCCGGCAAGAAGCCCGGCCCGTTGCAGATCTACGAGATCGGGAAGGGTCCACCGAAGGTCTATGCGACCGTCTAACAGGGTGTGCGGGAATGCAGGCAGGACAGCGGCCATGATACGGTTGTCGGCCCAAGCGACCGATATCGGCTGTTGATCGCGGCAACGACGGCGGCAAGCTGCCGTCGCTGTTGCTGTTCCTCGGCATCCAATACGGATCGCGGGCTCTCTCTCCCGGAAACAGCGGTTCGACAATCCGCACCCGCACCGGTTCCACTGGTCCCGTCTTCGGCGAACCCGCTTGAGCTCTCTGTCTTCGATCAGCCGCCGCCCGTGCCCGAGATCCGCTTCCAGGACGATCAGGGCCGTGATCTGACGCTCGCCGATTTCCGAGGCCGGGTGGTCCTGCTGAATGTTTGGGCGACATGGTGCGTGCCGTGCCGGAAGGAGATGCCAACCCTCGACCGGCTGCAGGCTCGGCTCGGCGGCAAGGACTTTCTCGTCGTGGCCCTGTCGATCGACCGCAAAGGGAGTCGAGGCGGTGCAGAGGTTTCTACCAGGAGGTCGGGGTCGAAAAGCTCGCGATCTACGTCGATCCCTCGGGCAAAGGATCACACGGCCTCGCCATTCCGGGGGTGCCGACGACATTGCTGATCGACCGAGAGGGCCGCGAGGTCGCCCGCAAGATGGGTGAGGCCGAATGGGACAGCCCGGAAATGGTGTCGCTGGTCGAGCGGACGATGCACGGACAGTCGGCCAGCAAGGCGGATAGCAATCGATGAGCGGCGTGTCGGGCATCGGTCTGAGGGTCTTTTCGGCCGGGTTGGCCGATCACTGCTCCACTGGAGACTGACATCATGGACGGCTTGAAGATCACGAAACCACTCGCCCCGGTGGCCCCGGCCACGACAGATGTGCCCAGCGCAGGGTCAGCGTTATGCTGCGCACCGGCTTCATCGATCCAGCCGCCAGGAGGCGTGCTGCGATCGTGGATCGGCAGCCGCCGGGTTCTTGCGGTCGCAGGGTTAGGCGTCACTGGCGGCGGACTTGCACTCGGTTGGGATTGGCTCACTACGGTCGGCGTCGCGCCTTTGATCGTGTCGGCGGCACCCTGTCTGATAATGTGCGCGCTGGGCCTCTGCGTGATGGGAAGAGGTCATCAGGCTTCCGGCACCTCCAATCGAGGAGCCGAATGATGAAATACCTGATGTTGGCGACTATCTCGCTTCGGTCGCCCTTTCCGGCACTCGCGCGTTCGCCCATGGCTCGGGAATGGCGGGCCGATGTGGGCGATAGTATGCAGGGCTGCATGCAGATGATGGAGGGCATGAACGGCGGCGCGGGCCAACGGCCTAACCAAGAGTGGCGGCGCGGACAGATAGGGCCCGGGCGGCGAGAGGCTCAGTCCCGAGCCACGCGGCAGATCATCGCCGGAATGAGCGGCCGATGATGGACGGCATAGGCGGGATGATGTGGGCGGCAGGGCTCCTGTGGCCGCTCCTCGTCATCGTCCTGGTCCTCGCGGCGGCGGCGCTCGTCAAGTACCTGCGATCCGGCGGGACGAAATGACCCCATCGCCAATGGCTGCCTGTCGGGCCGCGGCCAAGCGCTCGTTGCGGCTGGCAAGGCCGGGATGACGGCAAGCGTCATCGTCGGCATTTTCGGCGGCACGGCCCTGGTAGCGGCGCCGCTCGCCGCGGCCCGTGCCGCCGCGACCGCCGGGGTCGGCGACGAGCACGCAGCGGCGCGGCTCGTGACCGCCGTCGAGGCGACCGGCTCCGGCCACACGGTCGATGCCCGGTCTCTAGATCTGTATGGCCACCGGATGGCATACTTATTGGCGCACGCCGGGTGATGCCGGGATCCCGCCGACGATCGACTGGACCGGCTCGACAAACCTTGCACGCGCTGAGATCGCCTGGCCGGCACCCACACGCCTCTCCGCGCACGGCCTCGAAAGCTACGCTCGCGCTCGCCCACGGCTCCGGAATGATGGGCGGGATGGGCCATGGCATGCAAGGCTGCATGCAGATGATGCAGGGCATGAACGGCGGCGAAGGCCAACGGCCGAATGAGCAGTGGCGACGCGGACAAGTGGGCCGGGGCGGCGAGAAGCCTAGTTCCGAACCACGCGGCAGATCATCGCCGGAATGAGCGGCCAATGATGGACGGGATGGGCGGGATGATGTGGGCGGCCGGGCTCCTGTGGCTCCTCCTCGTCATCGTCCTGGTCCTCGCGGCGGCGGCGCTCGTCAAGTACCTGCGATCGGGCGGGACGAAATGACCCCGGAGCCAATGGCTGCCTGTTGGGCCATCGCCGAGCGCCAGTCGAGGCAGAAAGCGCAAATGCGGACAAGCCTCATCGCCGGCATTTTTGGCGGCATGGTCCTGGTGGCGACACCGCTCGCCGCGGCCCGTGCCGCCGCGACGGAATGGGTCGGCGACGAGCACGCAGCGACGCGGCTGGTGACCGCGGTCGAGGCGACCGGCTCCGCCCGCACCGTCGATGCCGGTCTCGAGATCCGCATGGCGCCCGGGTGGCATACTTACTGGCGCACGCCGGGCGATGCCGGGATCCCGCCGACGATCGACTGGAGCGGCTCGACAAACTTTGCGCGCGCCGAGACCGCCTGGCCGGCGCCGACGCGCCTTTCCTCGCATGGCCTCGAAAGCTACATCTATCCCGATCACGCGCTGCTGCCGATCGCGATCGAGCTCGCCGGACCCGGCGAGCCGTTGCGCCTGCGCGCCTCGGTCGATTACGCAGCCTGTGCGGAGGTCTGCATTCCCTACCATGCGGATCTCTCGCTCGCGCTCCCCACGGGCCTGGCGACACCAGGCGCGGAGGCGCCGCTGATCGCGGCCGCGCGCGCCAGGGTGCCAGGTGGCTTGGATTGGGCCGGGATGGCGCTTGTCGCCGCGACAGTCGCTCCGGCGCGGGAGGGAGACGCGGTCGTTAATGTCCGGCTGCGCTCGACCGGCGCACCGTTCGGCCAGCCCGACCTGTTCATCGAGGGTCTGGACCACGGGACAATCGCCCGTCCCGAGATCATCCTGCGCGAGACCGGGCACACCGTGGAGCTGCGGGTGCAAGTCACGGGGGTTTCAGCAGCCGCCCTGACGGCGACACCGCTCAAATTCACCCTCACCGATGGCGTGAACCGGGCGGCGGAGTTCACCGCTACACCGGTCTTGGCAGCGGCCTCGGTCGCAGCACCGAGCAATCTGGCGCTCTTGGGCATCGCGCTACTGGGAGGCCTCATTCTCAACCTGATGCCCTGTGTGCTGCCGGTCCTGTCGCTCAAACTGCTGGCGGTCGCACGCCTGTCCGGTGTCGACCGGCGATCATTGCGGCTCAGTCTCGTGATCACGTCGGGCGGCATTCTCGCGGCCTTTGCGGCGCTCGCGGTGACACTGATCTTGCTGAAGGCGGCAGGGGCGTCGATCGGGTGGGGCATTCAGTTCCAACAACCCTGGTTCATCGCGGGAATGGCCGTCGTCACCGCGCTGTTTGCGGCGAATTTGTGGGGCTGGTTCGCGGTCGGCTTACCCGGCGCGGCCTACGCCGCCGCGACGCACGAGACACGCCGGCCATTGGTCAATGCCTTTCTGACCGGCATGTTCGCGACATTGCTGGCAACCCCATGCTCGGCGCCTTTTGTCGGTACTGCCGTCGGTTTCGCGCTGTCACGCGGCCCGGTCGAAATCGTCTGGATCTTTGCAGCTCTCGGCCTCGGGCTTGCGCTTCCCTACCTGCTGGTCGCGGCGGCGCCGCGCCTCGCCGGCTTCCTGCCGAGGCCCGGCAGGTGGATGCTTCAACTTAGGCGGCTGTTCGGGCTGCTGCTTGCAGGCACCGCGGCCTGGTTGGTCTGGGTCCTTGCCGAGGAGGTCGGCACCCGGCCGGCGGCATTGACAGGTCTGCTTCTGATTGCCGGTTGGATAATCCTTGCTTGGCGAGCTCAGCCGTCGCTCGCCATGCCGCTGCGCCGTTTCTCCGGCGGGCTTGTCGCTGTCCTGGCCATCGCGGCGATCATCGCACCGCAGCTTGCCGCGAGCTCCGCGACATCGGTGAAGTTCCCGGCCGAGGTCTGGCAGCCGTTCGACACGGCGGAAATCAAACGGCAGGTCGGCCAAGGCAAAGTCGTCTTTGTCGACGTGACGGCGGCGTGGTGCCTGACCTGCAAGGTCAACGAGGCGGTCGTGCTCGATCGCGAGCCAGTCTCCACTCGTCTGCGCTCGCCCGGCGTCATCGCGATGCGCGCCGACTGGACGCGTCCGGATCCGGCGATCACCGCCTATATCCAGTCCTTCGGCCGATATGGCATACCGGTGAGCGTGGTCTATGGACCGGGCCGGCCGGATGGGGAGTTATTGCCAGAACTGCTCTCGACCGAATTGGTCATGAAGGCGCTCGCTCACGCGGCCGGACCAGGCATAGCCGCGTGGTAAAGCGCCGAGACGCCCCTCGTCGGCGGAATAAGGGAGCCTCGTCATGCGGCTCTATGAAAGACATGTTCTGCCGCGGCTCGTCGACTTGTCGATGCGGCAGCAGCGACTGGTTGATTATCGAAGGGCAACGATTTCGGCCGCTCGAGGGACGGTTGTCGAAATCGGTGTCGGCTCCGGCCGCAATCTGTCGCTTTATGGCACTCCCGTCGATCACGTCTTCGCTCTCGACCCGTCGCCCGAGCTGCTGACGATGGCCGAGAGCCAGCTAGAGGAAGCCCGGCGTCCGGTCACATTGTTGAGGGCCTCGGCAGAGGAGCTGCCGGTGCCGGATCATTCCGTCGACACGATTGTGCCGACTTGGACCCTCTGCACCATTCGCGATCCGATCAAGGCGCTGCGCGAGATGCGCCGCACGCTCAAGCCGGATGGCCGGCTCCTCTTTATCGAGCATGGGCTCGCGCCCGAGCCGAGGGTTCAGAATTGGCAGAACTGGCTCACGCCGTGCTGGCGGCGGCTCGGCGGCGGCTGCCATCTCAACCGCAAAATGGACGACCTGATCCGAGCCGGGGGGTTTCGTATTGCTGAAATCAGTACTGGTTACATAAAGGGGCCAAAGCCGATGACCTTCATGTATCAGGGCTGCGCAACGCCTTAACCGGGACGCGCGGGAGCGGCGGATGATCGATGCAGTCATGCGCGCACTGGGAATTGCGCTGGCCATGGGATGGGAGATCCTCTGGCCGCTGATCCTCGGCTTCGCACTCTCCGCCGTCGTGCAGGCCGTCGTCTCGAAGCAACAGATGAGCCAGCTTCTGCCGGATGATCGCCCGCGTTCGATCGCGACTGCTCTCGCCCTCGGGGCAGCCTCGTCGTCATGCTCCTACGCGGCGGTGGCACTCGCCCGCTCGATCTTCCGCAAGGGCGCGCATTTCACCGCCGCGATGGCGTTCGAGATGGCCTCTACCAATCTCGTCCTCGAACTCAGCATCATCATCGTAGCATTTCTGGGCTGGCAGTTGACGCTGGCCGAATTCGTCGGGGCACCACTGATGGTCGTCCTGCTGGTCGTTCTCTTCCGGATGTTTCTCAGCCGGGACCTTCTCGAACAGGCCAAGAGGCAGGCAGAGAAGGGCATTGCCGGCCGCATGGAAGGCCACGCCGAAATGGACATGTCGGTCACCGAGGGCGGCTCGCTTTGGCAGCGAATGACCTCCGACCGAGGTTTCACCGCGATCAGCCACTATTTCGTGATGGATTGGGCTGCAGTCTGGATGGACATCGCCGGCGGGCTGCTGATCGCAGGCGCTCTCGCGGCCTGGGTGCCGAATAGGTTCTGGCAATCCTTCTTTCTGACCGGGCACCCGGTTCTCGCCACCTTGTGGGGACCGGTCGTCGGCCCGCTGGTGGCGGTGATCTCCTTCGTCTGCTCGGTCGGCAACATTCCGTTGGCGGCGGTGCTGTGGAACGGCGGCATCAGCTTTGGCGGGGTGATCGCCTTCATCTTCGCCGATCTGATCGTCCTCCCGATCCTCAACATCTATCGCAAGTATTACGGGCTGAAGATGGCCGGCTTTTTGTTCGTCACCTTCTACGTCGCGATGGCGGTCGCCGCGCTGATCGTCGAGCTGATCTTTGGCGCCTTCACCCTCATCCCGTCGGAGCGCCAGGCGCAGGTGGTCGAGGCCTCCATCAGCTGGGATTACACGACCTGGCTGAACCTGGCTTTTCTGGTTCTCGCCGCGCTGCTCGTAGCGCGTTTCCTCAAGACAGGCGGCCCGGCGATGCTGCGCATGATGAACCGGCCAGCACACGAAGCGGTAGCCCACCATCGTGCTCATTAGATGTACGATAGGACCGGTGAAGCATCTGCACTATCAGAGGTGTGTTAACGCGTCTTTCCTGAGATACGGGACGGCAGTTGAAACGCGAGTTAGTGACTGTCGTTGGGATAAAATTGCTTACGCCGTAGCTATTACGTTATTTCGGCCATTGCCAGGCCCGCCGCGACGTAGCGGCGGAGGGCAAACAAGAGGGCAATCGGTGGCAGCACATAAATGATGGCGGCGGCCATCATAGCGTTATACGGTGCGTCGACGTCGGCGAACAACTGGCCCTGCGTTACCGAAACGGTCATGTTTCGTGTCGAGAGCAGCACGGCCTGGTACAAATAGTCGTTCCAGGCGAGCAGCAGAGCGTAGACGGCCACGACCGCGAGCGGCGGGGTCATCAAGGGCAGATAGATCCGCAGATATACTTGAACGGGGGATGCACCGTCGACACGGGCCGCGTCGTCCAGTTCAAACGGTATCAGGCTTGCGTATAGCTGCAGGATCAGGACGGCAAACGGGATGGCGAACGCCACCTGCGCTGCAATGACCGCCCAGAGATTGTTCGAGAGCCCGTAGGTGTGCATGATCCGAAAGTACGGGACTATCAGGAAAGATGCGGGGATCGCGTAGGTCAGGAGCGCGGTGTTGGTGAGCAGCGAGCCCCGGCTCAACCGCATCCGGCTCACGGCGAAGCTCGCCAGCGACCCGATCAGCACCGTCAGAACCATCGTCAGCAGACCGATGTAAACGCTGTTGCCGAATTGATGCCAGAAATCCTCGAGATACCGGGCCTCCTGCGTCACCACCGCGCGGAAGCCCTCAAGCGATGGCTCGGGCGGCCAGAGATTCCCGTCGAACTCGATCTCACCTTCTTCGGGATCAAGCGCGATCAAGAACATGTTGTAGACGGGTGTCAGCGACCAGATCAGGATTACGACGCAAAGCATCATCGAGCCCGCTTCGGCGAGAACCCGTCGGAGACTGTAGCGCCGGCGCGCCGGTTGCGGGAAGGCCACGGCGATGCTCACAGCTGTGCCTCGCTCGTCTGGAGCCTGCGCATCAACAGGATCACAATCGGGATCAGCACAGGGAGAGCCGAAAGCACCGCTGCGACGCCGAGCGCCGGCTTGGCGGCATCGAAGGCGTAGTGGAAACCGAGCGTCGCCAGCACCTCTGTGGAGCCCGCTGGTCCCCCACCCGATACAAGATAGACGGTTGTAAAGTCGCCGACTGTCCAGAGGGTGGAGAGCAGCGTGCACAGGAGATAGAGGTTCGCCAGGAGCGGGAAGGTGACATGGACGAAGCGGCGGGAGCCGGTCGCTCCGTCAACCTCCGCCAAATCATAGATGTCGCGAGGAATCTTCATGCGCGCGGCGAGGAAAATCACAGTCCAGAACGGCATCCATTTCCAGATATACGCGATGATGTCCGATCCGAGCGCGAGCCAGCGGTTATTGAACCAGAGTGGGCCGTCGATGCCGAAAAGAGCCGACAGTACGCCGTCGACCAAACCTTGCTCGCCGATTAGCATCCAGTGGAATGAGAGGCAGGCTTGCGTCGCTGCCAGCGCCCAAGGCAAAACATAAACAGCCAGCGACACCCTGATCCACCAGCATCGGCGCATGAAGAAGCCGGACAGCAGCAAGGCCAAGAACATCTTCACGTTCACACCGAGGCCGACGAAGAGCAACGTATTGACGACCGCCGGCAGGTAGGTCGGATCTGCGATCAGGTCGGCGTAAAGCGAGGGCGTGCTGGCCATCCGCAGCGCATAGCCGAAGGGATACACGATGAAGGCGAAGAACACCGCCGCATAGGGTATGACAAAGGCAATCGCCCACCTGAAATCCGAGCCGCGCAGGTGGCGGCGCGCGGGCGGTCGCCACGGCCCTTTGACCGATAGGAGCGGCCTGGCTGCGAAAACCTGCTGCGTGCTGCTCATACCTGCCTCTTCTGCTCTACCCCATCCGTCTTTCGCGGGTGTCGGATTGAACCGTTTGCCCGTGTTCCTTCTCGTCCGGCGGTTCGACGACGTGTCCGACTAGATCTTCCAGGATGCAGCGGACGCGATCATCGACCGGCGAGTAAATGATCTGCTTGCCATTGCGCGTGGAACGCAGAAAGCGGCTTGCCCGCAGCATCCGTAGGTGATGGCTGACGAGCGAGCGCGGAATATCGACGCGCGCCGCGATCTCCCCGACAGATGCCGGCTGGGCCAAGCAGGCAAGGAGGATGCGCAGACGCGTCGGCTCGCCGAGCAGGCGGAGGAGCTCCGCGAGTTCGGCAATTTGCTGATCCTCCAGTTCGGGCAATGGAGCTGGCAGGGGTTTCGTAGCAACATGAGCACGCATATTGTTATGATCCCATTTCGAAAGCCGGGGAGCAAGGAGCGATGCAGGGATTGGCTAAGTTGGGTGATCCTTGATGGCTGCCGAAGCATCACGATCCGATCTGCTCCGCAGAGCCATCCGGCTCGAATGGCTGACGGCAGCATGGATGGTGATCGAGGCAGCAGTCGCGATCGGAGCAGGAGCCGCCGCGCACAGCCTATCGCTCATCGCCTTTGGTGCGGATAGCCTGATCGAGCTTGCCTCGGCGGGCGTGTTGCTGCGGCGGCTCCATATCGAGATGCGTGGCGAAGAGGAGTTCCCCGAGGCTGTCGAACGCCGCGCGACAAAAATTGGCGGGGCGCTGCTGTTCGCCCTTGCGGCGTACGTGATCGTGAGCGCCGCCTACGGCGTGTGGCGGCAGGAAGGACAGGAGTTCTCGGCAGCCGGATTGGTCCTGGCTCTGTTTGCAATTCCCTTCATGGGATTTCTTGCCAAGATGAAGATCCGGGTTGCCGAGCAGATCGGGAGCCGGGCAATGCGTGCGGATGCCGTCGAATCGATCACATGCGCTTACTTGTCGGGTGTTGTTGTACTTGGTTTGCTCGCTCAGATACTCGTCGGTGCGTGGTGGGTGGACAGCGCTACGTCACTCGCGATCGTCGCGTTGCTCGTCAAAGAGGGGTACGAGGCTTGGCAAGACGAGGACTGCGACTAGCCGGATCGTTTCAACTTATGCGCGCGCTGCGTTCATCGACGAGCGACCATCCGTCTCGCGCTTGCGCATCACCTCCGTCCCTCTGTCCTGTGCTTGCGACGTCGGGTGCTGCTTGAATTGCCGCTGCGTCCGGCCTAGCTTACTCCGTCATGTGGGGCGTCTTCCGCCGGTTTATCGTGCTGCTGTCGGTTCTCGCTTTCGTCAGCGGCATGACGACACAAGCGATTCCTTCGACCGAAGCATTGGGTTTGACCAAGGCCAGCGCCGTTGCAAAGGCCGAGCCCGAATGCCCGCGAATGGCGATGCAGCACCCCGATCGGGGCGCGCCGAACTCTTTGCCATGCAAAGGCATTATGCCCGACTGCGTAAAGCAGATGGGTTGTCTGGGCTCGCCCGCTCTCCCAGGGCGCTCCGATGCAGCCTACGACCCGGTGTCATATACCGTTGTAGCATATTGGCTACCATGTCCGGTGTTGTCGGGCCGGAACGTCGAACCCGACCTCTTACCTCCCATAGACGGCTGATCCGCGGGGCGCGCGGCTGACGCGCGCCCACAGTCAATTTGCCGTAGGCGAAGCCTGCGGCTGTCGATCGGCAATTGTACCGATCCGCATCCTGATTCGGATCGATCATGGGAGAAAGATAATGTCATTAATTTCTCGTGCGGTGGGCATTCCTGCGCTGGCCTACGCTATGGTGAGCTTCTTCGGGCTCGCCATAGCTAAAAAGGCTCTCGCCGCCGCTCAGGATTATCGCTTTGAGGCGGCGGGGCCGCCGGTCAAGTCGGGTAAGGCCACTATTGTAAAGATCCGCCTAATCCATCTGCCCGACGGCAAGCCCGTAAGGGGAGCGGTCATCTTCCAGACCCGGTTCGATATGGGACCGGACGGGATGGCCAGCATGACGGCACCGACTAAGCTGGTCCGGGCAAGCGATGCGAGCTTGTATCAGCTGGAGCTTGAGCCCTCGATGGGGGGCAACTGGGCGCTTAGCCTCTCGGCCAAAGTCCAGGGCGAGGCCGAGACCGTCAACGGCACTGTGCCGATCACGATCCCGAAATGACATGAAGACGCTTTTCAGCGGGGCCGCCGAGCACGCGCTTGGCCTGCTCCTAGCGGCCGGAGTTGTCGTCGGCGTGCTGTTGTCGTCCTCCCAAACGGGGTCAGGTGCAGAGCCTGTTCCGGGCGGGACCGTCAACGATTTGCTGGCTCGAGTCCGTAATCTCAACCCGGAACTCGCGGCCGCTGCATTGGAGAGAGAGGCGGCGGCCGCGAAAATCTATCCCGCGGGTGCCCTCGACGATCCGATGGTGAACCTGTCGCGCGACCAGGGCTTTCGCCAGACGCTGTTCTCGGTTTCCCAGGATTTTCCGCTATGGGGCAAGCGCGAGCTGCGGAAGGCCGTTGCCGAAGCGAATGCAGAGGTCGCCGCCGGTCGCCGGAACAGCGTCGGGCTCGAACTCGAAGAACAGACGAAGGTCGTGTTCGCACAATATTACCAAGTTGACCAGGCAATCCGGGTCACGAGGGAGATTCATTCGCTGCTCCACACCGTTGCCGAATCAGTACGCTCCCGCTACGCGCAGGGGGTCGGTACCCAATCCGATGCGATCAGGGCCGATCTCGAGCAGACCCGCCTGGGGCCTGAGCTTTCCGCCCTCGAGCGGGACGAGGAGATGGCGAAGGCCAAGATCAACGCGCTGATCGGTCGTTCGGCGAACGCTCCGTTAGCTACCCCGCAAGTCTTGCGCCGTGTGCCATCGGCAACAAGCCTCAAGCTCGATGCGCTTCTCGGGCGATCCCGCGGTGGTAATCCGACGGTCGCGATGGCGCTGGCCGAGATCACCGCGGCGGAGGGCGAGCGCACGCTCGTCGACAAGAGCTGGTACCCCGACGTGACCATCAGCATCGGCGGCGATTCCCTTCCTAACATGGGCCCGAAAGTGACGGCGGGGGTCGGGATAAAAGTTCCGCTGCAATGGGGCGTCCGCGAGGCGCAGGCGCGTGAGGCCACCGCAAAGAAGGGAGCGGCGCAGTTGCGTCTCGACGCCGCTCTGTTGAAGATCGAGAGCGAGCTGCAATCGGCGCTGGCGAGCCTAGTTCGGGCGCAAAGCACCAAAGACCTGCTCGAGCATGGGTTGAGCCAGCAGAGCGAGGCCGCCTATCAATCTGCGCTCGCCTCGTACCAACAAGGGCGCGGCGACCTTACCCCAGTCCTCGACACCGCGCATAGCCGACTCCAGATTCGCATCGAAATCCTGCAGGTCGAAACGGACGCGCAAACGGCCCTCGCCGCGATCGAGCGGCAGATCGGAAGCGACCTATGAGGCGCGCCTTTTCCGGACTGATATTGCTCGGCCTCGGCGTTGCGATCGGCGCAGGCGGGTATTGGCTCGGCGGCCACAGCCCCCGCATGTCTTCAGCGAGTATCGCTATCCCTGCGACCAAAGCTGCAGCGGCCGAGCGCAAGGTGCTCTATTACCGCGATCCGATGGACAAGCCGTACTACTCGGCCGAACCAAAGAAAGAACTTAATGGGGATGGACTATATCCCCGTCTATGAGGGCGATGAGCAGAATACTTCCAGGTCGTCTCCGCCTCCAACGGCCACGTCCGGAGGGAAAGGGCGGATTCTTTACTACCGCAATCCGATGGGCCTGCCGGACACTTCGCCGGTGCCGAAGAAGGACTCGATGGGGATGGATTATATCCCCGTCACAGAAGGCGAGGAGGCCGATGACACCGGAACTGTTAAAATCAGCCTCGATCGTGTGCAGAAGCTTGGCGTCCAGAGTGCGCCCGTCGAGTCGCGGGTGCTCACCCGGACAATCCGCGCCGTCGGAACGGTTCAGGCCGATGAGCGGCGGTTATACATCGTCAACACCAAATTCGAAGGCTGGATAGAGAAGCTTTACGTCAACGCCACTGGCCAGACGGTCACGCGCGGCCAGCCACTGATGGAGATATACGCGCCCGAACTCGTCGTCGCCGAGAGGGAATATCTCCTGGCGTGGCGCAGTCTTCAGGGTATGGCCGGCGCCGGGGCCGACATCCGCAACTCGGCTCGGCAGCTTGCCGAGGCCGCGCTCCAGCGTCTTCAGAACTGGGACATTTCTTCAGACCAGGTCAAAAGGCTAGAGCGGACGGGGACGATCACGCGGACGCTGACCTTGCGTGCGCCCGCCGACGGCACTGTCATGGAGAAGATGGCAGTAGGAGGAATGCACTTCACCGCGGGTGACCCGCTCTACCGCATCGCCGATCTCTCGACGGTCTGGGTCAACGCCGACGTCTTCGAGCAGGACATCGGGGCGCTGCGCGACGGTCAAGAGGCAAAGATCGAGGTCAACGCCTATCCGGGCGCGACCTTTGCCGGCACTGTCGACTTCATCTATCCGACGGTTTCTCAGGAAACCAGAACCGGCAAAGTCCGGATCGTCATCCGCAACTGCGGATGGCCGCCTCAAGACCGGCATGTACGCAAATGTCGCTATCGAGACCGGCATCGGCGACCGCCCGGTCCTCGCGGTGCCGGACTCCGCCATCATCGACAGCGGCACCCGCCAGGCGGTCCTGGTCGAGCGCGGCGGCGGGAGGTTCGAGCCCCGCGAGGTCAAGCTCGGAGCGCACGCGGATGGCTTTTACGAGGTCCGCCGGGGGCTCTCCTCGGGCGAGCGGGTCGTCGTCAGCGCGAACTTCCTGATCGACGCCGAAAGCAACCTCCGGGCGGCGCTCAAGGGCTTCGCGCCGCCGAGTAGCGCCGGCGAAACACGCACAACCGCCCGGCTCAGCCGGCGGAAAGCAGTGATCCAATAGCGCGTCCATTGCGCCATTTACCCGAGAGAATGATCGATGCTGGCAGCCATCATCCGCTGGTCGAGCCGCAACGTTTTGCTGATCCTGATGGCGACGATTTTCGTCATCGCCGCCGGTGTATATGCGGTTGGCCGAACTCCGCTCGACGCCATCCCCGATCTCTCCGATCCGCAGGTCATCGTCTACACAGAATATCCGGGGCAAGCGCCGCAGGTCGTCGAAGATCAGGTCACCTATCCACTGACCACAGCGCTGCTGGCGGTGCCACGTTCCAAGGTTGTCCGCGGCTTCTCCTTTTTCGGCGTGTCCTTCGTCTATGTCGTCTTCGAGGATGGCACCGACATCTATTGGGCGCGCAGCCGGGTGCTCGAATACCTCAATTTTGCACAAAAGCGGCTGCCGACCGGCGTTACGCCATCGCTCGGTCCCGATGCGACCGGGGTCGGTTGGGTTTTCGAATACGCCGTCCTCGGCGCTAAGCAGACGCTCGCCGAACTGCGGGCGATCCAGGACTGGTTCGTCCGCTATCAGCTAACCAAGGCGGAGGGTGTCGCCGAGGTCGCGAGCGTCGGCGGGTTCGTCAAGCAATATCAGGTCGTGGTCGATCCGACGAAGCTGCGCGCCTTTGGGATCCCGCTGTCAAAGATTACCGACGCGATTCGCGCCAGCAACATGGATGTCGGCGGTCGCGTCATCGAGATGAGCGAGCGCGAATACATGGTGCGGGGCCGCGGATATATCCGGGGTGTTCCAGATCTCGAAGCGATCGTGCTCAAGAGCGATCGTGGCACCCCGGTGCTGCATCCGTGATGTGGCGCGCGTCGAGCTCGGCCCCGACGAGCGTCGCGGCTTGACCGAGCTCGACGGCGAAGGCGAAGTCGTCAGCGGGATCGTATTGCAGCGCGACGGGGCGAACGCCCTCACCGTAATCAAGAACATCAAGCAGAAGATCGCGGAGATCGCCGGCGGCCTGCCCGAGAGCGTGAACGATCTTGCCGGTCTACGACCGGTCGAGCCTGATCTATCGGGCCATCGACACGCTCAAGCACACGCTTCTCGAGGAAAGCATCATTGTCGCGCTGGTCTGCGTGATTTTTCTGCTGCATGCCCGCAGCGCGCTCGTCGCAATCATCATGCTGCCGGTCGGTGTGCTGATCGCCTTTGTGATCATGCACGCGCTCGGGATCAGCTCGAACATTATGAGCCTCGGCGGCATCGCCATCGCCATCGGCGCGATGGTTGACGCGGCGATCGTGATGATCGAGAACGCGCATAAGCGCCTTGAGCGCGCCCCGCCTGGCGCGTCCCGAATAGACGTTCTGATCAAGGCCGCGATCGAGGTTGGGCCGGCGCTCTTTTTCAGCCTACTGGTGATTACGGTCTCGTTTGCGCCGGTGTTCACCTTGGAGGCGCAGGAAGGACGCCTATTCAAGCCGCTGGTCTACACCTACACCTTCTCGCTCGCCGCGGCCGCACTGCTGTCGGTCACCTTGGTGCCGGTGCTGATGACGATATTCGTTCGCGGCCGCATCATGCCCGAGCAGAAGAATCCGCTGAACCGGATCCTGATCTGGCTGTACCGGCCGGTGATCGACATCGTCCTGCGCTGGCCGAAGATCACGATCATGCTGGCAGTGATTGCCCTCGGCGTCTCCGCCTACCCGGTCATGCACATCGGCAGCGAGTTCATGCCGACCTTGAACGAGGGAACGCTGTTCTACATGCCGGTAAGCCTCCCGAGCATGTCAATCACCAAGGCGGCCGAGCTATTGCAGACGCAGGACAAGATCATCAAGAGCTTCCCCGAGGTCGAATCTGTGTTCGGCAAGGCCGGGCGGGCTAACACGGCTACCGACCCTGCCCCGACCGAAATGTTCGAAACCGTGATCAATTTGAAGCCCGAGAGCGAGTGGCGGCCCCGCATGACCGTCGACCAGCTCGTATCCGATATGAACAAGGCCCTGCAGTTTCCCGGCGTTAGCAACGCCTGGACGATGCCGATCAAGGCCCGTATCGACATGCTGTCGACCGGCATCCGCACACCGGTCGGCGTCAAGGTGTACGGCAACGATCTCGCCCAACTCGATCGGGTTGCGAAAGAAATCGAAGGGGTCGTCCGGACAGTGCCGGGAACGACCAGCGTCTTCGCCGAGCGGGCGCTCGGCGGCTACTACTTGGACATCCAACCCGACCGCGCCGCGCTCGACCGGTATGGCCTGACGATAAACGATGTTCAACAGGTCGTTCAGACCGCGCTCGGCGGCGAGATGGTCACCAATACGGTCGAAGGCCGCGAGCGGTTCAGCGTCAATGTCCGCTATCCGCGCGGATTGCGCGACGACCCTCAGGCGATTGCGACACAGGTGTTGGTCAACACAAGCGACGGCATGGCAATTCCACTGGGCCAGGTCGTCGCCGTACAGATCACGCAAGGTCCTCCGTCGATCCGCACCGAGAACGCGCAGCTTGTCGACTACATCTATGTCGATATGCAGGGCCGCGACCTCGGCGGGTATGTCGCCGACGCGCAACGCGCCGTGCGCGAGCAGGTCAAGTTTCCGCCCGGTTACCACATCGAATGGAGCGGGCAGTTCGAATATCTTGAGCGCGCGAAGGCGCGGCTGCAGACCGTCGTGCCACTGACCCTGTTCATTATCTTCTTGCTGCTTTACTTGAACTTCCGGCGCTTGACCGAGACGCTCATCGTAATGCTTTCGGTGCCGTTCGCGCTTACCGGCGGCCTGTGGCTGATGTACCTGATGGGCTTCAATATGAGTGTCGCGGTCGCGGTCGGGTTTATCGCGCTGGCCGGGGTGGCTGCCGAGACCGGCGTCGTGATGTTGATCTATCTCGACCACGCTTTCACGGCGACGGTCCGGGAGCGCAAGGAGCAGGCGCGGCCGGTCACCGCTCGCGATCTCCACGACGCTATTATCGAAGGCGCGGTCGAGCGGGTGCGGCCGAAGATGATGACCGTGTCGGCGATCATGGCGGGTCTGCTGCCGATCCTATGGAGCACCGGAACCGGCTCGGAGGTGATGCAGCGGATCGCCGTGCCGATGGTCGGCGGAATGATTTCGTCGACTGTGCTGACACTGATCGTGATTCCGGCGATCTACGTACAGGTAAAGATGTTAGCAATTCCCAGCGCGCACCGGGAGCGCCTTGCGACCCAGTACAACCCCGCGGAGTGAGGCCTCGGACACCTGCTTTGGGCAGTTCGGTATCCAGCCCAGTTTTGGGAGGAGGATGAGACGCACGCGTGGGGTCGGGGCGAAGGTAGAGATGCAGGACATGATGAACGGCATGAGCGGCATGATGATGTGGGGCATGGGTCTGCTATGGCTTCTCGTCATAGTCGTTCTCGTCCTGGCCGCTGCGGCTTTACTCAAATATCTGTTTTCAGGGCAACGATGACCGTCCGTGAGATCACCCACTCACGCGCGACCCGTTTCCAGTTCCGCTAGTCGGGCCGGCATTTAGCTTTAGCGGACAACCGATGAAGAATGCTCGACGTCAGGCTGATTGCGGCGTTCACATCGCCAAACGCTACCGGTTATCAAGTCGAAATGCCACAGTCACGCGTTCGTAAGGCTGACCTGACTTGGCCGATTGCGGCGGCGGTGTTTCCGATTTTGCGATCCAGCAAGTAATTGAGGGAAAAGGAGCCGATCAGCAGAAATTGGCGAGAAACGGCTGTAGTGAAGACCTAGGCCATTTTCCGGGTGGCGACCGCGGGTATCATGCGCGGCGTCAGCGTTCTCCGGTCGCAGCCAGGGGCAGAAGGACGGCAAAGAGCACCGTTACTGGAGCATCGTGGAGAATCGCCGGGTAGGCGGAGGCCGTGTGGTGCAGCGGCCGCTGCTGTACCTGGGTGAGATCAACCGATGCGCAGGAACTGGCTTGGCGCAAGTCGATCGCCGTCCTCGAGGAAGGTAGCGGCGGCGCGCTGCGCCCCCTGTCGCTGTTCCCGGAAGAGCCCAAGCTGCGAGGGGGTGCTGCCCGACGCCGCGTGTCGTCCGGCTGAAGCTTGCCGAGCTGCGGTTGTGCCGGCCGCGGCAGTGGGGCGGGTGCTGGCTGGCGATGAACCTGTGGCGCGAACTGGCGCTCGACCGGTTCTGGGCCGAGCGGCTCGGCCCGAGCCGCAAGGGGACGCGTTGGCACCAGGTGCTGTTGCTCTTGGCGACCTACCGGCTGCTGGCGCCGGGTAGCGAGTGGCGCTTGCATCGCCAATGGTTCGAGGGCAGCGCCATGGCCGACCTGCTGGGCGAGGATGTCGGACTGGCGCAGATCCACAAGCTCGACCGCTGTCACGATCGGCTGCTCGAACACAAACAAGCGCTATTCGACCATCTGGTCGGGCGTTGGCGCGACCTGTTCAACGTTTCGTTCGACGTCCTGCTCTACGACTTGACCAGTACCTATTTCGAGAGCGATCCGCCGTTTCCGGAAGGCGACAAGCGTCGGCACGGGTATTCGCGTGACCACCGCGGCGACTGCGTGCAAGTGATCATTGCACTGGTCGTGACGCCGGAAGGGCTGCCGCTCGCCTACGAGGTGCTCCGGGCGAATGACCGCGGACGACACCACCCTCAAGGACTTTCTCGCCCGCATCGTGGCGCAATACGGCAAGGCGCGCCGGATCTGGCTGATGGACCGAGGCGTGCCGACCGAAGCGGTGCTGGCCGAGATGCGCGCTGCCGATCCGCCGGTGCAGACATCGGTTCGGCACGCCGAAGGGTGGCTGATCCGGCCGGAGAAGCGCTCGTCGCAGCCCTGGCACGACGCCCGGCCGGGCGTACAAGTCAAGCTCGCCGCCACAGGACGGCGAGCTCTATGTCTTCGCCCAAGAGCACCGACCGGGTTGCCAAGGAACGGGCGATACGCCGTCGCCAGCTGAAATGGTTGTGGGGGACGGCTCAAGCAGTTGGCCGGCATGAAGCTCAGTCGCGAAGAGTTGCTGATGCGGCTCGGTGCCGCGCGCAAGCAAGCCCGGACGGCTTGGCGTCTCAATCGCAATCGAGGTCGCTGCGGACAGCGCCGCACTGAGCTATCGCCTCGATCGCGCGAAGCTGCGCCGCGCCCGAGCGGCGCGAGGGCCTGGTATCTCTTGCGCACCAATCTCACCGACGACGATCCGGCGCGCAGCTGTGGGGCTTGTACCTCCAGCTTGTCAGCGTCGAGGAGGCGTTCAAGGAACCTCAAAGGCGACCTCGCCATCCGGCCGATCTTTCGCCAGGATGCAGCGCGCATCGAGGCGCATATCTTCATCGCCTTCCTGGCCTATTGCCTCCATGTCACACTCGGCCGGCGCCTCCATGCCCTGGCGCCTGGCCTCACGCCGCGCAGCGCCATCGAAAAGTTCGCCGCCGTGCAGATGATTGATCTGCATATCCCGACGACCGACGGCCCGAGAGCTGCTGCTGACCCGCTACACCGAACCAGAACCCGAACTCGCGCTCCTGCTCGATAAGCTCAAATTTGCGTCCTGCCCGCCCAACCGGAGCCCAAAATGAGCGCCGCTCAGACCGCCCCGCCATCCTCCGTGTAGTGGAACCTCTCGAGGGTACCGCTTGAAAGATGTCAATCACTTAGACTGTGGAACCTGCCCGAATCGGCCAAGATCGGCTAAGGGCAGCCTCAAACGACCGTGGGCGCCTGCGACACACCGCGAGTTGGTCCTCTACATCGTTGGTCTTGCTCTGGTCGGTACTTGTGTTCTGGTCCCGACGATCCACTACTTGGAGTATTTCCGGGCAGAGTGGGCGTTCGATGTGGATGCGGAGCGCGGCAACCCTGCTCTTAGGAGGACCGAGCGACTTGAAGATCATGGGCGAAGCGTTCTGCCTGATGACACCGAGCACGCATATACGGAGGAGTTTCCGACATCTGGCCCATATGATCCGAACTGGGCGGACGCTGGCTTTTACGACACCTCCCGATCACCAACACTTCTGGTTCACTCTCTCGAGCGAGGGTACGTCGTTATCTACTACGATGATCCGGCCCCCAACGTGCCGGAGACGTTAAGGCAATGGGCCGCGCTGTTCCATGAGGATCGCGACGGCATTATCGTCGTACCCTATCCGGGTCTCGGCGAAGCGATCGTTCTGACCGCATGGCAGAGGCGGTTGCGGCTGGACCAGTTCGACCAAGGCGCAGCTGCCGCGTTTATCGATGCTTTCCGTGGGCGCGGCCCGGAACGGCAGGTGCGATGATTGTTTCAGGTCTTTGACGATGACGAATTAGCCAGTAAGCCTTGATCGGCATGAGCTAGGGCCGGCCAATAGTTACTCTGGGAGATCGACCTTACCGCGACCAGCAATCGACATCGAACGGAATCTATTCTTCGCCAGATTTGACGGTTCACACGCGACAGCACTACAGCACTTGCAGGACCGGTCAGAACAGAATCCCAGCTTCCAACACGCCGCGGGTCTGCGTTGTATTCATGCCGTCGCGGCCGAACATCAATCCCGGTGTCGTGCTGCTCGTTCCGACATGAGAGAACTCGACCCGTGCGAAGAAGATCTTGTATTGATAGGTCGGCGTGAGGGTTATCGACCACGCTGCTCCCCGGCCCGTACAGCAGATTGGGCGAACACTTCGCGACACTTCCAGTGCTGGCGATGCATTCAAACCGGATAGGCCGGCTGAAACCCGCTAGAGGGGTATCTGCGCCAAAAACTGTAATTGGCCAAAATCGCGCCGCCATAGGTCGACGCTGAGGTGAAGGCGCCAATGGACGAGGCAGCTGGCACGTTTGTGTACTGAAAACGATCCGGAAGTCCACGGGAGCATCGCCCTCGGCCGCGTTCGCGAACGCCATCCGGAGAAGCGAAGTCGCGAAGCAAAAAGGGATGGCGACTCGCATTGTCGGTTCTCGTCTGAAGGAGCGGGCCATCAACATGGAAGGTCCGCTGCGACTGGTAGACATTTGAGCCCCAATGGGCCGGGATCTGGCCGCGGTGGCGCTGGCGATCGGCCATCTCCTCCTGTTGCGAAAGCCAGTTCCGGAACCTTCACGGGGCATCGTGCGCGCAAATCGACCAGAACGAGAACATTGCGTGTGCCCAGTTGAAGGATAGCCAACGCGACTCCGCCCGGTTCGGCTAGCGCATCGCTCACCTGCCCCTTGCGAGATAGTCGCAGCTAGGCAGCGATGGGATCACGACCGATGCTCAACCATGTCCGCTCGAAAGCGGACGGCGCGGAAACCACGACTTGTCGGCCGCGGCGCCAATGAAGTCAACGCAGCAGCCTAGGCGGTGCAGAAGGCCGGTGCGAAATCCCGATTGCAGAACGCCGTTCTGCGCCGCTGGCCTGGTGCCATTGCCCCTGGCCGCTCACAGCGGGGCTGCGCACCGATCCGCCGCTGCGCCCCAGCCAGAATCACCCCGCCAGGCCCAGCTGCATGTTCGGATTACTTTGATCCGGCTTCAGATCGAGACTTGCCGGCCAATTTCGACCACCGCATCCATCGGCAGCCTGAAGTATTCGGTCAGATGGGCAGAGTTGCGTTGCATGAAGGCGAACCAAGCCTCCACCACGCGCGGTAAGGCTGGGTGATCTTCATCGGGCACGACGGTCTCGTGACCGACATAATAGGTGATGTCGGAGAGATCGATGGCGCATCCGAGCCCATGCGCGTGTTCGAGCAACGCCGGAATATCCGGCCGCTCCATAAAACCGTACCGCGCGGCTGCGCGCCAGAAACGGGGCGCGATCTCCTCGAAGGTCAGCCGTTCAGTGTCCTTGACCCACGGCGCCGACTGGGTGCTGACAGTCAACACAAGCAGTTTTTCGTGCAATGCGCGGTTGTGCTTGACGTGCCAAACCATCACCGGTGGCACGTCTCTCTGAGTTCCGCGTCAAGAATACTGCGGTGCCGGACACACGCGGGATGGATCTTTCCGCGATGCTCGCCATGAAGGTTTCGATTGGCATAACCGCATCCTGGAGACGGGCGCTGACCGCGGTCGCTCCGACATGCCAGATCAGCATGACGCCGTACACGAGTGCAGCTAGGCGTCAGTGCATTATTAGGACACAGATATCCGGGATCTTGGACATAGCAAGAACGATGGCCGTTGTTCCTATGCTGCCATCGGCTCCGGCTCGCTGTTGAGAGGCCGCAGGCCATCGACGTCATAGGTGGCGGTCTCCGACCAGACGTAGTCGCCTGTCAGATTGATGTGATCCCAGCCGAGCGGCGAGAGCCGACGCAGCCGCTGGTCGTCGATGAACGTGCCCCTCCGCCGCTGATCGGTGACGGCGCGATCGAGATAGCGGCAATTGAACAAGCCGATGCATGCCGTGACCAGATTGAGCGCCGCTGCTCGGTGTGACTGACGCTCGTGGCTGCGATCACGAAACCGGCCGAGCTGATGGAAGGCAACCGCGCGAGACAGCGTGTGCCGGGCTTCGCCCTTGTTCAACACGTCGGTCGTGTCCGCGCGCAAGCCCTTGTCCTCGATCCAATCCAGATTGTGGACAGTGCGCTCGATGCGCCCGATCTCCCGCATGGCGAGCGACAGCGCGCTTTGGCGCGGCGTCGTGCCGAGCTTCCTCAGGATCAGCGACGGGGCGACCACGCGATTGCGGAATGCCGTGATGACGCGTTGCACGTCGTCCCAGTTGGCCTCGATCAGCTTCCGGTCGAGGTGCTCGCCCATGAACGGCGCCAGCACGCCGTAGCGCCCCTTTGCCTCGAACGCATAGAGCCTGCGGTCATTCGGGCTCGACATGCGCGGCTGGAACCTGATGCCGAGTAGATACATGATCGCAAACACGTGATCGCTGAGGCCGCCGCCGTCTGTGTGATGGGCCAGGATGTCGATCGCACTGTCGTGGTTCACGAGCCCGTCGAGGACATGGATCGCTTCGCCGGAGGTGCCGGTGATGACCTTTACATGGAAGGGCGCATAGCGATCCGAGATGTGGGTGTAGAGCTTGATGATCGGGTCGCGGCCATAGCGGGCATTCACGGTGCCGCCGGTCTCGCCTTCGCCGCCGAGGTAGAAGTGCTGCCCGTCCGACGAGGAGACCTGGCCGGTGCCGAACCATGCGGCGGCGGGCTCGCGATGCAAGGCTTCGACCACGCCCGCGAGGGCACCACGGTACGTCTCCTCGCGCATGTGCCAGATGCTGATCGTGGTCAGCGTGCGGCGCGACGCAACCTTGCAGACCTCGGACATGCGGCCGAGCCCGATGTTGGTGGCCTCGGCGATCAGCGCGGCCAGGAAGGCGCGCCGTTCGGGATGCGGGCGTCCCGTCTGCACGTGGACGAACATATCGGCGAAGCCCGTCCATCGGTCGACTTCCTCAAGGAGATCGGTGATTCGCACGCGCGGCAGCAGTCCATACAGCCGACGGGCGAGCACACGAGCCTCTGGATCATCTTTGGCCTCCGGCTTCGGCAGCGACAGCCGATCGCGATCGAGGATCGCACCGGCGCATTGACCGGCCGCCAGCTTCTTCGCCATCTCCAAAAGTCGCCGGTCGAGTAGCGCCGTGCGGTCGTCGAGATAGGCGGCGGCAGTCAGAGTAGGACTGGGCGGCAACCGCGCCGGCACAAGCGCGGTGCTCGTCGACGGCGACAGGTACGCTTCGATCGAGCGATGCAGCTTCGATCCCGTGACCCACACGTCGCCGGCGCGCAGGGCCGTGCCGAGAGCGAAGTAGACGGCCAGCTCGTAATACTGGCGATCGATGCCACCATCCTTGAACACGTGCGGTCGCCAGGACCGCTCGACGATGGTCTCTGGCACTTTGTCTGGCAGCGGCTTGCGCGTGTCGACGCCAAGCCCTTTGATGATGGCGAGCGCGTCGAGTAGAGGCGCGGCCGACGCTCTGCTCTGGAAGGTGACGGCGTTGAGAAGCCGAGGCCCGATTGCCTTGAACACGTAATGCTCCCGCCTGAGCTCCGACAGCACATCAACCATGCCGGTTCGGGATGACCGCCGGAGAAGTTGAGTGTCGGCAGACAAGGCCTCCCAGGTGGTGACGGCGGCTATCGCCGCCTCGATGCTCTCGTCGCGCTCGTGCGCCTTCAGGATGGCGTCGAGCACATTTGCGACACGGGCCAGCCGCTGCTTGGCGTCATCTGCCTGCTCGATGAGAGCTTCATCGACGCGCTTCTTCGCCTTGTTGTAGGCGCGGCCGATCAATCCCTCGAATAACGTCAGCGCGACATCGATGAGGCTTGCCTCCATATCCCGCAGGGTTGCGGTCATGATGGCAGTGCGCGGTTGGACGCCCATCTGCTGAAAGGCTTGCGCGGTGAAGCGCAGCCCCTCACGTACCATCTGCTGGACGCGGGCGCCGATCTCGGATGGCAGCTCGAGCCCGCCGACGCCAATCCCGTGCACTTTGTCCAGCTTGTCCATGATCTCGAGGAAGCCGCGCCTGCTGATCTTCGTGTCTGTCTCGCGCAGCCAGCTCAGTTCGCTCTGCTGCCGGTGCGCCTTCTCGGTAAGAAGCGCATCCATACGCGTGCGGGCCTCTGCCGGAACTCTTTCGCAGATCAGACGGACGGCAGTCTTGTCGGCAGCGTGCATGGCTTCGGCAGCCATGCGCTCGGCGACACTGATGCCGGGAATGATGATGCGTCGCCGACGCATCTCCTCTGCGAGTGCAACGAGCACGGCATGGCCGTCCGTGGTTTTCAGCGCGATCGGAGCCAGCCACTGCTTCAGTTCGGCCTTGCTGGCATCGGCCAGATCCGAGAAGCCGAAGCGCTTTCGCAATGCGGCGAGATGCTCGTATCGGGTTTGCGGCCGGCGGGCGAATCCGCCGATCGCATCCGGCGACACTCCGACCTGCTCGGCGATGAATGCCAGCAGATGCATTGGCATGATCTCGCCGTGCCGCAGAACGCGACCGGGATACCGGAGCACACAGAGCTGGAGCGCGAAGGCAAGCCGTGTCTCCGGCGTCCGATAACCGCTGATGATCTCGATATCCTCGGCAACGAGGCTGTAATGGCGGACGAACGCCTCCTCGGTGTCCGGCAGCAGAAGCAGCGCGTCCCGCTGCGCTTTGGTCAGCGACAATCGTGCCGGCATGGTCGCCCCCGCGTTCGGCTCGAAGGTCGTCATCTAATCATTTGACACGACCGTTTGCCATCCTTAGTTTATGTGACGGGTTGTATGATTAATTTGTCGACCTTCAATGTGGCGGGGGCGGTCGTCACACAATCGACCGTATAAGTGACATGAGGGGAACGTGCTGATCGGCTACATGCGCGTATCAAAGGCGGACGGGTCGCAGGTGCTCGATCTGCAACGCGACGCGCTGATCGCGGCCGGCGTCGAAGCGCGTCCCATCTCTATGAGGATCAGGCGTCTGGCAAGAAAGATGATCGGCCCGGTCTGGAGGCCTGCCTCAAGGCACTGCGCGAGGGTGATACTCTCATCGTCTGGAAGCTCGATCGCCTCGGCCGTAACCTCCGTCACCTCGTCAACACCATCCATGATCTGATGGAACGCGGGATTTGCTTTCGCGTCCTGACCGGGCAAGGCGCCAATATCGACACCACGACCGCCAGCGGGCGGCTGGTGTTCGGGATTTTCGCCGCGCTCGCCGAGTTCGAGCGCGAGCTGATCCGCGAGCGAACGATCGCGGGGCTCTCTTCGGCGCGTGCCCGTGGTCGCAACGGCGGCCGTCCCTACACGATGACGCCGGCCAAGCTCCGCCTGGCGCAGGCAGCAATGGCCAAGCGTGACACCAAGGTCAGCGACCTGTGCACGGAACTGGGCGTCACGCGCCAGACGCTCTACCGCTTCGTTGGTCCCAAGGGGGAGTTGCGAGCCGACGCCACGAAGCTGCTCAACCGCAAGGCGCAGAACGTCAGCTCATGAACGAGCACGGGACCAATAATCGACCCCTGGATCAATCGACAGACTTGATTTCAATGTGACCCAAAGCTGTCCTCCGCTGTCCTCGATCTGATTGGCTCAGAAGGTGGATTCCGGTCCTCCAGATTTGGCGGCCTGTGATGTCCATATGGCTCAAGGTGATCGAGTGCTTGTCGGTGCGGCTGTCTGGGCCGTCCATCCGGGAAATCCTGGTTTCCGAAAAGGGAGCGCCATAACAACATTCTCGCAGACCCTGACCCTCGTCGACAGGCCTGTTGTACCTGGAGAAGCGGGTCAGCTATCGGCGGCTGCGCAAGGAATTCGGGCTCGACGACGAGACGCTCGATGATGTCCGTCACGAGCTGATCGTCAAGCGCCTGGCGGTCGACGAGGGCGGACAAGGGCTGGCCTTCGTCGGCGCGGCCCTCTTCGAGACCGGCAACGCCCCGCCCCCGGCATTTGCACCGGTCGCCGCGCCGATCGCTCTGCCGCCGGTGTTCGTCCGCGACCTCGGTGCCCGGCCCGCGCGCTCGCCGCGGCGCCGGAGGCCGAGCGCCGCCAGCTGACCGTGATGTTTTGCGACCTGGTGGGATCGACGGCGCTCTCCACCGGGATGGACCCCGAAGATCTGCGCGATGTGATCGCGTCGTTTCAGAACCGCTGCAGCGCGGCGATCCGGCGCTACGACGGCTTTGTCGCGAAGTACATGGGCGACGGCATCCTCGTCTATTTCGGCTACCCGCGCGCCCATGAGGACGAGGCCGAGCGTTCGGTGCGGGCGGGTCTCGATATCGTCGATGCGATGGCGGAGCTGAATGCCGCGGTCCCGCAGGCCGCCCGGGGTCGAGCTCGCGGTGCGGATCGGCATCGCCACCGGACCGGTGATCGTCGGCGACCAGATCGGCGAAGGAACGGCATCGGAGACCGCGGTCGTCGGCGAGACGCCGAACCTGGCGGCGCGTCTGCAGGCATTGGCGCAGCCGAACCAGATCGTCGTCAGCGCGGCCACGCGCGCGATGCTCGGCGATCACTTCGACCTCGAGGATCTGGGGGCATATGAGCTGAAGGGGTTCGCCGAGCCGGTGCCGGCCTGGCGCGTCTTGTCGGCGCGGGATGTCGAGAGCCGGTTTGCCGCAACCCGGACCGGGAGCGCGGCACCCCTCGTCGGGCGCCAGGAGGAGATGGGGCTGCTATTGCGGGCCTGGGACGGCAGTTGCCACGGCCGCGGCCAGGTCGTGCTGATCCAGGGGGAGGCCGGGGTCGGCAAGTCCCGCCTGGTGGAAGGATTGCGGGAGGCGGCCGGCAAGGATCACATCTGGGTGGCGATCCGCTGTTCGCCGTTTCACACGGCGAGCGCCTTTCATCCGATCATCGAACATTTGAAGCGCGTGTTCGGCTGGCAGCCGGAGGATACCGCGCAGCAGCACCTGGCGAAGCTCGAAGCCGGGCTCGCCGGCTTCAAGACCTTGCCCCTCTCCGAGAGCGTGCGGTTGTTCGCCGATTTGATGTCGGTGCCGGTGCCCGAGGACCGCTATCCGCGCCTTGTCGATGACGGCGCAGCAGCAGCGCGATGCGACCCTCGATGCGATCGTTGCCTGGCTGATCGAAACGGCCGAGCGCGCCCCGGTGCTGATGGCATGGGAGGATTTGCACTGGGCCGATCCGACGACATTGGAAACGCTGGGCATGCTGATCGAGCAGGCGCCGACGGCGGCGATGCTGGTCGTCGCGACCTATCGGCCGGAATTGACGCCGCCCTGGCCGCAACGCTCGCACATGACGCCGATCACGCTCAACCGCCTGGAGCGGCCGGAGGTCGAGACGATGGTCGGTCATCTGGCCGGCGGCCGGCCGCTGCCCGGCGAGGTGGTCGATCATATCGTCGCCAAGGCCGACGGCGTGCCGCTCTACGTCGAGGAGCTGACCAAGGCCATCCTCGGTTCGGGGGTGCTCGAGGCCCGCGGCGACGCCTACGTGCTCACGGGCGCGCTGGCGCAATTGCACATCCCGGAGACATTGCAGGATTCGCTGATGGCGCGGCTCGATCGGGCGCCGCGGCTGCGTGAAGTGGCACAATTGGGCTCGGTGCTGGGACGCGAGTTTGCCTATGACATGATCAGTGCCTTGGCCGGGATCGAGGAAGAGATGCTGCAGAGCGGTCTCGGTCAGCTGGTGGTCGACGAGCTGCTCTACCAGCGCGGCCGCCCGCCGCGGTCGCGCTACCTGTTCAAGCATGCGCTGATCCAGGATGCGGCTTACCAATCGCTGCTGAAGCGCACCCGCCAGCAATATCACGAGCGGGTGGCAAAGCTGCTGGAGGATCGCTTTCCCGAGGTGGCGAGCACGCAACCGGAACTGGTGGCGCATCACTACACCGAAGCGAACTGTCCGGCGCAGGCGATCGCGTACTGGCACAAAGCCGGCGTGGCCGCGGCGAGCAAGTCGGCGAACCTCGAAGCGATCGACCAATTTCGCCGAGGCCTGGCACTGGTCGAAGCGCTATCGGATATGCGCGAGCGGGCCGAGCGCGAGCTGGACCTGCAAATGGCGCTCGGTCCCGCCCTGTTCGCGACCAAGAGCTACAGCCACCCCGACATCGGCCGAACCTATGCGCGGGCATGGGAGCTCTGTCGGCAACTCGGGGATCACTCCCGGGAGTTCACGGCGCTCCGCGGCCTGTATGCTCCACCATCTGAACCTACTCGAGATGGAGAAGGCGCAGCATTTTGCCGAGGAGGCGTTGCGTGTGGCCGAACGGCTCGGCGATGCGGCCCGTCTCGTCGGGGCGCACATGGCGCTCGGCGTGACGCTGTTCTTCCAGGGGAAGCTCGAGCCGGCGCTTGCGCACTTTCGGCGGGGCTTCGAGCTGTTCGATCCGAACATGCAGTTCCGGGATTGGCCGGGCTCCCACCCCGGCGTGGCAATGCCAGTTATACCTGATGCTGATTTCCTGGATGCTCGGTTACCCGGATCGGTCCCTCGAGGAGCTGAGGGCAGCGGTACGAAGCGCCGAGACGCTCGGGCACCCGTTGACCCTCGCCCAAACGCTGTGTTACGCCGCGCTCGTTCACATCTTTCGCCACGAGCCATCGGCGGCCGCCGACTATGCCGGACGGGCTTTGAGGATCTGCGAGGAGCAGCGCATCGCGCAGTGGCACGGCGCTTGCCCTTTGGCGAACGGGATGGGCGCTCGGCGTCTCCGGCGAAAGCGAGAAGGGGCTGGCCCAAATCGGCCAAGGGGTGGACGGCTACGGTCTAGGGGTGGCCCAACATATCCTGCTGGCGTTGCAGGCCGACGCGCAATTGGCGATCGGCAAACCCGAAGCGGCGCTTGCGTCGGTCGCCGCCGGGCTGAAGGCGGTCGAAAAGATGGGGGGAGCGCCGCTTGAAGCCGAGCTTTATCGGCTCAGGGGCGAGGCCTTGCTCGCCGGCGCCGGGACGGTGAGCGAGGCCGAGACCGCCATCGAGAAAGGCATCGACGTCGCGCGCCGGCAGAACGCGAAGTCCTGGGAATTGCGCGGCGCGATGAGCCTCGCCCGCCTGCGCCGCCAGCAGGGCCGGCCGCAAGAGGCGGTCGCCCTCCTCGCCCCGATCCTCGCCTGGTTCACCGAAGGCCTCGACACCGCCGACCTGCAAGCCGCCCGCACCCTCCTCGCCGACCTCGAAAACCCCGCCGCCCTCGAACCCGCGCTCGGCTGACCGCACGCGCGGAGGGACCAAGCAAAGCACTGAGGTGGGCGGTTGTGCTTCTCCGCGTGGGGCTCAGCAGAGAAGCGGGTCAGGGGGAGGCAAGGGTTCAGATTATGATATCCTTCGGCTGTGAAAGGAGACCCAATCAATGTCGCAAGAGCAATCGCCGCGCCTGAGCCATGTCGGGCTCTATGTCAACGACGTGCCGAAGATGATCGACTTCTACACCCGGGTGCTCGGTTTCGTCGTCAGCGACGGCGCGCCCGACGGCCGCATCACCTTCCTCAGCCGCAACCCCAGCGACCATCATCAGGTCGTGCTGGTGCGCGGCCGCAATGGCGATCTCGAGACGCCGATGGTGCAGCAGGTGTCGTTCAATGTCGGCACGCTCGCCAATGTCCAGCGCGTCTTCCGCAAGGTGCGCGAGGCCGGCTGCAAGGTCATCGACCCGCGCTGCCACGGCAACGCGTGGTCGGTCTATTTCAGCGACCCCGAAGGCAACCGCATCGAGATGTTCTGCGACACGCCGTGGTACGTGCCGCAACCTCTGGGGTTCGAGATCGATCTCGACAAGTCCGAGGACGAACTCTACCGCGAAACCGAGGCCATCTGCCGCGCCAAGCCCGGCTTCAAGCCGATCGAGGAATGGCGCGCCGATATCGCCGCCAAGATAGCGGCGACCATGGACGCCTGAGTTCACGGCGAGCAGGCGCGCAGGTAACGTCTCTATTAAACGTCGTCATCACCGGGCTTGACCCGGTGATCCACGCCTTCTGGCGCCGATCGAATCAGTTGGCGAAGGCGTGGATGGCCGGATCAAGTCCGGCCATGACGACTGGTGGGGAGGACACATCGTGGCCAATAAAGCCGAAACCACGATCGCTTTGACCGATGCACCGGATGACGACGAGCGCGCGGTGATCGCGGAGGGGTTGCGCGCCTACAACGAGGCGCAGGCGGGATACTCGGACAGTCGTGAACTCGCCGTCCTCGTCCGCGATGCCGAAACCAAGAAGGTCGTCGGCGGCCTGCACGGCCGCACGTCACTGGGCCTCTTGCGGGTAGAGCGGTTTTTTCTGCCGGAGGATTTGCGGCGCGCCCGGCTCGGCAGCCGGATCCTCGCCATGGCAGAGGAGGAAGGTCGGCGACGCGGCTGTACCCGCGCGGTGTTGTCGACAGTCCACTTTCAGGCGCCGGGGTTTTACCTGAAGCAGGGTTGGGAGGTCGCCGCCCGGATCGAGTGCGAGCCGCCCGGCCATACGCGCTTCTACATGACCAAGAAGCTGTCCTAATTCATCGGGAGGAGCCGCCATGACCGCCGCCGCTTTTGCCCCGCCCGTCCGCGCCAAACCCACACTGACGCGAGTCATCGTCGCCGCCTCGCTCGGCAATGCGCTCGAATGGTTCGATTTCCTCGTTTACGGCTATTTCGCGGTCACGATCTCGAAAGTGTTCTTCCCGAGCGTCAACGAGACCGCGTCGTTGCTGGCGACTCTCGGCACTTTCAGCGTCTCGTTTCTGGTGCGCCCGATCGGCGCCATCCTGATCGGCGCCTATACCGATCGCGCCGGCCGCAAGGCCGGCCTCACCCTCTCGATCCTGCTGATGGTCGTCGGCACGACGATGACGGCGTTGATGCCGGGTTACGCGACGATCGGGCTCGCCGCGCCGATCCTGATCCTGGTCGCCCGGCTGATGCAGGGGTTTTCGGTCGGCGGCGAGTTTGGCAGCGCCGTCACTTTCCTGGCCGAACAAACAGCATCGCGCAAAGGCTTTGTCGCGAGCTGGCAATGGGCCAGCACCGGGATCACGGGCGCGTTGGCGTCGGGTTTCGGGATCCTGCTGACGACCATCCTGTCGCCGGAGCAGCTTGTCGACTGGGGCTGGCGCGTCCCGTTCCTGTTCGGGATCTTGATTGGTCCCATCGGGCTCTATATTCGCCGCCGGCTCGACGAGACGCCGGAATACGTCGAGATCAAGCCGACCCGCACTCCGGTGCGCGACGTGCTGCGCGAGCACCCGATCGAGGTCCTCCTGGCGATGGGAGCCGCAGTTGTCTCGAACAGCTCGGCCTACATCATCCTCTACATCCCGACCTATGCGATGAAGGAGCTGCACCTGCCGCAGGCCACCGGCTTCACCGCGACCTTCGTCGGCGCCGTCATTCTCGGCATTGTCTCGCCATTCGCCGGACACCTCTCCGACAAGTTCGGACGCAGCGGCCTCCTGACGGGAACGGCTTGGCTCTTTTTCCTCACCACTTATCCGATTTTTTACCTGATGGTCGCCCATCCCTCGCTCGCGACGGCGATCTTTGCCGCCGGCTGGCTCAGCCTCGTCAAGGCCGGCTATAGCGGGGTGCTGCCGTCGCAGCTCGCCGAGCTCTTTCCGACCCGGATCCGCGGGATCGGCGTGTCGTTGAGCTTCGCCGTCGCCGTGACGATCTTCGGCGGCTTCACGCCCTTTGTCGCGACCTGGCTCATCGCCGTGACCGGCAACAGCCTGTCGCCGAGCTTCTACATCATGTTCACCGCCGCGCTCAGCATCATCGCTCTCGTCTTTGTGCGGCTCCGCCGGTATCCGCGATAAAGAGCCACCCTCACCCACCAAGCTCTTTGAGCTTGGTCCCCCTCTCCCGCGGTGCGGGAGAGGAGCTTTGTGCTGAATGCGTTATAGCCCCTCTCCTGCATCGCGGGAGAGGGTGCCGAGCGGCAGCGAGGCGGGTGAGGGTCTTGTCGCGGGAAAGACATATTGGTGTGTTACCTCGTCGAGCTTGCGGCAGTCACGCTTCGGGCCGTGCCCGGGATGGATGCGGCTGGCAGGCTGGCTGTATTTTCGCTGCAGAAAACAGCGGGAACACCCGGCGCGCGGTGCTTGACACCTGCCGGTTTAGCTGGCGGGATCTGCGATCATCGCGGGAACCGAGGAGGATCACATGGCGCGGCCCAATGGAGTGCGGGAAGCCTGGCAGCAGGGCAGGGCGGTCATCAACAGCTGGCTCGGAATCCCGAGCAGCTTTTCGGCCGAGGTCATGGCCAGCATGGGGTGGGACTCATTGGTCGTCGATATGCAGCACGGCATGATCGACTACCAGATGATGGTGACGATGCTGCAGGGCATCTCGACCACCAACGTGACGCCGCTGGTGCGGGTGCCGTGGAACGATCCGGCGCACATCCAGAAGGCGCTCGACGCCGGCGCCTACGGCATCGTCTGCCCGATGATCAACAACCGCGCCGAGGCCGAGAAGTTCGTCGGCTCGTGCCGCTACGCGCCGCTCGGCTACCGCAGCTCGGGGCCGATCCGCGCCTCGCTCTATGGCGGCGCGGATTACCACGCCAAGGCCAACGACATCGTCGTCGCCTTCGGCATGATCGAGACGCAAGAGGCGCTCGATAATCTCGACGCGATCCTGTCGACGCCCGGGCTCGACGCGATCTATGTCGGCCCTTCGGATCTGTCGATCTCGCTCGGCTATGCGCCCGGCGGCGACAAGCCCGATGAGTGGATGTTGGCGGCGTTGAAGAAGGTGCTCGACGGCTGCAAGCGGCACAAGGTGCAGCCCGGCATCCATTGCGGTCGCGCCCTCCTATGCCAAGAAGATGACGAGATGGGGTTCACCTTCGTCACCGTCGGCGGCGACAACCGCTTCATGACGATGGGAGGCCAGGCGGCACTGCAGGAGATGCGCTCGGGCGCCGCAGCCGCGGCCCCGAAGTCGAGCAGTCCGTATTGACGCGGGGTTTCGCGCTTAGAAGAACCTGTCGAGCGCGTCGCGGTGGATTTCGACGGGAAAATGGGCGCGCAACGCCCGAGTGAATTCCTCGGCGAGGTCGTCTGCTGAGCAGTGTCGAGTTCGCGCGACAGTCCCGCCGCCGCAGTCTGCGACACGTTTTCGGGGCGTTGCACCTCGTCGAGTTGCGCGACGTATGACCCAGTCGCATCCGAGGCTGTGACGACCTCGCCGGGCTTTGCCGCGAACAACTTGCCGACAAGCGGCGGCGCCACCGCGGTGTCGTTATCCGGATGGCGGGTGAAGGGCGGCGAGGCGGTCGCCTTCAGCCCTTTCTCGCCGGCTACGGTCGCCAGACGCGTCTCGGGGGTGACCGCCGCCGGCGAGCTCTTCAGCTTGCTTAGCGACGTTTTCGCGCCGCCGGTCGGCCTGCCGAGGCCGCCACCGCCTTGTCCTTCACCTCGTCCAGCGGCTTCACTTGGGACGGGATGACCTTGTCCACATGAACGGCGCAAAGATCGCGCCGTCGGGCGTTTCGGTGACGCGGCTCATCTGGCCTTCATTGGTCGCAAAGGCGAGCTTCAAGACGTCGCCGGCGGAGACCGGTAAGGTCACCGGCTTGCCTGGGGATCGTGATCGCTGACGTCGACCGCCTCGACAGTCGTCGTCTTCAGCCCGAATTTTTCGGCGGCGTCGCTGAGCGTCGCGCCGCCCGCCAAGGCGTCGTCCGCCTGGTTGGCGACCTTGTATATCCGATCGACCGCTTCCTGATGCGCGAGATCGGCTTCGAGCTTGGGCTTGGCTTCGTCGAAGGTTTGCGTGACCGGCGGCTCGATCTTGACGACTCGCAGAATGTGCCAGCCGAGCGGGGTCGACCGGTTCGCTCGGCTTGTTCAGCGGCAATTCGAACGCGACATCGCCGAGCGCACTCGGCATCTCGTCGCGCCGCATCAGGCCGAGATCGATCGTGTCCGGATTCTGCCCGGCGATCGTCGTCGCGACCTCGCGCCAGTCCTTGCCTGCGGCCAGCGCCGCTTCGGCCTCCTTGGCCTTTTCCTCGGTGGGCGACAGGATCTGCTCGACGTCGCGGCCTCCGGGATCTGCAGCTCGTCCTGACGCTGGTCGTATTCCTCTTTCAATTTGGCTTCGGGGATCTCGATGTCCTTGGCGGTATCCGAAGGGTCGAGGCTCACGAGCGTGAAGCCCCGATATTCGGGAGCGCGGAAGAGGTCCGGATGCTTGTCGTAGAACGCTTTCAGCTCGTCCTCGCTCGGCTGTCCGACATCGCGGAAATGTCGGCGGTCGGCAACGCGACGATGTCGGCGGTGCGCTTCTCGTTGCGGTACCGGTAGAGCAGATCGACGACTGGTTGCGGTGCTGCCGCCCCGGCCGTCACCGCGTGCAGCAGATCGTTGCGCGGGATGTCACGGCGCAGCAATGCGACATATTGA
>CAVOWP010000017.1:0-16576 GCA_963700185.1 uncultured Alphaproteobacteria bacterium
CCAAGGCGCAGCGGCAAGCCTGCAACGAGTGGTACGTCCACACCCTCTACAGCCGGCTCAACGACAAGCGCAGTGGCGTGATCGTCATCATCATGCAGCGGCTGCACGAGGACGACCTCGTCGGGCACGTGCTGGGGCAGGAGGCCTGGGAAGTGTTGAGCTTTCCGGCAATCGCCGAAGGCGACGAGGAGCACCGGATCGAGACCATCTTGAAACCGAAATGCTTCCGCCGCCACCAGGGCGAGGCCTTGCACCCGGACCGCGAGCCGCTCGAAACCCTCGACCGCATCCGGCGGACGATCGGCGAATACAACTTCGCCGGTCAATATCAGCAGTCGCCCGCCCCGCTGGGCGGCGGACTGGTCAAAGCCGAATGGTTCAAGCGCTACCGCGACGACGAGCGACCAGAGCGTTTCGACCGCATCGTCCAGAGCTGGGACACCGCTAACAAGGCCACCGAACTGAGCGATTTCTCGGGGTGCACAACCTGGGGAGTGAGTGGCAAGGACCTCTTTCTCCTCGGTGTGTTCCGCCGACGGCTCGAGTATCCGGCGCTGAAGCGCGCCGTGCGCGAGCAGCAGAGCCTCTTCGAGGCGACCGTTGTGCTGATCGAGGACAAGGCCTCGGGCACCCAGCTGATCCAGGAGCTGATCACCGATGGCTGCCACGGCGTCACCCGTTACCAGCCGACTGGCGACAAGACCATGCGTCTGCACGCGCAGACCGCGATTATTGAGAACGGCTTCGTCCACATTCCCGAGACCGCCCCCTGGCTCGCCGAATATCTTCACGAGATGGCGGTGTTCCCGAACGGCAAGCATGACGACCAAGCTGATTCAACCGCGCAGTTTTTGGAGTGGTTCAAGACGCCCATCCCGGGGTGGGGCATTATCGAGTACTACCGCCGGCGCGCTGAGGAACTTGAGCAGCGCCGCAAACCGCCACCGGTCAAAACCGTATGGGCCCGCGGCTCCATGGAGTGGCTCGCCGAGCAGGAGAAAGCGCGGTCAACCGCGGCGCCTGCCCCCGTGCCTCATACCCCGCCGGATATCGAGTGACTCGGCGCGGCAAACTGAGCTTGCCATGACCGGGGACCGAGGGTTCGAATCTCGTTTCCTCCAGAGGTAGAGTCTGCGAACTTTCGGTTCCTCCAGCCGGTCGCGTTGCGGAAGCCGGTTCCGATCATCGCGGTTGGCCGGTTGGCAAGAGCAGCGTCAGCGGCGCCGATCTTGATTCGTCAGAGACCTCGGCACCACGATCGAAACACGTCTGTCGCACCCGGTAAATCCCGCTCGATTATGATGTCTGGTAGCACCCTCCTGAAGGCTGAGCCATAGTCAGCCCACAGCTCTGGGGTGATGTGAAAATGCCAATATCGAAAAAGCCGCGTTCGAAGGCTGCCTTCAAAACCTCGACGAAGGCCAGCGCCCCCGCTGCGTTGCCGGATAGGCGCGCGATGGAGAGTTTCCTGGCGGCGATCGCTGGACGCCGCGGTGACGACGCGACCGCGAAAGCGCAGGACGTGATGTACGAGGCATGGGAGCGAACCACCTCCCGTTCCCGGATAGCGCTGGCCCATAAGGCACTCGGCATTTCGCCGCTTTGCGCGGACGCTTATGTCCTTCTGGCCGAAGAAGCCCGATCTATCGAGGAGGCTCGCGACTACTACGCGAAGGGCGTCGAGGCGGGGGAGTTGGCGCTCGGGCCACGGGGCTTCAAGCAGTATGCCGGCCACTTCTGGGGCTTTCTGGAAACACGCCCCTATATGCGGGCCAGGCCGGTCTCGCGGGCACACTCCTGCGGCTTGGCGACGTCGACGGCGCCCTCGCCCACTACCGCGACATGCTCAAGTTGAACCCGAACGACAATCAGGGGATACGGTACGTCCTCGCCGGGTGCCCTGTCGACAAGATGACAGCGCCCAGGAGTTGCTGGCCGCCTACGAGGACGGCAACACGCCTGGCTTATACCGAGCGCTCGTGGCCTTTCGCGAGGACGGGGCCGGCGACGGCACGCCGCGGCGCTCCGTCAGGGATGCCTGGTCCGCGAACGAGCATGTACCCGCCATCCTATCCGGCGCGAAGCCTGCCGGTGAACTGCGGACGATGGCTACGTCACCATGGGTGGTCCGGACGAGGCGGCCTACTACGTCACGGAATCGGCGCGGCGTGGCATCGCACACGAAACGATCCAAGGCAGTCGGCGTTTGGCGAGACGCCGGTAATCATGAACATTCACGGGCTTAATCGACTTCGCACTCCTGGCCGCCGTCGTGCTCGACGTCAGCCACCTTCAAGGCCCGATTGCGTGCAACCTCGATCAGCGTTGGGCAGGCTGTGCCAGGCGGGCAGGATCGTCGGCGCGTACACCGGCAACGCCGTAGCCGGAGGCGAGCGCGCAGAAGTCGATCCGGGAAATCGAGGCTAGCCATCCATCGAGCTCCGAAGACGGGCCTCGCTGCACTCCACCCGAGTACTCGACGATGCGCCCTCGCGGCGTCATCATACCGAAACAAATACGGGGACAGGCATTTGCGCGAGCAATGTTCGTGTTGTGCCGCCGAGCAAAAGTTCCCGCAACCGAGAGAGACCATAGGCTCCGAAGACGAGCAGGTCCGATCCGCTCTGCACGGCGTGCGCGAGGATCACTTCCGCGATCGGAGAGCCGTTCGACATCACGCGTTTCACATTGAGATGCACACCGTGCCGCGCCAGTTGCAAGGCGATGTCGGCACCGGGCTCTCCCCGTATCGCCCGCCTCGGGACGGATCGACGATCAGCGTGGTGACCGCCTGTGCGTCGACAAGAAACGGCATCGCGTCTGATATGGCGCGGCGGGCCTTCCGACTGGCGTTCCAGCCGATCAGAACATTGTTTCCAATCGCTTCGCCTGACCAAGTGTTGGGGAGGACCAGCAGCGGCACCCCGCTCGTACATTCACTTTGACGCGACGCTCATAGGCCCCTCCGGTTCGTCATGCGCGGAGGCGGTCCCGCCGTTCGTCACTTGGAGTGTGGCCGAGTTCGGGCGATTGAGCGACGCTGGCGAGCACGAAGTCGAGAAAGGCGCGTACCTTGGCCGGCGGCAGATGCCGTGAGGGGTGATAGGCATAGAGCGGAAAACGTTCTTCCGCCCAATCCGAGAGGATTTGCACCAGTTCGCCGCTCGCCAGCAACCCATCGAGACCGAGAGCGAAAGTTTGCGAGATGCCGTGCCCGGCCGCGCAGGCGGTGAGCTTGGTGGCAAGATCGTTGACCACCAACCGGCCGCTGACCTTGACCTCGATCACCTCGCCGTCGCGGCGAAACTCCCACGGAAACGGCCGCCCGGTCACCGGGTCTCGAAACAAGAGGCATTCGTGCTGCACGAGGTCTCGCGGATGCCGCGGCGTGCCGCGGCGGGCGAGGTAGGCTGGGGCGGCACAGGTCAGGATGCGCGTCTCCAGCAGTTTGCGGGCGATGAGACTGGATGGCTCCGGCTCGCCGAAACGCACCGCGGCGTCGAATCCTTCCGCTATGAGATCGCCCAGCGTATCGCGAATCACGAGTTCGAGCGAAAGCTCGGGGTGTTGTCCCAGAAATTCGGAAAGCCGCGGCGCCAGCACCAGCCGCGCGAACCATGGGTCAACATTTACGCGCAACCGACCGCGTACCGCGGCGGCGGCGCCGGCCACTTCGTCCGCGGCCTCCTCGATCGCGGCGAGTAGTGGACCGATCTGAGCGTGGAAACGGCGCCCGTCGTCGGTGAGGGTCACGGCGCGCGGCGTCCGGTCGAACAGGCGCACGCCGAGGCGCATTTCGAGCCGCGCCACGGCGCGGCTGACCCCCGACGGTGTCAGACCGAGCGCCTTGGCGGCTCTCGCGAAATTGCCGCCTTCCACGACAGCGGCCAGCACCCCGACGCCGGCAAGCAATCTACTGTCAAAGGCCATGATGATTTCCTATCAGCATTACGCGGACAAATATGCGCTCACGGCAAGGCGGTGGCGAGCCTAATTCAAGCGCATCACGCTGATGAGGAGGCAACCATGATCGAGATCATCGTCAACGGTGCTCGATGCACGGTCGAGAGCGACACTGACACCCCGCTCTTATGGGTTCTGCGCGACGAGCTTGGGCTCACCGGAACACGCTTCGGCTGCGGCGCCGGCCTGTGCGGATGTTGCGCCGTCCGGTGCCACATTCCCCTTGCCGGACACGACGCGAAGCTCTCGCGGAAGCACCTGATCCGCCGCGCCGGCATTCATGGAAACCTTGGTTTTGGAGAACGACAATGGCCAACAAGCCGACCATCCTCATCGTCGGGGCCTCGCGCGGCCTCGGCCTGGCGCTCGTAGAGCAGTTCTGCAGCCGCAACTGGCATGTCATCGCGACCGTGCGCGGCAAGTCCCCGGCGCTCGACGCCCTGAAGGCGCGCTTTCCTGCCAGCCTTGAAGACGAAACCGCAGACATCGCCGACGAGGGCAGCGTCCGCGCGCTGCGCCAGCGTCTCGACGGCCGCACGATCGACATGCTGTTCGTCAATGCCGGGATCGCAAAGTCGATCAACGCGACGCCCGGCACGGCGCCGGTTCAGGACTTCCTCGACATGATGCTCGTCAACGCCTTCAGCCCGGTGCGGCTGATCGAGATCTTCGAGGATATCGTCGCGCCGAACGGCACGATCGCAGCCATGTCCTCCGAACTGGGCAGTATCACCAACAACGAAGGCCGCTGGGACCTCTACGCTTCGAGCAAGGCCGCGCTTGACATGCTGATGAAGTGCTACACGGCTCGTCGCCCCGATGATCGCCGCGCCAAGCTCGTCGTCGCGCCCGGCTGGATCCAGACCGAGATAGGGGGCTCCGACGCCACATTCACGGTCGAGGAGTGCATCCCTCTGGTCGCCGACATGCTGGAGAAGAATCACGGGAAGGCAGGCCTGCGCTATGTCGACCGGTTCGACAAGACGCTGCCTTGGTGACCGGGATCCGCCCCGCGTTGAGTCCAGTCCACATTCGTCCGACGCTAACTCCGGATGTGCTCACTCGGCGACGCAGATGACGGTGCGAGACCTATCAACTACTCTCGCAGAGACAACATCGTATCCAATACGCCACACTGGCCTCTCTAGCATGCCTAACCCAATCATCCACCTTGGCGTCATCGCCGCTGCATTTTCGCTCACGGCATTGGTGAAGAGGGTCACTGGCCTCATCAGCGCTTATCGGGTCACCGCAACCGCCGATGCAAGCAGAGCCTCCGGTGGGAGCAGGCCGTTCACCGCGGCCCCCGATTGAGGGGAAATGCATGGTTAAGGGCATTTTACGCGTTTTCGCGATATTTGTCGTACTTATGCTGCTCGGCGCCCTTGGCTTTTTCATTTGGGCGAAGCAACCCGCCATCGCCGGGGTTTCGCCGCCTGCCGCCTCGAATTTCGATCAGACGACGATTGCCAAGGGCGCGATGCTAGCGTCCATGGGATACTGCGCCGAGTGTCATACCGCGCAAGGGGGCGCAGCTTTCGCCGGCGGCTACCCCGTCCCGACCCCGTTCGGGACGATCTACGGCAGCAACATCACGCCCGACCCGCAGACCGGGATCGGCAACTGGTCGGAAGCCGCCTTCCTGCGGGCGATGCACGAGGGCGTCGCGCGGAACGGCGCGTATCTTTATCCCGCTTTTCCCTACAACCATTTCACGCTGATCAGCGACGACGACGCCAAGGCGATCTACGCCTATCTGATGACGCGCCAGCCGGTGCACAACGTGGTGCCGGCGCCCAAACTGCCGTTCCCGCTGAACATCCGCCTCGTGCTGGCCGGCTGGAACCTCCTGTTTTTGCATGAGGGGCGCTTCCGAGCCAGACCCGACCCAGAGTGCCACGTGGAATCACGGCGCCTATATCGCCGAGGGCCTCGGCCACTGCGCTGCCTGCCACACGCCGCATAACGCGCTCGGTGCAGAAAGGCGCGGCGCCATGTATGCCGGCGGCGAGAGCGAGGGCTGGCTCGCCCCCGCCTTGAACCAGGCCTCGCCCGCGCCGGCGCCCTGGACCGAGGACGAACTCGTCGCCTATCTCGGCAATGGCCTCGTGCAAACCCACGGCATGGCGGCAGGCCCGATGTCCGGCGTCATCGAAAACCTGCAAACGCTCTCCAAATCCGACCTCGACGCGCTGGCGACATATATCGCCTCATTCGAGCCTCCACCGTCACCGGCCAAAACTGCCGAGGCTGTCGCCGCCGCCGAGAAGACCGCCTATTCCATCACGACCGCGCAGCAGATGAACCTGCAGGGGCCGGCCGGTACCGGCGAAGCGATTTTCGCGGCTGCCTGCGCCTCCTGCCACTTCCAGGGCGGTGACCAGCCCTTCTACCGGCCGGTGGCGATGGGGCTCAGCAGCGTCGCCCATCTGCCCGGCCCCGGTAATTTCATTGAAATCGTGCTGCACGGGGTGCAGCCGCCGCCGGGCGCGCACGGCCGCTGGATGCCGCCTTTCGCCAGTGTGCTGACGCCAAAGCAGATCGTACTTCTCGCGCAATATGTGCGCAGCCATTTCACAGATGCACCGGCGTGGACCCAAATCGACCAGACCGTCGCGCAGATCGAAACGGGAGGTGGGGCAGTGATCAACCTCAATGTCAACGGTGCCGAGCATCAGTTGGATACCGATCCCACCACCCCGCTGCTCTATGTGCTGCGCAACGAGCTTAAGCTGAACGGCGCCAAGTTCGGCTGCGGGCTCGGCCAGTGCGGCGCCTGCACGGTGGTGGTCGACGACCAGCCGGTGTTTTCTTGCATCACGCCCATCTCGCTTCTGGAAGGCCGGTCCATCACGACGCTTGAGGGCCTGGGCACGTCCGAAAATCCCGGCGTCCTGCAACAGGCCTTCATCTACGAGCAGGCCGCGCAGTGCGGCTACTGCATTCCGGGCATGATCATGCGCAGTCATGCCTTGCTGCGGCAGAACAAATCGCCGACCGACCAGGAGATTCGCGATTGGATGCAGCCGAATCTCTGCCGGTGCGGCACACATATGCGCATCATGAGCGCAATCCGGCGCGCCGCCGGCCGTGTTAGCTGAAACCGCAGCAGGTGGAGAGAACATGTCCGAAATGATGAAAGCCACCCTATCGCGGCGCGGCTTTTTGGCCGGCAGCGGCCTGGTCGTCGGCTTTTCGTTGCTCGGCGGGCGGGGGCTCGCGCAGAGCGCTCCGGCGCAGCCGAAAGGCCCGCCCTTCGGCGATCTGAAAATGTACCCGTACCTCAATTCCTGGATCGGCATCGATGAGACGGGCGCGGTCACCGTATATTCCGGGAAGGCGGAGCTGGGGCAGGGTGTTGAAACCGCGTTGCTGCAATGCGCGGCCGAGCAACTGGCGGTGGAGCCGGCGGCGATCACGATGCTGATGGCCTCCACCACGCGAATGCTGAACGAGGGCTACACGGCGGGCAGCAACTCGATGATGTCCGGCGCCACCGCGATTTTCCACGCCGCCGCTCAGGTACGTGGCATCCTGCTCGGCTGGGCGGCGAACGAGCTTGAGGTCGATGTCGCGCAGCTGAAAGTGGACAAGGGCGTCATCACGGCCCCCAACGGCCAGAGCCGCGGCTATGGCGATCTGGTGAAAGGCCGCTCCCTGCACGTGCAGGCCACCAGCCGGCCGGACCTGATCCCGCCCAACCAGTACAAGATCGTCGGCAGGAATTTCCCCCGGCTCGACATACCGCGCAAGCTCACCGGTGAGCCGATCTACGTCCAGGACATGCGCATGGACAACATGGGCCATGCGCGGATCGTGCGACCGCCCAATTACGGCTCGACCCTGATCAGCGTCGATACCGCAGCCATCGAGAAGATGCCGGGCGTCATCAAGGTGGTGCATGAGAATAACTACCTCGCCGTCATCGCCGAGGGCGAATACCAGGCGGTGCTGGCAATGCGCGCGCTGCAGCAGGCAGCGCAGTGGCGATGCCCAAAAATCCTGCCGGACAAGAACAACATCTTTCCGCTGCTGAAGCGCATGAAGGCCGACACCAAGGTACTGGACCATCGGGGCAGCGGAGCGATTACCGGCGGCAACGTTCTGCAGGCGGCGTATACGCGGCCCTACATGATGCACGCCTCGATCGGACCGTCCTGCGCGGTCGGCTTGTTCGACGGCACGCGCGTCACCGTCTGGACGCATACCCAGGGCGTTTACCCGCTGCGTGACACCATCGCGAACATGCTGGCGATGCCGCAGGACCAGGTGGACTGCATCTACGTCGAAGGCTCCGGCTGCTACGGTCACAACGCCGCCGACGATGCCGGCGCGGATGCCGCCATCGTCGCGGTGGCGCTGCCGAACCGGCCGGTCCGGGTGCAATGGATGCGCGAGGACGAGCATGGCTGGGAGCCCTACGGCTCGCCGATGATCGCCGAGGCCCGCGGCACGCTCGACGCCAACGGCATGATCAGCGGCTGTGATTACGAGGTGTGGAGCATGACGTTCATGAGCCGCCCCGCCGGCAAGGCTGCCAACCTGATGCCGGCCTGGTACCTCCCGGCGCAGTTCGGCCCGCCGCAGGGCTTGCAGGTCCCGCTGCCGAGCGGCGGTGGCGACCGCAATGCCATCCCCACTTACGCACTGCCCAACGCCAACATCGTTTACCATTATATCGAGGAGATGCCGCTCCGCGTCTCGGCGCTGCGCTCGCTCGGCGGCTACATGAACGTCTTCGCGATCGAAAGCTTCATGGACGAGCTGGCGCTCGCCGCCAAAACCGATCCGGTTGCGTTCCGGCTGAAGCACTTACCGGACCAGCGCTCCCGGGACGTGGTGCAACTGGCGGCCGAGAAATTTGGCTGGTCGGACGCCAAAACCCTGCCGCCTGGCCGCGGCCGAGGCTTCGGCTTTGTGGTGTACGAAACCATCAAGGCCTATTGCGCCGTTGCCGTCGAAATCGCAGTGAACTCCGATACCGGCCAGATCCGCGTGGTGCGCGCCGTCGCCGCGATCGACAGCGGCAACGCCGTCAGCCCCAACGGCATCGAAAACCAGATCCAGGGCTGCATCATGCAGGCTACCAGCTGGACGCTCTACGAATCGGTTGACTACACCGAGACCGAGATCACCAGCCGGGATTGGAGCAGCTACCCCATCATCAGGTTCGACAACGTGCCCGATAGTGTCGATGTGCATGTCATCAACCGCCCCGGCACTCCGTTCCTCGGTACCGGCGAGGCCGGTATGGGTCCCACCCCCGCCGCCATCGCCAACGCGCTCGCCGATGCCACGGGCCTGCGTCTGCGCGACCTGCCGCTGACAGCGGCGAAAGTGAAGCAAGCGCTGCTCGGCTAAGGTTCCCGAAATCAGAAGCGAAGGCGCAATGATCAGCTTTCTGTCCCTTACCCATGGAGCGCTTCAGGCGAGACATGGACGTCCGCTTTTAAGATCTGCCAACGTCCTATGAGATGACTTAAGATGGGCGCTACTTCGCCGTTCGGGCTCGTATCGGCCAAGGACCGCTGTCCACCCCACAGCGGCAATCCAAACTTGAGGCGCTGCCCCGTCGCTCGCGGCCGTGACGGCCGTAGATGATTTCCATGCAAAAAGATATGGCACGCGGCCCGGTGCTCGTCCCGGTAGTCCACAGGCACCTCCCCGCCGTCCGCTCCGCTTGCGCGTCGATCGCGCTACGCGGATGGCGGGGGCCCCTCCTATGGACTACCGGGACGACCACCTCCGTCGAGGCGGACATCAAGCCAGGTTCCCTGTCCATATAACCAGCATGAAGATGCCCTCGGCGGGCTTTGTCAGATTAACTTGTCGCGATCAAAAAGGCCCGAAGCAGGACGGGTGGTTACCCTGCCGTGACTGCATTCCGCCATTCGCTCGCGGCCTCGGCTCGGAAGGTCCGCAGCGTTGATCGCGAAACGAGATGGCGTTGAAGGTTGAAGGTGTTGTGAACGGCGGCATATATGCTGAGGAAGCGCTGAGCGGATCGAGCCGATTTGAACCGCTGCATCTTGCGCTCTCGTCGCCGTACAGGCTGGTGCGAATTCTCGGCACGATTGTTTTTCCGGAGCCCCTGTTCATGAGGGCAGGTCAGCTGCAACTGCCGGAACGCCGAGCCGTAGGAGCGCAGTTTGTCAGTTACCAGCAATTTCGGCGCAAACCCTTGCTTTCTGAGAAGCTTGCGCATCAGCCGCAACGCCGCCCGGCTGTCGCGGCGGCTCTGGACCAGCATGTCGAGGACCTCGCCCTCGTGATCGACGGCCCGCCAGAGGTACATTCGCTTGCCGGCGATCCGAACAACCATCTCGTCCAAGTGCCATCGATCGCTCGGGCGGGGACGGCGCCGTCGTAACCGCCGCGCGATCACCGGTCCGAATTTCAGCAGCGGTGGAAACGTACATCACACCGTCGATGATCAGGGGCGTCGCCTCCTGGCCGCGATTGGTATCGAAATCGGCATACCAGCCGAGGCCAAGCTCGATCGCATTGTCCGCCGTGATCCGGGCCAGGGGGCTGAAGCGCTGTTCACTGTAGGTCCGGCCGTAAGTCATCCAGTTGGCGGGATCCTGGTCGGCCGCGGCGATGCGGGTAGCGTCCACATTAGCCGCGGACCCTGCAGCCCTGGCCGGTTCGATCGCGCCCGCGGCAAACAGAGAATGAGAGCCATGACGCCCCGAACGACCAGGTGGCGATAGTCTGCTAGGTGAACAACGGAAGTAAGACTAGTCGGGCGAGAAGTTCCGGCAGCATGTATCATTGCACGCTTCGCCGGCCTGGCATCCTCGTCGATCAACAACAGCTCCATCATACCGATCTCCCGAGGAATGCGTACTGGGCGGCTCAGCCCTGCCCAGCAAGTGACTGCAGTACCCATTGCCGGACGAATAGGCAAGTGGCGCAGACGTACCCCGACGGCCGCGAAGATGGCGTTGCCGATGGCAGGAGCGACAACGGTCGTCCCCGGCTCGCCAAGGCCGACCGGCACTTCCGGACTGTCGACAAACTCGATGTCGATCTCGGGCACGTCGCCAATGCGCAATGGCCCGTAGGTGTCGAGATTTAAGTCCTTCACCTGCCCCTTGACGAATTCCGAGCCTTCGTAGAGCGCCATGCTAAGGCCCCACAGCGCCGCGCCCTGGACCTGCGCCAGAGCGCCGTCCGGATCGACGACCGTGCCGGCATCAACGACGATCGTCAGTTTTTCGACCCTCACCACACCGCTGTGCCGATCGACCACAACGCGCGCGACGCAGGCGATCCAGGTCGGCATGTTGCGCTCCTGGCCGAAGGTGGTGGCAATGCCAAGCCCGGTATCCTTCGGCACCGTGGCGCCCCAGCCCGCCTTCTGCGCAACACGTTGAACGACGGCGGCCTGGCGTCGTGCGCCGCCCACAGAATTGGGGCTTGAGCCCGCATTGCGACCCTTCCCGTCCAGCATCCCGACGCGGAACGCGACCGGATCGGCGCCGACAGCGTGCGCTGCTTCGTCGATGAAGCTCTCCACCGCCCAATTGGTCCAGCCCGGGCCCACCGAGCGCAGCCAGCCTGGCCGAAAAGCGCGGTTGGCGACATCGTTCGACAGGGCGCGCACGCGCTGCGCGCCGACATCGTACCAATGGTCGGCGCCGGCGATCGCAAATTGGTCGTATCGCGCTTGGTCGAGCCCCTTGGCCATGAAGCCCTCCGCCATGACCAAGGTGGGCCAACCCGCGGAGGCGTGATGCTCCATCGCCGTGACTTTGCCCCCGTCGCCGAAGGCCATCCGCAGCGTCTGGATGGAAGGCGAGCGGAATGAATCGAACCGCATATCGTCGGGGCGTGTCAGCACCATCTTCACCGGCTTGCCCAGCGCCTTGGCAGCGAGCGCCGCCGGCACGGTATAATCGCCATTGAGGCGCCGTCCAAAGCCGCCGCCGAGATAATAGGTCCGCAGCACGATGCGCTCTTGTGGCAGGCCGAGCGCCTTCGAAAGCACGGGAAGGATCAGCGTCTGCCACTGATTTCCTGTGTGGATCTCGAAGATGCCGTCCTTCTCGAAGGCGAGCGCGTTGACCGGCTCGAGCTGGACATGGAGGACGCTGCTCGTCGTGTAGGTCTGTGCGAGCGTGGACTTTGCGGCGCGAAACGCGGCCTCGAGGCCCTCGTCGTCGACAAGGAAGACGCCGCCCTCCGGGTCGGCGATCTGCTTTGCGCCATAATCCAGGATGTCCTGCTCGGAGATATTCGCGCTTTCACCCACGGCCCAATCGACCTTGACGAGATCGGCCGCGCGAATCGCGGCCGGGTACGTCTCGGCGCAAGACCATGACCCAGCCCGGCACCGTGCCCGACGGATCGTCCAGGGCGAGGCTGCTGATATAGCCTTTTACACTCCGGGCGGCGGAATCGTCGATCGAGCGTACCTTGGAGTCGTTGCGCGTCGGCGGGATCTTGGGCCGGGCATAGACCATGCCCTCGACCGTCGCGTCGATGCCATAGCGCGCGGCCCCGGTTGTCTTGGAAGGAATGTCGAGCGCGGCTACCGGCCGGCCGATCAGCCGCCGCTGCGAGGCCGGCTTGACCGGCATCCGCGCCAGTTCGTCGGCAGTGAAGGTGCGCTTGAGATCGCCACGCCGGACGATCTCGCGCATAGGAGATCGACCGATCCCCGGCGACGACGGCGCCGCTGCGCGCGGTACATCGGTTGGCGGACACACCAAGAAGCTTAGCACCCTCCTCGACGAGAGCGATGCGCCCGGCCGCTCCGGCGTGGCTGAAGACGGGAAAGGTCATCCAGACCGACCAGCTTCCGCCCGTCACCATCAGGCCCCATTTTGCATTGCTATCGACGGCATCGAGCCGAACATTGTCCCAATCGACCTCGAGCTCGTCGGCCAAGATACGGGCGAGCGCCGTGCCCACATGCTGGCCCATCTCGGCGCGGATGATGTTGACGGTGACAATCCCGTCGCGGTCGATGCGATACCAGATGGTGGGTTCGAACGCGTCCGGCACCGTCGCCATCGCATCGGTCGCCGCAAGGCCTGCCTTGGCAAAGCCGAAGACAAAGCCGGCCCCGGCCGCGCCAATCAGGAAGCCGCGGCGGGACAGCGGCGTGACGTCGCTCGCCTGGTGGAGAAGTCTACCCATTGCTGGCGGTGCTCCTCAATTCAGCGGCAGCCGCTTTGATCGCCTTCCGGATCCGGAGATAGGTCATGCAGCGGCAGAGATTGCCGGACATGACGGCGTCGATGTCCTGATCGGTCGGAGTCGGGAAATCTTTGAGCAGGCAAGCCGCCTGCATGATCTGGCCGGACTGGCAATAGCCGCATTGCGGCACCTGGAGAGCCACCCAGGCCTTTTGCAAAGGATGCTGCCCCTCTGGGTCGAGCCCCTCGATGGTCGTCACCTCGGCACCAGCGACGTTGCCGACCGGCGTGATGCACGAGCGCGTGGGGCGCCCGCCGACATGCACGGTGCAGGCGCCGCACATGCCGATCCCGCAGCCGAACTTAGTGCCGGTGAGACCGATCGTGTCGCGGATCACCCAGAGGAGCGCCGTGTCGTCCTCGGCATTCACCGACACGGGTCGGCCGTTGATCTGGAATGTGGTCATAAATAAACGGCTCCCAACGTTGTTTTCAGCGCGAAGCGTTGATCTGCTGCCGCACTGCGGCGATCTTCTCGTCGAGGTCAGTCCAGGGCGGCAGATTAGTGCGAGTGCGACGCAGATAGGCGGCAATGCGGGCGATATCTGAGTTGGTGAAGCCCTGCGCGAAACCCGGCATGACGACACCCGGTATGCCCTCACTTGCACTGATGCCACGAAGCATCACCTGGACCAGGTTGGTCGGATCCGGCAGGCTGAGCGTGCTGTTGAGTGCGAGGTCAGGTCGAGCCGCGAGCGGCGCCTTGCCTGCGTTGTAGTGACATGAAGCACAGGCGGCCGTGTAAAGCCAGGCATCGGCATCGAACTCCTGCCCGGTTCCGAGGGACGCGTAGGACATAGCGCGAGCGACCGTGGCATCGACGGCCGCCTCCCGGTCGCGCGCATGGTCAAGAGCGGCGAAATACAGCGCAATGGCTTGGACATCCGAGTCCGGCAATGCCGAGAGGCCGCCGTGCACGACGGGAGCCATCGGGCCTGCCGGCGTTCCGTGCAGGAGGCTCACGCCATCGCGCAAATAGTTGTGGAGTTCGTCCTGCGTCCATGGTGCGGGCGCGGGATTGGCAGCGGTTAGCGGCGGCGCGATCCAGTCATCGATCAGCGCCCCGGCGTAAGCGTCACCGTCCTTTTCCGCGCCGAGCAAATTACGTGGCGTGTGACAGGCGCCGCAATGGCTCAGCCCCTCTGCCAGATAAGCGCCGCGATTCCATTCGGCGCTTTGGGCAGGATCGGGTTGGAACCGGCCCGGCCTGAAGAACAGCAATTTCCAGCCCGCTTGAAGGGCACGGATGTTAAGTGGGAATGGCAGTCCGTTTGTCTGCGCCGGGGCACGAACCGTCGCCCTCGTCATGAAATAGGCGTAGAGCGCCCGCACGTCGTCGTCGGACAGCTTCGTAAAGTGATTGTAGGGAAACACCGGAAAAAGATGCGAGCCGTCGCGTGCGACGCCTTCTCGCATCGCGCGCGCAAAGGCCGCCTCCGACCACGTCCCAATGCCGGTCTCCGGATCGGGCGTGATATTGGTCGAGTAGATCACCCCGAAGGGGGTCTGCATGGCATAGCCGCCGGCAAATCTTTGCCCACCCTTGGCGGTATGGCAGGTCGCACAATATCCCCCGTCGGCAAGGGTCTCACCCCTCGCGACCAGTTCCGGCGGAAAGCTCGCCGCTGCGGGCGGGGCGACCGGAGCGATCGCCGATCGCCATGCCAGCACGATGAAACCCGCTGGGCCAAGGATTACAAGCCCGACAAAGGCAATGAACAAGCGCTTGAGCAATCTCATCCTCCGAGGGTGCGTCGATGGAGTTCGTAGACCTCCAGACTGGCGAAGGCCGCATCGGCGCGAAAATAGAGGCGCCCGGCCTTACCGCGGCAAGGTGCTAAAACGGGGCTCAGCATGCCCTCTCAACCTTTGAGTCGTGCTTCCGAAATGCGGCATGAGATATCGTGCGGTTGATTGAAACCTCGACGGCGCGGGATCGAGCTGAGCACGCGCAGCCGCAAACGTCACACACGGCTACCCTGATCCTCAGCGGGTGAAAAACTCGTATCCATGCGGCAGGTATCCACGAACTTCGTGCCCGATCGCTTAGGCCATTCGTGGCCGGCGACGTTCGCCCGGCGGCTGCTGCTGTAACTATTGATACAATCGTAGCGAAGAGAAGGGCGAACGTGCCGACAAGAACCCAGGCGAGAGGGAGCGGTGCAACCTGAGCGATCGCGGTCGCGGCCCAGGCGACGATCGAAAATAAGCTCAAGGTGACGGCGATCGAGATGAGACCAGCGAAGAAGCGGTGATCGGCCAGCCGCCTCCCTGTACCCAGAGAGCGGCGCTTAGCCGCGACGAGCCCCACGCCGCTTGCCAACATCAGCAGGCTGGGCATCATGTAGCCTCCTTTCCCTGCGGCACGGCCGAAGCCCGGGAGAGCGGCTATGACGCCTTTGCCGTGGTCCCGGTGAGGATATCTGCCTTGCGGTTGAGAGCCGCGATTCAGACCGTCAAGGCCCTCCTTCTTCAGGATGGCAGCGAACTCGAGCGGCGGTCGCCACTTCGCTGATTGCGCCGTCGAGGTAGGCGTCGGAGATCAGCCAGCTGTCGCCGTTGCGACGCATAGTAGTCGACGTTGACCAGTTCGCCGTTGGCCTTGACGATCTGGCTGCGCACCATGACGCCGGCCACCGCGGGCTGCATGATATCTCTCGATGTCGTTATTCTATCAGGAGCCACGCAACAACGCTGTGCGCCTCCAAGGCGGGCTGTCCATCCTAGGCTCCATGCCGCTGCTGCCTCGATCTGAGTTCTTAAATCGCGACGGCTCAACCTAGATCATAGAGGCTAACTTCGTATGTCCACCATCAGCAGGGCCGCGCCTCATCGCCTGTTGTGGGCAAACCACCGCTCATCCTCGCCTGGAAGAAGCTGTGCCGTGAGCAAAGCCAAGCCACTTCGGTGGAACGGGATGATCCCGACGCTACTTTGGTCACGATAAGCTAAATGGCCGCTTGTGGCACCAGACGTGCGGGGCGAACCGGCATTTCCGGAGCTGGGGGCGCGGCCCGGCCCTACCGGGACAGCGGTCCCTCGCTGGACAAACTCGCGGGGCAAGGGCCTATTTGCCGGGCAGCTCGAGCCGTCACCAGAGACTCGACCTAACTTCAGACAGTCTTTCATGTCGCCCTAGAGAAGTGGTACCCCCCGGATGAACAGGACACCGCAATAAGAAAAAGGCCGATTACTCGGCCTTCTTCTTTACGGCCCAACAGCCGAATTTTTCACAAATGCAGCAGCGCGGGCCACCTTCGAGGCGGCCTATGGGGCGGCTTTCTCTGGGACGCCGCTAGTGCGAGAGGCTGCAGGGGGCGGGGTTAGATCAACCCGTAAATCCTCTATTTCTGCATAGCCGCCGGCGAACCCCGCTGTTTAGGTTCGGCGAAATTGTCTTCCGAAAG
>CAVOWP010000018.1:0-230031 GCA_963700185.1 uncultured Alphaproteobacteria bacterium
GCAAGTCTTCCAGCGATTCCGGGCTGGTTCATGACAACTGGGTCGCCTCATCGTGTTGGCCGGACAGGCCTGGCGAAATGTCATTATCGTGGCCGATATGGCGCGGACGCCGCGCCCGCGGGCTCGCCCCGTCATATCGTCGGCGTGCGCCCGCCGCACAGCGAGCGGAGGTTCGTGCGCTGCATCGCCGAGATCATCACGGGATCGGGGATCCGGCTGCCCGGGTGGGTCTGGCCGGGCCGGTGGTAGCTAAATGAGCCATGCGGCGCGTCCGGACATGGCCCCCGCCCCGGAGCGGTCAGAGACTATCGCCGGCTACCGGCTGGACAGCTGCATCGGGCAGGGCAGCGCGGCTGCCGTCTACCTCACCCGGGATGAGCGCCGGGACCGCCGAGTCGCGCTCAAGAGTACTGGTGCCGGAACTGGCCCGCGACGCCGACTTCCGGACCAGGCTAATCCGGGAGGCACGGGCGGCCGCCGCGCTGGGCCACCCGCACGTCATTCCCGTATTCGAGGCTGACGAGACGGGTGGAACCCTGTACGTCGCCATGCATTACGTGCGGGGTGGGGACGCGCGGTCGCTGCTCAGCCAGTTCGGGCCGCTGCCGCCGGGCTACGCCGGGCAGATCATCGCCCAGATCGCGTCCGCGCTTGACGCCGCGCACGCCCGCGGCCTGACCCACCGCGATGTCAGGCCGGCCAACATCCTTCTCGATGACGACGCGGGCGACGCGGCCACGGGCGACCACGCATACCTTTCCGACTTCGGGATGGGCAAGGTCTTCACGCCCGGGCAGGTCATCTCGGCGGACCAGGCGGGCGGGAGCCTCGACTACCTTGCCCCCGAGCAGATCGAGGGCCGCCCCGTGGACGGCCGGGCCGATCTCTACTCGCTGGCGTGCACCGGGTTCGAGCTGTTGTGCGGCGCTCCGCCGTTCGGTCCTGACCAGGGCCAGACCCTGATGTACGCGCAGATCTACGCGGACCCTCCGGCCGTCAGCGAGCGGCGCCCCGGGCTGCCCGCGGCCGCGTTTCCGGCCGGCTCACGCTGACCTCGACATGCGCGGGGGCGTCGGCCGGGCGGTCGATACGCACCTGGACGATCCCCAGGTCCGCGGGGTCAAGCCGCAGCGTCATGCTGTGGGTTCCGCCAGTGGAGGTAGCGAGGCTCAAGAGCACGGGCGCCACCTGATCGACCGGGGAAGCGTGGGCAGCCTGCGTCACAGCCGGAGTGGTTGGCGAGGATGTGGCGGAGATTGATGGCGCCAGTGTTGCCGACGGCGGCGACATCTGCGCCGCTATACTGGCGGCCGATGATGCGGCCGATGATAAGAGTGGGTCGGCGACGGTCGGCGGCGTCAGGGCGGCCAATGGTGGTAAAGCTGATGACGTCTGCGCTTGCGCTACCAGATCGACGGTTGATGGCTGGTGGCTCGACGGCACCTGCGACAGATCGCCTGGTTGAACGGCACCTGGAACCGGCGCGGTTGCCGGGGTGCCGTCCGCCACGGGCGCGCCTGCCGGAGGCGCGGCCGCGGGAGCGACGCCGCTTCCATCGCCACCATGTGATCCCGGGACCGGAATGCCATCCGGCGCGTCAGCCGGCGGACCCGTCGCACCGGCGGAAGTGAGAGCGGCGGAGCCCGAGGGCTTAGCCGAAACACCTGCTGCCGGCGGGTCGCCGAAGGTCGGCCCGGCGCGCGACTTTGATGTCTGCGCCTGATGTGCCCCCGTAGCACCACCGGCCGCGGCGGTGGATGTTGGGTTGCCCCCAGCCTCCATTGTGCCGGCCTGCATTGTGCCGGCCTCCGTTGTGCCAGCCTCCGTTGTGCCGGATGACGGAACGGCGGCGGTGCCGGTTGGAGCAGGTGCGTCTTGATGGGCGACGGCTTGGTTTGCAGCCAGTGGGTTCGCTGGGCCGGTCGCATGAGGGCTGATCGGCACGCCTCCAGCCGAGGCCCCGCCGGGCGGGGATGGAGTGGCGATGGTTGGAGTGGCACCTGTACTTGGAGCCAAAACCGCCGAGATCGAAGCCGGCGAGAGCGGAAGCTGGTTGCCCGGGTCGGCTTGGCTGGCGACCTCGCCCGACGTGGTGCCGGGTTTGCCGGCACGCGATGCACCCGAAGCGGCGGCGGCCGTGGACAGCGCGGGCATGGTCGCCGCGACGGCCGTGGCATTGGTAGCCGACATGTCGGGCGTGTTGGCCGGGATGCCCGGCTCGTCCGACTCGGCCGCGGCGGCAGATGCATCGTCGGCGGCCTGGCGGTTCGCCAAGCTGCCGGCGGGGCGCGTCGGGACGGCCGGCAGGGATAGCGCCGACGGCTCGGGATTGAGCGTTCCCCGGGGCGGGACCGCGGTGACAGGAGCAGCGGCTTGCTTCGGCGATTGCCGGCCGTCGGCCGTGGCAGCCGACCCGTCTGGAGATGCGCCGACGCTGCGTGAACTCACTCGCGTGGCCGCCGCGTTGCTGACCGCCACGCCCGGCTTGGCGGCCTGCGTGTTCCGGTTGGTCGAACTCGGTTGCGCGGGCGGTTGCGTCACTGGCCGACTTGTGACCAGCCAGGACCGTCGCGAGCCGGTCGGCGAAGCCGCTCCGCGATGTCGCCGCTGTACGCCCCGAGGCGCCGGGCCCCGTGGAGCTGTACGCCGAGGCGCCGGCCGTAGAGGTCAGCGTTGTGGTGGTCGGGTCGAGTACAGCGAGCGAATGAACGGTCACGAATGCAGCCTCCGGACGCTCGGCTGCAAGCGGCGGGCCATTCGCGGAAGCGGCTGAATTCGCCAAATCGGCCGCCGGTGTCCGACGCGACCCGGCAGAAAATGCCGGGCCTGATCTGCCGCCCGGCGGCGATCGTGGGAGCGTCGCCCACTGGGATCGAGGGATTTCCGCGCTCCTGGCGTTGGCACGCTTCCTGCGCTGCCACGCGGCGAGTGTCGTCCATCCCCCGCCTCGCAGGAGTTTCACATGTCTCTGTTCGGTGCCCTAAACACCGCGGTTAGCGGCCTGACGGCCCAGTCCGCCGCATTCGGCAACATCAGCGATAACGTCGCGAACAGCCAGACCACCGGCTACAAGGCGGTGGACACCAGCTTCATCGACTACCTGACCACCAGCACCGCGACCAACAACCAACCGGGGGCAGTCAGCGCGCTGCCCGAATACACCAACTCCGTACAGGGTACCGTCACCCAGAGCAGCGATCCATTGGCGATGGCGATCTCCGGCCAGGGGTTCTTTTCAGTGTCCGAGGCGGCCGGAACTACGGTGACCGGTCAACCAAATTTTAACCCTCAGACCTACTACACTCAGGCGGGCGACTTTCGCCTGAACAACGGGTCCTATCTGGTGAATGACGCGGGTCAATATCTGCAGGGCTGGACGGTCAATCCACAGACCGGCGTGACCAATCAGTCGCAACTTGCGCCGATCCAGATCACGCAGACCCAGTTCAACCCGATTTCGACCACGAACGTCGACCTGTCGGCCAACCTGCCGGCGACCCCGGCGACCGCCACTCCGGTGTCGTCGCAGATCGAGGTCTATGACGCGCTCGGCAGCGCGCACACGCTCACGCTTAATTGGGCGCAGAATTCCGCCAATGACTGGACAGTGAGGGTCAGTTCGCCGGACAACACGCCGACGTCGACGGTCGGCACCGCCGAGGTGCAGTTCGGTGCGGCCAGCCCGAACGGGGTTCCCGCCGGCACGATCGGCGCCTTCGGCACAGTCACGGGCGGCATCACCGGGTCGGCCTATGCCGCCAACCAGCCGGCCTCGCTAACCCTGACCACCAATTTCGGCAGCGGCAACCAGGCCATCAACCTGAACATGGGCGATTTCGGCGAAGCGAACGGTGTGACGCAGTTCGCCGGCACGCAGTACACCAGGGTACCCTCTCGCAGAACGGCGTGGCACCGGGCGCCTTCACCGGTATCTCGATTACCACCTCGGGCGATGTTGTCGCCAACTACAACAACGGACAGACCGAAACCGTCGCACAGGTGCCGATTACCACCTTCTCCGCGCCCGACTCGCTGCAGCGGCAGAACGGCCAGGCGTTCACGATCACCACCAATTCCGGCAACGCGGTCACGCAGGCCGAGAACACCAACGGCGCGGGCAGCCTGATCGTCGGCTCGGTCGAGAGTTCCAACGTCGATATCGCGACCGAGTTCAGCAATCTGATCGTGGCGCAGCAGGCCTACGGCGCGAATGCCAAGGTGGTCACCACGGCCGACCAACTGCTGCAGATCACAATCAACATGATCCAGTAAGCCATGTTCACCGCCCCCTGGCATCACTGGCCGCCATGAGCCTCGCAGGCGCACTCTCGATCGCGACCGGCGGGCTGGCCAACGTCAGCGCGCAGCTGTCGCTGGTGTCGCACAATGTGGCGAATGCCAGCACGCCGGGCTATGCGGTGGAAAGCCGGGACAGCGAAAGCCTGACCGCCGGCGGTGTCGGCATGGGCGTGCTGACCGGGCCGGCAATGCGCAGCGTAGATCTCGGCGCTGCAGACCGCGACGTTGCAGCAGAACGCAACGGTGGGTGGCCTGCAGACGACGCAGACCGCGCTGCAAGCGATCGACTCGGTCAGCGGGACGCCCGGTGCCGGCAGCGACCTCGGCAGCCTGCTCGGCGACCTGCAGAACCAGTTCTCCGCCTTGCTGACCGATCCATCCAATTCCACCCAGCAGAGCGCGGTGGTCTCCGCCGCCAGCACGCTGGCCCAGGGCGTCAACACGCTGAGCAACACCTACACCGCGCAGCGCCAGACGGCGGAGAACAGCATCGTCTCCGAGGTCGGCACGGTGAACAGCACGCTCAGTACGATCGGCGCGCTGTCCACCACGATCGTGGCGCAGCGGGTCGATGGCCAGAGCACCGCCGATCTCGAGAACCAGCGCGATGCGGCGGTGCAAAGCCTGTCGCAACTGGTGAACGTGAACGTGATGGAGCAGCCGAACGGCAACATGGTGGTGACCACCGCGAGCGGCACGTCGCTGCCGACCAATTCGCTTCCGGCCCGCTGTCGATCGTCGGCGCGAACATGCAGCCAGGGTCCACCTATCCCGGTGGTGGCATCGGCGGGATCACGCTGGGTGGCGTCGATGTGACGCAGCAGCTCAACAGCGGCCAGCTCGGTGCCAACATCACGCTGCGCGATACCACGCTGCCGACCTATCAGGCGGAGCTGGACGAGTTCTCGCAGAACATGGCGGGCCACTTCGCCGCCCAGGGGCTGACCCTGTTCACCGATCCGCAGGGCAATGTGCCGAGCGGCGGCGGCACGCCGGTGCAATCGGGCTATGTCGGCTTCGCCGCCGAGATCCAGGTGAACCCAGCGGTGAAGGCCGATCCGTCGCTGGTGCGCGACGGCACCACCGCGATCGCCGGCAGCCCGACCGGTGCGGCCGCGTTCACGCCCAATCCGGCCGGCGGCCCGGCCGGCTTCACCACGCTGATCGCGAATATACTGAACTACACATTCGGGGCCGACGCGCAGAGCGGCGTGCCGCAGCCGGCGGCGAACACCACCGGCCTCGGCGCCACCGGCACGCTGACCGCGCCGTTTTCCACGCCGGTGACGCTGGGTGCTTTCGCTACCGCGATCACCGGCGCGGAGGCGAACGACAGCGCCAGCACCACCAGCCAGCTCACTACCGAGCAAGGCGGTGCAAACGACGTTGAACGGTCAGCTCACGTCGCAGAGCGGCGTGAACATCGACCCGCAGATGTCGCTGATGATCCAGTTGCAGAACGCCTATGGCGCCAATGCCAAAGTGATGGGCGCGGTGCAGAGCATGTTCGGCGAGTTGCTGGCAATGGTTAAGCAATGAGCGGGGTTACACCATGAGCGGATCCGTCAATGCGACCGGGCAATCCGATACCGGCTGGCTCAGCGGCCTGATCGCCAATGCCGGCACGGTGCGCCAGAAGCTGGAGACGCTGACCAATCAGGCGACCACCGGCCTGATCAGCTCGACCTATGCCGGGCTTGGCGTCGGCACCACGGTTTCGCTCGATCTGAACCCGGAGATCGCGAACATGCAGACTTGGCAGAATAATATCAGCCAGGCCTCCGGCTCCATGCAGGTCACGCAGACCACGATGACCCAGCTGCAGTCGATCGCGTCGAGCTTCTACTCGCAGGTCAATTCGTTGAATTCGATCCAGTGGGTCGAGCGTGAGCGCGATCGCCGCCTCGGCGCGGAGCGCGCTTGCAGCAGGTGGCTGGGCTGCTCGATACGACCAACGGGAACACCTACGTATTCGGCGGCGCGGACTCGACCAATCCGCCGGTGCCCGGTCCGAACCAGATTCTTCAGCAGCGGCTTCTACACCCAGATCAACACGGCGGTCGGCAACCTGGCGACCAACGGCGCGGCGGCGACCACGGCGTCGATACTGGCGACGGCATCTTCTAACGCTGCCGGGACCTCGCCCTTCTCGGCCTATATGTCGCAGCCGGCGGCTACGCTGGTGGCTGGCGCGCCCGTGGTGCAGGTCGGCCAGGACCAGATGGTGCAGACCGGCCTGCTGGCCAGTGCCAACAGCGCGGTGACCTCAACCGGCAGCTCGACGACCGGGTCCTATATGCGCGATCTGATGGGTGCGCTGGCCACTATTGGCTCGCTGAGTTCCTCGCAGATTGGCACCAGCGGCTTCCAAAGCCTGGTGCAGAGCACCGGCGCCAGTCTGCAGGGCGTGGTCTCGGCGATGGCCGGCGACGCCGGCGTGCTGGGCGATACCCAGGCGGCGCTGACCGCGACGCAGACCCAGTTGGGCGCCACCTCCACCGCGCTGACGACCCAGGTGTCCGGCGCACAGAACGTCGACATGGCGCAGACGCTGTCGAACCTGACCCTGGCCCAGACGCAGCTTCAGGCGTCGTACCAGGTGATCGCCGGCATGAGCGCCCTGAGTTTGGTGAAGTTCCTGCCGGTATGACAACGATCATGCAACGATCCGGCATCCAACGATCCGGCACCCGACGATCCGGCGAAGCGTCCCATCTGCGGGCGGCTGGTGTCGCGGGCGCGGTGTCCCGGCTCTTCCGTTCGCGGCGCCCTGCCGTTCGCCGCCACCTGCGGCAAACGCCGGCGACGGGCAGGGCATCTGAAACACCGGCCCGGCATGCCGATTCCGAGCGTCTCCGGTGATAACGAAACGTGGAATTGTCGCACGGACTTCATCGACCGTTAACTCGCGGGCGTCAATATCACTCCCGACCCGCAAAATGCGAGCCATTCCGTAATCTTGTGGGCTAAAGGTAAGATACCATGTCCGGCACAATTAACTCAGTAAACACCAACGTCGGCGCGATGATCGCGCTCGAATCACTGAATGCCACCAACGCCGCGCTCAGTGGTGTTCAGAAGCAGATCTCCACTGGCTACCGAGTGGCGGATGCCAGCGATGACGGCGCGGCCTATGCCGTGGCTCAGTCGGTCCGGTCCTCGGTCAGTGCGTTGACCACCGCGAACCAGCAGCTCGGTAGCACGCAGGGGTTGCTGTCGACCACCAGCTCGGCGCTGAACGACATGTCGACCCTGATGACCAGCATGCGCGATGTGCTGGTGAGCCTGTCCAACGGCGCAACCACCGGCAACGAACGCACGCAGTATGAATCGACCTACAAATCGTTGCTCGCGAACGTCAAGAGCGACGTTCAGGACGCTTCGTACAACGGCCAGTCGCTGATCGGCAACATTACCGGAAGCAGCGGCACTTTCGCGAGTATTGCGGTGGTACGCAACGAGGTCGGGTCCACCTACGGCGTCGGCACATTCAGCGGCTCCGCCGTGCTTGGCTCGCTAACGTTCACCACGACGCAGCTCGGTGGCGCCGACGACGGTAGCCGCGCTGATCACCGCCTCGGGAACGTTCATCAACAAGTTCAATTCTGTCAGCTCGGCGATGAACACCTACGGTTCGGCGACCAACTACGTCAATAATCAGGTCAGCTACAACAACGACAAGATCAACGCGTTGAATACCGGCCTTGGTGCATTGGTGGACGCCAATCTTGCGCAGGAATCGGCACTGTTGCAGGCACTGCAGATCAAGCAGCAGCTCGGCACGCAGTCGCTGACCCTGGCAACCCAGACGCCGCAGATTCTGCTCAGCCTGGTCAAAGGCGCGTAGTCGTCACGCAGGGGCGGGCAGGACGCCCGCCCTGCGTCGCGTGATGCATGCAGGCCACGCAGAAAGGCACCCATGTCGAATCTGGTCTTGGAACTGCGCCAGGGCGAAGTGATGATCGTGAACGGCGCGCCGATTCGCTTTCGCACCAAGTCGCGGATCGAACTGACCGCCAAGGCGCGATTTTTGTTCGGCAAGCAGATCATGTCGCCTGAGCAGGCGGATAGCCCGGCGCGGCGGATCTATTTTGCTCTGCAATCAGCCTATATCGGCACCGAAGATGAACGCGCGCAGGGCCTGATTGCCGCACGGGGACTTGTCGGCGCGTTCAAGGAGGCCACAACCTCGGCGCTTGCGCGCGAGATCCTGGATGAGGCACTCGCCGCCGCCGAGGCGGATGACTGTTACCGCGCGCTGAAGCTCACGCGGCGGATCGTCCGGCACGAAGATGCGGTGCTCGGCCGCGTCGTCACATCGATTGCGACACCACCCCAGCAGGAGCCTCCAGACGAATGCAGACCATGACGCACGCGGCGCGCGCCTATACGTCCGCCACCACCCATCGCAGCCAGCGCGAGCAGGAGGCTGATGTGTTTCGCCACACGATCGGCGCGCTGAAGGCCGCGCGCGAGGCGGGTCCGATTCCGCGTTTGCGCGCGCTCGCCGACAACCGCCGCCTCTGGCGCACCGTCGCCGACCTGATGCACGATCCGGAGAGCGAGTTCCGATCCGCGCAAAGTTCCCGCCGCCAAGTCGGTCGTCGACAAGTTCATGGCCGAAAAGCCGCCGTACAACCCCGAGGGCTATACGCTCTATACTTACGCCGCGATCCAAGCTTTTGCCCAGGCCGCGGACAAGGCCAAATCCGTCAAGCTCGACGATCTGTCAAAGGCATTGCATTCGATGACTGCGCAGACCGTCGTCGGCGCCTTGACTTGGGACAAGAAAGGCGACGTGACCGACCCGAAATACGTCTTTTACATCTGGAAGAACGGCACCTATGCCGAGATGTAAGGCTACGTCACCGACCGTGCCCAGGCTGAAAGCACGGTGCGAGCGAGAAACCAGTAGCTGCCAAACCCGATGATAACGGCGGAGATCGCGTAGACCGCCGAGCGCCGAGCGGGTTCGGCAGCGCCGCCAGCGCATCGCTGTTCGCCAGCAGGCGATCCATTCCCAGCAAAGCCGGAACGACAAGGGAGACGATGGCGATCTGCCCGATCTCGACGCCGAGATTGAACGAGGCAAGGGCCGGGATCAGCGCGTTTCGCGGCAAGCCGAATTCCTGCAAGGCACTCGCAAAGCCGAAGCCGTGGATCAGGCCGAAGCCGAAGGTGTCGCGCCAGCGCTTGTCGATGTCGCGGGATAGGAAGTTCTCGGCGGCTACGTAGACGATCGAGGCGGCAATCGCCGGTTCGATGATGCTGCTCGGGATTCGCACGATGTCGAGCGCGGCGAGCGAAAGGGTGATTGAGTGCGCGATCGTAAAAGCGGTCACGATTTTGACGACCGGCCACAGCTGCCGCGCCCACAGCACCACCGCAGCGAGAAAGGCGATGTGGTCATAGCCGAGGAAGATGTGCGCGATCCCGGCCTCGGTATAGCGCCCGATCACCTGAAGGAGGCTCGGCGGCGCTGCCGCAGTTAGTGTCGTCTCGGTCCGGCTCGCGTCCAGAAGATCCTGTGCGGCATCGGGACCGGCGCCGATCAGCACGACCTGCCGGGCATCGGGCGAGACGTCGGTCAGCACCGTCGAGCGATAGCGCAGCGGGTCCGCGATCCGCAGCGCAGAACCAGGGCATGCGGACCGCGACGCCGTCGCCATCCGGCGCGACCTTGGGCGCGCCCGGCCGGCACCGGGCGCCATCCTCGCCGAGCACTGCAGTGTGCTCCTCGATATACGCTGCGATCGGCGCCGACGCTGCGGCGAGCGCCGTGGGCTCAACGATACCGGTTGCATCGTCGAACACCTTGGTGCCGGCGGCACGATCGGTGTCGCTCCCCTTCATGGCAATCTCGACATCGACCGTGCGGTCCGGGAGGACTACAAGGCGGGCATTCGTCAGATTGATCTGGTGCCCTTGTGCGGCGACGGAACAGCCGAGGAATGACATCAGCGCTATGAGTACGGCAACGCTCATGACGGCGTACCGGCGAGTTGCAGCAGGGTGGCTGAGATGTTGCGCCGCGTCATCCGGAACAATCACCAGCCTGTCGCTCTGCTGAATGCGGGCGTAGCGATCGCGGCCATCTCCGGCCGCGTTCCCCAGTTCGATACGCGCCACTGGCCCGGCTGTATCGCGGCTGTAGAGCAGCAGGATCGTCGACGGGTGCTCGAGGCCAGCGCCGGCGAGCGCCGTCGCATCGGGATGCCGGGTCACCATGTGCGCAACCGGCACACGCTCGAGCACGGCAAGCTCGGCCGCGATCAATGGTGCCAGCGCAGGGTCGGCGTGATGTACGAACCCACCGGGAGTATGAACGTGCTGGCCGACATGGTGGAACCAAAGACCTGCGGGATCGCGCTCGAATCGATAGAGCGTGCCGTGGCTCACGATCTCGATCGCCCACACTTCGCACGATGGAAACGGGCAGCAGCAGATTGGCGCCGCGTTCGCCCATGTCGCGCGCGAGTTGCCACTCTTCGCCCACGTCGCGCGGCAGGAGATAGAGCTCCGGCCGGCCGATGATACGGACATATTGCGCGTTCTGCGCCGGCGTGGCTTCGCCAAAGCCCACGCGTGTGGTGTTGCCGCCGGCCTCTGCAACGGCAAGCACGAAATGCGGCGGATCGAGACCGTACTCGGTGAGCTGATCGGGGCTGTACTCACTTGCCGCAAGCACGCGCCGCGGATGGGAAATCGTGAGCAGCCGAACGGCCGTATCGATGTGGCTGGCTATCGCGAGCTCGGTCGGGGCATCGTTGAAGAGCCACTCCTCCCGAAAGTTGCGACTGAAGACGGCCCGCTGCTCACCGCTGGAAAACTCGACGCGCGACACACGCTTCGGGGCAAGCGACAGGATGCCGCCCGCCTCTACATGGGTGCGCGGGGCATCGACCGGCCAGCGGCCGCTGACTGCAATGAGCGCCGAGCAGGCCAGCCATCAGGCAGGCGGCCATGATGCTGAGACTGCTCGCAAAGGCGCGGCTCACCGTCGCCGCCACCACACGGCCGCGCCGAACAGCATGACGCTGATCGGCAGTAATACTTCCACGAGCAGGAAGGTGACCTGCATCTGACGATGTGTCAGCCGCATTTCCGGGAGGCTGTAGGCTTCGGGCTTGAGCAGCGGGGTGGCGGTATCTTCGGCAAGCCAGCGGATCATCGAAACCGCAAGGTCGCCATTCGACGCGTAAGGGAAGAAGGCGTTGGCAGCGAAGCTGGCGCTGCCGACCAAGACGAGACGGAATGGCGCACGGCCGGCGTCGGGCCACGTTCCCTGCACCGCAGCAGCAAGCAAACGCGGGCCCGGCGCTGCTGCCGCATCACCGGCAGTGCCGGTCGGGCGGAGCGGTCGCACGTAGCTGTCCTTGCTGGTCGCAACCAGCTCGGCGGCGGTGAGGCCCCCAATCGGCCCAAGCAGTTTGATCGGCCGCGCGCCGGGAAACACGGTGAGCGCGATCTCCTCCGTGATCGGGTGCGGCGGATAGTACGGCACCGCCGCCTGTTCCTGGTCGGTGCCATAGTGGTTCAGCGGATCGACCACCACCCCGCTTTCCACCGCAAGCCCTAGCTTCGCTCAGCAACGAAGTCAGTTCCGGCGCAACGGAAAAGCGCGGATCGTACGCCAGCAGCAGATGCCCGCCACGCAGCAGGTAATCCCTCATCGCCTGCACTTCGGCGGGCGCATAGGCGCTGGTGGGCCCAATGTCCGCGACAACTGCGCAATCCTCGGGCATCGCCGGCGAGGTGGCCGGCTCGATCGCGCGATCGCTGTAGCCGATCGTCTCGATCGCCAGCTTGAGCCGGTCGAGCCCGTCCGGCGGTGCCTCCAGCACGTCCGAACGGCCCGGCTGATCCCCACCCAGCGTCTCCACGTGAGTGTAATGCACATGGCCCGGCGCATAATGTTCGCCATGCCCGGTGACGAAGCAAACCGTCTGGGTGCGCCGCTGCAGCACGCGCTCCACGGCATAGGCCATCTGGCGCAGATCCACTGTGTTCTCGATCTGCGTGCGGCGGCCTTCCGCCTCGACAACGACGGTGTTGTACATTTTTACGCCGTAATCACGCGCCGCGGTGAGTTCCGTGTCGAGGTCCAGCGCCCGCACCCTCAGACGCGGATGTTGGCGTCCAACGACGGCGAGCACCTGCTTTGCGGCGTACGCGTCATCATCCTTGTGGTTGTAGAAATAGGTCAGGACAACGTCTTGCTGCAGGCTGTCGGCGATCGTCTGCAGTTCCGGCGGCGGTGTGAAGCGGCCGCTGACGGTGGCGTCGAAATGCGCGTCGTGCCGATAGAGCGCAATGTTGCCGAGCAGCGCCAAGCCCAGTGCAGCGCTCACTATGCCGGGGTTGGCAAGACGCGCCAGACGGCCCCGCAAATGGAGCGGCAGGCGCAGCCCGAGCGAGAAAATCAGCAGCATAGCGGCGCACCAGGCGCCAAAATAAAGCCCATCGGCGACCGTCTCGTCGACCGGGCCGAGCGCCGCCGTCGCGCCGAGGCCGAGCGCTAGGACGAACAGCGCGACTTCAAACAGTAAACGGACCGATAGACGCAGCATGCGATGCTTTCTCAGCGTCTCGCCAGCGCTCGTACGCTGAGGAACAGGGCTAGCAGCGCTACGCTGATGAAAAAGCCGGCGTCGGAGAGGAAGATCGAGCCGGTCGCAAATGGCGTGAAATGCACCAGCAGCGAGAGGTTCACCACCAATGCATCGAATGGATCGGGCAGCATCCAGCCGAAATGGTCGATGATCCACAGCAGCAGGAAGAGGCTCAGCGACAGCAGCGCCGCGATGATCTGATTGTTGACCAGGCTCGACGTCGTCAGCCCGACGGCGACCAGGGCAGCGCCGAGCAGGAACAGACCGAGATAGCCGCTGTAGATCGGCCCCCAATCGGGCTGGCCGAGAATCTCGAGCGTGATCGCATAAGCCCCCGAAAGCACCAGCATCAGCACGACGAGGCTGAGGCTCGCCAGATACTTCGCGAATACCACGGCCGGTTCGGAGACCGGGGCGGTGAGCAGCATCTCGATCGTGCGCAGCCGCCGCTCCTCGGCCACCAGACGCATCGTGATGATCGGCACGGTCAGCAGGAACAGCACGTAGATTTGAAAGAACAGATGCACCAGCGTCGGGACGTGGCTGACGAATAACGTCAAGGTGAAGGTATAACCCATGATGATCAGGAACACCGACAGCACGACATAGGCGATCGGCGAAGTGAAGATCGCTTTTTCCTCCTTGAGGAGCAGCGCAGCGAAGGTCCTCATGCGGCGTTCGCTTCCGCTGCCGGGGCGCGCCGCGTCAAATCGAGGAACACGCGCTCGAGGTCGGGTTTCACTTCCACTAACTCGGACAGGGCGAAACCCTGGCCGACGATCGCCCGGGCGAGGTCGGCTGCCTCGAGCCGTCCCGGCGCCATCTCGACGACGTAGCTTTGGGCGTCATCGCCCGGCACGGCGCCGATGACGCCGGCTATCAGCCGCAACGCGGCGAGGATCGCCGGAGCTGGCCCGGCGACGTGCAGTCGGAGTAGTCGCGCGTGGTCGGCTTCGCGCATTGCATCGGTTGTCAATAGCCGGCCGTCGAGCAGGATCATCACCCGGCTGGCGAGACGTTCGATCTCCGTCAGCACGTGCGAGGCGACCAGCACGGTGCGTCGCCCGGCCAGTGAGCGGACCAGTGCGCGCACCGCGATCACCTGATAGGCATCGAGGGCATTCGTCGGCTCGTCGAGGATCAGCAGTGGCGGGTCGTTCACCAACGCTTGCGCAATGGCCACGCGCTGGCGATAACCGCGCGACAGCTTACCGATCGGCATGCGGAGCACCGGCCCGAGGTCCAGCCGCTCGGCGGCCGTTGCGACCGCGCCACGAGTTGCGCGGCCGGGCACGCCCTTGATCGCGGCCATGAAGTGCAAGAACTCGGCTACCCGCATGGCGTCGTAGATGGGGGCATCCTCGGGCACATAGCCGACCTGCCGCCGTGCGCCGAGCGAGTCGCCCGCCACGTCGATCCCGGCGATGCGGACACTTCCAGCTGAAGGCGGCAAATACCCAGCGAGTACACGCAGAATCGTGCTCTTACCGGAACCGTTCGGCCCGAGCAGACCGATCACCTCGCCTTCTTCGATCTCGAACGAAACACCGCGCACGGCAACACGCGGACCGTAGCGCTTCACCAGTCGATCAACGACGACAAGGTCCGGCATTGACCTACGATCACCTGGGCTGCGATGGCCGCGCGGCTAATCTGCTCGCGCGGCCGGACCAGACGTTATTGTGGCGGTGCAGCGGCCTATTCGTAATACTCGGGCGAGTGCTTGTGTTTCTTGAAGGTCTCGGAATCGTGCGCGAAGATCACGTCCGCGCCTTCCGCCGACATCAGGTGTTTGATCCAGGCATAGCCATCCAGCATCCCGGCGGGATCGTAGGCGAGAGCTACACTCGGCAGAATGTCCTTCTGCAAATTCTCCATCAGGTAGCAGGCATCGCTGGTCAGCACGACGGGGCCGGTCTTCGGCAGGCGCACCACGACCATCTCACTCCCGGGAGTGTGCGAGACCTGGCGATGGATGTAGATGCTGCCGTCGCCAAACAGATCGAGGTCGCCGTTGAGCTCGATCACCTTCACCCGGTTGACTTGGGGCTGGCCCACGTCGCTGCGCAGCATCGCGAAGTCGCCGGTGATGTAAGCAGCAGCCGTAGCCGGGCTTAGGCCAGAACGCGTTGACGATCTCGTCGCGTTGATAAACCACGGTCGCAGCCGGGAACTTGCCGACATTGCCGGCGTGATCGAGGTGCATATGCCCAAGGATCACATAATTGATGTCGGAGGGCTTGACGCCGATCTTGTCGAGCTGGGCATCGATCGCGATATCGGGGCTGCGGCCGGGGTTGAGCGCGGCGGCGAGCGGCCCCCAATAGGTCGGATCGGTGATGATCTTGTCGTTGTTCCCAGTATCGAACAGCACGTTGCCTTTGGGATGCTTGATCAGGAAGAAGGCGACCGGGATCGTGATCTTCCCGGTGGCCCCGGTTTGCAACCCCGATTTGTCGAGCGTGAGCTCGCCGGAGGAGAACACGTAGAGCCGCATACCTTGCGGCGGGTCTGCGGATGCCGCGCCGGGGAGCAAGGCGCATGCGGCAATTACGGTAGCCAGGCCAACGAGCACGTTGCGGAGAATGGACTTCATTCGCTCCTCCCGTTGCAGCCGCAGGGCGGCTCATTCGATCATTTCGATCAGTCTTGCCGATCCTGAACGAAGGTTAACCGAACGACCTGCGTGAGACAATGTCCCAGGTTGCTTATTTTCGGCGTTAGCCGGCCTCACTTCCTGGGTTACCCGGGTCCAGCAAACGCAGCCGCCCAAAATTGCTTCCACCCCGAGCAGCGGCTATCTTTCCCGCTTAACCAAAGATAATAGGAGGAGGCGACCGATGAAATTCATGCTCTTCGTGCTCCCGACCGTTCCCGCGACGCTCGAGGAGCGCAAACGTCTGCGACCGATCGGGCGGAACAACGAACGCTACCAGCAGATGCTGGACGAGCTGCGCAAGCTTGCCGTCTTCGCCGACGAAGCCGGCTTCGACGTGTTTGCGACGACTGAGCATCACCTCCATTCCGAGGGTTACGAGACCTCGGTGGCGCCGCTTCTGCTCTATGCCGATCTCGCGGCCCGAACCAAGCGCATCAAGTTCTCGCCGTTGGGCCTGGTGTTGCCGTCATGGGATCCGATCCGGCTCGCCGAGGAGCTCGCCGTGCTCGATCACCTGACCAAGGGGCGTATCTATGCCGGCTTTGCCCGCGGTTACCAGGACCGCTGGGTCAACGTGCTCGGCCAGCAATACCACGTCACCGGCGCTCCGATGGATGGCTCGGCGATCGACAACCACAACCGTCGGGTCTACGAGGAGACCCTCAAAGTCATCAAGAAGGCCTGGACCGAGGAGGCGTGGGAATACAACGGCGAGTACTACAAGGTCCCATTTCCCTACGAGGAGGGCATCCGGCGCTGGCCGGTTGCCGAATGGACCCGCACTTACGGCGCCCCTGGCGAGGTCGACGACGAGGGCGTCGTCCGCAAGATCTGCGTGGTGCCGAAGCCGTATCAGGATCCCCATCCGCCGATTTTCCAGCCGTTCTCGGTGAGCGAGAACACGATCCGCTATACCGCGCGATCGGGTGTCGTCCCGTGGATCCTCGTCTCCTATCCGCCCGATTTCCTGCGCCTGTGCCGACTCTACCGGGAGGTGGCGGCAGAGAGCGGTCGCAGCCTCGGGCTCGGCGAGAGCGTCGGCGCCTTCCGCGCCGTCCATTTCGGCCGCACCGAGGAGGAGGCGGCGGCGCTGTTCCGCGACACCAACTTTGCCGGTTTTTACCATTATTTCAATGGCTTCGGTTTTGCCGAGGCATTCCGCCTGCCTGAGGACGCGGAAAAATACCCGCCGCCGGCCATGCTGCCGCAGTCCGAATGGACCGTCGAACGGTATCGCAAAACCAAATACGCGCTCGCCGGCACCGTCGACCAGGTAAAGAGGGACATCGAGCAGCTGGCGACGGTGCACGGCGAGGGTGATCTCGAATGGTTCGGCTGGTTCTTCGATCAGGGCTTCATGCCGTGGGAGGAGGAGATGCGCCAAATCGAGCTCTTCGCCGAGCACATCATTCCCGCGTTCCGCTGAGCACCGGCAGGACCGTGAAGCCGAGCCGGGTCGCGAGCGGACTACCCGTCGATTGGGGGGTCAGGTAGGCGGACACACCCACCCGTCGGCCAAGGCAAATGCCAGGGCAAGCCTCTACCACGGGCGGAAACTACTAGAGCTGGTTCGCGATAGAACTAAAGGTGGTGCTAAAACTCGTCCCCACTAGAGTAAAGGCGGCAATGGCCGCGATCGCTATCAATGCCGCGATCAGCGCATATTCGATAGCAGTGACGCCCCGTTTATCATTCGTGAGATCTTGAAAAAAGCGCAACCTGGTGATCCTTCTGCTAGGCGGAGTTCACGCCTAAATTGCAAACAGAACATTAACGAATCGCTAAAAGTTGCGCCGAAAACGTCGTAAATCGCTGCGCAAGGCTACTTGGTAACCGGCCGCCGTCGCGCGCTGCGCCCAGTCCGATCTGCTCCACCGTTGCGCGCTTCCGGAACGAGCGGAGGAGCACCAGCACTTGCTCGCTGATTGCCTTGCGCAGAGCGGCGTCAGCAGCGTCGAAACTTGGTCACTCCAAAGCAGCCGACAGCAGGTAAAGGAGGCACCCGACCAGACCGCCGACCAATGTTCCGTTTATGCGGATGTACTGGAGGTCACTACCGACAACGAGTTCGATCCGGTTGGTGAAGCTGCTGGCATCCCACTGCCGCACAACCTCGATAAGGAATTGTGCCAGTCCGGTGCGCCAGGGCACGACTTCCAATGCCATTGCTTCGATCGTGCGATTGACCCGCTTGCGCATTGCCGTATCGGCACGCAGATGGTGGCCGAGCGAACAGATCACGGCGCCGAGCGCCTGATCGATGCGCGATTGCGGAGAGGCAAAATCGGCCAGCAGTACCCGCTTGGTATCACCCCACACCGAGCCTAGCCACGCTTTGACTTCCACGTCTTCGAGCAGGCGCAATTTCGCCTCTTCGACACGCGCGCGATAGACAGGCGACGTTCGCAGATTGCTCGGCGAGCCGCTCGATCTCCCGGAGCAGGTTCCGGCGTGCCGGGGTGCCCGATTCCCGCAGCTTCGAGAGGAGCTCCTTCACCCCGCCGATAATCGCCCTGGCGATTTGCCGGTTGATGGCCTTTGGAATCCACCATCGGCGGCGTTGCGCCTCCGCCGCCATATAGAGCTGCTCTTCCCGCTCTTCGAGAAATTCGCGGCAGAAATCCAGCAACCGGTCGAGCAGGGTCTCGTGAAAGCCGTTTGCCGTCAGCACGACGATTGCCCGGCCGAGCAGCGGGGCGAGTTCAATGTCCGCCAGATGCCGACCCAGCGACTCGCCGATAAACACGCGAAAATCGCGGTCATCGATGGCGTTGATCATATGCGGCAGCATGCGCACGAGGCGGCGAGCGATGGCATCGGCATTTGCCGGCATCGACAACCAATCGGCGACGAGGCGCGCCGGATCGATCGACCGAAGCTTCGCTCTCAGGATATCTGGCGACAGAAAATTACGCTCGATGAAGATCGCCAATCCTTCTCCGATGCGATCCTTGTTCCTGGGCAAGATCGCGGTGTGCGGTATTGGCAGGCCGAGCGGCTGCCGGAAGAGCGCGGTCACCGCGAACCAATCGGCGAGCCCGCCGACGAGGGCGGCTTCGGCGGTTGCCCGAACAAGCAGGATCCAGAACCCCGGCTGCGGTGCCAAGGTGGTAGAGATGAACAGCGCCGCCATCGCTCCGAGCAGCGCCGTCGCAATCAGGCGATTTCGACGAAGGCCGCGTCGTTGAAAATCCTGCGCGCTTACCGACATGCCGATGGAATGCGGAGCACGGAAGATACTTTGAACATCGGCTGGGCTCGGTATCATCTTCATTATGCGAGCCTGTCACGGTAATGCGACTGACTGCGCTCGACCTGTTATATCGGAGGGATCAATGGCCCTGATTGAAGACGTGTTCAAAGGCAATCTCGCGGCTGGTCTCGCCATAGGAGTCGGCGCCATAATATTCGGGCCGACCGTTATCCAGACGATGGGGAGCATTTTGCGGCCGGCGGCCAAGACATTGATAAAGGGCGGTATGGTTTTCTACCGCGAAACCCTGAGCGAGATAGGGGAAATGGCGACCGATCTCGTCGCCGAGGCGAGAGCCGAACTAGATCAGGAGGCTAGCGCCGACCGACAGGTGCCGCGAAGACCGGACGGGGGCGGCGCAGGAGCATCACGCTACCGCCTGAACGAACCGGCCGTTATCGCGCCGCGTCGACGATTAAAGCAACGCGCGGACCAAGGCCTGCGCCGAATGCTGGACGACGGCTTCGATAAGCGCGGCGGCTACGCACGCGCCCGAAATCGATCCACCTCGGGACTGTCCACGGTGGGCTCCGGACGGTTCTCCGAAACGTAGCCCAGCACCCGCAGCTTTTCCCACAAATCGCCAATTGAAAGCTGCTGCCGGTCAAAATTGATCGTGAGACTGCCGGTCAGCGGATTTGCCACCGCGCTCGTCACCATCGGGATTGCGGCAACAACGGCTTCGGCTTCGGCCGCTCTGCGTTGGCTCTTCAGTGTGGTGATCTTAAGCCGTAATCGCCCAGGTACAAAATGCACGTATTCGAGCATAGAGGTTCCGAAACTATTTTTGCTCGAATACCACCATTTTATTTCAGCATGATGACACGTGCTCTCATCTCGGGATGGTTAAGCCGCCCGGGCGGCTTTTGGGCGCGGTTATGCGGAGCTGAGCCCGGGCATGCTGTAGGGCGGGTCGAGCCCGACTCCGACGAGATGGCCGAACAGCTTGGTGAGGGTTTGCCGGTCCGCCAAGGGGAGCGGCGGCGCCAGCAGAGAAGCAATGTTCGCCCGCAAATGATCCGGGTCGCCGGTGCCGAACAGAACGACATCGACACCCGGCTCGTGGCGCACAAAGCGATAGGCGGCCTCGGTGATCGTGCTCGCTCCCGCTGCATGTATCAGGAAGCCGAGCGGGTTCGGAGCATCGGCGAGCCAGCGCGGCAGCTGACCGCTCGCCGTCAGCTCGCGCAGAGCAGCGGCAAGGCGCTCGGGTCGCGAGAAGATGTTGCGCACGGCGAACATCAGCAACGTCCCGACGCGATTGGCGATGGTCCGCGGGAATACCTGGGTTCGCGCGTTCTGGTGCATCATGTGGAAAGCGACCATGACCACGTCCCATACCCCGTCCTCGACGGCGCGCCGGACCATTGCGTGCTCGGGGTCCGAGGAGCCCGTCTCGGTCACGCCGAGGAACCTGAGCTTGCCCTTTTCCCGCTCCTTGAGGAGCGCGGGTGCAATGACATCGAGCGCCTGGTCATAGGCCGCGGGCGAAACACCGTGCAGCTGGAAGATGTCGACATAGTCGGTACCGAGCTGCCGCAACGAATTATCGAGGCTCGCCACGGCGCGCTCCGCAGCAGAGCGACCCTCGCGGCGCGGGATCCACGCCTTGGTGGCGATCACGACGCTGTCGCGAGGCACGCTTTTGATCGCCTGACCGACGACGCCTTCGGTGCCGTAGACCGCGGCGGTGTCGAGCAGGTTGACCCCCAAATCCAGCGCTTGGCGGACGAGGGCGACGGCTTCCGCTTCGCTCTTGCCGGTGCCGAGCCCGAGCCGGCTGAACCCGCCGCAGCCGAGCCCGGCGACGCTGACCCTGAGCCCGGTGCGGCCGAGCGTCACGTATTCCATTCGATAGAGCCCCTTCGCTTTGAGCGACGTTTGGTAGCAAAGAACGCGAAATTGGGACAGACTGGCGGCAGCTCTCAGACGATCCGGAGGGACCCAGCATGATCACGAAATTTACGACGGTGTATGCCGGCCACGTCGATCTCCCCGACCGCGGGCAAGACACCACTCCCGCCAACGAGCGGCGCTACTCGAACGAGCATCTGGCGAGCGTCTTCGAGAAAACCGAGGCGATCGCGAAGAAGATGGACGCGCTCGGCTACGATACCTTGTGGCTCGCCGAGCACCATTTCCAGCACGAAGGCTACGAGTGCATCCCCAACGACCTCATGCTGGCGGTGCACCTCGCGCATGTGACCAAACAAATCAAGATCGGCTGCGCCTTCAACATCGCGCCGATGTGGCACCCGCTGCGTCTGGCCGAGGATTTCGCGACCGCCGACATCCTGACCGGCGGCCGGACGATCTTCGGGGTGGGCCGCGGCTATCACACCCGCGAGGTCGAGACGTTCGGCGCGCCGATGCTGGATCAGAACGCCAATCGCGAGCTGTTCGAGGAGCAGGTCGAGATCATCTTCAAGGCGTTCAACGAGGAATCATTTTCGCACAAGGGCAAGTACTACACCTTGCCGCCCGAGGTTCCGTACCGCGGCTATACGCTGAAGGAACTGACCCTCGTTCCTCGCCCGATCCACCGGCCGGTCGAGTGCTGGCAGCCGATCGTCAGCGCCAACCCGCGCGGGCTCGACTTCATGGTCAAGCACGGCATCAAGGGCGCGGTCGGCGGCGGCGCGGCAACGATGCAGGCGGGGCCGATCACCGGCTATCAAGACGCGGCGGCGAGGGTCGGCAAGCATCTCAAGCTCGGCGAAAACCTGCAGCTCGGTCTGCACATTCATCTCGCGAAAACCCGCGAGCAGGCGATCCGCGAGATCACGCCGATCTACGAAGAGCACGTCAAAATGTTCGCGCCCTTGGGCTTTGTGCCGGGGCTGACCCCGGAGCAGGTGGCCGCGGTAGCGCGGCGCGGCGGTTGGGCGGCTGCCGGGGTGCCGACGGTCGAGCACTACATGGATCTGGGTTCCTGGTTCGCCGGCACCCCGGCCCAGCTCGTCGAGATGTTGAAGGGCTTCGAGGAGCGCTATCCCGGGATGGAGCACATCAGCCTTTCAAGCCCGATCGGCACCCCGAAGGCGACGATGCTCGAACAGTTCCAGTGGATCGCCGAGGAGGTGATGCCCGCCTTCAAACCCGCCCGGCGTTGAGATCTTCCGGCGAGCTTGGCGTTTGCGCGGCGAAATGCTTTTCGTTTGCGTGCCCTTCGTGCTAGCGCACGCCCATATATGAGGGCGCAACCGCAGCGCGAAGCGGAGGACGAGGCGATGCAGAGCCAGAACCGGTTTTTCGATGATCTCGCTCGGGTTGCCGCGGGCGCGATGGGGACGCTTTCGGGTGTCAAGAGCGAGGTCGAAACGCGCATCCGGGAGCAGCTCGAAAGAGTGCTCGCCGGCATGGATCTCGTCAGCCGCGACGAGTTCGAGGCGGTCAAGGCGATGGCGGCAAAGGCGCGCTGCCGAGCAGGAAGATCTGCAGAGGCGGTTCGCCGGGCTCGAATTGCGGCTCGCCGCGCTCGAGATCGCGACGAACGAAACCACCGCCGACTTTCCCGATTGTTGAGACAACTAAAAGGCAGCGAAATGTTGGCTTGCGTCATCGTTTGTACATCGGCAGCTTGATTGCGTGACGCTCCCGTCGAGCCGCCCGAGGAGGGCTTGATGACATCCGTGTCAATCGTCGAACCGACGCCGTTTTCCGGCAACCCCATCGACCTTGTCGAGGAGATCGTCATCGCCAACGACTGGGCACATGATCGCGCCAGCGAGGAGGAACTCGTCGTCGAGATTTCCGGCCGCTGGTGCGATTATCGGATGTATTTTGTCTGGCAGGAGGAACTCTGCGCTCTGCACTTCTCCTGCGGCTTCGACATGAAGGTGCCAAAGGGCCGCCGCAGCGCCGTGTACGAGCTTCTTGCCCTTGCCAACGAAAAGCTTTGGCTTGGGCATTTTGACCTTTCCGCCGAGGAAAATTCGCCGGCCTTCCGCCATGCCGTCTTGTTGCGCGGTATTTCGGCGGCGAGTGCGGAACAAGTCGAGGATCTCGTCGATATCGCCTTGTCGGAATGCGAGCGGTTTTATCCTGCGTTTCAGTTCGTCGTCTGGGGCGGCAAGTCACCCTCTCAAGCGATCGCCTCTGCGATGATCGACCCGGTTGGAGAGGCGTGAGCCAGAGGCGCCCTGACGTGGAGGATGGCAGGCGTCCGGCACGTTGTCTCGTCCTCGTTGGCTGCGGAAAAATGGGGACCGCGATGCTGCGCGGCTGGGTTGCGGCCAGAGTGGCGTCAAGCTGTGTGGTGGTCGAGCCGACCGGGGTGCCGGCCGGGTTTGGATCGGCAGCCGAAATCCTCTGGTATTCCTCCCCGCAGGAGCTGCCGACGAAGCTGAAGCCGGACGCCGTGGTATTTGCAGTCAAGCCGCAACTCGCCGACGAAGTGGTGGCGAACTACCGGTCCTGGGCTGGCCCGGAGACATTGTTTGTGTCGATCGTCGCCGGCAAGACGCTCGCTGGCCTCGCCCGCCAGCTCGGTCGCGCGGCGATCGTCCGGACGATGCCCAACACCCCGGCAGCGATCGGCCGCGGCATCACGGTCGCATACGCCAACCCTCGCGTGACGATCGGTCAGCGGCAACTCTGCGATCGTCTCCTCGCCGCTATCGGCGAGAGCGCCTGGGTCGAAGACGAAGCGCTGATGGACGTGGTCACGGCGGTTTCCGGCAGCGGCCCGGCTTACGTGTTCTTGCTGATCGAGGCGCTCGCCCGAGCGGGGCAAGCCGAGGGTTTGCCTTCAGATTTAGCCTTGCAGCTGGCCAGCGCGACCGTCGCAGGATCGGGCGAGCTGGCCCGCATCTCCAAGGAGAGCCCCGCGCAGCTCCGAGAGAACGTCACGAGCCCCGGAGGCACCACCCGCGCCGCGCTCGACGTGCTGATGGGTGCCGACGGTCTTGAACCGCTGATCGGGCGCGCGGTTGCGGCGGCGGCGGCCCGGTCGCGCGAGCTCGCGGGCTGAGATGGCAAGAACGGCCAGGACGAGCGGGCGTGGCCGCAACTCCGGCGCTCAGCGGAACGAGGCCGACCGGATCATCGATGCGACCCTCGCCGTGATACCGACCGAAGGGTGGAGGAGATTGTCGCTCAGCGCGATCGCCGCCGCAGCCGAACTTCCGATCCTTCAGGTGTATCGAATCTTTCATTCCAAACAGGCGATCCTCTGCGGACTCTATAACCGGATTGACCAGATCGTGCTGGCCGATCCGCCGGCCGCCGAGCCGGACGAGCGGGCGCGGGACCGGTTGTTCGATCTGTTGATGCGGCGATTCGACGCACTACAACCCTACAAGCCCGCGCTCGACGTGCTGCGTCGCGATTTGCTGGGTGACCCCGTGACCGCGCTGTGCGTCGGCGCCTCACTGCTGCGCTCGATGCGGTGGATGCTCGAAGCGGCCGAAATCCCCACCAGCGGAGTGCGGGGCGCGATCGCGGTCAAGCTAGCCGCCGCAGCTTATCTTTCGGCCATGCGCATTTGGCAGCGCGATGATTCACAGGATCTTGCGCGAACGATGGCGGCGCTCGATACTCGGCTGCGCAGGATTGAAGGATGGTTCGGATCGGCGCCCGGCCGACGCTCCGGCGGGGAACCGGTTCCCGTCTGAATTGCTGCAGCGCAAAAAAGGTCTTGACGCCGCCTTAGCAAGGGCCGATATAGCTTTCGTTGTGCAGCGCACAATAACCCGAAGCTTCCCCCAGACCGGAACCCCTATTCATGTCTGAAGCACGCCCCACCTTTTTCGATTTCGATGTCACCAAGATGATGGCTGATTTCCGCTTCCGTCCATTCGACCTCGAGGCGGTGATGGCATACCAGCGCCGCAACATCGAGGCATTTAGCCAAGCCAACCAGCTTGCGGTGGAGGGCATGCAGGCCGTCGCGAAGCGCCAGATCGAAATTACCCGTCAGGCGGTCGAGGATGTCTCGGCGCTGTTGCGCGATCTCGCCCAGCCGGCTTCGGCTGAAGACCGGATCGCAAAGAACACCGAATACGCCAAACAGATGCTCGAAAAGAGCGTCAATAACGGCCGCGAAATCACGATGTTGGCGACCAAGGCCGGCAGCGAGGCAGCCGACGTGCTGCGCAAGCGCGCGACCGAGGGGCTCGACGAGTTTCGCGACCTCGCAAAGCAACAAGCGGCACGGTAAGTTCTAGGCTGTAATATTTCTCTGGCCGTGCTGCGGCTGTAGCACGGCCTTTTATTTCAAAGGGAGAGGCGAAACAAAGTTGAAAACCCGGATCTGACCGAGGTCACCGCGGCAGATGGACCCGTGCACGCAGGCCACCCCGGGGAGAGGTCTCCAGCCTAATGTCGCCGCCGTGACTGCGCGCCACGTCGCGGGCGATGGTCAGGCCAAGGCCGACGCCGCCGGTCAGCGGGTTACGTGATGTATCGAGCCGGACAAACGGCCGGAACACGCGGGCACGATTGGCCGGCGGAATGCCGGGTCCGTCGTCATCGACCAGGATATCGATCCCGTCCGCCGCGACGAGCCCGGTTAGCCAGACGTGGCTCGCGTGACGACGTGCATTTCCGATCAAGTTGCCGAGACAACGGCGCAGCGCATTCGGCCGCACCGGCATCACAAATTCCGGCGGCGGAGTGACCGTAAGGGGGGTTCCTTCGCGCCGCAAATCGGCAGCGAGATCCTCGATCAAGAGTGAGATGTCGGTTTCGACAGATGCCTCAGTCCCTTCGCCGCGCACAAAATCGAGATAGCCGTGCACCATGTGCTCCATCTCGGCGACGTCCGATTTCAGCTCCGCGACGGCCGCATCGTTGCCGAGCAGCTCGAGGGCGAGCTTCATCCGCGTCAAGGGTGTGCGCAGATCGTGCGACACCCCGGCGAGCATCTGCGTGCGTTGCCGAACCTGGCGCTGCAACCGATCGCGCATTGTCATAAAGGCGATTGCGGCACGCCGGATCTCGACAGCCCCCTCGACCTTGAAGGACGGAACGGCGAGGCCCTTGCCGAAGTTGTCGGCTGCTTCCGCCAACCGGCGCAACGATTTTACCTGGTTGCGCAGAAAGACAGTGGCCACGGCGAACAGGACCAGTGAGGAACCCAACATCCACATCACGAAAATGTAGGTTGTCGAGCTGTACAGCCGATTGCGCGGCACACCGACCGACAGCACGCCATCAGAAAGCTGAACCTTGATCTCGGCACCCCCGTCATCCAGCAGGTCGATGCGAAAGGGGTAGTTTAAGCGGCCCTCTATTGCCTGGTTGAGCTGGTCTTCAACAAGCTTGCCGGTCGCAGGCGATACTGGGGGGAGCGTCTTAGCGCGGCCGATCGTGACGTCGAGGTCGGTTTGCGCCTTCGCACGTTCCAGCAGCTGGGCGGTTTCGGCCGGCGAAGTGGTGAGCTTCAACGCATCGACCAGCAGACCGACATCGCCGGCTACCGCCGCCGAGAGCCGCCAGGAAACAGCGGCCCAGTGCCGATCGTAAAACACCCAGGTCGCGATTGCTTGCAGCAAGATGAGCGGCATCACGGCAATCAGCAGCGAACGCCCGAACATGGTGCGCGGCAACACCCGCTTGATCCACGGATCCCGCCGGATCTCGAACTCGTTATCCGGCTCTGAGCCGGAGAGATCAGCGTCGATGTCGTGCGCCGTCACTGCTGGACCCGCTGACGTCAATCGGGTTTGAGAATATACCCGGTACCGCGAACGGTCTGCAGATAGCGCGGGAACCGCTGATCGCGCTCGATCTTGCGTCGCAGCCGGGTCATCTGCACATCGACATTGCGAACATTGCCGCTCAGCGATATCGACAGTTCCTCGCGCGACACGGCCTGCCCCGCCTTCTGGGCCAGCATCGACAGCAGCCCCGCCTCGGCCGCGGTCAAATGCACCGCGTCGCCGCCGCGGTAGAGCTCGCCGCGCACGACATCGAACCGGCAGCCGCCCAAACGGATGTCTTTTGATACGACGTCGGTTGCCGGCCGGCGCTGCAGGAGATTGCGGATCCGCAGGACCAGCTCGCGCGGTTCGAAGGGTTTGGAGAGGTAATCGTCAGCCCCTTGTTCGAGCCCATTCACCCGGTCCTCGGGCTCGGCCATTGCCGTCAGCAACAGTACCGGGATGCGCCCTTCCGCACGCAGCGCGCGGGTCAGTTCCAACCCGCTCTCGCCCGGCATCATGACGTCGAGCACGATGAGGTCGAAGGCGAAGCTCGCGAGATTGGAGCGCGCCTCGCCCGCATCGGCGGCGGCGGTCACCCGAAACCCGCTGTCCGACAGATAACGCCGCAACAGTCCCCGTAGGCGTGCATCGTCGTCGACGACGAGAAGATGAGGCTCGGAGAGATCGGGGTCGGGTGCGCTCGTCACGCGAAGGAATATACGACGGATGTCGCGTTAATGCTTCTTCGGCCGCAGGGGAGCAAAGCGGCGCCGGTCATCTTCTGCAGCGATGATCCGCAGCATGATTTCCCGGAAGTCCTCCACAGCCCGCGGTCCAGCTTGGCGGTAGGCGTTGGCGATCCTCGCCCGCTGCGGCTCCGAAAGCTTTCGTTCGAGATCGCGCCCCTTTGGCGTCAGTTCGAGGAGACGTTGCCGGCGATCGTGCGAGCCGGCTTGCTGCAGGATGAATTCCTGCCGAACCAACTGGCCGAGGACGCGGCTCAGGCTCTGCTTGGTGATGCGCAGGATCGCCAGGAGCTCGCCGACGGTCATCTGCGGGTGTCGTCCGACAAAATGGATGACGCGGTGATGGGCGCGGCCAAAACCGTATCGCGCCAAGATCGCATCGGGCTCGGCGGTGAAATCACGATAGGCAAAAAACAGCAGCTCGATCCCCTGCCGCACCTCCTCCTCGGCTATGACAGGCGGATGAGCCGGCAAATTTATGTCAGACATGTTGACTTATCACGCAACCTTTGACACTTGTCTGGCGTCCTTCGGGATATAAAGTTCCAGGGGACATATCGTCGGCCGTGTTGCCTCCTGCACCGGCCGGATCACTCGAAGGTGCAAGGAAGACCGATGTCCGTGATCCCGTTCGACGATCGTGACGGCTTCATCTGGTACGATGGCCGCCTCGTCCCTTGGTGCGATGCAAAGCTCCACGTGTTGACCCATGGGCTCCACTATGCGAGTTGCGTGTTCGAAGGCGAGCGCGTGTACAACGGCACGGTTTTCCGTCTGGAGGACCATAACGAGCGCCTCCACAACTCGGCGCGGATCCTGGGCTTCGAGGTACCGGCCGGGATGGACGATCTGGCAAAGGCGACGCAGGAGGTAATCTCGTCGAACAATATCGTCGACGGGTATGTCCGACCGATCGCCTGGCGCGGCGCCGAGCAGATGGGTGTCTCGGCGCAGGCGACCAAGATCCATCTGGCGCTCGCCGCCTGGGACTGGCCAGCCTATTTCTCGCCGGAGGCGCGCGCCAAAGGGATCCGCATGCAATGGGCGAAATGGGCTCGTCCGGCGCCTCACACGGCGCCGACCGCGGCGAAGGCGTCGGGGCTCTACATGATCTGCACGATGGCGAAGCACGAGGCCGAGGCCAACGGGTGTGACGACGCGCTGATGCTCGATTGGCGCGGCCGCCTCGCCGAGGGCACCGGAGCCAACATCTTTCTCGTCATCAATGGCGAGCTGCACACCCCGACACCGGATTGCTTTCTGAACGGGATCACCCGCCAGACGGTGATCGGACTGGCAAAGCAGCGGGGCATCAAGGTGGTCGAGCGGCCGATCATGCCGGAGGAGCTTGTCAAGGCCGAAGAGGTGTTCCTGACCGGATCGGCGGCCGAGGTGACCCCAGTCGGCGAAATCATCGGCGAGCACGGCCATCACCGCTTTACGCCGGGCACGATCTGCCGGCTGATGTGGGAAGATTACGACCGCACGGTCGGCAAGCAGGTGGCGAACGCTGCTTAACGCAGATTCCGATCAGCTTGCACCACCAATTCCAACTGTCATTGCGAGCGCAGCGAAGCAATCTCGTGCCCACCGAGACTCCCCAGCACGAGATTGCTTCGTCGCGCGATGCGCGCCTCGCAATGACAGGGGCAATTTTGGCCGGTCGGCTCAACAATATAGATCGCCGTCTGGGACGGATCGAGCAGCTACCTTGACGCGCGTAGCCGTCGGTGGTTGCTGGCCCGAACCCAGAGGGGCTATTTCGGATGTGTCGTCCAACGCCGCTTCGCGGCTTCGTCCTCGGGTCGGGAGACGACCCAGCGTTCGCCGGCGGGAGTTTCCTCGCTCTTCCAAAAGGGCGCGTCGGTCTTTAACCAGTCGATCAGGAATTGGCAGGCGGCGAGCGCAGCTTCGCGGTGCGGCGAGGCCGTGGCAACGAGCACAATGCGGTCGCCCGGCACGAGCCGGCCGTAGCGGTGGATGATCAGTACGGCATCGAGCGGCCAGCGCCGATGCGCCTCGGTTTCGATTTCGCTGAGTTTTTTCTCGGTCATGCCGGGATAGTGCTCGAGCGTCAGGGCCGAGACGCGGTCATTACCGCCCAGGTCACGGACCAATCCGATGAAGCTGGCGACCCCGCCGATCCGGGGATTGCCGGCCGCCAAGCGTTCGAGCTCGGCGCCGACGTCGAAATCCTCGCGCTGCACGCGGATCATCGTCCTAGCCTCCGGTCACCGGCGGGAAGACCGCGATCTCGTCAGCCTCCCGGACGGGGTGCTCGAGCCCGACATAGTTTTGATTGACCGCTACCCGGACGACCGAAAGGTCACGCAGCGCCTCGGCATATCCGCCGCCGCGCGATCGCAGCCAATCGAGCAGCCCTGCCACGTCCTTCACTCCGGGCGGCAACTCGGTTTCCTCTTCGGCGCAGCCGATGCGCGCCCGCAACCAGGCAAAATAAAGCAGCTTCACCCGATCACCTCGGAAAACGGCAGGAACTCGACCGTCATGCCAGGCGCGAGGTCACTCGTCTCTTCGTCGAGGATCACGAGCCCATCCGACTGGGTAATCGAGGAGAGGATACCGGCGCCATCTCTGGCGTATTTTACCGCTACGAGATCTTTCGCTTCGCGCTGCAGGCTCGCCCTGACATATTCGCGGCGCCCGGGCTTTTTTCGATAAGCGAAGCCGGCTCGGACTGGAAAGAGCCGAGGTGCGGTCACCGCCGCCCCAGCGAGCTTGAATATCAATGGCCGAGCGAGCACGACGAAGGTCACGAGCGCTGCAACCGGGTTTCCGGGGAGCCCGATCAGAGGCACTCCGCCAATCTGCCCGAGCGCGACGGGGCGTCCCGGCTTGATCGCGAGCCGCCAGAAATGCAGGCTGCCCAGCCGCTCGATCGCCTGCTTCACATGGTCCTCCTCGCCGGTCGAAACGCCGCCCGAGGTGACGATCAGATCATGCCCGGCGCTCGCCGTAGCCAGAGTATCGGCAAGCGCCGCCTCGCGGTCGGGACGAATCCCGAAATCGCTGACGGCGCAACCCAGCCCGTTCAGCAGCGCCGCCAGCATGAAACGGTTCGCGTCGTAAATCATGCCCGAAGGCAGCGCCGTCCCCGGGTCGTGGACCTCATCTCCGGTGGAGAGCAGTGCCACGCGCAAGCGGCGGAATACCGGCAGCTCGCAACGGCCGAGCGCGGCGGCCAGCCCGAGGTCCGCGGGCGAGAGCCGCCGCCCGGCGGCGAGCGCTACCGCTCCCTCGGCAACGTCCTCTCCGGCATGGCGCCGGTTTGCTCCCTTCTTGATCCCCGGCTTGAGCCGCACCCGCCCATCTTCGAAGACGCAGTCCTCCTGCATCATGACCGTGTCGGCGCCCTCGGGCATCGGGGCGCCGGTAAAGATCCGGATCGCCGCGCCGCGCTCGGCGGGACGGCCGAGCGGATGACCCGCTGCGGCTCTGCCCAAAACCGGAAGCAGCGTTTCCCGTCCCTGCACGAGATCGGCGTGCGCGAAAGCATAGCCGTCGACGGCGCTGTTGGCGTGCGGCGGCAGGTTCATCGAGGCAACGATATCCTCGGCGAGAATGCGTCCGCAGACGCCTCCCAGTGGAGCCGCCTCCGTCTCGACGACCGCGGTGACCCGCTCCTCGATCCGGCCGAGCGCGGCGTCGACGCTCAGCAGGGCGCCGCCAAAGGCGAAGCAATCATCGCTCAGCTGTGCCATCGCGCGAGTCCGGCTTAGTGGCCAAGGATGAAGTCGGCAATCGCACTCGCATCGGACAGCGGCAGCCAGGGCCTGGAAAACTCGGGCAGTCGCTGGTCGGAAGCAATCGCGACGACAAACGGGTCTTCGGGGTGCAGCAATGGTTTTCCGACCGCGTGACGATAGACCTCGATCTTCGGGTGGTCATGATGTTTGAAACCCTCGACGATCACCAGATCGACCGGAGCCATCCGCTCCAGCAACTCGTCGAGCGAGGGCTCGGCCGCGCCCCGCAGCTCATGCATCAGCGCCCAACGTTGCCCCGAGGCGACCATCACCTCCCGCGCACCCGCCTGCCGATGAAGCCAGGAATCCTTGCCCGGCTGATCGATGTCAAAGGAATGGTGGGCATGCTTTATCGTCGATACGGTGATCCCGCGCGAAACGAATTCCGGTATCAGCGCCGTCATCAACGTCGTCTTGCCGCTTCCGCTCCAGCCGGCGAGGCCAAAGATCCGCATCGTCGCCCACCTTCCTGGGACAATTGGGGGACGAGTACGGCGGTCGCAATGGCCTAAGCCAAATGCTCTGACTTGCGACTCGCGGGCGCCGCCCGAGGGCGCGCCATGTGGCGCAGTCCGGCCTGAAGGTAGTCGTATCCGGTCACCAGGGTCAGGATTGCGGCGATCCACAACAGCGTCTCGCCAATCGCCGGCACCGGCACAAAACCGGGGCCGGCATCGCCGACGATCAGGACCCCGATCGCGACCATCTGGATGACCGTCTTCCATTTGGCGAGCCGGGACACCGGCATGCCGACCCGCAGCCCGGCGAGGTACTCGCGAAGCCCGGAGACCAGGATCTCCCGACACAGGATCACCAGCGCCGGGAGCAGCGCCTCAGCCGAGAGCCGTCCAAAGGCCGTCAGCATGAACAATGTCGCCGAAACCAGCAATTTGTCGGCGATGGGGTCGAGAAAACGGCCGATTTCGGATTGCTGCTCCCACCGCCGCGCCACGTGCCCGTCCAGCCAGTCGGTCACCCCGGCTGCCGAGAAAAGCGCGCAGGCGAACCAACGGGCATAGTCGCCCGGCACGTAAAAGGTCGCGATCACCACCGGGATCGCCAGGATGCGCGATAATGTCAGCAGGTTGGGTAGGCTGGTAATTGGCACACATCACTCCTGCTGAAGGCGAAGGAAGCGCGGCGGCACTTTACCCGTCGGCGTGGAAGTGGTCATAAATCTTTTTTGCTACAGTTTTGTTTATACCGGACACGCGTTCGAGTTCCCCGAGCCCGGCCCGGGCAACCGCTCGGGCCGACCCGAAATGGTGCAGCAGTGCCTGCTTGCGGCGAGCGCCGACCCCCTCGATTTCATCGAGCGGGGAGCGCCCGAGGGCCTTTGTCCGTTTGGCGCGGTGAGTGCCAATGGCAAACCGATGCGCTTCGTCGCGCAGCCTTTGCAGGAAGTAGAGGACGGGGTCGCGTGGGTCGAGCGCGAACGGGGAGCCTCCCGGCACGAAGAAGCGTTCCCGTCCGGCATTGCGGTCCGGCCCCTTCGCAATCCCGACGATTGCGACGCCAGCGATGCCGAGTTCTTCGAGGACACCTCGGGCGATATTGAGCTGCCCTTGACCGCCGTCGATCAGGATCAAATCGGGCCAGGTCCCCCGGTCGCGTTCAGGGTCCTCTTTGATGGCGCGGGCAAAACGGCGCATCAGAACTTCGCGCATCATCGCATAGTCGTCGCCGCCCGCGGTCCCTAGTTCCCGCCGCTCAGCCCCCACCCCTCCCTCCCCCGCAGGCGCAGGAGGGCCAGAAAAAGGATTCGCTGCAATTCCCTCCCCCGCAGGCGGGGGAGGGTTAGGGTGGGGGCAGGCAAGGGTCGGGGTAGCGCTCAGAGGCGCCGGAACGGCGCCGCGGATCGTGAACTTGCGATAGGCGCTTTTGACGAGCCCCTCGGGGCCAGCGACAATCATCGCGCCGACGGCATTCGTTCCTTGGATGTGGCTGTTGTCGTAAACCTCCACCCGGTGCAGTGGTCTGTCGATGCCGAAGGCGGCTGCGACACCGTCGAGCAGCTGACGCTGTGAAGCACTCTCCGCAAGGCGCCGGCCGAGCGCCTCGCGCGCGGTCGCGACTATGCGGCCGATCAGCCGCTTTTTATCGCCGCGCTGAGGTACTGCGAGGGTGACCCTGGGCCCACCCAAGGACAACGCTTCTTCCACCAAATCCTGCTCGACCAGCAGATGACTCAACAATACAAGGGGCGGTTTCGCACGGTTGTCATAAAATTGGCCGACGAACGAAGTCAGCACTTCCTCCACCGAAAGCTGGCGGTCATGGCTCGGGAAGTACGCCCGATTGCCCCAATTCTGCCCGCCACGGAAGAAGAAAACCTGGACGCAGGTTTGCCCGCCATCCTGATGGGCCGCGATGACGTCGGCATCGACGACTCCCGCGACGTGGATGTCATGATGCCCTTGGACCAGCGACAACGCGCGGATCCGGTCACGAACGAGCGCCGCCGCTTCGAAGTCCAAAGTGGTTGCGGCCCCTTCCATCTCGGCGGCGAGGCGTTGCTGAACATCGTCACTCCTGCCCGACAAGAAGGTGTGCGCCTGCTCGATCAGCGCCGCGTAATCCTCGCGCGAGATGTGCCCGACGCAAGGAGCGCTGCAGCGCTTGATCTGATACAGCAGGCAAGGGCGGGCGCGGGTGGCAAAAACGCTGTCGCTGCAAGACCGCAGCAAGAACGCCTTTTGCAGGGTCACCAAAGTGCGATTGACCGACCCGGCGGAGGCGAAGGGACCGAAATAGCTGCCTTCCTTGGTTCGCGCGCCGCGGTATTTTGTGAGTTGCGGAAAGTCGTGACCCGCCGTGAGATGGATAAACGGGAACGACTTGTCGTCCCGCAACAGCACATTGTAGCGGGGCATCAGCCGCTTGATCAGATTGCATTCGAGCAGCAGCGCTTCCGCTTCGGTCTGGGTGACCACGATGTCCATCGCGGCAGTCTCGGCGATCATTCGGCGCAGGCGGTTCGACAACCCGGCAGGATGCGCATAATTCTGCACTCGGCTCTTCAGGCTGCGCGCCTTGCCCACATAGAGCGCGTCACCCCTGCGATCGAGCATGCGGTAGACGCCCGGGCTGGCCGGCATGCTCCTCAGCGCCTCGCGGATCGTGGCGACACCGACAGCAACTCCTGTGGCGGCGGGGTGGCGCGCGGCGGGATCGGGAAGGGCAGCATCGACCGGTGGAACGCTCTCGGATGCTCTCGACGGCGGCTCGGCGACGCTACCCGGAGCCCGTCGGGGGTCGATCGGGGGCACTGCGCTGCGGCGCACGTTCCGGCGTCGCGTCCCAACCGGCGTCCCAAAATCCGTCACTCTGTCGTCCCTCGTTACCGTCACCGTTTCGTCAACTAGTTGAGGCGACACACCGATTCCGGGTATCCACGAAACCGGTGGATAACTCTGTTGAAAACTTGGGGCGAGTAAACTCGGATTGTAGGAATACCTGGCATTTGTGACATTTGATTAAAATTTAGGCAATCACTTATCTCATTGAAAAATATTAGTTTTGGGTGGAAATGGTTAATGTCTGTGACCAAATGTAACAGTCCTCGCGTTTCGCTCATTGCCGCATCACAACATCGCCGCCTGTGAACAAATCCGCGCCACATCCCCGTGTCGCTCTCTTTCTCCCCAGCATGCAAGCTCCTACTCAACCGGCAACTGCCGTTGCGGTTGCGCCCAACCGAGATGCTGCCCTCCATCGAGTGCGATCATCTGACCCGTCATCGCCGACGCCGCCAAGATGAACCGCATCGCCGCCGCGATCTCGCGAGGGCTGGTGCCGCGGCGCAACGGCATCAGCTCGCATTGTCTGGCGAACTGGTCGGCGGTCTGCCGCGGGCTCGGTACCGTCGGACCGGGACCGATGCCGTTCACCCGAATGCGCGGCGCCAGCGCGAGCGCCATGGTCTGGGTCAAGGTCCACAACCCCGCCTTCGCCAAGGTGTAGGATACGAAATAGGGCGTCAGCGACCACACCCGCTGATCCAACAGATTGACGACCACGCCGCCGGCATGTGCCGGCAGCCGGGCCGCGAAATTTTGAATGAGGACAAACGGCGCGCGCAGGTTCACCGCGATATGCGAATCCCAGCTCTCGCGCGTCGCCGTCTCGACTGTGTCGTTGGCAAAGACCGCGGCATTGTTGACCAGGCAGCCGATCGGCCCGAGCTCGCGCTCGGCGCGCGGCAGCAGCGTCGAAACGGCTCCCTCATCGGCGAGATCGGCGGCAAGTGAAACCGCCGCGCCACCTTTGCTTCGGATCAGCTCGGCGAGGTTTTCGGCGGCGTCGCGCGAGCCGTGATAGTGAACCGCCACAGCGAAACCGTCCTCGGCAAGCGCGAGCGAGAGCGCGCGGCCGATCCGCTGTGCGCCGCCGGTTACCAGGGCTGCCCGTGGTATCGGCGGAACCGGCAACGCCCCGGTCGGTTGGTTGCCGGGCTCGGCATCACCGACGGGCACGGCGTTCCTTGCGAGCCCGCATCTTGGCGCGAACGACATCGCGCGCCGAGACGCCGGCGCGTCCCGCGATCGAGCGGCCCCGCTGACCCTCGGCGCGCGGGGATCCGGCTGCGGCCCCGTTCAGCGCCGCAGGGAGTCCGAGATCGGCCTGCTCGAGGCGGCGGATCTCGTCGCGCAACCGGGCCGCCTCCTCGAATTCGAGATCGGCGGCAGCCTCCCGCATGCGCTTTTCGAGATCGGCGATGACCGTTTTCAGATCGGCGCCCTGGTAATGCGCCGCTTCGCCCTCCGACAGCCCAAAGGTCACGTGATCGCGCTCGTAAACGCTTTCCAGAATGTCGGAGATGCCGCGGCGCACGCTTTCGGGCGTGATCCCGTGCGCGGCATTGTAGGCCTGCTGCTTTTCGCGCCTGCGGTTGGTCTCGTCGATCGCGGCTTTGAGGCTGTCGGTCATCCGGTCGGCATAGAGGATCGCCCGGCCGTCGATGTGGCGAGCGGCCCGCCCGATCGTCTGGATCAATGAAGTGCGTGAGCGCAGGTAACCCTCCTTGTCGGCGTCGAGCACCGCCATCAACGCGCATTCCGGAATGTCGAGACCCTCACGCAAGAGGTTGATCCCGATCAGCACGTCGAACATGCCGAGGCGAAGATCGCGGATGATCTCGATGCGCTCGATCGTGTCGATGTCGGAATGCATATAGCGCACGCGCAACCCGGCCTCGTGCAGGTATTCGGTCAGCGCCTCGGCCATTTTCTTGGTCAAGGTGGTGACCATGACCCGGTGCCCGCGTAACGCCGCCTCACGGCATTCTGCCATCAAATCGTCGACCTGGTTGTCGACCGGCCGGATGAGGCAGGGCGGGTCGACGAGACCGGTCGGCCGCACGATCTGCTCGACAAAAACGCCGCCGGTGCGCCGCATCTCCCAAGGGCCGGGGGTGGCCGAGACAAAGATCGTCTGGCCGCGCAGCCCATCCCATTCCTCGAATTTCAGCGGCCGGTTGTCGGTGCAGGACGGCAGCCGGAAACCGTATTCGGCAAGGCACGTTTTGCGCGTCCAGTCGCCGCCGAACATGCCACCGAGCTGCGGCACCGTGACGTGCGATTCGTCGACGAAGACGAGCGCGTCGCGCGGCATATATTCGAAGAAGGTCGGCGGCGGCTCGCCCGGCCTGCGGCCTGTCAAATACCGGGAATAGTTCTCGATCCCGGCGCAGCTGCCGGTCGCTTCGATCATCTCCAAATCGTAGGTCGTGCGCTGCTCGAGCCGCTGCGCTTCGAGCAACTTGCCTTCCGTGTGCAGCTCGTCAAGGCGGATCTTGAGGTCGCGCTTGATCTGCTCGATCGCCTGCAACAGGGTCGGCCGCGGCGTCACGTAATGGCTGTTGGCGTAGATCTTGACCGAGTGCAACGACGCCGTCTTTTCGCCGGTCAGCGGGTCGATCTCGTGGATCGCCTCGATCTCGTCGCCGAACAGCGAAACCCGCCAGGCGCGGTCCTCGTAATGCGCCGGAAACAACTCGATCGTGTCGCCGCGCACCCGGAACGAGCCGCGGAAGAAATTGTGGTCGTTGCGCCGGTACTGCAATTCGACAAATCGGGCGAGCAATTGGGTGCGGTTGATGCGGTCGCCCTTGGCGAGCGACAAGGTCATCTGCGAATAGGTCTCCACCGAACCGATGCCGTAAATGCAGGAGACCGAAGCGACGACGACGACGTCGCGCCGCTCGAGAATCGCCCGCGTCGCCGAATGGCGCATCCGGTCGATCTGCTCGTTCAGAGACGATTCCTTCTCGACATAGGTGTCGGTGCGCGGGACATAGGCCTCGGGTTGGTAATAATCGTAATAGGAGACAAAGTACTCGACCGCGTTCTCCGGGAAGAAGCTCTTCATTTCGCCATAGAGCTGCGCGGCCAGAGTTCTTGTTCGGGGCGAGGATGATGGCCGGCCGCTGGATCCGCTGGATGACATGCGCCATCGTGAAGGTCTTGCCCGACCCGGTGACGCCGAGCAGCACCTGTTCCCGCTCGCCACCGGCGATCCCCTCGCACAACTCCTCGATCGCCTGCGGCTGGTCGCCGGCCGGCTCGAATTCCGAACTGATTTCAAACGACCTGCCGATATCGCTCTGCGGGCGCTCGGCAGCCATCAGCGGTAGCATCGTGATCAAATCTAGGGCATCAGCCGATTTCATGCCATCCTCCGAACAGCGATATCGGCGCGGGGGCAGAAAGTAGCAACGGACCTATCGCGTCGATACAAATTTTCCGACGCCGGGGAGGCGAGCGAAAAATAGCCTCATTCATATGGCATATCCCCAGCGCTGATGGGGCTCGCAAAAGCCGGCACGCCGAGGCGCGAGTCGACTGGGAATTACAACCATTGGGAGAAGTCCCGCTGCAGATTTGCTGCAGCTGCAGCGAGGCGAATAAGCGGCTCAAATATTGGTTGCAGTGGGGATGACGGTTTGGCAAACCACCGCGATGATCGGCTTCACAGGACGAGGGGGGCACATTACAGTGCTCCGCCCACGTCAATTTCCTGCAGCAAGATCATGCCTTTTCTTGCCCATCGTCTCGCCCGTGTCAAACCATCGCCGACGATGGCGATGACGGCGCTCGCCACCGAACTGAAGGCGGCCGGGCGCGATATCGTCAGCCTGTCGGTCGGCGAGCCCGATTTCGATACGCCGCCGAATATTCAAGAGGCGGCGATCGCGGCGATGCGGCGCGGCGAGACCCGCTACACTACCTTTGACGGCTCGATCGAACTGAAGCGCGCGGTCTGCGCCAAGTTCAAGCGCGAGAACGGGCTCGATTACGAGACCTCGCAGATCACGATCAGCGCCGGCGGCAAGCAGGTGCTCTACAACGCGATGGTCGCCACCATCAATCCCGGGGACGAGGTCGTCATCCCGGCGCCGTTCTGGGTGTCCTACCCGGAGATGGTGCTGTTGAGCGAGGGCACTCCCGTGCCGGTGGCGTGCCCGCAGAACAACGGCTTCAAGATGCGGCCCGAGGATCTCGACGCAGCCATCACGCCCCGGACCAAATGGCTGATCTTGAACTCGCCGTCGAACCCGAGCGGCGCCGCCTACACCGAGGCGGAACTGGAGCGTGTTGCCGAGGTCTTGCTGCGTCACCCCCATGTCTGGGTGATGACCGACGACATGTACGAGCACCTCGTCTATGACGATTTCGAGTTTAAGACGATCGCCCAGGTCGAGCCGCGTCTCTATGAGCGCACCCTGACCGTCAACGGCGTGTCGAAGACCTATTGCATGACCGGCTGGCGGATCGGTTACGGCGGCGGCCCCAAGGGGCTGATCAAGGCGATGGGCGCGATCCAATCGAACTCGACCGCGAACCCGTGCTCGATCAGCCAGGCGGCGGCGATCGAGGCGCTGACCGGGCCGCAGGATTTCATCCCGGTTCACAACCGCAGCTTCAACGAGCGCCGGGATCTCGTCATCGAGATGTTGAACCGGGTCCCCGGTCTGTTCTGCCCTCGGCCCGAGGGGGCGTTCTATGTCTACCCGTCCTGCGCCGGGGTCATCGGCAAGAGCACGCCCAAGGGGCACACGATCGCCAACGACGAGGATTTCGTCCGCTATCTGCTGGAAGAAACCGGGGTCGCGGTGGTGCACGGCGCCGCTTTCGGGCTGTCGCCGCATTTCCGCATTTCCTACGCGACCTCGACCGAGGTTTTGCGCGACGCCTGCCAGCGCATCGATCGCGCCTGCCGCGCGCTGATGGCATAGCTGACGGCTGCCGAAACCCCCGCGATCCGCCGGATTGGACCGCGCGAAATTTCGATTGCCATCCTGCCGGCCGGCGCGCAATTTCGAGAACAGATAAAGGCGCCGCCGCGCCGGCGATCTCGGTCTTCGGCGGCAGCTTCTCAGGATGATGGAGGCGCCCATGGCGAATACGACTGAAGCTCCGCGTTGTGCGGCGCTGATCGGCCCGTATCTTTCGGGCAAGACCACGCTTCTCGAAGCCTTGCTGCACGCCAGCGGCACCACCAGCCGGCGCGGCAGCGTGCGCGACGGCAACTCGGTCGGGGATCATTCGCCGGAAGCGCGCGCCCGCCAGATGTCGACCGAGCTCAACGTCGCCGGCGCGAGTTTTCTCGGGGATCGCTGGACGATTCTCGACTGCCCGGGCTCGGTCGAGCTGCTTTACGAGGCGCAAGGGGCGTTGCTGGTCAGCGACGTCGCCGTCGTCGTTGTCGAGCCGGAGGTCGAGCGGGCTCTGACGATCAGCGCGCTGCTGCGGTTTCTCGACCGCCACAAGATCCCGCACATGATCTTCATCAACAAGATGGACAACGCGAGCGCGCGGGTGCGCGATCTGCTGGCGGCCCTGCAATCGGTCTCCGAGCGTCCGCTCGTGCTTCGTCAGGTGCCGCTGCGTGGGCCGGATTCCGAAATTACCGGCTATGTCGACCTGGTCAGCGAACGCGCCTATCGTTACCGGCCGGGCCAGCCATCGGACCTGATGCCGCTGCCCGACGGTTTCTGGGAGCAGGAAGGCGCAACGCGGACCGGGCTGATCGAAAAGCTCGCCGATTTTGACGACACCTTGCTTGAGCAATTGCTCGAGGAGGTCGAACCGCCAAAGGAAGAGATTTACAAGCACCTGACCCGCACCCTGAAGGGCGCACAGGTCGTGCCGGTGTTTCTCGGCTCGGGGCACGCGGACTTTGGAATACGGCGGTTGTGGAAGGCGCTGCGCCACGAGGCGCCGGCGCCGCAGGAGACCACAGAGCGGCTGGGGATCGCTCCGGAAGGCGAGCCCTTGGCGCAGGTCTTCAAGACCTATCATCTCCCGCATACCGGCAAGCTGTCGCTGGCGCGGGTCTGGCGCGGCACGATCTCCGAGGGGATGGTGCTGAACGGCAGCCGCGTCGCCGGCGTTTTGCGCCTGGTCGGCGCTCAGCAGGAGAAGGTTCCCGCTGCTCAGGCCGGCGAGGTTGTCGGCTTGACCCGTATGGAGGAGATCGCGACCGGCGCTGTGCTGACCCCTTCCGGCAAGGCCGAGCCACTGTCGCGGCCGGAACGTCCGCAACCGGTCTTCGGGCTGGCGATCACCTCCGAGCGGCGCACCGACGACGTCAAGCTGACCGGCGCCATCGGCAAGCTGGTTGAGGAGGACCCCACCCTCGAGCTCGAACAGAATGCCGATACGCAAGAAATGGTCTTATGGGGGCAAGGCGACATCCATCTGCAGATCGCCATCGACCGCTTGCGCAGCCGCCACAACCTCGCGGTCAATGGCAAGCGCGCCGGGGTCCCCTACAAGGAGACGATCCGGCAGGGAGCCCAGCAGCATTCCCGCTTCAAACGTCAGAGCGGCGGGCACGGACAATTCGCCGATGTGACGATCGAGGTGAAACCGTTGCCGCGCGGCTCCGGCTTCACCTACACCAACAGCGTCGTCGGCGGGGCCATCCCGCGCAACTATATCCCGGCGGTTGAGGAAGGGGTGATCGAGGCGCTGCTCCACGGACCGATCGGCTTTCCGGTGGTCGATGTCGCGGTCAATCTGATCACCGGCCAATTCCACGCGGTAGACAGCTCGGATCAAGCATTCAAAACCGCGGGACGGCAGGCGGTCCAGGAAGCGCTGCCGAAATGCGAGCCGATCCTGCTCGAGCCGATCGATATGGCCGAGATTTCGGTGCCGAACGCGTTCACCGCCCGGGTTCAGCGCTTGGTCTCGGGACGGCGCGGCCAGATCCTCGGCTACGACGCCAAGCCCGACTGGCCCGGCTGGGACGTCGTCAGCGCGCATCTGCCGCAAAGCGAATTGCATGACCTGATTGTCGAGCTGCGGTCGCTGACGATGGGGGTCGGCAGCTTCGCCCATCATTTCGACCATATGCAGGAGCTGACCGGCAGACCGGCGGAGAAGGTGCTCACCTCGCGCACGGCCGACGCCGCGCAGTAGGTCGATCGCGAAAGCGTGATTTGGCGCCGCCGGAAGCCGATCCAACTTCTGGATCGCAACGGCAGCGAGGTGCGGTCGTGGTGATCCGGCGAAGAAGAGGCTGGGAGCTACGTGAGAGCGCGGCGACGCCCGAGCCGGTATTCCTCGGGCGCAGAGCTATGATCAAAGCGATCGCCGCTGGCCCGATCCTTGCGCTCCGCGTTGCGTTCGGCTTTGGCGGCCGAGGAAGATCCGTCGGTCGGCCTCTATCCTGCTAAGCAAAACCCGCGCTACACGCTCGACCGGCCGCTGACCGACGAAAAGCTGGCCACGACGTACAACAATTTTTACGAGTTCGGATCGCAAAAGTCGATCGCGTCCGATGCCCAGGCGCTGAAGATCCGTCCTTGGACGGTCAGGATCGACGGGCTGGTCGAGAAACCGCTCACCGTCGACATCGACGAGCTGTTGAAGAAAATGCCGCTCGAAGAGCGGCTCTACCGCCATCGCTGCGTCGAGGCATGGTCGATGGCGGTGCCGTGGAGTGGCTTCCCGATGGCGGCCCTGGTCGATTTCGCCAAGCCGCTGGGCTCGGCGAAATACGTTCAGATGGAGACGTTTCTCGACCCCAAGACTGCACCGGGACAGAAGGAATTCTGGTACCCCTGGCCCTATGTCGAGGGCGTCACGATCGCCGAGGCGGGAAACGAGCTTGCCTTTCTCGTGACCGGCATGTACGGCAAGCCCGTTCCAAAGCAGGACGGGGCGCCGTTGCGGCTGGTATTGCCGTGGAAATACGGCTTCAAATCGGTCAAGTCGATCGTCCACTTCTCGTTCACCGAAAAGCGGCCGGTGTCGTTCTGGGAAACCGTGCAGGGCAGCGAGTACGGGTTCTGGGCGAACGTCAACCCCGACGTTCCTCATCCGCGCTGGAGCCAGGCGACGGAGCGGGTGCTCGGCACCAACGAGCGCGTGCCGACGCTCAAATGGAACGGCTACGGCGAGTTCGTCGCCCATCTCTACGACGGGCTGGAGAAGGAGCGGCTCTTCGTCTGAGGGAAGGCAATGCTTTTCGAGAAGCAACCGCCCGATTTAGCTTGCCAAATTTGATCATGTTTTGTTCTATATGCCGCGGGGGCGACGAACCTCTGAGGAGATGACGATGAAGAAATGGACGCTCCCGGCCGCCGCGGCGGTCCTGCTCGCACTGGCGTGGTCCCACTGGCCGGCCGCCGCCCAACGAGCCCCGCAATCCGCCGCGGCCGGCGACATGATCACCTTCGACCAGTACCGCGACTTCCGCGCGCGCGACCTGCAGCAGCGCCAGGCGCGGCTCGCACGCCAACTGGCCGACCCCGGCCTTCCCGCCGCGGAGAAGGCGAGCGTCGAGCGCCGCAAGGCTTATTACGATCGGGTGGCGGCGATGCCGGCCGAGGAGCGCGACCAGCTCTATCGCGAGCGGTTCGACCAGATCGACAGCAATCACGACGGCACGCTCGATCCGGAGGAACGGGCCGCGTGGCGCGAGAAGCAGCGGGAATACTATCGCCAGCAATCCGCCGAACGCGCCCGGCCGGCCGACCAGCAACATTGACCCGGCTGATTCCCGATCGGCGTCAGCGACGAGCGAATTGACGCTCGTGGCGGTCGGCTTTTAGCTTGGGGCCATTCCGTTCACAGGAGATGCGAGCGATGGCCAAAATCGAGCAATATGCTGCCCGCGGGGTTTGGGATCCGCCGACCTATTCGCAGGCTGTCAAGGTCACCGGCGCCGAGACGATCCTCTATATCGCGGGCCAGGTGGCCTATGGGGACAACGGCAGCGCGGCGCATGCCGGCGATTTCAAGGCGCAGGCGCGGGCGGCCCTGCAGGCGGTGAAGGCCCAGGTCGAGGCCGGCGGCGGCACGATGGCAAATATCGTCAAGGTCAACACGTATCTGACCGACATTCGTCACCGCGCCGATTACGCGGCCATACGCGAGGAATTCTTCGGCAAGAAGATGCCGGCCTCCACCTTGGTCGCCGTCGCGGCACTGGCCCAGCCCGAGTTTCTGATCGAGATCGAAGCGATCGCGGTGATCTAGACCAGCTGCGAGCCCGACGCCGTCCTCTCGCCAATGAGGACGCTGAGATCGGCACCTTTCGTGGTCTGTCCTGGGCGGTACTGCCCTGGCCGAGGGCGTGATCCAGTTTGCAATGCTAGTGGGCCCCCTCCGCGATGGCGCCGCGTTCGAGCGCCGGGTTGTGTCCGAGGATCAGCACGAGGATAGCCGACAGGAACGGGAAGAATGCGACCGCCAACAGGCCGGCAGTGAAGCCGCCGGTCGCGTCCTTCAGGTAACCCATGGCATAGGGGGCGGCAAATCCCGCGAGATTGCCGATCGAATTGATCAGCGCGATGCCGCCTGCCGCGGCGGTGCCGCTGAGGAACGCGGTCGGCAATGTCCAGAACAACGGCGCGATTGCGAAGAGACCGATCGCACAGATCGACAGCACGGTCATCTTCTGCACCGGGTCCGGGAAATAGGTCGACAGCGCGAGGCCGCCGGCGGCGACCAGGAAGGCCAGGGCGGTGTTCCATTTCCGCTCGCCCATCCGGTCTGAGAGGAGGGGCCACAGAAATACGGCGACCGCGCCGACCACATAAGGGACCGCGGTGATCAGCCCGGTCTGGAAATTGGTGACGCCAAAATCCTTGACGATCGTCGGCAGCCAAAAGCCCAACGCGTAACTGGCTGCGGCAGTGCCGAAATAAACGAGGCTCAGCACCAGCACGCGGGGGTGGGCCAGCGCCTCCCAGAGCGTGTGTCTTCCGTGAGCCTCGCGGACCATCCGCTCGCGGCGCAGGCGGTCGATCAGCCAGTCGCGCTCATCGGCGGCCAGCCAATGCGCCTTTGCGGGGCCGTCGGTCAGGTAAAACATCACGACAAGGCCGAGCAGCACCGTCGGGAGGCCCTCGCAACATGAACAGCCACTGCCAACCCTTGAGCCCCCAGATCCCGTCCATCCCCAGGATCATGCCGGATAGCGGGGCGCCGATCACCGTCGAGATCGGGATCGCGGCCATAAAGCGGCCGACCATGCGAGCCCGATAATGCGACGGGAACCAGTAGGTCAGGAATAGATATGATCCCGGGAAAGAAGCCGGCCTCGGCCGCGCCGAGCAGAAAGCGGACGACGAGAAAGCTCCACTCGTTCCAGATCAATGCCATCGCGGCCGACAACAGGCCCCAGGTCACCATGATCCGGGCGATCCACAGCCGCGCTCCGAACCGTTCGAGCGCCAGATTGCTCGGCACTTCGAAGAAGAAATAACCGAAGAAGAAGATGCCGGCGCCCCAACCGAACATTGTCGCGGTGAAGCCGAGATCTTTGTTCATCTCGAGCGCCGCGAAGCCGACATTGACGCGATCGAGGTAGCAGACAAAGTAGCAGAGCGCCACGAACGGCACGATCCGCCGGCTGACCTTGCTGATGACCCGCGCTTCCATGCCCAATCCTCCCGGATGCCGGCCCTCACCGCCGAGCATCATCGTTACCGCGGCGATCCTGCCGCGGGTCTGGATTAAAGGAAAGGCCTCATGCCACCGCCCCGGCCAGCCCGCCCGCTATATTGTGGTGATCGCGCACGAGCCGAGCGCGCGCGCCGAACTTACGAGGCCAAACCTGGGTAGGCCGATGCCGCGCCGAGACCGCGGCTTCGACCAAATCAACCGCGATCGGAGCCCTCTTCGTCGAACACCGGCGTCTGCAGGCGGATTGGCCACTTGGCGAGCAAGACCTTGCGCAGTTTTTCGAGCGGCATCGCCAGCTTTTCGGCAAGTTCCTCCGCGCTCGGCTCGCGGCCGATCTCCTGCAGCATCTGGCGCGAGGTCTGCGATAGCTTGAGGATAGTCTCGATCATGCCCTCGGGGATGCGGGTCGAGCGATTACCAACCTCATCGCGCTCGGCCATTTCCATATCTCGCACACCTTATGTCGCGCCGGAAACCGCGATTTTTTTAAAAATGATACACTGCTGCCCGCTACTCAAGCCGAGACCTGCATCGGGGCTACCCCGAGCCGCCACCGCCAGAAGGTCGAGTGCCCGCTATACCCCCTTGGGCGCTGCAGCCCGTGGCACCGCCAGATATGCCCCGCGGATGCCACTGTATCGTGTGCAGCCGATCATTCCAATTCCGGCCAGGAGCCGTTGGATGATCCGACTGGCTCTGTGTCAGATCGAACCGTCAACGGCATCCGGCATCGATCGGGATTTGCCGTTACCACCCGTGTCAGCGTGGCCATTGAGTTGAGGCACGGCTGTGTTGCCGGTTGCCCATCGGCCCTCTGCGTTCCGAACCACTTGGCCGGCTTCTTCCATGCGCTGGAGCGCCATTTCCGTTCGCTCGATCTGGTAATCGACGGCTTTGGCGATCTGGGTTGCCGTCATTGCCTGGCCGGAAAACGACAATTCACGCAAGATCAGTTCGCGTATGTGCCGACGAACGCGTCGCCGGCCAGGCTCCTTGGGATGGGATTCGGGTGCGGGATCGGATGCAGCATCACCGGCCGAAATTGCCAATCCGAGCATTTCCATCGCCGCTTGAAACCCTTCCTGGCGGGCTTTGATCAGCCTGGCTTCCTCGGCTTTTTGTTCGCTAAGCGCGAGCGCCATCCGTCGATCAGCTTCCAACGCGTCCAGATACGCAAGTGCTTTCTCAATTGGCGTAGACATCGGAGCTCATCCTTACTCGCTGAGGTACCCTTATTAAGAGATCGGCCGAGAAAACGCTCGTCTAACAGGAATGTTCCCACTGCGGCTGCGTGTCGCGGTTAACGGGGCCGCCTTGTTGGTTGCATGCGAAAATTCCTGCATCTATCATGCATTATCGCTGTTCAATACCTATTATTTGTCACTTTTTTGACAGAATGGTTAATTCTTGATATTGCGCACTCTGCCGACCTGCTCCGTTAATAATCGGCCTGTCACATCCGCTGTGTGTTCTTTTGACCATTCCGAATTGCGTAAAGCGGCTATTATGCGTGTGGGTTAGCGACTCAACCGCTGGGGGCCGAGGCCGCGTGAATTGGGTAGAGCGGCGAGTTGTGATCGGCGGCAAGCGCAAACAAGAACGTCGATTGCCCACTGCACTTCGCTGGGGCGGCGCAGCCGCCATATCACGAGATGCGCGCATTCCGATCGGCATCGGCCGCCCTCCGGGTCTTTGATCAGCAAACGATTGTGCGACAGCCGGCCTCGCGCGCTGGCGAGGCGTCTGCTTATACTCTTCGATCTGCGGAGAGGGAGACCGAAATGCCAGAGAACAAACGGATCAGGCCCACAGCTTCCGTCGCACCGCCAAGGCCGCCCTTGCTCGTGCCTCACCCGCCGAGCGCGCCGTTGCTGCCGCCGGTGCATGTGGTGGATCTGATGACCTGCGAAGGATCGGCGGTTTTCGGCGCGCAATGGAGGGTGATGGAGGCGAAGATCGTCGAGTGCCCGGCGCTGACGGACGCCATGCCCGAATTCAAGACGACCTACGATGTAGAGCCATATGCCGGGGTGAGCGGCTTCGACGATTCGGCGTGGCCGGTGATCGCCGCCGACGACCTGGGCGCAAGGCGGGGCGGCGGCATGGTGTCGTTCTTCTGGTACCGCACAAAGCTGACGATCCCGGCCAGTGCCGCGGGTTTCGATACCTCCGGCGCGATGACCGTGCTGCGGGTGAATGTCGACGATTACGCGGAAGTCTGGGTCAATGGCGAGCTGCCGCGGGCGGGCGGCCGCCCGAGCCCCGGTACGATCCAGGGGTTCAACATGCCCCATCGCCTGGTGCTCGCCAATCCCGTTGCCCCAGGCGACAAGTTCGAGATCGCGGTCTTCGCGATAAACGGGCCGATTTCGGCCGCACCGGCGAATTTCCTCTGGTTCCGCGAGGCGAAGGTCGAATTCTTCCGCTGACGGCGTCTCAGCGCGACGGATAGCGGATTTCCACCAAATAGAGGCCTTCGGGGGGTGCGGTCGGGCCGCCGGCGCGGCGATCGCGGGCCGCGAGGGCATGGGCCACATCGTTGGGATGCCACCGTCCGAGACCGACCAGCTTCAATGTGCCGGCCATGTTGCGCACCTGGTGATGCAGAAACGAGCGGGCGCGAGCCGTGATATGGATCTCGTCGCCGGTGCGGCCGACTTCCAACTCATCGAGCGTCTTCAGCGGCGACTTCGCCTGGCACAGCGAGTCGCGGAAGGTCGAAAAATCGTGGTGTCCGACCAGGTGATGGGCGCCGGCGCGCATCGCCTCGGCATCCAGCGCTGGAGCGACCTGCCATACCCGGCCGCGTTCGAGGGCCGGCGGAGCGCGGCGGTTCAGGATGCGATAGCGATAAACCCGGCCGACCGCCGACAGTCGAGCGTCGAAATCGTCGCAAACGCGCTCGGCGGCAAGGACGCTGATCGCGTTCGGCCGCAGATAATGGTTGACGGCGCCGCGCAGGACCTCCGGCTCCGCCGCGCGGGCGAGGTCGAGATGCGCGGTCTGTGCCAATGCGTGCACGCCCGCATCGGTCCGCCCCGCCCCATGGACGGTGACCGTCTCCCCGCGGAATTTATGGATGGCAGTTTCGAGCGCTTCTTGAACCGAAAGGCCGTTTGCCTGGCGCTGCCAGCCAACCAGCCCGCTTCCGTCATATTCGATGGTCAGCTTGTAGCGGGGCACGGCAGTTTCGTCCCGGGAGGGATTGGAAATCCGCGCAGGAAGGCCGGGGCGTCGAGCGCGGCACGGCCTGGCCGCTGCAGCCGCAAGAGGCGCAGGACACCTTCGCCGCACGCAACCGTCAAGCGGTCGTCGAGCACGGTGCCCGGCACGCCGCCCGCCGGACCCGGCAGATCGACCGCCGCGTGCACGCGGATCCTCTCGCCGCCGATCTCGAAAAAAGACCCCGGCCACGGATCGAATGCCCGGACCCGCCGCTCCAGATCGGTCGAATGCAGCCGCCAATCGAGCCGGCCTTCCTCCCGGCCGATTTTGGGCGCGTAGGTGAAACCCTCCTGCGGCTGCGGCCTGGCAAGAGGCCGGCCTTCGGCGACTCCGTCGAGCGCCGCCAGCATTAGTCGTCCGCCGAGAATTGCGAGCTCGGTCGAGAGGCCGGCGGATGTCGCATCGGACGCGATCGGCACGTTTTGCTGCAGCAGGATCGGGCCGGTGTCGAGCCCTTCCTCCATCTGCATAATCGTGATCCCGGTCTCTCCGTCACCGGCGAGCAATGCCCGCTGGATCGGGGCGGCGCCGCGCCAGCGCGGCAGCAGCGAGGCATGCACATTGAGACAGCCGAGCCGCGGCGCGGTTAGGATCGGCCGGGGCAGAATCAGGCCGTACGCGGCGACCACCGCCGCGTCGGCGCCAAGCGCGGCGAAGGCGGCCTGTTCTGCTTCGTTCCGCAGGGTCGCGGGACAGCAGATCTGGAGGCCGTGCTGTGCCGCCAGAGATTGAACCGGCGAGGGTTGCGGACGGTGTCCACGGCCGGCGGGGCGCGGCGGCTGCGTGTAGACCGCAAGGATCCGGTGCCCGGCCTCGATCAGCGCGCCGAGGATCGTCGCTGCGAAAGCCGGCGTGCCCATGAAAACAAGGTCGAGCGCTCGTCGCGGACCGATGGTGTTTATCCTTCCCCCCTCCGGGGTCAGCCCCGGGATGAGCCACTGGGGTCAGGCGGCAGTCGCAGGTACCCGGGTGCGTTTGGCCTTGGCGAGCTTGCGCAGGATCATCCCGCGCTTCAGCGAAGAGATATGATCGACAAAGAGGACGCCGTCGAGGTGATCGATCTCGTGCTGCAGACACATCGCGAGCAGACCCGACGCCTCGATCTCCCGGATCTCGTTCTGGTAATCGAGGTAGCGCAGCCGGATCTTTGCCGGGCGCGTGACCTCGGCGTAGTGTTCCGGCAAGGACAGGCAGCCTTCATTGCCGGTCGTCAGCTCGGGCGAGCGCCAGAGGATTTCCGGATTGGCCAGCTGAAGCGGGTGCGGTTTCTCGCCCTCCCGCGCGACATCGAGGACAATGACCCGGCTCGATCGCCCGACCTGCGGGGCGGCGAGACCGATGCCGATCGCCCCGTACATCGTGTCGAGCATGTCGTCCATCAGCCGCCTGATGTTGTCGTCGACCGCACGCACCGGCCGCGCCTTGATTTTGAGCCGGGGGTCTGGAGCGGTAATGATCGGAAGCTGCGCCATGCCAAGTAGTTAAGCGGCGGGCCGCTCAGCGTCAATACGAACGGGCCGGGTAGGATTCCAGCGCTTCGATGAACATTTCGACGATCTCGTCTGTCGGGCGGCGCAGGATCGTCTCGTTGGTGAACAGCTCGAAATCGGCCCCCTCGGGCGAGGAGTGCAGGGCGGGCCGGATTGCGATCCCGCGCGCGATCAGCCGCTCTGGCAGGCTCTCGGCATCAGCCCCGAAGACACGCAACCGCGTGACATTGGTCGCCGCCGCTGGACGCCGGACCTCGCAGCCGGGGTGCCGGTGCAGAGCCTGAAGCAGGGTCTCGGCCGCCGTTGCGGCACGCTCGATGCGTTCGCCGAAGCCGTCGAGATAACGCAATGCCACCGCGGCATAAGGCCAGGCCTGGCGAAGGCTGCCGCCGAACATGCGCCGCTGATGATAGAGATTGTGGATCAGCTCTCTTGGCCCGGCGAGCACGGCCCCGGCCGCGGCGTTGAAATATTTGTATAGCGAGACATAGACCGTATCGAATAACGCGGCGTAACCCGCGGGCGTTATTCCAGTGTAGGCCGAGGTGAGAAAGACGCGGGCGCCATCGAGGTGGAGGCCGATCCGGTGCTCCCGTGCAAAGGCGGTAATCTGCTGCATCTCGGCAAAGTCGAAGACCTCGCCCTGGAGCCGACGCACCGGGGATTCTATCGAGATCACGCCGACCGGGATGGACACGCGTGCTTCAGCAAGGCGGGCGATCTCGTCCTCGACCTCGGCGAGGGTAAAGGTCGCGCGCTGCGGAGCGAGGGGAATCAGGGTCAGACCGCTCAGCTCCTGCATGCAGTCTCCGGTATCGTTGTAAATGTGGCTTTCGCGCTGCACGAGCACCCGGCGGCCGCGCGTCGCGAGAAGCCGCAGCGCCAGATGGTTGGCGAGCGTACCGCTCGGCAGAAACAGTGCCATCTCCTTGCCGAGAAGCGCCGCCATCCGCTGCTCGAGGTCTAAAACGACCCCCTCCCGCGAAAATTCGTCCTCGGCGATCCCGCGCTCCTCGGCCAGCTGAACCAGCAACCGGGCATATTCGGCGGGCGACAAGGCCAAGCCGTCGGAGCGAAAATGCACAGTGCGATCCATTCTCTGCCGCTCCTATGAGATTTACCGGACGAAATCGGTGAGCACGATTGCCCCGACCTTGCGCCCCTCGGCATCGCAGACGGGCAGCCGGTCGGTGCGGCGCGTAGTCATCGCCGAGAGCGCGTCGCGCAGCGATGTGTCGAGAGAGAGCGGCTCGCCTTCGGAGGTTTCGCCGGGGCGCATGCGGTCGGCGATCTTCCGCACCGACAGGAGCTTCAGGCCGATGCCCTGGCGTCCGACAAAGTCGGCCACGAACTCGCTGGCCGGGGCTTCCAGGATGTCGAGCGGCGAGCCGAGTTGGGCAATTCGGCCTTCTTGCATCACCGCGATATGGGTGGCCAGTCGCAGCGCCTCCTCGATGTCATGGGTCACGAACACGATGGTTTTCTTCATCGCCCGGTGAATGCGCAACAATTCCGCCTGCAAGTCGTCACGAGTCAGCGGATCGACCGCGCCGAATGGCTCATCCATCAGCAGCAATTCGGGATCGGCGGCGAGTGCGCGGGCGACGCCGACCCGCTGCTGCTCGCCCCCCGAAAGCTGGTGCGGGTATTTCCCGCGGTAGGTCTCCGGCTCCAGGCGAAACATCTTGAGCAGCTCGGTGACCCGGTCGCCCTGGCGCGCCCGCGGCCATTTGAGGAGGTGCGGGACAGTGGCGATGTTGTCCTCGACCGTCCAATGCGGAAAGAGGCCTATCGACTGGATTGCATAACCAATACGCCGCCGCAACTGGTCGGCCGGCAGGGTCGCGATGTCCTCGCCGGCCACCCGGATTTGTCCGACATCGGCCGCGATCAGCCGGTTGATCATCTTCAACGTTGTCGATTTGCCGCAGCCGGACGAGCCCAGCAGCACGCAGAAATCGCCCGCCGGAACAGTCAATGAAAGCCGGTCGACGACCCGGCGGTCGCCGTAATATTTCGTGACATCGTCGATCTCGATCATAACGCAAAGCGCCGGCGCAGCACGGCAGTCAGGATCTGCAACATAAAATCGGCGGCGAGCGCGAGAAAGATCGCCGGCAAAGCGCCGAGGAGAACCAGATCGACGGCATATTGGCCGAGACCCTCAAAGACAAAGGCTCCGAGGCCGCCTGCGCCGATCAGCGCCGCGACCACCGCCAAGCCGATCGCCTGCACGGTAACGATGCGCAGCCCAGCGAGCAACACCGGCAAGGCGAGCGGCAGTTCGATCTCTCGGAAGATCTGTCCCGGGCTCATTCCCATGCCGCGCCCGGCTTCGATCGCGGCACTGTCGACGCCGGCCAACCCGACCGATGTGCTGCGAACGACCGGCAGAAGCGCGTAGAGCACCAGCGCGATGATCGCCGGGGTCACCCCGATACCGCCGACCCCGTATGCTGCGAGCCGCGGCACTGCCGCAGCCAGCGCCGATAATGGCACGATCAGCAATCCGAACAGCGCAATCGACGGAATCGTCTGCAGGATGTTCAAGACGGCGAAGACCGGGCCCTGCAGTCCCGGACGCCTGGCAATGGCCACACCCAGAGGAAAGCCGATCGCCGCCGCGGCCCCGACCGATGCTCCAACCAGCGTCATATGACGCGCCATTGCCTCGGCAAAGACCTGCCGGTGAATTTCGTATTCCTTCGCGAGGGAAAGCGCGTCGAATGTGCCGGTCGCCGCCATCAGCAGCATACCCGAAGCGATCCCGACCACCGTGACCAGCTGCGCAGTAATGCCGGCGCCGACCCGTTGCAGCGCATCGCCCACAGCGAGGGCGGCGCATGCCGTTGAGAACCCAGAACGCAGGACCCAGTGAAATGCGGGAGGCGGGGCTGGCGCTCTGCGCCAGGAGGCTGGCCGCGTGCCCCGCGGCGGCCAGGACAAGCAGCAGCAGCGCAGCGGCGAATGCGGCGACGGCGCGCTGGAGCGCGCCGTTCGGCCGAATCAGGCAGGCCGCCGCCAATGCCGCGCCCAGTACTGCAATGCCGGCGGTCGGCAGAGTGCCGGCTCCCGTCCATAACGGGACCGGCCTGCCCGATACGAGCCGGTTCGGCGCCTCGCCGACAAATCCCGACAGCGCAACCGCAGCCGCCGCAACGATCACCAAGACGAACAGCACTTTGTTATGAATGCCGATCGAAAGAGAGAAGGCAGGGCGCCAGCCGGCCAAACTGCGCTGGGCTGTCACGGCAAGAAATTCTTCGATCGGAGATAGGAGGCCGCGACCGCTCCCGCCTCTTGTCCATCGACGGCAATGTCGGCATTGAGCTTTTGCAAAGTCTCGAGGGTCAGCGTGGCGAACACCGGGGCGAGCATCGTGCGGATTTCGGGATGCTCCTGCAGCACCGGCTCGCGAACCACCGGGGCCGGCGCGTAGACGATTTGGGCGCCCTTGTCGTCCCTGAGCGCGACGAGCCCGAGCGCCGCCAAGGCGCCGTCGGTACCATAGGCCATTGCCGCGTTGACGCCGGACATCTCTTCGGCCGCCGCGCGCAGGGTGGCGGCAGTGTTGCCGCCCGATAAGGTCAGCAACTGCTGGTCCGACAGCCGGAAGCCGTAGGTCGCCTCGAAAGCCGGCAGCGCCGACGGGCTCTCGACAAACTCCGCCGAGGCGGCAAGCTTGATCCTGCCACCCTCTTTTACGTAGTTCGCGAAATCATCCATCGAGGCGAGGTGCTGGCGCTCCGCCAAATCCTTGCGCACGGCGATCACCCAGGTGTTGTTCGCCGGCGCCGGGGTCAGCCACACCAGATGGTTCTTTTCCCGGCACAGCGCCTCGACCAGCGCGTAACCGCGCTGCCAATTCTTCCATCCCGGATCTTGCTCCTTGTGAAAGAACAGCGCGCCGTTCCCGGTATATTCAGGATAGATGTCGATCTGGCCCGCAAGAATAGCGGCGCGCACGATGTTGGTCGGCCCGAGCTGCAGCTTGTTTTCTACCGCAACGCCATGCGCCCGGAGCAGCGCCAGGATCATGTTGCCGAGCAAGGCGCCTTCGGTGTCGATCTTGGACGCCACGACCACAGCGCCGTCGCGCGCCTGCGCTGGCGAGCCGATCAAAGCGACCGCGAAAATAAGCGCGGCAACGGCGCCAAGCGGGCGCACGGCAGTTTGCCCTGCGCTCCAGATGGCTTTACCGGCCGATGGCCACCCTGGCATCGCGTCGCACACCAGGTTCGTATAATCTCAGCCCGGAAAATGGTGTAGCTAAAACGATGCTGGAGCATCCTCGCATTACGCTCGCACCCGAAGTGCTCGCCGGCAAACCGGATTCGCGGGACGCGACTTTCTGTCGAATTCGTGATCGGACTGACGGCCGACGGATGAAGCGAAGCCGATATCCTGGAGGATTATCCGGGCATTCCACACGACGATATTATCGCGTGTCTCGCCTACGCACGCGATACCCTGAGCTCGGAAAAGGTATTCCCGAGCGCCGCCTGATTTGCGCTTTTTTGCGAACGAGGATGGATCGAACATGCACTGTGCGGCCATCAGAGACCGGGAAGCGCGTAGATCTGAACGATGGTTGTGGCACCGTACGTCATCAGAGGCAGCAAGAAAGCGCGGACAATGGGCTGGCTCGACCACGGGGCAAAGGCGCCGTCGCGCAGGTTCTCGACCCGGTTCAACAGAAGTTCCAACTGCGCTGTTCTTCCCTCGTTTTTCATGCCTTTCGCAGCGACGAGCTTGCCTGTCAGTCGTTCGACGGCGATGGCACGCTCCGCATCAGCGGCGCGTCGCAACGAATAGACGCTGGCGACAATAATCGCCACGGTCGCGAGTTGCACAATGATCAGCGAGGGCGGATAAGTGAAGCTATCAAAGGCTGGGTTCCTCGTAATTACCAGGACCGCCATCATAACGAACGGCAGGTACACCAAATTCGTGATGCAGCTGGTCCGCCGCACAAGGTACTGAAGATCGATCCAATCATCGAGATCACCCGACCTCATCCGCAACTGATTTTTGAAATGCTGAACCGTTTTCTGGGGCCACTGGGAGCGGACGGAACTCAACAGGATTACGAACGATCGAGCGTATAACGTCGCATCTATGACCAAAAATACCAGTAATATTGTAGCAAAGACGTCCAATGGTGTCACGATATTATATAGATGACGCGCAATGGAACCGCGTGCCGGGACGTTGGGAAAGCCAAAAATGACAGCCAGGACAGTCCCGATGGACATCATGAAGATCGTGGCAACGGCGGCACGTACGATCCGGGGGCCAGGGAGGCCTTCGTATGCAAATCTCACTCGGAAGTTAGTTATCGCGAACTCGGGTGGAGGTTCACCTGTCGCGGGAAGGGGGTGCGGAAGCGGTCGCAGCGACAGCGTCGCCGACAGCCGCTGTCTTAAGGTGCGCCCCTTTTGTCTAAACTGAGGAGATTTGAATAGTGAATTCAGAGGTCGCAATCGCAACGCCGCATCGGTATCTTCGCTGTTCTTTTCTAGCGATCGCAATGTAAGCCAAATAAACCACACGCATAGCCCAAAGCTGACTATACGAAAGAGGATTGTCGGCCAGATGCTAATCCCTTGCAATAGCAGCATGGGCTCTCCAGATCCGTGCTGGGTCAATATATCGGCGATCCGCGGCCACAAGGCGACCGCAACGGTGGCAAGACCGAACACGGCCACCGACAGGCCGATGCACCGGGCTGATCCCGCGACAGTCAAGCCGGTCGATGATCGTCCGGGAGGAGGCGACGGAAAGCAAAATTGACGGATCTGACGTGAGCACATCGCGAGCGCGATTGTTGCTATCGCGACGATGGAGGCGATGCCAAATAGCAGGGACCTAGAGTGGTAATCCGGAAATATTCTATCAATTTTCGGCTGAATATATTTGCAGTCCAGCGGATCGTGCTCGCAGGCCTTCTCCTCTTTCTCCGGATCCTCGGATAAAGACGGCTCGTCTTCGCCAACCGGTAATCGAAAGAACGCGGTGCGGTCGATCTGAAAGAGGACCGGCTTGAGCCATTTCTTCAGCGCGTTTTTGGTTTTTTCCAAATCCGGCCTCGAAAGATTGGGACCCTCGTTTTCGATCGCCAGTCGGGTAGCAAGAAAAGTCGAGGTTTGATAGACGTTCCGAAAGGGTGGAATATCCTTCTGCACTGCGTCGCGAAGATTCAAGCCAAAGCTCGATGCGACTAGGAGACCGCGGGTCTGATACGACTTTCCCCGGGTCAAGAGGCGCTCGTCAAGATCGGTGGTGAAGAACAGAACGTCGGGAAATTCGGGGCGTAGCGCCTCGAGGATGACGAGTTTGTCGTAGACATCGCTTCCGAGCACGCCGATCGCCGCGATGTGTCCTTCGCCGCTCCGCCGTAGGTCTAAGTCCGTCGCCCGGATCCGATCGGCCAGCCGGCGGAGATAATCAAACTGGCCCTGCCCGAAGGCGCTCTCGAGATTGTCGTTCGCGTTTGGCGTAGTGACTTCGGTGGTGCCGGCGATGGCTCGGATTGCCGTAGTTTCGAACTCAGAGTTCGGTGCCTTTGCCGAGGCTGGATGAGGCACCTGCCCATCGAGCCCGCGCAGATAGCTGAAACGATGTATCCAGTCTTTCTCAGAATTTGTTGCCGGGCAGGTAGCGGTGGCGGGATCGAGGGGAGAAGAAAAGCACCGCTGTATAGTATTGGGCCACGATTGACCGTAGAGCGTGTCCCACTCAGAGACGACGGCGATGTGGTCCAAATGCCGATCGATGGAAGCGCCGTCATCCGAGGAAGTTCGAACCGTGGTCGTGTGGCTCGGATCAACCCCTCGTCGCTTGAGCTCGGCGATAAGTGCTTTCACCACAGCGTCATCGGTACTAATTGTGGGGTAATAATGAATGCCAAGCTTCCTAAAAAGCTCATGGAAGGTAATACTAGCTTTATTATTGGGGTCATCCACAGCGATAGCTTCTTCTCCGGTAATCGTCGCTCCAGAATTATAGATAGAGACCTTTTTTAACAATTCCTTCCCTTTGCCGGCGCCGTCTGTTCGTGCTTCCTGAACCAAGGAACCGAGAGCCGTTGACGCCTGCGGGCCGATCAGGGCAAACCTCGGGCCGCTCCCCGGCGAGCCTGATACCCCCAACTCGCCCAGCAACTGCCGCAGGCTCGCAAGTGGGGACGCATGGGGATGGGGGTCGCGCCTTGCAAGGATTTCCTCGTCGATCCACACGACGACTATATCTCTGGATTTCCCCGGTGAGGCGGCCTTGTGGAAGCCCTCGAACGGAATGACCGTGTGGAACGCGGAATTCTTTTCACTGTTGCCTTCGCAGAGTCCATCGTTACAGCTTCGCTGGTTACTTGCGGTGTTGACGTCGAAGGAGACACTGAGGTCCGGCTGGTTCCACTCCATACGAAACTGATTTTGCTGAAGATCATCGGTCCGCACGTATCCGATATGCTCTTCGTCATCCGGTACGTAATGAGCGGCATTCAGAGCCGCTAAAACGGCGAAGCGCGACCGCCTTCGAGCTTCGGCTTCTTCCGCATAGTGTTCGCCTGAGAGACCGACGCCAAGAATTAATTGTGTGTTTGCGACCTTCGTTTTGAATTCGGCGAGCGAGTGGAGTACTCGGTGCGACGCGTGTACCGGGTCTTTTTTCTCGGCCTGGGCGCTCTGGCTGACCGCATCGAGCGGATCCTGCCACAGGCGCGCCGCCACATCCTGGATGCCGCGAGTATCGTGTATGGCGCGATCGGACCCGTCGGGACGCAATACGTCCAGCGGTGGCTTTTTTAACCCGATGTAGGCGGCACTGACCGCTGCGACAGCGAGCAGTGCCCAGTTGGTGCCAGGAAATCCCCCGCCGGCTTGCTTATCTTCAGCCACTGCTTCCCCGACCTCTTATAATTGGCCGGCGCTTGACGGGCCCGGCGACCGTAACGTTTCGTTGCGCCGAGCCATACTGCGGCGCAAGCGCCGCAGGATGGCCCGCCTCACTCCATACAGATACCCCATTGGTTGAGCGGTCGAGTGTGAACCAGTTCACACTAAAGTTAAGATTTTCTTAGTTAATTAGGCCGGTAGGCACAGTATTCCGCGTCACAATGTGCGACAGCAACCCGCAGGCTCTCCTGGTTAGGTGGATCGCCGCGCGAGAGGTATCCCTCTGGCGAACTGAGAGCACCCTCATCCGGCAGGTTGGTATTGGGAATCGTCCACCCAGCCAGTTAACAATGACTTAGCCGAAAGCCGCGGCCATGAGCGCTGACGAACCTGGTCTTACGCTGGCCCGGCTGGGCGGCGTGGAGGAGTTCGAGATACTCCTCGTAGACCGTCATGTTCTCGCCGAAGGAGATTGCGGCGGCCTGGGCGCCGCAGACGAGGTGCATCCAGCGCCACGGCTCGCGCAGCAATTTGTTCCTGAGGCTGATCCCCTCGAGCCGCAGCAGATAGCGCCGCAGATTGATGCTGGTATGCAGGTGCACATCCATCGGGTTGCCGCCGAGCGAACGCAGGAACAAGCCTGCCGCCCCGATCGACAGCGCCTCACCGGCACCCTCCAGCGAAATGCCGCTGGCCAGAGCCTTCGCCATCAGCACCGGAATATCGGAAAAGACGTCGACGGCCGAAATCGCCTCTCCGAGCTCGCCGATCACCGCGCTTTCGTCCTCGCCGGTGCGCTGGCGGTAGATGCGCTTCAAGAGCTGATGCTCCTCGATCAACCCTTCGATCTGCGGCAGCGGCGAGGGCATCGGGTTGTTCGGAGCAACCGGAGAACGGGTCACAAAGCGGACTACCGGCCGCATCACAGTTGCGAAGAACTCGTTGTCGAGAACGCCCTCTTCGAAGGCGCGCCACACCGTGCCCGGGAACATGAAGTAATGGTCGTCGTTGAAATTCTTCGGGATCGCCACGCTCAGCAGCAGATCGAAGGCCTCGATCCGCGGCGCATGATTCCACAGCCACTGGTAAAGGTGGTCTGCCTTGTTCCACTCGCCGCGGCCGACCGCGCCCCGGGTCACCGAAGTGTTAGGAGCCGCTCTGCGCTGCCAACTCCGCCCGCGGCCAGCGGAAGATCCAGGACGCCCATCTGGGAGAGCAAGGTGGCCTGATCCCAATAGAGATGCTCGTGGGCCACTTTGCCGTCTTGAACCTGGATGATGCCGGCAATAACGAACTCGGCTTTTCGGCCTGTGGGTCGCAGACTCGGGAGTATCCATTCCATATCGATCGAATGCGTAAAGCGTATCACCATTTCTTCGACGATGCGATCGTTGCCGAAAGTCTGTGACAGAGAGGTGATTTCCAGATCTGGCGGGATGCCCGGCAGGAATTTATTGGCGTAGAACTCGTGCACGGCTGCTCGACCCACGCGTACCACCCCGGATGCAATGAGGAACACGTACGGGCTCTCGGTCATCGTCGCGAGCGCCGCATCCGCATCTTTGAGCACGAATTCGGCGTAAGTGTGTTGCTGCCAGGCGGCCAACATGGCCTGCTGGTCTGGCGTGAGCTTATTCATCGGGAATTCCTTTCCACGAACCACCAGCGATTTTCGGTCTGCGCGGCGAGTGTGGGCCGGAACGGAACCATCTGCCCCGGCCCTAACGGTGCTGCTCGCGGCACTCCCATTGACTGCCGCGGCGATAGTTCAAACCTGACGCTTACCGCGACTTGACTTTGCCTCGGCGCTGATCGCGTTGCCGAGTTCCAATGCGGCACGCCGGATTGTGAATGCTCCCCGCATCGCCGCGTCGCCCTCGGGACGGTTGCCGACCACGCAGCAATACTCGAGCCACAGACCGTTGGGGTCTTTGAAGTAGATCGACTGAGCCCATTGGTGATCGACGATATCGGTGACCTCCACACCCTTGGCGCGCAATTCGTCGCGCTTTTGCGCCAGGGCAGCCGCCGAACCGGCATCGAAGGCAAAATGATAGAAGCCGGCGGGAACGCCTAGTCCGCGGTTGATCCCCGCATCGTATTTTGCGGGTACATCGGGAACTCCGTTCGGTTCTAGAACGGCGATAAGCTGACCGCCGTCGACATCGAAAAACATATGCCGCAGGTGACCGCCTTCTGCGATCGTTATCGTGTCGGCGACAACCGGCATGAAACCCAGCACGCCCTCGTAAAACGCGCGGGTCTTGTCGAGGTCGAGGGTCGAGGGGCCGATATGCGAAAATCCTCTGTGTTTCATTTCAACTACTCCTGTTTAGGTTTTTGAATGGCTTCCACCATCCGCGCCCAGACATTATAAAGTCGCCCGCTTCGAGGCGAACGGCATCAGAAACGCCGTCCGTTCTTAGCCAGCAATGGCCCCGAAACCAATGCAAAGCACCTGAAAATCCGATCCTGCTCAAACCTGAAAGCCCAATATCCACCTGCGTACAATACGCTAGAGTAAATTTCTGCGGACTTACTGCCGAAACCCCCTGCATAGCGAATCATCGACTGACAAGACAAGCAAGAATGCAGCAGGCCAGTGCTGGAAGTGAAAAGAGAGTGCGGACAATGTGAAATCGAACCCAACGGGCGCGAATGAACGCCCAGTCATCGGGTGGGCTCTGAACTGACCAGCGTGCGACCTGTTTGTTGATCCGGACGTTTGTGGGCAAGGTAATCGCTATGACCGCGGCATAACCGACAGATCCAACAATGGCCAATTCGCCGGAGAGCGAATGAATCCCTCGAGAAAGAATTGCGAGCAGAATACCGCCCAACACTGCGCCCACAACCACGATCGGCATGTAGGGATCGAACGTGTGGTTGGTGGCTTGATGGAATTCAACATAGGTCGATACCGAGAGGCGAGACATTGCGCGTCCAAGCCCTATCCAGTTGACCATCAGTCCACCGGTGGCCAATGCAGCGAAGAAGATGACGACCAGTTGTAATACTTGTTCCATATCTTGATTGCCTCTATTTTCGCCGGACGGAATTTCCAACCAATATCCAATATTCGGTCTGTGCAGCCAGCTGCGACAAGAGCAGGTCGAGCTCACGCCGCGGAAGTCTCGATTGTTAGCCGATGCCTCTCAGCGTAGCCGGCACAATCACGAACCGTTGAGACTCGCATTTAGCATGGACGATTAGAGCGGCGGGCGAGCGCCAAATGAGCCTTAGCCGTGCGACCGGCCGGAACGTCCTCCTCGACCCACCGGCGGGCTTCCTTCGCAAGCGGGCCCCGCAACTCGCCACGCATGGCTTCGTCGAGCGAACGGTAGATCGGCGAGGCGCGGTATATGGCAACGCACAATTTTCGCAGCGCAAGTGATTGACTTGCAAGGGCCGGGGTGTGCGAAAACGGCGAAAATCGGCTGTAGTGCCGACCAAGTCTATTCCCAAGGCCGCCAATGTGCCGATAATCGGCGGCCATCATGTTCCTGCGCTGCAAGGTTCGCCGGAAGGATGGCAAGCAACATCGCTACTGGAGCGTTGTCGAGAACACGCGGACCGCCAGGGGGCGCGTGGTGCAGCGGCACGTACTCTACCTGGGTGAGATCAACGATACGCAGGAGTTGGCGTGGCGGCGGTCGATCGAGGTGCTCGAGGAAGGCGCCCCGCAACCGCGGACGCTGTCGCTGTTTCCGGAAGATCGCTGCGCCGGAGTGCTGGCGGACGCCTCAATCGTCCACGTCAAGCTGTCGCAGTTGCAGTTGCGCCGGCCACGGCAGTGGGGCGCGTGCTGGCTAGCGTTGATGCTGTGGCGAGAACTGCAGCTGGATCAGTTCTGGTCGAAGCGGCTGGGGTCGAGCCGCAAAGGAACGCGCTGGGATCAGGTCCTGTTTGTTCTGGTTGCCTATCGCTTGCTGGCGCCGGGCAGCGAATGGCGCCTGCACCGCGAGTGGTTTCAGCGCAGCGCGCTGGCGGATCTGCTGGGCGAGGATGCCGGGCTGGCCGAGATCCACAAACTATACCGCTGTCACGATCGGCTGCTGGCGCACAAACAGGCGGTCTTTGATCACCTGACGGGACGATGGCGAGACCTGTTCAACATCAGCTACGACGTGCTGCTCTACGATCTGACGAGCACCTATTTCGAGGCGGATCCGCCGTTTCCAGAAGGCGACAAGCGGCGCTTCGGATATTCGCGTGACCACCGGCCGGATTGTGTGCAGATCGTCATTGCTCTGGTGGTGACCCCCGAAGGCTTGCCGCTGGCCTATGAGGTGCTGCCCGGCAACACCGCCGACAAGACGACGTTGCGAGGGTTTCTCGAGCGCATCGAGCGGCAATACGGCAAGGCGCGCCGCGTGTGGGTGATGGACCGCGGCGTGCCGACTGAGGAAGTGCTCGCCGAAATGCGCTCGTCCGACCCGCCGGTGCATTACCTGGTGGGTACGCCGAAGGGTCGCTTGACGCGCCTGGAAAAGCATCTGGTCGCCAAGCCGTGGCAAGAGGCGCGACCCGGTGTCCAGGTGAAGCTCTTGGCGCAAGAAGGCGAACTTTACGTTCTGGCGCAAAGCCGCGACCGCGTCGCCAAAGAGCGGGCAATACGGCGGCGCCAGTTGAAGCGGTTGTGGGCGCGGCTCAAGCAACTGTCGACGATGCAGCTGACGCGTGAGGAACTGCTGATGAAACTCGGCGCCGCGCGCGATCAGTCCCGCACCGCCTGGCGCCTGGCCGTAATCGAGGTCGCCGCAGACTGCGCCACGTTCAGCTATCGCCTCGATCTCGACAAGCTACGGCAGGCCCGCTCGCGCGAAGGCCGGTATCCGCTGCGCACCAATCTCGTCGAGGAAGACCCGGCCAAGCTGTGGAGCCATTATCTGCTGCTGGTTGCGGTCGAGGAGGCGTTCAAGAACCTCAAAGGCGATCTCGCGATCCGGCCGGTCTTTCACCAGCTCGAGGTCCGCGTCGAGGCGCACGTCTTCATTGCCTTCATGGCCTATTGCCTGCACGTCACTCTCGCGCGGCGCCTGCATGCGCTGGCGCCGGGACTGACGCCGCGCAGCGTGCTGGAGAAGTTTGCCGCCATGCAGATGATCGACGTGCACCTGCCGACCACCGACGGCCGCGAGTTGGTGCTCACCCGCCATACCGAGCCCGAACCCGAGCTCAACCTGTTACTGCAGAAACTCAAACTGGAGCTGCCTGCCCAACCACCCCCCAAAATCACCGCTGCGCCCTCGCCTCCGATCCCGCTGTAGTGCCGACCTTCGGGGGTCAACTCCAGCGATCTCAGATACTTAGATCCTTCAAAGTGCTCGAATCGGCAGCTCTAAGGCGTCCATGAAGCTCTCAGGCGCAGGCAAGGGGCTCGGCGCATCAAGCCGCTCGACATCCACGACTTTGCACCCGCGAGTTTCCAAGGCCGCTGCGAGTTCAGGGGCCGACATGAGCGTGGTGAGCTTGGGCGCTTCAGGCAAATCTGCTGCACCAGGCAGCATCTTCAGGGCGCGTGAGAAAATGGTAAAGATATCCGCGCCGTCCGGGGTAGCCCAGTGTATGATGGCCAACCATCCACCCGGCCGAACCACTCGCACGGCTTCATCCAGACCCGCGTTCCAATCAGGAAACAAAGTGGTCGATGGGACGGAGAAGGCGGCGTCGAACGCGCCGTCCGTGAACGTAAGCTTTTGGCCGTCCATAATGAGCGCCTTGGAGTCCGGGTAAGGCGTCAGACGCTTGCTCAGTCGCGCGACCATGGCGGGCGAAACATCAATGGCCGTAACTCTCGCACCAAGGGCGGCCGCCTGGAGTGCCAAAGCACCTGTTCCTGCACCGATGTCGAGCACGCTATCGCCGCCTCTCACCGATGTCTTGTCGAGGGCAACCTTTGCCAGGTGAGCCGAAAGGGGCTCGGCCCATGTCTCATAGGCCGTGACCATGGCGTCGAACAGTCCAGCCATGTCTAAATTCGGAGTTGCGTTCATATTGCCGCCTTTCGAGCTGAGCTCCAGTTGATTGCGAGGTCGGGCGCTCGTCAGTGGAGCGCCGGTGATGAGACCTCGGCCCTTACACCCCAACCGGCAGCGGAATGGTTGAGTTGAAGATGTTATCGGGATCGTAATGCCGTTTGGCGGTGATCAGCCGGCCGGCATTGGGGCCATAGCTCTTAGCCACACGGTCCGCGTCGTCTCCGAGAAGGAAGTTCGGATATCCGCCCGGAAGTGCCATCGGAGCGAAGGCTTGACGAGTGGCTCGAGCCCATTGGCGATGCCGTTGCTCCTCTTCCTTGTCCGACCGATCGACGAAGGTGGCGAGGATTTCGACCACCACGTGGTCGCAGCGGAGGCCAAAGGCCGTTGCCTCTGCCGGTACGCGCGAGGCGGCGCCTTTGAACTCGTGGGTAATTAGCGCGCAGCCCGGGGAGACGGCCGCCGCCATGGCTTCGATGAAGGCAGCAATGCCGGCGCTGTCGAGCGCAGGCAGCCAGCACGTGTCCATGAACACACGCTGCCCATTGACGATATACGGGTCGAGGAAGGTCAGCGAAGTTCCATAGGAACATGGCTTCGAGGTTGCCGGCGAGCAGGGTTCCAAGTTTGAGAAAGGGCGCCATCCGAGCTTCGCCGTCGGCCGGAAGCCCGCACCACGTCGGATGGACCATGACGACGGGTTTGCCGTCGAGGCCGCCGACGCAGCCAAACTCGACCGTCAGGTCTTTGGGGCTCGAGGCGGCAAGGTCGGCGCAGCGTCGGAGAACGGCTTTTGCTTCGGAGAACGGGTAGACGAGGAGACCCGTGCGCACACTGGGGAGACGATGCAGACTGAGGCGCATGGCGGTCACGGCGCCGAAGTTTCCGCCGCCGCCGCGCAACGCCCAGAACAGCTCCTCTTCATTGTCCCGGCTGGCAACAACGACGCGTCCATCGGCGAGCACGACCTGAGCGGCCAGCAGATTGTCGAGTGCCAAGCCGAAGCGGCCGATCAATGGTCCGTAGCCGCCGCCCAGCGTGAGCCCGGCCATGCCGACGGTGCTGCATGTGCCCGTCACGGCCGCGACGTGAAGCGGATCCGTCACTGCCGCCACGTCGGCAGCGCGCGCGCCTCCCGAAATTATTGCGCTACGGTGATCGGCATCGACGGACACCCCGTTCATGCCGCTGAGATCGATGACGATGCCGGCGCATAGCGCAAGACCGGCCCAATGGTGCCCGCCGCCCCGCACCGACAGCGGCAGACCGCAATCGCGGGCCGCTCGAATGGCCAATTGGACGTCGTCGGTCGTCCGGCAATGAACGACGGCGCGCGGCATGGGGCCCACCGGCTTCGCCCAGATCGCGGTCGCGGCGGCATAGCCGTCCTCGCCCGGCATCGAGACGCGGCCGGGCAATTGTCCGCCAAGCGAGCGTAGTGTTCGTTCGATTTGATCAGGCATTGGCTCTATCTCCGGTCCAGGTCGAGGCCGTCGATTTCCGGCTGGACCGCAAACCGATCGAGCTGGTGATCGAAGGTCACCCAAGGGTGCCGCGTCGTCTCCCACACGGATAGCGTCGGCCGGGGCATCGACGGGTCGGCGAACGTGCCAAAGGCGATGCCGATAAGGTCCGGGACGGATTCCGCGTACCAGAACACCGAGGAGCCGCAGTCGGGGAAGAAATGAATTTCGATCTTTCGCCCCGAGTCGCTGCCGCGCACGTAGACCTTGCTCGGCCCCTCGGTGCGCACCTGCTCTTTCGGGAAGATGGTGCTGACGCCAAAGGGCGAGCCAGTACGCCGTTGGCACTCCGTGCAATGACACGCGGCCACAATCGCCGGCTCGCCGGTCGCCTCCGCGCGCAGCGAGCCGCAGCAGCAATGCGCGATCCTGGTCATCGTCACACTCCCGTTTTGACTCTGCGGCCAGTCGATCGCGCTTTGGTGAGCGTGTCGGTGAGTTCCAGTGCGCCGAGCGGCACAGTGAACTGGCCGTGCATCATCTCGTCGCCGTCGGGAAGCTCGCCGACGATGCAGCAATATTCGAGCGAGATGCCGTTAGGATCTTTGAAATAGATCGACCGCGCCCAACCATGGTCGACGATTTCCGTAGTCTCGACACCCTTGGCCCGCAACTCGTCGCGCTTTTTGGTCAGCGCAGCCGCCGGGCCGGCCTCGAAAGCAAAATGATAGAAGCCGGCGGGAACACCGAGCCCGCGGTTGATCCCCGCATCGTATTTTGCGGGTACATCGGGAACTCCGTTCGGTTCTAGAAAGGCGATAAGCTGACCGCCGCCGACATCGAAAAACATATGCCGCAGGTGACCGCCTTCTGCGATCGTTATCGTGTCGGCGACAATCGGCTTGAAACCCAGCACGCCCTCGTAAAACGCGCGGGTCTTGTCGAGGTCGAGGGTCGAGAGGCCGATGTGGGAAAACCCTCTGTGTTTCATTTCTGTTACTCCTCGTGTTTAGACTTTGACGGCGTCGCCGGCGGCGGGTTCAAAGGTCACGTTGAATGCCAATAGCGGTGGATCTTTGAGATAGCCATCCGCGAGCCGCCGCCCGGTTTCGCGCATGCGCTGACGGTCCATTGCCGGATCCACATCGGGTGGCATGCGCATAACGGTGTCGTTACAGTATGTCGGGATGACCACGCCGGCGTCACGGCAGAGGCCCGCGGGGTCGTGACCGGCTTGCACGGCCCGGATGCCGCGTCTCGTCTGGTTCCGGAACATCATGACCCCGCGATCGGTGGCGCCGATATGCTCCAATCCGTGGATCGCGATTGGCCGCTGCGAGACCTGTGCCTCATAGTCACCGGGTTGCCGCTGACCGGCCTCGTAGGAGTCCGCGGCAAGCTGGCCGGGGAGCATAATCGTGCGATCGGCCCACCAGGCGGGCGTGACGCCTTCGGTCTCGCTCACGTGGCGGAATTCGATGAACATCGTGTTGGTGTCGTCGACCGGCACGATCCAGCGGCTCATCATCGGGCCGCTGAACGCATGCTCCCGGTGGCCGTCCTCCCAGATCGGAGCCACCTGCTGCAGGTTGGGCAGGATGGCTTCCACCATCCGCGCCCAGACATTGTGACCCACCCGCCGGGTCCCAATGTAGATCATGCCCACCGGGGTCTCGACGAACTCCAGTTCCGGCAACACTCCGAATTCGTTGGTGAATACGGCCCCGCTGATGATGGTGTGGAGAAACGCCGTATGGGCGGGATCCATGGCGTTCTCCATGATCTGCAGCCAGTTGCACGGGTAGAAGTATTTCTGTCCCGGCATCAGCCGATAGCCCGGCCGGACAAAGCTGTCGTACACCGGGAAAAGGCGGCTGCCGGTCGGGCGGGCCCATATAGGCAAAGACGATGCCACCGTATTCATGGGTGGGATAGGCCCCGTGATACAGCCGGTCTTTCAGGGTGCTGTCCGCCGGTTCGCCGGGCGTCTCGAGGATGGTCCCGTCCACCGCGAACTGCCAGCCATGGTAGCAGCATCGTATTCCCTTGGCGTCGATCAGCCCGAACTCCAGGGACGCGCCGCGATGCGGACAATGCAACTCCAGCAAACCGACGGCGCCGCTCAGGTCGCGAAACACCACCAGTTCCTCACCGAGGATCTTGACCCGATGGGGCAGGTCCTTCAGTTCGTCGGAAAAGCAGATCGGCTGCCAAAAGCGGCGCAAATATTCGCCGCATGGTGTGTCGGGGCCGACATGGGAGAGTTCTGCGTCTTCGTCGGGCACCTCGCGATGGAGATAGGCGCCAAATCGCGTCTTTAAAAGCGGAGTTCTGGTGATCATAGCAAGTCCTCATCTAAAGAAATCGGGGTGGCGAGCCGGGTGTGCGCAGTGGTCGCTAACGGCCCAGCAACGAGTTGCTGATAATCCCCGTCCGATTGGTGGCCGGTGGCAGGGGGCGTACCATCTACGCGGCCCTAGCGGTGCTGCGACCCCGCGCTCGCGTCGCCAGCGTGTAATCGTCAAGCCTTGCGCGTGCCGCCTGCTGATCGCGCCGCAGGTACTTTGGCGCTGAGGGTGTCATTGAGTTCGAGCGCGCCGCGCGGAATCGTGAAGCGCTCCTGCATCGTTGCGTCATCCTCGGTAAGATTGCGCACCGAGCAGCAGTACTCGAGCGACAGGCCGTTGGGATCTTTGAAGTAGATCGACTGAGCCCATCCGTGGTCGACGACGTCGGTGGTCTCTACTCCCCTGGCGCGGAGCTCATCGCGCTTCTCGGCCAATGCCGCCGGCGAGCCGGCCTCGAAAGCAAAATGATAGAAGCCGGCGGGAACACCGAGCCCGCGGTTGATGCCTGCGTCATATTTTGCCGGCACATCCGGAACTCCTTGCGGTTCCAGAAAGGCAAGAAGCTGATCACGCCCGACATCAAAAAAGATGTGTCGCAGGCGCCCGCCTTCTTCGACCTTTATCGTGTCGGCGACAACCGGTTTAAACCCGAGAATGCCCTCATAAAATTCACGGGTTTTGTCTAGGTCGAGCGTTGAGAGACCAATGTGTGAAAATCCTCGGTGGGTCATGATTGTCACTCCTTCGGTTGAAACCTTTGAGGACGGTGGAGGCGCGTCTTCTCTAGCGGCCATTTACTGTTTCTCTGCTCATGGGTTGTTAGCGCTGGTTTCTATGGCATGATCGTCCTCCTTGGGTGTGCCGACGCTTCAGTGCGCAGGGCGCAGGGCGCAGCATCGGAAATATGGAAGGCGACGAACCCACTCGAATCGTGCCCGCGATCTCAAAAGCCGTGCCTCCCGTAAAGAGAGGTATTTTGCGGGTTCGATGACCAAAGGTATGCTGGGAGGTGTTCCCGGTCGCATTGGCGAAGGCGGTGGTGCAGTAGTGCCGCACCACACCCCTTGTTGCGATGCAAACCTTCGACGCCGATGAGCGACAGATACCAATGGGGCTCGGCTGGCCGATAATGTTCCGTTTGCTCGAAGACGGCCGCGACTTCGGCTTGCTTTTCCCGAACCATGCTCCCTGCAATAACCGCCTCAAGCGGCCCATCGTCGCCGTGAATGCCCGGTGGGAGCCAAAGCGCGACCCCTAGGCCGTCGACGGTGCGCTCCGCTGCTCCTGCTTCAAACGAGCTGGTGCCGAGGGCTCGGAATAGCCTCGGGATGTGCATTAGATATTGATGCGGGTCACCATACATCCAGCGCGCTACCGGATCGGTGCCAAAGGCCAAAACCAACGCGGCGATGGCATGGTCGATTTCGGCGTCGCCGACGATGGTCGCGACCCTCGATGGCTTGATATCCATGGCGATGTTCCCGTCTGGCAATGGAATGCTTAGATTTCAGAATGGGAGATTACCGCTTACCGTCGTTGAACGCGGCGCAGCATCAGGCTGGAGGTCGTCGTCGCCAGGCCGTTCAGGCGGCTGCCTTAGCGGGTTCCGCCGCGATCCGTCGCATGATGTCCGGTTCGTGCAGAAGACTTTGAGGCTGCAGCAGTTGGGCGACTTCCATCGTGGCGCGGTGGACGACCGGGTCGACGACTGCGGCGCGGAAAAGGGCAGCTTCGAACTGTCGAGCTTCCTCGAACTTCTCCGGCCGTTCGCCGCGCGTCGCGGGGAAAGCGAAGTCGGCGCTCGCCGACATATTCCAGGGCGTCTCGAGCACCGAGGCGACCTCGGCCATGAACCCCGCCTGCAATGCCGCGATCGGGTCCGGTTCCGCAGCCGCCCGTCGCGACACATCCTGCAGCAGGCGAGCCTGCTTGGCGGCGACCGACATGCCCTGGCCATGGATCGGGTTGAACCGACAGAGCGCATCGGCGACCGGCAGCACGCCACGCGGCAGGCGAGGTAATCGTTCGAAATGCTTCCAAATGCTTGCGGGAAAGCGGTAGTGCCGAATGCCGCCGGGCGGTTCGGCGCAGCGGAGCGCGTTGTATACCGTCGGCGTGGTCAGCGATCGCGATTATCCAGCGGTTGTCCTCCGTCGGCGCCAATCCCGCGTGCAGCGCCAGAAAGGGCGGATCCGGCTGCGTCAGGACGAGCTTCCAGTCGGCTGGCGCATTGCTGGGCATCGGCACCACGACGGTCGTGTAGCTGAGATCAACTCCGACCTCGGCTTCGGTCGGCCGTTCCCAGCCGAGAGCGTCGAGCAACGTCAAGGTCAGGCCCCCGCGACCGGACGCATCTACTACGAGATCGGCTTCCAGGGTCTCCGAGCGTCCTGATCCGGCTACAAACCGAACACCGTGCACGGCAGCACTGCCCCCGCTGGCACGATCCCCGTTACCCGGCATTCGGGCCGCAGCGTAATATTTGCAACTGCCTCGGCCCGGCGTCGCAGCACAAGCTCGATCAGCGGCCGGGACGCGCAGAGCAGCGACAAGCCGAAATCCCGCTTTGGCAGGATGCCAACGTCCGGCCGCTCGTATTGGATGTCCTGTGAGATCCTCACGGAGACGGCGCCGGCTCTGGCAAGATCAATCTCGAAGCCGGGGAAGATCTCGCCTAGCGCCCGGAGGCCACCGGCGAGCAGACCATGTGGGTGCCGATCCTGGGGAGTGCCGGACCGCGAGGCTGCGGATGCCGTCAAACGGTCGCGTTCGAAGACCTCGACCTGCTCGAAGTACTTTGCTAAAGCGCCGGCTGTCGACAGCCCGCCGATACCCGCTCCGATGACGATCGCACGGTGACAAAAGAGACCGCTCATACCGCTATACTCCCACAGTTTCGGACGGGCAGATGACCGCAAGCCGGCTACGGTAGAATTTCAGCCGGAAGAGAAAGCGTTACATCGGTAATACCAAATCGCCTTGTAGTTGCGCTCCGAGCCAGCCGAAGCATTTTCGATTGGATCAGGGATGACCCACGGGTGGTTCAGTCGTGCCAGAATGGCTTCGGGAATTCGTAGCCGATATCCTCGCGCCGGAGGCCGATGTCCTTGAGCAGGTGGTCGTTGAGCTCGCGCAGTTGCTGCCGCGAGCGGGCGCGCCCGCGCCATAGCCTGATGGCGGCGACGATCCGTCGGATCCCCGTCGGCGCCGCGATATGCCAAGTGTCGGCGCGGCGCGACACCCCCGGTGAGGCCCATCGGGGCAACCCATACTGCGCGACAGGATCAAAGGCGCGCAGCGATGAGGCCCGAACCGCTAGCGCGTGCCGCGCCTGTCCGCGGCGTTCGTCGCCACGACGGTCGAGCGAAAAAGGTCGATACTCGCCGTGCAGGCTTAGTTGCGTCATCACAAGATCTCCTTAATGAGGCTGGGCGGACCGCGCTGACGATGCCGCCTTGTTCATGCCACTTGATCTGGCAAACCGCGGCTCGATCGCCAGCCCGAAATCTGCGCTACTTCTGCCCATCGCCTGCTCAAACGGGGAGGTGCAGTGAGCCTCACGGGCAAGGACCGAGTGGGTTTACCATTGCGGTATGGGGGAAGATTGGCGCCGCGCGGAGGCTCGGCGTTTCGGCGCCGACGCGACGCGGCAGCAGTTAACCTGGCGCTATCGCGCCGAGCGGTCGCGGCTCTGCGGCAAACCCGGTCAAGCGGCCGAGTACGGTGTCGAGCAGGGGGCGAAGGCTGGCACATTGCTTGATGCTGGCGAGGATCGTGGCGGGCTGCTGATCGAAAACTCCATGATCGATTTCGTGCGCTGCACCTTTCAGGAGCGCACGCACACTTTCCTCGGTCGCTTCCATATGAAACTGAAGTCCAAGAACGCGTTGACCTACTGCAAAAGCCTGAGTCTCCGTAATTTCACTCCTGGCGAGCAGCTTTGCCTTCGTGAGGCAGATCGAATGTCTCACCATGCCAGTGAAGTGGTGTAAAGCTATCGGGTAAGCCATCGAACAAAGGATGTGAGCCTGTCCGCTGGACAGGAAACCAACCTATTTCTTTGGCGCTTCCCGGATAGACCCGCGCGCCCAAGGCTTTGGCTATGATCTGGGCGCCGAGGCAAATTCCGAGCACGGTCTTCTCCGCGGCTATGGCCTCGCGAACCAACGCGATCTCTGGACCGAGCCAGCCGAGCCGAGCTTCGTCATTCACGCTCATCGGGCCGCCCATGACGGTCAGCATGTCGAAATCAGCAAGCGACGGGAGTGTGGTATCGCGGTAGAGGTGGAATAGGCGGAGAGGAAGCCCGCGCTCCGCCGCCCAATCGGCGACAGCCGCCGGCCCTTCGAATTCGACATGCTGCAGAACCGCCATGCGCATCATGCGCTCGAGCCCCAACTGTGACGCATCAGGCTGCTGAACTGAGCCGAAGCCTGTGCCGCACCACCAAACTAATCAATAAGCTTCTGTTCCACGAATGCGGGACGCGCCGCCGGATGGTCCAGGACACCGACCCGCTCCAAAAGCTTGAGGGTCGGGAAAGAATCAGCGCGGACACTGGCTGCGACGCGTTCGGGCGAATAATAGTCCTGCAGCACGAGACCCGCATCGTGTGCATCGAGCCCGGCTTCCACAAGCCAAGCCCTGCACAGATCGAGGTCCGGATCCAGAAACAACCGTATCAGCTTTGCGTAGAGCGGACCGAATATCTCTCGCCGATCAGGTGTGCTCGAGGCCCAGTGCTGGTGAACAACATAGACGAAGTAGGAATGATGTCTGGCCTCGTCGATGCAATGGTCACGGACCGTATTGCGGACGGCACTCACGACACGTGGGTCACGCGGGATGCCGCGGAGGATAGAGGTTATGAGCGTTTCGGAGATGGAGACGAACGCGATGAGGAGGTCATCGGCGAACTCGGTCGGAAGACCTCTCTCCAACTCCTCCAACCCTCTCAAGAAACGGCGGTTGCGACGCGGTAAGCGGCGGCAGTTCTGAAAATCCAGGAATCTGCTTGATCAGTTCGATCGCCACGTAGGCGTGGTGACTTTCATCAGTTACGATAAGCCGTGCCTCCCTCCCCGCCTGTTCGCTCAACCCAAAAGCCTGCGGATTCTGAGCGATCTTGATCGACGCCGCCATTACCGCTTTGTATTCGAGCTTCTCGGTAAACGCGTTGTAGCTCTCCAGTTTGCGCATCGTCAGACGGCGCTCTGCGTCATTTCCCAACTTGTCGACCAGTGGATGGCCGACACCGGGCACGAGTTCAGGAGGGAAGAGCACGAGACCGGTTTCGCATGTAAAATCCGGCAACGGCTTGTGCACGGTACTATAGGTGTACCAATTCTCAAACGGGCTTTTATACTCCATCGATTTTCTCCCATTTCCTCGCATCCTCGTCACGGGCTACCAACGTTTCCAATGCGCGGGAGAGTGAAGCTGATCATTTGGGTTGCGCCTTGCGCCGATGCGGTCTCCATTGGACCGCAGTCTTCAACGGCCCGTCAGCCCGTGACGAAGCAGGAGAGCCAGTTCGCGCCTGAAAGAGATTCGTACTGGCACGTCGAGCTGCTGCCAGCCGCGCGCGACAAGCTCGTCGAGAAGGGCGCGATAGATTCCGACCATCACGGCCGCCGGGCGCATCGTCGAGCGACGGCAAGCCGCAATTGCCTCAGCGGCAGCCGCGTAATGGCGTTTGGCGAGTACGGCGAAATCGCGGCACACGTCGGGAAGCGCCGGCTGCGCCAGCACCCAACTCGGCGTCGTTGCGAATATGCCGTGGGTCTGCAGCAGCTCGCGCGGCAGGAACAGCCGGTGTCGCTTCGCGTCCTGAGCGAGATCGCGAAGTATATCGGTGAACTGCAGCGCACGGCCGAGTTCCGCCGCGACGCGCTCGCCCGCTGGCGTTTCTTCGCCGAAGATGCGCACCAACAGCCGGCTGACGGCACCGCCACGCGCTCGCAATAGCGATCCAGCTGGCGAAGCTGGGCGCCGGATGTCGGTCTGCGCCTTCATTTCCGCGCCATCGATGATGGCGAGAAAATCGTGACACCGCAGACCGTAAAGATGTATGGCTTGGTTCAGACCAAGAGTCACAGCGTGCCGCGGCCGCCCGCCATAGAGGTGAGCGATTTCAGTGCGCCAGCTCATAAGAGGATTTGCTTCAACGACGGTGATGCCTCGCCATCCGCGATGTCATCGACTTCACGGCAAAAGGCGTAAAGCGCGTACACGGCCTTGCGACGCTGAACCGACAGGAGATGCATCGCCCAGGAGAATGAGGTTCCAGCGCCCGCCGGACGCAACGCAATCGCGTCGTTCTTATCGTCGGACGCGCCGATCTCCGCATTGCGGCTTGAGCTCTCCAAAATCGGTGCGTAGAGATGTTCGATTGTGTCCATTGTAATTCTCTTCGCGATCGTGAGATAAACGGTTACTATCAGAAGGGCGCGGTTGGTTTGTGGGGCAGCGCGTCGCGCTTCAGGCCGATGTCCTGGAGGATCCGGTCGTCCACCTCGCACAAATCCGGACGTGAGTGCGCTCGCTCGCGCCAGCGTCGCAATAAGCCCATGAGGCGCCGGAGGGTTGTATTTCGCCAGGGCAGCTGCGTCGCACCCCGCGTCAAACCGAGTGTCGTTTGCAGTGGCATTGGGTAGCCTTTTGACCGTCGTTCTACGGCGCCGAAGAAATGGGTCGATTGGCTGCTCGTTTCGACGCCAAAAACTGCTCAAATTTTGCTCGCAACGGATTCGGGGAAATGGAGGTTTGCTGCCAAGATCCAATTCGGATCGCACACCTCAAGGACCTCCCTTTCCGTTACCGATTGCGCCGGCTTTTCACCCTTTGCGGCGGTGTCCGAGTTGCGCAGCACGACGCGACCGATCAGAAATTAGGCACCGCAAGTTACGTTACGATTTCAGGTTCTGGAAATTTGGTTACGTTTGGAACGCAAAGGTTAATCAGACTTCCACAGGCAGCCGGGACGTTGCTGCTCAAGCCACTGGAGGTTTGCGTCGCGGTCAGGTGATTTTGATACTTCATCGAACTTTCTCCCAATTTTGGGAGTTGCATTTGCGCTGGGGAGACGGCGCATACCGCGAGCGGGCGAGTGAGGATCGCGCGGCCTAACCGGTCCCGATATCGAAGAAGGCAAGCGCGGTGCCGGCGCATACGGCTCGAGCGCCGATGTGCGGCGAACGGCCGATTAGCGTGACATTGTCGCGCCCCGGGTAAGCGGGTTCGTCAGATGGGCCGGGAAGCGATCGCCCGCCATGTGTCCGCTGAGACGTCCGCGGATTGGCGTTCTAGCCTTCGGGCACTCCCGCCAAACGCAGACCCTTATCGAAGATACTCACGCTGCGCGAGGTACACCGGATTGTCGCTTATTGCTTCGGCGCGGTATTTGGCGATGGTAAAATTGGGCACCAGACGCTGGGCGTTGCGCACAGACCTCGGCGGCCTCCGCGAGCAGCCCGGCAAGCGCCAACGCGCCGGCCAGGACGATCTGGGAAAGTCCCCAGTTCGGATTGATTTCGACCGATTTGCGCATACTCTCGATCCCGTGAACCACTCGCCCGAGATAGATGTCGGCAAGACCGATGAAAAAGTGCCATCGGAAGAGGAGCGGATCGCGCGGACTGAGCCGTATCGCTTCTTCGACGTGGGCGCGAGTCTCGCCCGCCCGCCCGAGGAAAAACTTCATCAGCCCGAGATAAGCGTGCGCGATGGCGAGATTGCCGTCTAAGCCGATAGCCAGCTTGAACTCGCGCAGCGCATGCTCGGGCGCGCACATTGCGTATAGGACGGTCCCATAGGTCACATGCGCATTGGCGCTGTCCGGAGCCAACGCCAGCGCTTTTGTCGCGGCTGCCTCGGCCGCGCGGATCTGGCCGGCACGGTCGTCGGATGCGTACATGTTGACTTCCGACATATGGGTATCTGCGAAGCCCAGCAGCGCGTCGACGTTGTGCTCGTCCAGGCGGAGCGCGGCTTCGAAAAAACGGCGTGCTTGCCGCGCCGCCTCGAGCGACCGATGTCGGTACCAGGCAGCCCACCCGTGAAGAGTGTGATCGATGGAGTCGAGTCGGTCGGGATGCTCGCGAGCCGCCCGGCGGCTCTCTGCCGCGATCAGCTCGATGTGGATCTCATGGGCCAAGCGGGTGGTGACCTCGTCCTGCATGTCGAGGAGATTGGTGCGCTGCTTGTCGAAGCGTTCGGCCCATAGATGCGCGCCATTCTCCGCATCGACGAGCTGCGCGTTGAATCGAGTTCGCTCGCCCGCATTCTGCACGCTGCCTTCGAGGACATATCGCACGCCGAGTTCGCGGCCGATCTGGCGGGTGTCGAGAGGTTTGCCCTTATAGGCGAGAGCGGTGCTCCGCGAGATCGCCCAAACGCCGGAGCACCGCGCGAGGTCCGTGGTCAGCGCTTCGGTGATGCCGTCGACGAAGTGATCATCCTCGGCGCCGCCACCGATATTGACGAAAGGCAGGACCACGAGCGAGAGCCGCGGCGGTGTCGGCTCGCTGGGTACGGGCAAAATTGCCGTCTCGCCTCCCCGCTTCTCCTCCTCTGCTGTCGGCTCCTCCGCAGACGGCAGCTCAGCTCGGGCCCGCGCAACCTGGTAGGTCTCCCATAACCAACGCGCCAAGCGCTCGCGCGCGGTGCTGAGGTGACGGCGGTATGTCCCGAACGAAAGCGAAAGCCGATCCGCCACCACCTCCTGTTTCAAAGCGGCTTGACCATAAGTCAGCTCGAGCACTCGGCGCAGCGTCTCGTCACGCGGATTGCCGAACAATGTGCCGACGGTTTCGCACAGCAATGATTTTAGCTCTTGCGGCCCTGCCGACCCGCCGAGATTGCAGAATTCCGTCGCGCAGCAAGGGGTTGCGCGCGAGCAAATCGGGACGTTTGGCGTCGCGCAGAGCGTCTTTGACCGCGGCTGCGAAATCCGCGTAAGCGAGCGTGGGAGTCGCCACCATCGGAGGAGCGGGAGGCGCTGCCGGCGGCACATCGGACGCGTCGGAGATCGGCTGCTCCAACCCTGCTGCGCAATCCTCCTCGTTCATTCCCGCTGGGTAGGCCCGGATCATCATGGCACTGCTACCATTAACCATTTCCCGGACGGATCGGGCGTCCGCCTGGACCGTAGCTCAGGGAAGCATTCGAGATGTGTGAGGTAGTTCACACTGCGTCACGTTCGAGAAGGGGCCGTTGTTATTATCTTTCGCGGTCGCCACCGAATTATCTTTCGCGGTCGCCACCGAATTATCTTTCGCGGTCGCCACCGAATTATCTTTCGCGGTCACGGACGCCACAATGCTGCCGACGGAGAAGGCGTACGCTTCATACACCTCCTATATGCAGCACCGGTCAGTCGCAATATCGGCCCGCTTGGCGGTCGGCTGCGTCGGAACAGGGAGATAGTCCTTTCCGATCGCCTCGAATGAGCACCAGATAAAGGCAGGAAAGATGAACAGCCGTAGCGGCGATTGGGCTGGCAAGTTTTTGGTCATCGAGCCCGGCCGCGCGCGGATGCGACCGCTTCGATAGAACAGAACGCGATGTGCAAACGGGCTCTTGAATTGTTTCAGCGCGCTCTGGGCAAGCAAACAGGGAGGCGCGAGGCCTCCCTGTTTGCCGCGCCCAGCCCCAGCTACGCGGCGTGGAGGAGTTCGAGATACTCCTCGTAGATCGTCATGTTCTTGCCGAACGAGATCGCGGCGGCCTGGGCGCCGCAGACGAGATGCATCCAGCGCCACGGCTCGCGCGTCGAATTGTATTCCTCGACGATGGACTGGTGGTGCTTGAAGGCGTGCATCTCGGTGAAATTGTCGTGGCATACGATCTCGGCGAGACGCGCGATAAAGGCCTGCGGGTCGTAGCCGGCCTTCATGTATTGCGTCGCCAGGTTCACCGTCTCCTTGACCTCCGGCACCGCCCGCATCATGCCGAGGTTGGTGACCTTGGACCAATCGGTCGGCGGCTGGTTGTAGATGCTGTGCCGGATCGCGTCGAGCAGCTCTTCCTGGCTCTGCGCGGGCAGGGCGGCGACCGCTTCCATGTCGGGCTGCGGGTAGGGCTCCATGCGACCCGCGGTCGAGCGGATCTCCGGGCCCGACTGCCACGTCAACAATAGCAGCAATTTGTTCCTGAGGCTGATCCCCTCGAGCCGCAGCAGGTAGCGCCGCAGATTGATGCTGGTATGCAGGTGCACATCCATCGGGTTGCCGCCGAGCGAACGCAGGAACAAGCCTGCCGCCCCGATCGACAGCGCCTCACCGGCACCCTCCAGCGAAATGCCGCTGGCCAGAGCCTTCGCCATCAGCACCGGAATATCGGAAAAGACGTCGACGGCCGAAATCGCCTCTCCGAGCTCGCCGATCACCGCGCTTTCGTCCTCGCCGGTGCGCTGGCGGTAGATGCGCTTCAAGAGCTGATGCTCCTCGATCAACCCTTCGATCTGCGGCAGCGGCGAGGGCATCGGGTTGTTCGGAGCAACCGGAGAACGGGTCACAAAGCGGACTACCGGCCGCATCACAGTTGCGAAGAACTCGTTGTCGAGAACGCCCTCTTCGAAGGCGCGCCACACCGTGCCCGGGAACATGAAGTAATGGTCGTCGTTGAAATTCTTCGGGATCGCCACGCTCAGCAGCAGATCGAAGGCCTCGATCCGCGGCGCATGATTCCACAGCCACTGGTAAAGGTGGTCTGCCTTGTTCCACTCGCCGCGGCCGACCGCGTTCAGGAACGCCGCTTTCGTCGCCTCGACCCCGCCGGCATCCTCCGGTTCGAATTCGAAGAGGGCGTAAGGCCCCATCGCCGGATGGTTTATGTGTTTATTCGTGAGCGCCACGTGCTGCAATACCGGGACGAACCGCTCCTCGCCCTCTAGCCGCTCGACCGTCTTCGAGATCGCGTAGAGGCCGGCCAGTGGGTGCAGCGGGCCGCCGTGATGACCGGGCGGCATTTCGGTGGAGCGGGTCACCGCGAGGGCAGAGGCCGTCAGCATGATCTGCGTCGGCACCCCGGCACGCAGCTTGTCCAGCGCACGGTCCAGAATCTCCGAGGGGGGCGTATCCTCGATAAACTGGACCAACGGCTCGATGGCGTCGGAATACTGGACACGTTGCGGCATGGGCATGGTGAGTTTCTCCTTGAGTGCGGTTTTCGGCCTCGTGGCTTTACTCTTTACAACTAACGCAGCGCCTCTCGACCGGTGCCGCCCCCCTCTCAAAGGGAACAGCAGGGCAACACGCGGTCTTCTTCATTTCTGGCTAATCGTCCCGCGCGATGCGCACATTTGTCAACTCCGAACGACGCATCAGGGCTATGCGTCAGAAGCCCTCCTCAGCGGCTTCCCACGCCGAGCAGTCCTCTGTCTCTGCGCGAAGAAGGGACCGTACACTCCCCCTATTTCGGCAAACGCGCTGGGCTAAATCGCCAGCTCGTAGGACGACCCAGGGATCGATACGGGAGGGTGCGTAGGCACGCACCTGCCGAACCGCGTCGCCCAACGCGTCGACCTGCGTCACCAGCAATGCGTCGGACGATCGAGCGGGTTCACCGTGAAGAAGAACGTTTCGCCTGGAAGCCGGTTGCGGCGTTAGTCCGGCATCAGGAGATGATGCCGGCCCCAGAGAAAGCCGGAACGCGCCGCGCCTTTCGCACTACGCTACTACAGCCATCAGTAGTGGTCACCTTCGCCGCTCGCTGTATCTGCAGCGAATCAACAGCGAGATTCTTCTTCTGGTTGAAGTTGCAACCAGGTAGGACGGCATTCAAACAGCTCATCGGCGATTGGCACCTTCCGATTTTGCGGCTCCGTTTGGGAGCCTGCGAAAGGCCGAATGTGTCATGTCAATTTGTCGATTTTGAGATGTCGAACCAGCAACCTAGCCTACCAGCGCAGGCAATCGTCTAGCGACCCGGTCACCCGCTTGCGCAACGCCCATCATTGGCTCCGCCAAAGCAAAGCTGCCGCGCCTTGACAATCACGCCGACCAGTGCAATAGTTGCACTACGGTGAGGCTCACGAATGCCGACTCTGCGCCGCTTTGGCGCCGTGAGCGTGCGCATGTACGCCGACGATCACCGGCCGCCGCACTTTCACATCGTGGCACCCGATTTTCAGGTGCTGGTGCGGATTTCGGATTTGACGGTGATCGCCGGTGAAGCGCGCCCTGCCCAGATCGCCGAAACGATCGCATGGGCGCACGAGCATCGCGAAAGTCTGGTCCTCAAATGGGCCGAGTTGAACGAGTGAGATTGATCATGCCGAGGAAGGTTTTGCCGCGCATCCGAGCGGTGGCGCCGGGCGAGCAGCCGATGACCTTGCGTGTCCTCTGGGACAACGGCGAGGAGCGCCTCATCGACGTATCGGGCCTGATCCAGAGCTTTCGGGTGTACGAACCACTGCGGCGCTCGCCGGAATTGTTCCGGCAGGTGCGTGTAGGAGAGCACGGCACCGATGTCGTTTGGATGGACGAGATCGACATGGCGGCCGATACCCTGTGGCGCCTTGCCCGGGAGCAGGCGGGCGAGACGATGACACAGGACGCCTTCCGGCATTGGCGCGAGCGCAAAGCCTATACGCTCGACGAGGCGGCGCGCACGCTCGGTCTGAGCCGGCGCATGGTCGCGTACTACGAGAGCGGCGATCGCCCGATCCCGCGCGTCGTCGCGTTGGCGACAGCTTCAGCTTCGATGCCCAATAGAGGATATCCAGTAATGGCCGGAAACGAAGAAATCGAAGACATCAATGAGATTGAGAACGTAAACAACAGGTTGGCGCGCAATTTAAGGTCTCTGGGTCTTCGCCATGGTCCAAGGGCTATCAATACCCAAGCAGTTATGCAGGCAAACGTCGTTTACTGGCTCGACAGCGAGATCTGGTGGTCATACAGACCATACGGCCGGGGAGGCGTGCCAACCCAATATAACAACTTGCTCGGTTATGATAAGCGGGGTGCGCTGGGGAGTAAGATCGAGGTCAATTTCCCTGTCGGTAAATACCGACGCGGCAACCTACAAGGAGCTTTTGTCCGAGACCGCGAGACCAATTCGGTCGTGCTCGCACACCGCGGCAAAGTAACAATCGGCCGTCGGCCGTTTGTCTCGATCCTCAGCGCAATGGAAAAGATCGGCGCGCCGTTAATTCGCGTATCCGGGAATCCCAATCCCCTCATTCGCGTCTGCTGTGTAGATTCTCCGCAGCTGGGAGATATCAGGAAGTTTGTCGACAACGTTAGCCAAGCAAAGGACGAGTGCGGCTGATACGCGACGATGGCGTATTGGCCTACATTCACGGCGCCACGAAAATTGAGGAACGAGCAACACGCCCGGCCCTGAAATATAATCCGACGGCAATCGCCTTCGTCGGCTGCCTAAGCTTGCCTGAAGGCTGGCTAGATGACTGGCCTATCTCCCGATGGACACGGCTCAGTTCACAAACCGATAGAGCTTGGCGGCGTTGTCACAGACGATCTTTTTGCGGGTGGCGGCGGGCAGGTGGCCGAGCTCGCGCTGGATGTATTCTTGCGAATCCGGCCACACGCCGTCGGGGTGCGGGAAGTCCGAGCCCCACATGATGTTGTCCTCGCCCAGCTCGTCGAGCATTTTCACGCCGATCCGGTCGCTCTGATAGGTGGCGTAGCACTGGCGTCGCCAATATTCGCTGGGCCTCATCTTCAGATCGAGCTCCTTGAACTGGTCCTCCCACTCCGCGTCCATGCGCTGCAGGATATAGGGGATCCAGCCGGTGCCGGCTTCGCCGATGACGAGCTTGATGCCGGGGTGGTGTTCGAGCACGCCCGAGAAGATCACCGACAGCAAGACCTCGGACATATACATCTGGAAGCTGGTGATGCCGGCGGCGCGGGCGGCGAGCGCGACCTTGGGCGCGAGCTTCGTGAAGTCGCGCCGCACGCAGCTGCCGATCGTATGGAAATGCACCGGCAGCCCACTCGCAGCGATCGCGCCCCACATCCGGTTCTACCACGGGTCCCATAAGGGGGTCATGTCACCGCGGCGCGAGATTTCGAGGCCGCGCACACCGCCGCGCCGATGTCGTGGTTCGGAATGCATGTTGGCCTAGGCCGACGATCGCATCATCGCCTCGCTCGACAAAGATCACCGTTCTGACCCTGGTATTGGTCGGTGCGCGGACTCGAATTTTCCAGCCGCGCGCGAATATAGATGCGAAATCTATCTCCGATTTTTGGACTCTCCAGCTTAGCGCGCAGCAGATCTGCTGCTGACGTCCGTTCCGAGGTACTCAGTCAGCCTTTCAGGGTGCGCATCGAAATCGGCATGCTCGATGCCGGCGATTGTGAACACCTCCATAGCGAATTGCCGACAATGGTGCCAACCGTCGCCCAGTGGTGGCTTCAACTCCGGTGCAGCCGCGTGAATGAAAATCTCCCGGAGGAAGCCGCAGAAAAGCCGCAGCGGTTCCGTTGCTGTCTGTACGCGCGGGTGCTCACGCAATTCGGCTGCTCGCAAATCGGCGGCCTGCCAAAGTTTTTCCCGCGCTCCTCGCTCACCCGCGAGCACCGCCCTGGCTAAGCATTGGACGACGCTGTGGGTGGTATAATCGACGCCGCTGCAATCATCAGCGAGCCGCGCCACGGCTCGATCGTAGGCGCGTCCAGCCTTTTTCAGCTCTCCCAGTTCAGCCAAGGTGTTCCCGACAGTGGTGTCGGGCGCGCCCGCCTCAGTGGCCTTGTAGCATGCAATCGCCTCGCCGATCGCGCCGGAAATGAGCGGGGAAAGCCTCTTTAGTCCTAACACCTTGGCAAGATCGCGCCGCTGACGATCGTCAAGACTGAACGGCAACACGGTTGGTATTGGTAAGAGTGGAGGCGGGTTGGATCTTGGCATATCTCATTCTCCTGCACGTTATAGACAGAAATGCGACGGCAGGACTCGAACCTGCGACCTCCCCGCCCGAGCCAACCGGCACGTCGAAAGCAGGGTGCTCTATCCGCTAAACTACGCCGCGCAAAATAGGGTGCAGGAGCGCGCGGCTATGGTCTCTCCGCCGAAGGTACAAAGATGAGGGGTCGCACGGTCGGGGCGTTGGGGACAAACGCCGTCGTCTTCTTTACGTGATAATCCGGATTCTACGACCGGCGCGGCTACAACCCAGAGAAAGCAGCCTCATTTCTTGTCATATGCTGAAAGCTATATGGAAACCTAGTGAGACAAAGGACAACGAACTCGAGTGGACAAAATCGGACGCAATCAGCGGTGCCCTTGCGGCAGCGGGAAAAAATACAAGCGGTGTCACGGAGACCCAACATCTGCGGTCGAGACGGCGGCGGTCGGCCGGGTGGCAAGCTTTGCCCGAATCGCCCAGATGCGCCACCAGGCTCGTCAAAAGGAGATCGACAAGCAATTCGGCTGGGAAGACCACCGATCAGCTTCGAATCTCACGGCTACAAGATTGTGGCAGTCGGACCAGAGGTTCACTGGTCACCCACCTGGAAGACATTCCCGGATTTCCTGATGTCATACTTTAAAAACGTGATGGGAAAGGAGTGGGGAGAGGCCCAGGTCGCCAAGCCCCGCGATGAATGGCATCCGTTGTTTGCCTGGTACGCGATGACCTGCGAATACCAAAAGAAGCTCATCGCAAATCCTGGACAACCGACCTCCCTGCCGATGACGGGTGCTGCCTGCGGCATAATGTGGCTCACCTATGGGCTGTACCTGTTAAGGCACAACGCCGAGATCCAATCGCGGCTGTTGCAGCGGTTGCGCACGCCCGATCCCGTCCAGGTTTTCGGGGCGCTGCACGAAGTAATAATCGCAGCTGCGATGATCTTGAAGGAACAAACCATCCGCGTGGGTCCATGCTCGAAGGGTTCAAAATCCCTCGTCTTGCGAGCGACGCTCCGTTCACGTCTCTCCGAGAGCTCTCTGAATTTAAAAATGAGCACGCTGATCCGACCCGGTTTGCTCAGACACTGATCGAGATGCAAATCCCGAGCACTCTCGACGGGGAGCTTCCCAGCAGGGCCTTCGACGACGGAGACCGCGAAGCACCAATACTAATCGGTGAGCGCTATCTCGTTAAGGACGGGGAAGGCCGAGACGTCGCGGGAGAGCTGCTCTCAGGCGTAGTGAACGAGAACGAGATGTGCGTGGTCGGGGTGCTGCGCCTCGATGACGGGAATCATATCATCACCAAAATACCCATTACTGAGCGAGAACTTAACGTTTACAGGGACAGCCCAGAGACGTTCTTCGGGGCCTACGAGCCAAGCACGAAGGCAGAAACCCCAGTTGAACTTTATGAACGGATCTTATCCGTCTACAGCCAGACGCCGCGTGAGCGCCTTCTAGAGTTTTTATCAACACATCCAAACATCGAAGCCTTTCGCCAACTATCGCAACTAGAACTAGCGAAAATCTACGCTGAGGGCATAGCAAATAATATTCGTATAGCGACCCGAAGATAACACAACATACAACGTGGTTTGACGTGCGCGAGGACAGGAACAATCCGAGGTCAAGCCCTCGAATCTCTGCAGTTAGGTAAAGGACATTTTCACAGACCAGTAAAGTGCTCGGGGCGCGTCGCCCGGGTGTCGGAAGCGGCTACGGTCGCGGTATCCACGGCAGCATGCGGTTCCTAGGTGAGGATGGCGTCGGCCAGCCGGGGGGAACAGTCTCCGCCGGGTGGTCTCAGCCGCCCTCGCTTGGCTTAGCTGACACGCTCCTCACCCGATCCGGAGATGACTGCAGCAGCCCGGTGCGCCGCCGGTTAATTCACAAACCGATACAGTTTGGCGGCGTTGTCGCAGACGATCTTCTTGCGGGTGGCTGCGGGCAGGTGGCCGAGCTCGCGCTGGATGTATTCCTGGGAGTCGGGCCAGACGCCGTCGGGGTGCGGGAAGTCCGAGCCCCACATGATATTGTCTTCGCCGAGCTCGTCGAGCAATTTAACGCCGATCGGGTCGCTCTGATAGGTGGCGTAGCACTGGCGGCGCCAGTATTCGCTCGGCGGCATCTTCAGGTCGAGCTCCTTGAATTGGTCCTCCCATTCGGCGTCCATGCGCTGCAGGATGTAGGGGATCCAGCCGGTGCCGGCCTCGCCGATGACCAGCTTGATGCCGGGATGGTGCTCGAGCACGCCCGAGAAGATCACCGACAGCAACACCTCCGACATGTACATCTGGAAGCTGGTGATGCCGGCGGCGCGGGCGGCGAGCGCCACCTTCGTGGGGAGCTTGGTAAAGTCGCGCCGCACGCCACTTCCGATCGTATGAAAATGCACCGGCAACCCGCTCGCCGCGACCGCGTCCCACATCGCGTTCCACCAGGGGTCCCATAACGGCGTCATGTCGCCCCGGCGAGAGATTTCGAGGCCGCGTACGCCGCCGCGCCGCGCCACCCGCTCGATCTCGCCGACTGCGGCGTCAATGTCGTGATTGGGGATGCAGGCGAGCCCGGCAAAGCGGTCGGGGTGGGTGTTGCAAAAATCGGCGAGCCATTCGTTGTAGATGCTCAGCATCTCGCCAGCGGCCTCGTCGTCGTTGATCCGGCTGGTGGCGCCGAGAATGCCGTAGAGGACCTCGGCCTGGATGCCGTCGCGGTCCTGGTCCTTGATCCGCAATTCGGGGTCCGTCATGCGGCGGATGCCCTTCTTGCCGTCGTCGTAGATTCCCTCGGACGCCATCCGGTCCGAGCGGTGGATCTTGCCCGGCTCGTAGAGGCGGCCGGCCGAGCCCATGCCGTTCATCAGCCCGAACGAGGCGCCTGATTTGGTGACCCATTCCTTGCCCCGTTCCCCATCGGTCACATAGGGCATGCGGTCCTGCAGCGCCGCGGAGGCGTTGGATGTGAAGAGATCGGGCGGCAGCCAGATCAGATCGATATGGCAATCGGCCGAGATGACGTCGTATTTCATTGGCATGTCCTCCGTGCGAGCTTGCATCAGCATGACTCGCGCGGAGACGATGCGCGACTGAAATTTCCGGTGAGCGAGGGGCGAGAAGCGCCGATGCAACAAGGACGGGCGAACAGGCCTCTCTCCGACGTGACGGTGATCGATTTCGGCCAGATCTTTCAGGGTCCGTATGCGAGCCTCTTATTGGCGAAGGCCGGCGCCTTCGTGATCAAGGTCGAGCCATTGCACGGCGAGCCGGGGCGCCGGCGCGCCGAGCCGGGCAAGAGCGCCACCTTGCCGTTTGCGATGCTGAACCAGAACAAGCACGCGATCACCTTGAACCTCAAGCACGAGCGCGGCCGCGAACTGCTTTTTCGCATGGTCGAGCGCGCCGATGTATTGCTCGAAAATTTCTCGCCCGGCACGATGGATGGTCTCGGCGTCGGGTGGAGCCGGCTGCGCAAGATCAATCCGCGGCTGATCTATGCCACCGGTACCGGGTTCGGCATCAGCGGGCCCGACCGCGACAACCTGGCGATGGACATGACGATCCAGGCCGCCTCGGGGATCATGAGCGTGACCGGCTTCCCCGACGGGCCGCCGGTCAAGGCCGGCCCAACCCTCGTCGATTTCATGGGTGGGATCCATCTTTACGCCGGCATCGTGACGGCGCTCTACGACCGCGACCGCAGCGGGGAGGGCCGGCTCGTCGAGGTGGCGATGCAGGAGACGGTCTACCCGACTCTGGCGGCGAGCTACGACTATTTTTACCGCACCGGCGAGATCCCGCCGCGCACCGGCAACCGCCAGTCGGGGCTGAACAGCGCACCGTACAACGTCTTTGCCACCGCCGACGGGCACGTGGCGATCCATGTCGTCACCGAAGCACACTGGCAGAATTTGCTGAAGGCGATGGGCCGCGACGATCTGATGGACGACCCGCGATTTGCAACCAACGCCGCCCGCGTCGCCCATATGGACGAGACGGATGCAGTCGTAGAAGATTGGACGCGCACCCTCCCCAAGATGGAGGTTTTCGCGCGCACCAAGGCCTACCGTATCCCCTGCGCGCCGGTGCGCACCGCGCCCGAGGTGATGAACGACACGCACATGCACGAGCGCGGCATGCTCGAACGGATCGATCATCCCGAACTGGGCGCGATCGTCGTTCCGTCGACGCCCTTGCGGCTGCACGGCGCCGACAAGGTCGCGGCCGGCCCGAGCCCGACCGTCGGCCAGCATAATGCTGAGGTCTACGGCGACTGGCTCGGGCTGACTGCGGCCGAAATTGCGGAGCTCAAAGACAGCGGCGTCATCTAGAACCTGCGTCGCCAGGTTTTGCATCTGGCCGGCACCCCGATCCGCGGCACCCGAAGAACGGGTGGAAAAATCGGGCCTGAGTCAAATAATTAACCGAATCATCAGTAATCCGGGCACAAATCGATAGTTATGAACCCGGCGCGCAAAGTAGAGATGACACTCCGTTGGCGACGGGCGCGACGATGTAGCTGCGGCTAATTTCGGCAAACGGGTCGGGTTGGTTGTGGTGCTTGATCGCCTCACAATTCTGGTGATCAGTAAACTTGAACCGTCGCCCATCTTCAGGCCACGCGAGACGCTGGCAACTCTGGAGACGATCTGGTGGCGCCCCGACCGGCTAATCCAGCAGGCAATGACCATCACAGCCGACGCGAATGACTCATAGAGTTGCTCTCCCTTTCGCTCAAAGGGCTAGGACCCTCCTTTTTCTTCTACTTCGGAGGACTCTTCGTTATTCCTCTGTTAACTTAAACAATATCGCGCCAATGTTGACATAGTTTTTGGAGTAAGTAGAGTCGCACAGCGCCAAAGATATCAGATTAGGATTTATTAATTAGTTAATGAATATGCGGCTCCATCCGAGGAAAAATTAAGCGTGTCAGAAGTCGTTATTGCTGTCGAAAATTTATCCAAACGGTACTTTATCAAGCACACGCCGGGTGGCGAAGGCCGCAGCCGCTATACGGCGTTGCGCGATGTCATGGGACATGAGCTGCTCTGCATAGCGCGCAAAGGGATCGCCATCGCCCGTCGCCGGAATGCGCCGCGAGGCGGTGAAATGGAAGAATTCTGGGCGCTTAAAAATGTGAACTTCGAGGTCAGGCGAGGCGAGGTTCTGGGCATCATCGGCCGCAACGGGGCCGGCAAAAGCGCGCTTCTCAAAATCCTAAGCCGCATCACCGAGCCGACCGAAGGGCGCATCCAGCTGCGCGGACGGGTCGGCAGCCTGTTGGAGGTCGGAACCGGTTTTCACCCAGAACTCACGGGGCGCGAAAACATCTTTCTGAATGGTGCGATCTTTGGGATGGCGCGGCGCGAGATCACCAAGAAATTCGACGAGATCGTCGAGTTTGCCGGGGTGGAGCGGTTTTTGGAGACGCCCGTCAAACACTACTCTTCCGGCATGTATGCCCGGCTTGCCTTCGCTGTGGCCGCTCATCTGGAGCCCGACATCTTGGTCGTGGATGAGGTTTTGGCGGTAGGCGACGCCCAATTCCAGCAAAAATGCCTGGGGAAGATGGACGAAGTCTCCCGTCGCGAGGGTAGGACTGTGCTATTCGTCAGCCACAATATGGCGGTAATTCAAAAATTGTGTCCAACCTCTATTTGGCTGGACCGCGGTTCCATACGTCAGTACGACAGCACCGACACCGTTATCAGAGGTTATTAGTCACAGGCAACTCTAAATCGTGACCGTATTGTCAGATTGGAGAAACTTCCAAGACCGCATTTTGGTGGAAACGAGTTTTGTCTGATTGCCGTGGAATGGTTATGTGATTTACCGTTGTGTCACGGCGAAGAGGTTAAAGCAAGAATTCTGTTTCAAACTCGAACCCCAGTGGAAAACGTAGCCATTTGGCTCGGCATTTGTGACCTCGGCGGTATACAGATTCTCACTTACGATAGCGACCTTTCTGACCTCTACCGTCCAAACTTGCCGCAAACAGGGGTATACGCGGTAGACTTTGAGATCGATGCATTGCCGCTGCATCCTGATACCTATTCCCTCGATATCTTTTGCGGCGCTCGCGACATCAGCGGCAGATTCGATTTTGTTCCCGCGGGTCTCCAATTTGAAGTTCTACCTGGGTCGACGACGCCGGACTCCCTTTGTTCCGACCATTGGCCAAGCGTCCACCTCAAGAGCAGGTGGGAATGGAATTTATCGAACTCTGAGCCCGATCCGCTCATCCCGACCCCAGCGGTTGGCGGAAAAGCGCCGACCCGAACAGAAGCAAGCCACAGTGACAGGATCACGGTGCGGACGGATTGACCAACCGCGCCCGGTGACAGTGATACCGCTACGGCTAGAGAGAGAGTGACCCAGCCGTCATCTCCCTGAAGTAGACGGGCGTTCCGGCGGCCCGGATTTGTTGCCGGGGAGTCCCCGTACGCCGCTCTGGTCGCCGCTCGACGGAACGGTTAGCGGCGGAGGCGGGTTCCACATACTTGCCACGAACAGGCCATATGCATAGCCTCGACTGAATGGCGCGCGGTTCGGGAGGGGGCATGAAGAGCATCAACGTCGATTACACGAAGCGCCTCGCCGAAGAGCCGGGCAAGGGCCACAATCGCTGGCACGAGGCGATCGCGCCGGTCATCGAGGCCGCGCCGGGCGAAGAAGTGGAGATCCAGACGCGCGACGCTTTCGACGGCCAGATCAGCGAGGCCACCACGGCAGAGGACCTGCGCCGCTGCGACCTGAACCGGGTCCATCCGCTGACCGGTCCGGTATTTGTCACCGGTGCCGCGCCGGGCGATCTCCTCGAGGTCGAGATCTGCGACATGAAGCCCGCCGCATTCGGGTACACGGTCCAGGTGCCGGGCTTTGGTTTTCTGCGCGACGCCTTCCCCGAGCCTTACATTGCCAAATGGAGGATCAAGGACGGGTTTGCCGAGTCCGCTGAGTTGCCAGGCGTGCGCATCCTGGATGGCTCATTTGTCGGGGTTATCGGCGTTGCGCCTTCGAAGGAGTTGCGCGAGACGATCCAACGCCGTGAAGCAAACCTCCTCGGCCGTGGCGGGATGGTGCTGCCGCCCGAGAAGGAAGGTGCGGTGCCGGCGGCGGAGCCGATCGCCGCGCAGGCGCTGCGCACGATCCCGCCGCGCGAAAACGGCGGCAACCTCGACATCAAGCAACTGAGCAAGGGCGCCCGGCTCATGCTGCCGGTCTTTGTCGACGGCGCCTTATTCTCGGTCGGCGACGCGCATTTCGCGCAGGGTGACGGAGAGGCCTGCGGCACCGCGATCGAGATGGCCGGGGCGATCGTCGTGCGTTTCACGGTGCACAAGGGCGAAGCTGAGCGCCGCGGCATTCGCTTCCCGCGTTTTTCGCGCGACGACTATTATTTTCCGCCCGAGCTTGCCGCGCCGAAGCGCTTTCTCGCAACGACCGGGCTGTCGATCCGCGAGGACGGCACCAACGAAAGCGAAGACGCGACATTGAGCGCCCGCAATGCGCTGTTGGCGATGATCGATGTGTTGGTCGAGCGCGGATGGACCCGGCAGCAGGCCTACGCGATCTGCAGTGTCGCGGTCGACCTCAAACTGAGCGAACTGGTCGACGTGCCGAACTTCGTCGTCAGCGCCTTCCTACCGCTCGACATCTTCGGTCAATAAAAGGACTTGGAATGGACTTCGCCGATAGCCTCGAGCACGCGGCATTTCGTTCCGAGTTCCGGCGCTGGCTCGACGGAAACCTGCCGGCGGAGATCTGCGTCGACGATGCCGCCGACCAGCGCGTCGCGCCGGATCGGGAGACCCTCGAAAGACGCATTGCCTGGCAGAAGACAATGCACGCCGCCGGCTGGGTCGGTATCTCCTGGCCCGTGGAATATGGCGGCCGCGGCGCGAGCTTTATGGAGCAGGTGATCTTCGACGAGGAATATTTCCGTGCCCGAGCGCCTGTTCTACCGACGGCGAGCGCGCTGAACCTGTTGGGCCCGACACTTATTCATTGGGGAACGGAAGAGCAAAAGAAGCGCCATCTGCCGCGCATTCTCAGTGCCGACGAGCTGTGGTGCCAGGGCTACTCCGAGCCGGACGCCGGCGGCGATCTCGCCAGCTTGCGCACCCGCGCGGTCGACAATCACGACCACTTTGTCGTCAATGGGCAGAAGGTGTGGACCTCGGGCGCGCATTTCGCCGATTGGTGCTTTCTGCTGGTGCGCACCGACCCCGATGCGCCGAAGCATCACGGCATCAGCTACCTGCTCGTCGACATGAAGACGCCGGGGATCACGGTGCGGCCTTTGATTCTGCTCAATGGCCACCGTCACTTCAACGAAGTCTTCTTCGAGGACGTAGTTGTCCCCAAGGAGAATTTGGTCGGCCCGTTGAACCAGGGCTGGAAGGTCGCGATCACGACTTTGATGTTTGAGCGCAGCGGGGCCGGCGGGCGCGACCATGCCGCGCAGATCGCCCGCCTCGCCGAGCTGGCAAAGCAATACCCAACTCGTCAGGAGCCGGCCTGGCGCGAGAGCCATATCCGCCAGCAACTGGCTCAGTTGGCAATCGACGTCAAGGCGTTGCAGGTGACTCGGCTGCGTGGGCTGACCCGCCGGTTGCGCGGCGAGCCGCCGGGACCCGAAGGCTCGATCCTCAAACTGTTCGGCTCGGAGCTAGCGCTGCGGATCGCCGATTTCTCGTCGACCTTGCTCGGCCCCTACGCGACCGTCGACGCACCGACCGAGGCGGTGCCCGATGCCGCGCGCTGGCACCACCGCGTGCTCGGCGCCCGGCAATACACGATCGCCGGCGGCACCAGCGAGATCCAGCGCAACATCATCGGCGAGCGCGTCCTCGGCCTGCCGAAGGGGTAGAGCTTGCGCAATCACCGAAAGAGTCGTCATGCCCGGGCTTGACCCGGGCATCCACGCAACAACACTGCCCTTGAGAGGTCATGTGGATTGCCGGGTCAAGCCCGGCAATGACGAGTAAGCGGGCGGTGTTCGAGCTGGATCTTAAGCTAATGGACATTGGGTTCACCGAGGAGCAGGAAATGCTGCGCGAGAGCGCGCGGCGCTTCTTCGAGAGCGAATGCACGACGCAATTCGTGCGTCAACGAATGGCTGAGCCGGCCGCGGTCACCGACGAATTCTGGTGTAAACTCGCCGAACAGGGCTGGCTCGGCATCGTCTATCCCGAGGAGGAGGGCGGCAGCGGGCTCGGGCTCGTCGATCTGGTCGTATTGATGGAAGAGATGGGCCGCGCGGTCATGCCGGGCCCGTTCTTGTCGACGGTATTGCTCGGCGGCGCCACGATCGCCGAGGCCGGTGCGCCGGCGCAGCGCCGGCAATGGCTGCCGCAGATCGTCGCCGGTAGCGCGAAGGCGGCGCTTGCCTGGACCGAGCCCAATCTGCGCTGGGACGCGGCGGGCATCACCCTGCGGGCACAGTGAGGCGGCTGGCGGTTTTACCCTTTCCGGCACCAAGCTCTTTGTCGGCGACGCGCATCTGGCCGATATTCTCGTCGTCGCGGCGCGCACGCGCGACGGCAGCACAATGGAGGACGGCGTCAGCCTGTTCCTGGTGCCGAAGGACACGCCCGGGCTCACGGTCAGCGTATTGCCGACGATCGATGAGACACGCAAATTGTGCGAGGTCGGGCTCGACAATGTCGTATTGCCGGCCGGCGCACTGCTCGGCGAAATACATCAGGGTTGGCTGCCGTTGTCGCGGGTGATCGACCGCGCAACCGTGGCATTGGCCGCAGAGATGTGCGGTGGTGCGCAGCAGGTGCTCGACATGACCGTCGCCTACGCCAAGATCCGCATCGCGTTCGGCAAGCCGATCGGCAGCTATCAGGGAGTCAAGCACCAGGCGGCCGACATGCTGGTGGCGCTCGAGAATGCCAAGTCGCTGACCTATTACGCCGCCTGGGCGGTCGATCAAGGGCTGGACGAGGCGCCGCTCGCAGTCTCGATGGCAAAGGCCGCCGCCTCCGACATGGCTCGCAAGGTCGCCGGCACCGGCATTCAGTTGCATGGCGGCATCGGCATGACCTGGGAGCACGATCTGCAGCTCTACTTCAAGCGCGCCAAAGCCTCCGAGGTCGCCTTTGGCGACGCCACCTGGCACCGCGAACGCGTCGCGCAGCTGATGAGACTTTGACCGCATTGCCGCAGCCGAGACAGAACAATTTCGACGCGCTGCGCCTGATCGCTGCCATTTCAGTCGTCTTCTCGCATTCCTTCGTGATCGCGCAGGGCACGCAGAACCGCGAGTGGCTGATTCTGTTGACCGGCAATCAGTGCATCCTCGGCCTCACTGGGGTGTTCATATTCTTTGCAATCAGCGGCTTCTTGGTGACGCAGAGCTTCGAGCAGACCGCCAATCCGCTGCATTACCTCGCGAAGCGCGCATTGCGCATCTTCCCCGGGCTGTTTGTGGCGACGCTGGTGTCGGCGTTTGTGCTGGGACCGCTCGTCACGACGCTGCCGCTCGGCGCCTATTTGAGCCGGCCAGAACCCTACGAATACGTCGTCGGCAACACGCTGCTCGATCAGACCGTGCACGAGCTGCCAGGTGTCTCGTTCGCCGACAACCCCGTTGGGCTCGAGATCAACGGCTCGCTGTGGACCTTGCGCCTCGAATTCACGATGTACCTGATGGTACTCGTGCTGGGCCTATTGCGGCTGCTGACCGTGCGAGTGGCATTCCTGCTGTTGGCCTTTGGTATGGCCTGTCTGCATTTCGAGATGCTCTATCCGCTCGAAAAATGGGGCTGGTTTTTCGAATTGCTCAGCGGCTGGGGCTGGCTCGTCGGCTTCTTTGCTGCGGGAATGGCTCTCTACAAGCTGCGCCACACCCGCATTCTCGACGGCCGCATCGCGCTGCTGGCGCTCGCCGGTCTCGTGCTCAGCGTGCCGCTGCGCCAATTCATCACGCTGTTCCCCGTGTTCGGCTGCTATCTGGCATTATGGCTCGCCCTGAACCCGCGATTGCCGGTCATCCCGGCGGCACGGTTCGGCGATTTGTCCTATGGCCTCTACATCTATGGCTGGCCTGTCGAGCAGGCGGTGATATGGCTCTTCGGCGGCCATGCCGCATGGTGGCAGATATTCCTGATCGCCCTGCCGGCCGCGGCGGCGCTCGCGTTCCTGTCGTGGCATCTCGTCGAGCGGCCGATGCTGCGCCTCAAGCCGGGCGGGCGGCGCGCGGCGGCTGGCTACGCGCCGGCGCCGCAACGAGCATAGTCCAGGGGGCATAATCGAGGGGGCTGGCGCCGGGCTCTGCTCCCCCGCTAGAATGCCGCTTCGAAGCCAGTTTCGAGGGAGACACGCCGATGCGGATACACAACCTCTACACCGATTCGAGCGGCCAGTCCCATTTCCGGGACATCGAAGTCGAATGGGCCGAGGAAACGCGCGCGGGCAAGCTTTCGAAGCGCCTGCCGGCGACCGGGATCATCTTCCGCGAAGTCCCGCCGACTTACGACCTCGATTGGCACCCGGCGCCGCGGCGGCAATACATCATCAATCTCGACGCCGGCGTGCAGATCACCGCGAGCGACGGCGAAAGCCGCAAGATCGGCGCCGGCGAGGTGATCCTCGTCGAGGACACGACCGGTAAAGGGCACCTGTCCAAGGCGCTCGACAACAAGATCCGCAACTGCATCTTCGTCCCCATCGAGTAACGGAGCGACAACATGAAGCTGCTTTGTTTTGACGACTACAAGCTGGGCGTACTGAAGGGCGACCGCGTCGTCGACGTGTCGGCGGTCGTGCGGGACATCCCGCACACCGGCCCCGGCGACCTGATCAACGGCCTGATCGCGCGGTTCGACCAATATCGCGGCCGGCTCGAAGATGCCGCGGCGAGTGGCCAGGGTGTGCCGTTGTCGTCGGTCAGGATCCGCCCGCCATTGCCAAAGCCGGACAATATCGACTGCATGGCGGTCAATTACATGGAAGACGGCACCCGCAGCGCACCGGCGCCGATCAACGCGTTCCAAAAAACAGCGAACGCTGTCTGTGGACCCGGCGACACGATGGTATTGCCCGATGCGCCGGCGACGATCTTCGAGGGCGAGGCGGAACTCGCGGTCGTGATCGGCAAAAAGGCGAGCAACGTCAAAGCCGCCGACGCGATGGACTGCATTTTCGGCTATACCTGCTTTATCGACGGCTCGGCGCGTGGCCTCCCGGCCCCCGGCTTTTTTGCCATGAAGTCGCGCGACACCTTCGCGCCGATCGGCCCTTATCTCGTGACCAAAGACGAGATCCCGGACCCGCAAAAATTGCAGATCCGGCTGTGGAACAACGGCACCTTGATGCAGAACTTCAACACCAGCGACATGGCGCACAAAATCCCGCGCTGCATCGAGTGGCTGAGTTCGGTCCACGCCTTGGAGCCCGGCGACATTATTGCCACCGGCACCAACCATCGCGGCCTCAACTCCTTCCAGGACGGCGACAAGATCGAGCTGGAGATCGACGGCCTCGGGCGGCTCGCCTTCAACGTCAAGGACGAGCTGAAGCGCACCTGGGGACGCGAGACGCGGCTGCAGATGCACGAGAAGGCGGCGCAGAAGACTGCCGGCGCCTATCCCGATATCACGCCGCAATTGACCGGCAAATACGCCGCTCGCTGATTCCCTCACTCGCGCCGCCCCCACCCCAACCCTCCCCCGTAAACGGGAGAGGGGGCTTCCATTCCCTCTCCCGCAGGCGGGGGAGGGTTAGGGTGGGGCCATCACTACAGGATGATCGACCATGACCGCCGGCTTTGCCTACAGCAACCGCTTCAACAAGAACCTTCCGCCGTCGGCGCCGCCTTGGACCGGCTTCCCGAAATATAACTTCATCGGCGGGCACAACGACCCTGAGCGGATCCCAGCGGCGGCTCTGGCTGATGCCGCGACCGCGGTTCTGCGACGCCGCGGGGCTGACTTGGCCCTCTACAATTTTGACGGGCCGCAAGGCTATCGTGGGCTGCGTGATCTCGTTGTCGACAAGGTCTCGCACCGCCCGGCTATCAAATGCTCGGCGGATGACGTCTTGATCACCTCCGGCTCCGGGCAGGGCATCGATCTCGTCAATCAGCTGCTGCTCCAACGCGGCGACACCGTCATTCTCGAAGAATTCACCTATGGCGGCGCGCTGACCAAGCTCAAGCGGCTCGGCGTCAACATCGTCGGTGCGCCGCTCGATGACGAGGGGCTGCGGATCGATGCGCTCGCCCGGATCATCGAGGACCTCGGACGAAAGGGCACCACTCCGAAATACATCTACACGATCCCGACGATCCAGAACCCGACCGGCTCGATCCTGCCGCGCGAGCGCCGCGAGGAGTTGCTCGCGTTGACCCGCAAGCACGGCGTTCCGGTTTTCGAGGACGAGTGCTATGCCGACCTGACCTGGGCCGGCGCGGGTCCGCCCTCATTGTATGCGATGGACCCGCAGCAGGTGATCCACATCGGCTCCTTCTCGAAGACCCTGGCGCCTTCGCTGCGCCTCGGCTACGTCGTCGCCGTCCCGGAGGTCATGAGCCAAATCGTCGCCTGCAAGCGCGAGGCCGACAGCGGCACCGGCGCGCTCGATCAGATGGTCGTCGCCGAATACTTCTCGCAGAATTTCGGCGAGCACGTCGACGGCCTGACCCAAACCCTGCACGAGAAGCTCGACACGATGGTCGAGGCGGTCGAGCGCGAGTTCGGCACCGCGATCGAGAAGATGTGGAAGCCGGAGGGCGGCATCTTTCTGTGGCTCAAGCTTCCCGACCGGGTCGATGTGACCAAGCTGGTCGGGCCCGCCGCCAAAGCCGGGATCGCCTTCAACCCGGGACCCGAATGGTCGTGCAACCCGGCCACCAGCAAGTCCCACCTGCGCCTCTGTTTCGCGCTCCCGTCAAAAGACGTGATACGCGACGGCGTCGCGGCCTTCGCCCGGGTCTGCTTCGAGGAAACCGGCATCCCCGAGCGCAGCGCCAATATTCGACGTGCTTCCGCGCCGGGGTAAACTCTGGCGCGGTTGACTTTGACGACGTCACGTGTGCCGCCGCCTTACCGCGGGAAAACACGGCCTCAAGGGCAGCCAGTTCGAAGGCGTAGGATCTATCAACGCGGGATTATCCAGAAGTCGATTGGTCGAAGCCATTGCTCTGTAACGGCCCTTCACTGCTGTCGCTTAAAGCCCTCCGTTCCTGTATCCGTTGTTTAGGTCTTTCATCCAGACCAAGCCGATTTTCTCAGCTGGCTCGATCTTTTGTCCAAGCCCCTGATGGATACCGATCGAGTAATTATTACCCGGAAGGAATGCTTTGCGATGAAAGACTGGAGTAAACCTTGAAAGGTGCTGCGTCGTTCCACGATTTTCGGTCTCGTTGTAGGCTAGCCGCATATCAAACCGCAGTGCATGTAACCGTTGATTGCCCTCTTCTCTTTCGATCCTCCACCAGAAAAAACCGTTCGAGTAGAGCATGGTCTTGAGCTTGCACTCATCAAGGTAGGTGACGACCTGTTCCGCAACAGTGCGAAACCGGGCGTGATCATTCAATGCGTCGATATGCCCGTATTTCGCGGAGTTCCTTTTTATTTCCACGGCTACCTCATCACCTAACTCGTAATCCAAAATGTTTTGCCCGTGATGACTCTGAGAGACCCAGTAATAATCTAAGGATCGCAGGATAGGTTCGACTAACCAGTCTCCGGTTGCAGCTTCAGTGAGCGCACGAGGGTAGTGCCGACCAAGAGCCGTAAACGCTCGTCTCACTTCTTCAATTAATCGCTCTTGGCGGTTCTTCATCGGCGGCACGCCATTCTCTTACCTTTTTTGAGATACGAGCCGGCGGTGCCATATCACCATCCTCGTCCGGGAGGATGATGATCGGGTTCGGGACTGCGGGTTCGGGTTTGCCCCAGATCTTGCTGGCAAAGATCCTAAGGGCATCCTGTACAAGGGCTGGAGCGCGGAAAATCCTCATCTCGCGCGGGCTATCGATGCCAAACACGTGCGAATTCCCTCGGAGACGTACATGCGCTGATCGCACCGTAGAACAGCGCCGATCGAGATCCCGACTATTTGACACGAGCGCATTAACGATCTCCAAACGTCTGACATTCGCACTCCGGCTCACATGATCTATATCGCAGATGGAATTGACAGACAGGCGTATTGTTCCTGTTAATAATCTTGCCTTGGGTTGCTGTCGAACAACGGGATTAGAGGCGGTGTGGTAGCTGTTTCCCGCGTCTATTTCAAGGAGACCGACATCTCCGAGAGAACTTTAACCCATGACTGTTAGATCGGCGCCGAGTTAGTTAATGGCGGGTATGAGGTGAGCACTTCGCCTGAACGCAACGTTAGGTCAGCCAGAGCTGCTCTCGGTAGTTTCGCCGTCAGCGGTTGCCGGGCGCTTCGGGCCGGGATCGCTGCTGGTTCTGGACTCGGCGATCACGGTCGATCAACCTCGTTGCTAGCCGCTTTCGATGGCGGCGGACATCGGCTGGAGGCGCAAATGACCGAAAATAGCGGGGAAGGGCCGCGCCGGCGGTACATCAAACGGCCGACAGCACAGGTGCGGGCCTACTCGCAGGCGGTGATCACCAAAGGCGGGAGGATCGTTTGGCTCGCTGGGCAGGTTGGAGCGGCGGACGCATCGGGAAGCTCGCTCGCGGGCGATTTCGACGGCCAGGTCCGCGAGATATTTGCCCGCTTGAACCAGACGCTCGAGGAAGCTGGCGGCGGCCTTGCCGATATGGTGACGATGACGGTGTTCATAACCGACGCTCGCTACGGCGACCGGTTCACCGAGTTGCGGAAGGAAATCTTCGGCGACAATTTTTCCGCGAGCGCGCTGATCACCGTGGCCGGCCTCGCCCGCCCGGAGATGCTCGTCGAGGTTCAAGGGATCGCCGTGATAGGGTGAGGTCTTAGAGGCTGGGTAAATACCGTAGGGCTGGAAGAATGTCGTGCGTCCTTCGAGGCCTCGCTTCGCGAGGCGCCTCAGGATGAGGCATTTTTCTCAATGCCATTATCAAACCGCCTCATGCTGAGGAGCGCCTAAAGGGCGCGTCTCGAAGCACGCACGGCACCGATGCAGCGCATTCCTGCCCAGCTTCGTGAGGTGTTCCGCTTTCGTCGAAGCGACACGTGTGAAGCCTGGGCCTGGGTGATAAAGTGTCCTGGTAAAAGGTAGAATCAAAGGGAGGTTACTTCGATGCGCGCTATGGACGTGATGACAATCAATGTGATCACCGTCAGCCCGGATACATCGGTACAGGAGGTGGCGAAAATCCTGTCCGAGCGGAGCATCAGTGGGGTTCCGGTGGTGGATGCCCAGAATCGGCTGGTCGGGATCGTCAGCGAGGGCGACCTGCTGCATCGCGTCGAGATGGGAACCGATCGCCGGCCCGATCGGAGAACCGGACGCCGGCGCTCGTGGTGGCTCGACACGGTCGGGTCGGACGAGGAGCTCGCACGCGCCTACGTCAAATCGCATGGCCGTACCGCCGGAGATGTCATGACGAGCGAGGTCACCTCTGTCAGTGACACCACCGAACTCGCCGATATCGCAAATCTGCTCGAGACCAAACGGATCAAGCGGGTGCCCGTTGTCAGAGACGGCAAGCTGGTCGGCATCGTCAGCCGGGCCAACCTCGTGCGAGCGCTGGCGGCGGCGGGAAGTCGGCTGAGCGCCGACACCGCCACCGACGACCGCACTATCCGCCAAAATCTCTTAGCCGAATTGCAGGGACAGGAGTGGGTTCACGCCTGGGCAGCCGATATCATCGTCAGGGATGGTGTCGTGCATTTCTGGGTGTCCGACGACCGCCCCGAAGAAGAGCGGCAGGCCCTGCGCGTCGCGGCCGAGAACATCCCCGGCGTTCGCGGGGTCGAGGAGCACATCGTGCCGGCGCCGATGATCCCGCCGGCATTTTAGCGGCGCCCGGAATCCGGGATTGACCGCGGGCGCCGAACGGTAAACCATTCTTCGACCGTTGCTTTCGCCGTCAGAGGGAGGTTCAGCCCGCGATGAGCATCAAAAACAAGGCCTATATCGTCGGGATCTATGAGCACCCGACGCGCAAGGCCGAGGATAAGTCGCTCGCCCAATTGCACGCCGAGTCGGCCAAAGGAGCAATCGAGGACGCCGGCCTCAGCAAAAGCGACATCGACGGCTATTTCTGTGCCGGCGACGCGCCGGGGCTCGGCCCGCTGTCGATGGCCGATTACATGGGCCTCAAATTGCGGCACATGGATTCGACCGATACCGGCGGCTCATCCTACCTCATCCATGTCGGGCATGCCGCCGAGGCGATCGCGCTCGGTAAATGCAATATCGCGCTGATTACTCTGGCCGGAAAGCCGCGCAGCGAAGGCCAGGCAACCGGAACCGCAGCGCGCTCTGCGCAGAACACGCCCGATGCGCCGTTCGAAAACCCCTATGGTCCGGCCACTGCGAACATGTACGCGATGTGCGCAATGCGCCACATGCACCAGTACGGGACGACGAGCGAGCAGCTCGCTTGGATCAAGGTCGCTGCCTCGCACCACGCGCAGCACAATCCGCATGCAATGCTGCGCGACGTCGTCGCGGTCGAGGATGTCGTCAACTCGCCGATGATCGCCGACCCGCTGCACCGGCTCGATTGCTGCGTGATCAGCGACGGCGGCGGCGCGATCATCGTCGCCAGCCCGGAAGTCGCAAAGAGCCTCAAACGGCCCAAGGTGAAGATCCTCGGCGCCGGTGAAGCCCCCAAGCATCAGATGGGCGGGCAGATCGACCTGACCTATTCGGGCGCGGTGTGGTCGGGGCCGCCGGCCTTTGCCGAGGCCGGGGTCAAGCCTGGGGACATCAAATACGCCTCGATCTACGACAGCTTCACAATTACCGTCTTGATGCAGATCGAGGATCTCGGCTTCTGCGAGAAAGGCCAGGGCGGCAGGTTCGTCTCCGACGGCAATCTGATTTCCGGCACTGGCAAATTGCCGTTCAATACCGATGGCGGCGGCCTGTGCAACAACCACCCGGCAAACCGCGGCGGTCTGACCAAGGTCGTCGAGGCAGTGCGCCAATTGCGCGGCGAGGCGCATCCCGCAGTGCAGGTGAAGAATTGCGATCTCGCATTGGCGCACGGCACCGGCGGCTCGCTCGGCACAAGGCATGGCGCAGCGACCGTGATCATGGAGAGGGAGTGAGCAGATGCCGGCTCAGGAACGCAAGATCCAGGCGCCGCAGCCCAATCCCGAAACCCAGGCGTTTTGGAAGGCGGCGGAGGAAGGTAAGCTGATGATCGGCAGATGCACGGCCTGTGGGGCGGTGCATTACTATCCGCGCGCGATCTGCCCGTTCTGCTTCAGCGACAAGACCGAATTGCAGCAGGCCTCGGGCAACGGCACGGTCTACACCTATAGCGTGATGCGCCGCGCGCCGATCCCCTACGCGATCGCCTATGTGACTTTGAACGAAGGCCCGACGATGATGACCAACATCGTCGATTGCGACCTCGACAAGATCCGCATCGGCCAGGCGGTCCGCCTTGTCTTCAAGCCGAGCGATGGCGGCCCGCCAGTGCCGATGTTCACCCCGACGTGAAATCCTCCAGTCCGGAAATCAGCGCCACTTTATCCGGCTGACGATGTCGGAGCGTTCGTCGGTCCACAGCGCGGAACTGGGTGTTGGCGCCGGCGGCTCCCAACCGAGATTGGCGTCGAGAAAACCCAGATCGTCCCTTGGCTGTGAGACGGCAATGACTTCGGTCTCGGCGTCTTCGACCTTGTTCGGTTCGGCCGGCCGGTAGTGAAGCTGCCGAGCGGATGCACCGGCGTCGGCGGCGAGCGCAGCGATGACGGGCACGAGGTCAAGGTATCGGTTGCTGACGTGAAACAAGATGACGCCATGGGCCGCAAGCTTTCTTTGATACAACGCGAGCGCTTCCCGGGTCAGAAGGTGAACCGGAATGCTGTCGGAGCTGAAAGCGTCGATGACGATGGCGTCGTAGAATTGGTCGGGTACGTCTTGGAGGGTGAGCCGGGCGTCGCCAAAGACGAGACGTGGCGTCTCGCCGCATCTGGTCAAGAAATGAAAGAAGCGTTGGTCTCGGGCGAGCTGCTCGACCGCCGGATCGATCTCGTGAAACACCCAGACCTGCCCTGGCCGAGCGTAACAACCGAGTTCGCCCGCGCCAAGCCCGATTACCCCACCCCGCTTTAGCGGTCGCGACGCCGTTGCTCTGAAGAAGCGGCCGAACGGCCCATCCTGGCTATAATACCCAAGCGGAAGCCCCTCATCTCCAGGCCGCGTGCTCGCGACGCCATGGATCGTGGTGCCGTGCTGCAGCACTTTGAGCGCGCCGTCCTCGACCAGTCGCACACGGTACACCCCGAAAAAGCTACGAGTGGTTTCAAGCGTACCGCTGAGGTTGGCCAGCTGCACCACTAATAGGCAGGCGGCGATTCCCAGAGCAAAGGGCCAGCGCCGCTGGCTTAGGTAGAGGAGGACCAAGGCGGTGAGGACGAGCGCAGCGACTGCGACGAGAGCCGGCACGTTCTTCGCGTAGAGGAGCGACAACAGGACCAGGAAAACCAGGGGGGGCAGGAGGAAGTAGTGGCGAGCGACACTGGGCGTGCCCGCGCCGCCGACCGGGCGTATCAAACACGACGCGACGATCATGAGCGGATATTCCCAGACGTCCGGAAAGATCGCCGGCGCGATGACGGCGTTGAACAACCCACCCAACACCCCGCCCAACGATATGCAGAGGTAGAATTCGGTGAGTCCTTGGAGCGCCGGCCGGCGCGCCGCCAACTCGCCATGGCAGACCATGGCTATGACGAAGAAACCCGCCAGCTGCAGGACCAACAGCCAAATATTTGGCGGGGCCAGAGATAGTACGACCATCGGGATGACGACGAGCGGCTGCAGCCTGACCATCCACGGATGAGGCAGCGGCGGCCGTCGTGCAAAAGCAAAGGTGAAGGTCAGGAGGTAAAGCGCTAGGGGTACGACCCAGAAGAGCGGCGCCGAGCCGAGATCCGTGGTGATATGTGTGGTGACGCCAAGAAGCAGGCTCGACGGTACGAAGGAGTAGGCAATCCAACGCAAACGATCGGCGTTCCGGGCGCCAGCACCGGCCGATGCTTGCGGTGTGGCCGGAACTTCACGGCTGCGATAGGCGAGCCAACAGAAGGCAATCGCCGCTATTAGGATGCCGAGCCCGGCAGACCATAGCCGGCTTTGCTCCGAGAGCGGCGGACCCCGCTCAATGAAAAGCGGGTAGCAAACCAGCGCCAGCAGGCTCCCCGCATTGCTGGCTGAATAAAGAAAGTACGGGTCGGCGGCGGTCTCGTGATCGGTGCGTGAAAACCAACATTGCAGCAGCGGCGCCGTTGCCGTTAACGCGAAGAACGGGATCCCCACGGTCGTGGCCAAGCGTAAGATGAGCCACAGGACCGGCGCCCCTTTGGGCGGTGGAACTCCTGCCGAGGCGTTGAGCGGCAGGAACATGACGGCGAACGCCAGAACCAGCACATGCACGCCTAGCTGCGTGCGAGCTTCGAGGCACTTCGCCGATAGATGAGCGTAAAGGTATCCAAGCAACAGCGTCGCCTGAAAAAAGCAAAGGCAGGTGTTCCACACGCTGGGAGTGCCGCCGAGCTGCGGCAGCACCATTTTGGTGAGCATCGGCTGCACCGCAAAGAGCAGGGCAGCGCTCAAGAACAGCGTGGCCGCAAAGAGCGGCAGCAGCGCCTGCGCCGTAAGGATCCCGGTCGCGCGCTCTGACAACAGAACCCTGTCCGGCGGCGGGCTCATACCGGTCTCCCACGCAATCGTGCTGCCACCATCCGTGGCAATGCTTTTGGAATGGTAAAGAGCAGCCGGCCCAGGGCTTGATCTCCCGGCCAAGTCTGTGTCTGCTTGCCAGGCGAACCGAATTAAGCGACCCTCGATTTCGAACGCGAGCTCTCGCGATACCCCCGGGCCCTACGATTGGAGAATAAAGTGGATACACTCGAACCCAAAATTTCCCCGAGACCGCGCAATATCGATCCGGAAGAATGGGCGGTGCGGGTCGACCTCGCCGCCTGCTATCGGCTGATCGCGCATTTCGGCATGGATGATCTGATCCTGGGCCACATCTCGGCGCGCGTGCCGGGTGCGGAAGACCAGTTTCTGATCAATCCGATGGGGCTGTTGTTCAACGAGATCACGGCTTCGAGCCTGTTGAAAATCGACATCGACGGCAATCAGATCGAGCCGTCGGAGTACGAGCCGAACCGCGCCGGCTTCATCATCCACAGCGCCATCCACATGGCGCGGCCCGACGCCCGCTGCGTTCTGCACACGCACACCGAAGACAGTATCGCCGTCAGCGCGCAGGAAGAGGGGCTCTTGCCCTTGTCGCAATGGGCGCTGCGCTTTTACGGCAACCTCGCCTATCACGATTACGAAGGCGTCTCGCTCGATCTCGACGAGCGGGAGCGGCTGCAGCGGGACATTGGCCAGCATCAGGTATTGGTGTTGCGCAATCACGGCCTGTTGACGGTCGGTCGCAATGTTGCCGAGGCATTTTCTCTGACCTATTACTTCGAGCAGGCGGCGAGGGCTCAGCTCAAGATGCAGGCGGCCGCGGCGGCAGGCGCCAAGATCCTGTTCCCGTCAAAAGAAGCCTGCGAGCAATCGGCGGCGCGCCCGCGCGGTAATGAGAGCCAGCTGCCGCTTGCCGGGCAGCGCGAGTGGCCGGCTCTATTGCGGCTCGCCGACAAGCGCGATCCCAGCTACCGAAACTAGCAGATCGGCTTCAGCGGGGCCCGCACTGCTCCCGCTCGGCGTGGACCCGGCCGAGGCGGTATTGCAGCCGCTCGCGCTCCTCGCCGTAGGGGGTATAGGCGAGCCTGTCGCGGAGCTCGCGCTCCTCATGCCGTAATCCCTCGCACCGCTCGCGGTAGCCATGCTCTTCGCCGTAGCGTGGCGGCGGTGCGTAACCCGGCGTGGGGTATCCCGGCGCGGGCCCATATCCGGGCGCCGGATAGCCAGGCGCCTGGGCTTCTCGCGGGTGCGGTGGCACAGGAGTAGCAGGTCTGCCGCCATTGCAGACCAACTGACCGTTGTTGTCGCCGATATCCCCAACGCAATGCGTTACATTGAGTGCTGTCACTTGAGCGCCGCGTCCATTGGCTCTGCGGCAGACCGCGGTCAAGGTGCCGCCCTGCATTCTGAAATCCCTGCAGCTCTGCAGATAAGAGCCCGGCGGCAGCCCCTGCGCATTTGCCGCAAAAGCCAGCCCGGGCCAGCGCCGCCGCCGCGAACAACCGGGATACTATCTTCACCTTCGACTCCCGCCCGTTGACGAACCCGATAACGGGCGAAACCTGCCCGAAGGTTCCGGGCGCGTCGTGATCCTCAAGCGAGCCACCGTTTGCGGCGGCGGTAATGCTTCACGTCGCGATAACTCTTCCGCCCGGTCGCCGAGAGCCCCAGATAGAATTCCTTGACGTCCTCGTTGCTGCGCAGATCGGCGGCGGTCCCGTCCATGACTATCCGCCCGTTTTCGAGGATGTAGCCGTATTGCGCGTGGCGCAGCGCGATGTTGGTGTTCTGCTCGGCGACCAGAAACCCGACATGCTCATTCTCGTTCAGCCGGTCGATGATGGCGAAGATCTCCTCGACCAATTGCGGCGCGAGACCCAGCGAAGGCTCGTCGAGGAGGATCATTTTTGGCCGCGACATCAGCGCCCGGCCGATCGCCGTCATCTGCTGCTCGCCGCCCGAGGTATAGCCGGCGATGGCGTGCCGCCGCGTCTTGAGGCGCGGGAAGTAGCTGTAGACCTTATCGAGGTCGTCGGCGATCGGGGCACGGCCGTCACGCCGCGTATAGGCGCCGGTCAGCAGATTTTCTTCGACCGTCAGATGCGCAAAGCAGTGGCGCCCTTCCATGACCTGGATCAGCCCGCGCCGGACCACTTCGGCGGCATCGAGGGCGTCCGTGCGCTCGCCGGCAAAGGTGATCGAACCCTTCGTCACCTCGCCGCGCTCGGCGCGCAGCAGGTTGGAGATCGCCTTCAATGTCGTCGTCTTGCCGGCACCGTTGCCGCCGAGCAGCGCGACGATGCCGTCTTCCGCCACTTTGAGCGAGACGCCCTTCAGCACCAGGATGACGTGGTTGTAGATCACCTCGATGTTGTTGACCGCGAGGAGCGCGCCGGCTTCGGTCATGAATGCGTTGCGGCGATTGAATCGGCGTTTCCCGTGCCCTCACATCACCTTCGAGCAGTCGCGCGGAGTGATGCCCTTCTCTTTCGCGTAGGCGAGCGCCGACTCCTGGTACATGTCGGTCAGCATTGCGCGGTCCGGCTGGATCCAGTCGGATACGAATTTCCAATGTTTGCCGTCCCACTGCTGGATCCGCACTTGGCCGTTTCCTTCGTGGTTCGCACAGGAGAGCTGGATCGGCACCATCAGCCCATCGGCGCCGAGCTGCGTAATGCGCTGCGACGTGATATCGAGGTGCTCGTATCCCCACTGCACTTCTTCGCCCTTGAGCGGCTTCTTGCCGAACTTGTCCTGCGCGGTGCGGATGGCTTCGAGGTCGTAGATCGCGTTGATGACGCCGCGGTTGTAGAGCACCTCGCCGACCTTGTCCCGCGTCGTGTGGCCGCCGTTCTTGTCATAGACGTATTTTAGGATGTCCTTCACCGCGCCGTAATCTTGCCCGGTGCCGTGGAACGTCCCGGATTTATACCCGTCCGCTGCCGCGCCGGCGGGCACGACATCGGGCTCGGCGCCTGACCACCACACGCCGATGTAGTGGTCCATCGGATAGCCGATGGAAGCCGCGCCTTTGATCGCGGTCGAGTTCATGACCCCCCAGCCCCACATCAACAACCAGTCCGGGCGCTGCTGGCGGATTTGCAGCCAGGTCGCCGACTGCTCGATGCCCGGCGCCGAGACCGGGTATTTGACGAATGTATAGCCGTATTTCTGCGACAGCTTTTCGAGCGTCGCGATCGGCTCCTTGCCGTAGGCGATGTCGATGTAGACGAGACCGATCTTCTTGCCCTTGAGCTTGTCGAGGCCGCCCATCTGATCCCCGACATATTTGATCATTGCGTCGGCCTGCGCCCAATACGTGGCAGGCAAAGTAAAGACATAGGGAAACACTGCGCCATCGCTCGCATCGGCGCGCCCATAGCCCATCGAGACGACCGGGATCTTGTCGGCCGTCGCGCGCTCGATCAGCGCGTAGGTGATCCCGGTCGACAGCGGGTCGACGAGGCTCGCGCCGGTCGGCCCCTTGTTCTTGAGCCGCTCGTAGCACTCGACGCCCTTGTCGTTGTTGTACCCGGTTTCGCACTCCTCATAGGTGATCTTGACGCCGCCGACACCGCCGTCGCGCGCGTCGATCATGTCGAGGTAGTCGGCATAACCGTCGGCAAACGGGATGCCGTTCGGCGCATAGGGGCCAGTGCGGTAGACGAGGCGCGGAATAAACTGCTCGCTCTGTGCGAACGCGCTGCCCGCGCCGAGGCCGAATACCGCGATCGCGAGTGCCGTCGCCGTCAATGCCGTCTTGACCCTCATCTCATCCTCCCTGCGACCCAGATGCAACCGGGCGTTGCTGCGCCCAGACATTACGTGGGCAACCGACCCAGCGCAATCTTTCCAAACTCAGTGCGGAACGGCCAGAGCCTCAGCTGTCCTTGCCGATCGCCCATAGCCACGCTAGGCAGTTCGGCTCGACGATCAAAACGAACACAATCTGCGCGCCGAAGATCGTCGTCTGCAGATTTGTCGCCAGATTGACCGGGAGATCGAGCCCAACTAGGCGCGGCGAGTTGTCCACCAAAATCAGCAACAGGCATATGAACGCGGTGCCGATGAAAGAGCCCAGGATGCTGCCGAGACCGCCGATGATAATCATGAACAGGATCTGGAACGAGCGGTCGATCTCGAAAGCGCTGGCCTCGACTGCACTGGCTGAGCCGGCGGCTGACCCGGCGCGCCGCCCCCTCGGGCAGTGTCCCAATCTGAACGTCGTTTATCGACGCACAGCGGTCGCTCGTTTCCGTCGACCGCGACGGCGGCCCATGCCCCACAACAGTCATTCTTTTCCCTTGGTCGCGCCCGTCCTCTCTCGGGTGCAAAGCTGTCGTTCGTTTCCCGCCAATAATTGCCCTAGTGTACATAAGGAGGCGTCCACGTCCTCTTCTTGACAAGGAGTAAGTCATGACCACGCGAATACTGGGGTTTGTGGTTGCTGTAGCGTGCTCGGTCAGCGGAACGGCGGAGGCAACAACAAATCTCAAGCTGTTCGACCCGGTCGCACTTCAAGTCGTGGTGGAGACGACAGCCGAGGAGCTGCTGCTGCCGGGCGCCATGGTTCTGTTGCGCACGCCACAGCGCGATTTCGCTTTCGGCTACGGCGCGACGGAGCTGGGCGGCACGATCCCGCCGCGCCCCGACACGCATTTCCGGGCTGCCTCGAACACCAAGACGATGACGGCCGCGGTGATCGTGCTGCTGGTCCAGGAAGGAAAATTACGTTTCGACGATCCGGTCTCGAAGTATATTCAGGGCGTTCCCAACGGGGACGACATCAGCATTGGTGAACTGCTTAAGATGCGGAGCGGCCTGTATAACTACACCTCAGCGCCAGAACTTGCGAAAAGCCTCGATTATGACCCGACCAGGGTTTGGACGCCGGAGGAACTGCTCGCCGTCGCGTTCAAGCGTGCGCCTCTATTCGCTCCGGGTAAGGAATACGACTATTGCAACACCAACTATGCCCTGCTCGGTCTCATCGCCGAAAAACTTGAAGGTGCGCCGTTGGCAAAAATTTTTCAGGATCGTTTGTTCGGGCCGCTGGGCATGAAGCACACATTGCTCCCCGCCAATACGTCGAACACCATCCCCGAACCATACTCACATGGTTATTTGTACGGCAGTTCCTCGTACGCCTTGGTGGATGCGCCTTATCCCGCCAATCTTCAGGCTGCGGCCAAGGCGGGAACCGTCAAGCCCAATGACGACACATGGCAGAATCCTTCCTATGCCTCTGCAGCAGGAGGCGCCATCTCGACCGCGGATGATCTCGCGATCTGGATGCGCACGTTGGTCGGGGGCAAGCTTTTCGATGCCGACTACCAGCGCCAATGGCTCGACAGCCTTGAGCCGCAGGACGCAAGCAAACCTCTCGGCCAGAAATATGGGTATGGGATCTCTCAGATCATCTTTGGGCCGAACAGCGTGTATTTTCACGGCGGGGAGATGCCCGGCTACAACTCGTTCATGGGCTACGATCCAGTCAATGATGTGACGCTGATAATATGGACGAGCCTGACGATCTCGCTCGACGGCCAGCCGACAGCCAACACCATCATGCTGAAGATGCTCGACCAGATTTACACGGTATCGCCGCTTCAGTAGAAGCGAGGGGAATGTCCGCTTGGGTCACGATAAGCCATCGCGTGCTTAAGTTGAACGACAGCTCTGCGATCCGAACCCGACAGATTTCCCGCTTGTCGCCGAATGGCGGGAATCGGCGCAATCTCGTCGTCCGGGCGCGTCCCGGCGGGGCACGGGTGTCTACCCTTTGAAGACACTCAGACTGAAACGTCACCTTCCCTCGGCGTCAGCGCGGGAACGGCCAGAGCCGCAACTTTTCCTTGCCGATCGCCCACAGCCGCGCCAGGCCGTTCGGCTCGACGATCAAGAAAAAGACGATCAGCGCACCGAAGATCATCGACTGCAGATTCGTCACCAGATTGACCGGGACCTCAAGCCCGGCGAGGCGCGGCGCGTTGTCGAGGAAGATCGGCAATAGCACGATGAAGGCGGCGCCGAGGAAGGAGCCGAGGATGCTGCCGAGGCCGCCGATGATGATCATGAACAAGATCTGGAACGAGCGGTCGATCTCGAAGGCGCTGGCCTCGACCGCGCTCGTATAGATGAAGGCCCACATCGCCCCCGCAATGCCGCAGTAGAACGAGCTCACGGCAAAGGCGAGCAGCTTTGTCCGCAGCGGGCGGATGCCAATGATCTCCGCCGCGATGTCCATATCGCGGATCGCCATCCAGGCGCGACCGATGCGGCCACGCACCAGACCCTTGGCGGCGAACGCCAGGAGAACGACGACGGTCAAGACAAACAGGTATTTCGCCCGGGGATCGGCCTCGGCGCCAGTGACATAGACTTGGCCGAAAACGGCGCGCGGCGGCGCGCTGATCACGCCCGAGGCGCTGTAATTGTAGAACCAGGGGAACTTGTTGAACATCCATATCAGGAAAAACTGCGATGCGAGCGTGGCTACCGCGAGGTAGAAGCCCTTGATCCTCAGACTCGGAAAGCCGAACAGCACACCGACGAGCGCAGTTATGATGCCGGCCAGGATGAGGGCGAAGACGATGTCGAGCCCCGGGAAGGCGGTGGCAAGCTTGTAGGTCGCAAAGGCCCCCACCGCCATGAAGCCGCCGGTGCCGAGCGACACCTGCCCGGCGTAGCCGGTCAGCAGGTTGAGGCCGAGCGCCGCCAGCGCGTAAACGAGGAACGGGACCATGATCGTCAGCAGCCAATACTCGGAGCCGACTGCAGGGATCACGAGATAAGCGAAAGCGAGCGAAGCGAACAGCAGCCAGCGGTCTTGGCGGATCGGAAAGATCGCCTGATCGGCGGCGTAGCTCGCCTTGAACTGACCGACCTCGCGATAAATCACGGCTGGGGCATCCGTTGGTTCGTCACCCCCGCGCAAGCGGGGGCCCAGGGCGGCCGTTGGGACCAAGGGCCCCTAGATTCCCGCTTTCGCGGGAATGTCGGAGAAAATTGGCGATAATTCATTTCGGGAAAGATTTTACACCCGCTCGATGATGCGTTCGCCGAACAGGCCTTGCGGCCGGAACAGCAGGAAGACGAGCGCGAGCGCATAGGCGAACCAGTCCTCGATCGCGCCGCCGAGGGCGGGTCCCCAAAAAACCTCGGCGACCTTCTCGCCAACCCCGACGATCAGACCGCCGACGATCGCGCCCGGCACCGAGGTGAAGCCGCCGAGGATCAGCACCGGCAGAGCCTTCAACGCCACCAGTGAGATCGAGAACTGCACACCCAGATTGCTGCCCCACATGATGCCGGCAACGAGCCCGACCACCCCGGCGACAGACCACACGATGATCCAGATGGAGCGCAGTCCAATGCCGACCGATTGTGCCGCCTGGTGGTCGTCGGCAACGGCGCGCAGTGCGCGTCCGACCGCGGTATACTGGAAGAAGAGGGCGAGCGCAGTGACGAGCGAGCCCGCGACCGCTGCGGCGACCAGGTCGAATTCATTGACGAGCACCCCGTGAATGATCAGCGGCGCTTTCGGGATGCCGATGTCGAGCGGATGCACATCGCTGCCCCAGACGAGCTGGCCGAAGCCGTCGAGGAAAAAGGCGAGCCCGATTGTCGCCATGAAAAGGATGATCGGCTCCTGATTGACGAGCGGGCGCAGCATCAAGCGTTCGATGGCGGCGGCGAGCACAACCATGACCGCGGCGGCAATGACAAAGGCACCCCAAATCGGCACGCCGCGTTCGATCATCCCGACAAAGGTCAGCGCGGCGAACAGCACCATCGTGCCCTGGGCGAAGTTGAATACGCCCGACGCCTTGAAGATCAACACGAAGCCGAGAGCGACGAGCGAGTACATGACCCCGCTCAACAGCCCGCCGATGACCACCTCGAGCACAAATTCGGGATTGTCCCACATATTGGCAAACGGAGTGATGAACACGGCGGCGAGCATTTCCATTGGGCGAAGATGGCCTCACTGTTCCATGCCGAGATAGGCCTCGATGACGGCCGGGTCGGTGCGGACCTCATCCGGCGGCCCGTCGGCGATCTTGCGGCCGTAGTCGAGCACGACGACGCGGTCGGAGATGTCCATCACGACCCCCATGTCGTGCTCGATCAATGCGATTGTCGTGCCGAACTCGTCGTTGACGTCGAGGATGAAGCGGCACATGTCCTCCTTCTCCTCGACATTCATCCCCGCCATCGGCTCGTCGAGCAGCAACAGCTCGGGTTCCATCGCCAGTGCGCGTCCGAGTTCGACGCGCTTCTGCAGCCCGTAGGGCAGCCGCCCGACCGGCGTCTTGCGGATCGCCTGGATTTCGAGAAAGTCGATGATCCGCTCGACCCGGGCGCGGTGGGCCAGCTCCTCGTGCTCGGCCGGGCCGAAATGGATCGCCTGCCAAAGAAAATTGCGGTGCATCTGTAAGAGCCGCCCGGTCATGATGTTGTCGAGCGTCGTCATCCCCTTGAACAGCGCGACATTTTGAAAGGTGCGGGCAATGCCCTGCGCGGCGGCGTGATAGGGGCGCATGCGCCGGCGGGTTTCGCCCTTCCAGGTGATCGTGCCTGCCTGCGGGTGGTAGAAGCCGTTGATCACATTCAGCATAGAGGTCTTGCCGGCGCCGTTGGGCCCGATCATCGCCAGGATCTCATGGCGCCGGATCTCGAAGCTGATCGCGTTTAACGCGGTAATGCCGCCAAAGGTAAGTGTAATGCGGTCGGCCGTCAGGATCGGCTCGCCGGTCTGTTTCACCCTCAGCTGGCCCTCTTCAAGGGAACCGGGTCGGCAGGCGGAAGACGCGTATCGATGTCGCGGATTACCGGCTCGGCGCGCATTTGGACCTTGCGGCCGTCCTCGAAGGTGATCTCGGTCTCGATGCAGCCCGTCGCAGCGCCGGAATAAAGCGCCTCCACCAGCGGCTCGTATCGGTCGGCGATGATCCGCCGGCGCACCTTGCGGGTGCGGGTCAGTTCGCCGTCATCGGCGTCGAGTTCCTTGTGCAGGATGAGGAACCGGCGGATCTGCGATGGAGCCAGGGCAGGCTCGGCCGCGAGGTCGCGGTTGACGCGCTCGATGCAGCCCTGCACCAGATCATGGACCGCCTCCTCGGCGGCCAATTCCTGGTACGAGGCATAGGCGAGATTGCGCCGCTCCGCCCAGTCGCCGACTGCGTCGAAGTCGATATTTACAAAAGTGGCGACAAACGGCCGGCCGTCGCCGAATACCACCGCCTCCTTGATCCAGGGAAAGAATTTGAGCTTGTTCTCGATGAATTTCGGGGCGAACAGCGCGCCCTCCCGCAGCCTCCCGACATCCCTGGCGCGGTCGAGGATCTTGAGCTGCCCGTCCGCGTCGAAGAACCCGGAATCGCCGGTATGGACCCAGCCGTCCGGGCGCTTTGCCGCCGCGGTCGCCTCGGGGTTCTTGTAATAACATTGGAACGCGCCCGGGCTACTGAACAACACCTCGCCATCTTCGGCGATGCGGATTTCGACATCCTGGATCGGCGCGCCGACCGTGTCGGGTTTCACCGCTCCATCCTTCTGGATGCACAGGAACACTGAGCTCTCGGTCATGCCGTAGAGTTGCTTCAGGTTGATCCCGAGCGAGCGGTAGAACGTGAAGAGGTCCGGTCCAATCGCCTCGCCCGCGGTATAGGCGAGGCGGATGCGGCTGAAACCCAAAGTATTTTTGAGCGGCCCGTAGACCAGCACGTCGCCGAGCCGATAGAGCATCCGTTGGGCCAAAGCCACGCGATGGCGGTCAAGTATTGCCGGCCCGACGTGCTTGGCAAAGTCGAGAAAGAAATGAAAGAGCCGGCGCTTCGCCCAGCCGGAATCCTCCATGCGGATCATGACCTGGGTCAGGATGCTCTCGAAGATCCGCGGCGGCGCAAAGAAATAGGTCGGCCCGAGCTCGCGCAGGTCGAGCATCACCGTCGCCTGCGATTCCGGGCAGGAGGCGCAAAAGCCGGCGCAATAGGCCTGCGCGTAAGAAAAGACGTGCTCGCCGATCCACGCCATCGGCAGATAGGCCAGCACCTCCTCACGATCGGTCAGGCCTTCGAATGCGATCGCGTTGGTTGCGCAGCTGATGATGTTGTCGAAGCTGAGGACGACCCCCTTGGGCTGTCCCGTCGTTCCCGAGGTGTAGAGGATGATCGCGGTGTCGCTGCCCCGTCCTTTGGCGATTTCACCGCGGAAGAACCCCGGCTCGCGACGGGCGAATTCGCGGCCGCGCTCCTGAACCTTGGCGTAATCGTCGAGCCAGGGCTGACCGTAATGCCGCATGCCGCGCGGGTCTGAAAAGATCACCGTTTCGAGCAGCGGGCAGCGCTCTTTGATCTCGGCCAGCTTATCGACCTGCTCCTGGTCTTCGGCCACCGCGAAGCGCACCTCGGCATGGTCGAGCACAAAGGCCATCTCTTCGGCGATCGAATCCTGGTAGATCGGGACCGGCACGCCGCCCAGAGCCTGCGTCGCGGCAACCGCCCAATAGAGCCGCGGCCGGTTGTCGCCGATGATCGCCAGCTTGTCGCCGCGCCGGAACCCCATGGCAGCAAGCCCACAGGCGAGCGCCTCGACCTCGGCGGCGACCTCGGCCCAGCTCCAGCTCTGCCAGATCCCGTAATCCTTCTCGCGATTGGCCCGTCGTTCCGGCCGCACCCGCGCATGCTCGAGCAGCAATTTCGGAAACGTATCCGGCCCGCTCGATCCGGCTGCGGCGGTCTGTCGATCGCGCACCGGGGCTAACGCGCTTGCGGTTATCGTTGCCTCCTGGAGCGCCATGCGGACCCCTAACTCGCTTAGTCGGTCAATCCATAACTACAGCGCGGGGAATCCGCCAGGGGGTGAGGAGCATCGCGGAGGGCTTCAAGCATTCACGACGCGGCAATTCACGGACCCCGAAAACGATCCGCTCCTGTTGCGCGAGGGGCAGCCGGAGATAGGTGCCGAAGAGCCGGTCCCAAACCGACAGCACCGCGCCGAAATTGGAGTTCGCCTCGTCATAGGCGACGGAGTGGTGGACCAGGTGCAAGTCGAGGGTGATGACCACTAGCTGCAAAAGGCGCTCCAGCCATCCCGGCAACCTGGTGTTGCCGTGCGTGACGGCGGCGGCGGTGAAAACGGCCAGCCCGTGGATCAGCACGACGGCCACGGGGACATCGAGCGCCAGCACCGTGAGCCAATAGACCCCCGTGGCGAGCAGGTATTCGATCGGATGGTGGCGCACCGAGGTCGTCACATCGACATCGGGATCGGAGTGGTGCATTGCGTGGAACCGCCACAGGAACGGCACCGCGTGCTGGCACCGATGCACGGCGTATTGCAGCAAGTCGAGCAGCAGGAAGGCCGCCGCAAAGCTCAACCATTGATTGGCGATCGGCCAAGAGGGTAAAGCCACGCCAAATGCTGCCTCGAGCTGCGGCCGGAAGGTGTCCGGAGGCGCGAAAGTGAACGCCGCGAGGACGATATTGAGGAGCCAGATGCCGATATTGCCGAGCCGCCGCCGCAATGCCGGAAACTCCCGCTGCCGTCGCGGCCGGCAGAATTCCCATAGGCCGACCGCTAGCAAGCTGCAAAGGAGAACGGCGAGGGTCAGCGGCGCCTCCTCGCGTCTTCTAGTGCTGCATTATGCCGGATGATGAGCTCGCCTCTTGCCGGACGTCCGGGCCCATGGTCAGAACGGACACACGCTTGTAGAGGCCGAAGGAATCGCCGCGGAGACGAGAGCCTCACCCACTGTGGAGATGGCATAGTACGCCGCTACGGCAGGAATGGGGGCCTGTCCGTTGCCGTTGCCGCCCGGAAGGTTGGCGCAGAGCGCGAAGACAGGGGGCGGAGGTAGGGGGGAAGTTGTGGTGCTATACAGTGGTACCGCGGAGGGCCCGATCCCAATGGAGTTTCCGTTAGCTCCCAAGATAGGAGTTGTAGGGGGACTAACAGAAGCTGGGGTGAAGCCGGTTTCATCGGTCTTGAAGTTAAACGCTGGGAGAAGGTTGGAGATGGGGTTGGAAAAATATAGCGGGTCAGTCACCATGGTCACGACAAGCGGGACCTGTACTTCGAAGATCGCATGCGACTTCGTTGAAAGCGGCGACGGAGCAAAGACGACCGCGCAATTCACGCCAATCTGGGCCGCTGTGAGGGTCTGGGTTTTTCCATTGGAAGCCCCTGAGAAGTTGCCTACGACTGTACTGGCCGAGCAAGGCAGTCCGCCGGCGCTGGGGACGCGGAATTGCAGCGTCGTCGGAACCAGGGTTTCCGTCGGCGTAGAGAGGTAGCCGGTCAAGACCACCAGCGGGAGGGAAAACTCGGCGACAATTTGGCCCTGCATCAAATTCGCGTTGGTCCGAGCCGTGTCAACGTAGAACAAATAAAGCGTGTCGGGCTGCACAGACTGACCTGACGATTTTGCCAAGCTCGCCACCGCGTAAAGGAAAATGTCTGCGTCGGTGTTATAGAGCTGCGCCGCTTTTGCCGGTCCCGGGGACGAACCGATGAAGGCGAGCGGCGTCAGGTTCGTCAAAAGATTTGACAATGCCGTGCCCTGCACCGGGAACGTGGTAATCGGCGGTGGTGTCGGTCCAACCGGCGGGATGGAGGGGTTGCCTGCATTAACGCGCTCCCCAAGGGGGATGGCATTGGTGGCGCTAGTCATCTCGGTCGGCACAAGATTCCACGCGACGACTTGCAGGACCGCTTGGGTAATCGTGGGAGCCTGAGGGCAGGATGGTAAGTTCACACCATAAGTCGTCTCAAATAAACTGCAGAGGCCTGCCAGAGCATTGTTTAAAGTTCCCAGATCGTCGCCGCCGTCGCCCGCCCATGCCAACCCGGCGCCGGAGAGCCACAGCGCGGCAACCGCACCAGCGAGACGAGAAGACGTGAAGGACCTGATCGAAGGGCTCACCGTATGCCTCCCCTTTTTGGCGACGAAGCGGATCATTCTCGTCGGCTAGCGCAGTTTCACCGGGATTTGGCGCGATTGCAACAAATTGTAATGGTTAACGCAACCAATTGTGTTGGTTAACAAAAAAAACCCACGATCCTGTTGCATTCGTTTCGTATTTGGACGATTTTGTCACATTCGGTTACGCGAGCTTACTCGCGAACCGGTCAAAATATCTGGCTGCAGACCCTGCCAAGTGTGAGCTGGCTCACACTTGGGTCGATTTCAAAGTGGGACACTTTACGCGCGTTGCGAAGGGAGGCTAACGATGGGTGGTATGAAGCGGCGTCCGGGCCGGATGGTGAGGTCTTTCCTGTTGTCGGCGGCCGCTTGCCTCGCCTCGGGCGGCGCGCTTGCCCAGTGCCTCCCTAGTCCACTCCCGTCCCCCGGGCAGGTCCCCTGTTACATCGTGGTCCAGCCGATCGACGTATGCGGAACCAGCGGGACTTCGACCTGCGCCCCGTTCAACGCCACATCGACGAACGGCGTAGGCAATCCGGGCACCGCGGGCGCGCCCTTTAACTCGGCGGGCGAACCGATGAACGAGGCTAGTCTGAACCCGATCGGCTTCACCGTCGATCCGGCGACGGGAATGAGCCCGCCTTCTACCGGTTACACGACACCGGGAGTAGACATCACCCGGACGCTGTTAAACCAACTCGGCGTCGACTTGATGTGGCTTAAAATGGCGACGTACAACTCGTCGATAAACACGAATACCAACACGACCTTTCAGACGCTGAATGTTACGCAGACCACGAACAGCGCCGGAGCCACCATTTTTCAGAGCTCGGATTTCCTGACCCTCTCGTATCAGAACCAGATTAAGCAGGGTACGCCAACTTTTGGAATAAACCCCACGACTAAGCTTCCGAATCCGAATCCGAATTATCCGTTTCAGCCCTTAGGCTCCCCGTCGAACGTGATCAACATGTTCTTCGTCAACACGCTCAACCCGCCGCCCCAACAAGCGGGGGGCACACTCTTCGGCTTCAGCTGGATCGGCAACAACGGGGTCGCCATCGCGCAGAATGTCTTCGGATACCCGCGTTCCCGCACGTCGCCCCCTCCCCGCTCGAGCACGCTCGCTCACGAGCTCGGGCATGTTCTCGGCCTCGATCACACGACTTTCGCAGCGGGGCCCTTCACCCCGCCCCCCTATTCCGCCCCCCTCGGGGTCGTGCCGCCGATCCCCACCAATCCTCTGGTCGGAGAGTGTGATCCGAGTTATCCGGCGTGCAGTACCAACCTGATGACGACCGGGAGCCTCCGCACTGAATCGACGGTCGGGTGTGTGCTTGCCCCGAAGGGCACGACGCTATCGACGTGCTTTACTACCGTTTCGGGTGTCAAAGTTCCATTGCCGACGTTGTACAATGGAATGGCCGATCAGGTGACCACCCCGTCGTCGTCGACGCAATTGCCCTTGTCGCAGCAGGCAGAGGTGCTGGCCGGCGGGAGCGGATTGCTCTCCCCGTTTCTCATCCAGAGCGGGTTTCTCAACCCGATACCGCATGAGACGACCAAGGCGCAGTTGGGGACCAGCGGCAGCTCCACCGGCCCGATCTTCGATTTGTCCGGACCCACCGGCGGCAGACCGGGAGAGACGCTTGTCGCCTGGATTCTGACGCTTCCGCAGGAGCAGACATTCGCCAGACACAACCGTTTCCATGTCGTCTCCGAATCTCGGAAGGACCTCGTCCAGAACGTGACCTATTACCCGGACGCCGGCAATAATCCGATTCTCAAGGACATCGCCTACTATCCCGGCGCTGATAACAATTCGGCCAATCCGAGTATTGGAACGTCAGCAGACAGCCCCTGCGCATCCGCGACTGCGGAGTGCCTGATGGTCAAGTTCCAGCCGCCGGGGCTCTGGTCGGACGACTCGATCCGCTTCTCAAATAGTATCCTAAAGAGCATCCTCTTCTCCAAGGGCATCGTCAGTGGCGGGGGCGCTCCGATCACTAACGATGATCTGTGCAAGGCCAAAATCACCTACATATTCAGCGACGGCTACGCGACGACAAGCAAGCTCGGGAGCTGCCCGGCGGTGTCGCTCCCGTTGATCTCGAGCTCGTGGCGCCCGGACCCGACGGTTTCGCCGCGGAAGGTCAAGGAGAATGTGCTCCTCGCGGCTATGTCCGGCTCGGGGACCAGCCAGGCCGGAACCGTTACAGGGTCTGCCTATTTGAATAATGCCGCCGCGGGGAACGCGGTAATTGGCTTCTCGCATGGCGCGCCCGACGTAACGTTCTCTGTCCCGTCCCCCAACCCTGCTTGTGCCGGAGCCACCTTCGCCGGGGACACCCTCTGTTTTGACAGCAACGCAGCAGATAACGGCTACACGCTAGGCGGCTTTCTGGCAACTGGCGGCGCCACGATCATCAGCGGCTCCGCGGCCGCCCTCGCCGCTAACCTCAACAACACGGTGTTCGAATTCACCGGGAATGTCACGGTCACAAATGGCGAAATGTTCCAGGCGGGCCATGACGACGGACTTCAGCTCGAGATCGGCAGCAATCTCGTAATCAATCAGCCCCTACCTACATCGTTTACGACGACGCCTTACACCTACACTGGGCCTTCCGGCACGTTTGCGTTCGATCTCGTCTATGGTGAATGCTGCGGCGCGCCAGCCGTTCTTGGCGTCTCGCTTCCGCTGGAGTCCTCCATGGCATGCACGCCAGATCCTAATAGCCCCTCGCAATGTCTGTACGACCCGACGGAGACGGGGCTTTCCGACGGCAATTCAAAGGAGGAAGCGGACCAACCGGGGCAAAGCTGCAACAACGGCACCACCAACACCGGCGTTATCAATGGCAATGTGACCGTATCCGCCGGCCAGCAGTGCACCTATACGGCCCCTTGCGAGATCAAGGGAAATCTGACGATCAACGGCGGGGGCGTCTGGCTCAACTGCGCTGTCGACGGCAACCTCACCGATAACGCCGGCATGCTCGTCCTCGCCTCATCAGCGCACGTCTATGGCAATGTTCAGATTTCTCAGGCGAGCACCTTCACCCTCGGCCCCGGCGTGTTGATCGACGGCAATCTGCAGATCCAGAACGTCCCCGGGACGCAGCTGGGCGCGGTGTGCGGTACCCAGGTCAAGGGCAATCTGGTAGTGCAAAACAACCGCAGCCCGATCCAGATCGGGGAGACACCCATGCAGCAGAATTGCCCCGGCAATACTGTCAGCGGCAATCTGCAGTGCACGGGCAACAACCCCGTGCCCACGTCCGGCTCAAACACGGTGTCGGGCCACAACCAATGCTCTGGTTGACCGCATAGGAGGCAGCGGCACCGGACGGATAGAGAGAGCGCCGCCGCGGGCAATCGCCCGCAGAGGGCTGTCGTCCGTTCCGGTTCAGGTAAGCACGCTCAGAACGACAGGCGCTTGGGCGTGGTTTAGTCTCGCTGTTTACTCGAACCCGGCCTTGCGCAGTCCGCCGATGATGTGATCGACCGCAGAGCGGTCGTTGAACAGCCTTTGGAAATTGCCTTCGAAGAAGGCCAGGTTCGAGTTGAGTCGCTTCAGCTCGGCGAGTGGGCCTTGCGCCTCCTCTATTCGCCCGAGTTCGGCCAGGCCCGCAACAACATAGCGCAGACCCGCGTGCCAGTTGCGGTTGAGGGTCCAGGAGCGTCGACCGGTTTCGACTGCCTGTTCATAGTGCCGCATCTGGTAGTGCGCCCCGGCAAGCGCGGGAAGCCAGATGAACATGCGCGGATCGCTGGGGCTGAGGCGGATACCCTTTTCCGCCAGCTCGACCGTCTCCTCCGGCCGACCGGCGTAGAGGTACATCTGTCCGAGCAGGACGTGGGCGGCGGCAAAGCTCGGATTGAGTTTGATCGCCTCCTCGAACGCTGCGATCCCGCGCTCTGAGCGGCGCGTCCACATGCAAGCCAAGCCAAGCGCAAAATGAGCGTTAGGATAGCGCGGGTCGAGGGTAACAGCCTGTCGCCCGAGGTCGTAAGCTGCCTCGAAATTGGCATCGGCATTCTTTGCCCAGCCAGTCTGAGCCGCCGCGGATAGCGCGATCGAGAGACCCGCGGTGGCCTGCGGATATTGCGCATCGATTGTCAGGGCGCGCCGGAAGTAGGCTTGGGCCTCGCTGTTGTCGGCCTTGTTCTGCCGATAGTGATGGAACAGGCCGCGCTGGTAGAGTTCGTAGGCATCTTCGCTTTGAGGCGGCCGCTCGGCGATCCGCTCGCGCTCGAATTTGAGGAGCTCCGGCTCGATAGCACCCGCGATAGCGTGTGTGATTTCGTCCTGTAATTCGAACAGGTCGGTGAGGTCGCGATCGTACCTCTCGGCCATTATGTGATGGTTCGTGTCGGCCCGGATCAACTGCATCGTGACGCGGACCCGGCGGCCCGATTTGCGCACGCTGCCTTCGAGGACATAGCGCACGCCCAATTCCGCGCCGACTTTCTTGATGTCGACGTCCTTGCCCTTGTAGGTGAAGGTCGAGTTGCGGGCGATCACCGGAAAGGCGCGCCAGCCGGCGAGCATCGAGATGATGTCCTCGGTGATGCCGTCGGCGAAAAACTCCTGCTCGGGATCGCCGCTGAAATTGGCGAAAGGCAACACCGCGATGGCACGCCGATCGTCGAAGCCCGCCGCGCTCGCCGCGAGCGTGGCGGCGGCGACGAGGTTTTCCGACAGCTCGGCCATCTCGCCGGCCATCCGGTAGACCCTGATGGGTCTCTCAATGTTCTTGAGGCTCTGGGGGCCGAGATCCTCGAAATCGAAATTGACCTTGTCGGCGACCTGTTGGTGTACGACCTCCGATAGATAGACGCTACCGGGCTTGGCCAGCGCCTCGACACGCGCCGCGATGTTGACGCCGTCGCCGAAGATGTCGCCTTCCTCGGCGATGATGTCGCCGAAATTGATCCCGATCCGCATTGCGACGCGCTGTTCATCCGGCAGCGTCTGGTTGGTTTGCGCGACCGCGTCGCGCAGAGCGGCCGCACAGCGCGCCGCCTTGACGACGTTGTCGAACTCGGCCAGCACCAGTTCGGTCGTCTCCTTGAAGATATTTCCACCGAATTCGCCGATTTTGGGTTCGACGACCCCGGTCAGAAGTCCCCTCAGCTCGGCAAAGTTCTCTTTCTCATCGCCGGGAAGCAGTCGGCTATAGCCAGCTACCAGAATTGCCGCCAGCCGGCGCGTAACGCCCCTCGTTGCTTCGTCCGACACGACAGCCACGCACCTTTTTCGCAAGATGCGGCCAAAATTCTCCGCCTCGCACCGAGTATAGTGTAACCAGGCTCACACTTGCGCAATTTTTCGGTCGCGGTCCGAAATCTGCCCAAAGTGTAGGGGGAGGCCGCCGATCCTAAAATTGCCCTAATGGCGTGGTACCGTCCTCGGCTTATGACGGAGCACGCGATGCAGTCGCCTATATCGAGCCGTTCGAACGAGGTTCTGCCCTTTTCTTCATTCCCCGCGGAGAGCGCAGGACTGCCCGGGCAAACCTTGCGACGGGAGGAGGCGAGACAATCGCTCCCTCTCTTTGTCTTGGCCGGGCTCGACGCGTGGGCCTTCAGCCCACGGACTGGTTCCGTGGGCATCCACGCCTGCGAGAGGCGGAAACGAAGACGTGGATGCGCGGATCAAGTCCGCGCAAGAACGAGCTGAGATTGGCCGCGGACAGCCGCACCGCTTCACCGGGGTTGTGTAACCCGCCGTGAGGACAGCATTCCTTTTGGGCCACGCCTCCGGCTTCCTGCTAGTCGCCGCCGGTCCGAAAAAGGCGAGGATTTCCGCCGCGCAGTCGGAATCCGACCTGTTCTTGCCCTGAACTATCAGGATTATCAGGTGAGATCGATCGGGGTTCGTCGCGAACAGCGCCGCGCTCACTCGGGGAGTTGCGTTTCGCCGAGCAATTCGAGGTCGGATTGGAGGCGCGCCGCGTCGGCGAAGCGGATCTTGCGCAACGAGCCCAGGCGAAAGCTCGGCGCCACGCGGGCCAGCCGGCGCACCGTCTGCGCCGCCTCGTCGGCATGACCGAGACGGGCGCATCCCAAGGCAAGGACGCAATAAGGGAAGACGAAGTTGCTGTTGCTTTCGATCGCCTTGCGGGCATGTCTAACCGCTTCTTCGGTGCGGCCGGCAAGCAGGCAAGCCAATGCCAACGCAAATGCCGCGTAACAGACGAGCGGCTCCAACGGGCTTAGCTGCAGCGCCTTCTCGGCACGCCCGATGGCGGCGTCATAGGAACCGCAAACACACCTCGTCAGGGCATCGAAGCCGAGAACCGCGGCGGCGTTGGTATTGATCATCATGGCGCGGTCGACAGCCGCGAGCGCAAAATCGTGATCGCGGGTCAAGCTGGCGTGCACCGAGCCGCCCAGTGTGAGGGCGAGCGGTGCGTCGGCCCCCTCGTCGATCGCGACCCGTGCCATCCGTCTTGCAGTCTCGCGGTCATCGGGCTGCGCGCCCGGCCAATCCATCAGATGACGCTGCTGGTAGCACCACGCGGCCAGGGCATTGGCCATTGCGAATGCAGGATCCGCCTCCAACGCCTCGCTCAACAACCGCAACGCCTCCGCATTGTCGTCCGCGGTTTCGGCGAAGGTCGGAGGAAAGGCCCGCAAGGTGAGATCATAGGCGTCCTGGTTTGCCTCGGGCTTGCGCCGCGCCCGCTCGATCTCGGCCTCCCGCAGCACCGGTGCGACAGAGCCGATCAGGCTTTCGGTGATCCTGTCCTGCAGATCGAACGTGTCTTCGAGGGTGCCGTCGAAGCGATCGGCCCACAGGTGCTGGCCGCTCGCCGCCTCGACGAGCTGGCAAGAGATGCGCACCCGGTTGCCCGCCTTGCGGAGAGTGCCCTCGATCACATACCGGACGCCGAGCTCACGCGCGACCTGCTTCGAATCCGCGCCCTTTCCCTTGTAGCTGAAGCTGGTGTTGCGTGCGACGATCGAAAACCACCGCGCACGCGCCAGCTCGGTGATCAAATCCTCAGCCACGCTGTCGAGAAAAAACTCGGTCTCGGCATCGCCGCCGAGGTTTTGAAACGGCAGCACCGCGAGCGACGGCCTGTCGACTGGCGCGGCGGCTCTTCGGCGGCTAGTGCTAGCCGGGCCGGCAGGTCGTTCTTCCAGCACGACGCGGAAGACCCGCACCGGGCGGCTGATGTTCTTGACCTCGTGCTCGCCACAATCCTCAAACATGACTGGTAGGCGATCGCGGACCTGGTCGCGCACCGCGCGGCTGACGTTGACCCCGCCAGGTTCGGCCAACGCCTCCATCCGCGAGGCAATCGCGACACCGTCGCCGTATATCAGGTCGCCGTCCGAAACCACATCGCCCATGTTGATCGCGAAGCGAAACTGGAGGCGCCGGTCGGCCGGCGTGTCGGCACTCCGCTCCGGCATTGCCCGTTGGATCGCGATCGCGCAGCGCACGGCATCGACGACGCTGTTGAACTCGACCAAGAGACCATCGCCCATCGTGCGCACGATGCGGCCCCCGTGCTCGGCGATCTTCGGGTCGACGAGATCGTGGCGCACCGTTCTGAGCGCCGCCAGCGTGCCCTCCTCGTCGAGCCCCATCAGCCGGGAATAGCCGACGACATCGGCGCACAAAATGACAGCAAACCTGTGCTCTACTCTGGAATCTGCCACAGCCTCCCGGCATCCCCTCAGATTTCAACGCATTTAAGCAGCGTAGTCCTGAGGACACCAGCGTCAAGCTGCTTACTGCGGAGTTTCCGTATTCGATGAGACCGGCCCTGAGCAGGCTGCCACCATATGTGTTGGCTGCGAGACCGCTGCTGCGATCACCTCATCGAGACGCGCCAACTGGACCTCCCAACGGTAATTCGCTTCTGCGGCGGCCCGGGCTCTTCGCGACATCTCCGCACGCCGTGTGCCGTCCCGGAGCAAATCGACGACATGCCGGGCAAAATCCATCGGCTCGTCCGCCGCCAGCATGCCTTCCCCATCGGCGACCACCGTCCCTCTGCGGGCGGCCGTCGAGGCGACGCAAGGCAGACCCATAGCGAGCCCCTCGAGCAGCTTGTTCTGTACGCCGCGCCCCATTCGCAACGGCGCGACGAAGATTTCGGCCCGATCGAGATAGGGGCGTGCGTCCGCAACCCAGCCGGTCACCGTTACCCCGCGATGTTTGGCCAAGCGGCGCACCGCCGGGGCGGGCCGGCTACCGCAAATCGTGAAATTTGCCGCCGGGATTTCCGTCTGAACGATCGGCAGGACCTCGTTGCAGAACCAGACGACGGCATCGATGTTCGGGCGGTAATCCATCACCCCGGTAAAAACCATCGATGCCGGTATCTTGGCCCCGCCCGCCGACCGGAAATAGTCGAGATCGACGCCATTACCGACGACAGTCACCGGAATGCCGGGGATCAGCCTTTCGAAATCATGCCTCTCGATCTCGGTATGAACCAGCGCATGCGAGAAAATCTTCGCAATCTGCCGCTCATAGCCAAGAAGCCGCTGCGCCTCGATCGCGTAGATCCAGTTCAATGGTATGCTCGACCGTTCCGCGTATTGCCGCCATTTGAGCGAGTCGAGATCGCCGAAATGCATTATCCGCGGCACATCGGGGAAGTGCTCGGCAAACTGCGCCATGTTGCAGCTGTAGACGACGATCAGGTCGGGCCGCAGCTCTACGAATTTTCTACGAATGGCGTCATGCAGCTGCGTCTCGTTCAAGGCCGCCACTGAAAGCGGTTGTCCGGTGACGAGCGCCGCGAGCGCGCGCAGCTTTATCGTAAATTCGTCGACCGGAGCGGCAGTGACAGTCTTGGCGTAGGCTTGCAGTCCGGAAATATTCGCGAGGTCTTGCACACCGTCGCCGAGGCAAAACACATGCACCTCGTGCTGCGCAGCAAGATGCCGGATTTGGTTGAACGCGGCGATCTTGTCGCCGCGATCCGGCGGAAAGGGGACGCGCCGGCATATGTAAAAAATCCGCATGACGGCTTGCCTCTCGTCGGATAGCTCAGGGATCGACCCTGCCGCCATTTCGCATGAGGCCCTCAGAGGCTCCAGTAATGGATGCCCAACGGAACTTTGTCGCGGGCAACGACCGACTTCACATCGACAAAGACTCCGCCCGGGACAAGTGAAGTGAATAGCCCAGGCCAGCCGCCCTCACCGAGAACGCCATGCGGCACTGCCAGGACCAGCCCATCCAGCCTGGTCAAAGTCGGGAGGGGCATGAGATCGATGTCGTATTGGCGCCTCGCCTCGGCCGGGTCGGCGAGCGGATCGGCTACCAATGCTGCAATACCGAATTCGCGCAATTCGGCGACGATCTCGGGCACCCGGCTGTTGCGCAGGTCGGGCACATCCTCCTTAAAAGTGATGCCGAGGATCCCGATCCGGGCGCCTTTCACCGGCCGCTCCGCTGCGATCAGCAGCTTGACGAGGCGCTGCGCGATAAAGCTGCCCATGCCGTCATTGATCCGGCGGCCGGAAAGGATGACCTGCGGGTAATAGCCGGCCGCCTCGGCGCGCGCAGTCAGATAGTAAGGGTCGACGCCGATGCAGTGCCCGCCGACCAGCCCGGGCGTGAACGGCAAAAAATTCCACTTTGTGCCTGCCGCCTCCAACACCTCCTTGGTCGGAATCCCGAGCCGGTCGAAGATGATCGCCAGCTCGTTCATCAACGCGATGTTGAGGTCGCGCTGGGTGTTCTCGATGACCTTTGCCGCCTCGGCGACTTCGAGCGAGGATGCAAGGTAGACCCCGGCATCGACGATGCGCTCATAGACCCCGCCGACACGCTCCAAAGTCTCCGAGTCTTCGCCGGCAACGATTTTCACGATGGTTTCGAGCCGGTGCTGCTTGTCGCCGGGGTTGATCCGTTCGGGCGAGTAGCCGAGCTTGAAATCGATCCCTTGCCTGAGGCCCGAGGCCGCGGCGAGACGCGGTCCGCAGAATTCGCGGGTCAGGCCGGGATAGACCGTGGATTCGAAAACTACGACCGAGCCAGCCCTCAAATGTGGTCCGATCAGGGCGCAGGCGGCTTCGAGCGGCGAAAGATCGGGGCGCCGTTCGGCATCGATCGGCGTCGGCACCGTAACGATGAAAAAGCTGACCTCGTCCAGAGCATCGGCATCATCGGTAAAGCGAAGCCTCGTCTCGCGCAGCGCCGCCTCGGTGACCTCGCCGGTCGCATCCTTGGCATCGCGCAGTGCAGCGATCCGCTGCTGCGAAATGTCAAAACCGACGACCCGCTCGAACTTATTCGCCAGGGCCAGGGCGACGGGCAGACCGACATAACCGAGGCCGATGACCGCAAATCCGCGTTCCATGAAAGAGACCGTTTAATTCACCCGGTAGTACTGCTTGTACCATTGCACAAATCGCGCGAGCCCGAGTTCGATCGTGGTCTTGGGCTCGAAGCCGAGATCGCGGCGGGAGGTTTCGATATCCGCGAAGCTTTCCGGGACATCGCCGGGTTGGAGCGGCAAGAACTGTTTCTCTGCGGTGCGGCCGAGCTCTCGCTCGAGGACGGCGATAAAGTCGAGGAGTTTTTCGGGGCGGTGGTTCCCGAGGTTGTAAATCTGGTGAGGAACTCCCTCGGCAGCCGTCGGCGGGCGATCATGCGCTGCGATCGTTCCTGCGACAATGTCGTCGATATAGGTGAAATCGCGGGCCATTCTGCCTTCGTTGAACACCTTTATCGGTTCGCCCGCGAGAATTGCCCGGGTGAACAGAAATGCCGCCATATCCGGACGGCCCCACGGGCCATAGACGGTAAAAAACCGCAACCCTGTCGCCGGCAGACCGTATAGGTGGCCGTAAGTGTGCGCGATCAGCTCGCAGCTGCGCTTTGTCGCGGCATAGAGGGAGACCGGCTGATCGACCCGATCACCGACGCTGAAAGGCTGCTTGCGGTTGGCGCCGTAGACCGAGGAGGAGGAGGCATAGGTGATCGCGGTCAGATGTTCGATGCGCCGCGCCGCCTCCAATATCACCAGCGTGCCGGTGACATTCGCATCGACATAGGCGTAGGGGTTTTCCAGCGAGTACCGGACGCCCGCTTGCGCCGCGAGATGGATGATGCTGCGCAGATCCTTGTGCCGATCGACCATGGTGAATACCCCGTCGCGATCGGCGACGTCCAGCTTGGCAAATTCAAAGCCAGGAAAGGCACGCAGCCGGGCGAGCCGCGCCTCCTTGAGACGCACATCGTAATATTCATTGAGATTGTCGATGCCCACTACCCGCTCGCCCCGCTCGAGCAGCGCCTTGGCGACATGAAAACCGATAAACCCGGCAGCACCGGTGACAAGGATCGACATCACGCTCCTCTTGCAGGACGCATCGTCAGGGCCTGCTTAAACTGACGGGCAAAGTGTTCCAAACGAAACGTGAGGCGCGGCTGCTGGACGGTCTGCCACAGCATCGGCTCGCACCGGGTCGCGAAACTCTCCTTCAAACGGTTGCGGCCGGCCATGAAATCATACACCTGTGCGCCCGACCGGAAGGCGCGCCGGATCGCCAGGAAGTGGGTGACGATCCCAGGCCGCTCGCGGCGGTCCGAATCGTCGAACCCGCTCTGGTAAGCATAGACGCGATTACCTAACCGGAAGTTATAGAGATAGCCGAGGACGCGGTCGCCGGCGCAAGCTTTGAGAAGTTGGGTTCCGCCCTGATCAAAGCTGCGCTCGATCAGCAACCGGTGGAACGGCTCGAAGAATCCTCCCGAGAAGGAATGCGCCCTGCCGCGCCGCTCCCAAGACGCGCAATGGAGCTCTTTCATCGCATCGAAAAAGGTTAATGCCTCCGCTTCGGTTGTCGCCTCGCTTAGAAGCAGCGCGCCGAGCCGTTCAAAATACCGAACTGTGCGCCGGAGCTGCTGGCGCGCATTGGCGCTGAGCACCGGATAGATCTTGCCGTCGCTGCCATCGAGCCTGCAGAGATCGACCGAATAGGAAGAGAGGAATGTGTCGTGACATGCGAGCCCCCACTTGGCGAGCGCGGCCTCGGGCAGGCGCCGCTGCGAACCGCCGATATGGAGCTCGTCGGCCTCGCCGCGAAGACCGGCGAACCAGCGGATCAGCTCATCCCAGACAACGAACTCCCAATCCGCCACGGCAAGGATCCCGTTGTGCTCGATCGTCAATGAGTTGAAGTGCGGGTCGCCGGTCTGGTTCAAATAAAGACCGCGTGAGCGAACCAACCCGCGCCGGCGGCGGGTCTCACTGGCGCCGAGTAAAGCCAGCGAGACTGTTTCGCCGTGCGCGATGCCGCGCAGCAGTTTGGGCCGGCTCGCTGGCGGTAGGGCACTCAACAACGTGCCGATCCAATGCCATGATGTGAAGAACGACGGATTTCCGGCGGCTTCGAGCCGGCGCCATTCGATCTCGAGCTCCGCCAACGGGGGGAGAGCCTCGAGACCGAACTCGACATCGCGAGACGTGCTCGTTAACGGTAACTCAGGGCTTTCCACGGAAGCTCGTCAACCCAGCGACGCTACCTATATTGACCGGCAATTAGCACTACACTCGCCCGGGTAATGCGGATCTTGCATATTCTCGACCATTCGCTGCCGCTGCACAGCGGCTATGTCTATCGCACTCTCGGTATCGTCAACCAGCAGCGGGCGCTGGGCTGGGAGCCGGTGCTGCTGACCAGCGGCAAGCATTACGCGCCGGGACCGGCGCGGGAGCGGATTGGCGAATGGGAGTTTCTGCGGACCCGGATGCCGACCGGGTTCGCCGCCAAGCTGCCGTGGTTTCGCGAGTTGACGATCGTCAGCGACCTCCACCGGAGACTCGACGAAGTGATCGGCGAGATTCGCCCCCAAATCCTGCACGCGCATTCGCCGGTCCTCAACGTGTTGCCGGCAATTCGTGCCGGCCGGCGGCATGCCATCCCAGTCGTCTACGAAATTCGCGCGCTGTGGGAGGACGCAGCCGCCAGCCACGGGACGCACGGCACGGCGCCGCTACGCTACGCGGCGACGCGGCTCCTCGAGACCAGGGCGCTCCACCGCGCCGACGCAGTGACGACGATATGCGAAGGGTTGCGGGGGGATGCGGTCGCCCGCGGTGTGCCCGGCGACAAGATTACAGTCATCCCTAACGCGGTCGATCGCGGCATCTTCAGCGGGCCGGGGGTTCCGGACCGCGCTCTGGCAACGCAGCTCGGTCTATATCGGAAAACAGTTCTCGGCTTCTTTGGCTCGTTCTACGGTTATGAAGGATTGGATCTGCTGTTGCGTGCGGTTCCCGAAATGCGGCGGCAGCAGCCCGCTGTCGCAGTGCTACTCGCCGGCGGTGGGCCGGAAGAAGACAATTTGCGCGCCATCGCCCGCGAACTCGACCTCGGCGACAGCGTGGTCTTCGCCGGAAGGGTGACGCAAAATGAGATACGGCGGTATTACGACTTGGTCGACCTGCTGGTATTCCCGCGCGTTTCGACCCGCTTGACCGAACTGGTGACGCCACTCAAGCCGCTCGAGGCCATGGCGCAGGAGCGCATCGTCGTCGCTTCGAACGTCGGCGGTCATCGCGAGCTGATCCGCGACCGAGAGACGGGCTACCTGTTTCCGCCGGGCGACCCAGAGCGTCTTGCCGAGGGGGTGCTGGCAGCGCTGGCGGACCAGGATTTCCTGGCCGCGCATCCGGGCGCAGGCGAGCGGGTTCATCGATGCCGAGCGCTCGTGGGCGCACAGCGTCGCCCGTTATGGCGAAGTCTACCGGCGTATCTTGCGGCATTAGGCTGCGTGCAGGGGAGCGGGCCGAGCCTTCGAACGCCGTTCCAAAATTTCGTGGAACAGCGCTATCTGTCCCTCGGTCGTGCCTTGCCAATCGAATTGCTCGGCATAAAGGCGGGTTGCTGCGCGGCTCGGCGGCGCAGCGAGGAGTTCGCGAATTGCGGAGGCAAGCCCGCTCGGGGTGTCATCGGCCAAAATACGTCCCGCCTCGGATGCGCCGACGATATCGGCGATGCCGTCCATCGGGGAGACCACGACCGGGGTGCCGCAGGCCATGCTCTCCAACAGAACATTGGGCCAACCTTCATGCGTCGAGACGAGCAGCAGAAGGTCGGCGGCGCCGTAGATCTCGGGAAGCCGATCCTGCGGCACCCGGCCGAGCAGGCGTACACGATCGGCGACTTTACGCTCGCGCGCCAATTTTTCGATACCGGCGCGCTCGGGCCCCTCGCCGACGATCACGAGTTCGACCTGCGGCAATTGGGTGAGTGCCTCGACCATAAGCCAATGCCGTTTCAGCGCGACCAGGTTGGCGACCGCGAGAAGGGTCGGCCGCGTGAAGCCGAGGGTGCCCCGTGCCGCCTCGCGGTCGTGAGGCCGGAACAGCGCCAGATCCACTCCGTTGCGCAGAACGCGAACCCGATCGGCGCCGATTCCGAGCTCTACCAGCCGGCGCTTCAGCCCATCGGACACCGCAACCAGACCATCCGCGTTTTGTGCCGCCCAGCGGATCCATCTGCGCGGCACTGCGTGCCGTGCGATGACATTGAGATCGCTGCCTCGGGCGGTGACGATGACGGAGCGATCGAGGGCGCGTCCGAGCAGAACGGCAGCGACGCCGTCCGGATAAAAATAGTGGGCATCGATCAGATCGAAGTCGTGGCCATCGCGGATTTGCCGGCGCAGAAACGGCAGGACCGCGGCGCAAAGGGCCAGCGGCGCTATACTCATTCCGATCCCGGGCAATACGGGATAGCGCGGATGCTCGACGTGCAGCCCTTGGCGAGTCTCCCTCGCTCGGCATCCGGGCAAACACGCGATACCGCCCGAACCGCTCAGACCGGAACGGAAACCATGGACACGGCGCGACAACACGGGCGCTGACGACGCCGCTCGCAACAAGTTTCCTCAAACGCGTTTCGACGAAAATCCCGTGTTGGGGCTGCAACAGGTTTGGATATAACGTCGTGAAGGTGAGGATTCGCACCCGGCAACGCCCGAAAAGATCCGACGAGGCTCGCCTCGCCTGATGCCACTTTACAGAAATCCGGATTTTCGGCGACTGCCGAGCGGTCTTGCTCGCGCTTTTGACAAAAGCTCCCCGGACAGCTTCTTCGCGCTTCCGGCCTGGTATGATCTGATCGCGCGGTATGGTGTGCCCCAGGCTACCGAAATCCGCGTGTATACCGACGAGCGGCCGGGTTCGGCAGCTGCCCTCCTGGCTCAGACCACGATGGGGGATGACGGGTGCAACCTGGCGAGCCTGACGAACGCCCATAGCCTCGAGCACGGCATCCTCCATGCGCCGGGAGCCGACCTCCAAACGGGGCTCGCCGCGATACTCTCCGAAATATTTGCGGAACGGCCGCAATGGGATTGCTTCTCCCTGTCCGAGCTCGATCCGCGCGAGCCGAGCTACGCCGCCTTGGTGGGCGCGCTGCGACGCGCCGGGCTGCTGGTCGAGCGCCGCTTCAGCTCCGGCACCTGGTATGAAGAGACGGCGGGCCTGAGCTTTCCCGATTATGTTTCCGCCCGCCCTTCCGAGTTGCGCAATACGTGGCACCGCAAGCGCCGCAAACTCGCCCGCAGCAACCGTCTGACGAGATCCTTCGTCGATGACAACAAAGGTCTCGATCAGGCGGTCGCCGATTACGAAACGATCTACGCTGCGAGCTGGAAGCCGCCGGAATTATTTCTCGATTTTGTCCCCGCGCTGATCCGGCTCGCCGGCCGACTCCGGGCGCTGCGGCTCGGCATATATCATTTGGATGGAATACCGGCCGCGGCTCAATTCTGGATCCTGTGGAAGGGTCGTGCCGTCATTTGCAAGCTGGCGCACGACAAGCGCTTTGACGACCTTTCCCTCGGCACGCTTCTCACGATGGAGATGTTCGAGCGCGTGCTGACCGACGACCGCCCGCACGAAATCAGTCTCGGCCGCGGCGACGATCCGTATAAGAAGCTGTGGTTGCCAAAGCGGCGTGAGAGGTGGGGCGTCGCCGCGGCCAACCCGCGGACGTGGCGCGGTCTGCGCTTTGGGCTGAAGCGTCAAGCCGCTATGATTTATCAGCGGCTGCGTCGCGAGCGGCTCGCCCCAGTCGGCTGAGACCGCCCCAGCACGGATCGACGTGGCTTGGCTTTCCTATTCCTCTCTGATCCCGCCAAACCTGTTCATCTTATTGGCGATGATCGGCGTCTTGATTGCGTGGCGGCGCAAGCCGTTTGGGCTGGCGGTGGCGACCGCGGCGATCGGCCTTGTCTATCTGGCCGCGATGCCGGTCACCGCCGGTCTCCTGATCCGATGGGCGGAGGCGATCGCATTTGACGAACCGACGCTCCCGTCGGACGGGCCGCCCGGCGCGATTGTCGTGCTATCCGCCGTTGCGCGGCGCAGCGACCTTCCCGGCGTGCCCGACAGTGTCGGGCAGCTGACCCTCGAGCGCCTGGCCGAGGCGGCAAGACTGCAGCGGCGTCTCAGCCTGCCGATCCTGGTCAGCGGCGGCGGGCCGCGTGGCGCCTCCCTCGCCGCGTTGATGAGCAAAGTGCTGCAGGAGGATTTTCGCGTCCCGGTGCAATGGCGGGAGGAGCGATCGCAAAACACCTTCGAAAACGCCTTGTACTCGGCTGAAATTCTGCGCGATGCGGGTATTCACGCCGCGCTGGTGATCGCGCATCCGTGGGACATGGCGCGAGCGCTGTGGTCCTTTCGGGCGGTCGGCTACCCGGTGGTCCCGTCACCGACCCCCGAGGATGGGAGTTCGCCGCGCTCGGTAGCGGGTTTCCTGCCGCAGGTCCCGGCATTGCTGGAGAGCTACTTTGCTCTTCACGAGCTGATCGGGCTCGCCTGGTATCGCGTTCGATACGGTCATTGGTGACCTAGCCGTTAAAAACTTTTGGCAATGTGAGGTAGCTCACACCCCTTTCGATCCGCCCGCGTCATTTATCGGGCATCCGGCAGAAGCCAAGGTGTCTTCGACGTGGAGTACGATCATGCCCAAAAGCGATATATTGGACCAGAGCGCAACGAGGGTCGAACTCGACCAGCGGTCGCGCGATGCGCGCCTGCGGCTTGAATACGTCGAGCGGCTCTTGGTCGTGCGTCCCCTGCCGCAACAGTCCTTGTTGAGGCGTTTCCTGCGCTGTCTCCGTTCGCGAACACGCATCGGCGGGCAAATTGAGGGCCGATCGATGATCGCGATCGCATCCGGCGGGCGAGCCGGTGCGGAGCGCGAGCCGGCCGAAAGCGGCGGAGGAGGAGATGCCCTCTCCGCTGCCTTTCCCGGAGGGTGGCAAAACTGCCCAAGAGATGCCCGAATTGGCCCGGGCCGACGAGAGCCGGCTCTGAGGCCGGGCGTTCCGGTCCCGCTTGCCTTCAAGGCCTGGCATCATTGGTGCGGGCGGGGAGACCTGAACTCCCACAGCCTTTCGGACAATAGATAATCGAGGGAATTAGCGGCTCTCGACGCAAGATTGCGGAACGGAGTTTCGGCATAGGAAATTACCGCAGCCTTTTGGCGCGTCCTGTCGCTGCGTGCCGTGTCCGATCCCCACGGCGAACCTAAGCTCGTGGACGCCGCGGGCTCGATACATTGGCGCTCTCAGCAGTGCCTCCGGCGTCAGCAGCGCGACGCGCTGGATATTCTTACTTCTTTCCAAGAAGACCTTGCGGGAGCGGGTTCGTCAACAGCCGACGCGTTGGGGCGCCGCGGCATTGCGCCCGTGATATGGACAAGGTCCATGCGCCCGCAGGGGAGGCAGAAATAGGACCATTTGCGAATTTTGATTGCGTCAGTCGGAGCGGACGCAGCATAATGTCTTCCAAGAGAGGGAAATACCGGGGGTTTTATTCGAATGAGATCAATCTCTGCACTCGCCGTTTTGCTGTTGACTATTGTCGGATTTAGCAACGCGTCCTATGCCGCATCGGTTGCAATACCAGCTGATTCGCTATCAATCAGTGGATGTTCGTATAATCGCCCAATTGGTGGTGGGGCTGTTGGTTTATACTGCGCTGGCAACATCCATGGCAGTATAGATTTCCCCCCGTCCGGCGCGATCAAACTTACCAGATCAGTATCGTTGCGCGAGGTGATTTAGGCTGGGGATTAATCGCCCCGACCGCCCGGATTTCGGTTGATGGAGCGCTGGTCGGCGATATTGCGGTGAGATCATCCTCCTTTTCCACCTATACATTGGACAATGTTCCAGGGAATGCCGGAAAGCACACGCTCAATATCGCCTTCGCAAATGGCTACGGTTCGCCATTCCCGGGTTTTGCTCTCTACATTCAGAGCATCGCGATCACGCCAAATGATAGTGCTCCCGTTAATCCCCCCCTCCTATGTCTACCGACACTTATCAACAGCAGCTGCTCAATCTTATCAATGGAAGTCGAGCCAGTGCGGGGCGGGCCCCGTTGACCTTCAGCGCTGTGCAATCCGCAGGGAATTCGAGCTGCATCGGCTCCTACGGACATTCTGTTCATATGGCGCAAGTCGGACAGATCAGCCACGATCAATTTCCGCAGGATATTTGCATTGCTTGGTCTGCCGCCGGGGAGAATGTCGGGATGGCAACGGGAAGTGAAAGTGGAGCAATCCAAACCCTTCATCAACAAATGATGAACGAGGGACCGTCGGGAGGCCATTACCAAAACATCATGAGCACGACCTTTACGACGATCGGGATCGGGCTCTATTACGTAAACGGTGCTCTCTGGTTGACCGAAGATTTTGTGAAGTGATCAATGGAGATAATTAGCCGGGCCTCAGTAACTCGAAATCGGGTGCTTTGATGGACGGGATGTCACGGCCGGAAGCGGGAAAGCTGACCACGTGAACTAGGAACGAGCCCGACCGGCGACTCGAGTTTGCCGGACGCTACGACGGGGCGACGGTCGGCCTTGCCTTCCTTCAATCGGTCGCACTTCCAGCCGTACCCCGTCCGTCGCCCGGAAGACAGTTTTCGGTTGCCGGCGCAACCGAAAAGACACACGCGCGATCAATTGCCTGATTTTGTTGGTGCGGGCGGGGAGACTTGAACTCCCACGTCCTTGACGGACAACAGATTTTGAGTTTGCCGCGTCTGCCGTTCCGCCACGCCCGCTCGAGCTGCTCGGGCTCAACCTGTACTTTGGTCTCATCCTAGCCTCAGGGTGCCCCAGATGAGCTAGTCTGCAGAGCAGCTTACCGCTCGGGCTCACTCCAGGGCAAGCGATCCCGCGGCAAGGGCGCTCGACGGACTATGGCCGCGGCGAGAGTTAGGGCGCGTATACCAGGCCAGAAGCCCAAAGGGCGCCAACGAAAGCCAAAACCAGAGCAATCGTTATCACCAGCTCAGTCATTTGGTCTCACCCGGCCAGCCCATTGGCCGAGGCGACGCTGAAGCGCGGTGTCGCCGCCGGTATCGGTCACGTCGAGAACGATCGTGAATGTCGAGGATCGCACGGACGCATATTCGGCGATGATCGCATCCAGCCGGTAGAGTTGTGTTTCGTTTCTTTCGTACCTGCCCCGACCCGCAGAAACGAAAATCCGGACCGGCAGATCGGCGGGCATCTCGGTGAGCAAGCGGTAAGATAGCTGCCGGATCGTGTCGAGCCGCTCCCGACCGCGACTGAAACGCCGGGATAGAACAGCCGAGCCACGCTCCATCCGTCGCGGACGAAACGGATGCAACGCTCGGATCCTGCACCGGACTGACCGTCGATTGAAGCTACCGGCTCCGCATACCCGCCGAGCGGCAGGAGACGGGCGACCGCTCGGAGCAAGCGCACGATCGTAGATTACGACATTGGCGTTGCTGAGCGCTCGATATTCGAGGGGCGCAAATTCGGGCGCCGTCGCCGGGAACTCGACCAGCCATAATTGGCCCGGCCGCATGACCGGGAGCTCCGCGGGTCCGAGCGTTGTTGCCGCATGCCATCCATCGCGAGCGTCGGCCGTCGGAGGGAGCGGGGCGGGGACTCCACCTCAAAGAACCGAGCTCGTCTGCCATCGTCTCCGACATCGGCTGGTCCTCCTTGCAGATGTACAATGAGATTATATTAACAGGGCGGATTTGTCAATACGAATATTATAAGCATTATAAATAATGTATAATGTGCGCGCCGATCGGCTTCGACGCGAAGGTCAGCCACGTGTCAAGGCGTCGAAGCAGCCCCGCGCTACACTACGCGGGCGCGGCACTCGCCAAAGCCGATCGGCGTGCAACCGGCCTTCCGGCAATGAGCGCGGAAGATCACCTCGTCGCCGTTCTCCAGAAAGGTACGGGTTTCTCCGGAGGCGAGCGCTATCTGCCGCTGGCCGTCGGCGCTCAGCTCCATCAGGCTGCCATAGCCCTCCGGCGTCGGCCCGGAGATCGTGCCGGTGCCGAACAGATCGCCGGCGGCGAGATTGCAGCCGCCGCAAGTGTGGTGCGCGACCAGTTGGGCGAGGGTCCAGTAAAGGTCGGTCGTGTTGCTGGCCGACATCCGGTGCGGCGGCAGGCCCTTGGCCCGCAGGCCCTCGGTCAGCAGCAGGGCTTCCAACGCGATGTCGAAGGCTCCCGTCTGCTGGTCGGCCTCGTCCCACAGATAGGGCAGCGGCCGCGGATCCCCGGCCGGCCGCGGCGGCTGCGCGACCCGGAACGGGGCGAGCGCCTCGCTCGTGATCACCCAGGGGGATACGGTCGTGCCGAAATTCTTGGCGAGAAACGGCCCGAGCGGCTGCGATTCCCAACCCTGCACGTCGCGCGCCGACCAGTCGTTGACGAGCCCCAGGCCGAACACATGATCCCCAGCCTCGGCGATCGGGATCGGTTCGCCGAGCTCGTTGCCGGGTCCGATCCATACCGCGAGTTCGAGCTCGTAATCGAGCTTCTGCGCCGGCCCGAAGGTCGGGGCATCCTCATTGGCGGCTTTGCGTTGGCCGCTCGGCCGGCGGATCGGCACACCCGAGGGCCGCACCGAGGACGCCCGGCTGTGGTAGGCGACCGGGACGTATTTGTAATTGGGGTTGAGCGGATTGTTCGGATCGCGCCGCATGCCGCCGTTTCTCGCGTGGTGGATGCCGGCGAAGAAATCGGTGAAGCTGCCGATCGCGGCCGGCAGGTGCAAGGTGCAATCGGCCGCGTTGTGCAGCAGCCGCGCGGCGAGCGGCTCGATTTTTGCCCGGTCGGGGCCGTCTGCCGACAGCAGCGCCGAGAGGCGCCGGCGCAATGCGAGGCGCGGATTCTTGCCCAAAGCCATCAACGGGTTCAGAGTTGCTCCGGCCGCCGCTTCGGCCGCGCGCGCCGCCTCCCCGGAAAACAGCCCCGCCTCTAGTCCGGCCCGCAGGTCGAGGATCTGGTCGCCGATGGCGACGCCGCCGCGCGGCGCGCCGCCTGCCGGGCTGAACACGCCAAACGGGAGGTTCTGGATCGGGAACTCGGCATGACCCTGAGCCGAAGCGACCCAACTGGCGCGCCGCGGATCATGAGTTTCGTCGATCGAGCTCATCACCGATATCCCCGTCGGTACACGAGGTGCCAAAATAATGCTTCCCTTGGCCGTCAGCGATGGCCGGCAAAGATGCCGGAAGCAAGATAGCTCGGCCCCTGGAGCGCGAAATTCCCGCCCGTCTCGGTGGCAGGATTTCCGGGAAGATTGCCGAAGAAACTCCCCTTGGCCGAACCGGTGAGACCGGAACCCGACAATGAGCCCGAATACCCCGCGCCTACGCCGTTGACCGTCCCGGAAACGGTCTTGCCGTCGAAATTGCTGATCGTGAACGTCCCCGTGCGGTTGCCGAAATTGTAGGTGTTGGTGAACCCTCCCGAGGCGAGATAGCTCGCTCCGCTGTTGATCACGGACCCGAGCGCGTTGCCGCTGAAGGTCCCGATGCCGGTTGCCGGCAAGCTGGTGCTTATCACCCCGGCAACCCAGGGGTTGAGGTGAGCGAAGTCCTCCCGGACGACCGCGGTACCGGCCGCATTCGGGGTTCGAGCTCGCCGGTCCAATAGCCCCATTGCAGAAACTGACATGAGTTGCAAAGGCCGTTCGGCAGCAGGGTGTTGGACGGTACGACGCCCGAGGTCACCATGGCAACCTGCGAGGCTTGCGTTGGGTCGCCATTCAGCTGGATGTTGACGCCATTGACTTGCGACGGCGTGTCGGGGTTTTCGAGCGCAGCATAACGGGCGTCGTCGACGAAAGTGCTGCGAGACCGGGATGTGCCGGTGAAGCCGCCGAATTGGACCGTGAAGGTGTTGGTGCCGAACGGATCGCTCCCGGTAAAGGTCGCGCCGACTCGGTTGTTGGTCGCGTTCGTCGTGACCGAGGTCGTGCCGGTCGCGGCGTAAGGCGAGCCGGAGACCCTCCGACCACGGGATACATGATCCCGCCAAAATACCCTGTTGTCGTTTGCGTCGTTCTGGTGCCGAGGCCTGTGTTGGTCGTCGGCGTCGCCGGCTGGTTAAAGCCGTAAGAGGAAGCACTACCGCCTACCGGACCCTGAAATGCTGCCTGGTTCGGTACAAAGTTCAGATTGGTGTTGTACTGATTCTGATCCAACACGAACCCGCTGATCGGAAGCGACCCGGTTCCAGCGCCAAAGATATTGTTGCCGTTACCATCGGGAACCGTCGCCGCTCCTGAGTCGATCCTGACCGGTGTCGCGGTTCCGTTCGCGAGGAACGAGCCGCGAATAACGCCGTCGCCTGCTACGGTATTGGTATCGGTCGAGGTGAAGAAGCTGCCCGGTCTGCACGACCAGGGCCGAAGTCTGGCTAGCTCCCGTTCCATTGATCGCCAGGCTCGCCTGTAAAGAGCGCGTGCCGGTGACGTTCGGATTGGTGTTGGGATTGTATGCGCCGAATGGCGACTGCGCCGGAGCGACGACGTAATACGGCGAGATGCTGGGGTTGGGAATATTGCCGCCGGTGCTCTGCGTGATGAACGGTACCGGCGACTGCAGAGCGGCGTCTTGCTGAAGGGTGTAGGTGTAAAGTTGGGGTGTCCCGGGTGCGGCTCGTAAGGAAGCCGGCATTCGAGGGCACCGGCTGGCCGCCGAAGATGAAGCCGCGCTCTTGCTGAATGGCAGAACTGGTCGGCGTAAGGTTGGCATAGAAAAAGGTTAAATCGGGCGCCATGTAGCTCGTTCCGGTGAACTGGCCAAATGGGCTCGCCGTGCCGGCGGGGCCGAAATTCACAAAACCGGGGCTGGTAGAGCCCGGAGCGAGAGGGAATTGTATCGAGCCCGGGCCGAGCGTCGCTGCGAATACGCCATTGGCTGGCTGGCCGGCCGGGTATGTCAGCGTACCACCGGTATAGGGAATCCTATTGTTGGGGCCCTGGTTGATGAACCCCTGGGTGGTCGCAGTGCCGCTGCCTGGCGTGTCTTTGAAGAGACCGGCATAGCTGATGACGACCGGCGGTGGCGGCGGTGGTGGCGTTGGCGGCGTTGGCGGCGTTGGCGGAGTCTGTCGTCTGAGCCTGGGCGGCCGATATGGTTCTGCGAACCACCTGGCTTTGAGCGGTCACCTGGAGTGGCGATTGGGCTTGCTGAACGGCGTTGGCCACTGTGGGCGGCTGTTGCCGTTGCATTTGGATGCCGACCGGGGCCGTGCTCGAGACCGCCGCAGCGATGCCGCTGTTCGCGACCGTGGTGTCGGTCGGGATCGTGCGGGCGCCGCCGTGTCCGCCGGGCCGGCCGTCGAGTTGCGCAAGCAGCGCCGCAGACGCCCCCGGCGGCGCCGGTGACGGCGTCGACGGCGCGGCGCCCCGTCCCGCCACGGTGACCTGAAACCCGGGCCGCGTGATCGTTTGCGCGAGGCCGTTCAACCCCGTCACCGTCACGCCGGCGCCATACCCGAAGATCACCTGTAATCCGCCGTCCGGGGTCAAATCCACCAGGATCAAGCCGCCGCGGATCCCGATCGTCGCCGAGGGGGTCTGCATCGTGACCGCGTTGTCCTGTTTGCTGAGCTTGCCGCCGACGAAACGGAACACTCCGCGCGTCAAGCTGGCCGCCAGCTTGCCGGTCCCGGCATTAGGATCATAGACAAACTCGTCGATGACCATATCCGAGCGCGGCCCGACGGTCATCGTCGATTGGTCGATGAACAAGATTTGTGTTTGCCCCTCCGGCCCGGTGGTGATGCGCTCGTTGAAGACGACCTCTTGTCCGAGCACCAGCCGGCGCGGCACCGCGCCCGGAGGAATTCCCGTCGCGTCAGGGTTGACCGCGCTGTTGACGCCGACACGTTGCTGGGCAACCGACGGCGCGCCCGCAAAGCCCGTGCCGAACAGCAGGGCGGCCAACATGACGACGCGAAGCGGACGGCGTGCGACGCGGGGTCATCGAGCTCTCCTCAAAACCGGATCTGCGGACCGATCAAAATCGAAGTGTTGTTATAAGAGTAGAGCGGCAGGTTGGACGAGACGATATCGCGCTCCAGCTGCGCCACGACGGCGATCGTGGCCGTAACCGGCCAAGTCTGGGTCACGCCAAATCGCCAGCGCTGCGTCAATTGGGTGCTGAACCGTCGGGTAGATCGGGTGTTGCCGCTGGTATTACAGCACGGATCCGGGGCCGCGTAATAGCTCCAGGCACGACCGACAAAGGGCGTGGTCTCCCAAGAATCGGCGGTAATCCGGTCGGATCCTGGTAGCGGATACGGTAGGAGCCGGCTACGCATAGGTCGTGTTGGTATAGAAGGCCAGCTGCGTCAACTGATCGAGATAATCGAACTCGAGATTCAAAACAGTATTCTCGGTGATCGGCTTGGCTGCCGAAAAGGTGACAAGCTTGTCGATTGCCGGTGAGGCCCGTCGACAGCGGACGGTCGGGGGCGTTGGTATAATTCTTGTGTCGAAATTCGAAGGCCGCTCTCAACGCCAGGTCGTTCCAGACGAATCTCGTCATATTCGATCCCGGGACCCCCGGCGGCGAAGTATTGGTTCCACCCCAGTCCTACTTCGTCGCCGATAATGTAGGGCTTCAACGATGCCGCCTTGTCGCCGATCAGGCGCCATTCGGAAAGTTGAAGCGCGGGCCGCCGGTCACCTCGAGGAGGCTGAGGTCGAGCCGGTTCACCGCAGAATTGAAATAGTGGTTCAGGTAACCGACGCTGGTGACTTCCAACGTATCGTGGTTCTGCGTTTCCATATCGTAGCTATAGAGCAACGAGCCGCTGCCGAAAATGCTCCCGGACGCCTGCTTGATGAATTGGTTGCCGAGCACCACGGGGCCGATCGGCGACAATATCAGCGACGAGCCGGCGACGTTGGCGTCGGTTTGATACTGGCCGCCAAAGAAGACGTAACCGGACAGATGATGGCGCGATTGGCTCTTTTCGATGTCCGCCAAATATTGCTCGACGCGCGCGCGAACCTCGGGCGGCGGATTTGCCGCGGCAGCCTTGTCGAAATAATCCCGGGCGAGTTCATAGGAGCCCATGCGATAATAAAGCGCTCCGAGCTCCAGCTGAACCCGCGGCAGATCGGGGTTGAACAGCAGCATTCGTTCGAGCGCCGAAACTGCGGCTTCATAATCCCCCAATCTGGCCGATACATCGGCATAGGCGAAGGTCACATCGAGGTTTGCCGGATCGCGAAACATCTGCTGGAACAGCGCTTCTTTTTGCGCTTCGAGACTGGCCTTGTCCTCCTCCTGGCCTGACACCTCCTGCGCGGCCGCCCCCTCCAGCGGCGCGACGACCAGCGCGAGCGCAAAAAAGCCACAGACTACTCGCCACAATCTTCCGGAAACGAGAGTCGCGCCGGTATTCCGTTTGACAGGCGTTCACCGCCTCTCCCCCGATTTGCGGCACCGCACTCGCGGTTTGGTTAACTCGCCCAAAAATTTACCTTAACGCGATTTGTTCGTCAAGATTTTCAACCGATGACATTCCGGGATCACTTTGGGATCGTTTGACCAGCTGCGGCTCTTAGATCCAATTCCATGGTAAATTTCGCGGACTGGATCGGATCGAGAAGGCGCTGGTTAGCGCTGCGCCGAACGGCTTGGCGCGGCGCGATTTATGTGCTGCCGCTCGCGGTCCTGTTCGCGGCGGCTACTGCGCGGGTCGCCGCTCCCGACCTGCTCGACCGGATGTCGCTGATCTGCTTCGACCTCTATCAGCGCGCCGCACCACGAAAACCCGAAGGCGACACGCCGATACGCATTGTCGATATCGACGACGACAGCCTCAAAAAGATCGGCCAATGGCCATGGCCGCGCACGCTCGTTGCACAACTGATCGATAAGCTGCGCGAGGCCGGCGCATCGGTCATCGCTTTCGATATCGACTTCGCGGAGCCGGACCGTACTTCACCCAAATTGCTTCTGCCTTTGATGGCTCGGAACGGCGTCGGAGCAGAGGAGGCGGAAAAGCTCCTGGCGGCGCTACCAGATCCTGATCAACGGCTCGCCGCGGCTATGGGCACGGTGCCTACCGTGACGGGGTTCATCTTGACCAACCATGGCGAGACCCGGCCGCCTGCCGCGAAGGCGGGCTTTGCTTTCGCCGGCGACGATCCCCTCGGCCGGGTCGACAGCTTTCCGGCGGCCGTTGCCAACTTGCCGGCACTGGAAGCCGTCGCCGCCGGCAATGGCTTCCTCAATCAATATCCCGACTGGGACCATGTGGTTCGCCGGGTTCCGCTCATTCTGAAGCTCGGCGACAAGCCGTATCCTTCGCTCGCCGCCGAGGCGCTCCGGCTCGCCTTCGGCGCGCACGGCTATGTCGGTCGCGCCGCCGGTGCAAACGGTGAGAAGAACTTTGGCGAAAAGACCGGGCTGACCGCGATCCGCATCGGCCGGCTGACGGTACCAACCGATGCCGCCGGGCGGGTATGGTTGTATTACGCGCCTCCACGGCCCGACCGCTTCGTCTCTGCGGCTGACGTTCTCGCGGGGAATTTCGATCCTGCGCTCTTTGCCGACCACATCGTGCTGGTCGGAACCTCGGCGGCCGGCGTGATCAACGATCGCCAGGCGACACCGATCGCACGGGACGTTCCGGGAGTGGAGATCCATGCCCAACTGATCGAGCAGATCCTTCAAGGGGCCGTTTCTCATTCGGCCCGATTGGGCGGTCGGCGCCGAAATCCTGTTCACGCTGCTGTGCGGGATCGGGCTGATCTTCGGCGTGTCGCGCATCGGGGCGTTGCCGAGCGCCATCCTCGGCGCCGCCGCCGTGGTCGCTGTCGTCGGGATTTCATGGCTCGCATTCCGGCAGGCGCAGCTGTTGATCGACCCCGTCTACCCTTGGGCGGTCATCACCCTTGTCTACCTCGTCGCATCGCTGCTTGGCTATCTGCGGACAGAAGCGCGGCAGCGCGAGATCCGCAACGCCTTCTCGCGCTATATGTCGCCGCACTACGTTCAAGAGCTCGCGGCGCACCCCGAGAAGCTTGTCCTCGGCGGCGAGACGCGAACGATGACGATCATGTTCTGCGACATTCGCGGGTTCACCAGCCTCGCCGAAGGCATGGACGCCAGAACATTGACAAGATTCATGAACAGCTTTCTGGCGCCGATGACGGAGATCATCACCGAGCAGAAAGGAACGATCGACAAATACATCGGCGATTGCATCATGGCGTTCTGGAACGCCCCGCTCGACGACCCGGAACACGCCCAGAACGCGGTTCGGGCGGCCCAGGCGATGCGCCGCGAACTGGCCGAGCTGAACCGCGGCTGGGAAAGCGAGGCGCTGGCGGCCGGCAAATCGTTCGAGCCGGTCAAGATAGGCATCGGGATCAACACGGGTGAATGTGTCGTCGGGAATTTCGGCTCGCAGGAACATTTCGACTATTCGCTGCTCGGAGACCCCGTGAACCTTGCGTCGCGGCTGGAAGGCCTGGGCAAGGTCTACGGCGTAGATCTGGTCATCGGCGAGGAGACGGCCGCGCGGCTCGACGATCCGGCGCTGATCGAGATCGATATCGTCGCGGTCAAAGGCAAAGACCCAGGCCGGCCGCGTTTACACGCTGCCCCCGGAAGAGATCGAGGAGGCGCAGTTCATCGACCGGCACTCGGCGCTGCTGACGGCTTACCGGCGACAGGATTGGGCGGCGGCACTGCGCCTCCTCGATGACGGCCTGCTCGCCGCGGCACGCCATCTCGCGCCCGTCTACGACCTCTACCGGCGGCGGATCGCGCAGTTCCAGATCGAGGCTCCGCCGCAGAACTGGGATGGTGTCTTTACGGCTGAGGAGAAGTGATGCCGGTCACAGATGCGCGAGTGGAGGTCGTCAGGATCGCTTCGCGACCTCGGCCAAGTAGGTGAACCATGAGGCGCTGGTCATGGCGCTCGAGCCGCCGCGGGCGCGCGTCGTGATGCCGCCGCGCGGCAAATCCTCCGTTCACCTGCGGGTGGATACCGACGTGTTGGAATGGTTCAAGGCCCAGGGGCGCGGCCATTTGAGCCGCATGAACGCCGTCTTGCGCTCGTTCATGGAGGGGCAAAAGCAACACCGGCCTCGCTGACGCCTCAATCTGGAGCGTCAAAAGAGGGGAGGACAGGCGCACCTTTGCGATCATCTCGCATCAGGACACCGGCAAGACCACCCTGACCGAGAAATTGCTCTTGTTTGGCGGGGCAATCCGGCTGGCGGGCGAAGTGAAGGCGCGCGGCGACGGGGGCGGGCGCGCTCGGATTGGATGGCGATCGAGCGCGAGCGCGGCATTTCGGTCTCCTCGGCGGTGATGAGTTTCGAGCATCAGGCGCGCGTCAACCTGCTCGACACGTCGCGCCAGCAGGATTTCAGCCCGTTGGGATTCCAGCTCGTTGGGATTCCAGCCCGTTGGGATTTCAGCCCATTGTGATTTCAGCGACGACACCTACCGCACCCTGACCGCGGTCCCCCCACCCTTCCCTCCCCCGCGCGCGACCCGCTTGGGGGGGTTTGGGGAGGGGGCATCGGACGCCGCCAAGGGCATCGAGGAGCAGACCCGTAAGCTCTTCGAGGTCTCCCGCATGCGCGACGTGCCCATCATTACTTTTGTCAACAAGCTCGACCGCGAGGGCCGCGACCCGTTCGATCTCCTCGACGAGATCGAGCACGCGCTGGCACTCGACGTGACGCCGGCCTCCTGGCCAATCGGCATGGAGCGCGACCTTCTCGGCTCATATGACCTTTTCGCCGTGCGCTGTTGTTAGAGCGCGGCGTTCACGACCGGGTTACGAAGCCCGTCTACTGTAATGGCCTCGATAACCCTAAAGCGCCGCGCCCTCTGCCAAAGCCGTACCTTATCAACCTCCTCGATATTCACAGTTGCCGCGACACTTTATTCAAGGCGCGTAGCTGTAGAGGTTGCGCAGCCGCTGCGGATTAATTTATCGGCGGGGTCGAAGAACTCGAAAGTAGCCGTCGCTGTGTATTCGTCGGCGTTTCCGCTGAGTTCTATGTCTCGCGTGACTACTTGGGTTCCGGCCAAACTGCCATCCGTGTTATAGAAAAAGGTGTTGTCGACTGCGGTATAGCTTTGTGCGCGGAGATGACGCCACATGCCCAAACCCGCACTATGCAGCGGAGTGTCGGAAATTTCGGTCAGGCCGCCGCCGTCACTGAACATGAGGACCGCGCGGCCGGTCAATAAGGCTTTGCCGGTGTCACACTGAACAACTGTTACCTGCACATCCCAAACGCCTTCAATCCCCTGCTGTTCTTGCCCCTTCTGTTCTTGTGCGGCCTCCCCAACCGCACCGCTAAGCGCCGGTAAAACGATCGCAGACGCAAGCATTACCTTCCAAAGCCAGCTTTTCATGTCCGCCCTCCCTTCTTTCGGTACGAGTGGGACGCCATAGGGCGAAGTCCGGGAGGGGGCGCTACGAAACCGGGATAAAAAGTTCTAAAATTGGGCTAAAATCTTCCTAATTCAGAAACGTGGGGGGTCACGGGTGGAAGTACTCTCCTCGACCAACGACCAACATTTCCTGTTCGAGGGGTTCCGTCTCGACCGGCGGGGTCTGTTCCGGCGTGATGAAGGTACCACGCTGGCTCCGATCGAAATCGGCTCGCGCGCGCTCGCGGTGCTCCGCGTGCTGATCGAGCGATCCGGCGATCTCGTCTTGAGGGACGAGATCATGGCTGCAGCCTGGCCGGGAACCGTTGTCGAGGACAACAACCTCACCGTCCAGATTTCGACGCTGCGCCGCGCCCTCGATCAAGATCGCGCACAGGGCAGCTGTATCCAGACGGTGGCCAGGCGCGGCTACCGCTTTGTTGCGCCTGTGACACGGGTCGAGCCCGCGGCCCCGCTGATATATGAGCTACATTCCGGCAGCGGACCCAGCGGATCCGTCGTCGGGAGTTGGCAATCGCGCGACTCCAGTGCGCTGAGCCAGATAGATATCATGCCGCGAGCGCCGATGTCGCGTTCACGGCATCGGCTTCGGGGCGGTGCGGTGGCTGCGGTAATCGGCGCTCTAATTCTGGTGGCTGGCGCGGCGGTCGGGATTTGGCATGCACCCTGGTCCGGGGATGCACATCGCGCGCCGCGCCTGTCGATCGTGGTACTGCCCTTCGCCAATCTCGGCAACGACCCCGACCAGCAATATTTTGCTGACGGGGTCACCGAGGATCTGACGGTCGACCTGTCGCGGATCGAGGATATGTTCGTAATCTCGCGCAATACCGCCTTCACCTACAGGAACAAGCAAGTCGATACGAAGCAGATCGGCCGTGAGCTGGGTGTGCGATATGTGCTGGAAGGCAGCGTCCAGCGGTCGAGCAATCAGCTCCGCGTCACCACGCAGCTGATCGACGCAGAAACCGACGCGCATCTGTGGGCGGAGCGGTTCGATCGCGAGACGGGCGATCTGTTCGCCCTGCAAAACGACATCACGAGCCGCATCGCGAGCGCTCTCGGCGTCGAGCTGATCGCTAGGGAAGCTGCCCGGCCCAACGATCACCCCGATGCGCTCGACTATATCCTTCGCGGACGCGCAGCAGGGGCGAAGGGGCCGGCCCGCGGGAACACCGCACAGGCGATCAGCCTGTTCGAGCGCGCCCTGGCGCTCGATCCGCAGTCCATCGAGGCGCCGAGCCGATTGGCGGCTATGCTGATCTTCCGCGTGATCATTGGAACGAGCGACTCGGCTGCGGCCGACATTGCCCGCGCGGACGAGCTCGTCGGCCAAGCGTTGGCGGCATCTCCGCGCAACTGGTTTCCGCAATGGGTCAAAGGCCAGGTGCTGCGCGCGCAGCACCGATGCGTGGACGCCATTCCCGAATACGAGACGGCTCTCGCGCTTAATCGCAACGCTGTGGTCGCATTGACCGGCCTCAGCTGGTGCAAGCTCTATACCGGGTCGATAGAGGAGGTAATCCCGCTCCAAGAGCAGGCGATCCGCCTCAGCCCCCGCGATCCCGCCATCGGCTTTTTTTATGGGACGATCGGGTTCGTGCATCTGCTGCAATCGCGCATCGACGAGGCCATCACTTGGCTCGAAAAGGCACGCAACGCCCTTCCCGGAGTCCCTCACCCCTACCTCGTCGCGGCCTATGCTCTAAAAGGCGAGACCGAACGCGCTGCCGCCGAGCTCGCCGAGGCCCGCAGGCTTAGCGGCGACGATCGCTATTCGAGCATCGCGCGCGCCAAGGCCGATGGACCCGTTGCCGGAAATTGGGGCGTGCCGAAGATCCGCGCCTTGGTCGAAGCCACTTACTTCGCCGGCCTGCGCAAGGCCGGAATGCAGGAAAACTGACCAAACCGATACCTGCTCGGGCCGCTCGACAGCAGTTGGCACCAGGATTTCAGTGCGTAGGGCGAATGCAATCCGCCGCTTCCGTCTCTATGTCGTATATTTCGAAGGGCGAAATTATTGGCTCGCTGGCATCGCTGCTAAACGGCACAGGAGCGCTGGCAGCGCCAGCCGGCGGATTGCATCCGCCCTACGCTCTGGTTCTCGGCTACATGGCGGCACTTGCCGCCGGCGCTCCCGACGCTGCCATCGCCGGGTGAAAGCCGATCCACCATGTGGTTGCCATAATTGCATGGTAATTGCGTGGATCTCGGCGGCTGCGGTCGAGGAAGGTTTATTTTGATGGGAGTTGGCGATACCTGATCTCAACCTGATAAAACAGGTAAAACAGGCGATGGCGAGGAGACGGCTGCGCGGCTCGACGATCCGGAATTGATCTGCCGGCCACAGGTGCGCGATGGAGGTCGTCAGGATCGCTTCGCGGCCTCGGGACTGAGCCGCGCGGATCGAGCTGGGCGTGGCGCTGCCCGGGGCCGACGCAAGGCGAGGAGGCCGAAAACCAGGGCGAGCGCCAGCGATGCGACGACGACTATGACCATCGACAGAGCGCTATGTTGCGGCAGCCGGCCGATCAGCAATGTGCCGAGCGCCGCGATCATCATCTGCAAGAACCCGAGCAGCCCGGAAGCGGCGCCGGCGATGCGCGGATGGACGCTGAGGCCGGCCGCGATCGCCGGAGGTTGGCTCAGACCATTGCCGATGGAGCTGATCGCCATCGGCACGAACAACGCCCAGGGCGTCAGCTCGACGAGACACCAGACCGCGAGCATTACCCCCGAGGCAAGCGACAATGTCAGGCCGACGATCAGAAGACGGGCGCTGCCGACGGCTACGGACAAGCGCGCGACACCGGCATTGCCGACAATATAAGCGGCCATTGGCAGCAGGATCATCAGCCCGTAGGTGCTCGGCGGCTCGTGCATCACCTCGGACAAGAGGTAAGGCGCGCTCGCCAAGAACGTGAACCATGAGGCGCTGGTGAAGGCTGTCGTCAACGCAAAGCCGAGAAATGCCGGGGAACGCAGCAGCAGCACAAAGGACCGACCCATTGCTGCCAGATTGGCCGGCGCGGGATTGCGATGGGTTTCTTCGAGACGCGCCGCCGTCAGGACCAGCACCGCCGCACCGAGCGCGCCGAGCAGCGCGAAATCGGCGCGCCAGCCGACCCATTCGGCCAGGTATGCGCCGATCGCCGGCGATATCGACGGCGCCAGGCTCATCGCCATCGTGATCGTCGCAATGGCGCTCGCCGAGCGCTCGCGGTCGAACAGGTCGCGCACGATCGCCCGGCCCAGCACCATGCCGGCGCACCCGCCGCAGGCCTCGATCACGCGGCCGACGATCAGCATCGGCAACGACCAGGCGAAGCCGCACACCACAGTCCCGGCGAGGAACAGGGCGAGCCCGGCGATCAGCACCGGGCGCCGCCCGAAGCGATCGGAGACGGGACCATAGACCAGCTGCCCGACGGCAATACCGGCGAGAAAGAGCGTCAATACCAGCTGGACCGTTCCAGCGGGGGCTGCGAAGACCTTGGCCAGCAGCGGCAGCGACGGCACCGGCATGTGCAGCGCCGCCGGCGCGATCGCGGCCACCGCGACCAGGAGGCCGAGGGGTGCCCGACGGCTCATAAACGGGTCTGGCGAGCGTCGGCAGAAGGAATTATAACGGCACCGTTCCGCGCACCACGCTGCGGTGCAGGACGCGCCGATATCGGCCGATTTCGTAATTGGCCAGCGGCGCGGTGAAGGAGGCAGCGATTGTCCCACATCACCAGATCGCCGATGCGCCAGCGGTGCGTATAGACGAATTGCGGCTTCGTCGTGTGTTCCAGCAGTTCGTCGAGGAGCGCCCTTCCCTCCGCTTCGGGCATCCCGAGAATGTGCGAGGCATGATTGCCGAGATAGAGCGCCTTCCTGCCGGTCTCCGGATGGGTACGCACGAGTGGATGGTCGACCGGCGGGTGTTCGCGCAAATCCGCGGGCGAACGCGGGCTTGCATCCGCTTTGCGGGCGCCCGCTCCCCAGTAGAACACCACCCGCAATCCCTCGATCCGCCGTTTTGTCGCCTCAGCCAGCGCGGCATAGCCCATGGCGGTGTTGGCAAATTCCGTATCGCCGCCGCGCGGCGGCAGTTCGACCGCATAGAGCGCGGTCAGCATCGGCGGCACAGGGTAGTAGGATTTGTCGGTGTGCCAGCGGTAGTTGCTGACCGGCGACGTGGACCGGTCGACGGGATTGCCGTCACTGTCGAGATTCGAGATCACGTGAGCGGCCGCATAACGCTTTGTCTGTGCGTTTCGCCCGCCGTGGCGCTCGATCTCCCCGAAATTGGCGATAAACTCGAATTGCTGTTCCCGGCTCAGCACCTGTTCGGGAAACACCACAACGTGATGGACGCGAAACGCTTCTCGGATCTGCTCCCGCCGGCTCGGCGGCAGCGGTGTCGACAGGTCGAGGCCGGTGATCGTGACGCCGCCGGCTTCCGACAAGGGCGCGCCGAGGATGCAACTCATTTTCCTCCCCGATTCGAACTTCATTTCGCCGAGTTAGCCCGAACAACCGAAAAAAAAGCAACGGCGCTCCTCAACAATACCTCGTCCGAGCGCCCGAAACAAAGGCCGAGCGCGAGGCGCCGCGCATTCAAGGTTTGGTTCCGAGCGCGGGAACAAAGGTTGAGACGAGGCGTTGGAGCGAGCAACATCTTCTGATCGGGTGTCACCCGGTAAATGGCTTTATCAGAACTTTGATGTCAGAAGCGGTGACCGCGCGCCATGTTGCGCTCGACCTGATCGGTGCGGTGCTCCGCCGCAAGCGACCGCTCGACGATGCGATCGAAGACAGCTCGGCGATGCATCAGCTGTCGGGCCGCGACCGCGCCTTTGCGCGTCTCCTGGTTGCGACGGTGCTGCGCCGGCTCGGCCAGATCGACGCCTTGATCGCCGATTGCCTCAATATGCCGCTGGCGCCCCGCGCGGCGGTCGTGCAGGACATCTTGCGCCTCGGTGTCGCGCAATTGCTGTTCTTGCGCACCCCGCCGCATGCCGCGGTGGCGACCAGCGTCGACATCGCGCAGAGCTGCGGGTTTGTCTCGCATAAGGGGCTGGTCAACGCCGTGTTGCGGCGGTTGAGCGTCGAAGGCGCCGGTCGTGTCGAGGAGCAGGATGCCCCGCGTCTCAACACGCCGGATTGGCTGTGGTGGTCGTGGAGCAGGACCTACGGTGAACCGACCGCTCGGGCGATCGCCACCGCACATTTGAAGGAAGCGCCCCTCGATCTGACATTGCGCGACGATGCCGAGACGTGGTGCGCCACGCTCGACGGGGTCTTGCTGCCGACCGGGACCTTGCGCCGGGCTGCGGGCGGCGCCCTCGCGACCCTGCCCGGTTATGCCGAGGGCGCCTGGTGGGTCCAGGACGCCGCCGCGGCGCTGCCGGCGCGACTTTTCGGCGATGTTGCCGGACGCGAGGTGATCGATCTGTGTGCCGCACCGGGCGGCAAGACCGCGCAGCTCGCGACCGCCGGTGCTCGCGTGACGGCGGTCGACCGCTCGACCCGCCGTCTCGATCGGCTCGTCGCCAACCTGCGGCGGCTCGACCTGCCGGTCGAAGCGGTCGGGGCCGATGCGTTGACGTGGCGTCCGCCGCATCCGGTCGAGGCGGTGCTGCTCGACGCGCCTTGCAGTACGACCGGCGCGATCCGCCGCCACCCCGACGTGCCGCATCTTAAATTGCCCGAGGACGTCGCGCGGCTCTCGGCGGTCCAGGAGAATTTGTTGCGGGCGGCCGTCGACATGCTCCAGCCCGGCGGCACTTTGGTCTACTGCACCTGTTCGCTGGAGCCGGAAGAAGGGCTGGAACGCATCGAGTCGCTGCTCTACGCCGGGCTGCCGGTCGAGCGGCGCGAGATCGGACCCGACGAGGTCGGCGAGAACCCCGAATGGATCACCCCGGAGGGAGATCTGCGGACTTTGCCCTGCCATTTCGGCGAATATGACGGCATCGACGGCTTCTACTGCGCACGGCTGGTAAAGCTCAGCGCTTAAAGTAAAAAAGGATCCCAGCAAAAAGCGCAATCCTCGGGCTCCGCTACTGCTCTACGTACCCGTGACCCTCGCCGGCTTGCGGCGGGTGGCTTTCCTTGTTACGAAACAACATGGGGTTTCCTCTCCGGCAAACCATTTGTGACCGGCCTCCGGCCCGGCCGGCCCCGGCTGGACAGCGAGCGGCGGTCAGATGACAGCAGCGGCCAGCGGAAGCGGAAAGGGTAGACCACCGATTGCCGGACGCGGATTTGGTTCCGATGCTCCCGGGCTGTTGACTCGGTTGCGCCGGGACGCGCTGCAGGCGCTCGCCGCAGGTCCGCTCTATCGGCATACCCTGATCGGGCGGGTTCCCGCCGACCTCAGACTCAGAATCGCGCAGCGCTGGCCGGGTGACGCCAAGCGCGGCGCGGCGATTGCCGCCGGCGAGATCGAGCTCGCCGGCGAGCTCGTCCGCGCCCCGGCGCCGCGCTGGTCTCCGCCCTCGGCGGGACAGGAATGGCTCGCCGCATGGCACGGCTTCGGATGGATTGCCGATATTGCCGCGGCAGGCGGCGGCGCGCGCGAAGCAACACGCGATCTGGTGCAAAGCTGGATCGACGAGAATACCGGTTGGAACGGTGTCGGATGGCGGTCCGACGTGCTGGCGACGCGGGTCTTTGCCTGGATTGCGCATTTCGACGAGATCGTGAGGCGCGACCAGGACGATCCGCTGCGCCGGGCAATGTTGACGAGCCTCGTCGCCCAGCTTCGACATCTGGCCCGAACCGCGTCCTGGGAGGCCGTCGGCGCGGGGCGAGTGCGGGCGCTCAAAGGCCTGATCGCCGGCATGGCGGTGCTCGGCGGGTTCGAGCCGCGCTTGGCGAGAGTGCTCAAGAGCCTCGAGCGCGAATTGTCGGTTCAGATCCTCCCGGATGGCGGGCACCTGTCGCGCAGCCCGTCGCTGCAATTGCAGGTGCTGCAGGATTTGATCGATACGCGCGCGGTGTTGCGGTCGGCGCAGATCGAGGTCCCGGCCGCGCTCAAAGATGCCATCGAGCGAATGGCGCCGATGCTGCGCTTTTTTCGCCATGGCGACCGCCGGCTGGCGCTGTTCAACGATTCGCTCGAGGAGGACGGGGTTCTTATCGACCTCGTTCTGACGCGGTCCGAGACCAAGGGGCGCGCGCCGTCGCACGCGCCCGACACCGGCTTCGACCGACTGCAGGCCTTCAAGAGCCTCGTTCTGATCGACACCGGCAAACCGCCACCGCGCGGCTTCGACGACCACGCGCATGCCGGTCCGCTGTCTTTCGAGTTGAGCCATGAGCGCGAGCGGATCATCGTCAATTGCGGCGCCTATCGCGGCCCGAAGCCGAATTGGTGGCGGGTCGCACGGGCGAGCGCCGCGCATTCGGTCATGGTCGTCGCCGATACCAACTCGGTCGAGATCCGCGCCGACGGCACGCTCGGCCGCAGCCCGACTTCGGTTGCTCGCGAGCGTGCCGAGCATGAGGGTCAGCAATGGATCTCCGCGACGCATGACGGCTATCGCGAGCGCTTCGGGCTGATCTATGCGCGCCAGCTGTTTCTCTCCGCCGACGGCGAGGATCTGCGCGGCGAGGACCGGCTGACCGGGTCTCCCCGGAGCGGCCTTTGCGGTGCGCTTCCACCTGCACCCGTCGGTTCAGGCGGAGCTGGTCCGGGACGGCAGTGCCGCGCTGCTGCGCATGCCGAGCGGCGTCGTGTGGCGGCTGCGCGCCGCCGGCGGCGAGATGGGTCTCGGCGAAAGCATCTATCTCGGCTCCGGCGAGGCGAGAAGGACGCAGCAGGTCGTGCTGAGCGGGACCGTGCCGCCCGGGGGCGTCACGGTGCGCTGGGCGATTCGCCGAGAGCCGCGCAGGTCCATCGCGGACCAGGCCCAGGAGGATCAGTTTCCCGGGAATCAAGTTCGGGGATCAAGCTCCCACGAATCCGGCCGCGAAGACTTCCTCTCCCGGGGATCAGCCGCCCGGCGATGGGTGAGGCCGCCTGGCCCGCGGCGGTCGCCGTCGCGACCGGCTTGCTGACCTGCCTGACGACCAGGGTGCTCATTCCGATCCTCGCCCACCGGGAGATCCTCGATCGCCCGAACGAGCGATCGTCGCATCGGGTGGCGACACCCCGCGGCGGCGGGATCGCGGTGATCGGCTCGGTACTGCTCGCCTGGATCGTGCTCGCCCGAACCGATTCGGTGCCGTCCGGCGTCTTTGGGATTGCCCTGGGCGCCGTTTTGCTGGCGGCGGTTTCATGGCTCGACGATCTGCGCGGCCTCTCCCCGGTCGTGCGGCTGCTGGCGCAGGCCGCCGCCGTGGCGATCGGCATCTTTGTCCTGCCCGGGCCGCGCGACCTTCTCTTCCTCGCCGCGATCGGCCTCGTCTGGATCTGGTGGATCAATCTGTTCAACTTCATGGACGGGATCGACGGGCTGGCCGGCAGCGAGGCTGCGGCGATCGGCGCCGGTTTGCTGCTGTTCGCGAGTGTCGGAGCCGGTGCCGATCCCGCGCTGCGCGCGCTCGCTGCGGCTGTGACCGGGGCGGCCATCGGTTTTCTCGTCTGGAACTGGTCGCCGGCGCGGATTTTTCTCGGCGATGTCGGCAGCGTGCCGCTCGGTTATGTGCTGGGCTTTCTGCTGCTCGATCTCGCGGTTCGCGGATATTGGAAGATCGCGCTGATCCTGCCGCTCTACTTTCTCGCCGATGCGACGATCACGCTCGCCCGCCGCTTGGTGCGCGGCGAGCGCGTCTGGCAGGCTCATCGCGAGCATTTCTATCAGCAGGCGGTGCGTCGCGGTCTCGGCCACGCGGCCGTGGTCAAGCGGGTGATCGCCGCCGACCTCGTGCTGATCGGCTGCGGCTGGGCGGCGGAAAACGGGTGGGGTGCCGTCGCGCTCGCCGCGTCCGCCGCGACCGTCGCAATCCTGCTGGCGGCGCTCGCCCGCGGCTCTTGAGGCTTGCCGAGGCTTCCGAGAGAGCCCTATATCCGCGGCAATGACGGCAAGTCCTCTCCCGATCCGACGCGCGCTGATTTCGGTCAGCGACAAGAGTGGGATCGTTGCATTCGCCCGGGCGCTGGCCGCGCGCGGCGTGACGCATAATCTCGACCGGCGGCTCGGCGCAGACCCTCGCCGCCGCCGGGATTCCGGTCACCGAGGTGGCGGAGGTCACCGGAGTTGCGGAATTCCTCGATGGCCGGGTCAAGACCTTGCACCCGGCCATTCATGCCGGGCTCCTCGCCCGGCGCGACCGACCGGATCACCTCGCGGCGCTGGCCGAACGGCGGATTGCACCGATCGACCTCCTCGTCTGCAACCTCTATCCCTTCGCCGAGACGGTCGCATCGGGCGCGAGCCCCGAGGATTGCGTCGAGAACATCGATATCGGCGGCGTGGCGCTGATCCGCGCCGCCGCCAAGAACCACGACGCCGTCACAGTCGTCACCGACCCCGCCGATTACGACCGTGTTCTGGCGGAACTGGCCGCCGGCAGCGGGGCGGTCGGCGCAGAATTGCGCCGCGAGCTTGCGCGCAAGGCCTTCGCGCTGACCGCGGCCTACGACGCCGCGATAGCCGAATGGATGGGCCGTGATGAGCAGACGTCCTTTCCCGAGACCTTCGTCCTCACCGGGCATTTGGCGGACCGGCTGCGCTATGGGGAAAACCCGCACCAATCGGCCGCGTTCTACCGCACCGGCGAGACCCGTCCCGGGGTGGCGACCGCGCGACAGCTCCAGGGCAAGGAGCTGTCCTACAACAATTACGGCGACGCCGACGCCGCCTTCGAGCTGGTTGCCGAGTTTGCGGTCGCCGGCTGTTGCGATCGTCAAACACGCCAACCCATGCGGCGCAGCGATCGGCGACAACCTGCGCGAGGCCTGGGACAAGGCGCTCGCCTGCGATCCGGTCAGCGCTTTCGGCGGCATCGTCGCGCTCAATCGGTGCCTCGATGGACCGACCGCCGAGGCGATCGCCCGGCTGCTCATTGAAGTCGTGATCGCCCCCGAGGCCGATGAAGCCGCCCGAGCGATTCTCGCCCGCAGGACAGGGTTACGCCTTCTCGTCACCGGGGAGATGCCCGACCCCACTGCCGCGGGCCGCAGCTTTCGCGCGGTAGCCGGCGGCATCCTCGTCCAGGAGCGCGACCGGGTCTCGGTCGGGCGGGAGGGACTGCGCACCGTGACCCGCCGAGCGCCGAGCGAGACCGAAATTGCCGATCTGCTATTCGCCGACATCGTCGCAAAGCACGTCAAATCGAATGCAATCGTCTTCGCCCGCGGCGGGGCGACGGTCGGCATCGGCGCCGGTCAGATGAGCCGCGTCGACAGCGTCAGGATCGCCGCCGCCAAGGCGGCCGAGGCGGGCAAATCAGCGGGACTGGCGCAATCGCCGACAGTCGGCTCGGTGCTCGCCTCGGATGCTTTCTTCCCGTTTGCCGACGGGCTCGAAGCAGCGATCGAGGCGGGGGTTACCGCCGTCATCCAGCCCGGCGGGTCGGTGCGCGACAAAGAGGTCATCGCCGCGGCGGACGCCGCCGGCATCGCGATGGTGTTCACCGGCATCCGCCATTTCCGGCATTAGACGCGGGGTTCAAATATCGAGGAACACGGTTTCGGTTTCGCCGCGGGGACCGCGTTGCAGCCGGATGTCGAGCCTCCAATGGCTCTCGCTCTCGGGTCGGGCGAGCAGGGTGGCGCGGCGCTGGGCATCCTCGATCGAGGACAACAGCGGGTCGGTCTCGTTGAGCGGGTCGCCGGCAAAATAGGCGCGCGTCATTAGGGCCTTGAGAAGACCGCGCGCATGCAGCGCGATGGCGAAATGGGGCGCCTGCTGGGCGTTGCCGCGGCCGGGCACCGGCCCCGGTTTCACGGTCGTGAAGCGGAACTCGCCGCGCTGATCGGTGCGGCAGCGCCCGAACCCCGGAAAAGTCTCGTCCGCCGGCGGATCGGCCTGCCACAGCTCGACGGCGGCATCGGTCACCGGATTGCCGTCGCCGTCGATGACGGAGCCGGATAGCGTGACCCGCGCGCCGGCGGCGCCGAACCGCGTCAGATCGGCCCATTCCGGGTGCTCGATCAGGTGCCAGAACGGCCCGATGGTCTGGCTGCTGGTGGCGCTCGGCACGGCTCAAGCCTCCATCGGCGTCGCCTCGCGGCCGCGCAATACGACGTCCCACCGGTAGCCCAGCGCCCATTCGGGCTCGGTCACCGTCATGTCGAGCGCGCAGACGAGGCGGTTGCGCGCCGCCGCATCGGGGATCGACAGGAAGATCGGGTCGAGCTCGAGCAACGGGTCGCCCGGGAAGTACATCTGGGTGACCAGCCGGGCGGCAAAGCCCGACCCGAAGAACGAAAAATGGATATGGTTCGGCCGCCACGCATTGTGGTGATTGCGCCAGGGATAGGCGCCGGGCTTGATCGAGGTGAACCGGTACCAGCCCTCATCGTCGGTATAGACCCGGCCCTCGCCGCGAAAGTTCGGATCGATCGCCGCGTCATGCTGGTCCGCCGGGTGCTGATAGCGGCCGGAGGCGTTGGCCTGCCAGATCTCGACGATGGTGCGCGGGACCGGCCTGCCGTCCTCGTCGGTGATCCGGCCATGCACGATGATGCGCTCGCCGAGCGCCGTTTTCCCGTCAACGATCGACAAATCGGGGATCGGCGGGAAATGCGCGGTGCTGAAGCGCGGCCCGGTGGTCTCGGTAATCGTGTGCGGCAGCCGCACCAGGCTTTCCTGCGGGTGCCGTTTGTGGGTGCTGCCGTAGGCGGGGGCGTCATAGGGCGGCTGCGTCCCCGGCGCATACGGCCGGAACGGCAGCGGATCACGCTCGCTCTGCATTTCCCTGTCCTCCCTTAGCAAGCTGCCTCTACGCCAGGTTTGCTCCTTTTGCCGCAGCGCTTCGAGCGCCTCGGGCGTATCGATGTCGACGAGGATGGCGTCGTCGTCCATCTCGACTTCGGCGACGAGCTCGGCATGCTCGCCGATCAGATGCTTGGCGCCGACATCGCCGGCGAGCTCGGCCATCTCGGGAAAGAACCGCTTCGACCACAGGACCGGGTTGCCGCGCTTGCCGCGCCGGGTCGGGACAATGATCGCGCGGCCTTCGAGCGGGTTGAACGCCGCGATCAGGCGGTCGATGTGCCGGCCGGAAATCAGCGGCATGTCGCCCAGGCAAATCAGGGCGCCCTCGAGATCGGGCGGCAGTGCGGCAATGCCGCGCTTCAGCGAGGTCGAGAGCCCGCCGGCGAATTCGGGATTGCGCACGCGCTCGACCGGCAGCTTGCCGAGCGCCGCGTCGACCGCGTCGGCCTGATTGCCGAGCACCGCGATGATCGGCCGTGCCCGGGAGGCGAGCAGTCTGCGCGCCACATACGCCACCATCGGCGCGCCGTCGACCTCGGCAAGCAGTTTGTTGGGGCCGCCCATGCGCCGCGATTGCCCTGCGGCGAGCAGGAGAGCGCCGATCCGCGGGCCGGCAGGCTTTGCCGCGGGCCTTTGCTCGGCAGGCTTCGCTTCGGCGCGAGGGAGCGGCCGCGACGGGATTTCGGCGAGAAGGCCGCCGCTGCCCATGCGCATGATCTCGGCGGAGCCGACCGGCAGCCCGGCGACCAGCCTCTCGAGCACCCAGTCGAAGCCATTGACCTTGGGCGAGCGGGCGCAACCCGGGAGCCCGAGCACGACCCGCTCCGCGACATGCCCGAGGAGCAGCAGATTGCCGGGATCGACCGGCATCCCGAAATGGTCGATCCTGCCGCCCGCAGCGACGATCGCCGCGGGAATGACGTCACGCCGATCGAGGATCGCCGAGGCGCCGTGGATCAGCAGAATGTCGATGCCGTGGCCGAGCGCATCGCGGATCATCGACGCCAGTTCACTCGTCGCGTGCGCACACCGCTCCTCGAACACGAGCCGGCAGCCGAGCGCGGCGAGCCTGCCTTCGGTCACCTGCCGGGTCTTGTCGAGAATGCTCTCCTTGAGCCCGGGGAGGCGTGTCTGCATCAAGCCCGACCGAGCGCGGCACAAACGGGGCAACGCGCAGCAGAGGACCGTCCGCGGCCGCGGCCTCGATGCAGCGCGCGACCGCCGTCTCCGGCGCTGCGAACGGGATGATCTTGACCGTGGCGACCATCTGCTTGGGTTCGACCGTCGCGAATGGCGGCAGAGTGCCGAGCGTCACCGTCTCGTCGACCAGGTTGAGCCGGTCGAGCCGTTCCGGATCGAACACCAGAAGTCCCCGCGTCTTGGCGAAGAGGTTGGCGCGGCCCGTGAACGGGGACGCCGCTTCGATCTCCGCCCCGGCTGCGGCCGTCGCGACCCGCCAGGCGGCCTCGTCCTCGCCGATATCGCCGGGTTCGAGCCGGGCGACCACGATCCGCGACAAGCCCGAGGCCGCGATCAGCTCGACATCGGCACGCGACAGCACCCGCGCCTTTTTCAGCGCCGTTGTCCCGAGCTTCAGGCTGTGCGCGAGGATCGCCCCTTCGGCCTCGGCGACCGGGACCTCGCCGAACTTCACGCCGCCTCCGCCGCCTCGCCGTGACGCAGGACCTGGGTCATCTCGGCGACGATCGAGATCGCGACTTCGGCCGGCGACACCGCGCCGATCGCGAGCCCGATCGGCCCGTGGATGCGGGCGAGATCATTGTCGCTGAAGCCCAGTTCCTTGAGCCGCGCACAGCGCCCGGCGTGGTTGCGGCGCGAGCCGAGCGCGCCGATGTAGAAGCAGTCCGAACGCAACGCCGCGGCCAGCGCCGGGTCGTCGAGCTTTGGGTCATGGGTCAAGGCCAAGACCGCCGAGCCGCGATCGGGCTGCAACCGTTCGAGCGCTTCGTCGGGCCATTCCTGCGTCAGCTCGACATCCGGGAACCGCGCTTCCGTCGCGAACGCTCCGCGCGGGTCGATGACCGTCACGGCGTAGTCGGCCATCGTCAGCATCCGCGCCAACGGCTGCGCGATATGCACCGCGCCGATGATGAAGCAGCGATGCGGCGGCGTGAGCACCTCGACGAACACGCGGCCGGCCGCCGTCTCGATGGTCCGGTTGCGGCCGGTGCGCCAAGCCTCGCGCACCCTGTCGAGCACCGCCTCGTCGAGCGCCAGATCGCCCTCGGCATGCTCGCCGTCGAGCAGCAATTGCCGACCCGTAGCGAGGTCGGTTGCAAGAGCAACGCTGCGGTGCTCACGCTCCGCGGCCACAACGCGGTCGAGAATGCGTCCTTTCATTCGACGCGCTCGACAAAGATCTGGATCTTGCCGCCGCAGGCGAGCCCGACTTCCCAGGCCTGGTCGTTGGTGACGCCGAAATCGAGAAGCCGCGGCTTGCCGTCGCGGATCGCTTCGAGCGCCTCTTCGACAACCGCGCCCTCGACGCAGCCGCCCGATACCGAGCCGACCATGGCGCCCGCATCGTTGACCGCGAGCTTGGCGCCGACCGGACGCGGCGAGGAACCCCAAGTGGTCACGACGGTCGCCAACGCCACGCCCGACCCCGCCTCGCGCCAACGCGCTGCCTGTTCCAGAATTTCTGCCGTATCGCTCATGCTGCCCTCTCTTTCGTGCGCCATGCCGCCGCTGCGGTGCCGCGCCGCGTGGTCGGTGCGCTCAGCACCTCGATCAGCGTCTCGAGGCTTTCGAGATTGTGCACCGGGCGGAACTCGTCGACATACGGCATCATCGCCTTCATGCCGAGAGATCTTGGCTCGAAACCCTCGTAGCGCAACAGCGGGTTCAGCCAAATCAACCGCCGGCACGAGCGGTGCAGCCGGTCCATTTCGTGTGCGAGACCGGCGCCGGCGTCGCGGTCGAGCCCGTCGGTGATCAACAGCACGATCGCGCCCTGGCCGAGCAGACGCCGCGACCACAGATGGTTGAACTCGCAGAGCGCATGGCCGATGCGGGTCCCGCCCGACCAGTCCGTTACCGCCTCGGCGACCCGGTCGAGCGCCAGATCGACATCCCGGTGGCGCAGATAGCGGGTGATGTTGGTGAGCCGCGTCCCGAAGACGAAAGTATGGACACGGTCGCGGTCGTTGGTGACCGAGTGCATGAAATGCAGAAAGATGCGGCTGTAGCGGCTCATCGAGCCGGAAATGTCGCACAGCACGACCAGCGGCGGCGGGCGCCGGCGCCGACTGCGCCGCTTCAGCTCGATGAGCCCGCCCGAGCGCAGCGCCGCGCGCAAGGTTGCGCGCAGATCGGCGCGGGCGCCGCGGCGGTCCGGTGCGAAACGCCGGGTCGGGACGTCCTGCACCGGCAGGCGCAGCCGCGCGATCGCCGCCTTGGCACGGGCCAGCTCTTCCAATGACATCTTCTCGAAATCCATCCCGCGCAGCTGCTCGCGGTCGGAGAAGCTCATCGCGGCGTCGATTTCGGTCTCAGTCTCCTCGGCTTCGCCCTCCTTGCCGATATCCGGGTGCAATGCCTCGGCGAGGCGCCGCACCATCGCCGCGCCCTCGTCCCCGGCAGCGTCGATCCGCATTTCCGGCAGCACGAGCCCCATCATCTTTTTCAGCAGATCCGGATTGCGCCAGAACACATGAAAGGCCTGGTCGAAGATCAGCCGCTGGTCCGGCCGATTGACGAACACGGCATGCAGGGTCCAGTAGAAATCCCGGCGGTCGGTGATGCCGACGGTCCTGACGGCGACCACCGCGTCGATCACCTTGCCCGGCCCGACCGGCAGCCCCGCCGCGCGCAAAGTGCGCGCGAAGTGCATCAGATTGGCGAGCAGCCGGCCTTCGAGCTTTCGGATGCGTCTGGGGCCATTGACTTTGCCGCGCTTATGTAGTCTTCCCGGCGAAGGCGCGGGATCCATCCCCGTCATCGGCACCGGCCTTCGCCGGTCGTGGCGGAAATGGCGTCGGGCGATGTGGCGAAGCCACGGGATACCCCTATGCTTCCGCAGTTGCGGCTTCCGCCTTGACCTGCTCCAGCAATCGTGCGGCTTCGCTGCCGTGCAGGCGGGCGATGTCGTCCTGGTATTTGAGCAGCACGCCCAGCGTGTCGTTGATCGCGTGCGGCGCCAGCTCGAGCACGTCGAGCTGCATCAAGGCTTCGGTCCAGTCGATCGTCTCGGCGATGCCGGGAAGCTTGAAGAGATCCATCGTCCGCAGCCTCTGCACAAAGCCGACGACCTCGCGCGAAAGGTGCTCGCTGGCGCCCGGCGCCTTGCGCCTCAGAATTTCGAACTCGCGTGCCGCGGTCGGGTAGTCCACCCAGTAATAGAAGCATCGCCGCTTCAACGCGTCATGGATCTCGCGGGTGCGGTTCGAGGTGATGATGACGATCGGCGGATGCTCGGCGTGGATCGTGCCGATTTCCGGGATCGTCACCTGAAAATCGGAGAGCAACTCGAGGAGGTAGGCTTCGAACGGCTCGTCGGTGCGGTCGAGCTCATCGATCAGCAACACCGGCGCGCCGCCGATATCCGGCTCCAACGCTTGCAACAGGGGCCGTTTGATCAAGAACCGGTCGGAAAAAATAGTGCTCTCGATTTCGGAGCGATCCTCTTCGGCCGCCTCCGCGAGGCGGATCTCGATCATCTGACGCGCATAGTCCCATTCATAGACCGCCGAGGCGACATCGAGCCCTTCATAGCACTGGAGGCGAATGAGGCGGCGCCGCAACGCGCTCGCCAGCACCTTGGCGATCTCGGTCTTGCCGACCCCGGCCTCGCCTTCGAGAAACAGCGGTCGGCTCAGATGCAACGCCAGATGCACCGCCGTCGCGAGGCTGCGATCGGCGATGTAATCGGCGCTGCCGAGCAGCGCCAGCGTGTCGTCGACAGAGGAAGGGAGGGTAGTCATCCGGAGACAATTCCGATCAACAAAACCCCTCTCCGGACGGGAGAGGGCGAGGAAACGGCTTATGCGGCCCGGCGATGGCGAGGGAGCCGCTTTCGACACGATGAATTTAGTGCGCCGGCCTCAGCGGCACCACCCCGAGGCGAAGTCCCACTCCTTCAAGCGGTCACGCCGGCGAGGGCAACCCAGACCGCGGCGAGCAGCAGGACGGCGCCGATCGGCGCCGCGAGCCGGCGCCCGCCGGGCAGGTTCTTTTCGGCCGCCATGACCGCGCCCAATACCAGCATCCAGCCGATATTGGCCGAGCCAATCACGAACATCAGCAGCATCAGGCACCAGCAGCAGCCGACGCAGAATGCGCCGTGCCTGACGCCCAAAAAGAGGGCCTGCCATCTCTGGCGCGCACCGCGCCAGTGCTCGATGACAAAGCCGAGCGGGGCACGGCATTTGTCGAGACAGCGGTATTTGAGCTCGGTGAATTGATAACCGCCCGCGACTGCCAGAATGGCCGCGCCGATCATCCAGACATTCGCGACCAACCACTCCGACTCGCGCACCGCAACCGTGATGCCCCAGTCGGCGAGATGAGCGGCAAGGCCGAACACGCTCCAAACCGCGAGGTACCCGATAACGACGAGCGCCGTCAGCCACCGCCGGTCGGCGCGGCGCGCGGTCAAACGCCGAAAGATGTCGAGCAGCGGCAATGTCGTTGGCAGCATCATCGCGGAGAGCATCAGCACCCAGCCGCCGACGACCAGCGATCCGGTCAGCGCGTCACGGCCGCCCGGCAACGCCCGGCAAATGCTGCCGACAACGCCGATCTCGGCCCAGCGGCCGTGGTCGAGCCAGCGGGCATAGGGGCTCTGTCCCCACAGCCACAGCGCCAGCCACGCCGCGGCGGTCAGCGCCGCCATCAGTGGCAAAAAGCGGCTGCGATGCGAAACCGCCTGCATCCGGGGGTGCTCCCACTAGGCCTCGAAAGCGAATTGTCCCTGGATCGCGTTGTGGTCGCGCAGATCGACATCGACCCCGACGGCCTGGTTCTTCATCCGGAAGGTCGAGGCCTTGGCGAGATAGGCGGGCGAGCCGGGGATCGTCGAGTAGATGCTGTCGACCAGCGTGGTCGGCTTGCCGCCCGGCCCACGAAACGGCTCCATCGTGGCTTCGGTCGTGTCGCCGATCCGCAGGGTGCCCTTTCCCTCGTGCACGGCGAAGACGATCGGCGCCCGCTCGACCTTGACGACCTCCCCGACCAGCGCGGCGAGATCGGCGACGGGTCCGCCCTGCTTACCGGTGAACACGCCGAGGAGCGCCGCCTCCTGCTCCGGGCTCGCCCGCTCGTCGATGTAAAGGTGGGCCCGCCAGTTGCCCTCCAGCGGGTTGCCGGGAATGAATACGTTGACCGCAAATGTCAGCCCGGAAACGTCGAGCCCGTCGATCGTGCCGCGGTCGAAATGATAGGCGAGAGCTGATTGGCACGTTCCGTTGTCCGGCTTCTCGCCGACCCAGCAAGGGCAAAGCACATTGCAATCGCAAACCTCGAGGATGCTCCCTTCCAGCTTGTACGCCATGACCTGCTCCCTGTGCGAAGAAGGGTTTATTATGGCGCGCCCTTGTCGACCCGGGGGAACTAAATTCGAATACGGAGCCGAACCCTTCGGCTTCGCCAAACCACGGGAGGCCGCGATGGTCTCACTCGATCAATTCATCGTCTGGATAATCATTGGTCTGCTCGGTGGCAGCCTCGCCGGGCTGATAATCAAGCGGGAACGCAAGGGCTTTGGCGTTTTGCGCAATCTGGGGCTGGGCTTGGTCGGCGCTCTCGTCGGCGGTCTGCTCTTCCGCCTCCTCGGCCTTTTCCCCGAACTCGACAAAGTCACCGTCTCGCTCAGAGATGTTGTGTCCGCCGTCGTCGGATCTCTACTCGTCCTCGCGGCTCTCTGGCTCGCGCAGCGCTTCCGTCGTTCGCCCTGAGCAAGACGGGACGGCAGCACATTCAAATGTGGAGGCAACCCATGCCGCAAATCCTCGTCCGAGACGTCCCCCCAAGCCGGCAGCGAGGGAGCTTGAGGACGTGAGGAACAAACTTCGAACTCAATATCTCAGTACGTTAGGACTTAATGGGAGCGGGCGACGGCGAAGCCGCGTTTGGAGGCTGCCCTCACGCGCGCCTACGCGCTTCGCAATTTCGAAATCGAGCACTACTGGAAACGCGCGACCTACTTCTGGGCCTTCCCAGTCGCAATTTTTGCGGCTTTCGGTCTCCTTTGGAAGGCAAGTGAAACCACCACGAGTTCCGAAAACTGTCGCACTTGCTGGACTCGGTATCCTGACGGCCCTCGCCAATGCCTTCTCAGCTAGGGGCTCCAAAGTTTGGCAGGATAACTGTGTGACCCGCTTTCTCCAAGGCGAAGGAGCGGATCAGCAGCACGGATTTCCGCTTTGTCGAGGAGGGTGATCCTATTCGGCAAACGCTCCTAGAGGTGTACTGCGCTGTAGTGCTGGCAAGGCAGTACAATAAATTCGAGGTTAGTTGACGATTTTCCAGAACATCCGTTTTCGCGATGTTTTCAGCCCGAGGCGTCCCCCACCGCGACGGAGAGGCGGGCCCTAACGCCGACGATGGGCGCGGTATTCGGCGCTGGCATGCGTGCCGGAGTTCACTCCGCCCTGCGGGATCGTGAAGGATCGCGCCTGCGCCGCTTCCGTCTCTCGGGCGCGGAACCATAGATAGGTCTGACAAACAAGCGCAATTGGCGCATCTTGCGGTTTTTGCGCAATTCATGTATATTAGAAGCCGGAAAGAGAGGACCCATGGACATGCCCGAGACCGTTCCGGCTTCAGAGTTCACCCGCAACTTCGGCCGCTATCGGATGCGGGCTCAGCGCGAGGCCGTCGCCGTGTCGAGTCACGGCCGGATCACCGGCTACTTTGTCGGCCCGGACGAATATGAGGAGTTCAGGCGCTTCCGGGAAAGCCGCCGCAGCTTCGCGACCGCCGAACTGCCCGATGAGAAGGTCGAGGCGATCCGCGCGTCCCGCATGGACGAACGGCACGCCCATCTCGATGCGATGCTCGATCCCAAATAGCGGAGTTGCATGCCGATCCCCAGCCCCGAGCCGGGCCTGGTCATTTCCTATGCCTATCTCTGGCACCACGAACACCAAGCCGGACGGAAAGAGGGACAGAAGGACAGACCGAGCGTCATCGTCTTGGCCGTCGAGCGCGAAGCGGAAGGCGCGATCGTCGTCACGGTGCTGCCGATCACGCACAGCCCGCCGGCTGATCCGGCTTCGGCCGTCGAGATACCCTTGGCGGTCGCACGGCATCTCAGCCTTGACGACGAACGCTCATGGATCGTCGTCGCCGAAGGCAACGAGTTTCTCTGGCCTGGCTACGACTTGCGCAAGCTTCCGCACAGCGACCGTTACGACTACGGCTTCTTACCGCCGCGCCTCTTCGATCGAGTGCTCGAATCCTTCGTAGCCTGGTACGAGGGCGGCAAGCGCCGCCTTACTCCGCGCGAATGACCGGGTCCACGGTCACGTGCCGAGAAGATGCGCCAGACCAGCCTCCGCAACGCCTTGGATCGTGAGCCGCCCGCGAGCCATGCCTCGGCTGGTGTGGCGGTTACGACCGACGGTGCCCTATGCGCAGCCGGCGACGGCGCGGCGGGCCATGACGCCGACGAGGTGGGCGCGGTATTCGGCGCTGGCGTGGATGTCGGAGTTGAGGCCGGTGTCGGGGATCGTGATGTCCTTGATCGCGTCCGGGGTGAAGGATCGGGCGAGGGCTGCTTCCATTTCGGGGACGCGGAACACGCTGCCGCCGGCGCCGGTGACGGCGACGCGCACGCCGCCGGCGGTGCGGACGACGAACACGCCGACGATCGCGTAGCGCGAGGCGGGGTTGCGGAATTTCTGGTAGCAGGAGGCCTGCGGTTTCGGGAAGCGCACGGAGGTGACGATCTCGGCCGGCTCGAGCGCGGTCTCGAACATGTCGGTAAAGAAATTGTCGGCGGCGATCTCGCGCTTGGTGGTGTGCACGGTGGCGTTGAGCCCGACCACCGCGGCCGGGTAGTCCGCGGCCGGATCGTTGTTGCTGATCGACCCGCCGAGCGTGCCGCGGTTGCGCACCGCGGGATCGCCGATCATCCCGGCCATCGCGGCGAGCCCCGGGATGCCCTGCTTGACGACCGGTGAACGATTTACCTCGGCGTGCCGTGTCATCGCGCCGATGACGATCGCGTCGCCAGCGTCGGCGATGCCGCGCAATGACGGGATCGCGGCGAGATCGACCAGATCCGAGGGCTTGGCGAGCCGCAGTTTCAGGGTCGGGATCAGGGTCATGCCGCCGGCGACGAGCTTGGCTTCCTCATTGGCGCCGAGCAAGTTGGCGACGTCCTCGAGGCTCGTCGGCTTGTGGTAGTTGAATTCGTACATCGGGCTCTCCCTATTCCGCGGCGAGCGGCGAACGGTGCTGTTGGATGAGGCGCCACAGTCTCTCGGGGGTTGCCGGCATGTCGAGATGGCGGATGCCGAGCGGCTTCAAGGCGTCGACGAGGGCGTTGGTGATGGCGGCCGGCGCGCCGATCGCCCCGGCTTCGCCGCAGCCTTTGACGCCCAGCGGATTGTGCGTGCACGGGGTGACGTTGGTCGACAATTTGAAGTACGGCAGGTCGCCGGCCCGCGGCATCGTGTAGTCGTTGTACGAGCCGGTCAGAAGCTGGCCGGTTTCCTTGTCGTAGACGCAAGCCTCGAGCAAGGCCTGGCCGATGCCCTGGGCGAGGCCGCCATGGACCTGCCCCTCGACGATCATCGGGTTGAGGATGCGCCCGAAATCGTCGCTCGCCGTGAAGTTCACGACCGCGACCTGCCCGGTTTCCGGGTCGATCTCGATCTCGGCGATGTGAGCGCCCGACGGAAAGGTGAAGTTCTTCGGATCGTAGAACGCGGTCTCGTCGAGGCCGGGTTCCAGTTCTTCGTGCGGGAAATTGTGCGGCACATAGGCGGTCAGCGCCACCTCGGCCATCGTCTTCGACCGGTCGGTGCCGGCTACGGTGAACTTGCCATCCTTGAACTCGACATCGGCTTCGGCGGCTTCGAGCAGATGCGCGGCGATCTTGCGGCCCTTGGCGACGACTTTGTCCATCGCCTTGACGATCGCGCTGCCGCCGACGGCGAGCGATCGCGAGCCATAAGTGCCCATGCCGTAGGGGATCTTGTCGGTGTCGCCGTGGACGATCTCGATGCTCTCGATGGGGATGCCCAGTGTGTCCGCGACGAGTTGCGAAAAGGTCGTCTCGTGCCCCTGACCGTGGCTGTGCGAACCGGTCAGCACCGTGACGCTGCCGGTCGGGTGGACGCGGACCGCGGCGCTTTCGAAGAGGCCGGCCCGCGCGCCGAGCGAGCCCACAACAGCCGACGGGGCAATGCCGCATGCCTCGATATAGGTGGCGATGCCGAGGCCGCGCAATTTGCCGCGCCCCAGCGCCTCACGACGCCGCTGCTCGAAGCCCGGGTAATCGGCCGCCTTCAGCGCGAGCTCCAACGTCGTGAAGTAATCGCCGCTGTCGTATTGGAGGGCGACCGGGGTCTGGTACGGGTAGGCATCCTTCGCGATGAAATTGCGGCGGCGCAGCTCGGCCGGATCCATGCCGAGCTCGTCGGCCGCGAGATCGACGATGCGCTCGACCAAAAACGTCGCCTCCGGGCGGCCAGCTCCGCGATAGGCATCGATCGGCACGGTGTGGGTGAACACGGCTTTGGTTTCGACATAAATCGCCGGTGTCGTGTAGGTACCGGCGAGCAGCGTCCCGTAGAGATAGGTCGGGATGCTGGGCGCGAAGGTCGACAGATAGGCGCCCATATTGGCGATGGTCGAGACCTTGAGCGCGAGGAACTTCGCCTCGCCGTCGAGGGCCAGCTCTACATGGGTGACATGGTCGCGTCCATGCGCGTCAGACATGAAGCTTTCGGAGCGTTCCGCGGTCCATTTGACGGGCCGCCTCAGCTTGCCGGCGGTCCAGGTGACGATCGCCTCTTCGGCGTAGTGATAGATCTTCGACCCGAAGCCGCCGCCGACATCGGGGGCGACGACCCGCAGTCGCGCCTCGGGGATGTGCAACACAAAGGCGCCCATCAGTAGGCGGATCACATGCGGGTTCTGGCTGGTCGTATAGAGCGTGTATTCACCGGTCGCCCGGTTGAACTCGCCGATCGCGGCGCGCGGCTCCATCGCGTTGGGGACGAGCCGGTTGTTTGTGAGGTCGAGCTTGACGACCCGCGCCGCCTTGGCAAACGCGGCCTCGACTGCGGCCAGATCGCCCAGATGCCAATCGTAGCAGAGATTGCCGGCTGCTTCGCTGTGGACCTGCGGCGCGCCCGACTGAAGCGCCGCGGCCGGGTCGATCGCCGCGGGCTCCTCGACATAGCCGACCTGGATCAGCTCGGCGGCATCGCGGGCCTGCACGAGCGTCTCGGCGATCACTACGGCAACCTGATCGCCGACATGGCGGACCCGATCGGTAACGAGCGGCGGGTGCGGCGGCTCGAGCATCGGCGAGCCGTCCTTCGAGTGGATCTGCCAGCCGCAAGGCAGCCCGCCGACCCCATCCGCGGCCATGTCCTTGCCGGTAAAGACGGCCACGACCCCCGGCGCCGAGGCGGCGGCAGAGGTATCGATGCCGGCGATCCGCGCATTGGCGTGCGGGCTGCGCAGAATAAAGGCGTGGAGCTGTCCCGGGCGGTTGATGTCGTCGGTGTAGGTGCCCTGGCCGGTCAGAAAGCGATAATCCTCACGCCGCCGGACCGGCGTTCCGATGACGCTCATCGCCCCTTACTCCGCGGCCACCCCATGGACGCTGGGCGGATTCTCACCTCGCATCACCGCCGCCCCCTCGATGATCGCCAGCACGATGTTGTGGTAACCGGTGCAACGGCAGAGGTTGCCTTCGAGATACTCACGGACCTCGCGCTCGGTCGGGTTGGGGTTGTTTTTTACCAGATCGAGCGCGCTCATGATCATGCCGGGGGTGCAGAACCCACATTGCAAGGCATGATTGTTGCGGAACGCCTCCTGCATCGGGTGCAAGGTATCGCCGTCCGCGACGGCCTCGATGGTCAGCACCGAGCGGCCTTCGGCCTGCACCGCCAAGAGGGTGCAAGCCTTGACGGCCTCTCCGTCGACATGGACGACGCAGGCGCCGCATTGGCTCGTGTCGCAGCCGACATGCGTGCCGGTCAGACCGAGCTGCTCACGCAGCAGCTGGACCAACAATGTCCGGCCTTCGACCGTCGCCGAAACCGGCTTGCCGTTTACGGTGAGGCTGACCGTCTTCTGCATCGAGATCTCCCTGCATCGATCACCCGGCCGTCAAAGGACGGCGGAACTCCAGGCGGAGTTTTATGCCGCCTCCGCTTCCGGCTCAAGGCTTCGCGGCGCAGCTTCCTACCGGGTTATCCGGCGGCCGGTAAAGAAATACAGCATTGCGCCGATGACCGCAGCGAGCCCCGTTACCCACACCACCGGTGAAAGTCTGATTTCCTTCTTTGCCTCTGGTACGGTGGCAGCCTGTGGGGTGGCGGTATTCGGCCGAGCCTCGACCGAGGCCGTCGGCGGGGCGCGCTGAACAGTAGTTGTGGCGGCGACCCGATCCTGCGGCACCGCTTCGGTTTCTGCCGTGGCGCCGGAAGCGGGCGCTGCCTGGTCGGGCGCGACGGCGGCAACGAAACGCGTGAAGAAGTTCTCGGCCATCCGGCGGGCGACCGAGTCGATCAGACGCGAGCCGATTTGCGCCAGCTTACCGCCGACATGCGCCTGGACGGCATAATGCAGCACCGTCGTGCCGCCATCCGCGTCGAGGTCGACCTTGGCGCTGCCCTTGGCGAAACCCGCGACGCCGCCGGTGCCTTCGCCAGCGATCGTGTAGCTCTGCGGCGGGTTGAGATCCGCCAAGGTCACTTTGCCGGCGAAATTCGCCTTTACCGGTCCGACCTGGGCGAGGACCTTGGCGGTGAACTCGGTGTCGGATAGCTTCTCGATCGTCTGACAACCGGGGATGCTGCGCTTCAGGATCTCCGGATCGTTGAGCCCCTCCCAGACACGCTGGCGGGGAGCGGGGATGCGAAACTCGCCCGTCATTTCCATCGGCATATTCCTTTCTTGCAGTTCGCGAGTGTGGGGCCGGCGTATGGCGATTGCAACCGCGCGAACTAGATACACGCCGCCGCGGAATAATTCCGCCGTTGCTGCGGTCCTGGTCGGTACGGGGTAGAAGAGCGCGCATGGCGTGGATCGCGGAGCGGCGTCGGCAGAGCCGGTTCGAGGCGGTGGTGCTGCCCCATCTCGACGCTGGTTATGCGCTCGCGCGCTGGTTGGCGCGCAACGATTCCGACGCCGCCGATATTGTGCAGGAGGCTTGTCTGCGGGCGTTTCGCTATTTCGACAGTTATCATGACGGGGACGCCAAGAGCTGGCTCCTGAAGATCGTGCGGCGGACATCCTATGACTGGCTCGAACGCAACCGGCCTTCGGAGGTGGTGCCGCTGGAACTCGACGGCGACCCCGACGGCTCGACCCACAACCTGCCGGCGGGAGCCGTCAATGCCGAAGCGCTGCTGCAGAGCCGCTCCGACTTGCGGCGCCTCGATCTGCTGATCGAGGGTCTGCCGCCGCCGCTGCGCGAGGCGATCGTGCTGCGCGAATTGCAAGAACTGGACTACCGGCAGATTGCCGAAGTTACGGGGGTGCCGATTGGAACCGTGATGTCGCGGTTGCACCGGGCGAGGACGGCGTTGCGCCGGGCCTGGGATGGAAAGGGATGTGGGTAATGCGATGCGATGAGGTGCGCTCCCGGCTCGATGCCTATCTCGACGGCGAGCTCCCCGAGACCGAGCGGACGCCGTTGCGCGATCATCTGCACGACTGTCCCGATTGCGGACCCGAAGCAGCGGCGCTCGATGGGCTGCGCGACGCCATCCGCCGCTCCGCCCCGGTCCACCGGACGCCCGAAACGCTGCGTTCGCAAATCCGCTTCGCGATCCGCCGGGAGGCGGCAGCCAGCGCGCCGTCGGTGCCGTTGCGGGCGCCGGGCTGGCTCGCCTATGCCGCCTCGATCCTGCTCGCCGTAGCGGTTGGCTCGGGCGGCACATTCATGCTGTTGGGCGAGCGGCAAACCGATACGATGGCCAGCGAGATCATCGACAGCCATCTGCGCTCGCTGTTGGGCAACCACCTGACCGATGTCGCGTCCTCGGATCAGCACACGGTCAAGCCGTGGTTTGCCGGTCGGACCGATCTGTCGCCGCCGACGATCGAACTGCGCAGCGAAGGCTTCCCGCTGGTCGGCGGCCGGCTCGACCTGATCGCGGGCAAACCGGTTCCGGCGCTCGTCTACAAGCGCCGCGACCACGTGATCAATCTTTTCGTGCTCCCCGCCTCGCCCGCAGACCAATCCGAAACCGTGACCCGCCGAGGCTATAATCTGCGGCACTGGGACGAGGGCGATCTCGGCTTCTGGGCGGTAACCGACGCGGCCCCCAGCGAGCTTGCCGAATTCGAGCGCCTCTTCCGCGCCGCAACGGGTGGCTAGCCCGCATTTCTCACACAGGACGGCGTTTAAACACCATCGCATCACAGCACTCGAATAAGCACCGTGACGATTCCCAACCACAGAAGGACAGAAAGCCCAAGGAGCACCAATAGGCCGATCAGCCGCCTCTGACGCAGCGAGAATGACCCCCACTCGCGTCTCACTTCTGCCAACGTTTGCTCGAACAACGCCGCCATATGCATTCTACAGCCCTCACTGCGTGCGCATGGGCATCCACCACACCGTTCATCACACCGGCCCCCTGGTTCGCGCGGCGCGCGGCTCGAGGACAAGCTCCGGCCGCTGCCCATTGCGGAGAATGGGTCCCAGATCGATAACGCAGAATTGACGATGTGGCGAGCGGGGCCGAGTGGTACCATCGCTGCATGACGGCATACGGATTCACCCTCTTCGATACGGCAATCGGCCGATGCGGCGTCGCCTGGAGTGACCGCGGCCTGGTCGGGGTGCAGCTTCCCGAAGCGAGCGAGGCGGCGACCCGAGAGCGCATGCTGCAGCGGTTCCCCTCCGCGGCGGAGACAGCGCCGCCACACAACGTGCAGCTTGCCATCGACGACATTGTCGCGTTGCTCTGCGGCGAACCGAGCGACCTCTCCGCAATCGAGCTCGACATGGAGGACGTGGCGCCGTTCCATCGCCGCGTCTACGAGGTGGCTCGCGCGATACCGCCGGGAAGGACGCTCGCCTATGGCGACGTCGCAGCGCGGGTCGGGGCGCCCGGCGCGGCGCGCGCCGTCGGCCAGGCACTCGGGCGCAACCCTTTCCCGATCGTTGTGCCGTGCCACCGCGTGGTGGCGGCCGGCGGCAAGATCGGCGGCTTTTCCGCGCATGGCGGCGCGGCGACGAAACGCCGCATGTTGGCGATCGAAGGCGGCGAATGAATGGCGAGGTTGGTTTCGACCCAGCGATCGCGGTCGAGCACCTGCGCGCCCATGACGAAACCCTGGCGCGTGTCATCGACTCGGTCGGCCCATTTCGCCTGCAGCCGATGGGCGCCTCCAACATCTTTGCCGCGCTGGCGCGGGCGATCGTCTATCAGCAGCTGAACGGCAGGGCTGCGGCGACGATTTTCGCGCGGTTCTGTGCGCTGTTCCCCGGCTCGGACCCGACCGCCGAGCAGGTCCTCGCCGCATCCGAGGATGAACTGCGGGGTGCCGGTCTGTCGCGCTCGAAGCTCCTCTCGCTGCGCGACCTCGCCAGCAAGACGGTCAGCGGCGAGATCCCGACACTCGCCGAGATCCGGCATATGGAGGACGACGCGATCGTCGAGCGGCTAACGACGGTTCGTGGGATCGGCCGCTGGACCGTCGAGATGCTCCTGATCTTTCTCCTCGGCCGGCCGGATGTGCTGCCGGCCGACGATTACGGGATCCGCAAGGGCTTTGCTCGCGCCTACGCCCGGGGTGAGCTGCCGGGGCGCAAGGACGTCGAAACCTACGGCCTCCGGTGGAAGCCCTATCGGAGCGTGGCGAGCTGGTATCTATGGCGCCTGGCCGAGCAGGCGCCGCTGCAGACATCGCAATGACTTCGATGACGACCTATCGCAAAGTACCCGAAAAAACGGAAGATCGCCTGATCGTCGCGCTCGACGTGCCGACCATAAGCGAGGCCCGGGCGGTGATCGACAAGCTGGAGGGGGTGGTTTCTTTTTTTAAAGTCGGCCTGTGGCTGCAATTCGCCGCCGGCTTCGACGGTCTGCTCGACTACTTGCTCGCAAAAAACAAGAACATTTTTCTCGATGCCAAGATGTTCGACATCGGGGAGACCGTGAGGCAGGGAGTAGCACGGGCCGCCGAGCGCGGGGTCAGGTTCGTCACCGTTCATGGCGACGGGGAGATCATGAAGGCCGCGGTCGAGGGCAAGGGAAATTCTCCCTTGAAGATCTTCGCGATCACGGTCCTGACCTCGGTCGATCAGGAGGGCCTGCGCGAACTCGGCTATTTGCGCAGTGTCGAGGATTTGATCCGGCTGCGGGTCAAACGAGCGATCGAGTGCGGTTGCGACGGGATCATCGCGGCGCCGCACGACAATCCGAACCGGATCCGCGACCTCGCGGGGGACCAGCGGTTGCTGATCGCCACGCCGGGGGTCCGGCTCGCCGGCTCGTCCGCCGATGATCACAAGCGGCCCGGCACCCCGGCGCAAGCCATCTCGGCAGGTGCGGATTTTCTCGTCGTCGGCCGCCCGATCGTCCGAAGCGACGACCCCGCCCGCGCCGCGACCGCGATCATCGAGAACATGCGAACGGCGGCATAACCGACCGTCTAACCGGGCCGGCCGCGTTGCTGGCACGGCTGCGACTATGTTACCTTCGATACCAACCAGGGGTTATCGGCTCGCGATCGGCGGGCAGGGAGTTGGGATGACGATCAGGCGTTGGTTGGGTGCGCTCGCTGCGGTCGGTTTGGTGCTTGGTTTCGGGGTTACGGCGCAGGCGGGGGCGACGCTCGACAAGGTCAAACAGGCCGGCCAGATCAGCTGCGGGGTGGCGACCGGCGTCGCTGGTTTCGGCGCGCCCGACAGCCAGGGCCACTGGGCCGGCTTTAATGTCGATATCTGCAGAGCGCTGTCGGCGGCGATTTTCGGTGCTGCAGACAAGGTGAAATATGTGCCGCTGACCGCGCAGCAGCGCTTCACCGCCTTGCAATCGGGCGAGGTCGATCTGCTGTCCAACAACACAACCGACACCTTGCAGCGCGATACCGCGCTCGGCCTCAATTTCGCGCCGGTCGTGTTCTATGACGGCCAGGGCTTCATGGTGCCTAAGAAGCTCGGCGTCAAAAGCGCCAAAGACTTGAATGGCGCGACGATCTGCGTGCTGCCGGGCACGACGACCGAGCTCAACCTCGCCGACTATTTCCGCGCCAACAAGATGGAGTTCAAACCGGTCGTCATCGAGAAGCTCGACGAGGCTCTGAATGCCTTCTTCTCCGGGCGCTGCGACGTCTTCACCGGTGATTCATCGGCGCTCAATGCCAACCGGCTGAGCCAGGCGCCCAACCCGGACGACTACGTGATCCTGCCGGAGCGGATCTCGAAGGAGCCGCTCGCCCCGGCCGTACGCCACGGCGACGAGGAGTGGAACGACATCGTCCGCTGGGTCGTCTATGCGCTGATCGAGGCGGAGGAGAAGGGCATCACCTCGAAAAATGTCGACGAGATGGCGAAGAGCGACGATCCCAACATCAAGCGCATGCTCGGCGTAACCCCGGGAATGGGCAAGGCGCTCGGGCTCGACGAGAAATGGGCCTATAATGAGATCAAGCTCATCGGCAATTACGGCGAGATCTTCGACCGTACGCTCGGCAAGGACACCGAGCTCAAATTCGATCGCGGGATCAACAATCTGTGGACCCACGGCGGCTTGATGTACGCGATGCCGATCCGCTGATCTGAGGAAGGCTCCGGGGAAGCAAAGGGCAAATGGCGACGGACATCATCCGGCGCCCGACGCGCCCTTCTCCGTGGCGCAATCCCGCCGTTCGCGGGATCGTCTTTCAGGTGCTGTTCGTCGCCGCCGTCCTCGCCCTCGGCGCGTTTCTCGTCCACAATACCGTGGTCAACCTGCGCCGCCAGAACATTGCCAGCGGGTTCGGCTTTCTCGACCGCGAAGCCGCCTTTGGGATCGGCGAGTCGCTGATCCCGTATTCGCCGGCCAACTCCTATGCCCGCGCGTTTCTGGTCGGCCTGCTGAACACGCTTTATGTCGCCGCTCTCGGCATTGTCCTGGCGACGATCCTCGGCACCGTGATGGGGATCGCGCGGCTCTCCCGCAACTGGCTGATCAGCAAGCTGGCGCAGATCTATGTCGAGACCTTCCGCAACATCCCGCTGCTTCTACAGCTGTTCTTTTGGTGGGGGCTGTTGCGAGAAAGCGCGCCAGCCCCACGCCAGGCTTGGCAGCCGCTGCCCGATGTCTTCATCAGCAACCGAGGCATCGCCTTCCCGCTGCCAAATCCCGATCCGGTCTATGGCTGGATGGCACTGGTATTGTGCGTTGGCGTCGTCGCAACGATCGGGATTTCCCGTTGGTCGCGGCAGCGGCAGGCGCGGACCGGAGAGCAGTTCCCGACGGGGTGGGTCGGATTGGGACTGATACTCGGGCTGCCGCTGATCGTCTTTCTCGGCGGCGGCGCGCCCCTCGCCCTCGACCGTCCCGAGCTGAAGGGCTTCAACTTCACTGGCGGTCACGCAGTGTCGCCTGAATTCGCCGCTCTGTTGCTCGGCCTCGTCGTCTATACGGGGACGTTTATCGCCGAAATCGTTCGCGCCGGCATCCTCGCCGTCAGCTGGGGCCAGAGCGAGGCCGCAATGGCGCTGGGCCTCAAGCCGGGACACCGGACGCGCCTGATCGTGTTGCCGCAAGCGCTGCGCGTAATTATTCCGCCAATGACCAGCACGTATTTGAGCCTGACCAAGAACAGCTCGCTGGCGGTGGCGATTGGCTACCCGGACCTCGTGTCGGTCGCCAACACGATGATCAACCAGACCGGGCAGGCGGTCGAAGGCATCACCATGATCATGGCGGTCTATCTGACGATCAGCCTGACGATCTCAGTGCTGATGAACATTTACAACCGCTCCGTCGCGCTGGTGGAGCGCTGATATGCTGCACCTCGCAATTCCGAAGCTCGGCCAACGGCACCCTCACACGACCTGTTGCCGTCATGGCCGGGCCTGTCCCGGCCATCCACGACTTCAGAAGAGCTCGTCATACAGATCAGCCCAATTCGGATTGGTAGCGAGAATGAGACGAACCTTCCAGGTTCGCGACCAGTGCTTCATGTTCCTTTCACGCTGTATCGCGGCTCGGATATCTTCATGGCGCTCCGCATGTACTAGGCGCTTAAGCCCATATCGCTTGGTAAAGCTGTCGGCTACCCCTTCGCGATGCTCCCACACGCGTCGCGCCAGATCGGCGGTCACACCCACATACAGCGTGCCGTTCGGTCTATTGGTCATGATGTACACCCAGCCACCTGACATGACCGCTATCCTGCTCTTTTGCCCGCTTGAGACCAACCAGAGCGTGGATGGCCGGGACAAGCCCGGCCATGACGATGTGAAATTCGTCGCACAATGGCGACGGCGGACTCGCACTCGCCATGGACCGTTAAACAATGACTGACGTCGCTCAGGAGCTGCCGCTCGCCGCCGAGCCGCCACCGCCGGCGGCCTCCGGCCTGTTCGGGTGGCTTCGCGCCAATCTGTTCAGCAGCGTCTCCAATACAATTCTGACTGTGGTCGCGGTCGCCCTATTGGCGGTGACAATCCCCCCTGTCATTCGCTGGGCGCTGATCGACGCGGTTTGGTCGGCCCCGAACAGCCGCGCCTGCCATGGCGCCGGCGCCTGCTGGGCGTTCATTGCCGAGAAATGGCGCTTTATCCTCTTCGGCACCTACCCCTACGGGCAGCATTGGCGCCCGTTCTGCGCCGTGCTGATCTTCATCGCGATGATTTTGGCGAGCTGTGACCGCCGGCTCTGGGGACGGCGGCTGATGCTCGTCTGGCTCGCCGGGCTCGTGGTGGTCGGCATCCTGATGTGGGGCGGTATTTTCGGATTGAGCTATGTCGGCAACGAATTATGGGGCGGATTGCCGCTGACCCTGATCCTTGCCGTGGTGGGAATGGCCTTCGCCTTCCCTCTCGCGATATTGCTGGCGCTCGGCCGGCGCTCGCCGCTCCCGGCGGTGCGCACGATCTGCATTGCCTATATCGAGCTGATCCGCGGCGTGCCGCTGATCACAGTTTTGTTCATGGCCTCGGTCATGCTGCCGTTGTTCCTGCCGACTGGGATGACGATCGACAAGCTGTTGCGCGCGCAATTGGCGATCATTCTGTTCGCCGCCGCCTATCTCGCCGAGGTCGTCCGCGGCGGATTGCAGGCGATCCCGAAGGGCCAGATCGAAGCCGCCGATGCGCTGGGGCTCGGCTATTGGCGGCGCACGCGGCTCATCGTCCTGCCGCAGGCCTTGGCGTTGGTCATCCCGCCGCTGGTCAATACCTTCATCGGCACCTTCAAAGACACCACGCTCGTCATCATCATTGGATTGATGGATCTGCTCGGCACGATCAATGCGGCGCTGAACGACGCCAATTGGCGCGGCACCTCGGCCGAAGCCTATGTGTTCGCTGCGGCAATCTATTTCTGCTTCTGCTTTTTCATGTCGCGCTACAGCCAGATGCTCGAGCGCGAATTCAACAAAGGGCGACGGTGACCGACACGGCTGCAGGGGCGCCGATCATCGAGCTGCGCGGCGTCGACAAATGGTACGGCGACTTCCACGTCCTCAGGAACATCAACCTGGATGTGGGCGGGGGCGAACGGGTCGTCGTCTGCGGGCCGTCGGGCTCGGGCAAGTCGACGATGATCCGCTGCATCAATCGCCTGGAGGAGCATCAGCGCGGCCAAATCATCGTCGCCGGGATCGAGCTGACCTCGGATGTGAAGAACATCGAGGCGATCCGCCGCGAGGTCGGCATGGTGTTCCAGCAGTTCAATTTGTTTCCGCATCTCACGGTGCTGGAAAACCTGACCTTGGCGCCGATCTGGGTGCGCAAATTGCCGAAGAAGGAGGCCGAAGAGACCGCCCGCCTCTATCTCGAGCGCGTGCGCATCCCGGAACAAGCGGACAAATATCCGGGCCAACTCTCCGGGGGTCAGCAACAACGGGTTGCGATCGCGCGATCGTTGTGCATGAAGCCGGAGATCATGCTGTTCGACGAGCCGACCTCGGCGCTGGACCCGGAGATGATCAAGGAGGTGCTCGACGTCATGATCGAGCTCGCCGAGGAGGGGATGACGATGGTCTGCGTGACCCACGAAATGGGCTTCGCGCGCACTGTCGCCGACACGATGGTCTTCATGGACCGCGGCGAGATCGTCGAGCGCGGCCCGCCCCAGGAGTTCTTCGCCAACCCGAAGAGCGACCGCACGAAATTATTCCTGAGCCAGATCCTCGCGCATTGAGGGACGGATAAGAGAAGGGATGCCGTTGCAGGAAACCAATATGTCCGCGACCGATCGGTTGGTCGCGTTAATGGACCATCTGGGCCTCGCCACGGCGTATTTCGGCACGGCGATCCCACGGGACATTTCGGGGCTGACGACAGCGCATCCCGAACGGCTGGCCGGAATCGTGCTCTGCGTGCCGAGCCGTCTCGATCCGGCTCCGTTCTCCGGCGTCGCCGATCGGGTTCTGATGATCGCCGGCGAGCGTGGGCCGGCGGCGGAAGCCACGGAGCGCGCAACGTCTCGCTTGCCTGCCGCGCAGCGCTCGGTCCTCGCTGGTTACGATGCGCCAGGCAGCTGGAGCGATGCCGTCGCTGACCGAACCGACGAGATCGCTGACCGGATCGTCGCTTTCTTCGACGGTCTGGCCGCGAATAGGAAGCGCCCGGACGCACCGAATTCAACCATGGCGGAAGGAAGGCACGCCGGCATTTCCTACCGCATCGAGGGCTCCGGCCCGGCGCTGATGCTGCTGCCGTTTTTTCTGGCGCCCTCGCAATGGGCGCCGGCGATCCCGCGTTTGGCCCGGCACTTCACGGTCGTGACCCTCGGCGGCCCGCATTTGGGGGGTGTTGCCTCGCTCGAGGACCGGGCCCGAATGCCGACCTATCAGGCGATGTTCCGGACCCTGATCGACCAGATCGGGCCGCGGCGAGGCGAGGCGATCCTCGAAATCGGCTGCGGCGCCGGCTCGCTGGTTCGCCTGCTGGCGCGACGGCTCGGCAACGCCAATCCCATCACTGCGGCCGATGTGAACCCATTTCTGCTGCGCGAAGCCGCTCAGTTGGCCGAGGCGGAGGGGCTCGCGGGGCTGATCCGGTTCACGGAGGGAAATGCCGAGGCGCTGCCCTTCGAGGACCATTCGTTCGATTGCGCCTACTCGGTCACCGTGTTTGAGGAATGCGACGCGGATCGGGCGATCGCCGAGGCGATGCGCGTCATTCGCCCGGGTGGGCGGGTTGGCCTTGCCGTGCGCGCGGTCGACATGCCGCAGTGGTGGAACCTCGGCTTGCCCGAGGCGATCTTAAGCAAAGTGACAATGCCGCCGCAGTCGGTCGCTCCGCGCGGCGTTGCCGACCGTAGCCTCTACCGGCGAATGCGCGATGCCGGTCTGGTCGACCTCGTCTGCTTTCCGACGATGGTGACGCTCGACCGCCCGGGCGGACCGATCTGGCGCAACCGCGAGGACCACGTTTTGTCACAGCTATCGCCGCAGGAATTGACGGTCTGGCAAGCCGAACGCGACAAGACGGAGAAAGATGGCCTCCTGTTCATGGCCCATACGCTGCATTGTGCGGTAGGCGCGAAGCCTAGAGCTTCCTAGCTCCGCTCCGTCTTCGGCAGTATCCCGAGGTCGCGCGGGTCGTCGAACGAAACCCGGCGGCGTGCATAGACGACAAAGCCGGCCCGCTGATACGTGGCCAGCGCCTTTGGATGATCGAAAGTCGAGGTATGGAGCCAAAAGCGGTCGAGCGGTCTCGACCAGGCCTGATCGATTGCCGCCTGCAGCAGGTAGGGGCCGAGCCGGCGCCCGATAAAGTCGGGGATGAGCCCGAAATAGCACAGCTTCGTCTCGCGCGCCGCCGCCGTATCGAGTTCGAAGAAGCCGGCGGGGACGCCGCGCACGTACAGCACGAAGATTTCGATCGTCGGCTTCGTGATGAGTGCCGCCAGCGCCGCATCGTCGGTGAGCCGCCGCTCGAACCATAGCCACGGCTCGCCGACGGTATTGTACAGATAGCGATAGAACGAGACCGTGCAGGCCTCCGCCCGCATCAGCGCGAGCTTATCGAGGGGCGCCGGGACTCGCTTCCCGGCGGGCCGGTCGAGCAGTTCGAGATAGGTGATGACGTCTTCGAGTGTGGTCACGGCGTCTTGGCAGGGGCGGGGCCGGTCTCGACCGGCGTGTCGCCCGGCAGCCCCCATTCCGACCACGACCCGTCATAGACGGCCGCATCGGGATGACCGATCAGGTGCAGCGCGAAGGCGAGCGCACAGGCGGTGACGCCGGAACCGCAGCTCGTGACGATCGGGCGATCTAGCGCTACGCCCGCGTCACGGAAGAGGCGCGAGAGCTCCTCCGCATCGCGCAGCCGATGGGTCTGCGGGTCGGTGACTTCGTCGTAAGGCAGGTTGCGGCTGCCTGGAATATGGCCCCGGCGCAAGCCGGGCCGGGTTTCTTCGGCAATCCCGGCGAACCGGCCCGCAGCGCGGGCATCGACGACCTGCTCGCGCCGCGTCGACAGGTTGTCGAGCAACGCTCGCCTGTCGCGAACCAGCGCCGGGTCGAACCGCGCCGTAAAGCGGCGGTGCGGCGGCGGGTTCGGGGCGGCGGTGTCGAGCGGCCGCCCTTCGGCCTTCCATTTGGGCAGACCGCCATCGAGCAGCGCGACATTGCGATGCCCGAACGAGCGCAGCATCCACCAGGCGCGGCCGGCCGAAGACAGGCCGGCGCTGTCGTAGACGATAACCCGGTCGTCGTCGCCGATCCCGAGCCCCTCCATCTTGCGCGCGAACAGCTCGGGCGACGGAATCATATGCGGCAGGCTCGTGCCCGGCTCCGCGATGTCGTCGATGTCGAAGAACACGGCACCCGGGATGTGGCCGCGGTCGTAATCCTCCCGGGCCGTCGGGGTAATCCCCGGCAATTTGAAAGACGCGTCGACAACCCGGACACGCGGGTCGTCGAGGTGCGAGGCGAGCCACTCGGTGCCGACGAGCGCTTCGGGATGGGCGTAGGGCATGGGCTCCTCTCCTCCCTCACTCCGCGAAAGCTAGGATCACGCGGCGGTTCTGCTTGCCCTTGTTCTCGATCTTGGTCACCGCGACCGGGCCGACCTCGCTGGTGCTGCGGATATGGGTGCCGCCGCAAGGCTGCAGATCGATACCGGAGATTTCGATAAGGCGCACCCGCCCCATCCCGCTCGGCGGCTTGACCGACATCGTACGAACGAGCTCGGGCTGCGCGGCGAGCTCCGCATCGGTGATCCACCGCGGCCCGACCGGGTGCGCCTCTGCAATCAGCGCGTTGATGCGGCCCGAGAGCATCTCCTTGTCGAGGCTCGACCCGGGCACGTCGAAATCGAGCCGCCCCCTCCCGTCGGAAACCTGACCGCCGGTCACCGCGCCAGGGACAATGCTGCACAACAGATGCAGACAGGTGTGCATGCGCATCAGCCGGTACCGCCGCCCCCAGTCGATCTCGGCAACGAGTTCCGTGCCCGGATCGGGGAGCGTCGAGCCAGGCGCCGGGATGTGGATCACCTCGTCGGGACCTCCGCCCTTAACCGTGTCGGCGATCGTGATCGACTGGCCTGTGGCGAGGCGCAGCACCCCGGTATCGCCGGGCTGGCCGCCCCCGGTAGGATAGAAAACCGTGCGGTCGAGCCGAATGCCACGCGCATCGGCACCAATCACCCGCGCAGCGCAGGATCGCAGATACCCGTCATCGCGAAACAACAATTCGGTCATCGCCTTGCCCCTAAGCACCATCCCGGCGAACGCCGGGATCCATCGCGCAACGGCCGGTACGCATCGGGCAAATTGTCATAGAGGTCGATCCAATACCGGTTTTGTGTCTCGATCAAATTGATCTTCCAGTCCCGTCTCCAGCCCTTGATCTGTTTTTCTCGATGCAGCGCCGCTTCCCTGTCGTCATAGCTCTCAAACCATACCAAGCGGTTCACTCCGTATTTGGTGGTGAACCCAGGTACCACCTTGTCTTTATGTTCCCAGACCCGCCGGGCGAGATTAGTCGTCCACCCGATGTACAGCGTGCCATATGGTCTGCTCGCCAGTAGATAGACAAAATACATCGTGCAGCTGCGGAATGGATCCCGGCCTTCGCCGGGATGGTAAGGTAATTGGCTTCAGGTCACTACAACCACGGCGGAGTGGGGAGGTCGCGCGCCTTCAGGAATTCTGGGTTGAAGAGCTTGGATTGGTAGCGGGTGCCGGAATCGGCGAGGATCGTCACGATCGTGTGGCCGGGGCCGAGCTCGCGCGCGAGGCGCATGGCGCCGCACACATTGATGCCGGTGGAGCCGCCGAGAACCAGCCCTTCCTCTTGCACCAGGCCGAAAAGGATCGGCAGCATCTCCGCGTCGGTGATCTGGTATTGTCCGTCGGGCGTGAACCCTTCGAGGTTCTTGGTTTCGCGGTTGTTGCCGATGCCTTCGGTGATCGAGTTGCCCTCGGGCTTGAACTCGCGGCGCGCATACCAGCTGTAGATGCCCGAGCCCATGCAGTCGGACAGATAAATCCGGACCTTGGGGTTGCGTTCTTTGAGCGCGATACCGACACCGGAAAGCGTGCCGCCGGTGCCGACCGAGCAGGTGAAACCGTCGACCTTGCCGTCGGTCTCCTCCCAGATCTCGGGGCCCGTCGTCTCGTAATGGCCGCGGCGGTTGGCGAGGTTGTCGAATTGGTTGGCCCAGATCGCGCCGTTTGGTTCTTGCGCGGCGATTTCCTCGGCGAGACGCCCGGAATAGCGGACATAGTTCATCGGGTTGGCATAGGGCACCGCCGGCACGAGTCGCAGATCGACGCCGCACAGCAGCAGCATGTCCTTCTTTTCCTGGCTCTGCGTCTCGGGCATAACAATGACGGTGCGGTAGCCGCGGGCATTGCCGACCAGCGCGAGGCCGATCCCGGTATTGCCGGCGGTGCCTTCGACGATGACGCCGCCCGGGCGCAACAGGCCGCGCGCCTCGGCGTCCTTGATGATGTAGAGGGCGGCGCGGTCCTTGACCGAGCCGCCGGGGTTGAGGAACTCGGCCTTGCCGAGGATCGTGCACCCGGTCTCCTCGGAGGCCCGCCGCAATTTGATCAGCGGCGTCTTTCCGACGGTGCCGACAAAGCCGTCGCGAACCTGCATGCCTCCCTCCGTGCCGAAGCTCCGCGCCGACAGTATCGGCGGTGCGGACGCGTCTTACAACCAGGCCAGCGTGTCGGGAGCGAGGCCGAGGAGGTATTGGCCGGCGGTCTCGAAATGCTCCTGGCGGCCCTGCACCTGCTGCGAGACGGTGTGGATGTCGCGGAAGCGGCGCTCGAACGGGTTCTCTTCGAAGATCGCGGTCGATCCGGCGGCATGATAGGCCATGTCGACGACCATCATCGATTGGTGAATCGCAAAGGTCGATGCCAGCCGGATCGTCATCCGCTGCTCGAGGGTGATATGGCCCGATCGCTCGACCTCGCCGGTGATTTCCTCGAGCGACCGGTACAAGCAAGGCACGGGCGGAGCGCAGGCGCGCCTCGGCCTGCGCGACCTCTGACTGGACGACATTGTTGTCGCGCAGGGTGGTTTTGCCGCGGAACGGCACCTTGTCGCGCGCCAGTTCGATAAAGGCGTCGAGGGTGCTGCGGGCGATACCCATCGCCACCCCGGCAAACCCCGACGCGTAGAGCTGCAGGCTGCTGAAGCGGTAGAGCACGCCGTCTTCGCGACGGGCGCTGTCGTCGCGCGCCGCGACAAACGCTTCCGGCACGAAGAGGTCGGTCACCGAATATTTGTCGCTGCCGGTGCCGCGCAGCCCGATGACATGCCAGATGTCGGTCATCTCGGCGCAGGATTTTGGGAAGATCGGGGTGCGGATGACCGGGCTGCCGTCGGGGTGCAACAGCTGCGTGCCGTTCGCGTCGTAGATCGGCACGTGGCAGCCCAGCCAGGTCGCGTTATGGCTGCCGCTCGCAGAAACTCCAGGTCGCGGTCACCCGGTAGCCGCCCTCGACGATTCGCGCCTTGCCGGGCCCCGGACCCCAGGCGAGGATGCCGCGCGGGCCGCCAAAGATCTCTTTGGCGGCGGCCGGATCGAGATAGGCCGCGGTCATCGAGCAGCCGGCGCCCTGGTTCAGGCACCACGCCGCACTGGCATCGCCCTTGGCGATTTCCTCGACGACCCGGACATAGGGGGCGGGCGGGAGCTCGGCGCCGCCCAGCGAGCGCGGCAGCAGCATGCGGAAGAAGCCGCGCTCGACCATCGCCGCGACGACCGGCTCCGGCAATTCGCGCTGGCGCTCGATCTCGGGCGCGGCGGCGGCGAGCTCGGGAACAAAGGCGCGCGCCCGCGCGAGATATTCGGCGCCCGGATCACCTGCTGCCGTCGACCGCATTCCTCGCTCCTCTACCTATGATCGCGCTCTCCGTTAGCATAAACTCGGGCAATGGCGATCCGTCTTCTGCCTCCGGTCCTCGTCAACCGCATCGCCGCCGGCGAGGTCATCGAGCGGCCGGCCGCGGCGGTCAAGGAACTGGTCGAGAACGCGATCGACGCCGGCGCCTCACGCATCGACGTCACGTTGAAGGAGGGCGGCCAGGGGCTGATCGCGGTCGCCGACAATGGCGGCGGCATGACCGCGCGACGAGCTGGTCTTGGCGGTCGAGCGGCACTGCACCTCGAAACTGCCCGACGACGATCTGCTGCGCATCGCCTCGCTCGGCTTCCGCGGCGAGGCGCTGCCGTCGATCGGCGCGGTCAGCCGGATGCGGATCATCTCGCGGCCGCCCGGCGCCGACAGCGCCTGGGAGATCGCGGTCGAAGCCGGCGCCAAGGCGGCGCCGGTGCCGGCGGCCCATCCGCCGGGGACGCGGGTCGAGGTGCGCGACCTGTTTTTCGCGACCCCGGCGCGGCTCAAATTCCTGAAGACGCCGCGCACCGAGCGCGATCTGGCCGTCGACTCGGTGCGCCGGCTCGCGATGGCCTACCCCGGCATCTCCTTCACGGTAATCGGCGACGAGGAGCGCGTGCTGCTGCGGCTCGCCGCGGCCGGCGACACCGAAGCGGCAACCGCCCGCCGCGCCCGGCTCGCGGCGCTGCTCGGCCGCGACTTCGCCGAGAATTCGGTCGAGATCGATGCCGAGCGGGGCGGCTTTCGGCTGACCGGGCTGATCGGGCTGCCGACCCTCAACCGCGCCGCGCCGCGCGACCAGTATCTCGTCGTCAACGGCCGGCCGGTGCGCGACAAGCTGCTGGTCGGCGCGGTGCGCGGCGCCTATCAGGATGTGCTCGCGCGCGACCGCCACCCGATGGTCGCGCTGTTCGTCGATGGCCCAGCCGAGGAGATCGACGTCAACGTCCATCCGGCCAAGGCCGAGGTGCGGTTCCGCGACGCCGCCTCGGTGCGCGGCCTGATCGTCGGCGCGCTGCGCAACGCGCTCGCCGCCGCCGGGCACCGCGCCTCGACGACGGTCGCCGCCGCCGCGGTCGCCGCCTTCCGGCCCGGTACCGGCGTCCCGGCGCCGAGCGCGCCGCGCTTCGCCTTTGCCCTGCCGCCGCCAACCCCGTCGCTCGCCCTCGCCGAGAGCGCCAACAATTTTCTGCGGCCGACCGGGGAAGCTCCGGCGACAGAGGCGCCGCTCGGCACCGCGCGCGCGCAGCTGCACGGCACCTACATCCTCGCCGAGACCCCGACCGGGATCGTGCTCGTCGACCAGCACGCGGCGCATGAGCGGCTGGTCTACGAACGCATGAAGGAGGCGCTCGCCGCGCAGGGCGTGGCGCGCCAGACCCTGCTGTTGCCCGAAGTCGTCGAGCTCGACGAGATCGGCGCCGCGCGGCTCGCCGCGCGCGCCGAGGAGCTCGCCGAATTCGGCCTGGTGCTCGAAGCCGTTCGGGCCCGGCGCGGTGGTCGTGCGCGAGGTCCCGGCGTTGCTGCCGGGGCTCGATGTCGGCGCCCTGGTGCGCGACCTCGCCGACGAGCTCGCCGAGTGGGGCGATACGCTGGCGTTGAAGGAGCGGATCGAGACGCGTCTGCGGCACGCTCGCCTGCCACACCAGCGTGCGCGCCGGGCGGCATCTGTCGCCGGCCGAGATGGACGCGCTGCTGCGCCAGATGGAGGCGACCCCCAATAGCGGCCAGTGCAATCACGGCCGCCCGACCTATGTCGCGCTCGACCTCGCCGACATCGAGCGGCTGTTCGGCCGGCGGTAGAGCTAGGCTGAGACCTACTTGGCGGCTGCTTGCGCTGGCGCAATTTCGCCACTTCTGCGCCGCACGCTGATTACCTCGATGCCGATCGGGTTGCCATTCGGGTCGAACTCTACGAATACACCCGGGGCGACTTCCTCAGACGTATCAGAAGACACGCCCTGGGGGCCGAATGCGACATGGAGCACGTCGGCCTCTGGATCGTAATTGGTCCGGATCATAGCTTTGCTCCTCTGTCCCAGTGCGCCGTCACCACGAAAATACCATCGCCATCTCGCCGGTGAACCACGCGAAGCACGCGGTTTCCGAATTCGGGGATGACTTTATATGAGCGGCTCAGGGCCGGGTCGGTCATATCCTGCACGACGCGATCCGGCGAGGTGAGCGCAGCCTCAATGTAAGAAAGCAAGATACCGCGTCCCTCCATCTCATCGGTCGTGTGCTTGCTGAGCTTTACCATTGCCGACGCAACAAAGCGCGCTGCCACCTTGCCGACGAGAGGGCTGGGCTAGTCAGTTTCGCCGGGACGCGGCCGCAGACGCCGGAACCGCGCGCTGCTGCGCTCGCGCAGCGTCTGGAATGTGACGTAGAGCATCGGGATCACGAAGAGACCGATCGCGCTCGCGGCGATCATCCCGGCGAACACCGGCGTGCCGACGTCGTGGCGGCTGATTTCGGCGGCCCCTTGCGCGACAACCAGCGGGTAGACGCCCAGAATGAACGCGAACGAGGTCATCATGACAGCGCGAAAGCGCATCCGCGCGCCGAGCACCGCGGCTTCCCGGATATCCTTGCCCTGCTCGCGCTGATCCTTGGCGAACTCGACGATCAGGATGCCGTTCTTGGCCGCCATCGCGATCAGCACGACGAGGCCGATCTCGGCATAAAGGTCGAGCGACAGATGGAAGATCAGAATGCCGAGGAACGCGCCCAGCACACCGACCGGGACCGACAGCAATACCGGGACCGGGATCATCCAGCTCTCGTAGAGCCCGACCAGGAACAGAAAGGCGAACAGCACGGCGAGACCCAGGATCGCCCCGGTCTGCCCGGAGGCGGCAAACCTCCTGGTAGGCGGTCCCGGTCCATTCGTAGCCGTAGCCGGCGGGCAAGGTCTTGTCCGAGACCTGCGCCATCGCGGCGAGCGCGGTGCCGGACGAGGTGCCCGGCGACGGGCTGCCCTGAATCGGAATCGCGCGGTAGTTGTTGTAGCGGGTGATGACCTGCGGCCCGACGACGACGCGGGCATTGGCGATCGATCGCAGCGGCACGTCGGTGCCGAATTTGTTGCGAATGTAGATCTGCCACAGTGAGGAGACGTCGTTGCGGTCCTCCGCGTCGCCCTCGATATTGACCTGCCAAACCCGGCCGAACAGGTTGAAGTTGTTGATGTAGATGCCGCCCAGCGTCGCTTGCAGGGCGCCGAACACGTCGTTCATGCCGAGGCCCAGCGCCTGCGCCTTCTCGCGGTCGATATCGAGGTAGATCGACGGATTGCTGGCGGTAAAGGTCGAGAAGACGCGGGTCAGCCGCGGGTCGTGGTTGGCGGCCGCGAGCAGCCCTTGCATGACGCTGTTCATCGCCGCCGGCTCCTGCCCTTCGAGCCCTTCGAGCTCGTATTCGAACCCGCCCGTGGTCGACAGTCCGATGATTGGCGGCAGGTTGAACGGGATGACGGTCGCGGTGCGGATCTGCTGTCCCTCGGCGAACAACTTCGCGATCAGCGCCTGCGCCGAGTTTGCCGCGCCGACGCGATCGGCGAACGGCTTCAGGGTCGGGACGATGAAGGCCGCATTCGGCTCGTTGACGCCGTCGATGATCGAAAACCCGACGATCGCGAAAACGTTCTGGACCTGCGGCATCGACTTCAGCAGCGCCTCGATGCGCCTGACCGCCTCGCTGGTGCGGATGACCGAGGCGCCGTCCGGCAATTGCACCGAGATGAAGAAGGCGCCCTGGTCCTCTTCCGGCAGGAATCCCGGTCGGGGTGCGCAAAGACAGAAAATAAACCCCCGCGGCACTCACCAAGATCGCCACGATGCCGAGGATCGAGACGCGCACCAGGCGTCGCACGATCGCCGCATAGCCGTCGCGGATATTGTCGATGCGCCGCAAGATCCAGCCCATCGGGCCGCGTTTCGGGCCGGTGGGCGCAGAAACACCGCGCACAGCGCCGGCGACAGGGTCAGCGCATTGATCGCCGAAATCAGCATCGCGACGCTGATCGTCACCGCGAATTGCCGGAACAGTGTTCCTGAAACGCCCGGGATGAAGGCAATCGGCACGAACACCGACAGCAGCACCAAGGTGATGGCGATGATCGGCGCGGTGATTTCCGCCATCGCCTTCTTCGTCGCCTCCGCCGGCGAGAGGTGCGGATCTTCCTCCATCACGCGTTCGACGTTCTCGACGACGACGATCGCGTCGTCGACCAGGATGCCGATCGCGAGCACCATCGCGAGCAGCGATATCGTATTGGCCGAATAGCCCATCACCAGCAGCACCGCGAAGCTGCCGATCACGCTGACCGGCACCGCAATGGCCGGAATCAGGGTCGCGCGCAGGCTGCCGAGAAACAGGAAGACGACGATCACGACCAGCGCGAAGGCGATCACCAGCGTGGTCAGCACGTCGTGGATCGTGTCCTGGACGAAGGTGGTCGTGTCGTAATTGACGAGGTATTTGAGACCCGGTGGGAAGCGCTTGCTCAAGCGGTCCAGATTGGCCGTGACCAGAGCGGCGGTCTGCACGGCATTGGCGCCGGGCGAGAGATAGATGCCGATCGCTACCGCCGGCTGGCCGTTGAGGCGGCCTTCGATGTCTTGGTTCTGGGCGCCGAGATCGATCCGCGCGACGTCGCGAACGCGCAGCAGCGAGCCGTCGGGATTGGCGCGCAATACGATGTTGCCGAACTGCTCGGGCGTCGTCAGGCGACCTTGCGTCTGCACGTTCATCTGGAATTGCTGGTCTTTGCCGATCGGGCGTGCACCGATCCGGCCGACCGGCGCCTCAACGTTCTGCGCCTGGATCGCCGCGATCACATCGGCGGGGGTCAACTGCAGATTGTCGAGGCGCTGGGTATCGAACCAGATGCGCATCGAATAGTTGAGCGCCCCGAACAAGCGCGCCTGGCCGACCCCGGGTGTGCGGGACAGTACGTCGAGGACATTGATGATCGCGTAATTGGTGATGAACAGCGGATCCTGCTTGCCGTTCTCGCTGTAGAGCACGATGAACTGCAGGATCGCCGACGATTTCTTCTGTATCGTCAGCCCCTCCAGCTGGACTTCGGGAGGGAGCTGGGCCAAGCGCGGTCTGCACCCGGTTATTGACGGCGTTGGTGTCGATGTCGGGATCGCTGCCGAGCACAAAGCTGACGGTCAGATTGTAGCTGCCGTCATTGCCGCTCGTCGAATTCATGTAGAGCATCTTGTCGACGCCGACGACCTGCGCCTCGATCGGCTGAGCGACGCTCGATTCGACGACGGCGGCGGAGGCGCCGGGATAGGTGGCCGATACTACGGTCTGCGGCGGCACGATGTCCGGGAACTGCGCGACCGGAATGCGCAGCAGCGCCAGAGCGCCGGCGATCGTGATGACGAGCGCGATGACGACCGCGAGCCGCGGCCGATCGACAAAGATCGCCGAGATCATGGTTTCGCCTTTGGCGCGCTCGGCCCGTCGCCGGCCGCGGAACTGTCGGCGCCACCGCTCGTCCCCTGCTCAGGCGCCGGGGAAATCGCCGGCGGCGGGCTCGCCGGGCCGGGCGATACAACTTCGCCGGGGCGGACCCGCTGCACCCCGTCGCTGATGACCAGCTCTCCTTCCTTCAGCCCATTGCTCACGACGGCCGTCGACGGCGTCGACTGGCCGAGCTGGATGCGGCCGTCGTTGCGCCTTGTTCTGCGCATCGACGACGTAGACGTAGTCGCCTTGCTGGTCAGACAGAACCGCGGCGCGTGGAATGCCTAGAACGGTGATCGGCTGCACGCCTTCCTGCATCACCGTCACGAATTCGCCGTCGAAGAGCTCGCGCGGGGCGGGCCCGCCCGGAGGCATGCCTGGAAGCAGCGGGTTGGGGATGACGCCGCGCACCGCGACCGTGTCGGTGTTAGTCGGCGATTGTCGGAGAAACATAATCGAGCTTGCCCTCCTGCCCGTAGATCCGCCCATCCGGCAGTCGCAGCTTGAGCACAACCGCAGCTGAAGCCGCCCTTCGCTTCGTAGCGGTCGCGCAGATCGAGCCCCGCACGTGTCGAGACCGGAAAGAGCACGTACATCGGGTCCTGGCTGACGAGGTTCGCCAGGGTCCCGCTGGTCGGCGAGACGACATTGCCTTCGGTGACATCGGTGGCGCTGATCTTGCCGTCGATCGGCGCGCGGATCTCGGTATAGCCGAGATTGATCTCGGCGGTTTCCAGCTGTGCCTTCGCGGAGGCGATCTGCGCTGCCAAAGAACGTTCATTGGCGAGGGTTTGGTCGACATTCGGCTGCTGGCCGGCGGGCGTTTTCAAAAGGTACTGGGCGCGCGCCAGCGTTGCTGGGCAAAGGTGTGCTGCGCCTCGAGCTGCGCCACATTGGCCTTGTCGGCATCGACCTGCGCCTGAAACGGCGGCTGCTCGAGAAGGTAGAGGAGATCGCCCTTTTTGACCTCGGAGCCCTCGACAAACAGCCGCTTTTCAAGATAAGCGCTGACCCGGGCGACGAGCGCCACCCGCCCGACCGACTGGATGCGGCCGATGAACTCGTCGGTCTGCGTGATCTGCTGCCGCTCGGCGCGCACGACGCCGACCGCCGGTGGCCCCGGTGCTGGCTGCGCCCGGGATGACAGAGGAACAAGGACGAGCATGAGAACGAGCAGGAAGCGGATCATCTGCGGTTTATAGCCCATCTTGCCGCGCGTCGCGCCTGCGGCCATTTTGTGCTATCCATCGTCCGAGGAACAGTCATGAGGGACCGATGATCCATCATCTATCGATCGCTGCCCGCGACCCGAGCCATGTCGCCGGTGTCTTGGCCGAGCTAATGGGCGGCAAGGCGGTGCCGTTTCCCCCCAACCCGGGGAGCTTTTTCGCGCTTCAGCTCGACGAGCACGGGTCGGGTGTCGAGGTCTACCCGGCGGGAACCGAGCTTCAGCCGGGCGGCAGCAACGGCGGGGGCTTTGTGAAAAAGCCGGAAGCGCGCGGCTATGGCCCGACCCATTTCGCATTGAGCGTCGCCACCGACGCGGATAAGGTCGACGCGATCGCAGCCCGTGTGGGCTGGCAATGCTTCCGCTGCAACCGCGGCCCGTTCCACGTGATCGAGGTCTGGGTCGAGAACGAGACGATGGTCGAAATCCTGCCCCCCGAATACGCCGCCGAATACCTCGCCTTCACCCGCCCCGACAAGGTCGCCGCAACAATGACCGCCGCGGCGCCGCAGGCGTCCCGCCAGCGCCCGGCGTAACTTCGGCGCTGCCGCGGCTGCAGGCTGCAGCCTTCGGGCGGATGAACAAGACCGACGGCGTGGGGATCGCGCGCGGTGAGCCGCGCCGCCTCGACGAGGTGCTGCCTCCGCGCGATAGGCCTCGTCTGCCCACCGGTGCGCCTACGATCAGGCGGTCGAGGTATTGCTCCCAGTTCGCTTCGATATCGATCTTAGCAAGCGCACGGCGGCAAAGCACAGCGCATTCCGGCTCGAACCGTAGCCGGTCGACGTCCAGTCACTGCGGACGCGAGCGGGCTGTAGTCTCGGAGGGTATTGGGTGGTAGGGCTTGTGCTCTGCCGCTCCGCCAACTTTGCGCTGCCCCGTTTCGGTCTCACCGTTGCTTGCCCGTTTTTTGTTCGGCGGTATCAATCGCTGCGCTGGCGCGGTCCAGCAGCACGTCGATATCCGGCCCCAATCCGTAATCGACGATCGACTTGATGTCGTAAGCCTGGGCCAGGAATTGGCGCAGCTCGAGACCGAGCCGGGGCTCGTTTCTCGTCAGCCGGGCAAATTGGGCATGCACGCCCTTGTGGGTTTTGGCGTCTTTGCCCGTGTGTTCCGCGATCAACGCTTGCGCCGCGTGAAAGGCCGCGAGGTAGGCATTGCGGCCGGCGTCTTCGCCTATTCCGGCGGCGAGAATAATTCGGGCGCGACTAAGCATTGACGGGCCTTGTCTAAATGCTCCTTCGCTTCAGGCGTCACAGATCGATGCTTTCGCGGCGAATTTCCCGCATCAGCGTGGTGCGATCTTCATAGGAGTCCGCACGGTGAGGCATGGCGTGGATAAACGCGCCGTCTTCGTAGAGGACATCGGTGACAATCGGAACGATGCGGTCGACCTCCTGCCAGCGGTCGGCGAGATTTTTCAAAAACACCGCCACATCGTAGTCGGAGTCCTCCCGCGCGTCGCCGCGCGCCCGCGAGCCGAACAGCACCACCCGTTCGATGCGGTCGCCATAGAGAGCATCGAGTGCAGCGCGGAAGCGCTTCAGAACCGGATCTGCGGCAGGTGAGGCGGGCATCCGATTACGATATCATAATTTGAAGACGCCACCCCCGCCTCCAGCGTGGGTAGTGACTTAGGTGAGGCTCCTTCTTGCGTTTTTCGAACGATAAAATTGCCACATTCCGATCGTACTGTATCGCCGGTGCTGTCGACAGGAGGGGTGGATGCGTCCTGTAGATTTATTGCAAAAACAGGAGGGCGGGAGGCGCGCCGCATCGCGAAGGGCTGCTCGGGCGATCCCGCTGGCCCGGTCAATACGTCTCGCGCGCCAGGTTCAGGTGGGGGAAGGCGCTGTGGACGTGGGGCGGCACGACCTGGCGGGCTGGGCGGATGCAGGAATTGTCGAGCTCGTGGTAGCCGGTGACGCCGAGCAGCGAGAGGCAGATGCGGATCTCGTCTTCGAGAATCTCGAAGAGGCGCACCATGCCTTCGGCGCCGGCGGCGGCGAGCCCGTAGACATAGAGTTGGCCGCAGGCGACCGCATCGGCGCCGAGAGTCAGCGCCTTGACCACGTCGGTGCCGCGGCTGATGCCGCCGTCGACGATGATGCGCGCGTGCCCGCCGACGGCTTCGACGACCTCCGGCAGCACATCGATCGAACCGACGCCCTGATCGAGCTGCCGCCCGCCGTGGTTCGACACATAGACGCAGTTCACCCCGTGCTCGACCGCGATCTTGGCGTCCTCGGCGGTGGCGATGCCTTTCAAGATCAGCGGGATGTCGAAGCCCTTCTTGATGCGCTCGACATCGCGCCAGTTGAACTGAGCCTGGAAAATGCGGGCATCGGCGACGCGGACGCGCCGACGCTGATGACGCTTGGCGATGTCGCGTTCGCGCCGGCTGTAGCTGTCGGTGTCGACGGTCAGACAAAAGGCGTTGTAGCCTCTGTCCATGGCGCGGCGGACATGGTCGTCGACCCAGGCGGCGTCGCCGCGAACATAGAGCTGAAAGATCTTGAAGCCGTTGCCCGAGGCCTCGGCTGTCTTGTCGAGCCCGGGATGCGACACCGAGCTCAAGATCATGCCATTGCCAAAGGCGCGCGTCGCCTCGGCGACCGTGGCGCCGCCGCCCGGCTCGAACACCTCGAGCGAGCCGACCGGGGCGCACAGCACCGGGATGCGCAGCTTCTTGCCAAACAGCGAGCTGCTGCAATCGATGTTCGACACGTCGCGCAATACCCGCGGCCGGAAGCCTATCGCATCGAGCGCCAGCCGGTTGCGTGCCAGGGTCGTCTCGGTCTCGGAGCCGCCGATCAGGTAGTCCCAATTGTTGCGATCGAGATTGGTGCGCGCCTTCGTCACAAACTCATGCAGGTTCTGAAAGCGGTCTTCGAGCGACTCGGGCATGTTTCTGTTCTTCCGGGCTGATTTGACGAGGATCGCAAGGTATCGCTACGATGCGGCTCTTGCCAACCAGGGCGACAATCCCCCCAAAGAGGAGACGCAACATGCCACGCATTCTCACCCCCGGCACCCATTCCGAAGAGACCCTCGCGATCGCTCACGACTTGCTGCCGCCCGGCTGGCAGCTGGCCACCGCCCCGCATGGCAGGCCCGAATTCTTCGAATTGCTGAAAGACACCGAGTATTACATCGGGGCGGGGCAGTTCAAGCACGGGCCGGAATTCTACCAAGTCGCGCCGAAGCTGCGGATCGTGCAGACCTTGAGCGCCGGCTACAACACCTATGATTTGGAAGCCGCGCGCGCGGCTGGCGTACCGATCTGCAACAATGGCGGCGCCAATGCGACGGCGGTGGCCGAGCATGCAATGATGCTGATGCTGGCGGTGTGCCGCAAGTTGATCTGGCAGCACGAGGGCGTGGTATCCGGCCGCTGGCGCGGCAATGACTTCAATTCGGCCAAGCTATACGAGCTGGAAGACAAGACCTTGGGCATTGTCGGCCTCGGCAACATCGGCAAGAAAGTGGCGCGCCGGGCCAAAGCCTTCGACATGCATATCAAATATTACGACATCAATCGGCTGACCACCGATCAGGAGGATGCGCTCGGCATCCGCTTTGCGCTGTTCCCCGAGCTGTTGAAGACTTCCGATATCGTGACCTTGCACGTGCCGCTCGACAAATCGACGCACAATCTGATCGGCGAGCGCGAGCTGGCGATGATGAAACCGACCGCGATACTGATCAACACGTGCCGCGGCCCGGTCGTCGACGAGAGGGCGCTCTATATGGCGCTCCGCGACGAGAAGATCCTGGGCGCCGGGCTCGACGTCATGGTCGAAGAGCCGCCCAAGCCCGACCATGAGTTGTTCACGATGAAAAACGCGATCTTCTCTCCGCACGGCGCCGGGCCGACCTGGGATAATCACTGGAAGCGCTGGCGCAACGCCTTCGACAATTTCGAGCGCGTCTCCCGCGGCCAGAAGCCGTTCTGGGTCGTCCCCGAACTCAGGGATTGAGCCGCGAGTCGCTCACCGCCCCTGCGGCCCCCTCCCTTCCCTCCCCCGCGAGCGGGGGAGGGTTAGGGTGGGGGCACTTAACCAATAAATTCGCGCAATGCGGCGGCGAGGTCCTTGGGGTTGTCGCCCTGCACCGTGTGGCCGGCTTTGGGGATCGTGATGTAGCGACCGTCGGGCAGTCGCGCCGCCAGCCGCTCGGCGTCCTCCTCATGGAAGACGTCGCTCTCGGCGCCGCGCACGACCAGGGTCGGGCAGGTCACTTTGGCGAGGCCTTCGGCAAGCTTGCGCCGCTCCGCAGTGTGCGTCTCGCCCATCTCCTGGAAGCGTCTGCGATCGTATTTCCAGGTCCAGTTTCCATCGGTCTGCTGACGCAGATTGTGCATCAGGCTGCGGCGCAGGACCTTGGGATCGCGGCGCGGGTTGAAGGCCAGCGCCCGCTCGATGATCGCGTCGAGCGGCTCCGGATTGGCGCCGCCATTGACAAAATCGCGGATGCGGCGAGATCCCGGACGCCTGACCTCGGGGCCGGCATCGATCAGCACCAGATGAGAAAGTCTCTCCGGGTAGTGGATTGCAAACGCGAGCGCATTGATCGCGCCCATCGACATCCCGGCGAGGATGAAATGGTCGAGATCGAGCGTGTCGACAACGCCTTTGACGTCCTCGCGCTGCGCCGCAATCGAATAATCGGCGTCGGGCGCCCAGTCGGTGTCGCCATGTCCCCGCTGGTCGAGCGCAATGCAGTGGAATTCGTCGCGCAATGCGAGGCAGCAGAGATCCCAGGTATGCGCCGTCAAAGCCCCGCCATGCAGGAAAAGGAGCGGCCGCAATCCCTCATTGCCCCAATCGAGATACCGGAAACGAAGGTGACCGACGAGCACGGTCTTATCGCTCGGCAATACGACATCTTCGAAGCTGAAGCCGGCGCGCACCGCGGTAGTCTTCAGATGATCGTGATATTCGTCGGCGGATAGTGTCATAGCTTGGCGGCTCCGTACGCAGCGTCGGCTGAACACAGCCTTAGCACGAACCGGTGTCCCGGCCACTACCGCCATCGCTTTACGATTACCACCCCCGCGTCCTCGTCATGGCTCATCGCGCCGCCGGAGGCGCTACACTTCGCACTCGAAAATTACCCGCCCTAAGGAGAATAACCGATGGCGTACGATCTGCTGATCAAGAATGGCCGCGTCGTCGACGGCTCGGGAATGCCGGCTTTTCGGGGCGACGTCGGCGTCAAGAACGGCAAGATCGCCGAAATCGGCAAATTGAGCGGCGCGGCCAGCCGCACGATCGACGCCGAGGGCCGCGCCGTTGCGCCCGGCTTTATCGACAATCACTGCCACTATGATGCGCAGGTCACCTGGGACCCGCTGTGCACGTTTTCCCCCGAGCACGGCGCCACCACCGTCATCTTCGGCAATTGCTCTCTGTCGCTGGCGCCGGTGCGCAAGGGCGCCGAGGAGCGGCTGGCCGAGTTTCTCTCCTACGTCGAAGCGATCCCGATGGAGATATTGCGCACGGTCGAGTTCGACTGGGAAACGACCGGCCAATACATGGACTGTCTCGACAAGCGCCTTGGCATCAATGTCGGCAATCTGATCGGCCATACGGCGGTGCGCCATTATGTGATGGGCGACGAGTGCCAGAAGCCGGGCGCCTCCGACAACCAGATCAAGGCGATGCAGGATGTCGTCCGCGACGGTATGAAGGCCGGCGCGCTAGGGCTCTCCGTGTCGCGCGAAAAAGGCCATTACGACCCGCAGGGCGTCCATATCCCGGCCTTGTGGGCCGACGAAAAGGAGATCTTCGCGCTCGCCGATGTGTTGCGGGAGATGGGCACCGGCACGATCCAAGCAGGCGGCGGCCAATATGTCGAACTGAAGGACGGCATGATCCGCCGCCTCGCCGAGGCCACCGGCCGCACCGTCGTTTACAACAGCCTCTCGCAAACGATGCGCAAGCCGGACGAATGGAAGGTGCATATGGCGCGGGTCGAGGAGACCGCGGCGCTCGGCATCCGCGCCTACCCGATGTGCAGCCCGAACCGGATCACGCAGGACTTCACGATGAAGAACTGCCAGGTGTTCCGCGGCCTGCCGACGTGGCACCCGATCCTGTTGATGTCGGACGAGGAGAAATTGCGGCTCTACGCCGATCCCGAAATCCGCGCCAAATTGCACGACGAGGCGGTCGTCAACAAGCCGGAGAGCGCCGTCGGCTTCTCGAAGACCTGGTGGAACTACATGTGGGTCAACCAGCCGGCGCTCGAAAAGAACAAGTGGATGCAGTTCAAGACGATCGGCCAGATCGCCGAGAAGCAGGGGAAGCGGGTCATCGACGCGTTCCTCGATCTGGTTGTCGAGGAGAAGCTCGAAACCCGCTTCCTGCAGGCCGAGAACAATGTCGACGACGAGGCGCTGACCAAGATCCTCACCCACCCCAACGCGGTGATCGGGCTCGGGGACGGCGGCGCGCACGTCCAGTTCCACGGCGGCTACGGCTACATCACCAAGTTGCTCGGCGAGTGGGTGCGCGAAAAGCAGGTGATGAGCCTCGAGCAAGCTGTGCGGCGGCTCACCTTCGACTCGGCCTCGACCTTCGGGCTCTACGATCGCGGCATGCTGCGGCCGGGGCTGGCGGCGGACATCGTCATCTTCGACCCCGCCACGGTGAAGTGCGGCCACGAGGAGGTCGTGCACGACTTCCCGGCCGGCGGCTGGCGAATCAAGGAGCCGGCCGAAGGCGTCCACACGACGATCGTCAACGGCCAGGTGCTGCTGGAGGAGGGCAAGCACACCGGCGCATTGCCCGGCCGAGTGCTGCGCAATTCGTACTACCACGCCAACCGGGCTTAGCCGCGGGAGTAAGCCCCCACCCCAACCCTCCCCCGTTGGCACGGGGGAGGGAGAATGATTCCCTCCCCCGCATGGCGGGGGAGGGTTAGGGTGGGGGCAATTATGGGAGGAATAAATGAGAGAGATTCTGGGACTGGGATGCACACACCGGCCGGTGATGCTGCGCCGGGACGAGGACTGGACCGTGATGATGCGGGCCTCTCTCGACGATCCTGACATGCCTGCAGAAATGAAGGACCCGTCGCGCTGGCCGCCTCAGCTGCGTGAGGAGCTCGGCAACGATTTTGGCACCACGTCAGCCGGAAAGGCGCGTCAGGTGTTCCGCCGGCATTTTGCCGAGGTCCGACGCGCACTCGATGACTTCAATCCCGATGTCATCGTCATGTTCGGCGACGACCAGTACGAGAATTTCAAGGAGGACATCGTTCCGCCCTTTGCGGTGCTCGCCTATGAGGACCGGGACATCCAGCCCTGGAAGCACCGCCGATCGAGCTACAACCCGTGGAACGAGCCAGCCGATAAATCCTTCCGTCTGAGCGGCCATCGCGAGGCCGGCAAATATCTCGCTTCCGGCCTGCTCGAGACGGGGATCGACGCCGCCTACGCGTACAAGCCGTTGCACCATCCGCTCGGCCACGCTTTTGAGAATACGATCCTGTTATTGGACAATGAGCGGGTCGGGTTCGATTATCCGCTCGTGCCGTTCTCAGTCAATTGCTACGGCCGCCGCGTCAATGCGGCGCGCGGGTTGCGATTGCCATTGGCCATGCGCGACAAAATCCGCGACCTCGACCCACCTTCGCCAAGCCCGGCCCGCTGCATGGAAGTCGGGGCCGCCACTGCGCGCGTCATGGCGAAAAGCCCGTGGCGAACCGCGATTGTCGCGTCGTCGAGCTGGTCGCACTCGTTTCTGACCGAGAAGAATTATCAGCTCTGGCCCGATGTCGGCGCCGACCGGCGGCTCTATGAGGCGTTGAAAACAGGGGATTACGCAACCTGGCACCGCTACACGACCGACGAGATCGAAGACAGTGGTCAGCACGAGGTACTCAACTGGTTCTGCCTGCTGGGTGCGATGGAGGAGCTCGGCCGCATACCCGACCGTTCCGAATTCATCGAGACCTGGGCTTTCGTCTCTCCCGTCGTGTTCGCTTACTACCTGCCCTAGCCGGGCGGGACCTCTGCGAGGAGGCGGCCAAAAGTGGGGAGCCGGTCGCCGGTGTTGAAGGCGCGCAGCATCGCCCAGAACGAAGCCTGATTGGTGGTTACGACAGGCTTGTCGAACTCCTGCTCCCAGCCGGCGACCGAGCTCATGGTCGGGAAATTGCCGCCGGGGACGACAAAGGCCTCGATTTCAGGCCGGTTTATTCTGGCGAAAGCCTCGCGCGCGTTTTCCGGGCCGAGCTGCCCGATCGCATAGGAATTGGTCGCGCCAAAGCCTTCGAGAGCCACGGTTTCGAGCCCGTGCTTGGTTTTGAAATAGCGCGCGGCGCGCTCGTTGACAGCGTCCGAATAAGGCGAAACGATCGCGATCTGATGCGCCCTCAGAGCCCGGAGCGCCCGGCCGACCGCTTGCGCCGAGGTGATCGCCGGAACTCCGGCGCCGGCACTCATGCGTTGCGTCGTCACTTCATCATAATCATCGACAAACAGGCTTGCCGAGGTCTGCGCCAGGATCACCAGCTCGACTTTGGCAGTACCGAGCAGACGCGACTGGTAGTCGATGTCTTCGTCCCGGCTCGGCGAAAAGGTCTGGCCCGGCGTGCTCGTCATCAGCCGCCCGATATGCGCCTGATAGGCCGGTGGAAGCAGCCGGCATTCCGTCTCGACGGTCGTATTCGTGGAAGGGATCAGAACGCCGAAATGACGGGCCATTATGCGGGCCTTTCAGTGACCTGGGCTGAGTCGTCAGACTAGCAACCAACGCCCGCGATTTGCTACGGTTGCCAATCGCTTCAATGAATCAGAAAGGTCCCTCGAATGAACGATACTATGACGTTGGCCGAGCGCGCCGACGCGCTCGAGCACCGGATGATGCGCGAGCTCGACGCAATCATCGTCAAATCGCGCCTGTTCAAGCTTGCCGACGGCGATATGAGCATCCCGAACGGCCCGGCATTGCTGGCGGCAAACCCCGGCAAGCACATGCTGATGGGGGACGACCCGCGCCTGCCCACGATGCCGGAGAAGCCCGCCCTGATGGACTTTTTCAAATATCGGTTTGGTCCGGCGAACCACCTGCTGCAGAGCGCCCGGCATGCGGTCAGGGCCGGAATGGACGAAAAGATCGTCCTCGCCTGCCTCGTGCACGATATCGGGGTCATCGGCTTCATCCGCGCCGATCACGGCTACTGGGGAGCCCAGATGGTGGCGCCCTATGTCGACGAGGAAGTCTCCTGGGCGATCCGCGCCCATCAGGCGCTGCGTTTCTACGCGGACGAGTCGGTCGGATATTCCTATCCTGAATCCTACATCAAGAATTTCGGCGCCGATTACCGGCCCGACCCCTACATCGAGGAAGAGTACAAGCGGGCTCGCGACCACAAATGGTACATGACCGCGCGGATGATCACGGTCCATGACATCTACTCGTTCGACCCGGACGTGGTCGTGCAGCTGCAGGAGTTCACGGACATCATCGGCCGCAACTTCAAGCAGCCGAAGGAAGGGCTCGGCTGGGACAGCAGCCCGTCGGCGCACATGTGGCGCACCTTGATCCGTCCGACCCGCTACTTGTGAGCAGGCGCGGGCGCGGATGGCCGACGGTGCAGGGCGGCGAAGGCCGACGGCGGGTTATCTACGGGTTATCTACACGCCGGCTCGACAACGGCAACCGCAGTTCAAGGGAGCCTTGATCGCGCTCTTCAATCCGGCAGATCAAAAAATTTGCACCAGCCATTAGGGCTGATGTCGCCTTCTACGACCTCACAGGAGCGGGGCTCTACGGAACAAGCTGCAAGCGGCGCAAGTGAGCCCGTTCTTTGGCCGGTTCTGATACTCCGCGGCGGCTTGGGACATTTTCTGCGGCGCCGCCGCGGACGGGATCGCTAGACCGAGGATCCCGCCCGAAAGCGCCGCACGCACCAGGGTGCGCCGCAACACGCCGCCTGGGTCAACCCGCGTTGCTGACCCAGCCGTAGCGAAGGTTGCTGCGGCCCGGGCCATCCTTGACATAATCGGCCTTGATCTCGGCAAAACGATCGGGCTTGGCGAGCCCGGCCCGCTTGTCGAAGTTATAAAGCCGCACAGCGTTTTCGGCGAAGATCCCGTTCTTGAGCGGGCCATCGGCCGGCCCCAACCGCTTGAACCCGTATCTCTTCTGCATTTCTTCGGGGATTTCGAGGCGCCGCAGCCCCTCGATCTGCCATTGCGGCGCTCCGGTCCACACCGCATCGGTGCCCCACAGCACATGATCGGCGCCGAGCCCCTTGACCAGCATACCCATCAGCGCCGCAGCGAGGCGCGGCTCGGCGGCCGCGGTCCAGGCGAATAGCTGTCCCAGATCGCCATAGACATTCGTGACGCCGTACTTCTCGGGGATCTCGGCGAGGTCACTGGTCCACGAGCTGCGGCCGGTCCGGTCGAACTCCGCCATGCCCTCCGCCGGGGTGGCGCCGATCCAGCGATAGCCCGAGTGATAGATCAGGAAATTGAGTTGCGGCCAGTCCTTCGCCGCCTTCCCGACATCGCTGACATCGGCATAGGGGCGCAGCCGCGGGAATTTTTCCTCGACGGCGGGCGCGAACAGACCTTTGTGGATGCAGACGTTCCGGATGCCCGATTTCACCGCCTTTTCATAAAACGGGTACATCAGTTTCTCGTCGTCGAGGTGGAAGGGGTGGTTGGCGAGCTCCTTGTGGGTGTTGTCGCCGACCGTATAGCCCTTCCAGGAATCGGGCTTGTAGACTTCGATTGCCTTGTCGACCTGGTCGAGCCAACCGGGCCAGCCCGGGGTGATTGTGAAATGCGCCATCATCCGCCGCGAGCCGGCCTCCTTGTTGACTTGCTCGCGGGTCTTGAACACCTGCTCCTGCGGAATGAACCAGTCCTCGGGCACTTCCGACGGCGAGTTCGACAACAGCGCCACCTTGGTGTCGCTGTCCATGTAAATTTCTTTGATGTAGTTGGAGTATTTGAGATCGTCGATGGTCTGTTCCTTGTCGCCGATCTCCTTGTTCCAGCCAGCCTTGCCGACCGCCTCGCGCGCTTTGATAAAGCCCATCAGCCGCGTGTCGTCGCGCAGGAAATGCGTGTGGCCATCGATGATGAACTGCGACGACAGCCCCTGCGCGCGCTCGGCCGCCATGTCCGGCGTCGCCGCCTCCGCCTCGCTGACCTCGAAGAGGCGGCCGAAGACCTGGTTCATGACCAGGAACGAGGCGGCCATGCCAGAGGCGGTCTGAAAGAAGCGCCGCCGCGACAGGTCCTGCCGACGGGCGAGCCGGTCGCTCAGATCCTTGAGCCGCGCCTCGACCTCGGCCTGCTTTTCAGTCTGCGGCACCGGCAGGTATTCGTCGCTCGACACGATCTGCGTCGGTACCGGCGACGGAAACGACGATGTCTCGGCCGGCTCTAATTTGCTCAGCTGTTCATCAGTAAGAAATTTCATGCGCCCTCCGTGGAATAAGGATGGCGCCGCTAACCCGTCTCCCCGGCGAAGGCCGGGGTCCATTTCGGCTATGGATCCCGGCCTTCGCCGGAAATGCGAGAGAGAACGCCCTGACAATCATTCTACCGCGCGGTCGTCGGAATTTCGAGGCTGAGCAGCCTTGCGGCGTTGCGCCCTAGGATCGCGCGGCGCTCGACATCGTCGAGCCCTGGTGTGCCTTCGATCATTCCGATCGGATCGACCTCGCCCATATCGGCGGGGTAGTCGGTGCCCATCAGGATGTGGTCGGCGCCGTATTGCTCGACGAGGTATTCCAGCTGGTGGTGGGTGTATACGAGCGCGTCGAAATAGATTCGCTTCAGATAGGTGCTCGGCATCCGGTGGATACGCTCGCAACAATCCGGGCGCGCCGAGGCGGCGTGGTCGATGCGCCCTGGATAAGCCGGCAGAAACCCGCCGCCATGCGCGACGACCAGCTTCAGGTTGGGATTGTCGGCGAGCACGCCGCCAAAGATCAGGTGATGCAGAGCCACCGTCGAATCGAGCGGATTGCCGATCACATTGTTGAAGTAATGGTCGGCGAGGCGCCGCGCTTCGGTAAACCCGTCGGGGTGCATGAAGACGAGGAGGCCCAATTCCTCGCAGCGCGCAAAGATCTTGCGAAAGCGTTCTTCCGACAGATCGTCGCCGGCGACGTGGGTCATGATCTCGATGCCGCGGAAGCCCAGCGATTTATGCAATCGGTCGAGCTCTGCCAGCGCCAGCTCGGGGGCCTGGAACGGCACTGTCCCGAGACCGACGAAGCGGTCCGGGTAGCGGTCGCAAATATCCGCGATGAAATCGTTGATGGCGCGCGATGCCTCGAGACCGAGATCGGGGTCCGCGCCGTAATAGGTCTGGCGCGGCGCCGGCGAGATCGCCTGGATGTCGATCCCCATCCGGTCCATATCCTCGATCCGCTTCTCGGGCGACGAGCCCTGGGCGCCGGTCCTCACGCCGTTTTGCCGATTGATCTCGCGGCTGCGCGCGGTGGCCGAGGTTTCGAGGAACCACCGAGAGACATCGGAATTGCCTTCGACCATCGCCGCCGCCTTCTCGCAACGGACATGGCAGTGGATGTCGATCGCGAACCATTTGCCGCGGGCATGGACGGGGCCCGGAAAGCGGCCGGCAAACGGCTCCGTTCCCGGCGGCAGGCATTTGAACAGAATGTCCTCTCCGGCGCGGCTCATTGCGGTCTCCTCGGGATCTCGATGCTCAACAGCCGCGCGGCATTCCCGCCGAGAATCGCCCGGCGTTCGTTGTCATCGAGCCCGCGGGCACCCTCGATAAACCCGATCGGGTCGATCTCGCCCATATCGGCCGGGTAGTCGGTGCCCACCAACACGTGGTCGGCACCATATTCATCGACCAGATATTCGAGCTGATGGTGGGTAAAGACGATCGTGTCGAAATAGAGCCGCTTCAGATAAGTCGTCGGCATCCGGTTTATCTTCTCGCAGCAATCGGGCCGCGCCGCCGCAGCATGATCGATCCGGCCGGAATAGGCCGGCAGATAGCCGCCGCCATGCGCGATCACGAGTTTCAGGTTGGGATGGTCGTGCAACACGCCGCCGAAGATCAGGTGATGGAGGGCGACCGTCGAATCGAGCGGGTTGCCGATCACATTGACTAGGTAATGGTCGGCAAACCGCCGCGCCTCGGGAAATCCGGTCGGGTGCATGAAGACGAGGAGACCGAGCTCCTCGATCCGCGCGAAGATCGTGCGAAACCGTTCGGCGGAGAAATCCTCGCCGGCGACATTAGTCGCGATCTCGATGCCGCGAAAACCTAGCGACTTATGGATGCGGTCGAGCTCCGCGACGGCGAGGTCGGGCGCCTGAAACGGCACTGTGCCGAGCGGCACAAAACGATCGGGATGACGCCCCGCGATATCCGCGAGGTTGTCGTTGACGACCCGCGCGGTCGCGATGCCGAGATCGGGATCGGCGCCGTAATAGGTTTGGTTCGGCGAGGGCGAGATCGCCTGGATGTCGATCCCCATCCGGTCCATATCGGCGAGCCGCTTCTCGACCGAAGTGAATTGGATGCGGGTGCGCGCGGCCTGCTCGCGATTGACTTGGCGCGTCCGTTCGTTGGCGTATTCCTCCCGCGGGTGCCGCGTCGCAGCGGTGTGGCCCGCTACCATTTCCGCAGCTTTTGGGGTCCGCACGTGGCAGTGGATATCGACGGTAAACCATTTGCCGCGTGCGTGAGCCGGCCCCGGAAAGCGCCCTGGGATTTCCGCCCCCGGCGGCAGGCATTTGAACAGCATTTCGCCCCCTCCTCGTTGTTCGCTCATCCTAGTACCCCAACCCACCTGTTCTTATAGGAAATCTACAGGCGTTAGCATTCCGCCCGATCGCATCGGCATCGAAACATCCATCAAACAATGCAAGTCATGATGCCGATCTGAATCTGAAGGATGCCGAATGCGGACGACCCTCGACCTCGACGATGAGTTGGTGAAGAAAGCACAGAGCCACAGCGGATTGCGCGAAAAATCCGCGTTGGTGCGCGAGGCGCTCAGAGCGTTGATCGAACGCGAGAGCCCACGCCGGCTGGCGCGGTTGGGGGGAAGCCAGCCTGATCTGGCATCAGCGCCGCGACGGCGGCTCAATCACGAGTGACTCGATACCTCGGTCTCGTCGACCTACCTGCGGGCCAGCAATCTCGGCCCGTTAAGCGGCACGTCAGGTACGATAGCTTCGTCGTGCACCGGGACCGTAGGGCGGAAAAGCGCCAGCGCATTCCGCCATTCCGTGGCGGCGTCCCATACGTCACGCGGCGGAATGCGCTGCGCTTTTCCGCCCTACGCGGCTTCCTCTGCAGCCTCTTCTTCGGTGCCGGTCGGGCCGGAATCCTTGCCTTTGGCATCGGGGTCGCGGTCGACGAACTCGATGACGGCCATCGCGGCGTTGTCGCCATAGCGGTAGCCGGCCCTGATAATGCGTGTATAGCCGCCGGGCCGGTCGGCGTAGCGCTCCGCCAGGGTCGTCAGCAGCTTGTTGGCGAGACCCGCATCCTGCAGCGCGGCGATCGCACGGCGGCGGTTGGCCAAACCGCCGTGCTTGCCTGACGTGATCAGCCGCTCCACGATCGGGCGCAGGTCCTTGGCCTTGGGGAGGGTCGTCTTGATCTGCTCGTGCTTGATCAAGGCCGCCGCGAGGTTCTCGAACATCGCCTTGCGATGGGCGGATTTGCGGCTGAAGCCGCGGCCGTGGAGGCGATGGCGCATCGCAGGTGATCCTCAATAGGGCTCGTCGAGGCGCTTGGCCAATTCCTCGATGTTCTCGGGCGGCCAATTCGGGATCTCCATGCCGAGATGAAGCCCCATCTGGGCCAGCACCTCTTTGATCTCGTTGAGAGATTTGCGCCCGAAGTTCGGGGTCCGCAGCATTTCGGCCTCGGATTTCTGAACCAGGTCGCCGATATAGACGATATTGTCGTTCTTCAGACAGTTGGCCGAGCGTACCGAAAGCTCCAGCTCGTCCACCTTGCGCAGCAGGTTCTTGTTGAACGGCAGCTCGCTCGGGCGGACGTCTTCCGATGGGTGGCGCGGCTCTTCGAAATTGATGAAGAGCTGCAGCTGATCCTGCAGGATGCGGGCAGCCAGAGCGACCGCGTCCTCGGGGGTTACCGCGCCGTTGGTCTCGACCCTGAGAGCTAGCCGGTCGTAATCGGTGACCTGGCCGACGCGGGTGTTCTCGACCCGGTACGAGACCTTGCGCACCGGGCTGAACAGCGCATCGACCGGGATGAGCCCGATCGGCGCGTCCTCGGGCCGGTTTTGCGTTGCCGGGACATAGCCCTTGCCGTTCTCGACGGTCAGCTCCATCGCGATCCTGATACCGCTGTCGAGCGTACAGATCACGAGGTCGGGGTTCATGATATCGATATCGTGGCCCGTCTCGATCGCGCCGGCGCGGACTTCACCCGGTCCGCTGGCACGCAGCCGCATGCGCTTGGGACCCTCGCCATACATCCGCAAATCGATGCTCTTGACGTTGAGGACGATGTCGGTGACGTCCTCGAGCACGCCGGGAAGCGAGGAAAATTCGTGCAATACGCCCTCGATCTGCATCGAAGTGATCGCCGCACCCTGCAGCGACGACATCAGCACCCGGCGCAGCGCATTTCCCAGATGTCAGCCCGAAGCCGCGCTCCAGCGGCTCGGCGACGACCGTGGCGACACGCCTGGGGTCGTCGCCCGGCTCAACCGACAGCTGTTTCGGTTTGATCAGTGTTTGCCAATTTCTTTGAAGCACAGTCGTACCTCGGTCATTCAATGCGGATTTCGATCCGCAACATCGGCCGCCGGCCGCTAAAGAGCGTCCGGCGTTTTCTCGACACGCCCACCCCAACCGGCGGGCTGGTTTTTCGCGTCAGACTCGACGCCGCTTGGGCGGACGACAGCCATTGTGCGGGATCGGCGTCACATCGCGAATCGAGGTGACCGCGAAGCCGACCGCCTGCAGCGCACGCAACGCGGATTCGCGCCCGGAACCGGGCCCCTTTACCTCGATATCGAGGGTGCGCATGCCGTGCTCCATGGCCTTCCGTCCGGCGTCCTCGGCAGCAACCTGCGCGGCGTAAGGGGTTGATTTTCGAGAACCTTTGAAACCCTGGCTGCCCGACGAGGACCACGCGATCGTATTGCCCTGGGCATCCGTGATCGTGATCATCGTGTTGTTGAACGTGGCGTTCACATGGGCTGTGCCCGAGGTGATGTTCTTCCGTTCGCGCCTGCGCAGCCGCGGCGCCGCTGCCGCCGTTCTCGCCATGTATTCCTTTCCGCCGGTCGGTTCGAGCTGTGGCCGTTATTTCTTCTTCCCGGCGATCGGTCGGGCCGGCCCCTTGCGCGTTCGCGCGTTCGTATGGGTGCGCTGACCCCGCACCGGCAGCCCCTTGCGGTGACGCAGTCCGCGGTAGCAGCCGAGATCCATCAAGCGCTTGATGTTCATCGCCACCTGCCGCCGGAGGTCGCCCTCGACCGTGTATTCGCGGTCGATCAGCTCGCGGACGCGCAAGACCTCGTCATCGGTCATCTCGTGCACACGCCGCTCGATCGGAATACCGACGCGGCTACAGATTTGGAGAGCCTTGGTCCGCCCGATACCGTGGATGTAGGTCAGCCCGATCGGGGCCCGCTTTTGATTAGGAATGTTGACGCCAGCGATCCGCGCCACTCGCGCTTCTCCTCATAAAGAACAAAGATGTGGGCTGCTTCGCACTTTCGCAAGGGCGCGCAGTATAAGCATCGCGCCCGTCGCGTCAACCCCAACCACAGCGCACCGTCTCTTCGGACCACCCGCGAGCTTCTAACCCGCGGCCACCCGCGGCAGATTGGCGAACGCGGCGTCGAGCCGGGCCTCGTCATAGGGACGGTCCTCGAGTTTGCCCGCCTGAAAATCGATATAGGCCTGCATGTCGAAGTGACCATGACCACAGAGATTGAACAGGATCGTGCGCGGAATGCCTTCCGCCTTGCAACGCAGCGCCTCCTCGATCGCCCCACGCACCGCATGGTTGGCTTCCGGCGCCGGCAGGATGCCCTCGGTGCGGGCGAATTGGATGCCGGCTTCGAAGCAGCTCGATTGCGTGTAAGCGCGGGATTGGATGAGCCCGAGTTCCTGTAGGAGGCTCACCAGCGGGGCCATCCCGTGGTAGCGCAACCCGCCGGCGTGGAAGCCCGGCGGCACAAACGTCGAACCGAGCGTGTGCATCTTTACCAGCGGCGTCAGATGCCCCGTGTCGCCGAAATCATAGGCGTATTTGCCGCGCGTCAGGCTCGGGCAGGCCGAGGGCTCGCAGGCGATGACGCGCGGCTTGGGACCGCCGCGCAAGCCCGCGCCGATAAACGGAAAGGCAATGCCGGCGAAATTGCTGCCGCCGCCGGTGCAGCCGACGATGATATCGGGATAGTCGCCGGCGATCTCGAGCTGCGCCATGGCCTCCTGGCCGATGACGGTCTGGTGCAGCAATACATGGTTGAGGACGCTGCCGAGGGCGTATTTGGTGTCGGCTTGCTGCGAGGCGACTTCGACGGCCTCGCTGATGGCGATCCCGAGGCTCCCCGGCGAATTGGGATGTTCCGCCAAGTTCTGCCGTCCGGCATTTGTTTCATCGCTGGGGCTGGCGACGCATTGCGCGCCCCAAGCCTCCATCAGCGCTTTGCGGTAGGGCTTCTGCTCGAAACTGATGCGCACCATGTAGACGCGAACCTCGAGCCCGAACAAGGCGCCGGCAAAGGCCAGCGCCGAACCCCACTGCCCGGCGCCGGTCTCGGTCGTGAGCCGTTTGACGCCGGCCTCCTTGTTGTAGAAGGCCTGCGCCACCGCGGTGTTCGGCTTGTGGCTGCCGGCCGGGCTGACGCCCTCGTATTTGTAGTAAATCCTGGCGGGCGTATCGAGCGCCCGCTCCAGCCGGTGGGCTCGATAGAGCGGCGAGGGGCGCCACAGCCGGTAGATCTCGCGGATCGGTTCGGGAATTTCGATCGTCCGCTCCGTCGCCACTTCCTGCGCGATCAGCGCCATCGGGAACAGCGGCTCCAGATCCGCGGGCCCGACCGGCTGCAAGGTGCCGGGGTGCAGCACCGGGTCCGGCGGCCGCGGCAGATCGGCCACGATGTTGTACCACTCCCTCGGCAGCCGGCTTTCTTCGAGCAGATATTTCACGGTCTCGGACATCGCCTTCCCCAAATTTCAAACCTTATAATCGTCACCCCCGCGAAAGCGGGGGTCCAGGTCTACAGCGCAGGTGCTTGCCGGCTCTGGATTCCCACTTTCGCGGGAAAGACGATGTGGGCGCAGCTGCGTCAGCCGCTTGCCGGCGGCTTCCAGATGCCGCGCTCCTGCATCAGCCGGACCTGTTGGTCGATGACCTCCCGCTTGTATTCGGCGTGCCGGCCGGGGACCCTGTCGAGATAGAGGTTCTTCGGATAGATCGGCTGCTCGTATATGATCTGCGCGAGTTCGGCGCGGATGTCCTTGGGCCAGTTTGTCACCTGCGCCGATTGCCGATGGTGGCGCAGCGCCTCGATGTTGATCACCCCGGCGACGAAGGTCGAGCCGTTCGTGTCGCGCTGCTTGCCGACGATCGCGCCGCGGTAGTCGACGATCATCGACTGGCCGCCGCCGGCGTCGATCGGCGTCTCGCTGTCCGGGTAGAGGTGGTAGCCGCCGATATTGGGCGCGACGATGTACATGTTGTTCTCGAGCGCACGCGCCCGGTTTGAAATCTCGAAGAAATCGTTCTCGGTGAAAGGCGTCGGGAGCGAGGCGCGATAGACCACCTCGGCGCCGTTGAGGGCGAGACCGCGGCCGTTCTCGGGGTAGCTGCCTTCCATCGCCATCATGATCCCGAGGCGCCCAATCGCGGTGTCGGCGACCGGCCAGAACGCCTGCAATGTGCGGCCGTATTTCTCGACCCACCAGTCGAAGACATCGTGCGGCGAGATCGAGCGCTCGCAGGGCAGCAGAGCCGAGATCTTGTAATGCTTCAGGACGACCGCGCCGTCCGGATCGACAACGAAAGCCGACATTGAAGAAACGGTCGGGCCAGTCTTCGTGACGCGCCTTGGCCTGCGCCATGATGAACACGCCCCAATTGCGAGCGAGCCGCCCGAGGCGATCGGTCTCCGGGCCGGGGATGTCGATCGCGCAGTTGCGTGCGAATTCGGTGTGATCGACGTCGAGGACCTCGTCGTTGAACCCCTGTAGCGCACCCTCGGGAATGGCCACGAGACGGACCGGGATGTCCAGATTGGACAACCAGAACGCTGCCTTTGTCAGGCTTTCCAGGTGCTCCAAGTTTTTCTCGATGTCCTCCCGGCGGCGAATGCCCCAGAAGCTCGGGATCAACCCCACGGCGGTGTAAGGTTCGATCATTCCGATCCCCCTTGAGATCGTTGGCGGCTCACCCGATGATCTTGTCGATCTCTCGCGTCACCGCGTCGATGTCGGCCCTGCCGTCGACCCGGCGCAGAATGCCGCGATCGCGATAATACGGCAGGATCGGCGCGGTCTGACGATGATAGACTTCGAACCGGGCCTTGACTGCGTCGGGCCGGTCGTCGGCGCGGCAGACAAATTCGCTGCTGCCGCATACGTCGCAGATCCCTTCGCGGCTCGGCCGGTTATACCGTTCGTGATAGCTCGCGCCGCACTGGGTGCAGGTGAACCGACCGGACAGCCGATCGACGAGCGCCGCCTCGTCGACGTCGAGCAAGATCACATGGTCGAGCTTCAGATTATGCTCGGCGAGCATCGCGTCCAGCGCCTCGGCCTGCGGCACGTTGCGCGGGAACCCGTCGAGGATGAAGCCTCGGCTACAGTCAGGCTGCCGGATACGCTGGTCGATCATCTCGACGATGATGTCGTCGGGCACCAACTGCCCGGAATCCATAATGGCTTTGACGCGGCGTCCGAACTCTGTGTCGGAGTCGGTCGTCGTGCGCAGCATATCGCCGGTGGACAGCTGGACGATGCCGTGGGTCTGCTCGATCCGCTTCGCCTGAGTGCCCTTACCAGAGCCCGGCGGCCCGAGCAGGATGACGTTCATCCGCGGCGTCCCCGCAGCTTCGCCTTGCGGATCAGGCCTTCATATTGGTGGGCGAGGAGGTGCGAGTGGATCTGCGCAACGGTATCCATCGTGACGCTGACCACGATCAGGAGACTGGTCCCGCCGAAATAGAACGGGACCGAATATTCCGAGATCAGGATCTCGGGAAGGATGCACACCGCGGCGAGATAGGCAGCCCCGACGACGGTCAACCGTGTCAGGATGTAGTCCAGATAATCGGCGGTGTTTTTCCCGGGCCGAATCCCGGGAATGAACCCGCCGTATTTCCGCAGATTGTCCGCGGTCTCCGTGGGGTTGAAGACGATTGCCGTATAGAAGAAGCAGAAGAACACGATCAGTCCGACATAGAGCGCCATATAGAGCGGCCGGCCATGTGCGAGATAGGCCGTGATCTCGCCGATCCAGCTAAAACTGCTCTGGCCATTGGCTTCGAAATTCGCCACCGTCGCGGGCAGCAGCAACAGCGAGGAGGCGAAGATCGGCGGGATGACGCCCGAGGTATTGATCTTCAGCGGCAGGTGGGACGAGTCGCCGCCGAACATCTTGTTGCCCATCTGGCGCTTTGGATACTGGACGAGGATGCGGCGCTGCGCGCGCTCCATGAAGACGATGAATGCGACGACCGCAACCGACATCACCAAAAAAATGATGATGAAGACGGTCGAGATCGCGCCGGTGCGCCCGAGTTCGAGGGTGGAAGCGAGCGCGTGCGGCAGGTTCGCGACGATGCCGGCCATGATGATCAGGGAGATGCCGTTACCGACCCCGCGCGCCGTAATCTGCTCGCCGAGCCACATCAGAAAGACCGTGCCGCTGACCAATGTCACAACAGTCACGAGGCGGAAGAACAGTCCGGGATCGAGCACCGCAGTCTGAGCACCCGCGCGCATGCCCTCCAGGCCGACGGCGATCCCATAGGACTGGACCGCCGCCAGGAGGACGGTGCCGAGGCGAGTGTACTGGTTCAGCTTTTTGCGCCCGCTCTCGCCTTCTTTTTTTAGCGCCTCCAGGGTCGGGGAAACCGCCGTCAGCAGCTGAACTATGATCGATGCCGATATGTACGGCATGATGTTCAACGCGAAGATCGTCATCCGCCCGAGCGCGCCGCCCGAGAACATGTCGAACATGCCGAGGATGCCGCCGGCGTTGCGTGAGAACACGTCCTGCAGAATCGCCGGGTCGATCCCGGGGATCGGGATGTAGGTGCCGAGCCGGTAGATCACCAAGGCGCCGAGCGTGAACCAGATCCGGCTCTTGAGCTCGGTCGCCTTGGAGAAGGCCGAGAAATTTATGCTCGAAGCGAGTTGTTCGGCGGCTGACGCCATCTACCATTCCTTACAAATTGCCCGGTCCTACCAAACAGCCCCGAGCGGCGCCGCCGTGTTTAGGCCGAGGCGGTGTCCTCCGGCTTCTGTTCCTTCGCACGCCCGGCGGGAAGGATGACCTTGCCTCCGGCCTTCTCGACGGCGGCAATCGCTGCCTCGGAGGCACCGGCGACCTCGATGGTAATCGCCGCGCGCAGCTCGCCCTTGGCCAACAGCCGGACACCATCGCCGAGCCGCCGCAGCAAGCCCGACGAGACGAGCGCCCTGCCGTCGAGCGTGCCGTCGGCCTTCAGTTTACCACTATCCAGCGCCGCCTGCAGGCGCCCGAGATTCACAATCTTCAAATCCTTGCGGAAAATCTTGTTGTTGAATCCGCGCTTCGGCAATCGGCGATGCAATGGCGTCTGGCCGCCCTCAAAGCCGTTCAATGCCACGCCGGTCCGCGCCGTCTGGCCTTTGCCGCCGCGCGCCGAGGTCTTGCCCTTGCCCGAGCCGATGCCGCGCCCGAGCCGCTTGGCGCGGTAATGCGCCCCGGGATTGTCCCTGATCTCGTTGAGCTTCATCGCCTCGCCTTCCTAACCTGTCGGGCGGCTTGTCCTCGCCCACCCGCCCTTAGGGCTTGTAAGCGAGGGAAAACCCTCACTCGTCTTCCACGACCCGGACAAGGTGTTTCACCTTGTTGATCATACCCCGAACCGCGGGCGTGTCTTCGAGAACACGCCGGCGATGCCGCTTGTTCAACCCGAGACCCTTGAGCGTTGCTTCCTGGCCCGGCTTGCGCCCGATCGGACTTCCGAGCTGCTCGACCGTGACCGTCCTCTTGCCCTCCATCACGCGTTCTCGCGCGGTTCGGCATCGCGCCGGCCGAGGATTTCGCCGACCTTTTTGCCGCGACGCGCCGCGACCGCGCGCGGGCTGGTTGCCCGGCCCAAGGCGACAAAAGTCGCCTTGATCATGTTGTGCGGGTTTGGACTGCCGATCGACTTGGCGACCACGTCGTGCACGCCGAGCGCCTCGAAAATCGCGCGCATCGGGCCGCCGGCGATGATCCCGGTCCCCGGCTTGGCGGCGCGGACGACCACGTGGCCGGCGCCATAGCTGCTGACGATGTCGTGATGCAATGTGCGACCCTCGCGCAACGGCACGCGGATCATGCCGCGCCGCGCCTGCTCGGTGGCCTTGCGAATGGCTTCGGGCACCTCTCTGGCCTTGCCCGAGCCATAGCCGACCCGACCCTTGCGGTCCCCAACCACGACCAGCGCGGCGAAACCGAAGCGCCGGCCGCCCTTCACCACCTTGGCGACACGATTGATGTTGACCAGCTTCTCGGTGAACTCGCTGTCCTCGCGCTCGCGCCCCTGCCGGTCGCCGTCCCGTCCGCGCCGGTCGCCCTGCGTGCGTGCCTGCGTGCGTGCCTGTGTGCGTGCCATGCCGATCCCTTCAGAAATCCAGACCGCCCTCGCGGGCGGCATCGGCCAAAGCTTTGACCCGGCCATGAAACAGATAAGCGCCGCGATCGAAGACGACCTGCTCGACCCCGGCCGCTTTGGCCCTCTCGGCCACCAGCTTGCCGACGGCGCTCGCCGCGGCAATGTCGGCGCCGGTCTTGAGGCCGGTCTTCAGCCCGCCATCGAGGGTCGAGGCCGCCGCCAGAGTGCGTCCAGTCGTGTCGTCGATGACTTGCGCGTAGATGTGCTTGGACGAACGAAACACCGAGAGGCGCGGCCGGTTGTTGGGGGCCCGGCGCAAATTGCGCCGAACCCGCAGCCGCCGGCGCAAAAAGAGGGCTTTGGCTTTCTCGGACATCGGTTTACTTCTTCTTGCCTTCCTTGCGGCGGACGGTCTCGGTCGAGTATTTGATGCCCTTGCCCTTGTAGGGCTCCGGCGGGCGGTAGGCGCGGATCTCGGCTGCGACCTGGCCGACCCGCTGGCGGTCGGCGCCGCTGACTCTTGATCAGGGTCGGCCTTTCGCAGACGATATTGACGTCACTGGGGATGGGATACGGGATCTCGTGGCTGTAGCCGAGCTGCAGATTGAGCGTGTTGCCCTGCACCGCGGCGCGGTAGCCGACGCCATTGATTTCCAGGGTGACCGAAAAGCCTTTCGCGACTCCGGTGACCATGTTGTTCACCAACGCCCGGGTCGTGCCCCACATCGCTCGGGCATGTTTCGTGTCGTTCTTCGGCGCGATCGTGACCGCGCCGTCGGCGATCGCAGCGGTAACCTCGTTGCTGACGACGAGGCGCAATGTGCCGAGACTGCCCTTGGCGCTCAGGGTCTGCCCCGACATCTGCACTTCGACCCCGCTCGGTATCGCGACGGGATGCTTGCCAACACGCGACATGGCGAACCTCAGAACACGCGGCAGAGGACCTCGCCGCCGACTTTCGCGGCGCGAGCCTCGTTGTCCGACAGGACCCCTCGCGGAGTCGACAGAATGGATATGCCGAGCCCGTTATAGCTGCGCGGCAGGTCGATGATCCGCGAATAAATGCGCCGGCCCGGCTTCGACACGCGCGAAATCTCCCGAATTACGGGCTCGCCATCGACATATTTCAGCTCGATGCGCAGCTCCGAAACGCCAGCACTAACATTTTCGCGGGTAAAGCCGCGGATGTATCCCTCGCGCTTCAGCACTTCGAGCACATTGGCGCGGATCTTCGAGGCGGGAGAGGCGACGACGGCCTGCCGCGCCCTCTGCCCGTTGCGGATCCGCGTCAGCATGTCTCCGAGGGGATCGCTCATCGTCATCGGCCGCGCTCCCGCCTACCAGCTCGACTTGACCATGCCCGGGATCAGCCCGGCAGAGGCGAGCTCCCGCACAGCAATTCGCGACAGCTTGAATTTCCGGTAATACCCGCGCGGCCGGCCGGTCAGGGAGCAGCGGTTGCGAACCCGCGTCGCCGAGGCATTGCGCGGTAATTCGGCCAGCTTCAACTGTGCCGCGAACCGATCCTCGGGAGGCGCTGTCCGGTCGATCGCGACCGCCTTCAGCCTTGCCCGCCGCACGGCGATGCTCTTGGCGAGCTTGGCCCGCCTGGCGTTTTTCTCGATTGAGCTCTTTTTTGCCACCTAGCTAGACCTCCGAGTATTCAATTGGCAAACGGCATATCGAAGGCTTTGAGGAGTGCCTTAGCCTCTGGGTCCGTCCTTGCGGTCGTCACGATGACGACGTCCATGCCGCGCGTCGCATCGACCCGGTCGTAGTCGATTTCGGGAAAGACGAGCTGTTCCTTGAGGCCGAGGGCAAAATTGCCCCGTCCGTCGAAACTCCTGCCCGATATGCCGCGAAAATCGCGAACACGGGGCAGCGCCACGGTGATCAGGCGATCGAGGAATTCATACATCCGCGTGCGGCGCAACGTCACCTTGCACCCGATCGGCATGCCCTGGCGCAGCTTGAAGGTTGCTATCGACCGCTTCGCCTTGGTGATGACCGGATGCTGGCCGGTGATCGCAGTCAAGTCGCCGGCTGCCGCTTCCGCTTTCTTGCTGTCCTGCACCGCCTCGCCGACACCCATATTGACCACGATCTTCTCGAGGCGCGGCACTTGCATCGGGTTCTTGTAACCGAACTCCTGCATCAGCGCCGGGCGGACGGTCGTCTCATACTGTTCGTGCAGGCGCGCCCTGGCCATCCCTTCACCTGTCGATGATTTCGCCCGAGCGGCGGGCGAACCGGACCTTGCGGCCATCCTGGAGAAACTTGTACCCGACCCGGGTCGGTTTGCTTGACTGCGGGTCGATATGCGCGACGTTGGAGATGTGGATCGTCAACTCCTTCTCGACGATACCGCCGGGCTCGCCCATGCGTGGCCGGGTATGCCGCTTGGCGACGTGCACCCCCTGCACGATGACCCGCTCTTCGCTGGGAAAGACACGCAAGACCTCGCCGGTCCTGCCCTTGTCACGGCCGCTGATGACGACGACGTTATCGCCCTTCTTGATCTTCATCTTCGGCATGCTTGCACCTCAGCAGCCGTTACCGTCACCCCCGCGAAAGCGCGAGCCCAGGCTCGCCACGCCGGCAGCTCGACGCTCTGGATTCCCGCTTCCGCGGGAATGACGAACTGGCGGCACCGATCGGCTGATTTCATAGGACTTCGGGCGCCAACGACACGATTTTCATGAACCGGCGCGCCCGCAACTCACGGGTTACGGGACCAAAGATGCGTGTCCCGATGGGCTCGTTTTGATTGGTGATCAGCACGGCGGCGTTGCGGTCGAAGCGAATGGCGCTGCCGTCGGTGCGGCGTATTTCCTTCGCCGTCCGTACGATGACCGCACGGTGCACATCGCCCTTCTTGACCCGGCCGCGCGGGATCGCCTCCTTGACCGAGACGATGATCACGTCGCCGATCGTCGCGGTCTTACGTTTCGAGCCGCCCAGCACTTTGATGCATTGCACCCGGCGCGCGCCGGAATTATCGGCGACGTCGAGATTTGTTTGCATCTGGATCATGCAACACCTTCCGCGGGCTCGGCGGTTTCGATGCCGGCATCGGGCGATTCGAGTTCCGTCATATCGGCCGCGGCCGTCACCGGTTCGGGAGTCCTACGAGCGGAGCGGCGGCCGGGCGCCGCATCTGCCGGTCCGCCGATCACAACCCAGCATTTGCGCTTGGAGATCGGACGGCTCTCCTCGATCCGCACGACATCGCCGGAGCGGTAGCTGTTGTTCTCGTCATGCGCCGCATATTTCTTCGAATGCGTGACGAATTTCTTGTAAATGGGGTGCATCACGCGACGCTCCACCCGAACGATCACCGTCTTGTCAGAGGCGTCGCTGACGACCACACCCTGAAGGACGCGTTTCGACATTACATTCTTCCTTCGGGTGTGGCGCGGCGCCGCTCGCCCAGCACCGTCTTGATGCGGGCGATGTTGCGCCGAACCTGCCGAACCCGAGCGGTGTTTTCGAGCTGGCCATTGGCTCGTTGGAAACGCAAATTGAAGATCTCCTTGCCGAGACCGTCGAGTTCACCCGTCAACTCGTCGTCGGTTTTGGCCCTGGCATCGGTGGCCTTCATCAGGCGACCTCCTCGCCTTGGCGGGCGACGAAACGCGTTGCGATCGGCAGTTTGGCGGCGGCGAGATCGAACGCCTCGCGGGCAATATCGCCCGGCACCCCGTCGAGCTCGAACATGATGCGGCCGGGCTTTACTCGGCAGATCCAGAATTCCGGCGAGCCCTTGCCGCTGCCCATGCGAACTTCGGCCGGCTTCTGCGACACCGGCACATCGGGGAAAATGCGGATCCAAACCCGGCCGGCGCGGCGGATGTGGCGCGTTATCGCCCGCCGCGCCGCCTCGATTTGGCGGGCTGTGATCCGCCCGGGGTCGGAGGCCTTCAGGCCGTAGGCGCCAAAATTCAATTCCGTCCCGCCCTTCGCGAGACCATGGACGCGCCCTTTATGGGCCTTACGGTATTTACTTCTTTTCGGAGCGAGCATGATCCATCACCCCAGCGCTTCGCGCCGGCCGCGTTCATGGCTCGCCGGCTGTCCTTCGTTCAGCCGCTTGTCTTGCGCCATCGGGTCGTGAGCGAGAATCTCGCCCTTGAAGACCCAGACCTTGACGCCGCACACGCCGTAGGTGGTCTTGGCGGTGCCGTAGCCGAAATCGACGTCCGCGCGCAACGTATGCAGCGGCACCCGGCCTTCGCGATACCATTCCATGCGGGCGATCTCGGCTCCGCCTAGGCGTCCCGAACAGTTGATCCGGATCCCTTGGGCGCCGAGCCGCATCGCCGACTGTACGGCCCGCTTCATCGCCCGGCGAAAGGCGACGCGGCGTTCCAGCTGCTGTGCGATGCCGTCGGCGATCAGCTTCGCGTCGATCTCCGGTTTGCGGATCTCGACGATGTTGAGGGTCACTTCGCTGTTGGTAACCTTGGCGAGATCGGTGCGCAGCTTTTCGATGTCGACCCCCTTTTTCCCGATTACCACGCCGGGCCGGGCCGAATGCAGCGTGATCCTCGTGCGCCGCGCGGCACGCTCGATCACGACGCGGGAGAGGCCGGCCTGGGTCAGGCGCCGCTGCAGGAACTTGCGCAGGCCGAGGTCGTCGAGCAGCAAATTGCCGTATTCCTTGCGCGCGAACCAGCGCGAGTCCCAGGTCCGGTTGATGCCGAGCCGAAGCCCGATCGGATTGACCTTCTGTCCCATTATTCAGCCTCCTCGGCGCTCTCCCGGACGATCACGGTTAGATGCGCAAACATCTTCTCGACGCGTGCCGAGCGCCCGCGGCCTCTAGTGTGAAACCTTTTCAGTACAAAAGCCCGGCCGACCGTGGCCTCCTTCACGAAAAGGCGGTCGACGTCCAGTTGGTGATTATTTTCGGCATTGGCGATCGCCGCTTGTAGAACCTTTCTGACGTCGCGCGCAATGCGGCGCCGCGAGAAGGTCAGTTCCGCGAGCGCGGCCGAAGCGGCCTTGCCGCGGATCGCCTGCGCGACGAGGTTGAGCTTGCGCGGGCTCGTGCGCAGGCCCCGCATGGACGCGGCGGCTTCACTGTCGTCGAGCCGCCGTTCGGCGGCTGGCTTACCCATCTCAGCTCCTTCTCGCTTTCTTGTCGCCGGCGTGCCCGTAAAAGGTCCGGGTCGGCGCGAACTCGCCGAGCTTGTGCCCGATCATGTTCTCGGTGACCAGCACCGGGATAAATTTGTGCCCGTTATAGACGCCGAAGGTGAGACCGACAAATTGCGGAAAGATCGTCGACCGGCGCGACCAAGTACGGATCACCTGGTTGCGCCCCGACCCACGCGCCGTCTCTGCCTTTTTGAGGAGATAGCCGTCAACAAACGGCCCCTTCCATACCGAGCGTGCCAAGCTTTTCCTCCCGTCGGCTAGCGCTTATGGCGGCGGCGCACGATCAGCCGGTCCGCCGCCTTGTTGTGCCGGGTCTTTCTGCCCTTGGTCGGCTTGCCCCACGGCGTGACCGGATGCCGGCCGCCCGAGGTACGACCCTCGCCCCCGCCATGCGGATGATCGATCGGGTTCATCGCGACGCCGCGCACCGAAGGCCGGCGGCCGAGCCAGCGGCTGCGGCCGGCCTTGCCGATTACGATATTCTGCTGATCGGGGTTTGACACCGCGCCGATCGTCGCCCGGCATTCGGAGCGCACCATGCGCAGCTCCCCGGAAGAGAGGCGCAATAAAGCATAACCTTGGTCGCGGCCGACCAGCTGGGCGTAAGTCCCGGCCGAGCGGGCGATTTGGCCGCCCTTGCCGGGTTTCATTTCGACATTGTGGATGATCGTGCCGACCGGCATGCTGCGCATCGGCATCGTATTGCCGGGCTTGACGTCCACCCTCTCGCCCGAGATGACCGTATCGCCTGCTTTGAGCCGCTGCGGCGCCAGAATGTAGGCAAGCTCGCCGTCCTGATAACGGATCAGCGCAATGAAAGCGGTGCGGTTGGGGTCGTATTCGAGCCGTTCGACGGTGGCCGACATATCGACCTTCGTACGCTTGAAATCGACGATCCGGTAGCGTTGCTTGTTGCCGCCGCCGCGCCGGCGCATCGTGATGCGGCCGGTGTTGTTGCGGCCGCCCTTGCCGCGCAGCCCCTCGGTCAGGGCCTTGACGGGCTTCCCCTTCCACAATTCGCTGCGGTCGACGATCACGAGCTGGCGGCGCGATGGCGTCGTCGGATTGAATGTCTTCAGTGCCACGGCTCAAATCCCCGTTGTCACATCGATCCGCTGACCCTCGCGAAGGGTCACGACCGCCTTTTTGTAATCGGAACGCCTGCCGGGGCGGCCACGAACCCGCTTGAGCTTGCCCATGACCCGAATTGTGTTCACCGCGGACACATTGACGCTGAACAGGCCTTCGACAGCCGCCTTCACTTCGCGCTTGGTGGCGGTCAGCGGCACTCGAAAGATCACCTGGCGGTGTTCGGACACGTTCGTCGCCTTTTCGGTGATCACCGGGCCCCGGATGATGTCGTACATCTGCTGCCGAGTGAGCCGCGGTGCGGCGGGCGGTATGACCCGAAAGCGGCTCATTTGAGGCGCGCCTCGAGGTGCTGCACCGCGTCGCGCGTCAGGACCAACGTGTCGCGGCGCAAGATGTCGTAAACATTGGCGCCTTGCTGAGGCAGCACATCCACCCGCGGCAGGTTGCGCGCGGCGCGCATGAAGCCTTCTTCGACCGCGGGCCCGTCGATGATCAACACGGAGTCCCAGCCGAGCGCTTCGAAGCGTGCCCGCAGGACCTTGGTCTTGGCTTCGTCCAAATGGGCCGCGTCGATTACTACCAGCTTGCCCTCGCGCTGCTTCGAGGACAGCGCAGTCCTGAGGCCGAGCTTGCGGACCTTCTTCTGCAATGAGAATTCGTGGCTGCGGACAACCGGCCCGAAGATCGTCGCGCCGCCGCGGAATTGCGGCGAGCGCAGACTGCCCTGGCGGGCGCGTCCCGTACCCTTCTGCTTATAGGGTTTCTTGGTCGTCCCCTGGATCTCGCTGATCCCCTTGGTCTTGTGGGTCCCGGCGTGGCGCTTCGCCAATTGCCAGTTGACGACGCGGGCCAGGATGTCGCGGCGGATCGGCAGGCCAAACACCTCGTCGGCAAGCTCGATATTACCGACCTCCTCATTGTCGAGATTACGGACGGCGAGCTTCATCAGGAGGCTGCCTCCTGCGGGCTCTCAGGGGCCGCCCCTTCGCGTAAGGCCGCCGGGAACGGCAGTTCGACGGAGGCCTTGCGCTTGACTGCATCCTTGACGAGGACATAACCGCCCGGGCTTCCCGGCACCGATCCCTTGATCATCAAGACACCGCGATCGGCATCAGCGGCGATCACTTCGAGGCTCTGTGTCGTAACCCGCTCCGCGCCGAGATGGCCCGCCATCTTCTTGTTCTTGAACGTCTTGCCCGGCGACTGCCGCTGGCCGGTCGATCCGTGACTGCGATGCGAGACCGAGACGCCGTGGCTGGCGCGCAAGCCACTGAAATTGTGCCGCTTCATCGCCCCGGCGAACCCCTTGCCAATGCTGGTTCCGACAACGTCGACAAACTGCCCGGGCATAAAATGCGCCGCGGTGATCTCCGCACCCACCTCCAGCAAGGCATCCTCCGACACGCGGAATTCGGCAAGGCGCGCCTTTGGTTCGACCTTGGCCTTCGCGAAATGGCCTCGCTGCGGTTTCGAGACGTTCTTGGTCTTGGCCGTACCTACCCCGAGCTGCACCGCGATGTAGCCGTCCCTGTCCTCGGTGCGGACCGCGACGACCTGGCAGTGGTCGACTTTCAGCACCGTCACCGGGATATGGGTGCCCTCGTCGGTAAAGACGCGGGTCATGCCTAGCTTGCGGGCAATCAGACCGGTGCGCATTGCCCGCCTGCTCCAACACCGTCATTGCCGGGCTTGACCCGGCAATCCACCGCGAGGCGGTGCACGGTCGGCGCCGATGCCCGGATCAAGCCCGGGCATGACGTTCTCCTAAAACGGTTCATGTCACCGGTCACAGTTTGATTTCGACGTCGACGCCGGCGGCGAGGTCAAGTTTCATCAGCGCGTCTACGGTCTGAGGAGTTGGGTCGACAATGTCGAGCATGCGTTTGTGGGTGCGGATCTCGAATTGCTCGCGCGATTTCTTGTCGACATGCGGCGACCGCAAGACGGTGAATTTCTCGATTTTGGTCGGGAGCGGGATCGGACCCCGCACCCGCGCCCCGGTACGCTTGGCCGTGTTGACGATTTCGCTGGTGGATTGATCGAGCACGCGATGGTCGTAGGCCCGCAGTCGAATGCGAATGTTCTGGTTGTCGGTCGCCATTTTCTGTTTCCGATCCTAGTGCCGCGCGCTCGGTGTTCAGTTTGCCGGCTATTTTATGATCTTGGCGACGACGCCGGCGCCGACGGTGCGGCCGCCTTCGCGGATCGCAAAGCGCAGCCCCTCGTCCATCGCGATCGGCGCAATCAATTCGATCTCCATCGAGATGTTGTCGCCCGGCATCACCATCTCGGTGCCTTCCGGCAGATGCACCGTGCCGGTCACGTCGGTCGTGCGGAAATAGAATTGCGGCCGGTAATTGCCGAAAAACGGCGTGTGCCGCCCGCCCTCCTCCTTGGTCAGGATGTAGGCCTCGCACTGAAAGCGCGTGTGCGGCGTGATCGATCCCGGCGCCGCCAGCACCTGCCCGCGCTCCACCTCCTCGCGCTTGGTGCCGCGCAGCAGCGCCCCGATATTGTCTCCCGCCTCGCCCTGGTCCAAGAGTTTCCTGAACATCTCGACCCCGGTCACCACCGTCTTGGCGGTCGGCCTGAGGCCCACGATCTCGACCTCGTCGCCGACTTTGACGACACCGCGCTCGACCCGCCCAGTCACCACCGTGCCGCGCCCCGAGATCGTGAACACGTCCTCGATCGGCATCAGGAACGGCCGGTCCTTCGCCCGCTCCGGCTGCGGGATGAAGCTGTCCACCGCCTCCATCAGCGCCAGGATCGAATCATGCCCCTGCTCCGGGTTGCGGCCCTCCAGCGCGAACAATGCCGCGCCGCGCACCACCGGGATGTCGTCACCCGGAAACTGGTAGCTGGAGAGCAGTTCGCGGACCTCCAATTCGACCAGATCCAACAGTTCCGGGTCGTCCACCATGTCGACCTTGTTCATGAATACGACCAACGCCGGCACCCCGACCTGGCGCGCCAATAGCACGTGCTCGCGGGTCTGCGGCATCGGGCCGTCCGCCGCTGACACCACCAGGATCGCGCCGTCCATCTGCGCCGCCCCGGTGATCATGTTCTTGATGTAGTCGGCATGACCCGGGCAGTCGACATGCGCATAGTGGCGCTTCTCGGTCTCGTACTCGACATGCGCCGTCGCGATCGTAATCCCGCGCGCGCGTTCTTCGGGCGCCTTATCGATCTGGTCGAACGGCACAAACGTCGCCCCGCCCTTCTCCGCCAAGACCTTGGTGATCGCCGCCGTCAATGTCGTCTTGCCGTGGTCGATGTGACCAATCGTCCCGATATTGCAGTGCGGCTTCGTCCGCTGAAACCTTGCCTTCGACATACCTTCTTCTCCGTTCGATCCAGCCCGGCTGGATTTTCAAGCCTCGTTTATCTGCATTATTAAGCCATTTTGGCGCGGACTTCGTCCGCCACCGCCTGCGGTACCTGCTCATAATGGTCGAAATGCATCGTGTATTGCGCCCGGCCCTGACTCATCGACCGCAAGGTATTGACGTAGCCGAACATGTTGGCGAGCGGAACCATCGCATCGATGACTCGCGCATTGCCGCGCGTGTCCATCCCGGTGATTTGCCCACGACGGCTGTTCAGGTCACCGATCGCGTCGCCCATATAGTCCTCCGGCGTCACCACTTCGACACGCATGATCGGCTCGAGCAACTTCGGTGCGGCTTTCATGACGCCTTCCTTGAACGCGGCGCGGGCCGCGATCTCGAAGGCGAGCACGTTTGAATCGACATCGTGGTAGGCGCCGTCGATCAACGTCGCCTGCAGATCGATGACCGGGAAGCCGGCGAGCACACCGGTTTCGGTCGAGGCCTTCAGCCCCTTTTCGACGCCGGGCACATACTCCTTTGGCACCGCCCCGCCGACCACCGCGTTTTCGAAGGCGAAACCTGACCCCGGCGGCAATGGCTCGAAACGCAGTTTGACGCGGGCGAACTGTCCGGCTCCGCCCGTCTGCTTTTTGTGGGTGTAATCAACCTCTGCGGTGCGAGTAATCGTCTCGCGGTAGGCGACCTGCGGCGCGCCGACATTGGCGTCGACTTTGAACTCGCGCTTCATGCGGTCGACAATGATCTCGAGGTGCAATTCGCCCATGCCTTTGATCACGGTCTGGCCGCTCTCGTGGTCGACGGTCACCCGGAAAGACGGGTCCTCGGTCGCCAGCCGGGCGAGCGCCTGGCCCATCTTCTCCTGATCGCCCTTGGTCTTGGGCTCGACTGCGATCTCGATGACCGGCTCCGGAAATTCCATTCGCTCGAGCACGACCGGGTCGCCCGGGTCAGACAGCGTGTCGCCGGTCGTCGTGTTCTTCAAGCCGGCCAACGCGACGATATCGCCGGCGCGCGCTTCCTTGATGTCCTCCCGGTGATTGGCATGCATTTGCAACATGCGGCCGACCCGCTCGCGCGTCCCCTTGACGCTGTTCAGCACTTGGCTGCCGGCGGTAACGACCCCGGAATAAAGGCGGACGAAGGTCAGCGAGCCGACAAACGGGTCGCTCATGATCTTGAAGGCGAGCCCGGCAAACGGCTCGTCATCCGAGCAGCGGCGTACGACGGGCTCCTTCGAGCCGACCCTGATGCCGTTGATCGCCGCGACATCGGTCGGAGCCGGCAAATAATCGACCACTGCGTCGAGCAGCGGCTGCACCCCCTTGTTCTTGAATGCCGAACCGCACAGCACTGGTACAAAAACGCCGCCGACCGTGCCCTTGCGGATGCACCGCTTCAGCACGTCTTCGCTTGGCTCCTCGCCGCCGAGATAAGCTTCGAGCGCCGCGTCGTCCTGCTCGACCGCGGCTTCGACTAATCTTGTCCGGAAGGTTTTCGCCTCCTCGGCCATGTCGGGCGGCACGTCGACGATGTCGAACTCGGCGCCCAGGGTCTCGTCGCGCCATTTGATCGCGCGAAAGCCGACGAGATCGACAATCCCGACAAAGTCGCCTTCGACCCCGATCGGCAATTGCAGCACGAGCGGCTTGGCGCCGAGCCGGTCATCGATCATTGCGACGCAACGCGGAAAATCCGCGCCGATCCGGTCCATCTTGTTGACGAAGCAGATCCGCGGGACGCCATATTTGTCGGCTTGGCGCCAGACGGTTTCCGATTGGGGCTCGACGCCGGCGACCGAGTTCGAATACCGCAACAGCCCCGTCGAGTACACGCAGGCTGCGCTCGACCTCGATCGTGAAATCGACGTGGCCGGGCGTGTCGATGATGTTGATGCGATTATCTTGCCAAAAACAGGTGGTCGCGGCCGAGGTGATCGTAATGCCGCGCTCCTGCTCCTGGGCCATCCAGTCCATCGTCGCGGTGCCTTCGTGCACCTCCCCCATCTTATAGGCGCGGCCGGTGTAATAGAGGATACGCTCGGTGGTTGTCGTCTTGCCGGCATCGATGTGCGCCATGATGCCGATGTTTCGGTATCGCTCGAGAGGTGTGGTGCGCGCCATGAAAGCAACTCCGCGGGCGCCACGCGAGGCGGGCGCCCTAAAAGAAAATATGTTTCGGTTGTGATGTGCTTCGCCGGTTACCAGCGGTAGTGCGAGAAGGCCTTGTTGGCATCGGCCATGCGATGCGTATCCTCCCGCCGCTTCACCGCGGCACCCCGATTGTTGGAGGCGTCGAGCAGCTCCCCCGAAAGCCGCTCCTCCATAGTGTTTTCCGAGCGTCCGCGCGAACTCGAAATCAGCCAGCGGATGGCCAGCGCCTGGCTGCGGTCGGTCCGCACTTCGACCGGTACCTGATAGGTGGCGCCGCCGACACGGCGCGAGCGCACTTCGACGGAGGGCCGCACATTGCCGAGCGCGTCGTGGAACACCCGGACCGGGTCTTGCCCGCTGCGCTTGGCGATGCGGTCGAAAGCCCCGTAGACGATGCGCTCGGCGACCGACTTCTTGCCCTCGTACATCAGGCAATTCATAAACTTGGTTAATACGCTGTCGCCGAATTTGGCGTCCGGCAAGACTTCGCGTTTGACGGCAGCGCGACGGCGCGACATGACAGCCTCCCTATTTCGGGCGCTTGGCGCCGTATTTCGAACGGCGCTGGCGGCGGTCTTTGACACCCTGGGTGTCGAGGGTGCCGCGGATGATGTGGTACCGCACACCCGGAAGGTCCTTGACCCGGCCGCCCCGGATCAGGACGACCGAATGCTCCTGCAGGTTGTGGCCCTCACCCGGAATGTAGCTCGTGACCTCGAACCCGTTCGTAAGGCGCACGCGCGCCACTTTGCGCAACGCGGAATTCGGCTTCTTCGGCGTGGTCGTGTAGACGCGCGTGCACACCCCGCGCTTTTGCGGGCAGGCTTCCATTGCTGGAACCTTGTTGCGTGCCACCTCCGGCCTCCGCGGATTGCGGATCAGCTGGTTTATCGTCGGCATCGTCACAACCTCGTCAAACACGACAATCGCCCGAGGCGATGACGCCGTCGGGTCGATGAGTTTTCGCACCTAATTTCTTGCGCGCCCCCTCACAGGAGCGCCGAGCCATGAGCTGGTATAGGGGCTGCGTCTAGGTGGCTTCCTACGGCCAGCCCCGAATGGGCCAATATTACTAGTGATCCAAACCAACCCGGTCAAGTCCCCCTGCCATGGAACGCATTGCGTTCCACGGACAGGGGGTAAACACCGGGAAGGTCTCAGGCCGTCTGTTTTTCGGCTTCGACGAGTTGAGGGGGCTCTTCGTGCGCAGCGATCGCAGCGAGCTCGCGGTCGCGCTCGGCCGCCACCTCGCGCAACCGAGCAATGACGCTGCCGGTCCCCGCCGGGATCAGCCGACCGACAATCACGTTTTCCTTGAGGCCCGTCAGCGAGTTGATGCGGCCGGAGACTGCAGCCTCGGTCAACACGCGTGTCGTCTCTTGGAACGAGGCAGCCGAGATGAACGAGCTCGTCTGCAGGCTCGCCTTGGTGATGCCTTGCAACACCGGGCGCGCCTCCGCCGGCCGCAGGCCCTCGCTCTCGACCTTGGCGTTTTCGAGCTCGAACTCGGAGCGGTCGATCTGCTCGCCGGCCAGGAAGGTCGTGTCGCCCGGATCGGCGATTTCCACCTTCTGCAGCATCTGCCGGACGATCACTTCGATGTGCTTGTCGTTGATCCGCACACCTTGCAGCCGATAGACCTCCTGGATCTCGTTGATCAGGTAGCTCGCCAGCTCCTCGACCCCGAGGATCCGCAGGATGTCATGCGGCACCCGGTTGCCGTCCATCAAGAGGTCACCCTTCTCGATGTAATCGCCTTCCTGGACGCTGATGTGCTTGCCTTTCGGGATCAGGTACTCGACCGGCTCCTTATCGTCCTCGGTCGGCGCGACGATGATGCGCCGCTTCGCCTTGTAGTCCTTGCCGAATTCGACGCGGCCGTCGCTTTCGCTGATGATCGCGAAATCCTTCGGTTTGCGCGCCTCGAAAAGCTCGGCGACACGCGGCAGACCGCCCGTGATGTCACGCGTCTTTGAGGATTCGCGCGGGATGCGCGCCAGCACGTCGCCGGCTTTGACGTGCGCCCCGTTGTCAACCGAAAGGATCGCGTCGACCGACATGAAGTAGCGCGCCTCGAGCCCGTTGGCCAAGGTGAGCACCTCGCCCGCCTCGTCGCGTAACGTGATCCGCGGCCGCAAATCGCTGCCGCGGGGCTGTTGCTTCCAGTCGACGACCACCTTCGACGAGATGCCGGTCGCTTCGTCCACTGTCTCGCGCATCGACAGGCCTTCGATCAAATCGACGTAATGCGCGATGCCGTCCTTCTCGGTGATGATCGGGATCGTGTAGGGGTCCCACTCCACGAGCCGGTCACCCCGTTTGACCTCGGCCCCATCATCGACGAGCAACCTCGCGCCGTACGGAACTCGATGCCGGGCCTTTTCCCGCCCTGCTTCGTCCAACAGCACAATTTCGGTGTTGCGGCCCATCACCACCGGTATGCCGCCCGAGTTGATGACGACGTTTCGATTCTTCACTTCCGCCCTAGCGTCGAAGGCTGCCTCGACAGAAGACTGCTCGGCGCCGCGTTGCGCCGCACCGCCGATGTGGAAGGTGCGCATCGTCAGCTGCGTGCCGGGTTCGCCGATCGACTGCGCGGCAATAACGCCGACCGCCTCGCCGATATTGACGACCGTACCGCGCGCCAAGTCGCGCCCGTAGCACTTGCCGCAGACGCCGACGCGGGATTTGCAGGTCAGCACCGAGCGGATCGGTACGGTATCGACACCCGCCCGCTCGATCTGGTCGATGGCATCCTCGTCGATCAGTGCGCCCGCCGGAAGCACGACTTCGCCGCTCAGCGGGTCGAGGATGTCGACCGCTGCGGTACGGCCGAGAATGCGGTCGGCGAGAGGGGCGATGACTTCGCCGCCGTCGACGACGGCGCTCGTCATGAGCCCGCGCGTGGTGCCGCAATCTTCCTCGGTGATGATCGCGTCTTGCGCGACATCGACGAGGCGGCGGGTCAGATAACCCGAATTCGCCGTCTTCAGCGCCGTGTCGGCGAGGCCCTTGCGGGCGCCGTGGGTCGAGTTGAAGTATTCGAGGACGGTCAGCCCCTCCTTGAAGTTGGAGATGATCGGCGTCTCGATGATCTCGCCCGACGGCTTGGCCATCAGCCCGCGCATGCCCGCCAGCTGCTTGATCTGCGCCGCCGAACCGCGCGCCCCGGAATCCGACATCATCCAGACCGAGTTGACCGGCTCGCCGGGCTGCGGCTCGCGGATCTTCTTCAGCATCTCTTCGGCGACGCGGTCCGTGCAGCGCGACCACACGTCGACGACCTTGTTGTATTTCTCGCCCTGGGTGATCAGGCCGTCCTGGTATTGCTGCTCATACTGCTTGACCTGCTCCTGCGCCTCGCCGACCAGGCGACGCTTCTCCTCCGGCACGATCAAATCGTCCTTGCCGAACGAAATGCCGGCCTTGCAGGCCTGCTGGAAGCCGAGCGACATCAAATGGTCGCAGAAGATGACCGTCTCCTTCTGGCCGCAGTGGCGGT
>CAVOWP010000019.1:0-76251 GCA_963700185.1 uncultured Alphaproteobacteria bacterium
GCCGACCTCCTTCGAGATAGGCGGCGCGCACCTCGGGATCGGCCAGAAGCTCAGGGCCCGTTCCGCTGAGCATGATCCGCCCGGTCTGCATCACATAGCCGCGATGGGCCAGCCGCAGCGCATGATGGGCGTTCTGCTCGACAAGGAGCACGGTCATGTCCTGCCGCTCGTTGATCTCGCGGATGACGCCAAGGATCTGCTTGACCATCAGCGGCGCCAGGCCGAGCGAAGGCTCGTCGAGCAGCAAGAGGCGGGGCCGGCTCATCAATGCGCGCGCGATCGCCAGCATTTGTTGCTCGCCGCCCGACAATGTACCGCCGCGCTGCCACTGCCGCTGCTGCAGGATCGGAAACAACCCGAAGACGCGGGCGATATCCTCCTCGAAGCAGGCAGGGTCGGCGGCGGTCGCCCCGATCTGCAGGTTTTCGAGCACGGTCATCCGTGGAAAGATTCGCCGCCCCTCCGGCACCTGGGCGATCCCGCGCCGGACGATTTCGAACGTCTCGAGCCGGGTGATGTCTCGCCCGTCGAGCAGAACCCGCCCGTGCGCAGCCCGCGGCCGGCCGCAGACTGTCATCAGCAAAGTCGATTTGCCGGCGCCGTTGGCGCCGATCAAAGCCACGATCTCGCCGGCGCCGACCTCGAGATCGACCCCCTTCAGCGCTTCGATGTTGCCGTAGAAGGCGTGAACCCCGGAGATCGCGAGCATAAGCGTTTGCCCCGTCATTCCGGCGAAGGAGGGTGTAACCCAATCCCGCTTTTCTGCCGCACGTGTTCGTTCGCGGGACGCTCAACCTGGAGATGCATACGATCTGAGATATTGCTCGTCGGACTGGGCGGTGACGCCATGGATTTCATCGCGAAGGGTGGTCCTCCTGAGGCGTCCGGCTGCGGTCATGCGGTCGCCGGTGTCGCCATTGCTGCTGCCGCGGCAATACGGCGGCGCAGCGTCTCGGCCCAGGACAGATTGAGTGCCAGTGCCTGCAACAGACAGACCGCGCGGACTTTGTCGCGCCCGTGCACGAGAAACCGAGTCATTCCGCGATTTTTGATAATGCCGTGCGCCCGTTCGGTCAGCTTGCGCCGGCGGTAGACTTCTTGGCCTTCCTCGCTTGCCATTCGCTCTCGCCACGCCGTGACCGCCGGCGGCTCGTGGCGATGTTTCCAGCGCCGCTTGCGCAGCGTCTCGGCGGTGACATCCGAGCGCTCCGGCGCTGGCGGGCTATAGACCGTCAGATCGGGATAGCGCTCCGCCAGTGTGATGATGTCCTCCTGGGTCATCGCCGTGGTATCGGCCAGCAGGCGTTGCGGCACCCGACCGCAGCGCTCGGCAATTTTCGCCACCAATCCCGGTGCCAATCCGCTGTCCTTGCGTCGATCCGTCGGATCGATCGTCATGACAAAGCCGTTGGCGGTCGCCACTTGCACGTTCCAGGCCGGCGCTATCGCACCGTCGGCCAGCCGCATCGAGCGGGCCTCAGGGTCGCTGACCGAGACTTTGGGTTCGCCTTTCTCGGCTTCCTCTTTGGCGTGCGTCTTGGCCCGCGCCGCCTTCTCCTGCTCCAACTCCGCCAGTTTCTGCCGTGCCCGCTCGACCCGCTGGGCCCGCTCCTGCGCCGCCTGCAAGGCTCGCCTCTTGCGCCGCCGCTCCGGCTCCGCGGCATCGGTATCGAGTTCGCGCTTCAGCGCCGCCACCCGTTCGGCCACCGCTTGCTCGATACTCTCCAGCCGTTTGCGCTTGCACATCGAACCCCGGCCCGCCCAGGCGCGCGCCTTGGTCCCGTCGATTGCCATCTCCTCCAGGGTGACCAGCTTCTCGGCGATCAGTCCGGTCACGCTCTGGGTCAGCAGGCGATCCAACAACGCCGCATTCTCGCGTCGAAACCCCGCCAGCAGATCGTGATTGATCGGGGCGCCACCGCACAGCCAGCGATAGGCCGCGTGCTGCTGGCACAGGCGGTCGATCGCCCGCGCCGAACCGATCCCCTCCAATGTCGCATAAAGCCACACCGCCAATACCACGCGCGGATCGGTTGCCGGTCGTCCGGCAACCGCGTCACGTGCCTTGATCCGGTCGTAAAATTCGCTCAGATCCAGACCTTCGACAAACGCCCAAACCAGCCGCGCCCGGTGGTCGTCCGGCAATTGGCTGTCCAAGTCGACCATCTCCCAGCGCAGCTGAGCGCGGTCCGGACCGATCACCCGCACACCCTCGCCCATCCCACCCCCCATACCCCACTAATAGGCTTATACCACAGAAGTGAGACAAACCCTAGCGATGACCCCAAATCTTCGGGATTGGATTACACCCTCGAAAGCGGGAATCCAGGGCCCGGTTCTCCTGCGGCTCGTCGCTGGACCCCCGCTTTCGCGGGGGCGACGATGAATGGTAGTTCATCCCTCGCGACGTCGATTTCGTCTTCGCCCAGATAGGCCTTGATTACTTCGGGGTCGGCGCGCACCTCGGCCGGGGTGCCGTCGGCGATCTTGCGGCCGTAATCGAGCACGATCACGTGATCCGAAATGCCCATCACAACGCTCATGTCGTGCTCGATCAGCAGGATCCCGATCTGCTCCTCGTCACGGACGCCGAGCAGCAGATCGTTGAGCTCGGCGGATTCGCGCGGATTGAGACCGGCGGCGGGCTCGTCGAGACACAAGAGGGCGGGGCTGGTGCACAATGCACGGGCGATCTCGAGCCGGCGTTGCGCACCGTAGGGCAGCGCCGCTGCCAGCCAGTCGGCGCGGTCGGTCAAGCCGATCCGGTCGAGCCAATGCCGCGCGCGCTCGATTGCGGCCCGCTCCGCGGCGCGGTAGCGCGGCAGGCCGAGGAGCCCGGCAAGCGAAAAGACGCTCGCCTTCATCAGCGGGTTATGTTGGGCGACGATCAGGTTTTCCAGAACGGTCATCCCGGCGAACAGCCGGATGTTCTGGAAGGTGCGGGCAATGCCGGCGCGGCGCACAATGCGGAACCCCTCGATGCGCTCGAGCTGCAGGATCTCGCCGCCCTTGTGCATCGCGAGCCGTCCGGCGCTCGGCCGGTAGAAGCCGGTCAGGCAATTGAAGACGGTGGTCTTGCCGGCGCCGTTCGGCCCGATGATCGCAGTGATCTCGCCGCGATAGGCGGTAAAGGAAACATCGTCGACCGCCACCAGCCCGCCGAAGCGCATCGTCAGATTTTCGACCCCGAGCAGCGGGACTGCGCTCTCGGCGCCGGTCATCTTGGCGCAAGCTGCGGGCCAAGGCGCAAGGTCGGCTCGCGATGGGCGATCAGACCGCGCGGCCGCCACACCATGACGCCGACCATCGCCGCGCCAAAAATCAGCATGCGGAACTCGGCAAAGGCGCGGCCGAATTCGGGCAGGCTGACCAACAGGATCGCGGCCAGCACGACCCCCATTTGGCTCCCCATCCCGCCGAGCACAACGATCGCAAGGATCGTCGCCAATTCGATGAAGGTGAAGCTCTCCGGGCTAATAAAACCCTGCCGGGTCGCGAAAAAGCCGCCTGCAAAACCGCCGAACATAGCGCCGATCGCAAAGGCGGAGAGCTTGACGGTGGTCGGGTTGATCCCGAGCGCGCGGCAGGCCACTTCGTCCTCGCGCAGGGCCTCCCACGCCCGCCCGATTGGCAGTCGGCGAATGCGCAACGTGAATGCGTTGGTCACCAGCGCCATCGCCAGGATTACGAAATAGAGAAAGATGACGCGGTGATCGGGTGAGAATTCGAGCCCGAAGAATTGATGAAAGGTGGCAACTCCCTCGGGCGCCGAGCGGGCGAAATATAACCCGAAGAAGGACGGCCGCGGGATCTCCGATATGCCGTTCGGGCCGCCCGTCACCGGCGCCCAGTTCAACAGCACGATACGGATGATCTCGCCAAAGCCGAGCGTGACGATCGCGAGATAGTCGCCGCGCAGGCGCAATACCGGAAAGCCGAGGATGATCCCGAAGCTCGCCGCCACTATACCCGAAAACGGCAATGCTTCCCAAAAGGTGAAACCCAAGTCGCGCGCCAGCAGCGCGAAGGTATAGGAGCCGACAGCGTAAAAGGCGACGTAGCCGAGATCGAGCAATCCGGCGAGCCCGACGACGACATTGAGACCCCAGCCGAGCATCACATAGATCAGCACCGTGGTGCCGAGGTCGATCAGATAGCGCGACGAGAATGGCAGGAACGGCAGGACCACGGCAAACCCGATCCCGACAAGGGTAATCGGCAAGACCTGCCGATTACCCCAGGCGGCCACGGACGTGAGAACCCTTGCCCTGCCCGCCGGCCGGGCCGAATAGAGCTGAAGCACCCGCAACGCGAGGCGGCCAGCAAACACCCCTGCGCCGGCAATCGCGACCCAATCGAAATGAGTGCGGATGCCGAGCTCGCCGCCGCCGATATCATAGGTTTGCAGGCCTACCAGCGGCAGAGCGAGAAGGACGGCGACCAATGCTGCGATAACCGCGTCCTTGAGGAGTGGGACCCAGAAGACCGGCGGTTTGGCTGCGTTGTCGACGGCGAGCCCGGAGGCAGCCGTCATCAAACCTTCTCCACCTGGGACCGGCCGAGGAGGCCAGTCGGACGAAAGACCAGTACCAGAATGAGCACGACGAAAACCGAGACATCCTTGTATTCGACCGAGAAATACCCGGACCAGAAAGCCTCGATCAGCCCGATCGAGATGCCGCCGAGCATCGCTCCCGGCAACGACCCGATGCCGCCGAGGACGGCGGCGGTGAACGCCTTCACGCCGGCCAGGAAGCCGATGAAGAAATCCACGACACCATAATAGAGGGTGACCATCAGCCCGGCGACCGCGGCGAGCGCCGCGCCCATGACAAAGGTCAGCGAGATCACTCGGTCGACATCGACCCCGAGCAACGCCGCCATCCTCATATCCTGCTCGCAGGCCCGCTGCGCGCGTCCGAGCGGTGTCGCCGCGATCAGGGTCGTGAAGCCGATCATCAGCACCAGGGTCAAGAGCATGATGAAGAGCTGCAAATAGCTGAGCCGAACCGCAAAACCGCCGCTCTCGAAGACCGTAAACCCGCCCTGGATGAGGGGCGGCATCGGCTTCACTCGCGCGCCCTGGAAGATCTGCACGTAATTCTGCAGAAAGATCGACATGCCGATCGCAGAGATCAGCGGCGCCAGGCGAAACGACCCGCGCAACGGCCGGTAGGCGATCCGCTCGACCGCCCAGCCATAAATCGAGGTGAAGAACATCGTAATTAACAAGACGATGGCCAGAGCGAGCGGAACATAGGTAACGCCGGCCACGCCCAGGACCAAGAAAGCAATAATCGAAATAAAGGCGCCGATCATATAAATCTCGCCATGGGCGAAATTGATCATGCCGATGATGCCGTACACCATCGTGTAGCCGATCGCGATCAGCCCGTAGATCGAGCCCAAGGTCAGCCCGTTGATCAGCTGCTGCAGAAAATATGCCATCCGCCCGGTATTCCGCCATCCGGTCCGACGGAACGTTATGCGCAAGTCTTTGCCTGCCGCAAGCCGGCAGGTATCATATGTTGACAGAGATTGCGCCGCTCATGCCGCCGAGGCCGCAATGCCCGAGGACACTACTTCCGGACGTCCCTCCCTCGCTTCGATCGAGAAGCGCTTCGACTGGGCCGATCCCCTGCTTCTCGAGGAATCGTTGAGCGAGGACGAACGGATGGTGCGCGACAGCGCCCATGACTATTGCCAGGAGAAGCTCTTTCCGCGGGTGCTGGACGCCAACCGGCACGAGCGCTTCGACCGCGAGATCATGAACGAAATGGGGGCGCTCGGCTTTCTCGGATCGACGATCGAGGGTTACGGCTGCGCCGGCGTCAACTATGTCTCGTACGGGCTGATCGCGCGCGAGGTCGAGCGGGTCGACAGCGGCTATCGGTCGGCGATGAGCGTCCAGTCGAGCCTCGTCATGCATCCGATCCACCAGTTCGGTACCGAGGCGCAGCGGCAGAAATATTTACCCAAGCTCACCTCCGGCGAGTGGGTCGGCTGCTTTGGCCTGACGGAGCCGGATCACGGATCCGACCCCGCCGGCATGACCACCCGCGCGATGGCGGCACAAGGCGGCTATCGACTGCGTGGCGCCAAGATGTGGATCACCAATTCGCCGATTGCCGATGTCTTTGTCGTGTGGGCCAAGACCGAGGACGAGGTGATCCGCGGCTTCATCCTGGAAAAGGGCATGAAGGGGCTCAGCGCCCCAAAGATCGAGGGCAAGTTCAGCCTGCGCGCGTCGGTCACCGGCGAGATCGTGATGGATGACGTATTCGTCCCAGAGGAAAATCTGCTGCCCGGAGTCCGCGGGCTGCGCGGCCCGTTCTCCTGTCTCAACAGCGCCCGGTACGGGATTGCCTGGGGCTCGCTCGGCGCCGCGGAGTTCTGCTGGCATGCCGCCCGCAACTACACGCTCGAGCGCAAGCAGTTCGGCCGCCCGCTCGCCGCCAATCAGCTGATCCAAAAAAAACTCGTCGACATGCAGACCGAAATAACGCTCGGCCTGCACGCTTGCCTGCGCCTCGGACGGCTCAAGGACATGGGGCAGCACACGCCCGAGATGGTCTCGATCCTGAAGCGCAACAATTGCGGCAAGGCGCTCGATGTCGCCCGCATCGCCCGCGACATGCATGGCGGCAACGGCATCGCCGACGAGTACCACGTGATCCGCCACGTGATGAACCTGGAAGCGGTCAACACCTATGAAGGAACCCACGACATTCACGCCCTAATATTAGGGCGTGCACAGACCGGCATTGCCGCCTTCGCTAGCTAGCCACGCGCTGAGAAATAGGTGCGGGGCGAGGCTTCCGGCGGCAAGCTCGGCCCAGATCCAGGTACGCCGAACGTGACGGCCTGCGTGCCCGGATACCGCTCGCTGTTCAACGCATCCGATTTCAGTGCCTGCGCTTGCTCGCTATAGTCGCTTTACGCAGGATGGAGGAAAGAGGATACGCCAAAAATGGACTTTTGGCATCGTTATAGCGGGAGTTCTTATCCTAGTTACGCAATTACGAGCCGAGATTATCTCCGTTCCCAAGGGCACCGAACTCGGTGCAATCATCGGGATCGGCATTGGACAAGTAACAGCAACCATAGGCAACTATATTAGCGCTTCGGCGCAACGAACTCTGCGGCGCGAAGCTGTTCGAGCGGCGATCGCCAAATGTGGCCAGTGCGCAGAACGAGCGGCGCTTAGAGGCCGAATACGACCGGCTGCAGCAAGAGGAGGAGCAGATCAGAGCGGGAGAAGGTAAGGTATAGTGCTGCAAACCCTTGGGCTGCCATACAAGGATTTCGGGGATCTTTCGAAGGCGCTATACCAGCGGTCGCTTGGCCTCGTGCCCGGCTACGACGTCATGCCTCCCGAGGTCCGCGACGCGCGCATCAGCATGCAGCGGGCGATATGGAACTACTGTTATGCTGCGAGCGATACCGCGGAAAAGGAGGCCGCGTGTCGTCAGGTCTTGCCGTTGAATAGCGTAACCGAATTGGCCGTCTCTGCTCCGAAAAGATGCGCCGAATCGGTTGAGAAAACGCTTGGGGCCTCGCTGAGCTATTTTCCTCGACCGGATGCGGGAGAACCCGCTCTGAACGCCAATGCAGATGCTTGGGCAAGGTATGAGACGTGCTTAAAAGGTAACGACTTGTTTGGGTTTATGCGGGCGGAGACCAATCGAATCTGCGGTGTCAGGGACATCGGTCCCGCTTCTGATAGAGACCAGTTTGTCTGCGCATGCCGCGGCAGAAGCCCGCCTGAGGGCGCCAACTGCTCAGGAGCGCCCCCCATCCCGGCGCCGGTGGTCACAATTGGTGGGGCCGGATCCCGCACTGAGACTGGCTCGAGAAAGTATTTATGGCCCGGACCTGGTCGGTATTCGGCTCGGAATGTCGACGACGGCAGCGGAGGCTGTGGTTCGGAACCACATGCGTGTCGGGCGGGAGTTTGTTACCGGCCTTCCGATGCCAACGCCTAGCCAGCACTATACTGAGCAACAATTGTCGAATGTCGCCGGTGGCCTTAAGGGACGTCTTTTTGTCAGCGAAGACGAATATGAGTTTATAAGCTTTTTCGATGCACCGCCGTACCTCGATGGACGAGTGGTGATGGCAGCGCGGGGCATTTTTGTTCCAGTAGGAGAAGAAAAGCGAGCGCTCACAGACATGACCACAGAGCACGGCAAGCCTTCCTTCGGCGGCGAAAATGCGCCCCGCATATATTGGGGAGATGTGGCGTCGGCAGCTGATTGCGCAGGTGTCGCGCGCCGCTTCGATGGTAACGTGTGGGTGGCGGATGGCCATCGCATGGACATTCGTTCCCCCGATCTCTTCATGCCTTGGTGGTTCGACACCCGCGCCCGCGGTAATCTTTTCAAATGCGGGCCCGTCTTGACGCTAAGTACGGCCGGGAACCCGTCTGGAACGGGGCGGCCAATGCAAGTCGTCGTGCGTCTGTTCGACGTGGCTTTGCTTTCATGGTATGAGGAACAAAAGCATCGCTGAGGTTGCCAGGGACAGGGCCGTTTAGCAACTGACAGCAAGAATTGCTGATCCAGAAGAAGCTGGTCGACATGCAGACCGAGATCACCCTCGGCCTGCACGCCTATCTGCGGCTCGAGCGGCTCAAGGATGAGGGGCGTGACGCGCCCGAGATGGTCTCGATCCTCAAACGCAACAATTTCGGCAAGGCGCTCGAAATTGCCCGCGCCGCGCGCGACATCCACGGCGGCAACGACATCGCCGACGAGTTCCACCACGTGATGAACCTCGAGGCGTCAATACCTATGAGGGCACGCACGATATCCGCCCCCTTATCCTGGGCCGCGCCCAAACCGGCATCGCCGCCTTTGCGGGCTAGCCCCTTCGAGAAAATGATCGGAACTTGCTGGAAGGCGCCGCTACCTTCACCCACTAAGCCCTGCGGCTTAGCCCCCTCTCCCGCGATGCGGGAGGGGGGCCATGAGCTCCCGCGCCGCGAGAGAGGGTGCTGAGCGCAACGAGGCGGGTGAGGGTCTTGCCGCGGCCCAAATTTTCCCCCAGCGTGGCGCGCGCGAGGGAGCGGCTCGGAAGTTCCTCTCGAGCAGAAGTAGCACCGAGAGCGCTTGCCCGATTATCAACAACAGTCACAGGAGTGAGGCGATGCATGTCACGATCTACCACAACCCGCGTTGCAACACTTCGCGCAAGACTTTGGCGTTGCTGCGCGACAAGGGTGTCCAGCCCGAGATCGTCGAATATCTGAAGACGCCGTATACCGCGGCCCAGCTGAAGCACCTTCTCCGTCAGCTGAAAATGCCGGCTAGTGCGCTCGTTCGCAAAAAGGAGGCCGCGGCCGCGGGGATCGATCCGCAGAACTTGCCGGAGGAGGAGCTGATCGCGGCGATGGTGGAGAACCCGATTCTCGTCGAACGGCCGATCGTCGTCTCCGGCGGTAAGGCGGCGCTCGGCCGGCCGCCAGAGGCGGTGCTCGCCGTGCTGTAGCCCGCCTTACGGGCGCGGCGTTTTCGCCGTGTATTCGGCGGCGCAGAACGTACCGCCCTGGTAATGCTCGGCGATCGGGTCGGCCGGCTGGCCCGCCTCGGCGGCGAGCACCGCCTCCGCATAGGGCTCGGAATCATCCTGCGGCCGGTAGCCGAGCCGCACCGCGTTCGAATTGTCGTACCAGGAACGCCGGTTGTTCGAGACGCCATAGACGATCTCGTAGCGGATATCGGGGTGCTCGAGCCCGATGCGCACAAGTTGAGTATAGTCGCGCGGGCTGATCCAGATCGACAGCCGGCGCTTGTCGATCGGCTTCTCTCCGAAATTCCCGATACGCGTGCATAGCACGCCAATCCCGTGCTTGTCGGAATAGAGGCTGGCGAGCGCCTCGCCGAAGGCCTTGCTAACCCCATAGCGGCTGTCGGGCCGTGGCACGATGCGATGGTCGATCTTCTGCTCGCGCGGATAGAAACCAACGGCGTGGTTGCTCGTCGCGAAGACGATGCGCTGGACGCCGGCGCGGCGTGCCGCCTCGAAGACATTATAGAGGCCGACGATGTTTCCTTCGAGGATTACCGGCCAGTCGTTCTCGCCCGAGATGCCGCCGAGGTGGACGATGCCGTCGACCTCGGCGACCATCCGCTCGACGGCCGGCATGTCGGAGAGTTCGGTGTGATCGACTTCCTCGCCTGCGCGGGCCGGCGCCAGCGCGACCCGATCGGAAAGGCGCAAGATCGGATAGACGCCTCGCAAGGTCTCCCGCAGTGAGCGGCCGATGCCGCCGCCTGCCCCGGTAATCAGGACTCGTTTCATCCGGCTCCTCCTGCGCTTTTATTCACGGCCTCACCAAAGCCCGTGACCGGCGGCTCGTAAATCCACCGGTTCGTTCACCCTTTTGCAACGTAAGTGCTCCAAGATCAGCAATCACCAGAGTGTCTCGGTTTGTAGCGATAGAGCAAACGGTGAGCAGGAAGCAATCGCCGCCTCGGGCCGATCGAAAAAAGCGTGGCGCAGCGTGCCGTGCGAGGGTCAATCGGCCAGTCCTTAGGGCTCGCGCCGTGGCAACTTGGCGCAGCGCCCCGAGCGCGGGCTGTAACCACGACTACAATGGTTTTATTTTCTGTGCTCTTTTGCTGCGTACCGGGCTATGCCCCCACTGGCTCCACCTTGGGATACGGCAGGCGAGAATTTCGATGGCCGTGAGCTTGAGCTCGTATAGTTAACTACCGCGCCGCCAGGCGACATCTACATTGCCAATCTGGTGCCTGGGTGTTATAGGATTGTTCGAGAGCAATAGCCGGCTGCGAATGAATGATCGACGATCATAGTTTTGGCGGTAAAGCATTTGCCTCGGAAAGTATTAATTCGGGTTGAGAACGCGGGGCGGGGGCAAGAAGTGCATCGCGTTTTTTTCGGCGCTTTGTTGGCCGCCGCCGCGCTCTCAATCGCGGGATGCGGCGGCGCACCCGAGCTGCCGCCGGCGCCGCCTGCTTCCTCGCTGCCGTCTGCCGAGTATCGGATCGGTCCCGGCGACAGTTTGAATATCTTCGTCTGGCGCAATCCCGAACTGACGGTGACGGTGCCGGTGCGCCCGGACGGGCGCGTTTCGATACCGCTCGTCGAAGATGTTGTCGCGATCGGCAAAACCCCGACGGCCCTCGCCCGCGAATACGAACAGCGGCTCGGCAAATATATCCGGGAGCCGCTCGTTACGGTCATCGTATCGGGCTTCGTCGGGCCGATCCCCGACCAAGTGCGGATCATCGGCGAAGCGGCGCAGCCACGCTCACTTCCCTATCGCGCCGACATGACCGTGCTGGACGCGGTGATCGCGGTCGGCGGGCTGACCAGATATGCGGCGGGGAACGACAGCGTTCTCATCCGAAACGTCAACGGCGTGCAAACCACTTACGCCGTGCACCTCAGAGATTTGGTCAGGGATGGCGACATAAGCAGTAATGTCGGCCTTCAAGCGGGCGACATCCTGATTATTCCACAACGCCTATTTTAGCCAATGCTGCATTTAGCCGGAGCGGGTAGTCGTCACGGGAGGACTGCAGCGCAATTGTCCGGACCGGATGATTGACCTCGTTCCACAGGGTTGGAGCCGTTGATGAGGTTTCTACCGCCACAAGCCGTGCCGCTCCTGCATGCAGTGTGGCGGCACAAATGGCTTGGCGTCGCGACGGCTTGGCTCGTCTGCACCGCGGGATGGATCGGTGTAGCGCTCGTGCCGACAAAGTACGAATCGTCGGCGCGGGTCTATCTCAATGCCGATCCGCTCTTGACGCCATTGCTGAAGGGCTTGGCTGCGGATACCGATCCGACCCGCCAGCTCGATTTTATGCAGCGGACGCTGCTGAGCCGGCCCAACCTGGAGCAGCTCGTCCGCCTGACCGATCTGGACATCGGAGTGACAACCGCTGAGCAAAAAGAGGCACTGTACAAGCGCTTGGCGAGCGATGTCTCGGTCGCGCCGGTGACGCTCAATCTGCTGACCCTGTCCTATCGCGACCAGGATCCCAAAGCGGCAAAGAACGTCGTTCAAGCGCTGCTGACGATCTTCGCCGAGAAGACCGCTGGAAGCAGTCGAGCCGATATGGACAGCGCACAACGTTTCCTGGACAGCGAGATCAGCTCGTATCGCGACCAGTTGCGCGCCGCCGAGAAACGGCGCGCCGAGCTGACGCAACAATACCCGGATATCGTCTCGAACCGGCCGCCGGACTCTGGAACCGGTGGGGACGAGAGCCTCAGCCGGCTAGACCAGACACGCGCGGCCGTTGCACGTCTTAAGCTCGATCTCGCGGACGCGGTGACAAAGCGTGACGCGATGCAGAAGGAGCTGGCTGCGGTCCCGGCGATGCTGAGCGTCGAAAGAGCGCCGCAGATAATCGTCACCGGCGGCCGGCTTTCCCCAATCGACGAGCGACTGCAGGACCTCCGCCGCAACCTCGATACTATGCTGCTGAAGTATACCGAAGACCATCCGGATGTGAAGGCCGCTCGGAAGCAGATCGCACAGCTCGAGGCCGAGGCAGCGAAAGCGTCGGGCGGCGCTGGAAAATCCGGCGGCGCGACGAAGGGTGAGGTCGCCAATTCGGTCTATGATCAGATCAAAGTCAGGCTGGTCGACGCCGAGGCGGCGGTGGCGGCCGAACAGCGGCGGCTCGACGAGGCCCAATCAGATCAGGAACGGATCGAAAAAGTCGCTGCGTCGGCGCCAGGAGTGCTGGTGCAGGCACAGGACCTCGACCGCGACTACTCGGTTCTGAAGCGGAACTACCAGGAACTGGTGGCGCGGCGGGAGGCCACTCAGATCGCCAACGCCGCCGATACGAAAACCGAGAAGATCCAGTTCCGCATCGTCGATCCGCCGCAAGTGCCGATCCTCCCGGCCGCTCCCAACCGGCCGATGCTGGTGTCGATGGTGCTGCTTTTCGGGATTGGCGGCGGCCTCGCCGTGCCTTTGGCATTGACCCAGATCGACCGCTCGTTCGCCACCATCGGCCAGTTGCGCAACCTGGGGCTCCCGATACTCGGAAGCGTATCTCGGCTGTCGCTCGGGGCGGCGCGGCGACGCGCTATGATCCAATTGGCGGGCGTATGCGCGAGCGCGTTCCTCTTGATCGCGGTATATGGAACCTTGATCGCCTTGAGCATGGGGCTCCATACGATGGGCATCTCTTAAATGGTCGATACGGTTGGATTGATCGAAAGGGCGGCAGCACTGCTGCGCCAGCAAGAGGCTGTCGAGCCCGCCGCCCCCATCACGCCTCGCAAGGCGACCGGCGGACCGGCGCTAACGCCCACCGCTCCGGAGCTGGTGCTCGATCGCGGCAGGCTTGCCGGTTACGGGGTTGCGATTCCGTCAGCTGCGCGTTCGCGGACAGTAGAGGAATTCCGCCTCGTCAAGCGAAACCTGGTTGGCGCGTGGTCGCAGAGCGATTTGATGGCCGACCGTCGCGCAAGCCGGCTGATCATGGTGACCAGCGCACGGCCGGGCGAGGGCAAGACGTTCACCGCGCTCAATCTGGCTCTGGCATTCGCCTCCGAACGCAGCGTCAAGGCGCTGCTCGTCGATGTCGATACGCAACATTCCACCGTGCCGAAGATCCTCGGGATCGGGGAAGAAAAGGGCATCGTCGACGTGCTCGCGGGAGACCTCGAGTTACCGGAAGTGCTGATCCAGACCAACATTCCCAATCTGATGATCCTGCCGGCGGGACGGGGCGGACCGCATGTGCCCGAACTGCTGTCGAGCCGGGAAATGAGCGCTCTGTTGAACGAGATGACCCAGCGGCTTCCCGATCACTACCTCATCTTCGACACGCCGCCCTGCATGGCAAGCAGCGACGCCGCGGCGTTGGCACCCTTGGTCGGACAAATCGTGTTCGTCGTTGAAGCGAACAACACCCAGCAGGGAGAAATCGAGGCTGCACTCAGCACGCTCAGCACCTGTCCCCGGATCAGCCTTTTGCTGAACAAGAGCGATAGCCTGGCCGCCGAGCATTTTGGCTCCTACGGGTACAATTATCACTCCGCCGATAGCGGGAGCGATGAGCGGCATTCTGCCGAAATCGCGTAGGGGCCTTGCGGCAAGCGCATTTTGGCAGTGGCATTTTGCTCTGTGGCTCTTGCTGTTCTCCGGCGCCACAGCAGCGATCCCTGCGGCAGCGCAGACGAGCGAGGGCGGAGCACCGAGTTCATCGGGCGCGGGTCCCGAGGCTGGCCCGGCCGGCACCGGCGGCGAAACTGTCACCGCGCCGGCGCTGCCCGGCCCGATACCCGATACCTTGCCGCCTCCGCCGATCGGCGGGTTTGGCCTTCCGAGCCCGACGGCGCCGCCCTATTCGGTCAACAACCAACTCCCGACCCTGATCTCTCCTCCGACGCTCCGGCTGCAGCCCAGTGTTGGGGTCGTGCCGATCCAGGCCTATGATCCGAACGCGCCGGCTGTTCTCATCCGGCCAAATGCATCACTTGGCGAGACATTCTACGACAACGTAAATTATGTCCATTCCCCCAGGAAGTTCGCTGCCCTCACACAGCTCGGAGGGGGAGTGTCGGCTTCTGTCGACACACCGCGCCTGCAGGCCGTCGCGACTGGCGAGGCGAATGGAAACATTTACCTGCCGGGCTCGAACTCCAGCTTGAACCAAATTTTCGGCAGCCTCTACGCGAACGGCCATGGCACGGTTTATCCCGATCTTTTCTATGTCGATGCTCAAAGCTTGATCACGCAGGGAAGCACTTTGCCTGGGTTTGGCTTTCAGAATTTGTCGACATTGCCGCGAAACCAACAGACTCAGCAATTCATCAACGTTGTCTCGCCCTATCTGATAAAATCATTCGGCCCCGTGGCCGATACCGAGCTGCGTTACACTTTCAGCTCGTCTAACTACGGCGGAAACACCACCGTCACAGCGTCACCGCTGGTGCCCGGTCTTGGCAGTCTTGCTTCCACGACTTTGAACGAGGGGACCTTCATCGCCGCTACGGGTGAGGATTTTCAAAAGGTGCTGGCGCGGTTTACGGCGGACGCCGCGGAACTCAATGGCTCACCCCTGAACCAGAGCACCCAGGTCAGTGCCTATAATGACTTCCAATACAGTTTTACCCCGGCTATCGCCGCACTCGGACGGGCCGGCTATCAGAACCTCCGCTATCCCGGTTCGCCGGCAGCGACGTTCGGCGGGGCGACCTGGCTTGCCGGCGGACGCATCGGAACTGTGGGGCCGGATCAGCCGGCCTATGTCGCCCTGCAATACGGCCGGCAGCAGGGGTCGTATGGGTTTACCGGATCGTCCCAGGTCAACATCACCCCCAGCATGGTTTTTAGCGCGAACCTGGTCCAGGGAATATCCTCGCAAGGGCAGCTGTTCGCATCTAACCTTGCGAACTCCACACTCACCCCATCGGGAGCCATCGTCAATCAATCGACCGGTCTGCCAACGACTTTTTCCAGCCCGGGTTTGGGGCTGTCGAGTAGTGTATTCCGACAGCACCTGTTTAACGCCGGCGTCAGCGATGTGCTGCCACCGAACTATTATTCGCTTTTTGCGTTTTATACCGAACAGCAGCAGCTCTCTACGGCCGTCGCCGTTCCTACCAAGAGCCTCGGCGTGAATTTTATATATACGCGCGATATCAGGCCAGATGTCAGCGGTTCTGCTTCAATCGGCTTTGTCAACTCGGTCAATTCTCCGACCGTGGTGCCCGGGACAACGACCGTCAATTTTAACCAGACCACCAGTTTCGACAGCGTTAACGCCACCCTCGGCCTCAACTATGTTCTGGCACGCAACCTGACGCTTTCGATCGTTTACAATTTTTCGTATACTACCAACGGGACCGTCCTCGTCGGCGGTCGCAACGGCGACGTATTCGCCAATCAACTGCAGTTTTTGTTAAGCAAGACGTTCTGAGGACGATGTACGCCAAATTCTACGGGCTTGCGATACCGCCGTTTCAGCTCACTCCGGATGCGCGTTTCTTTTATGAAAGCACGGTGCACCGGCAGGCGATGGCCTATCTGGTATATGGTCTGCACCACGCCGAAGGCTTCATCATCATCACCGGGGAAGTCGGGGCCGGAAAGACGATCCTGGTTGAAAATCTGCTGTCGACAATCGACCAAAGCAGTTTCATCATTGCCAAGATCGTGACGACCCAGCTGGCCGGCGACGACCTGCTGCATCTGGTTGCGGGCGGCTTTGGCATCGCCAAAGAGGGACTGGCCAAAGGGTCGCTGCTGCAGCGCATCACCGACTTCGCATTGGCGCAGCAGCGCAACGGCCGACGCGTCTTGCTGATCGTCGACGAAGCGCAGAACCTGTCCTTCGAGGCCCTCGAAGAGCTGCGCATGCTGTCCAACATCGTAGTCGACAATACGATGGCTTTGCAGAGCTTTCTGCTCGGGCAGCCCCAGTTCCGCGCAATCCTCGGCAGTCCACGGTTGGAGCAATTGCGGCAACGAGTAACCGCGGCCTACCATTTGGGGCCGTTGAGCGAAGCCGAGACCAAGGCCTATGTCGAGCACCGGCTGCGCCGAGCCGATTGGAAGGGAAATCCGCAATTCACCGAAGATTGCTTTCCGCTGATTTACCGGCACACCGGAGGCGTACCTCGGCAGATTAATACCTTGTGTTCGAGACTGCTGCTCTTCGGCTTCTTGGAGCAGCTTCATACGCTTCAGGGCGATGCAGTCGACAAAGTGGCCAAAGACCTGCGCGAAGAAATCGCCGTCGTCACGACCGAGCCCGTCGGGGGTTTGGCCGCCGGCCAGCCCAACGGGAAATCGGAGGCGGTCTCGCAAATAGCCGAGCGCGTCAGCGTGCTCGAACAACATGTCGATCGGCACGGACGCGTCATCAAGCGCGCGATTGAAATCGCGGCCAGCTATTTCCAAAGCGACCGGCCGTGAGTGAGCCGGCCGGCGCGCTGCGGCAATCGACTGGCGAGTGGCTGGAACAGGCTGCGGTCGCTCGGCCGGTCGAAAAATCTTCCCGCGCGCCGATGCGCTGCGCTTTCGCCAACGCAATGACGATCGACGTCGAGGATTATTTTCAGGTCGAAGCCTTCGCCTCGACGATTGACCGCAGCGATTGGGAAAGCCTGCCGCGCCGGGTAGAGCGCAACACCGAGCGCCTGCTCCGGATCCTGGCCGAGAACGGGGTCGAGGCGACCTTCTTCATACTTGGATGGGTGGCCGAGCGGCATCCGCAGCTGGTGCGACGCGTGGTGGCGGAAGGGCATGAGCTGGCGAGCCATGGCTCCGGCCATTTGCGGGTAGATCGCCAATCACCGGAAGAATTTCGTGACGACGTGCGCCGCTCGAAGCGGGTTCTCGAGGATTTCGGCGGCGTTCCGGTCCGCGGCTATCGCGCTCCGACCTTCTCGATCGGCGGCGGCAGCAAATGGGCCCACACGATCCTCGCGGAAGAGGGTTACTGCTACAGCTCCAGCGTGTACCCGGTGAAGCATGACCTCTACGGGACGCCGGAGGCGCCGCGAACGCCTTTTTTACCGGTGCCGGGCATGCTGGAGATCCCGCTGACCTCGGTCAGGATCCTGGGAGTCGACATGCCCGCCTCGGGTGGCGGCTATTTTCGCCTGCTGCCTTATCCGGTGACCAGAGGACTCTTGAACTATGCGAGGCGCGTCAACCGCTCGCCAGCTGTTTTTTATCTGCACCCTTGGGAGATCGATCCTGAGCAGCCCCGTCAGCAATCGGCACCGTGGAAATCGCGGTTTCGCCATTACTTGAACCTGGATCGCACCGAACCGCGGCTGCGGCGTCTGCTTCGCAATTTTACCTGGACGCGGATGGATCGGCTTTTTCTGAGCGACGAGAGAGGGCCGTTTCCGGCCATCGCCTCTTGGACGGATCGCAAGCAACCCTCGCCGTAAGATCCTTTCGACCCGGTGACGAGCAACGCTGGGACGAGTTCGTGCTCGCTCATCCGGGCGCAACGTTCTTTCATCTTGCCGGGTGGAGGCGGGTTCTCGAGCGGGCTTTCCGCCATCCGACCCATTATCTGCTCGCCGAGCGCGGCGAGACCATCACGGGTGTCTTGCCGCTCACCCATGTAAAGTCCCTGCTGTTCGGTTCGTCTCTGATATCGAATGCCTTCGCGGTGCGCGGCGGCCCGATCGCCGCCGATGACGAGAGCCTTCGCGCGCTCGAAGGCGAGGCCGTCCGGCTGATGGAGGTCCTCGGCGTCCCGGTGCTCGAATTGCGCGATTTCTCAGCCAGCCGGGGCGATTGGCCGAGCAAACCGGGGCTCTACGCGACATTTCGGCGGGAGATCGATCCGACGGTCGAGCGCAATATGACAGCGATACCGCGCAAGCAGCGGGCGATGGTGCGCAAAGGCATGCGCCACGAGTTGCGTTCGGAAATCGACGACGGCGTCGACCGGCTGTATCGCATTTACGCCGAAAGCGTTCGCAACCTCGGCACGCCCGTCTTCGCCAAATCCTATTTTCGCATTCTTAAGGATGAATTTCCGAACTCGTCCGACATCGTTACGATATCATCCGGCGGCAAAGCAATCGCATCGGTGCTGAACTTCTATTTTCGCGACGAGGTCTTGCCGTTTTACGGAGGCGGCATAGCCGCGGCGCGGCAGCTTGCCGCCAATGATTTCATGTATTGGGAAGTGATGCGCAGAGCGTGTGAACGGGGATATCGCATCTTCGATTTCGGCCGCAGCAAAATCGGCACAGGTTCTTACGCGTTCAAATGCAACTGGGGATTTAAACCGAGCCCGCTCGTCTATCAATTCCGCTTGGCGGGCGGGAGTTCGGTGCCGGATTTGAACCCCCTCAACCCGAAACTTGCCCTTTTTATCGCGGCTTGGAAACGCTTGCCCTTAATGGTCGCGGCCCGCCTCGGCCCGCTGATCGTGAGGGGTATCGGCTGATATGCAGGATTTGTCTTGTTGCTGAGGCGCTCCCCCGCGGGAACCAAGCCGGCAAGAGAGGAGCGCAGCGTGACGGGGCTCCGTTCGGCTCTGAACAGGCGACCAGTCGCCGGTTTGGTGGTCGCGCCCGGATGGCGGCCGGCGCTGGTCTCTATCGGCATCGCCGCCCTGGTCTTCGGCATCGTATTCCAACGCGAGATCGGCGGGGCCGTCCAAGTTTGGATCGGGTCGACCGCTTACACTCATTGCTTTTTGATTATCCCGCTGGCCGGCTTTCTCTTGTGGGAACGGCGCGCGGTCGTCGCATCGGTGTCGCCGAGCCCGACCCTCTGGCCGTTGCTCGCGATGCCCGTCCTCTCCGGGCTGTGGCTGATCGCCGCCATTCTCGACATCCAAGAAGCCCGCCAAATTCTGCTGGTCGCGATGTTCGAGGTGGTAGTGCTGGTGGCGCTCGGCCCGCGCATCTTCCGGTTATTGCTGGCGCCGCTGCTGTTTCTGTTTTTTCTCGTCCCGAGCGGGGCTTTTCTCGTTCCTACGCTGCAGAAGATCACCGCCCAGATTAGTGTCGCCGGACTGGAATTGCTTCACATTCCAGTCTTCTCCGACGGGTTCATGATTGAGATACCGGAGGGTACCTTCGAGGTCGCAGAAGCTTGCGCCGGGCTGCGCTTTCTGATCGCCTCCATTGTTTTCGGATGCTTCTTCGCCGTGGTCATGTACCAGAGCGTCATCAGAAGAGCCCTGTTCATCACGTTGTCGCTGGTCGTGCCGATCGCCGCCAATGGGATGCGGGCGCTTGGGATCATCGTGTTGGCGCATCTCGAGGGCAGCGCGGCGGCGGTCGAAGCCGACCACGTCCTCTACGGCTGGTTCTTCTTCACGTTGGTCATCATCATCCTGATTGCGATCGGAATGACGTTTGCAGAGAAGATCTACCGGCGCATTCCGACGCGTTCGACGGGATGGTCGAAGCCTGCGGCTTGGCGATTTGCGACAGCGATCTCGGCAGCCCTTCTGCTCGCGCTGGCCGGTCCGGCCTATGCGGCCCGATTGAATGCTCTCTACCCGCCTTCTCCGCTTGCCGCTGCGCACTCGCCTCTGATTGCGGCGCCCTGGCAAGGCCTGTCTGACCCTGCGGCGGTCTGGCATCCGGCGGTATACGGCGCCGAGCGGGAGTTCCTCGACGGGTTCGAGGAGCCAGGGTCCGGGGTCGTCATCCGCTATGTCGCGCTCTATCGGCTACGAGCCGGCGGCGACGCGCTGACCAAGACTGGAAATCGTCTGGCCGACGATAAGCGATGGCACATCACCGAGTACGGCCGGGCCGAAGCCATCTTGGGTAGCAAGCCGGTCACGGTGGCGAGCACGCAGATCGTCAGCGGACAGCGCCACCGTCTGGTATGGTCCTTCTATGTCGTGGACGGCAGAATTACCGCCGGGCTCATCGAGACAAAGCTGTTGCGGGCGCGTGCCGTCCTCGTCGATCGCGAGCCTGTGGGTGCGTTTGTCGCGATCTCCGCGAGCATGGACGACCCAAAAGACCCGGCGGAACAACAGCTCGAGCGCTTCTTGGCGGCAAGCCAGCCTCCCACCGAGTATGTCGCGGCGCTCCGCAGGTGAACTTGCGGAACCGCGCTTAGGCGGCGATCTCTTTGCTGTGGTAGAGCGCGTCGAGCGCCGCGCCGTATCTATCGCGGATTACGTGACGCTTTATCTTGAGGGTCGGCGTCATCTGGCCGTTGACGATCGAAAAAGCTTCCGCTGCGACCACAAAGCGGCGCACCCGCTCGCTCGGCATTAGGGTCAGGTTCACCCGAGTGACCGCGGCGCCGATCGCCTTGGTAAAGCCGGGATCGGCGGCGAGTGCATTCAGATCCGCGGGCACTTCCCCGCCGGCATAAGCCGCAATGAATTCCGGGTCGGGGACGACGACGGCGACCAAGTAGGGACGGCGGTCGCCGAACACCATGACCTGCGAGATTTCGGGCTCCAGGGTCAGGTAGCCCTCGATGCGCGCCGGGGAGATCATCTCGCCGCCGGAATTCTTGATGAAGTCGCGCTTGCGGTCGGTGATGCGCAGATAGCCGTCTTCGTCGATCGCCCCGACGTCTCCGGTATGCAGCCAGCCGTCTTCGAGAGCGTGCGCCGTCCCCTCGGGGTCGTTCCAATAGCCCCTCATGACATTGTCGCCGGCGACCAGGATTTCGCCGTCCTCGGCGATGCGCAATCTGACGCCGTCGAGCGGCGGCCCGACGGTGTCGATCTTGATTCGGGCCGGCAAATTGCAGGTGATGACGGGGCCGGCCTCGGTCTGACCGTAGCCCTGTAAGAGAGTGACCCCGAGTGCCAGGAAAAAGCGGCCGATCTCGGGGTTGAGCGGCGCACCGCCTGAAACCATCGCCTTGAGCCGCCCGCCGAAGCGCTCGCGAACCTTCGAACGAACGGCCCGGTCGAGGAGCGGATCGACGAGCCGCTCGCCGAGGCTCGCGCGCTCCGAGCCGAGCCGCTTGCGCCCGATCGCCACCGCCTGCTCGAACAGCTTTTGCGATAGGCCGCCTTTGCGCTCGACCCCGAGGCGGATCCGCTGGTGCAATGTCTCGTAGAGCCGCGGCACCGCGGTCATGATCGTCGGCCGCGCTTCGAGCATATTGGCGGCGAGCGTCTCGGCGCCTTCGGCAAAATAGATCTGCGCGCCGATCGAGATCGGGAACATTTCGCCGGCAGTGTGTTCATAGGAGTGCGACAGCGGCAGAAAGCTCAGGAACACCTCGTCGCCGAGCCTGAGCTGCTCGAGCACCCGATAAGCGCCGCGGCAGTTCGCGATGATGCTGCGGTGGCTCGTTATGACGCCCTTCGGGATGCCGCCGGTACCCGAGGTGTAGATCAGGCAAGCAGTATCGTCGGGCTCGATCTCCTCTACGATCTCGCCGGGATCATCCAGCCGCTCGGAACCCCGGGCCAGCATCTCCTCCCACGACAACAGGTCGACTGCACTAGCCTGCCCGGCAGTCGGCTCGATCGCGATCACGGTGTTCACGGAATCGACCTGGTTGGCCGCTGCGAGGACGCGGGCCGAAAGGGTCGGCTTCGAGACGAAGACGGCGCGGGCACCGCTGTTCGCGAGCACATGCCGATGATCGTCGACGGTATGGGTCACATATGCCGGGACGGTGATCGCCCCGGCGGTCATGATCGCGAGATCGGCGAGGATCCATTCCGGCCGATTTTCCGAGACCAAGCCGACGCGGTCGCCGCGCGCGATCCCGAGCGAATTGAGGCCGAGGGCGAGCCGGCGGACATCCCGCGCCGCCTCCGCCCAGCTGAGAGATTGATATCGGCCGTCGCGCTTCGCCCACAGAAACGGCTTGTCGCCGAGCCGAGCCGCTTGGTCGAAGAACATCGCCGGCAGACTGCGGCAGCTCTCGTAATCCATTCTTCTCCTATCCTGGCTGCCGCCTTTCTACGGGTTTCGCCCAGACGGCGGAATAGCTATACCGCCGCTGGCGCCGGTTTCGATCGGATCGAATCGCCATCTGGGTTGTCTTGGCTCGAAGGAGGGAAGCTGACGATGGCCAACACCGACGCCGCCTTCGTGGGCTCAGTCCCCGAATTGTACACGCGCTATATGGGACCGATGTTTTTCGAGCCCTACGCTGCGGATCTGGTGGGCCGCCTGAGGGAGCTGACGTCCGGCAGATTGCTGGAGACGGCTTGCGGCACCGGGATCCTCACGCGCGCGCTCGCCGCCGCATTGCCCACATCGGTGGCGATCACCGCTACCGATCTCAACCAGCCGATGCTCGATTTCGCCAAATCGCAGCCGGGCGGGAAGCGCGTCCATTGGCAACAGGCGGACGCGCAAAGGCTGCCATTCCCGAACCAGACATTCGACGCCGCCATATGTCAATTCGGGGTCATGTTCTTCCCCGACAAGCCGAAGGCTAACCGCGAAGTATTTCGGATCTTGAAGCCCGGAGGCCGCTTCATCTTCAGCGTCTGGGACCGGCTCGAGACCAACGATCTGAGCTCCATCGTGCACAAGGCCGTGATGAAACTGTACCCGGACGACCCGCCGATGTTCATGGAGCGCACGCCGATGGGATACCACGATATCGGCAAAATCCGGGTGGACCTCGCCCGCGCCGGCTTCACGGAGATCACGGTAGATACCCGCAAGACGCCCTGCCATACGCCCTCGCCGCGGCACCCGGCGCTCGGGCTCGTCAAAGGATCACCGCTCGGCGCCGAGATCGCTGCGCGAGACCCCTCTGGGCTCGACAGAGCCGTAGAAGCGGCAACACAAGCCATCACCGAGCGCTTCGGTCCCGGTCCCATCGAAGCCAGCATGCAAGCGCACATCTTCACCGCTACGCGTCCGTCGCGCTGAGGGCGGGAGGCCGGGCTGTCGAAATCGGCCTGCTTCGAACGTCATCTGGATGGGCGCCGACGAACGGGTGCTCGATGACGATGGAGTGGAAACGATGCAATATTTGCTGGCGATTTATGGTGACGAGCGGGCGGTCGAGAGCATGCCGCGCGAGCAGATGACCGAAGTGATCAACGCGTACATGGCCTTTACCCAGGCATTGCATGACGCCAATGTGTGGGTCGCGTCCAATAGGTTACGCCCCACTTCGGCAGCTACCTCGGTGCGTGTTACCGATGGCAGGACCCAGCTGCTCGACGGGCCGTTTGCCGAGACCAAGGAACAGCTCGGCGGCTACTACCTGATCGACGTGCCCGATCTCGACGCCGCGTTGTCCTGGGCGGCACGCTGTCCCGCCGCGCGTTACGGCACGGTCGAGGTGCGGCCGATCTGGGTCATGGAACCGGCGCGCGAGCACAGCGCGCCCCAGAGGCCCACGGGGAGCCCGCGGGGACCGGCTTTCCTGTGACAGATTGACAATGATACATGGCGCCGCTATAATTGCCGAATGAGTAACTCAGAAGTGGCTCTCGGAGTCGGTTGGCGGTAGGTTCGCCTCCCCGATGCTTTCCAGCTCAGGCGAAGCCAAAAACAGCGATAGAACAGCCAGGTCTCTGGCTGTTCTATCTTGCGCCGCGCCACTCGCAGGCCAGACTTTCCGCGGAATACGACGAGCGGCTGGCTGTTAATTCGCTGCAAAAAACAGCAAGAACAGCCAGCCATCCGATTTTCGGTTTCGTCTTGGCCGGGCTTGGCCCATGGGCCTCCAGCCCACGGACTGGTTCCGTGGGCGTCCACACCTTCAAGCGCCCCTGAAACAAAGGCGTGGATCCGCGGATCAAGTCTGCGCAAGACGGCTTCGGCTGACAGCGCGGAGCGCGGTCGGTTGGCGGCTTTGCCGTTGCGAACCATATGCACGCCGTGAGACGGATCGAGAGAGCGGCGATGGATGTGCCAGCAGCGGCGGCGGAACCGGTAATGGCAGAGCGGCAAGCGGCGCTCGGCGCGTTGCCTGAATGGGATTTGTCGGACCTCTACCCCGGTCGCGACAGCGACGCGCTGACCCGCGACCTGACCACACTCGCCGAGGAAGCGGAAGCTTTCCGCGAGCGCTACCAGGGGCGCCTCAACGCGCTGTCCGGCACCGAACTCGGCGCCGCGGTCGAAGCCTATGAGCGGCTGCAGGAAAAGATCGGCCGCATCATGAGCTATGCCTCGCTCGTGCACGCGGGAAATCTTTCCGATCCGGAAATCGGTCGGTTCTATCAGACGATGCAGGAGCGGACGAACGGGGTCTCGACCGCGTTGCTGTTCTTCACCCTCGAAATCAACCGGATCGAAGACGCCGGCCTCGACGCGAAACTGGCCGACCCGGTGCTCGCACACTATCGGCCGTGGCTGCGCGACACGCGCGCATTCCGCCCGCACCAGCTCAGCGACGAAATTGAAAAGCTATTGCATGAGAAATATGTCGCCGGCCGAGCCGCCTGGACGCGGCTTTTCGACGAGACGATCGCCGATTTCAGGTTCCCGTTTCGTGGCAAGGAATTGACCGAGCCCGAAGCGCTCGACCTGTTGTCCGACAAGGATCCGGAAGTCCGCCGCGAGGCGGCACTGACGATCGGCGAGGTGTTGGGGAAGAACGCGCGCGTCTTCGCGCTGATTACCAACACCCTCGCCAAGGACAAGGAGATCGAGGACCGCTGGCGCCGCTTCCCGCGTCCGATCTCCTCGCGCAATCTGGGTAATTTTGTCGAGGACGAGGTGGTCGACGCACTGATCGCGTCGGTGCGCGACAGCTACCCGCGGCTCTCGCATCGATACTACAGGCTGAAGGCGCGTTGGTTCGGGGTTGAGGAATTACCGTTCTGGGACCGCAACGCGCCGCTGCCCGAGGAGGAGGAGCGCACGATCTCCTGGTCCGAGGCGGAGGAGACCGTGCTATCGGCGTATGGCGCCTTCTCGCCCGAGATGGCCGCAGTCGGCGGGCATTTCTTCGCCGGTCGGTGGATCGATGCGCCGGTGAAGCCCGGCAAAGCATCGGGGGCTTTTGCCCATCCGACGGTGCCGAGCGCGCATCCTTATCTGCTGCTGAACTACCAGGGCAAGACGCGCGATGTCATGACATTGGCGCACGAGCTCGGCCACGGCGTCCATCAACTGCTCGCCAACCGCCAGGGCTATCTGATGGCCGATACGCCGTTGACCTTGGCCGAAACCGCCTCGGTGTTCGGCGAGATGTTGACGTTCCGGGGTCTGCTCAGGCGGGAAACCGATCCGCGCCGGCGCAAGATCATGCTCGCCGGCAAAGTCGAGGACATGCTGAATACTGTCGTGCGCCAGATCGCCTTTGTGAGTTTCGAGCAAAGGGTCCACGAAGAGCGGCGCGAGGCCGAGCTGACCCCGGACCGGCTCGCCGAGATCTGGCTCGACGTGCAGCGCGAGAGCCTCGGGCCGGCATTGCGCCTCGACGGCCTTTACCGCCATTACTGGACCTACATCCCGCATTTCATCCATACACCGTTCTACGTGTACGCCTATGCGTTCGGTGATTGCCTGGTGAACTCGCTCTACGCGGTCTACGAGGACGCGCACGAAGGCTTCGCCGAGCGCTACCTCGAAATGCTGCGGGCGGGCGGCACCTTGCGGCATCGCGAGCTGCTCGCGCCGTTCGGCCTCGACGCTGCCGATCCGACCTTCTGGTCAAAGGGCCTGTCGATAATCGCCGGCTTTATCGACGAACTCGAAACGCTGAGCTGATTCCGACTGGCGTACACAATCATGCGGTGACGCGCGTCTATTCGCCGCATTTCGCATGGGTGAGCCGGTTTTGCGGTGCTACACTCCCTTTCGAGTAAACGGTGGGTTGTGACCTGAACCGAGAAAGGGGTAGCGATGGCGTATGATCTGTTGATCAAGAACGGCCGAATCGTTGACGGCTCCGGAATGCCTGCGTTTCGCGGAGATGTCAGCATCAAGAACGGCAAGATCGCCGAGATCGGAAAACTGAGCGGCCCGGCCAAGCGCACGATCGACGCCGCCGGCCAAGTTGTCGCGCCCGGCTTTGTTGACAACCACTGCCATTACGACGCGCAGGTCACGTGGGACCCGCTGTGCTCGTTCTCGCCCGACCACGGCTGCACGACGGTCGTCTTCGGGAACTGCTCGCTGGCCCTGGCGCCAGTTCGACCCGGTGCCGCAAAGCGGGTCGCGGAGTTCCTGTCCTATGTCGAAGCGATCCCGATGGACGTCCTCAACACCGTCGAGGTCGATTGGGAAACGATCCCGCAATACATGGACCGGCTCGACCAGAACCTCGGCGTCAATGTCGGCAATCTGATCGGTCATTCGACGGTACGTTATTACGTGATGGGCGACGAGAGCCAGAAGCGCGCCGCGACCGACGAAGAAATCAGGAAGATGCAGGATGTCGTGCGCGACGGCATCAAGGGCGGCGCGCTCGGGTTGTCGGTGTCGCGCAACAAGGGCCATTATGACCCGCAGGGTGTTCACATTCCGGCGTTGTGGGCCGACGAGAAGGAGATTTTCGCGCTCGGCGACGTATTGCGCGAAATGGGCACCGGCATTATCCAGTCGGGCGGCGGCCGCGCGGCCGAGCTGAATGACGGGTTGATGGCCCGCTTGTCGGAAGCGACCGGCCGCACCGTTATCTACAACAATCTCGGCCAGACCGTGCGCGAGCCGGACGCGTGGAAAAAGCACATGGCGCGGGTCGAGGAGACCTCGAAGGCCGGCATCCGGGCTTATCCGCTGTGCAGCCCGAACCGCGTCACGCAAAGCTTTACGATGCGCAACTGCCAGGTATTCCGCGGGTCGCCGACCTGGCACCCGATCCTGCTGTCGTCCGATGAAGAAAAGCTGCGCGCCTATGCCGATCCGGCGATCCGGCAGAAACTGCACGACGAAGTCGTCGATCACAAAGTGAATGTGCCGGCGGCCGGGTATTCGCGTGAATGGTACAACTACATGTGGGTCGAGACCCCGGTCCTCGAAAAGAACCAGGGGCTCAAGGGCAAGACCATCGGCCAGATCGCCAAAGAGCAGAACAAGCGCGTCATCGACGCCTTCCTCGACCTCGTCGTCGAAGAGCATCTCGACACCGGATTCATGCAGTCGGAAAACAATGTCGACGACGAAGCGATGGCGAAGATCCTGACCTATCCGAACGCCATCGTCGGCCTGTCGGATGGCGGCGCCCACGTGCAGTTCCATGGCGGCTACGGCTACAGCACACGTCTCCTAAGCGAGTGGGTGCGCGAGAAGCAGGTCCTGACCCTTGAGCACGCGGTCCGACGGCTGACCTTCGATTCTGCCTCGGCTTTGGGGCTCTACGACCGCGGCCTGTTGCGGCCCGGCATGGCGGCCGACATTGTGATCTTCGATCCCGATACGGTGCGTCCATTGCCCGAGAGCGTGGTCCATGATTTCCCGGCGGGCGGCTGGCGCATGAAAGAGCCGGCAGCCGGCATCATGGCGACGATCGTCAACGGCGAAGTTTTGATGGAGAACGGCAAGCATACCGGGGCGCTCCCCGGCCGCGTGCTCCGCAACACCTACTATCACGCACACGCCTGAGTTCTACCAACTCCATGGCCGGGCCTGACCCGGCCATGGAGAGCCTGTCTGCTCAGCTGGCCAGCGCGACGATCTTGTTCTCCTGCAGCCGGCACATCTGGTCGAACGCCCCATGACGCCGCCTTAGTTCGGCAGGTGGGCCGTCCTCGGCGATGCGGCCGTCTCCGAGCACGATGACGCGATCGAATTTCGCCACTGTCGACAAGCGGTGAGCGATCGCCAGAACCGTGCGCCCGCGCATCAGGACTTCCAGCGCGTGCTGGATCTCGACTTCGGATGCGCTGTCGAGCGCCGAAGTCGCCTCGTCCAGCACGATAATCGGGGCGTTTTTCAACAGAGCTCGGGCGATGCCGATACGCTGCCGCTGCCCACCCGACAGCTTGGCGCCGCGTTCCCCGACGATGGTGCCATAGCCCTGCGGGAGCGCCCGGATGAACTCGTCGCAACGCGCCGCTCGCGCCGCAGCCAAGACATCCTCGTCGGAGGCCTCGGGCCGAGCATAGCGGATATTCTCCAGAACGGACCGATGAAACAGCGAGATCTCCTGCGGCACTACGGCGATCGCAGCCCGCAAACTATCCTGACGCATCGCACGAATATCCTGATCATCGATCAGCACCCGTCCCTCATCGACATCGACCAGTCGCTGGAGCAAGCTGATCAGCGTCGATTTGCCCGCGCCCGACGGGCCGACCAAGGCGACATGCTCCCCTGGTGCAATCTGCAAGGCGAAATCACGAAACACCGGCTTCCCTCCGGGGTAGGAAAAGTCGATGTTTTCGAAAGCGATGCTGCCCCCCAAGGGAATTAGCTGTCTCGCACCCGGCTGGTCGACGACCCGGTGATTTTCGCCAATCGCCTGGATCGAGTCGGCGATGCGGGCGATGAACTGGGTCGCGTTCACAAGGGCAAAAGCAAGATCGCGCGAGCCGTGCAGGATACGGAACGCCATCGCCAGGGTCAAAACGACATCGCCGGGACTGACCCTTCCGACGCTCCACAGATGCAGCGTCCAGCCGAGCATCCCGCCCGCCATCAGCCAAAGGGCGACATCGTGCAGCACACGCATGCGCTCGACATACATCAGACTGTCACGATGCGAGCTTTCTTCGACCTTGAGCAGCCGCTCGAAGCGGCTGTGCTCTCGGGTACGCGCGGAAAACGCCTTCACTACCCACATATTGGAAAACACATCCGTCAGCTCGCCGCCGAGGTCGGCGGCACGATCGGCATAAAGCCGGTGCCGCGGCATTCCGCGTTTGCTCAGCCGGACGAGCGTGCTCGCGGCCAGCAGAACGAAAGCGAAAAGGGCGGCGACCAAATGCCAATCTACGGTGGCCAGCATCGCCAGAGCGGCGCAAAAATCGGCGCATACTGGAGCGATATTGAACAGCAAGGTCGAGAACACCTGCTGCACCGAATCACCGGCGGCTGAGACGCGGTTGGCGAGGGAGCCACCCATCCGATCGGAAAAATATCGGCTGCTGTGGCCGCTCAGATGATTGAACAGGTCGAGCTTGGCTTCGGCCTTGTCCGCAAGAATGGCGCGGTAGCCGAACCAGCTGCCGGAACGCCACAGCATGCTCTCACCGGCCAACAGGGCGCCGAACACCGCGAGCGCCCACCAGACTGCCGCAATATGCTGCGGGCCGCGAGCCATCGCGTCGACGATCAGCTTCAGGCCATATTGCGCTACGCAAGCGAACGAAGCCGCGCCGAGGACTGAAGCGACCGCAGCGAGGTGAATAACTGGCCGTCTCCTGACATAGTGCCACAAAAAGGCAATCGGCCGGAGGGGGAAAGCGGCGGCCCCCAGTTCGTGCGGCTCCGATCCGCCGCCGTGCTGGCGACACGGGTTTTCCAGGCTAGCGGCTAACCGAGCAGTGCTGAATTGTGCAAGTCCCATCGACGCTTCTCTCAATCTTTGCGACAGGTTGAGTATCCAGTTATCATCGTAGGCAAGCTTGGGAGCGTAGCGGATGGCGCGGCGAATGGTCAGGTGAGCAACCTTCGTGCCCGCTGCTCGATGTCGTTGACCGGAGCGATCCATCCGCCGACAAACGTCGATTTCGGAGAAGATATTCCCGCGTCAACCTCCGAACTTTTGCAAGTGTCCCATTCAAGTCCGCAATCGCCGCGATCATCCGAGGTGAGCTGTGATGCCGCAGCCCTCGGATGCAACCCTTTCGCCAGCCCAGCGATTACCCATTGCGGCCGCGGGGTGCGGCATTGTGACCCGGAGCACAGAATGCAAATTGCCCAGATCGCGCCTCTGATGGAAGCGGTTCCCCCCAAGCTTTATGGCGGCACCGAGCGGATCGTCGCTTATCTGACGGACGAACTCGTAGCGATGGGTCACGAGGTTACCTTGTTCGCCAGCGGCGACAGTTCGACGACGGCGAACCTCGAGCCGGGCTGCGAACGAGCGCTTCGACTCGATCCGACAGTCCGCGACAGCGTAGCGCCCCTGCTCGCTATGCTCGAGAGGGTCGCGCAGCGTGCCCGCGACTTCGATGTCGTTCACCTCCACTGCGACTATCTCGGCTATCCGGTGTTGCGGCGAGCGGGAGTGCCGTTCCTCGCCACCCTGCACGGCCGGCTAGATCTGCCAGAACTGAAATCGCTCTATCGCGTGTTTTCCGACGTGCCGGTGATCTCGATATCCAATTCCCAGCGCGGGCCGTTGCCGGAGGCGGCCTACTTCGCCACGGTCTATCATGGTTTGCCCGAACGGCTGCTGCTCCCCGGTAGTGGGAGTGGCGGATATCTGGCTTTTATCGGCCGCATTTCGCCGGAGAAGGCGCCGGACCTGGCGATCCGTATAGCGGCGCGAGCCGGCATGCGGCTGAAGATCGCCGCCAAGATCGACCCGGTCGACCGGGATTACTTCAAGGCGGAAATCGAGCCTCTCCTCGCTCAACCGCATGTCGAGTTCATCGGCGAGATCGGCGAGCACGAGAAGGCCGAGTTCCTGGGCAATGCCGCCGGTCTGTTATTCCCGATCGCGTGGCCGGAGCCATTCGGCCTCGTAATGATCGAAGCGATGGCTTGTGGGACGCCGGTCATCGCCCTGCGTAACGGCTCGGTGCCTGAAGTCGTCGACGACGGGATCACCGGCTTCATTGTTGACGACGAGGCGACAGCGGCGAGCGCTGCGGGGCAGATTCACCTGCTGGACCGGACACTCATCCGGACTATATTCGAGCAGCGGTTCACCGCGCGGCGGATGGCAGAAGATTATACCAGGATCTACCAGGATCTCGACGTCTGACCGAGCGTAAGGACCATCCGCATTCCCGGGTGACCGAGGAGGAGGTGGTGGAGTGCCGCGGATCCGCAATCTCTTCAAGAGTTTGCGACTACCCTTTGTCGGCGTCGGCACCATCATAGCGGGTGCATTATTTTTGGGCGTAGCAGCGCAAACGCCGACGAGTGCTCCGACCAATCAGGCGACGGGCGATGCGGCACTGAACGGCGCCAGTCTCGACTATTTCCCGCGAGACCACCTCTTCCGGATACTGGGAAAGGAGGTGCTGAGCGCGAAAGGGGAGGATATGGGGCGCATCGTCGATGTGCTCTTCGACGAAAAGGGAGAGCCGCACGCCGCAGTGATCGACTTCGGCGGATTCCTCGGCATGGGAACCCGAAAAATTGCGGTCAGCTGGAGCGCCCTGCGTTTTGATCTCGGCGAAAAGAAGAACGTAATCGCTCTCGATCTCGGTCGCGAGCAACTGAAGGCCGCTCCCGAATACAAATACACAGAGTTGGACAAGCCAATCCCGGTGGTAGCACAGCCGCAGTCGCCCCCGCACGAACCCGCGCCCGATCCCGAGTCGCTGACGCAATTCAGGATGATGAGACGATCGCTGTCGCGGAGCGGGTTGTGGGCGCGACCCGCTGCCGAAGCCGATGACCCGCAGTCTGCGGGGGCTCGATTGGTTGAACTTCTTTGTCGCGAACTTTCAAACCGGATTTGGACCGTTCATTTCGGTCTATCTGACCGGCGTAGGCTGGACCCAGGGCGCGATCGGTGCGGCGCTGAGCGCCGGCACTGTCGCAGGGATGGTCAGCCAGGTCCCCGGCGGAATGTTGGTCGATGCCGTACGCAGCAAGCGAGCGGCGGCCGCCGCGGCGATCGTCGCGATCATGGCGAGCGCACTCTTGATTGCTCTGTGGCCTGCCCTGTTGCCGATTGCCTTGGCGGAAGTACTGCACGCTTTTGCCAGTTCGGTCCTCGGCCCAGCGATCGCGGCACTGAGCCTCGCGCTGGTCGGCCATGGCGCGTTTGGCGAAAGGCTCGGTCGCAACGCCCGCTATTTGGCGATCGGCAACGCGTTCGCTGCCGGACTCATGGGTACCTTCGGCTACTACGTTGGGGAGCGTGCCGTATTTTTGTTGACTGCGGCACTTGGCATCCCTGCGTTGGCCGCGATCGAGATGATCAGAAACGCGGATCTCTCTTCGGCCAAAGATCCACTCGAGACCGGCACCGAGGTCAAAGCCCGAAAGTACCGGCTGGTCATGGCGGTTTCTTAGCAGACCTTAGGCTGCTCGCCTACGCTGCATGCGCAAGCCTGTTCCAACTTGCCAATGCGGCGATGCTGCCGATCGCTGCCGGAATGGTGACAAAACGGGCCGGCAGCGAAGCGTCATTGGTGATCGCAGCTTGCATCGTCGCGCCACAGGCGGTTACGGCCGCGATTTCGCCCTGGGCGGGGCGAGCGGCCGAAGGTTGGGGCCGCCGGCCGATCCTGATCCTTGGCTTTGCCGCGTTGCCGATCCGAGGCATGCTGTTCGCCGGCATCACCGACCCATATCTGATGGTCCTGATCCAATTGCTCGACGGATTGAGCGCGGCAGCCCTTGGCGTCCTGACCCCGCTGATCGTCGCCGACATCACGCGCGATACCGGCGGCTACACGACCGCTCTCGGGGTGGTCGGACTCGCGATCGGCGGCGGCGCAACCTTGAGCACCACGGCAGCCGGCTTGATTGCGGACCATCTGGGGAGCCAGTGCGGCATTCCTCGGCCTCGCCGCTGTCGGGCTTTGCGCGACTCTCCTTGGTCGCAACCTTGATGCCGGAGACGCGACCCCCGGGAAATCACTCTGCTGCCAACAGCGGTGCCAGCGGGCTGCCCGGTTTTTCCAGCTCGGCCGGAGGCCCCTGATCGACCAAGCGGCCGTGCTCCATCACCAGCACTCGGTCGAAGGCCGAGGCGAGGCGGGGGCGGTGCAAACTCCATACCAGGCTGCGCTCGGCGAACTCGGCCTTCAGCCGATCGAGGAGGGCGGTCTCCGTAGCCCCGTCGAGCACCGCCGTGGCATCGTTGAGGGCCATCAGATCGGGGCGCTTGAGCACCGCGCCGGCGATTGCCAGCTTCTGCCGCTGCGCCTCCGACAGGCGAGAACCCCCGGTGCCGACCGGATAGTCGAGCCCAACCTCGATCAGGGTGCGACGCAAGCCGAGTTCGTCGAGCACCTCCGTGATCGCGGCGTGGACGCGCTCGCGACCGCCCGACTCACCGCGTACGATCGTGCCGAACAGGACATTCTCCTGTACCGAGGCTGCCGCGTTGTAGCGCTCGGGGTCGAAGAATTCGACCGAACCCCGCAGCTCCTCCGGCAGCCCCGCGGCAAAGGCCCGCCGCGCCTCCAATATCCGTTGCTGCATCTTTTCGTCGATCAGATCGAGCGGGTCGCGGGCGGCGACCAATTTGAACGCCAGCGATAGAAGACGCTCTCGCGGAGGCTGCAGCAGCTTCTCGACCCCGGCTATTTCCATCCGCTTGAGAATACCCTCGAAGACTGGCAGATCGTCGGCGCTGATGAACGAGAACTCCTCGAACAGCGTGTCTCCGGGGTGCAAGCCCGTGAACAACTCGATCATCATCCGGGCAACCCCGGCACCGACCTCGAGGAGGTCTTTAGTGAGCCGGACTTCGTCGAGCACCTTTTGAACGTAGGCGTTTCGGGCGAGCCCGTCGCCTTCAAAGGCCGGTCCGATCGGTGTGCCGAACAGCAGATTGACGGAAACCGGCGAATTGGTGTTATAGCGCTCCGGGTCGAAACGCTCGACGAGATGAGCAATACCGCTGGCTTCGAGACGCTCGGCAAGCACCCGGCGCGCTTCGAGAACGCGCTGCGCTGCATCCGGCTGGCGATCCGGATCGAGCCGACCACGCAAGCCGAAGAGGTGAACGTCTTCTTCGAGGTCGACGAGACGCAGGACCTCGACCATGCGCAGCTCCAGCTCGGCTGCGTCGGCCACGCCTGCCTGCTGGTAATCTATCCAGTCGGCGGCGATATCGTAGTCGATGTTCCCCGACTTCCGGGCTTCCTCGATCTCGCGGGCGCGCGACTGTTCGCCGGCCGAGCCGTCATCGGGTACCCGGTTCGGCCGGTGACGCAAGCCGAGCAACAGATTGTCCCTTACGCTAGTCGGAAAAGAGATAGGTGATCGGGCCGACATAACCGATCCGTCGGCCGGTAACCGCCAGCGGTACGCTGTTGACGTCGGTTTCGCCGATGACAAGGCGACCGCTGGTCGGGGTGACCAGCCGGGCAAAGAGCTGCGGCACGAGATTTCTGCCGCTGTTGCTCTGGCCGACGATCGCTACATCGGCACCAAGAGGGAAATCGAAACTGACCGCCTCCAGCAGATGGATGCCGTCGCTGTCCGTCACGCCGAGGTTGCTGGCGGTGACCTCGCCGTTTAACGGCTCGGTATGCTGCGGCTCCTCCAGCAGCGCGCGCATGTCGAGCATCTCGGGGACCTGGAACTGCTCGACGACCTGCTCATACTTGATCGCCACATCCTGCTGGTTCTGATAGAAGTCGAGCAATTCCTTCCACGGCGACGACAGCTCTTTATAGGCGGCGAGTACAGCGACCAGCGCGCCCCAGGAGATCAGGCCCTTTATGACATAGTAACCGCCAATCAAAAAAAACATGAAAGGCGTTATATTTCCGATCAGATTGTTTAAGAATTTTACAAAAAACTTTCGATTGTAGATTTCGAACCTGATATCGTAGATCTCGCCCAGGCGGTGAGAGATGTCGGTCAGCTGATAGGCGGCGGCATCATTGGCACGAATTTCGTGGCGTGCGGCGATCGTCTCGGCGATGCGGTCCGAAAGCACGCGGACCTTACGTACCCGCTCACGCCCGAGGCGGCGAATGATGCGCTGCATCTTTGGTATCAAATAGCCCTGCAAAGGATAGAGCGCGACCGCCGCGGCGCCGAGCATCGGATCCTGCACGAACATAAAGACGAAAATCGTCAGCAAGGTGCCGCCCTGCGAGATCGGCAAGGCGAAAGCATCGCCGATGAACCCGCCGATCGGCTCCAGCTCGCCGGTCATCATCGCGATGACCTGTCCGGTCGCGGTGCGATCGAAATGGTGCAGCGGGAACCGCAGCACCCGCTCATAGAGCTGGTAACGCAGACGGCGCAGCATGCGCTCGCCGACTTGTCCTTTCTTTATGTTGAGATGCAGTTTGAACCAGCCGTTTATCAAAACCAAAACCAGAAAAATGCAACATAGGATCAGTAGATAGGGGATCTGATCAAATTCCATGCCGAGGAATTTCTGCGGGAAATCCTTTCCGGAAATAGCACGATTGACAATCAGCTTAGGCAAGTCGAGAGAATAATAGAGAAACGGAAAAGAGAGCAGAGTGACGACAACCAGATAAATCTGCTCCCGCAGACTGTATTGCAGGATGTAGCGATAGATCGAAGAGGCGAGCCCATCCGTCTCGCTTTGCGGCAATAGGCGACGCAGCGATGAGGGAAGCGGCGGCCTTAGCGATTTCAGGCGTGCCGCGATAGTACGGAGGAATGGCATGGGCTGCTCTCTAGCCTTCGGCACGACGAGACGGTCCGGCTTCGTGCATCACCACCGGCCTAATCGACGCTACTTCCGTGGCAAATAGTGGCACGGCCGCATGCGCGGGAGGGGCTGTTGAGGCATCTCCGCAGGAATTGATCACGTGCCGCCCTTCGGGGGCGCGAGCAGCCGTTCCGGCCGGAACCTTTTGCCGCCATTGCGCGTCCTAGTTTCGTGAGTTGTGAATTGCTTTCTGAGTTTGCCTGAAATGACCGTCAGCCGTCCCCGACTGAGCCTGACAGGCGCGGTCTGGGCCGCTCTGATCCTCGCTCCCGCATTGTGCAGTGCCCAACCGCCGGGCGAGATCGGTCCGAAGGGCGGCTCAAATCTCACGCGACAGACCCAGAACGAGATCGACATTGCGCTGCCGAGTCTCGCGCCGCTTGTCGAACGCGTCATGCCAGCCGTCGTCAACATTTCAGTCGAGCTGAAGGAACAGGCGGCGAAGCAGGGCGACGAAGACACAGGGAACGAGAGTGCCTCGCCACTCGGACCGAGCGGCACGCCTTTCGATCAGTTCCTCAAGCGCTTTTTCGAACAACCGTTCCAATTCCGCAATCCCGCGGAAAAAGTCATGGCGCTCGGCTCCGGGTTCATCATCGACCCCGCCGGCTACATTGTAACCAACAACCATGTCGTCGCCAACGCCGACAAGGTGACGGTAATCTTTCAGGACAACAGCCGGCACACGGCCAAGGTGATCGGTCGCGACGAGAAGACCGACATCGCCCTCGTCAAGATCGATAGCAACCAAAAGCTTCCCTACGTGACGTGGGGAAACAGCGATGACGCCAAGGTCGGGGATTGGGTGGTCGCGGTCGGCAATCCGTTCGGTCTCGGCGGCTCGGTGACCGCCGGGATCATCTCCGCACTCGGGCGCAACATCAATGAGGGCCCGTACGACGATTTCCTGCAAATCGACGCACCGATCAACCGCGGCAACTCCGGCGGACCGACATTCAATCTTCACGGCCAGGTGATCGGCATCAATACCGCGATTTATTCGCCTTCGGGCGGATCGGTCGGGATCGGGTTCGCCGTTCCCTCGAACATCGCCGAGCACGTAGTCGTTCAGCTCAAGGAGCACGGCCACGTGACCTGGGGCTGGCTCGGCGTAGCCATTCAGAACGTCACACCCGCGATCGCCAAGAGCCTCGGTCTCGACCCCGACCACCCGACCGGTGCGCTGGTCGCTTCGGTCACCGCCGACAGCCCGGCCGCTCGGGCCGGCATCAAGCAAGGCGACGTGATCACCGCCGCAGGCGGTCACGAAATAAAATCCGTGCACGACCTCCCGCGCCTCGTTGCGGCCACACCGGTCGGCACCAAGCTCGAGTTGACGATCGTGCGCGACGGAAAACAAAAGACCGTCGAGGCCTCGATCGGCGAGATGCCGCAGAACGTGGCTTCTGCAGAACGCGAGGCTGCGCAGCCTGGCAGCGGCAAAGCGGCCAACGCGCTCGGCATGGAGCTCCTCCCGCTCGATCCGCAGCTGCGCAAGGAATTGAAGGTGCCAAAGGACCTGAACGGGGTGGTGGTCGGCCAGGTCGCGAGCGGCAGCCCGGCGGGTGATCTGGGGATTGAGCCAGGTGACGTGATCGTATCGGTTGATCAAAAACCGGTGACCACTCCCGAGAACGCCGCAACTCAGTTAAAGGAGGCGGCGGCTCAAGGCAACGTGCTGTTGCTGCTCAACCGCCACGGGATGAGCGAGTTCGTCGGCTTGTCGGTCGAGAACAACGGAACGGCAGGCAGCAGCCGCTGAGTGCGTGATAATAACTCGGCTGCTTTGACAAGAGGGCGGCGTTCGCCCGCCACATCAAGAATCTCGCTTACCTCTAATGCAAGCGGTGCGATAAAGCATCTGCTCAGTGCCGAGCTCGCGCGAATAGTTGAAGCTCGCATGATCGTCGCCATTGCCATAGCGCAGGTAAGATCGCTGGTCGGAGCGCTCACCGGCGTCGACGCTGACGGTTGGGCGCGCACGGGATCACCTGATCGATGGCGGCTTTGCCTTGGTTCGCAGTGGCTCGGGGAACTCGTCCGCGGACAACTTCTAGCGTGTGACCAAAGTCGCCTGTGCGCATCCGGTCGCCTCTAATTACGTTAAAAAGCCTGGTAGCCATCTCTTCTCATTCCGGAGCCCATCTCTTCAGAGTTGCAAGAGAACCGTGCGATCTACTAGACGGCTACGCTTGCTCCTGCTATTATTGTGGCATGACGCGGGCCACGGGCGGCGGTTTAGTGGCGCCGAGCGTTAACACTTTCCAGTTCGAAATGCAACTCAGACTTTTTCGACATTTCGTCCCGGTTTCGGTCGTGCTTCTCGCATCATCGGATGCCTTGTTGATTACTGGCGCCTTTTACCAACTATTATCTAGTTCAGAGGTCGGTACACCCATCGTCCTCGGTGCTTCCAGCTTCAGCGCTCAATTCTCCGCGGGATTATCCGTTGCCACTGTGACCGCGATGCTTTCCGTCGGGTTGTACGGACAGCAAAGTTTTATGGATTTCCGACTTCTGTTCAGCAAAATAGTTGTCGCCACGGTACTTGTGTTGATGCTTGTCTCATTTTCGGCAACATATTGGCGCGACGGCCTTGATCAACTGACCGACTTTGTCAATTTTCCGCTGAAGGCGACGCTGATTTGGCTAGTCTGCGTATCAGTGACGCGCGGAACATTCTCGGTGACGCTGGGCCGCGGTCTGCTGAAGCGTCGCGTACTCGTTCTGGGCAACGGCACGCAGGCGGGTCGAATCGCTAAACTCGTTGAAACCGGGCGCAACGACCATTTTATCCCGGTGTCTTTCGTCGACCTGCCCGACCGGAGCACTCAGTCTCGAGCGGAAATCCTCGATTGGTCGGCTGCCGAGACCGACGGCCTCTTGGAAATCGGTTACCGGCTTGGCGCGAGCGAAATCGTGGTGGCGGCGGATGATCGACGCGGGCTGCCGGTGCGCGAACTGTTGCACTGCAAACTTGCCGGCATCAAGGTGACCGATTTTCTCGATTTTTGGGAGCGCGAGACCAGGACCGTCGACCTCGAAGCGCTGAAGCCGAGCTGGTTTTTTTACTCGGACGGTTTCCGATGCGGTCCGGTCGACGAGTTTTTGAAACGTGCCTTCGACATCGTGGTGAGCTCGAGTGTATTAGCGCTGACATTGCCGCTGCTATCTCTGACGGCCTGTTTGATCAAATTGGAGAGCCCTGGACCGGTCCTTTACCGTCAAGAAAGGGTGGGATTGCACGGTCGCGGTTTTACGATTTTGAAATTCCGCAGCATGCGGCTGGATGCCGAGACCGACGGCCGTCCTCGTTGGGCTGCGGAGTGCGATCCCCGTGTTACACAAGTGGGAGCGATTATCCGTAAACTTCGCATAGACGAACTCGCTCAGATCCTGAATGTCTTGCGCGGAGACATGAGTTTTGTCGGGCCTCGCCCCGAGCGCCCCTTTTTCGTAGCCGATCTCGCCAAATCAATTCCCTATTATGCCGAGCGCCACTGGGTAAGGCCTGGGATCACCGGCTGGGCGCAAATCAACTTTCCCTATGGCGCCTCGACGGAAGATGCCCGCCGCAAGCTGACCTATGATCTTTACTACGTAAAAAATCGAAGCTTCTTTCTAGACGTTCTGATTTTGCTACAGACTGTGCGAGTGATCTTCTGGAATCAGGGAGCGAGATAAAGACTTGCATCTCGACTTTTTCGTCAAGGAGACAGTGTACTCGGGATGTGCGTTGGCTTTCCTCGCGCTGATCGTGTTGATGGTCTTGCAGGGTCGCACCAGCAGAGCCGGCGTAGCGATCCTAGGTTGCTGTATCGCCTCGCTGAGCTGGGCAAGCGCAACCGCCGCGACCGCACCGGTCGCCGCATTGAGCTCCTTGGACAGCGTCAGGCTTTCCGCTTGGCTGTTATTCGCGGCAGCGCTCGTTACCATACGGGCCAGTGACGGTTCTGGTCTCGGGCGTGCCTACCTCTTTTCGGCAGTCAGCTTCTGCCTCGCAGCAATCGGTAATGATGTATGGATCCTGGTCGTCAGTCCGGATGATATGGGCCTCTATACCTCGCAGCTGCTGATTCGCATCGGGTTTGGAGTCGCTGGACTGCTAACGATCGAGAATTTCTGGCGCAATACAGAACCTGAACGGCGATGGCACGTCTGGCCGCTATGCGTCGCGATCGGCGGATTGTTCGCGTATGAGCTGTTCTTGTTTTCCGATGCCTTCATCACCCGCGGCCGCGTCGATCCTGGTCTCGCCCTTGGCCGGCCGATCGTCGCTGCGTTCATGGCCCCTCTGCTGGCCTTGGCCATGGCCCGCAATCGCGAATGGCGGGTCGATATCCACGTGTCCCGACAAGTCGTGCTGCACACGGCGACTTTGGTTGCCAGCGGCTGCTTCCTTTTTGCCGTAGCTCTCGTCGCCGTACTGCTGCGCGGCTTTGGCGGCGAGTGGGGGCTGGTGCTCCAGCTGGCGATGTTATTCGGCAGCATTGTTGTCCTCGCCACTGTGCTCTCGTCGGGGAACGTCCGCGGTCGGCTCAAATTTGTGATCTCGCGGAATTTTTATACGCATCGCTATGACTACCGTGTCGAGTGGCTCAAGTTCATCGAGTTGGTCTCCGAGCCCAAGTTTGGCGAGGAACTCCCGGTCAGAATCATCCGCGCCTTGGCCGAATTCGTCGACAGCCCGGCCGGGGTGCTGTGGTCGTTGAGCCGCGGCATCGGCTATTATCCGACGGCGGCGTGGAGGCGGCCCATCCCCGGCGACCGCAAGGTGCCGATCGATGACCCATTCGTTTTTGGGTTCCGGGACGGCGGCTGGATCCAAGTTCTCAGCTCGGAAGCCGGAGCGGGTAAGTGGCCGATCGCCTCCGAAACGGCGTGGTTGGCCGTACCTTTAACGCATCGCACCGAAGTTATCGGCTTCGTCGTGCTCGATCGCGCGACACACACGATCGCCCCGGATTGGGAGGCGTTCGATCTGTTGCGCGCGGCCGGCAGGCAAGCAGCCAGTTATCTCGCCGAGGAGCGCTCGACAAAGGTCTTGCGCGATTCCGAACTGCTGACCGAATACAGCAAGCGCTTCGCTTTCGTAGTCCATGATATCAAGAATTTGGCGAGCCAGCTGAATTTGATCGTGTCGAATGCGGCGAGGCATATCGGCGACCCCGAGTTTCAGCGAGATATGCTGAGAACCGTTGAAGATTCAGTCGCACGAATGAACAATCTTCTCGGCCAATTGAAAGCCGACGCGGCACCGCACCCACCTCGCCCGCTCGACCCGAACCTAGTGGTCGGCGCGGTCGCCGCGGAGTTCGCCGATGCTCCGGTGGCGGTCGAGAGCCGTGATGAAATCGGCGCGTGCGCCGTAACAATCGACCCGGAGCGCCTCAGATCCGCTCTTACCCACCTCGTCCAAAACGCGGTGGATGTCTCATGTCCGGGCGATCGGGTGATGATTTCTTCGCGCCGTTTCGGAACCCGGCTTTTGATCGAAGTGACAGACAATGGTCCTGGGATGGACGATGCTTTCGTTCGTGACGAGCTGTTCCTGCCGTTCCGCTCGACAAAGTCGGGCGGTTATGGGATCGGCGCTTTTCAAACCCGCGAGCTCATTCGCATGGCGGGCGGTGATCTCGAGGTAATCTCTCAACAAGGGTTTGGCACTACGATGCGGATCATCCTGCCCCTGGTCTCAGAGAGAGAGCCGGCAAGATCCTCAGCCGTGACCTAGAAAACATGCCGCCCAATCCAAAACCGTTGCTGCTCGTCGACGATGACACGGGGCTACTGCGCCAACTGCGCTGGGCCTTTTCGGACCACAAGGTATTCCCGGCAGGAACGCGCCTGGAAGCAATCAATTTCGTCAGAAGGGAACCGATTCCGGTCGCCATCGTCGATCTTGGGCTGCCTCCCGACTCGGACGGCGCCTCCGAGGGGCTGGCCACGCTGACCGAAATTCTCGCGATTGCGCCTGCGACAAAAGTCGTCATCGCGACCGGCAACGAAACTCGCGAACACGCATTGCGGGCAATCGCTCTCGGCGCCTATGACTTCTATCAAAAGCCGATCGACATCGACGTGCTCCAGCTGATTGTCAGCCGTGCGGAGCGAATGTTCGAGCTCGAGGACGAAAACCGTCGCCTTGCCGAAGTCGCTCAAACCTCTCCGGTCGACGGTATCATCGCGAGCAGCCCGGAAATGCTGCGGGTGCTGCGCAATCTGGAAAAGATAGCGCCGACCGATGTTACGGTTTTGCTGCTGGGCGAGAGCGGTACCGGCAAGGAATTGCTAGCTCAGGCGGTGCATAAGATGAGCCGCCGGTCCGGCGGGCCGTTCGTGCCGATCAACTGCGCGGCCATTCCAGAGACCCTGCTCGAAAGTGAGCTCTTCGGTTATGAAAAAGGCGCCTTCACCGGTGCTCTGAGGCAGAACATCGGCAGAATCGAAAGTGCCGATCGCGGCACCCTGTTTCTTGACGAAATTGGCGATGTGCCATTGCCGATGCAGGTGAAATTGCTGCGATTCTTGCAAGACCAAATCGTTGAACGCGTTGGCGGTCGAAAGCCAGTGCAAGTCGACGTTCGAATCGTTTGTGCAACAAACCAGGACCTCGATCGCATGATGGCCGAGGGCCGCTTTCGCGAGGACCTCTATTACCGTTTGAATGAGGTCGCGGTGCGGGTGCCTCCGCTTCGCGAGCGGCTTGGAGATGCGGTGGTTTTGGCGAGCTTTTTTCTCCGCCGGTTCGCCTCGGAGTACCGCCGCCCGGTTCGCGGCTTCGCCTCTGCGGCGCTTGCAGCGATCAAGGACTATCCGTGGCCGGGTAACGTCCGCGAACTGGAAAATGCTGTGAAGCGTGCGGTCGTAATGGCTGACACTGCGCTGCTGTCCGCCTCAGATCTCGGTCTTACGGCGCAAGGAGAAGAGCCGCAATCGCTTGGCATCCGGGCTGCCCGAGCCCGCGCCGAGCGTGAGGTGCTCCAACTCGCGCTTGCCCAGGCCGGCTCCAATCTGTCGAAAGCGGCAAAGCTGCTCGGGATCAGCCGGCCGACCCTTTACGATTTGATGCAGCAACACCAGCTCGGCCTCGACGCGTGACAGTGGTCTGCAGGAAAGGCAACGAAATGTCCCAAGGTCGTGGCCGCTGTCCATGGCGCGCCGTGGTTTTCGCCTCCGCCGTTGCCACATTCGCCTGGTCCACCGCGTACGCCAAAGATTCCACGGCCTCGGTAAAAGATGCCGAACAATATGTCGCGAAGGGCAACCTCAAGGCCGCCGAAATCGAGCTGCGCAACGCCATCCGCGAAGCGCCGCAAGACCCGGTTCTTCATGCCAGACTGGCCGAAATCTATTTACAACTCGCAGACCCCGCAGCGGCGGAGCGTGAAGCACGAGCTGCTCTCGAACGCAGGGGCGACGACGCAGACTACATATCGGTGCTGATGGACGCCATGCTGCGTCAGGAAAAATTTGCGGACCTCCTGGACCTGGTCAAGCCAGGCGATCGCGTTCCGGCGCTGGAGAGCAAGGTCAGAACGGCGCTCGGTACTGCGGAGGCCGGGCTGCGGGATCGTGATCAGGCTGAAAAGCTGCTTCGAGAAGCAGTCAAGCTCGATCCCACCGCCGTCCGGCCCAAGATTCAGCTCGCACGCCTATTGACGGGCACGAAACCCGAGGAGGCAGACAAGTTTATCGATGAAGCGATCGCCGCCAACCCACGGTCGGCCGAAGCTCTTCAAGTTAAGGGGGAGATGCTGCGCAGCCGAGGCGACCAAGACGGCGCCATTCGCCTGCTCGACGAGGCGCTGAAAATTGATCCGAATAACACCCTCGCGCATTTGAGTCGGGCCAACGTCAACATCGCGCTCGGCAAATACAAGGTGGCGGACGAGGACCTCGATCCCATCCTCAAGGCCGCTCCCAACAACTTCATGGCAAACTACCTCCGGGGGTTGGAGCTTGCCAAAAAGCAGGACTACGCCGCGGCGGATCGGATATTCGATCGCATCAGCCCTGCCTTCTCGGTGTTCTGGGCAGGCTATTATTTGCAGGGCGCAACGAAACTGGCCCTCGGGCAATCCGCTCAGGCGGAAGCGATATTGGCTAAATATCTCAATCGCGTTCCCGATGACGTGAAAGCCGGCAGGCTGATCGCGACCGCCGCTCTGCAGCAGCGATCCGCATCTCGGGCGATCGAGTATCTAAAACCGATAGTCGACAAAGTTCCGGCGGACGCGCCAACTCTGACCCTCCTCGGCAATGCCTATATGGCGGAAGGCAAGCCCGACCTCGCTTTACAGCAGTTCGAAAAGGCTGCCGCTCTCGATCCAGACAACCCTGCCATCAAGACACGGGTCGGCATTTCGGAAATCGATATCGGGCAGGGGCAACAAGGGTTGAGCACCCTACAGCAAGTGTTCGCTACCGAAGCGGGGGCACCCATTGCCGGTCCCACGCTCGTATTGACCGAGCTGCGTGCCAAGCACCTCGACAAGGCGGCCGAGGTGGCCGTCTCTCTGATCAAGAGGGATGCCAAGAACCCGCTTTATTTTACCTTGCTTGGGGTTGTCCGCGTCGCCCAGCGAGACTATTCGGCCGCCGAGAACTCGTTCCGCTCCGCGCTCGCGATCAACCCCGAATTCCCTGCGGCTACTCGAGATTTGGCGCAGCTGTACGTCACGACCGGCCGCGTTGACGATGCCAAGAAAGTGTATACCGACCTCCTCGCGAAGAAGGCTGATGATGTGACCGCCCTTCTTGGGCTTTCGGACATCTACATTTCCGAGAAAAAATGGCCGGAAGCCACCGATGCGATCAACCGGGCGCGGTCGGCGGCAAAAAATGATCCGTCACCCGGGCTCAAGCTGACGAGCCTGTACGAAGCTCGTCAGGACTGGAAAAGCGCCAAAAGCGTGGCGGCAGAACTCGCGTCCCAATTTCCGGGGGATGTCAACGTCCTCGAAGCCCAAGGGAGAGCCCAGTACGCCGCCGGCGATATGGACGGCGCAGTGTCCAGCTACAAGCGGGCTCACGAGCTGGTGCCGAATTCGATCCCGATCCTGTCGCGATACCTCTCCTTGCTCAACGAAGATAAATACCACATGGAGGCGCGCGGTGTATTGCAAGACGCTATTGCCCGGGACCCCCACAACGCCTCCCTGAAGGCCGACCTGATTCGGGTCGAAGGCGAAATGAATGGAGTGGACGCTGGAGTAGCTAAGGCTCAAGCCCTGGCAAAGGACGATCCCAACAGCAACATCTACTATCTGGTAGCGGCCGAACTCTATGAAAAGGCGGTACGGTCACCGGACGCGATAGCGATGCTCGAGAAGACGGTTGCGGCGAGGCCGTCGGACGATGGCTTGATAGACGCTCTGTCGCAACTCTATCGCCGCACGGGAGATCTGGGCAAGGCAGAAGGCGTTTTGGTCAGTCGGCTGAAGGCTGATCCGAAGGACACCGTGATACGCACGGAGCTGGCGTCGTTATACTTGACCACCGGGCAAATCGCAGATGCCAGAGAGATCTATAACGAGCTCAGTTTGCAGAGGCCAAACGATGCCGCGCCTTTACTGGGCCTCGCCGACGTCGCAACCAAGGAAAAGAACTGGTCGGAGGCGCTGGATTACGTCAACCGCGCACGCGCCGCAGCGCCAAATGACCCGGCTCCCGAGATTGCGCTTGTCAACTTGTACGGCTCACAGCAAAACTGGAAGGACGCAGCGGCCACAGCAAACGTTGTCGCCGAGCGATTTGCGGCCAATCCCCAAGCTCTCGACGCCAAAGGGCGGGTTCAAATAGCGACAGGCGACAAAGAAGGCGCGACTGCCACCTATAAACGTATCTACGAACTCGTACCCAATTCCCTGCCGGTCCTGTCGCGCTACCTTGCCCTGCTCAATTCGGCTAAGGACTTTTCTCAGGAACGAACCGTCCTGCAGGCCGCGCTCGCTCATAATCCCAAGAACAGCCAGTTGAACGGCGACCTGATCCGCGTCGAAGCGGAAATCGACGGGTTGGAGGCAGGCCTCGCAAAAGCGCGCGCACTTGCCGAGGAGGATCCGGGGAACCCCATTTATGACACTGTTTCGGCGGAACTATGGGAGAACGCTGGACGCCGCACCGACGCTGTCATGGTGCTCGAGAAAGCGGTCGCCGCACGGCCGTCAGAGGACACTCTCGTAACGGCGTTGTCCCGGCTCTATGCTCGGAGCGGCGAACTCGGCAAGGCCGAAGCCGTGTTGAATTCCCGCTTGAAGATGGAGCCGAAGGATCTGGTAATTCGCTCCACTTTGGCCTCGATTTACCTGGAGCAAAAGAAATACGATAATGCAATTGACGAATACACGCACGTTACTGCCGACCACCCAGCCAACTCGGCGGCGCTGAACAATCTGGCTTGGCTTTACCAGCAAAAGGGCGACCTGGTGAAGGCGCGCGAACTGGCCGAACGCGCCACCGCAGCCTCTCCGCGTGTGCCCCAGATCGACGATACTCTGGGATGGATCTTGCTCGCTCAAGGCGATGCGCAGAAGGCGCTTACCTATCTGAGCGCCGCCAGCCTATCGGCTCCTGGCAATCCGGATATCCAATATCACTTGGCGGTCGCGCTCCATCGGGTCGGGAGGCAGGCTGATGCTCAGGCGACCCTCGAAAACCTGCTCGGCTCCGGCGCGTCGTTCTCCGACAAGGCCGAGGCGGAAAAGCTGTTGCAGGAGTTGAAGCGGAGCTGAATTGCTCGGCTACCGAGCGGCATCGATCTCCTGCAGCAGGCTCCGCAGCTCCCGAGCGAGCCCAGGCTCAGGCGCTTTGCGGCGAGCGGGGACAGTATGAGGGGCGAGAGTGGTTGCCTCCTCCATATCTTCCGGCGCCGCGCTCAACCGGCGGAGCACGGCTGTCAGCTCCTCGACCGCGGCTTGCAGCTCCGGAAACGACATAGCAGCGGCAGGTTTGTCGTCATCGGCGGGCGATTGCTGCGCGGCGGCCGAGTGCACCGTTGCCTCGAACACCTCGACGGATGTGCGCATTGCGGCTTCGAGCGCTTGAGTAATCTCCGACAATTGGCTGACACCTTCGAGGAAGGTGAGATGTCCTTGCTCGAATGCTGCGACCAGCCGCTCAGGAAGCCGAGCCGGCAATTCGCCAATTCTGTCGTCCCCCACCCGATGGTCGCGACCCGCCTCGAGCAACGACACCACACGGCGCAATAGGCGGATTTCTTCGGGCTCGACGGTTAATTGGGCAATCAGATTCGAGCAACGGCTCCGCTGTGACATCGACGGCAATCCTACCGAGCACAGCGAGGAGGACCAGACCGGCCACGATCAAAATGGCGGATATCGTCGGGATCACACCGGTTTGAAATGGCAAGGCGCCATGGTTTTGCGCTAGGCCGAGCCCGATTATTCCGACGAGTACGATCAGGACGCTGAGGAAATGGCCGCGAGCCAAACAAATATAGTAACGCCGGGCGACCTCCCTCCTCGCCTCGCGCGCGGTCAGAGGCACCGTGGGGACGCCGCTGCTATCCGCTGTCTCTGGTCCTGCCTGCGCTGAGCGCGTTACAAGTCGCCTGAAGCCATCCGTACCAAGCGCGGAGATCCAGATGTGCCAGGCGGGCGTTCGGCCAAGCGCGATTCGCCCCAGATGGTGCCGCATCCATATCATGCTGGCGACCAAGTTTATGGTCGTCAGCAACATCGCGCCAAGGCCGTACACGCCAAGGGCGCCGACCGCTAGCACCGGCAAATGCGGGATCAGGATCGTTCCGATTTCGGGGCGCGGCGCGTTCATCATCTCAGCGACTGCCAAAACGGTTGCCAGAACGATCGCGCCGATCGCACTCGACAAAACTATACTCCATGTTGGCATTGACGGTCCTTCCCAGCCGGCCATCGGGCCTACCCGCAAGCTATTGTACTGCGTTCTCGCACCGGCGTTGCCGGTTCGGGGTAAAATTTCAGGCCCTTACACTTGCCCAATGAGGGGCAGTGTATCAAACCGCTGATAAAAGTCCTCTATTCACGGCATTCGAGCGGCTCTGTTGCCGGCGTCAACCACCGCTCGCCCGCGCCTTCGCCCAGCTGTCGCGCAGTCCGACGGTGCGGTTAAAGATGAGACGGTTCGGCGTACTGTCGGGGTCAGCACAGAAATAGCCCTGGCGCTCGAATTGAACCGCCTCTCCGTGCCCCGCAGCGGTCAGTGCGCGCTCCACCCGGCTATGGGGCAAGATCTCGAGGGAGTACGGATTGAGATCGGCAAAGAGATCGCCGCCTGCGCCGGGGTCGGGCACGTTGAAGAGGGGGTTGTAGAGCCGGATTTCCGCCGGCACGGCATGCGCTGCCGAGACCCAATGCAAAGTTGCCCTGACCTTGCGTCCGTCGGGAGCATTGCCGCCGCGTGTCGCCGGATCGTAGGTGCATATGAGCTCCACGACCTCGCCTGCCGCATTTCTCACTACCTCGCGACAAGTGACCAAATAGCCATACCGCAATCTTACCTCCCGCCCCGGCGAAAGCCGGTAGAAACTCCGGGACGGGTATTCCATAAAGTCCTCGGCTTCGACGTACAGCTCGCGCCCGAAAGGAATGCGGCGCGTACCGGAAGCGGCGTCCTCGGGATTGTTGACCGCCACCAGCTCCTCAATGGCCCCAACTGGATAATTTTCGATTACCAGCTTCAGCGGGCGCAGCACCGCCATCCGGCGCTGGGAGGTCTTATTCAGGCACTCGCGGATCGCGTGCTCGAACATTGCGACATCGACAACGCTGTGCGCCCGTGCGATCCCGACCGAGCGGACGAAATCACGGATGGCGGCCGGTGGCACGCCACGGCGCCGCAGCGCCGCCAATGTCGGCATCCGCGGATCGTCCCAGCCGTTGACCCGGCCTTGCCGCACCAGCACGGTCAGGAAACGTTTCGACAGCACCGTGAAATTCAGGTTGAGCCGAGCGAATTCGTACTGTCGCGGCCGCGACGGCACCGGCAGATTTTCGATCAGCCAATCGTAGAGCGGACGATGGTCCTCGAATTCGAGCGTACACAGCGAATATGTCACACCTTCGATCGCATCCGACTGGCCGTGCGCGAAGTCGTAAGTCGGATAGATGCACCACTTGGTTCCGGTGCGGGGGTGCTCCGTATGCAGGATGCGATAGAGCACCGGATCGCGCAAATTGATGTTGCCGGCGGTCATGTCGATCTTGGCCCGCAGCACGCGTGCCCCGTTGGGGAACTCGCCTTCTCGCATGCGGCGGAACAGATCGAGATTTTCGTCTACCGACCTGTCGCGGTAGGGGCTGTTGCGTCCGCGCTCGGTCAGGCTGCCCCGCATCGCCCGCATCTCCTCGGCGGCCAGATCATCGACGTAAGCCTTGCCGGTGCGGATCAGGTGCTCGGCCCAGTCATAGAGCTGCTCGAAATTATCGGACGCATAGTAAAGGTGTGGCCCCCAATCGAAGCCGAGCCAGCGCACGTCGCGTTTAATCGAATCGATGTACTCCTGCTCCTCCTTGGTCGGGTTGGTATCATCGAACCGCAGATGGCAGCGGCCGCCATATTCCTGCGCCACGCCGAAATTTAAACAGATCGCTTTGGCGTGCCCGATGTGGAGATAGCCATTGGGCTCGGGGGGAAAGCGGGTGACTATCTCGGTGTTGCGCCCGGCAGCAATATCGGCGTCGATGATGTCGCGGATAAAGTCGCGACCGGGCTGCACCGCAGCGGTTTCTGTCGTCATCACATTTCCCGGTGTCATCACGCCTGCCTATGTGGCGCATCCCGGCACACCCGCCAAGACCGGGAGATATCTCAGATTTATCCGACGTCGGATCTGACCGTTGAGCTCGAACCGGTGATTTGCCGCATGGGCCGACGATCGCGGCATCGATCATCGGCCCACCCCGGTGGACGCTACGTGCGGGGAGCGCCGAGATGCCCGTGAAAGAAGTTAAAGACCTTGTGCCAGCCGTCGACCGCCTGCTCCGGTCGGTAATTCGGGCGATACCACGCGAAAAATGCGTGGCCGGCGCCATCGTAGCGGTGGAACTCGTAATTCTTACCGTGCTTTTTCAGTTCCGCCTCGGTCCTGTTGACATGTTCCGGGGTCGGGTTCGGGTCTTCATTCCCGAACAGGCCAAGGAGCGGGCAATTCATCCCCTCGGTCAGGTCGATCGGCGCCACAGGCTGGGCCTTGGTCAGCCGCGACTTGTCGTCGACAACGACATTGCCGCCCCAGCAATCGACCGCGGCCTGGACGAGATGCGACAGCTTGCACGCCACCAAATATGTCTGCCGGCCGCCCGAGCAGAAGCCGATCACGCCGACCTTGCCGCTGGCATGCGGCTGTGAGCGCAGGAAGTCGATGGCGCCGGTCACATCGCCGAGCATCTGCTCGTCGGGAACGCCGCCCCCCTCGCGCACCTTGGCGACCACCGCCTCGTCGGCGCCGTCACCGACGCGGAAATAGAGGCTCGGCGCTACGGCGGCATAGCCGTGATGGGCGAATTTGCGGGCGACCTCGCAGGTCCATTCATCCCAGCCCGGCATGTGGTGGATGACGACGACCCCCGGATGCGGCCCGGCATTCGTCGGGTGCGCGTAATACGCATCGCCGCGATCGCCGCTGTGGCCGCGGTAGTTCGCCATGCCAGCCTGAACGTTGCGAAAAGCCATTGTTGACCCTCCCGTTGGTTTGTCGGCGGTCTCTTCGCACCGAACCTCCCGAAACGCAAGCCGCATCTCCGCGGCGCCTGATCCGGGTCGCCCGAGCAGAGAACGAGCAGAGAATGAGCAGATTTTGATCTGGAGACCGAGCAAGGAGTTGTCCGATCACCCTCCCGCACCGGGCTGACGCACGCAGCCGGGGCGATCACCGAGGGATGTGGAAATGACCAAACGAGTCGTCGGCTACTTCGAGAACTGGGCGCAATATCGGCAGGCTGGCGGAAAGTTTCTGCCCGCCCAGATCAATCCCGGCTTCTTCACACATATCAACTTTGCCTTTGGCCTGATCGGCTTTGTCACCTGGAGTGTCGATCCGACGCCGACCCGGACGGGACCACAACGCCTGACCGGCGACTACACGATCCAGCCCTTCGAGTGGGATGACCAGACGGTGTTGTATCCGGCCTTGCAGGCCTTGAAGCAGCAGAACGGCAATCTCAAGACCCTCCTTTCGATCGGGGGGTGGAGCATGAACAGTTGCAGCGACACGCCCAACCCCGGGAACGAGCACCCGTATGGGCCGTACACCTGCCAGCTGTTCAGCCAGATGGCGGCCGATCCCAACGGTCGGACGCAATTCATCAACTCGGCCATCGCCTATGCCGAGAAATACGGGTTCGACGGTATCGACATCGATTGGGAGTACCCGGGCTATGTCGGCCGCGGCGGAAGCCCCAATGATCTCGCCAATTTTCTCGCCCTCGCGCAGGAGTTCCGGGCGGCAGCCGGGCGCGACTTCCTGCTGACCATGGCTGCACCGGCGATCGTGCCGACCGGATTGCCGCAGTCCTACCATGACGACCCGAGCACCTTCTTCCAGTGGCTGCTGCAGTGCTCGCAGTCGTTCGACTGGCTCAACATAGAGTCGTACGACTATCATGGCGCCTTCGACGATCCGGTCGCGATCGGCACCGGCGTCAATTCGCCATTGCCGTAAGACTCGACGCCAAACGGCCCGTTCAGCATCTTCGAAACCGTCACGACCTACCTCGCCGCCGGCATCTCCGCCGACAAGATGGTGCTCGGCATGCCGACCTACGGTCGCGGCTACACGGTCGCCAACCCGGGCGCACTCGCCTCGAACAGCGGCTACGGCCAGCCCTTCAGCGGCCCGTCCCCGGCCGGACCGGCGACACAGGTTCCCGGGGTCCTGGCGTATTACGAGATCGCTCAGCAGATCGCCAGCGGCGCTCTGACGGAGCAATGGGACGAGGCGACCCTGACGCCCTACGCTTACAATTCGACGACCGGCCAATGGGTCAGCTACGACAACCCTGACTCGGTGGCGTACAAGACCGCCTACGTCAACGCGATGGGCCTGGGCGGCGCCATGGTCTGGTCGATAAGTGGCGTGATCGGGTGCAGCACACGTGATCTAGTGACCGACGAGGTAGCCCCCATAGCGATAATAAACAACAATAACGGCACAACCGGAATTCCCGCCGTCGCTGTTTACGACAACAAAATTTACTGTGTCCACGAAGGGGCGGGGCAGAGTGGCAGATTATATTATTTCACCTACGACGGTGCAGTTGATCAATGGACCAATGACCAAGAAATTCCCATTCCAGTCGTGGCGGGATCAGACAGGCACGATTATCCATCCGTCGCGTTGGCAGCGTATCAAGGCGGGCTCTACTGCGTCTATGAAGGCGGGGCAACGCGTGGTGGCGGACGGCTATGGTTCAATTTTGGCCTTGGCGGCATCTGGAGTAAGGGCTACCGAGTGGCGGATTCCAATGGAAACGGGTTTGGCGCATCGAATGGACCGGGATTGGCGGTCATGGACGACAAATTGACCTGCTGGCACGAAGGGGCGTTCCAAGACGGCCAGCTGTGGGTGACTAATTTCGATGGTTCCCAATGGTCTCCCGATCACAAGGTCAATGTGTCCACCTCGGGTCCTCCGGGCCTGGCAGTCGCTAATATTGATGAAACTACCCAAAAACTCTTTATTATTCATGAAGGGCCAAACCAAGACGGCGTACTGCGGTCGTTTAATAATAACCTGTTCGAGGATGAGCCACTGACCCTGCCTCCTGAAACGCGGTCCTCCCCTACTATTGCCTTGACGCACGGAAGCCCTGCGCTGGTGTGGGACATCAACGAGTTCATGAGGGTATATGGCGAGTTGCGGGTAGTAAGTGGTGCCGGCAGCGGCAAGCTTTACAATTATAGGTTAAAGGTGTCCGTTAAAGTGAGGATCAAGTACAATCTTAAGCTCGGTGCACGGGATAGCGCGCCCTACACCGCACTCCCGTCTTATTCGACAGACTTGATGCGTAGCAACCGATACACCACCCTGAATTATCCAGTTAAGATGGCACGCCACCACATCGTCCCATTCAATCTTCTCTTACAGCTTTGGAACACGATGCTCGATCGCGGACATATGGCCGCCGGGAACGGTGGCTCATATGGGACAGCTCTGCTCGAGGCGATGGCCCTTTATTTACCTTTCTACACAACAACCACGAATAGCACTGACCGGACCAACCTATTCCTTTTTCTGCAAGGGATTCAATTCGGATTTATCGAGCACGATCCGAACGGGGTGACGCCTGATATTTTGGATAGGTTGGCAGACATCTATGAATGGCTGCCGGGCAACCCTGTTAATCGGCCCAGATGCGAATTTTCGCTCTGATGATCCGGGACATAGTTTTGAGTCAAACGCAGGGGTCGTTGTTGACCGCGGTTTCCAGACCTATATCAATGCAAATCAAGGGATCCAAGCGTATTTAGGAGGGACCGTCCGAGTTCCCTTCAGGGCTATTCTTAACCTAGCGGCAATCGCCATACAGGCGAGCCCATTTGCTCTGAATGCGTCAAACTGGGTCTATAATCAAAGCTCGAATAAGTTCAGGCTGGTTACCATGCCGCAGTCCAAGCTCGAAGCTCGACCGGAGGAAATGGTCGCCGCGCAGTAGCGCCGCGGGACGCGATTGCGAAGACGGGCGCCCGGGTCGGCCGGAAGTCGGGGTGGCGCCCGACGACGGGCCGACCGGGGCGTCCGTCCACCTCGCTCTGGGGAAGGTTGCCTGGGACTAGCTCGACAGCGCCCGACCGCGCCGCGAAGCGGTGCTGCCGCATCCCTATACCGGTTGTCAAGGGACGATCTCGCGCGATCGGGTAGGCCTAAAAATCGGGCATTCCAGCACGGCGAAGGCCATCGAGGATGCGCTCGCTCTCTCTCCGGTAGGTCGGACTTACCGCGCCCAGCGGGACCGAGGAGCGCTGTTCGGCGAACCGGCGAACAGTCATATCCGGTTCCGCAACCTCGTATTCCGCCAGGTACAGCTTGGCGCTTTCGGGATTGCCGGCCAGCGCCTCGGCCGCCGCCAGCATCGCCTTGCCGCGGAGATAGCTCGGGTTGCTGTCCATCGCCTGACACAAAGCATCCACCGCCTCCGCATCGTGCCTTAATTGCATCAGGGCGCGGCCAAGGCCCTGCAGCCAAGTCCAGCGTTCCGGGTCACGCGGCGCGATGCCATCGGCACGGCGAAACCATTCCACCGCTTCCCGCGTCTCCCCGAGATAGAGCTTGTTCAGCCCTATTTCCTTATAGGCCGTCGGTTCACCGGGATTACGGGCGATCAGGGCTTCGGTAGCTACAATGGCTTCGGAGAACCGCCCGCGCGCCCGCAGCAGAAGACCGCGCGCTTTGAGCATTGCGAAATGATCGGGCGCCAATGTCATTGGCGCGGGTCACCATGTTCTCGGCTTCGTCCAGCAGCGCATCCCTCCCCTCCAGCCGGTACAAGTTGATCACCTGATAAATGCGCGCCAGAGCAATGCCCACCATCGCATTGACGCAGTCGGGGTCGAGCTGCAGCGCCTGCCGAAACAAATCGATCGCGTTCGCCGCGTTCTCCTGTCGCTTGACGTCGTTGACGAGCGCGCGGGCGCGCATGACCAGGTCGACAGCGTCCGAACCGCTGCTGCTCGATCTGGGCCGCTCCGCTTCTGTGCGGACCATTTCGAGCCCGACGCTGCGCGACAGGCGACCCACAATCTCGTCCTGCACCTGCAGGATATTCTTGCGCTCCTTGTCGAAGCGCTCGGCCCAGACGTGCTCGTCCGTCTCCGCGTCGATCAACTGGACATTTACCCGCACGCAGCTTGGATCCGCCAGAACGCTGCCCTCCAGCACGTAGCGGACACCAAGCTCCAGACCGATTTGCCGGATCGCCACCGAACGGCCTTTGTAGGTGAAGGCGGTGGAGCGCGAAATGATGAAGCTACCCAGGAGGCGGCTCGACAAATCAGTAATCAGGCTGTCGACGATACCGTCGACAAGGTAGTCCACGCTCGCGTCGCCTGACAGGTTCAGAAACGGCAGTATCACGATCGACAGGCGCGGTCGCGGCTGTGGCGAGGCCGTATCGACGCCGTGCTTGTCCGGGATTTCCGTTTGCGATGCGTCGTTTTCCCGCTGCCACATCCATTCGGTAAGGCGGTCGACACCGGCGGTCAGATGCCGGCGATAGGTGCTGAACGGCATGCCCAGCCGATCGGCTGCGGCTTCCTGTTTCGTCGCCGGATGGAAGTAGGTGAGGTCCAGCACGCGATACAGCCGCTGGTCCCTGTCGTTGGCAAACAATGTCTCGGCAGTCTGCGTCAGCAACGTCCGAAGCGCCTGCGGAGTAGCAATGCCGGTCTCGCGGCCGACCAGTATCCGCGATTGCAGCAGCGCGTTCCCGGCAAGCAGATCGGCCCGGGTGAAACTGCGAAGCGCATCCTTGACGGCGCTCTCGAATTCAGAGCGGGCCAGCACAGGATGGGTCCCGATCTGTAGGGCGGGATTCCGGAAACGCTTCAATTGTCACCGGGCTGTTCCATCAATCAGGCCGGTTTCGATATCACGGAACGAACACCGCTTCTCGGCTCACCGGTTCCAAGCAAAAAACGAGCAGTTTTTGGTGTGGAGGCGAGCACGCGGTCCTCCCATCTCCGCCGCGTTGCGAACGCACCAGAAAGAGGTTCCACGATGCGATCACAGACAACCCTCGGTCCGCTCCGTGCCGCACAGCGGCCCACTACCCTCCCTTCGCGGGATCGCTGCGGGCTGACCATACCAAACACGGCGCTCGAGCGCTACTTCGGCAAATCGCGCGCTCGATCGGGGTCTGGCGGGAACGGGTTCGTTCACGGCAACAGCTGCGTGCGCTCTCTGAACTGGACGATCATCTACTCCAGGATATCGGCCTGACCCGAGAGCCCCTGCTGTCGGAGGCGGCGAAACCGTTTTGGAGATAGCGGCTTTGTCGTCCGAGCGAAACAGCACGAGCAGCAGTGGCGAGATACCTATCGCGCCCCGCTGTTGCGAGGAGAATTATCATGAGTGCGACCCAACGTTTCGACTTCCCAACGCAACCTGGCCGAACCGTACCTGCTGCAATTGCCGCCAGTCATGACGATACGATTGGATTTCGACTTCGTGCGGCCGGAAGCTCGTTCTTCTGGGCGATGCAGCTGCTGCCCTATCAGCGTCGCGAGGCGATGTACGCGCTATATGTGTTTTGCCGCGAAGTCGATGACATCGCGGACGGCGACGCGTCGCGCTCGCTGAAACAGACCTGGTTATCCGACTGGCGTAATGAAATCGCGCTGCTTTATGCAGGGCGGCCGCGGCAAGCCATCACTCGTGCGCTGAGCAAAGCAGTCCATCTCTACGGCTTGCCTTGTCGCGACTTCCTCGCCGTTATCGACGGCATGGAGATGGACGCACGAACAGATATTCGGGCGCCCACAATGATGGACCTCGATCTCTATTGCGAGCGCGTGGCGGTAGCGGTGGGCCGGCTTTCGATGCGTATTTTCGGGGAGGAGACGCCGGCCGGAGAGCGCGTCGCAGCAGAACTCGGCCGCGCGTTGCAGCTCACCAACATACTACGCGACCTCGTCGAAGATGCCCGGCGGCATCGGCTCTATCTGCCTCGCGAGCTGCTGCAGGCGCACGGCATTTTCGCCACCACCCCGAGCTGGGTGCTGGCGCAGCCGGCACTTTCCAACGTCTGCCGCGATCTGGCCATGCTCGCCGAAGGACACTACGCGGCCGCGGCGGATGCTATCGGCGCCAGCCCGCGTTCCAAAGTGCGTCCGGCCGCCGTGATGCTCGGGATTTACCGCGCGCTCCTCCACGAGCTGCTCGCGCGCGGCTGGCGGAACCTTGACGAGCCGGTCCGGATCCCCGGCTGGCGCAAGCTCGGACTCGTGGTCCGTCACGGGCTGGCGGGGCGTTGAGGGCCGCGCACCCGGCGATCGAGACCGAAATGCAACCCTATAGAGCTCGCCCGGGCCGGCCGGCTTGACATTCGCGTCGCAGTGCCAACCCTGCTCCATCGGATCAGCGGTTGGGAGAACTGATAATGACCGGCGCTTTGGATCGCCTTCGCGTGCTCGATTTCACGACCACGATCGCGGGCCCGCATTGCACCCGCCTCTTGGCCGATCTCGGCGCCGAGGTGATCAAGATCGAAGCGCCCGAGGGCGACATGATGCGCACACGCCCGCCGCTGCGCAACGGCGCCAGCACGAGCTTCGGACAGCTCAATGCCGGGAAGAAGAGCATCGTCCTCGATCTCAAGACACCGCCGGCCGTCGAGGCGGTCCGTCGGCTCGCCGCCACCGCGGATGTCGTCGTGGAGAATTTTCGGCCGGGGGTCATGCGCCGCTTCGGCCTCGATTACGACGCCCTCGCGCCGATCAAGCCGGGGCTGATCTACTGCGCGATCTCCGGCTACGGTCAGACCGGCCCTTCCTCGCAGCTGCCGGCCTATGCGCCGGTGATCCACGCCGCCTCGGGCTACGATCTGGCGCATATGGCTTATCAGGGCGAAGAACGCCGGCCGGATTACTGCGGGATCTACATCGCCGACGTGCTGACCGGCACCTATGCCTTCGGCGCGATCATGACGGCGCTTTACCATCGCCAGCTGACCGGCCGGGGACAGATGATCGACGTCTCGATGCTCGAAAGCATGCTGAGCCTGACATTGAGCGAAATCCAGGCTGCTCAGTTTTCACTGCCGCCAATAGGCAGGCCGATCTTTGGCCCGGTTGCCACCAAGGATGGTTACATCAATCTGTCCATTGCCAGCGAGAGGACATTCCGAAATCTGACAATCGCCTCCGAGCATCCGCAATGGCTCACGGACCCACGCTTTGCGCAATACAAGAACCGGCGGAGGAATTGGGGCGAGTTGATCGACGAGCTCGAAGACTGGTCTCGAGAGCGTACGACGGAGGAAGTTCAGGCGTTGTTCGACCGGCATGGCGTGCCGTCCTCACCCTACCGCACAGTCAAGGCGGCGATGGCAGACCCGCAGCTCGCGCACCGCCGCGCCTTCGCCGAGATACATGATGCGGGCGGCACGTTCCAGGCGCTCAATCCACCGTTCCGCATGTCGGACACGCCGGCCGCAGCCTCGCCACATGCCGCGGCGCTGGGCGAGCACACCGCTGAATTGCTGGCCGAGATTGGCTACAGCCGGACGCAGATAGCCGCTCTCGTCAGTCCTGCCAAATCAGAGCCTCCCGAGTGACGACGACCCCGCTGGCGGTTAGCCGCACCAGATTGACGGTGCGGGCAAGCTCCGGCGACCCCGAATAAAAGGCCGGCACGACGCCGTCGCCGACGCGCATTGGGCGGTCCCAGTGACCCAACGCCAGATAGTCGGCCCCGGTGGCGGCGATTTCCTCGTCGCCGAAGATCCAGGACGCGCGCAGCGGAATGGCCCGGGTCTCCGGCGGTTCGTAATGCCCGTGAGCCATCGCCACCTGCCAGTGCGTCGAGCGCGGCCGCGGGCCGCGCAGCGGCGCCATATCGAAGTAATCCCGATGCGCATGCCCCCATATTTCGAGATCGTGTGCCGGGAAGCTCACCGCCTCGTCATGCGTGACGCCGAGAATGTGGACATTCGGGACGCGCGCAATCCCGCCGCGAACGAAGACCGAATCCGGCAAGGCCGGATCGTGGTTGCCGGGTAACATCAAGACCGGCATTCCGGCCTCGGCGAGGAGCCGGGCGGTGCGGTCTAGAACAGCGGCGCCCAGTTGATTGCTCTCGAACGTATCGCCGGCCAGCAAGACCAGGTCTGCTCCCTGCGCTCCGGCGGTGGCCAGCACGGCCTTTAGGCCCCCAATGTCACCTCGGTCGTCGACATGGATATCCGAGCTGTGCACGAGAACCACTTCAGGAGCGGAATTCGCAGCGGCGGAAAGGTCCATGGTCAACCCCTGGGGCCGGTTTTGGCGCTCTCGCAATCCGAACATGTCACCTGCAATCGCGTCAAATCCCTCGCGGCAAACCCGCGCTTCTGGCTGTTTTTACAGCGAAACAACAGCCAGCGGCCTTCTCTGTAGGGCACTCCGGCGCACACATATGCCACAATATGCTGAATTTGTCAATGAGTGAATGCGAATTTGGCAATTTTTGCTGCAGCGCCGAGCGGCATTCAGAATTGCACGCGCTGGGTCAGCGCGCCGTCGACGATCAGGTTGGTGCCGGTGATGAAGCTCGCACGCGGGCTGGCGAGGAACACGACGGCATTCGCGACCTCGGCCGGCGTCCCCATGCGGCCCATCGGGTTGCGTCCCACCATCGTCCGAAATAGGTCAGGGTTGCTCTCTTCGACAACGTTCCAAACGCCGCCCTTGAAATAGACGTTGCCCGGCGAGACCATGTTGGCGCGGATGTTCTTCGCGGCGAGGTTGCGGGCGAGCGCTTTGACATAGGGCACCAGCGCTGCCTTTGCCGACGCGTAGGGGCGCGGCGGACCGGCGATCTCGATGGCGCCGGTCGTGCCGACGACGACGATCGCGCCGGCCTTCGATTGCTCGAGGAAGGGGATGGCCGCCTCGACCCCGGCCACGGTGCCCATGATGTCGATCTCCAGGCTGCGCCGCCAGGAATCGTCGTCCATGCTCTGCGCCAGTGCGCTGACATTGGCGACGAAGATGTCGAGACCGCCGAGCGCCGCCGCAGCCTCGCCGACCCAGGCGCGCAGCGCCATGGTGTCGGCGACATCGGCGACACCGCCCCAGCTCCTCACACCTTTGCCGGCGAGCGCCATCACCGTTTCGTCCACCGCCGCCTTGTGGCGCGCGCAGAGCGCCAGGTTGCAACCCTCTTCCGCCAACAGCTCGGCGATCGCGCGGCCGATGCCGCGCGTGCCGCCGGTGACGATCGCATTCTTGCCCTTGAGGTCGAGGTCCACACTGCGCTCCTTTCGCCTGACGTGCCGGTACTATAATGCTTGATCACACTGCACAGGAGGGTTCGCCGATGGCTCTCGCAAACGAGCGCGTCGCCTGGTTCAACGGCAAGATCGTCCGCGAGAGCGAAGTGCTGATTCCGTTCCGCGATCAGGGCTTTCTGCGCGGCGACGCGGGGTTCGACATGACCCGCAGCTTCAACGGCAAGGCGTTCCGGCTCGAGGAGCACATCGCGCGACTTTACCGGTCGCTCAGATATCTCGAGATCGACCCGGGCATGCCGCCCGCCGAGATGGCCGCCATCAGCGAGGACGTGCTGGCGCGAAACCGCCACCTCCTCGGCCCCGGAGAGGATTACTGGCTCGCCCAACGGATCAGCCGCGGCATCAATCGCGTGCCGGGCGACAACTGGGACCATTACGGGCCCAATGTGATCGTCGAATGCGTTCCGCTGCCATTGCGCGAGCGCGCCAAACATTTCCGCGACGGCATTGACATCGTCACGCCCTCGCTGCGGGCACACCGCCCGACTCGCTGTCGCCGCGGGCCAAGATGCACCAGTACCTGAACCTGGTGCTGGCCGACCGCGAGGTGAAGGCGCAAAACCCGGATGCCTGGGCGGTATTGCTCGACGTCAACGGCAATCTCTCGGAGGGTCAAGGGAGCAACATCTTTCTGGTGCGCGACGGCCGGCTATTGACGCCGAAGGAGCGATATGTATTGCCCGGCGTTAGCCGTCAGGCGGTGATCGACCTCGCCGGCAGCCTCGAAATCCCTTTCGAAGAGCAAGACATCGATCTTTACGACGCCTACACCGCCGAGGAGTGCTTTCTGACCTCGACCAGCCTTTGCATCTGCGGCGTGCGGAGCCTCAACGGCCGCACTTTTGCTGCCGCGGCGGTTCCGGGGCCGGTCACCCAGAGATTGACCGAGGCCTATAAAGAGCTGGTCGGGTGCGATTTCGTCGCGCAATACCTGCAGCGTCTGGACGGCTGAATGGTCGTTCCAATACGGGGTACAGCCATCGCATTACTGGCATTGCTGGTGCTGCCCACCCCGGTGCAAGGGCAAACGACCACCCCAATCGCGCATTTAATAGTGGTTGTCGGAGAGAATCTCAGCTTTGACAATCTCTTCGGTACCTACGAGCCGCGGTCAAATGCCCAAATTCGCAATCTGCTGTCACAGGGCATCGTCAACCGCGACGGCAACCCGGGACCGGAATTCACCAAGGCGGCTCAGCGCCGCGCCGAAGTGCGCGACATTTACCAGGCAACGCCACACATTGTCGGCGCTTATGGCGAGCTGCCGCGGCCCGGTACGACCTATGCGCCCGGGCTGCCGCGCTTTGCGCCGGACGGAAGGTTTCCGGACCTGTTGCCGAACGGACCGTTCCAGATCACGAAATATGTCGATTACACAGCGGCGGTAGGCGACCCGGTGCACCGTTTCTTTCAGATGTGGCAGCAGGTCGACGGCGGCAGGCACGATCTCTTCGTCTGGGTGGACGAGACCTCGGGCGAAGGCTCACAGAACCGCGCAGATTCCAACTCCGGCACCAACCAGGGCGCTGTCGCGATGGGCTTCTACAACATGGCCGCAGGCGACGCGCCCTATTTCCGCCAGCTCGCCGACAATTATGCACTAAGCGACAATCACCACCAGCCGGTAATGGGCGGCACCGGCGCAAATTTTCAGGCTCTCGCGACGGGTCACGCAATCGCCTACACGACAGATGGTGCTCTGGCAGAGCCGCCGCCCAACCAGATCGAGAACCCCAACCCCAAGCCCGGAACCAACAATTGGTACATGCATTCGGGCTACCGGAGCGGCTCCTACACCGAATGCTCGGCCCCCAGCCAGCCCGGTGTCACATCGATCCGGGCCTATCTCGGCAGCCTGCCTTACCGGACCTTCAACGACGGGAATTGCGAGAAGGGCGCCTATTATCTGGTCAACAATTACAGTGCCGGCTTTTTGGCCACCGGCGAGCCGGCGCCGCTGGGGCCGACGGTGTATCGCGTTCCGCCCCAGGCACAGCCAACCATCGCCGAGGCGCTCTCAGCCAAACGGGTGAGCTGGAAATGGTATTCCGGCGGGCGGGACCGCGCAGCGCTAACGAAGGAATATAGCGGCGTCGCCGATCCACTGACATATTCCAGTGCGATCATGACCAGTGCGCTGAGGTCAAATCTGCAAGACCATGCGGCGCTGTTCCACGACATCGAAGACGCCGACAATATGCCTGCAGTCGCTTTCGTGATCCCGCCCAACTCCGAATCCGGCCACCCGGCGTCATCGACCGTCTCGCGTTATGAGGAATTCGTCCGCAAGCTGATCGACAAGGTGCAATCGAACCCGGCATTGTGGGCGAAATCAGCGATCCTGGTGACCGTCGACGAGGGCGGCGGCTATTGGGATAACGGCTACATCCAGATCCTCGACACCTTTGGCGACGGGACCCGTATTCCGTTGATCGCCGTCTCGCCCTTCGCCCGAAAGGGACAGGTCGACCACACCTACACCGACCACGTCTCGATCCTGAAATTCATCGAGGCGAATTGGGCGCTGCCATCCTTGTCGGCACGCAGCCGCGACCAGCTCCCCAACCCGATCGAAGACAGCGCCGATCCCTACGTCCCGGCCAATCGGCCGGCGATCGGCGACCTCAGAAGCCTGTTTCAGTTTTAAGCAGGAGCCGTGCCTCCGCGGGGCTCACTATCGCGAGCGCCGATAATAACGCCTGACCCAGCGCCGCTACTGGCCGGATCGCCCGGGTTGGGGTAGACTGGCCGCTGCGGTCGGCGGAAGCCGCAGCGGGATCAGCGCCAGACCGCGCAACACCCAAAAGGGAGGTCGAACATGCCGCTTTATATGTACCAGGCAGCTTACACCCCGGAATCGTGGGCCGCCCAGCTCAAGAACCCGCAGAACCGGATTGAAACCGTGGGCCGTCAGGCGTGCGAGGCGGTCGGGGGCAAACTCGTTGGCGGTTGGTATTGCTTCGGCGAGTATGACGCCGTCTTCATCTGCGATGTGCCGAACAACGAAAGCATGTCGGCAATCGCGTTGGCCGTCGCTGCAGGCGGCGCCGTCAAGGCCAGCAGGACGACCATATTGATGACGGGAACGGAAGGCGTAGGGGCCATGAAGAAGGCGGACGCCGTCGCCAAGACCTATAAGCCCGCCCGATAGCCGGGTCGTCGCGAGACGGATCGAGGCTCTCGGAACAACCGGAAAGCCCGACGTTTTTCGAAAAACGCGGCAGCCAGTGGCTGCTGGTATCGCACGCCGCATGCCGGGTCCCTCAGTAGGCCGTCAAGTGGACTCTAGGGCCGTTCGCCTTCGCGCGCGGCGAGCGGATCCTGGGTCGGTATTGAAATAGCGCCGCCGCGGTCGGAGCTGACAATCGGCGACGCGGCTTTGCGCCCGAACGCTTCGACCAAGGGGATGTCGGTATCGGCGACGGGCGGCATGCGTGGTTTGCGCGCCAGTGCAGCCTCCATGTAGGGAGCCAGCTCACGGTGTTTTTGTGCAGCCCGAGCCTGCTCGCGCTCTTTGAACTCGGGCATCACTTGCGACGCGAAGGTTTCGAGCGACTCACAGATGTGCTCGTGCCTATTGGCGCCGCTCTGCTGGACGAACATGACCTGGTCGATGCCGGCCTTTTCGTACCGGCTCAAATGCTCGCGCAATTGCGCGGGGGTGCCGATGCCGCCGCGCCCGGCATTTTCCGGCAACTGGTCCTTGACCTGCAGAAAGCGCTGCCAGAGGTCGGCGCGTCCCGGCCTGTGCTCGCCGAAGACCGCGTAATAGCCGAGCGAATAGCCAAAAAACCGGAAGCCGTCGAGGCCACGGCGGACCGCTTCGCCCTCGTCCGAGTGACAGGACATGCCGGTAACGATCGCGAGGTTCGGATTGACACTGTGGCCGATCGGCACGCATTCGGCCGATTTGATAATGCCGTAATATTCCTCGACCCACCTCGCGGCCTGCTCGGGTTCGAGAAACGCAAAGGCCAACGCGCCGAGCCCCGCCCTTGCGGCGCGGTGGATCGTCTCGCGCCGTGAGCACGCCACCCACGTCGGCGGGTGGGGCTTCTGTACCGGTTTCGGCACCAGGTTGCGGCATGGCATGTCGAACCAGCGTCCCTGAAACCCCGGATAGGGCCGCATCGCGAGCATGTTGGCGGCCTGCTCGGTCGCCTCCTGCCACATCGCCTCTTTCTCCTGTGGATCGACGCCGAAGCCGCCCATCTCGACCGCTGTCGCCGACTCGCCGGTGCCCCACTCGACGCGGCCGTTCGACACCAGGTCGAGGGTGGCGATACGTTCGGCAACCCGCGCGGGGTGGTTGTAGTTGGGCGGCATCAAGGTGATGCCGTGGCCGAGCCGGATCCGCTTGGTGCGCTGCGAGCAGGCGGCGAGGAATACCTCGGGCGCCGAGGAGTGCGAATATTCTTCGAGGAAATGGTGCTCGACCTCCCAGACATAGTCGATGCCGAGCCGGTCGGCGAGCTCGACCTGATCGAGCGCCTGCTGATAAAGCCGCAGCTCAGAATCCTCGCTCCAGGGCTGCGGCAGCTGATGCTCGTAGAAAATTCCGAATTTCATCGTCGCTTCCCCTGCTGCGTCGGTACCCTTACCCGCCTAGCTGCACTCGGCATCCTCTCCCGCAGTGCGGGAGAAGGGCTACACGTATACAGCTCGATAAGCCCCTCTCCCGCATTGCGGGAGAGGGAGGACCAGCCCGCAAGGGCTGGTGGGTGAGGGCATCTCAGATCGTCCAGCGCAGGATCGCGGCGGCGACCTCGTCGGGTTTGTCGAGCTCCGCGAGATGACCGGCGCCGGGGATCGTGGTGATTTCGGTGCGCCCAGCGATCGCGGCGGCAAAGCGGTCGGCGTAGCCGCGCGGCATGATGCGGTCCCGTTCGCCCCAGACGAGCAGGGTAGGCGCCTCGATCAGCGGCAGGCGCTTTTCGAGCCGCGTATTGCCGAGCGGCCAGAAGGCGCGCGCCGCGGCTTCGTTGGCGCGGGTCTGCTCGATCGGCCATTCCGGCGAGTTGGCCCCTTCCGGCTCGGTTTTGAGCTGGTTCCAGCGTTCGGGGTCGGCGCAGAGCAGCCCCGGCACCTCTGGCGCCCGCTGCGCCCAAGGGTCGGTCATCGGGTCTTTTTCGTCGAAGAGACCCCAGGGTGCGATCAGCGCCAACCGGCGTACCCCAGCAGGCCAGATCGCCGCCACCTCAGCGGCAAACGATCCGCCGACCGAGCTGCCGGCCAGATCGGCGCCCTCGAGACCGGCCTTCAGCAGCAGCTGACGGACCGCCAGCACCCAGTCGAGATGGCTGTCGAGCACCGTATGGCCGCGCTCGCCTCCGGGGAAACCCGGCAATGACGGCACGATGACCGTGCGCTCGCGCGCCAGCGCGTCGAGAAAGGGGATCCACCGCGGCAACCCGCCAAACCCGGCGAGAAAGCCGAGCTTTGGACCCTGCCCTGTCCGCCACACCCGGCACGAAAAGCCGTTGATTTCGACGGACAGTTCTTCCAATTCGCTCACGAGCGCCCCTCTCACTCCGATTGGATCAGCTGGGTGCGTCCTTCGAGACGGCCGCCTAGCGGCCTCCTCAGGATGAGGGCAGTCTTTCGTGCCATCAGGCGGTTCTCATGCCGTGGAGCGCCCAAAGAGCCTGCCCCAGGCTAGAACTGGCGGCGCGTCTCGAAGCACGCAAGAACTCACTGCGCGGCGATTGCCGATGGCTGGAACGGCGTCAACGCCGCTCTCGCATTGCGCGTCATTGGCTGCGGCCACCAGCGGTCCTCCCATTCCGAGAAGCTATCGCTGAACTGGGGCATGACCTTCTCGGCGAACAGCTTGGTGTTATACATCGCCAGCTCCTTGCCCATGTTGCCGAACTGCATCAGCAGCATCAGGTGCCCCACGTTGAGGTCGGACGCCACCTTCTTGAGCTGATCGGCGACCTCGTCCGGCGAGCCGATGATGACGTAGCCTTTCTCGACGATCGCATCCATCTCACGCGCCAAGGTATCGAACCGGCGCATCCGTGCCACCTGAGCGACCTGGCCGACCACGCCGGCCCGCTGTGTGGCTTCGCTGGTGTAGCCGGGCGCGGCCGCGAAACGCGGATCGACGTGCAGGCAGCGACCATAAAAGTATTCCGCAGGTTCCCGGTAGAGCCGGTAGGCCTCTTCGCGAGTGTCGGCGACGCCGACGAATTGCAGAAAGCCGGCGCGGTACGGGTTCCGGTCCTTGCCGAGCCGGTCCATCTCTTTCCAGAATCCGTCCATCGTCGCTTGCCCCGCCAAGTAGCCGAAATACGACAGGTAGGCATAGACGTGATCGGTTTCGGCACACCAGCGCCAGGTTTCGACCGAGCCGCCGCCCGGGATCCAGATCGGCGGATGCGGCTTCTGCACCGGCCGCGGCCAGATGTTCACGTAGCGCTGCTGGTTGAACCGCCCATTGAACGCGAAGGTTTCCTGCTCGGTCCACGCCCTTAACACCAGGTCGTGGGCCTCATAATACCGCTCGCGCAGCACGCTCGGGTTCTGACCGTACGCAAAACAGGTGTCCATCGGCGTGCCGACCGGGAAGCCGGCGATGAGGCGCCCGCCCGAGATGCAATCGATCATCGCGAACTCTTCGGCGACTCGGGTCGGCGGGTTGTAGAGCGCCAATGAATTGCCCATCACGCACAGCGCCGTGTCGGTGGTACGCCGCGCCAAGGCCGAGGCGATCAGATTGGGCGACGGCATCAGGCCATAGCCATTGGAATGGTGCTCGTTGACGCAGACCGCATCGAAACCGCATTCGGCGGCGAATTCGAGCTCGTCCATGAAGTCGTTGTACATGTGATGGGCACGCCGCGGGTCGAACAGCGAGGAATGAATGTCGACCCACACCGAAGGGTGCTTGTCGCGGAAATCCTCCGGCAATTCGGTATAGGGCATCAGGTGGAACCACATCAGCTTCATGGCTCTACGTCCTCTGCGGCGGCGATATCGCAGACTGACCCGCGAGCCGAGTGCTCGTCAAGACTGCACCAAACGCCCGGTTGGTCATCGCCCGATGACCTGCGAACCGAGAGTTCGGGTAAGATCGGCCGAGTAATCCGGAGGAAAGAGCCATGACCGACGAACTGCCGACCGCCGCCCGCGTGTCCGATCCCGGCATCCGCGCGCTCTATCGCCTGGAGAACCGCTGGCAGGCTTGGCTCGATGTCGAGGCGGCGCTCGCCAAGGCGCAGCAGGATCTGAGAATCATCCCCACGGGCGCCGCGGAGGCGATCGGTCGCGCCGCACATCTCGAATTGCTCGACCGCACGCGGATCGACGAGGGGTTCGCCCGCACCGGGCATACGATCGTGCCGTTGGTTTGGGAACTGAGCCGCGTCACCGGCGAGCCCCATGGCGGCTGGGTGCATTGGGGCGCCACGACGCAGAACATCACGCAGACCGGTGATCTGCTGGTATTGCGCCAGGCGCACCGGATCTTTTTGAGGCTGATCGGCGAGGCGCTTATGGCGATGGCCGATCTCGCCGAGCGCGGCGCCGACATGCCGATCGCCGGGCGCACGCACGGCCAGCATGCCTTGCCGGCGACGTTCGGCTACAAGCCCGCGGTGTGGATCGACGAGATGATCCGGCATGTCGAGCGTTTGCACCAAGCCGCCCCACGCCTGTTTGTCGCTATGCTCGGTGGCGGCGCCGGCACTTTTGCCTCGCTCGGCGCCCAGGGCCCGGCGGTGCAGGCGGCGATGGGCAAGCATCTGGGCATGGAGCCGATGCGGGTGCCGTCGCGCACCTTGGGCGATCATCTCGCCGAGAACATCTGCCTCTTTGGCCTCCTCGCCGCGACCTGCAGCAAGATCGCGCGCGAGATCTACACCTTGATGAAGACCGAGTTCGGCGAGGTCGAGGAACCGGTGCCGCCCGGCACGGTCGGCAGCTCGACAATGCCGCAGAAGCGCAACCCGAAGCTCTGCCAGGACATCATCGCTGCGGCGGCCGAGGTCCGCGCCAGCGTGCCTCTGGCCCTGGAGGCGATGCAGACCGAGCACGAGGCCGACCGCACGACGAGCCTGATCATGGACGCCGCCGAGGCGCGCGCCTCGATCGCCTTGGGCGACGCATTGAGCCGCCTCGTCGAGGTCTTGCGGGGCCTACGCCTCGACCCTGGGCGCATGCGGCGCAACCTCGATCTCGGCGGCGGCCTCATCATGGCCGAAGCCGTCATGCTCCACCTCGGCGCCCAAATCGGCCGCCAGCACGCCCACGACGTCGTCTACGACGCCGCGCAGTCAGCCTTTGTCGAAGGCCGGTCCTTCGCCGAGCTATTGGCGGCCGACCCGCGCGTGACCGCGCATTTGGATGCAAAACAGATCGCCGCCTTGCTCGATCCGACCGCCTATACCGGCCTCTGCGCCGAAATGGCCCGCGACGCCGCCTCCCGTGCCCGCGTCACCGCCGCCGAGATTGGACAGTAAAGCGCCGCAGGCCGCTGAGCATTGCGCAAGCGAGAGAACCAACCATGGCCGAGCCGCAAACAATCGCCGTCTACACCGACTACAAGAGCCCATACGCCTATTTGGCGAAGGACCTTGTCTATGAATTGGAACGGGACTTTCCGGTGCGCATCGATTGGCTGCCCTATAGGCTCGACATCCCGAGCTTTCTCGGCGCCGCCAGGGTCGACGATAATGGCCGTGTCATCGAGGAACAGCGCAATGCCCACCAATGGCGCCGCGTGCGCTACAGCTACATGGATTGTCGCCGCCAGGCGCGCAAACGGGGTCTCGTCATCCGTGGCCCGCAGAAGATCTGGGATTCGACCCTCGCCCTATGCGGCATGCTGCACGCGCAGCGCCAGGGTAATGCGATCTTCCGACGCTATCACGACACGATCTTCGAACGCTTCTGGAAGCGCGAGCTCGACATCGAGGATGGCGTCGTCGTCAGCGGGGTGTTGGCGGAAGCCGGCGCCGATCCGGCGGGCTTCCCCGATTATTCGGCCGGCCCGGGGCGTGCCGAGCTGGACGGCATCTGCCGTGCCGCCGAGGCCCTTGGGGTGTTCGGCGTGCCCAGTTTCGTGCTCGCAGGCGAGCTGTTCTGGGGTCGCGAGCACCTGCCTGACATCCGCGAGATGCTCGGCGCTACGGCTTAACTTGGCGCTCCCGGTTACAGGGTCCGCTCGGAACGGCACAGATAGACGATGGCGGCCGCGGTAAGGAGCAGTATAAACGCCTGAGCCCCAACCTCCGGCACCTCGAAACTCATGATCAGACAAAATACGCCGTATCCGCCGAGGATTGCCGAAAGTAGCCGTAATGTCAGCTGCGACAGCATGAAGCCCACCGTCAACAGCCGCCTTCCCGGTAACCGGGGCGGGCAACCGTCGCGAAGGCGACGAAGAACCGCGCGCGCATCTCCATGCAGCTGCGAATGATGAGCAGACCGACCGCAGCATCCAGCGCCAGAGACAACAGCAGCGGCGCGGTGATCACGCCAAATACCGTGATCAAAGCGTCAACCACAACGAGCCACCCGAAAAAGCGCCAGAGCCGCCGCAACCGCCTCTCCTCAGCCGAACCATTAAATTCTAATTAAATTCGGCGCGCCTTTCTCTGAAATTGATAGTTAAGTCGGTCGAGGGAGAGCGAAAAATTCGGCTGAGCTGTTCGCAGGGCCGAGAGCAACACGCGTTCGGGCGCCGCCGCCCTGGCGCTAGAGCTAGAGCAGATTTCGACCAAATTGCCCCTGTCATTGCTTCGCTGCGCTCGCAATGACAGTTGGAATTGGGGCGCAACCGGATCGGAATCTGCTCTAGTCGGAAATTTCGGCTGCCTCGCGGGCGGCGGACATCATTTCGGGCGGCGGGCCGAAGGGGAGCGTGTCGGGTGCAACCCGGATTTCGGTGGTAAATTTGAACGGAAAGGGGCCGCGGCTCGGAAAGGTCAACTCGACAAAATAAGCGACCCAACCGCGCGCGGGCTCGGGCACTCTCGCCCTAAAGATTCCGTCGCCATCGGCTTGCAAGGTCGAGCGGCGGTAGGCCGGCCCGATCGTCTCGAGGCGGAAGTCACGCGCCTCGGGGTTTGTCGCCTGCCATAGCACTGCGGCGAGCGGCCGCGCTGCAGCCTTTACCTCGATTACTCCATTGGGCGCGAAGCTCCACGAAAACTGCGGGCGGGGCTGGTCCGCAACGATCGAATGGTAAAATGCCAGCACGCTTTCCCGCGCGTCGCTGCCCTTCAGCGAGTGATCGGTGTTGGGCACATACCGAAGGCATTTTTCGCCGGTAAGCGCGTCGAAGTAAAACCTCGAAGAGTCCGGTAAGAAATATTGGTCGCCCGCAGAATTGACCACGAATTTAGGCAGGGTGAGCCGGTCGCGATAGGCAAAGGGGTCTTCTATCTCCAGGAGCGAGGCCAACTCGGCAGTCCCCGCCCAGCGCATGATGCCGGAGGCCTGATAGGCGGCTATCGCCGGCGCCCAAAACCCGTAGGCGCGATAGTGGTGCTCGAAGGAGGGCTCGATGTTGAGGAGATCGATGACCACCGGAACGACCGCAGCAACGCGTCGGTCGGCCGCTGCGGCGGTCCAGGCGGTCCAGCCGCGTTTCGACGCTCCGGAGAGGACAAACCTGCCGATTTCGACCCCGCCGCCTGCGGAGCTGCGGCAGAAGCCGCTGACGGCGTCCATCGCGCGCACGACGCTCTTCGTCATTGGCAGGCGCAACGGCCAAGTTTCGTCGCCGGTCCGCAGGTACTTGTCCCAGCTATAGGCGATGATGCCGTCCTCGGCGCGAGGATCGGTCTCTCCCGCGAAGGTCAACGGCTGATTTGGCACCATCCGCAACTCGGCCGTGACCGATCGGGTCATTACCGCCGCAACGGCCAGCAAAGGGTTCGCCTGGGCGGGTGCCGGCTTGTCGTTCGAGCCGCCGGCGATGACCAGCAATGCCGTATCGTTTGCGATCTCGGCGGGCAAAACGAGCCTCAACTGGTGCTGCCATCGCGGCCGGTCCACCTCGCTCTCATCACGCCAGCACTGCGAGATGAGTTCGAGAAGGTGAGTGGTGCAGCCGCCGCCCGGCAGCTTTGCGACCGCCTTCCACCGATAGCTCGGATCCGGCAATGCGACATAGCGCTCGAGCGCGGTCGAGCGGACACCGGGAGGTGCTGAAACCATGGCGACGCCAACGCAGTTCGACGGAAGAAGTTCTTCGACGCCGGCGCCTGGACCAAATTCAACCGAAGTAGGAGCCGCCGTTTACATGCAAGGTCTGGCCAGTCACGAAGCCGGCGTTGTCCGAGGCGAGAAAAACCGCCGCGCGCGCGATTTCCTCCGGACGGGCCATGCGCCCGAAGGGAATTGTCCGCGCCGCCTCGGTGAGCTCCGCCTCGCTGCTGCCGTAGCGCGGTTGGGCGGTGTCGGTCAGACCGGGCGCGATGGCATTGACCCTGATCCGGTACGGAGCCAGTTCCAACGCCATTGCTCGCGTCATTGACAACACTCCGCCTTTACTCGCGACGTAATGCACGCCGCGGGGCGAGCTGCGGAATGCCGCGCCCGAGGTCAGATTGATAACGGCACCCGGCCGTCCGGCCGCAACCATCGCTCTGGCGACGGCCTGCGCGCAGAAGCACGCGCCTTTCAGATTGACGCCGAGAACGTAATCCCAATCGCTCTCCATCATCTCCAGGAACGGGACGCGCGGAAACACTCCGGCATTATTGACCAGAATGTCGATCGGCCCGAGCCCCTGCTCGACGGCGGCCACCATCGCTTGCGACTGCGCGATATCCGCGACGTCTGCCTTGACCGTCAACGTGCGCCGTCCGTGGTTGCGCACTTGATCGGCGACGCCTTCCGCAGCGCGCTCGTCATCGAGCCAGTTGATCGCGACATCGGCACCCGCAGCGGCGAATTCGATCGCCATCGCGCGGCCGATCCCCTGCTGCGCCCCCGTTACGAGAACCACCTTGCCTGCGCATTGCATGTTCAGATCTCCCGGGCGGCAGGCGGGCGCGTTGTCCTAGTGTTCAGATCCGTTCAGACGATTTATTGGTCGACCCGGACCGATGCTACCACCAAAAAACCTCTGTCACACCGGCGAAGGCCGGTGCCCATCGCGGAAATGGGTCCCGGCCTTCGCCGGGAAGACGAAGGAGGGAGACGCGGCACTGAATGATCCGAATGTGTCCGAGCGCTAGTCCCAGATCTTGTCGGTCAGCGGCAGGCCGCGGATGTCGTCGGGGCCAAGTGGACGATCGGGGATGATGCCAGCCTGCTCCAGGAGCGACGCGATCTGCCTCGTATGTTGTGTCGAATGCCAGACAGTGCGCTCGAACATCTCGTGCCGCGAGGTCTCGCCGAAATAGGTCGGTACGGGGCGTGCAAAATCCTCGTTTCCGACAAGCCGCCACCAGGCATTCAGGCGCCGCCGTACGCTGTCGCCGAAATCGGCGATCGCGGCGCTCGTCCGCATCTCCGCAGGCGGCGGAACGACGAGGCTCTCATAGGTGAGGGTTCCGCCGGTGTCCTCCGTATCGAGGTACGCGGTCGGGATCTGGAAGATGTGGTGCATCAGCATGCGGTACGAACGCGGCCGGTGCGGCAGCTGGTCCTCGAGCCGGTCGTCCGGCATCTGGCGTACCAGACGGATTGCCGTGTCGAGCACATGATCGTAGCGCGCCCGCAGCTCGGCAGGCGACAATGCCGGGCCCGTCTGCTCGTCGAGGCCCAAGAACTCGACGACGTCGCTGATCACCTGGGCAAAGACGAAACGGTCGCCGCGCGACACGACAGGCACGGAACGCGCGCCCAGCCGCCGCAGCTCCGCTAGGCCGCCCTCATCAGCCAACACATTGATCGATTTAAACTCGATCCCACGGACCGAGAGGTATTCCTTAACCCTGAGGCAGCTAGTTCAATGCGGCTGCCAAAACACCTTGATGGGCTCGCTCATTTTTCCCCTCGCGCCATTATCGAGCAGATCCTAGGGTGCGATTTCGGGCTTTGCAACTCGGTGCGAGCCGGGCCTATTCTCCGACCGAATTTTCCACTCGGATGGAGGAAGCGATGACGGTTGTGCGGGCAGGTGCACGGGCCACGAAGCGCGGCGCGGCGGAAAACTTCACAGGCGAGGTGTTTCAGGACGAGGTGCTCGTCGGCCAGGCGCCGTCGCGCATGCGGGCGACGGTCGTCTCGTTCACCCCAGGCGCGCGCACTGGGTGGCACTCCCATCCGGTCGGGCAGACGCTCTATTGCCTCTCCGGGGTGGGCCGCATCTGCATCGGCAAAGGCGCGCGGCCGCAGGCGATCTATCCAGGCGACACCGTGATGATCCCGCCCGATACGATGCACTGGCACGGCGCCGCCCCGGATCGCCTGTTCAGCCATCTGGCGATGTCGGAAAATGGCGAGCAAGGCCAAGGCACGACCTGGGCCGAGCACGTCGGCGACGGCGATTACAAAATGGACCACGTCACCGCCTGACGGAAGCGTTCAACCGAGCGTCCCCGCAGCCCGCAATGCTACGATCTCGGCCGGTTCGAGCCAACTGGCGAGGGCGGCTTCGGCTGCGTCGCCGCGGCTCGGCGGCTGGGGCGGGATCGGCAGATCGGGAACCGTGCGGCTGAACCGCGGTGCCGGCGCCGGCTGCGCGATCCCGTCGATCTCGATATAGCTTTGGCGCGCCGCGTTGTGCGGGTGCCGCGGCGCTTCGTCGGTCGTCAACACCGGCGCAAAGCAGGCGTCGGTGCCTTCGAGCAGCTCGCACCATTCCTCGCGCGTTCGGGTCTTGAACAGCGCCGCCAACCGAGCCTGTGAACTCCGGGCCAATGCGCGCGGTCCATTTGCGGCGGCAACGTCGCCGGATCGATGTCGAGACGGCGCAGCAATTCGGCGTAGAACTTGGCCTCGATCGGGGCAATCGAGATCCATTGGCCACCGGCGCATTCATAGACATTGTAGAAGTGGGAGCCGGTATCGAGGTGGTTGGTGCCGCGCTCGTGCGTCGCGAGCCCGGACGCAACCATGCCGAGGAATGCCGTCATCAACGAGGCGGCGCCGTCGACCATCGCGGCATCGACGACCTGTCCCCGCCCCGAGCGCTGCGCCTCGAGGATGCCGCAGACGATCCCGAAAGCCAGATAGAGGGCGCCGCCCGCGAAATCGCCGATCAGGTTCAACGGCGGGGTCGGTGGCTGGCCGCGGCGCCCGAAGGCGTGCAAGGCGCCGACCAGCGAGATGTAGTTGATGTCGTGGCCCGCCGCGTGCGCCAGGGGCCCCTCCTGCCCCCAGCCGGTCACCCTGCCGTAGACGAGACGCGGGTTGCGGGCGAGGCAGTCCTCGGGGCCGAGGCCGAGCCGCTGGTAACGCCGGGACGGAACCCCTCGATCAGCGCGTCGGCGCGCTCGACGAGGCGCAAGGTGAGAGCCATCCCGCCCGGGCTCTTCAGGTCGAGCGCCAAGGCCCGGCGGCCGCGCAATAAAAGATCGTAGCGCAGCTCGCGCTGAAGCCCGAGGTCGCTCGGCTCCGGCCGGTCGATGCGCAATACCGCCGCGCCCAGATCGGCGAGGAGCATTGCGCACATCGGCCCCGGCCCGATGCCGGTGAGTTCCACGACCTTGATGCCGGCGAGCGGTCCCATGTTTTGCCCTTCCATTCGATCCGATGGTCAGAGAGTCGAATAGCATCGACCCTGACGATTTGGCCACGCTCTCGGGGGCTCGTATGGATCTCACCCGAAGCAAAAGCATAAAAGCCTTGAATAGAAAGCTTTTGACGGCGTCGGCGCAGCCGGTTCAATCTGACCCGGCCGTCGGCGGTTTGCGGGCGGACCCGAGATTTCACAACGGACCCCCGCGATGGATCTGCCTGTCAGCATTACGGACCTCGGAGAACAGCTCAGCGGCGACCGGGAAATCGTGCCCGATCCGGCGTTGTTTTCCGATCCACAAGTATTCGGCGCCGAGCGGGAGCGGATCTTTCAGCGGTCCGTCATGGCGCTCGACCATGAGACGCGCCTTTCCGAGGATGGCCGTTGGTTTCGCTGCGATGCCGCCGCGCGCTCTATCGTGGTGACCAGAGAGGCCGGGGGCCGCCTCAATGCGCTGCGCAATGTCTGCATTCACGCCGGCTACCCGGTGTGCGAGGCGGAGGAGGGTTCGGCCGAGCGGCTGATGTGCCTTTATCACGGGTGGGAGTACGCGCTCGACGGAAGACTGGTCGAGCCCGAGCTGTCGTCGCGCATTGACCCTGCGCGGCTGCGTCTCGCCAGCTACCCGGTACGTGTTTGCAATGGCCTGATCTTTGCCGATCCGCCCGGCGCGATTGCCGCTGAGGTGAACTCCGTCCCCGCTTGGCTGACAGCCGCGACATGGAATTGGAAATACCTGCGCCATTTTTTGCAATCGTCGCCGCACCTCTTTTTCGACGGCTTACCCGATGATGGCCAAGAAGTCGGTCCTCTCGACCTGCTGTTCGCGCAGTCGCCGCGGGCGGTTCTACTCCGGGTCATTCCCAAGTTTGCCGAGCAAACCGACTTTCAAGTGATCGAGATGATGGCGGGCGAAAACCGGCGCAGCGCCGAACACGAGACCAACTCGGATCCGCTCGCCGAGCGGCTACGCGCGCCAGAATACCTCGGTCTCGTGGTCCGACCGCGATCTCGCCCGACGGTATCGGTCGCTGATGTCCGGGAAGCCTGAAGCCGATCCGCTCGACTGATCGCGCTCACAAGCGCGGGTGGGCCTGACCCGCTCTCCGCAGCGGCCGGATCTCTTCGACGCGCCGGGCGCGGAGGGGGGTACGCAGGGCCCGGTTGCCGCGGCTCTCGATCGGCGCTCTCTACCGTGACGCCGTCTCCGGTCGAGCCACAAGGCGACAGCACCCCGGCGCGATGAAGATCGAATTTCGATCAGTAGACCGGCATCAGCGACTCGACAGCTGAAACCGGCCGGCCAGGCCCCGACGATCGGATCGAACCCGGCACACCTCATCGGCAGCGCAGCTTCGCCGGTAGCGATTGCAACACGGCGGCCGCGCGCCGTGTAGAGCGCACGAACTGCACCGGCGCAATCGAGGTCGCCTTCCGCCGCTCGCCGCAGGCCAAGGCCGCGATGCCGTGCCGGTCTCGGCGGCGAAGAAAGAGCGCACAATCTTCTCGCCTTGTCGGCGGATATGAAAAATCTCCGTCGGACGCCCGCGCGGCGACAAAGCGCCCGCCGATCGGCGATCACGATATCAGGCGGCGGGTCCAGGAAACTGCCGGCGGACCCGGCGGCGATCGCGACCATGCCCCACCGCCGCCAAGGGCCCCGCCACAGCAGAGCCACAACCCGCCGAACGAAATTCAGCAACAGACCCGCCGGTGGCAGTTCGCCGGCATCGCCGACATCGCCCGGCAAGAGCAGAGATGTGCTCCGCGACCGAGATCGTAATGTC
>CAVOWP010000020.1:0-105521 GCA_963700185.1 uncultured Alphaproteobacteria bacterium
CAAGGTTGTGCTCTACCCCTGAGCTACACCCGCACCGCCGTGGAGTTTGCGGCCTTTATGACCGATATGATAGCGGGCGACAAAGGGTTTGCAAGCCTTGCGTTCCGGCCGGGCGGATCGCATCGTGCCGTACATGCCGCCGCAGTTGATGACCCCGGAAGAGCTGTTTGCGCGTTTCGATGCGCTCGGGATCGCGCATCGGACATATTCTCATCCGCCGGTCTTTACCGTCGCGGAGGCGACGGCACTGCGCGGCAGCCTTCCGGGAGCGCACTGCAAGAGCCTTTTCCTCAAGGACAAAAAAGGCGGGTTTTGGCTTGCAGTCATGCTCGAGGAACGCCGGATCGACCTCAAGAAGCTGGCGGCGCAGCTCACGGCGCCACGTTTTTCCTTTGGCGGCGCCGACGACCTCCATCGGCTTCTGGGCGTGCGGCCGGGAAGCGTCACGCCTTTCGCCCTCCTCAACGATGTCCGGCATCTCGTCACGCCTGTTCTCGACGCCGCCATGCTGCAACATGACCCGCTGAATTATCATCCGCTGGTAAACGATCGCACGACGGCGATCTCGGCCGCCGATCTGCTGCGGTTGATCGAGGCCTCGGGGCACGTACCCCGGATCGTCGATCTGGCGGAGCTCGAGCGCGGGCCGGGTATCCCCGGAGAGCTGAGGCGATCGGACGGCTTGCGCTTGTCTTACCTCGATCCTGCCGCCATGTTGTCGGATAAAACCGGAGAGATAGAGCAATGCCGAGCGAAGCTTTGATCGGCGGCGCGGCTGCCGCCCCTGTAAAGGACGTCACTACCGCCAATTTCATGGCCGAGGTCGTCGACGGCTCGTTCGACGCGCCGGTCGTCGTCGATTTCTGGGCGTCTTGGTGCGGCCCGTGCAAGCAGCTCGGGCCGATCCTCGAAAAGACCGTTCGCGCCACCAACGGCGCCGTTCGCATGGTCAAGCTCAATATCGACGAGAACCCCGAAATCGCGCAGCAGATGCGCATCCAGTCGATCCCGGCGGTTTACGCCTTCAAGGACGGGCGGCCGGTCGACGGTTTTGTCGGCGCTTTGCCGGAGAGCCAGGTCAAGCAGTTCGTCCAGCGCCTGGGCGGCGGAAAGGATGGCTCCTCGCCGGTCGAGGAGGCGCTGGCGATGGCCAAAGAGACGATGCAGGCGGGCGATCACGCGAGCGCCGGTGCGCTCTACTCCCAGATCCTGCAGCGCGACCCTGCTAACGTCGAGGCGTCGGCCGGCCTTGCGCGGGCGATGATCGCGCGTGGCGACCTCGCTAAAGCCAAACAGCATCTCGATCGCGTTCCGAAGGAGAGCGCCGGCCACGCCGAGATCACCGCTGCGCGCGCCGCGCTCGACCTCGCCGAACAAGGGCAGAAGGCGATGGCGTCGGCGGGTAAGCTGCGCGCCCGGCTGTCCCAGAACCCGGACGACCATGAGGCGCGCCTGGAGCTTGCCACCGGGTTGTTCGGGAGCGGCGACCGGGAAGCTGCCATCGACGAGTTGTTGACCCTTTTCAAGCGCGACCGCGAATGGAACGAGCAGGCCGCTCGCAAGCAGCTCCTCAAATTCTTCGAGGTGATGGGTCCGACCGACCCGCTGACCCTGAGCGGCCGGCGCCGGCTTTCCTCTGTGATGTTTTCCTGAACGGAGGGTATGATGAGCGAGCGGAGCGGCGGAGCGGCGTTCCCCGCCATTCTCCCGATCTTTCCGCTGACCGGGGTGCTGCTGCTCCCCCGCGGCCGGCTGCCTCTGAACATCTTCGAGCCGCGCTATCTTGCGATGACGCGCGATGCGCTCGCCGGCGAGCGTCTGATCGGCATGGTCCAGCCGAGCGATCCAGCGGCGTCGGGCAGTAATCCGCCGGTTTATCCGACAGGCTGCGCCGGCCGCATCACCTCGTTTTCGGAGACCGAGGATGGACGCTTTCTGATCACCTTGACGGGTACCTCTCGTTTTCGGATCAGGGAGGAGCTGCCGCTCCTAGAGGGCTATCGACGCGTCGTCCCGGACTGGCGCGAGTTTGCCCGGGATGTCGAGGGCGAGGAGATGCCCGAGTTTGATCGCGAGCGGCTGATGCGTGGGCTCAGGGGATATTTTCAGCAGCACCAGATCTCGGCCGATTGGGATTCGATCACCTCGGTCGGGGGCGAGCGGCTCGTCACCTCGATTGCGATGATCTGCCCCTTCGACCCGAGCGAGAAGCAGGCGTTGCTCGAGGCCCCCGACCTCGGCGAACGTGCGCGCCTGCTGACGGCGATTGTCGAGATGGCGGTGATGCAGCGCCCGAGCGAGGGCGCCGGCGCCCGTCACTAGGCGGGATTTTGGCTGATACCGGAGGGGCGGGATGGAGGGAACACCGGAAATCGATCCAAAGCTGCTGGAGATTCTCGTCTGCCCGCTGACCAAGGCGCCGTTGCGGTACGATCGCGAAGCCCAGGAGCTGATCAGCGAGGAGGCGGGGCTGGCCTACCCGATCCGTGACGGGATCCCAATCATGCTCGTCGACGAGGCGCGCGCGCTACGCGACGACGAGACCGCAACCAAGCGTCTGCCGCCGCCTTGAGGCCCAAGTGAGCGCGGGCGGAACGACGCGCTGGCCGGTGGAACTCCGCTTGAAGCGGGCGGAAAAGCTGATCGAGGTCGCGTTCGACGATGGCACGCGTTTTTCGCTTCCGGCCGAGTATCTGCAAGTCGAGAGCCCATCTGCGGAGGTGCAGGGGCACGGTCCGGGACAAAAGACATTGGTCCACGGCCGCGCCCGTGTCGGGATAATGGAGCTGGAACCGGTCGGCAATTACGCCGTCCGGATTAAGTTCGACGATTTGCACGACACCGGGATCTATTCTTGGAATTACCTTTACCAGCTCGGTGTCGAGCGCGAAAAGCGTTGGCGCGAATACCTCGACGCTTTGGCCGCGAACGGACTTAGCCGGGAACCTTGAATCAGATCGACCGGGCGTCATTGCGAGACGCGCGTCGTGCGGCGAAGCAATCCCGAGCCGACGCGCGCTGAGCGGCCCGAGATCGCTTCGCTCCGCTCGCGATGACGACTGGAGGTGGCCGTTCGATCTGAGCGGAGCTAAAGGGGCTCGCCGCGGACGAGACGCGGCAGGTCACCCGCGATCCCCATCGCATCACGCATCAGGAGGCGTTTTAGCGGCGGGAGACGATTGACCGCGGCGAGGCCGATATCGCGAGCGAGCTGGACCGCGGGAAGCGAATTCGAGAACAGTCTATTGAGGCCGTCGGTCACCGCTGCGAGCGCCAACGCATCGAAGCGGCGCCATTGCTGGTAACGCAGCAGCGCTGATTCATCGCCAATATCGAGACCCAAGCGTCGCACATCGATCACCAGCTCGGCAAGCGCGGCGACGTCGCGTATTCCGAGGTTGAGCCCCTGGCCGGCGATCGGGTGGATCGTGTGCGCCGCCTCGCCGACGAGGGCCAGCCGGGTCGCGGTATATCTTTCCGCCAGCAGCAGCGTTAGTGGATAAGCCCAGCGCGGACCGATCGGCTCGACGGCCCCGAGAAAATCGCCAAAGCGCACCGCGAGCTCCGCCGCAAAAGCCGCATCGGAGAGGGCGATAAGGCGCGGCGCGAGCTCTGCACGTTCGGTCCAGACGATCGAGGATCGGTTGCCGGTCATCGGCAGAATGGCGAACGGGCCCGCGGGCAGGAAATGCTCGATGGCGATGCCATGGTGCGGGCGCTGGTGCCGCACCGTCGTGACAATGCCGGTCTGGGGATATCGCCATTCGATCGTTCGGATTCCTGCGGCGCACCGCAGCGGAGATTGCCGGCCGTCGGCCGCCGCGACGAGGCGGGCCCGGATTTGCCGTCCGTCCGAAAGCGCCGCGGTTGTGCCGAATGCCGTGGGCGAGACCGAGCCCACGGCGAGCGGCGCGACAAACAGCAAGCTCGGGATCGATCTGACGCGATCGGTCAGGACACGCCTGAGAATGCGGTTTTCGACGATGAAACCAAGCGGGGCGTCGGTGTCGAGCTCGCGATGGTCATAATGAAGGAATAGCGGTGAATCACCGTCGGCGACTCGGATCTCGAGTATCGGCTCGCCGTCGGAAGCGATTTCCGGCCACAGCCCAATAGCGTCGAGGACCTGGTGCGAACCGTAGCTGATCGCCGAGCTGCGCCCGTCGAAATCATCGGCGAGCAATGTCCCTGGATCCTGCCGATCGACGATCGCGACGGCGAGCCCCGCACCGGCGCACGCGACGCCGAGCAGCAGCCCGGTGAGCCCGCCGCCGGCGATCAGGAGCTCGACATCGTCGTTCACCGCTACCCCTCGGCGCGGAGCACCTTACCGGCGACGGTGACCGGCTTTGCCGCAATCAGGACGAAAGCAATCACGCACGGCTCGCTTCCGCGATTGACCCAATTGTGGATCGTGCCGCGCTGGACCAGCACATCGCCCGCCTTCAGATGGACGGTCGTATCGTCGAGCTCCATGTCCACCTGGCCCGACATCACGACGGCGTAGTCGATCGAGTCGGTGCGGTGGTTACGCGGGCTGACCCCGGGCGCCAGCTCTAGAATGCGAAAAACGGTGCCGTTGTCGAGCGTCGTGCCGGTCTTACGCAGGCCGGCGTCCTCCTCGCCGGTGTTTTCAACCGGAAAGCCTTCGGTCGTCCACACGACGCAAGCGGTGGCGCCCGGGCGGGACGAGACGAGGTTTTTCGCGACTTCGTCGATCTTGACGATGGCGCGCCCGGACGTGTCGTGGCCGGTAACCACCCGACGGATCTGCAGAGCCATCAAAAGCCTCCTCGGCTGCGGTCGTTAGGGTCGGAACGATCTTTCCCCAAGACCACCAAAATCTGCAACAATCCTGGGCCATGCAACTGCGCGTCCGATCGATCACCTATCTCGCCGAAGCCATCAACGGCTATGAACTGGTCGACCCGCGCGGCCGCGACCTTCCGCGCTTCGCGCCGGGCGCCCATGTCGAGGTGCGGGCCGGCGGGTTCTTGCGGCGATATTCCTTGTGGAACGACGCTGCCGAGCGCCGGCGCTATTGCATTGCGGTATTGCGCGAGGATGCGAGCCGCGGCGGGTCGCGACATCTGCACGAGAAAGTCGGGGTCGGCGACATCTTGGAGGTGTCGACACCGCGCAATCATTTCCCGCTCGACCCGGCCGCGGAACGGCATCTCTTGATCGCTGGCGGCATCGGCATCGCGCCAATCATGTCGATGGTCACAGAATTACGCCGCCGCGGTGCCGAATTCGAGCTCCATTATTGCACGCGCGCGCCCGAACGAACGGCGTTCCGCCGTGAGCTGGCGCCGCTCGCTGCCGAGGGACGGCTGTTCTTTCACCACGACGGCGGCGACCCGGCGCAGGGTCTCGACATCCCAGCGGCGCTGCGCGAACCGCGGCCGGGAACGCATCTCTATTACTGCGGGCCGGCGCCGCTGATGGCCGCGGCGGCGGAGGCGGCACGGCACTGGCCGACCAGCAGCGTGCATTGCGAATACTTCACCGGGGTGCCGGAGCCGGCGGCCGCGGAGGACCAGCCGTTTCGCGTGCAATTGGCAAAAACCGGCGGCGATTACGAGGTGCGCGCCGGCGAGACGATTGCCGAAGTGCTGCAGCGCCATGGCGTCCCCGTCAGAACCTCCTGTGAGCTGGGCTATTGCGGGACGTGCTTGACGCCCTATCTTGCCGGCGAGCCCGATCACCGCGACCAGGTCCTCGAAGAGAACGGCCGCCAACGCTACCTACTGATCTGCTGCTCACGGGCGAAGACCCCGGTCCTCGTCTTGGATTTGTAGGTGCAAATCAGTTTGGTCGTTCGAGCACCGCGTTGAACAACCTGACCCGGTCCTCCTGGTAATTCCGCGCCGAGTTGCGCGCGATTGCCGCCCAATCGGGTCCGACCAGCAAATGGATCCCGAGTGGCGGCGGCGGGCCCTCGACTGCTTGGGTCCAGGATCGGGAGGATGCACTCGTGGTGTCCTGCCAGGTGACGACGCGGAACCCGGCGGCTTCGAGCTTGGCGCGCGTCGCCTCTGCGCTCAGCAGAAAGCTGATGCTCGCCTCCCGCGCCCAGGGCACCGGGTAATGGGGTTCGCCGCCAGGACCGGCGACCACTTCCTGCAGCGCCAGCCGGCCGCCCGGTTTGAGTACGCGGTGCATCTCCGCATAGAGCCGATCACGATCGGCAATATTCATCGAGGCGTTCTGCGACCACACCACGTCGAAGTTCCCGTCTTCGAACGGCAGGTCGAGCGCATTGCCCTGGCGATAGCTGACCTTTCCGGTCATCCCGGTAAGCCGGGTCAGCATCTCCGCCACACGGCAGAATTCGGCGGTCAGGTCGATGCCCTCGAACTCGGCACCCGTAGCGGCTCGCAAGAAACCGCGATGGCCCGCCAATCCCGGAGCCGACATCGAGCACCCGTTCGCCCCCGCGCATCCCGGCGAGATCGGCCAGTCTGATCGTCGCCTGCCGCTGCCCGCCATGAAACTCGTCGACCGGCGCGAGATCGTCCGGCCCCAGATGCTTGATGTCCTTCCCGGCCTGCTTCAGCGCCGCAAGGATGACGTCCCCGAGATCTCGACGGGTGTAGTGAGTTTCGACGGGATTTTGTGGCAATTCTTTCTCCTAGGCGCCGGAACAGCCGGCACCGCTGTTGTCGCTGACACTACACTGAAATAACAGCCAGTTAGGCTGCGCATGACCGCGGAAATCCTCGCTTTTCGCAAACTGGATCGCTGTTCTCGTTGGCTGATCCGTCGCTGTTTGGTGGCTGTTCCTCGCTGTTCTCGACACAGCCCAATCGAGGTGTCGCGGTGCGTAGCATCCTGATTTACGCGGTGGATGTCACTCCATTATGGCGATTTCTCGATAGCCTCTTAGCCTCAAAACTGAGACAGTGCTGCGATCTCATCCAGCCTGATCGGGTGGAGCAGGCAACCGGCGTCGGTCGCGCGCTGGGGCTGCTTGGCGCGGACCGGCCATACTCGCGGCGAGCATCCCTTCGAGACGGCTCACTCGATCCCGAAGTTCGGCGATTTCTTGGGCCATCCGTGCGAGATCGGCCGAGCTGTTGCGAACCCGTTCATCGAGCAGAATGACCTGGCGGAGAGCCCTTATCGCGTCGCCATATAGGCTCACGCCGCCGCGGTCGCCTTCCTATGGCGGGTTGTCGGGCTGCGTCTCGAAATCCAGGCTAAGCTCTCAGCTACTTTTCTGTGACACTCGTCGGCAATCCGCAAGGTTTCCGGATGGAGTTCGTTGAACGCGTCGACAAGAGCCCGCAGCTCCGCCGCCTCCTCCTGGGTGCCCAGCTCGAAGGCCTCGACCGCACGCCGCACGACCTCACCGGCGGACACGCCGAGCGCACGCGCCTTGGCGTCGAGCGCGGCCCGCTCCTCAGGCGACATCAGAATCATCAATCGAGCAGAGGCTGCCATCTGTCGACTTGTCCTACCTGGGTATATGCATGAACATATATGCCGCCTCCCGGCTTCCTACCATCTCCACCGAGAGGTGTCGCCAAACCCTGGTCCGGACGAGCCATCGTAGGGCGGCTAGAGCGCAGCGTAACCCGCCATGCCTTCCGGGGCCTCTCCGGCGGGGTTCGCTTCCGCTCCACCCGCCCTAGGCTTCGTGACGTCCGTGCGAAGCAGCTTGCGGTTGCTTCAGCCGCTCGCCGGCACCTCGACGGCCACGCCGAGCTCCCTTGCGGCCGCCGCCATTCGTCGATCAAGTGTGACCAGCGCGACGTCGAGACGCCGCGCGATCACGAGGTGCAGCGCGTCCGAGGCACGCAGCGCGAGATCAAATCGCCGAACGTAAGCGCCCGCGAGGCGAACATCCACGGCATGGATTTCCGCTGCTCTGGTCATCGCTGCTCGCCATATGTCAAAATCGGACAAGATGGCCGCCGCGTCCGGCGCCTGCAGGCGCCCAGTGTGAACCAGCCGCGACACCGCCGAGGCCACTTCCGCGGCGGCGAAATCGCTGACCCACGGCTCCCGCTGAACCGTCGACATGAAAGCGTCGACCATCGCGCTCGCCGGCTCTTTAATCAGGATCGGAAGCATGACGCTGGCGTCGAGATAACAGGTCAAAGATCGTCGGTCTCGTAGAGCAAATCCAAAATCTCGACCGAAGTCAGATCGATGCCCGGACGGGCGTCGCGGCGCGATCGCAGCCAGGCGTAAGTGCCGGCGGGCGCCGGGGGCTGCGGCCTCAGCGGCTTGAGCTCGGCAACCGGTTTGCCATGCCGTGTGATGACCACCTCCTCGCCTTGCAAGGCACGGTCGATCAGTTTGGGAAGCGTATTTTTTGCCTCTGCGACACTGTAGGCGGTCATGTAGAGCATCTCTCCGGAGATATGGCTATAGATATAGCCATAATTGCAGCTTGCGTCCAGAAGCGGCATAAGAGCCGAAGCCATGGAGGTCCCGGCATGCGCCTGCTGATCGCGATGATGAAGCACGAGACGAACACCTTCTCGCCGGTGCCGACGCCGCTCGCGCGATTTCGGCCGCTCTATGGCGAGGCGGCAATTCGCGCTTTCCGCGGCACCGGCACCGGTCTCGGGGCTTATCTCGACCTCGCCGAGCGGGAACAGGCCGAAATCGTATCGCCGATCGCCGCCGGGGCGCCGCCGAGCCGTCCGGTCGACGACGATGCCTATGCGCACATTACGGATACGATTTGCGAGGCCGTCGCGCGGGGCGGCTTCGACGGCATCATGCTCGATCTGCACGGCGCTATGGTCACCGAGAGCCTCGAGGATGGCGAGGGCCATTTCCTGAAGCGGCTGCGCGCGATCGACCCGAAGACGCCGATCGCCGTCTCGCTCGACATGCACGCCAATCTCTATGACGAGATTGTCGCCAATGCGACTGTCGTGACCGGCTATCGCACCTATCCGCATATCGACACTTACGAGACCGCCAGGCTCGCCGGCGAGGTCCTGCTGCGCACGATCCGCGGCGAGGTGAAGCCGGTCATGGCGTGGGGCAATGTGCCGATGCTGCCGCATGTGATGCGGCAGGGCACCGATGATCATCCGAACAAGCAATTGCAGCACCGTTGCGCCACGATGACGGCCGACGGCGCATTGGCGGCGAGCCTCTTCACCGGCTTTCCGCATGCCGACATCACCAATGCCGGATTGAGCGCGGTGGTCGTGACCGACGGCGACTTGAAGCTCGCCGAAGACCTCCGCGACGAGCTGTTGGACCGGGCCTGGGTCGAGCGCGAGGCATTTGTCTACGAAATCGAGCCTCTGCAGCAATCCGTCGCCCGCGCCAAGGCAATGCCGTTTAGCGCGCTGGGCGAAGGCCCGATCGTACTGCTCGACCATTACGATAACTGCGCCTCCGGCGGGACGATGGACACGACCGTCGTGCTGGCGGAAATCCTGCGGCAGGGGCTCGAGGATGTCGCCGCCTTCGCGATTTACGATCCGGAAGCGGTGCAGCAGGCGATCGCCACCGGTATTGGTGCCCAGTTCAGCCTGTCGATCGGCGGCAAGATCGCGATGCCGGCGATCCCCGCCGAGAGCCCGCCCTTGATCGTCACCGGCACGGTCAAGACCATCTCGAATGGCCGCTACCGCAATCGCGGCCCGATGGGCCGCGGCGTGCAGATGGATATGGGACCATCGGTGGTGCTCGATACCGGGCCGGTCGAGATCGTCCTGATCTCGCGCCATGTCGAGCCATCGGACCTAAACTGCCTGGCGAGCCTCGGCATCGACCCGCTGCAGAAACGCTATGTCATGCTGAAAAGCCGCATCCATTGGCGAGCCGGGCTCGGCAAGCTCGCGAAAGCCGTCGTCGACTGCGCCGGCGTCGGCGTTTGCACCTCCGATTACAGCCAGCTGCGCTTCAACAAGGTCCGCCGCCCGATCTACCCCCTCGACCTGCCTAACCGGTGAGATGGCGGAAGGCGCTGCGCTTTTCCGCCCTACGCTGCTACAAACAGGTCTAGATCGTAGGGCGGAGAAGCGTAAGCGCATTCCGCCGGGTCCTGATTGGCGGAGAGGAGGCGACATGGACGGCACCACCCAGCTGCTCGAAGCCGACCGGCGCTATCTGGTTCACCCGTTGCATCATCCCGATGACCACCGGCAGCCGCTGGTTGTCGTCGAAGGGCGTGGGGCCATGTTGCGCGATGCCGACGGCCGCGAATATATCGACGGGCTCTCGGGTCTGTGGAACGTCAATGTCGGTCACGGCCGCAGCGAGCTGGCCGATGCGGCGGCGGCGCAGATGCGGCGGATCGCGTTTGCGTCGGCCTATATCGGCGCCACCAACGAGCCCGCCGTTCGGCTCGCCGAGAAAATCGTGCGCCACGCCTATTCGAATTCGGCCGCGGTTTATTTTACGACGGCGGGCGCCGAGTTCGAACGAGTCTTCATTCAAATTCGCGCGCTATTACTGGAAGGTCAAAGATAAGCCGCAGAAGACCAAGATAATCTCGCGCATCCACGCCTATCACGGGGTGACGATGGCGGCGATGAGCGCCACGGGCATGCCCATCTTCCACAAGATGTTCGGGCCGCTCGTGCCGGGGTTCATCCAGGTTCCGCCGCCTTACGCCTATCGCTGGACCGCCAATGAGGAGCCGGGGATCGGCGCCGCCGATGCGGTCGAAAAAGCGATCCTTGCCGAGGGCCCCGATACCGTGGCGGCGGTCATCGCCGAGCCGGTCATGGGGGCGGGCGGCGTCATTGTGCCGCCGGCCTCGTATTTTCCACGCTTGCGCGAGATCTGCGACCGCCACGATGTGTTGTTGATCACCGACGAGGTGATCACCGGGTTTGGCCGCACCGGCCGGTGGTTCGCGCTGGGCCATTGGGGGGTCGAGCCGGACCTCGTCTCCTTCGCCAAGGGGGTGACGAGCGGCTATCTGCCGTTGGGTGGCGTGATTGCGTCGAAGCGCGTGCACGAGGCGATCGAGAGCGCGCCCGCCGACCGGAAATTCATGCATGCGGCGACCTATTCCGGCCACCCGGTCTGCTGCGCGGTCGGCTTGCGCAATGTCGAGATCATCGAAAACGAGGGCCTCGTCGAGCGCGCCGCTGTTATGGGACGGCGCTTGCTGGCCGGGCTCGAAGGGCTGCGCGACCTGCCGGTCGTCGGTGACGTGCGCGGGCTCGGCATGATGTGCGGCGTCGAGCTTGTCGCCGACCGCAATACCAAGGCGCCGGCAATCGGGCTGGGCGGGCGCTTTGTCCGTGAGGCGTTGGCGCGCGGTCTGTTGCCGCGTATTCGCGTCGGCAGCGCCGATCCGCCGATCGGCGACACGATTTGCCTCGCCCCGCCGCTGATGACCCCGCCCGACGTGCTCGACCGCATCCCACAGATCCTACGCGAGGCAATTACCGCAGCGGCGCGCTAACCTAGATTTCGACCAAATTGGCGCGTCATTGCGAGGCTCGCGTGCGCGACGAAGCAATCTTGTCTGTGGGTGATCGGCCATAATGGAGGCGCCGCACGGGCCGCGGCCAAGGCCCGGGCTGCAGCGGCGCCGCGACCGCAAGCAATCGAGGGGTCTTCCCCGGGTCGAGCAAGGCTCCGGCGCTGCTTTCATCTCACGCCCGAACAGTTGCCGGGGCTCTCGCCCGCAGTCGCAAGAAGGGGATAGGATGATGGCGTCGCCGGATGTGTTTGTCGGGATCGACATCTCGAAGGATCGTTTGGACGTGCACCTGCGTCCGCTGGGGATCGGCTTCTCGGTGAGCAATGAGGCGGCCGGGCATGCCGCGTTGATCGCCCGGTTGCGACCACTGCGCACCAAGCGGATCGTGCTGGAGGCGACCGGCGGTTACGAGCGGGCGCTGTGGCTGGCGCTGAGCGAGGCCGGGCTGGTCGCGGCAGTGGTCAACCCGCGCCAGGTGCGCGAGTTTGCCCGCGCCGCCGGGCGGCTGGCCAAGACCGACCCGCTGGATGCGGCAGTGATCGCCCATTTTGCCGAGACGTTTGTGCCGCGCATCGGCAAGCCCGATCCAGTGGCCGACCGGCTGGGCGAACACGTGCTGTACCGGCGCAGCTTGCAGGACGAGCTCGTCGGCTTGCAGCACCAGCTGCGGCGGCTGGAGGAGCCCGGGCTGCGGGCGCGGGCCGAGCGCCGGTTGGCGGTGCTGCGCGCCGAGGTGAAAGAGATCGAGCGCGAGATGCGGGCGATCGTCGACAGCGACCCGGCCAAAAAGGCGCTGTTTGGCTGCCTGACTGCGCTGAAGGGGGTGGGCCTCGTGCTCGCCTGCACATTGATCGCCAATATGCGCGAGCTGGGCTCGCTGAGCCGCCGTCAGGCGGCGCTGATCGGGGTGGCGCCGCTCAACCACGACAGCGGCGCCCGGCGCGGTTACCGCGCCATCGGCGGCGGCCGCCGCAGGGTGCGCAACGTGTTGTATGTGGCGACGTTGAGCGCGGTCCGCTGCAACCCTGCGATCAAGGAGTTCTATCGCCGGCTGTCGGCTAGCGGCAAGCCGGCCAAGGTGGCTCTGGTGGCGTGCATGCGCAAAATGGTGGTGATGCTCAACAGCCGGGTGCGCGATGAGCTCACCGCCGCAGCGCCCCCTTGAGCAGTTTCTTTGTTCGACCGAAGGGACCGTTTCTTCGTCCCGACCTAAGTTCCGAATGGCGCCGCGCGCAGCCGCGGTCAAGACTGGCCGCAGGCCACCGCCGCAGGCGGCGCGTAGCGGTCTTGACGGCGGCGAGCACGGCGCCATGCTGCCCGGGTCGGGGGCCCGTCGCCGCGTCCTCAACACAGTTGCTCGACCTATCGAGCGCTCCGCGGCCCGAGATTGGTTCGCTGGCGCTCGCAATGACGGTTGGGTTGGAATTGGAGGGCAACCTGACGCAAGCTGCGCTGATTTCGGGTGACTCTCGAGCAATTTTCGAGATTACGCCACCCGGTCGCCTTGTTTGATCTCGACGGTACGGTTGTCGACGGCGGGGAGCATGCGGGAGGGGTCGCGGGTCACGACGACGTCGAGCACGGTCGGGCGGGTGCGCTCGGCGAGGCCGGTTCGCAGCGCCTCGCCGAGCCGGTCCGGATCCTCGATCCGGAGGCCGCTGCAGCCCATCGCCCGGGCGATCGCGGCATAATCCATCTCGACGAGGTCGGAGGATTGATAGCGTCCGCGGAACATGGCGTGCTGCAATGCCTTGACGTAACCCGAGGCGGCATTGTTGACGACAACGATCGTCAATCCGATGCCGGCACGCCGGGCGGTTTCGAGCTCGCCGAGCATCATGTTGAAGCCGCCGTCTCCGGTAATCGCCACGGCTGGGGTGGACGGAGCGGCCAGAGCCGCCCCGATCCCACCCGGCAGCCCGTAGCCGATCGACGCCAGACCGCGGTCCGGGATGAAGTGCCGCCCCGGCGATTTCGTATCGTAGAGCAACCCGGTCCAGTGGCCGGCAAACCCGCCGTCGGCGACGAGGACGCTGTCCGCCGGCAATGCCTTGTTGAGCTCGCTGCACAGCCGAGCCATGTGGATCGGCCGTTCCCCGGAAAGGAGGCGCGCCGCTGCCTCGTCGCGCCATGACGCCATCCGGGAGGGGATCTCGGCGACATAATCGGCGCGTGCCGTCTGCGCTCGCCTCGCTTCGTCGGCAAGCGCCTCGGCGAGATCCTCCAGCCCGGCCCTGGCGTCGCCCCAGAGCGCGACATCTGCCGGCCGGCACCGGCCGATCTCCTCCGCGACGATGTCGAGATGGATCAGAGGGATCTTTTCCGGCGGCAACACATACCGCTTGGTCGCGATCTCGCCGAGCTTGCAGCCGACCACGACGAGACAGTCCGATGCCTCGATGAGCTCATTGGCGATGCGCGAATAGCGGCCGAAGAGCCCGACCGAAAGCGGATGGATGCAAGCGATGCCGCCCTTGCCGCTCATCGTATGCGCGACGGGGATCGACTGGGCCTCGGCAAAACCGAGCAGCGCGTCATATCCCGCCGAGAGGTGGATGCCGCCGCCGACCAGGATCAGCGGGCGCTTGGCATGCGCGATCAGCGCAGCGGCGCGGGCAATCTCCACGCGGTCCGGCCGGATGCGCCGGGCGGGCACGCTCAATGTCGACGGATCGATCGCAAAATCTTCGGCGGTGAAGTCGTGCTCGCCGTGGCAGACATCCTCGGGAACGTCGAGCAGCACCGGGCCCGGCCGGCCGGAGGTCGCCACCGCAAAAGCGCGGCGGAGCAACTCGGGAACGCGGTTTGTCATCTCGACCCGGATCAGCTCTTTGACCGCCGGCCGCAAGATCTCGGTCTGCCGGCATTCCTGCGTCATGTTCTTCCAGGAATGCGCGCGGTTGGTGTCGCCGGCCAGCGCAATGATCGGCACCCCGGCGTTGAGGCTCTCGATCAGGCCGGTCACGAGGTTGGTAGCGCCGGGGCCGAGGGTGCCGTCGCACACGCCGGGGCGATTGGTGACCCGCGCATAAGCGTCCGCGGCAAACGCGCCGCAACGCTCGTCATTGATCAGAAAATGCCGCATTCCGAGCTGCGCCAATGCGTCGTAAAACGGCAAGAGCTGAAACCCGCCCATCCCGAACATCGGCCCGACCTCGGCGAGCCGCAACATCTCGGCGAGCGCGCGGCCGCCGTTCATGCGGCCTGACGGCCGGTTGCTGACGGGCGCTGCGTCTGTCATCCATTCCTCCACGTTTATGCCGCAGCGCGGCGGACGATCTCGACGAACTCCCGGGCGGTCATACCCGGCCCGATCCCCAGTGCCGCGCCGCGCTGATTTACCCGCGTCAGAATACCGTCTTCATAGGTCGAACGGGCGTCGCCGATCCGGGCACTCGACGCGGCGACCGCGCCAGCGGCTATGCCGCGACTGTCGAGCGCCGGCAGCCTCGTGACGCCGGCCTCGTCGATCCCGATCCCGGCATCATTGAACAACGCAGCGAGCGCATCGGCCTTGAGCGCGGTGTCCGGCCGGCCGCCGAGCAGCCCGCCATGCGAGCCGGTCACGACGATTGCCCCTACCTGCTCGGCGCCGACCAGCGAGGCCGAGTTCGAGCGCCCAGACCGCCGGCGCCTCGGCGATCAGCAGGAAGGCGGCTTCCAGCGTTTGGGGTGGTTCGCCCGCGCCGGGTGAGGCTAGTCGCAAAGCCGCCGCGGCGTCTCGACAGGGAGTGCCGGGACGGCAGTCGAGCGAGACTGCCCGGGAGTTGGCATGAGTGACGACGCCGCGCGCCATCATGTCGGACCCGTCTCCAATGCGCGCGGTATCGTGCCCGACGGCGACCGCGGGGATGCCGAGCCCGGCCAGGTAATCGAGCCCGGCAATACCCGCCTGGTCCCGTCCAACACCGGCGTCGTTGAAGACAGCTGCGGCAACGCGCAGTTTTGCCGCAACATAGGCGGCATAAATGCCGCCATGGGAACCGTTGACGACAACCGCTCCCGCCGCTTCGGTTCCAACACGGGTAATGCTGTCGGCGATGACCACCGGTGCGAGCTGTGTGACAGGCAAAGCCCTCTCCCCCAAACGAGTGCCTGCAGATCATGCCGCGTGGACGAGGCGAAGAACAGTGATGCGGAGGGCCGGTCAGTTAGCGATGCCGATCTCCGGACCGGAGTCTGTGAGCCGCGGCGATGCGTCGACATTCGCCGTCGCCGGTGGTTAGCCTGCAGAAATACCCTCGCCGCGGGAAATCTTTTTCCTGATCGGGTTCCGCAACCGAATGGCGGTCTTCCTCAACTGGATATGGGCTTGGTTGACCTATGGCCGGGTGCGCGGTTGATCACCGGCGACACAACCCCGCTCGCTGCGGCAGTAAAATCGACCCCACGCGCAACGTTCGACTAGGCAGATCCGAACATGCGGCTGCACCCAACCCGGATTGCCGCCCAAACCATGGCGCTGCCAGACCGGGACGCATGATTGCGTGGCAGCATGCCGTCCGCCGCTTGACGCTCTCGGCTAATTCGCCGCGTCGAACTGCCGCACCGTCCGCGCTGCGGCTCAACATCACGAATATGTCCAAATCCAGCTTTAGACGAAGCACCCAGGAAAAACCCTGGTACCGAGACAGTGTGCACTTCGAAGATCATTCTTTTCCGCCCTACCCGCCCTGCCCCCGATCCTCTGAGACGACAGCGAGGCTTTACGCTGCTCGAGCTTCTGGTCGTGCTCGCCATCTTGGGGCTTCTGATCGGCCTGGTCGCGCCTGCCGCGCTGCGGCAGCTCGGCTCCGCCAAGGAAAAGATCGCGCACCAATCGATCGAGCGCCTCACTGGAGTGCTCGACATCTATAAGCTGGATGTCGGTACCTATCCTTCGACAGAGCAGGGTCTGCAGGCGCTGATTGCGCGGCCATCGGGGGTCACCCGGTGGAACGGCCCTTACCTGAAGGGCGAGAAGACGCCCGAGGACCCGTGGGGCCGCCCCTTCGTCTACCGCAGCCCGAGCCAACGGCCCGGGCACGAATACGACCTGTTGTCCCTCGGTCCGACAGGCCAGACCGGCGGCTCGGGTGAGGCCGCGACCATCTTCAACGAGTGAACGACGGCTTCAACGAGTGAACGACGGCTGAGGCGAGCCGGGGGGCGCGTCCGAATTGAGGCTGTTGCCCCAGGCGAGCACAGCGTATCCCTGCGGCAGGGTCACCCCGGTGCGCACCACCGCAGTCCGCGTTACACTAGCATTGCCCGGTCCGGCTGCGAGCGCGGTGATCCGCACCGTCAGGGCATCCGGCGGTGCCGCCGGACTCGGTTGGACGACCGGCTGGCCAGTCGTCGAGGTCATGGCGAGCACAGCCGCCACTACCGGATCGGCTGTGGCCGGGTTCGGCTCGGGCGGCCCGAACAATGTCAAATGCGGGCGGATCGCCATCAATATGGCCGGGGTGATGCCGAGCACGCGACCGATTTCGCCGAGCGTTTCGAACGGTGTGCCCGGCGGACCATAATCGAGCCCGGCCGCGCGATATTCTGCAACAAGCGCTTCTTGCGGCCGCGGGGCCGCTGCGGAACCCGCCCATTCGCTTATCGCGGTGGCGATGCGGCGAGAGGTGTCGGGGTCGCTGCCGATCACCCGCAACAGTGCCTCGAGGAGGGCGGGTGAAGCCGTGCTCGGGTTGATCCAGGACGCCTCGTCCTCGATCCGCAAGATGACCCGGCTACTGCCGACCGCGACTTGACGCGGCGTGCCGTCGACCGGCCAGCGCCGTTCCGGCTGCGGATCCGAAAGGTTGAAGATGGCCTCGAAGACGGCGCCGTCGGCGGCGGCTTGCGAAGCCGAGTTGGCCACCAGATTGCCGGCTATGCGGATCTCCGTCCGCCCGCTCGCCGCAAGATGCGCGACGATGAAGCCGATCAGCACCAACGTCCACAGCACGATGATCAGCGCGAACCCGCCGTTCCGACGGCATTCCGTCGATCCTGGCGGGAACCGGCGCGGCATCGCCTACAGCTTGTTCGGGTTCGCCAGCCCGGGAGAGCCCTGGCGCTGCAGCTGCTGTGGGACCAGCCCGGCGTTGATCAGCTGATTGCGCAGATCCTCGGTCAGCGCACGGGCATCGCGCTGATCGTGCACAACGTGGGGCGTGATCAGCACCAACAGTTCCGTCCGCTTGCGCGTGTTGCTTTGGGTCGAAACCAGCGTGCCGAGGATCGGGATGTCCTTGAGGAAGGGTATGCCGCTGTTGTCATTCGAGGCGTTGTCGCGGATCAGACCGGCCATCCCGACGGTCTGGCCATCCTGGACAGCCACCCGCGTGCGGAATGTCTGATCGTCAAAGGTCGGCGAGCCTTGGACCGTATTCGCCGCTGCCGGCGCGACGTCGCTTACCTCCTGGGCGATATCGAGCGAAACCAGCCCGCCGGAGTTGACGCGCGGCGTCACCTGCATGATGACGCCGGTCGAATGATAGTCGACGCTGTTGACGACCGGCGCATTCGCCGCGAGCGTGCTCGTCGCGGTCCCGGTCAGCACCGGCACCTGCTGGCCGACCTGGAGACGTGCCGGCTCGTTGTCGAGGACCATGACCTGCGGCGCCGACAGCACCTTGACCTTGGTTATCGCGGCGAGCGCCGAGAGCGCGAAGTTCGGAGATTTGCTCAGTGTGAAAAAGGGGGCGGCCGAGGGAAAGGTCAGACTGCCGAGAGCAGGAAGCCCCGAGAGCGGGCCCAGGGTGTTGGCGATCCGTTCGCCAGTCGCCCTGAAGAAGAATTGCGTGCCGTATTGCAGCGAATCATTGAGGTCGACCTCGGCGATCGTCGCCTCGATCAGCACCTGGAGCGGGATGATGTCGATCTTGCGCAGCATCCCCTCGATCACCGCGTATTCGCTCGGCGTCGCATAAACCAACAGGGCGTTGTTGCGCCGGTTGGCGATGATGCGGATGCGGTTCTCGGGCGCCGCACCGCCGGGCCCGGTCTCGGCTGACAACGGTTCGGTAGCGGGAGGCGCTGCTTCGGCCGCCGCCCCCGGCTGGGGAATCCCGGCACCTAGGCCACCTGCGGCCCCGGGACCTCCGGCCGCCCCCGACAGACCCGTAGTGACGCCTGCCCCTCCGCCGGCACCCCCAAGGCCTGCCGTGGAGCCTTGGCCGCCGAAACCCGTCGTGCCGCTTCCCGGGCCGCGCCCCCCACCAATCGACAGCTGCTCGGCGCCGGGAGCGGTGCTCCCGGGCGGGCCGGGCGTCGGGGCGACATTACGCGGCGTGAACGCTCGCTGAAGGAGGTTCTCGAGATCCGCGCTCTGGCCGTTCTGCACGTAATAGACATGCCAGGCCCGCGCAGTCGCGTCCTCGAGCTCGTTTGTGAGCCTGAAAAATCGTCTTGCTGCATCGATGTAGCGGGGCTGCGACGACACGACGAGAACGGCGTTGACCCGATCCATCGGAACGACGCGGACAACGCCGCCGAGCGCGCCTTCGGCCTGCGCCTGCAGCACCCGCTCGAACTCGCTGGCCCGCTTTGCCGGATCGCTGTCGCCCACCGGAAAGAGGGCATAGGACTGACCGGCCAGGATGTCGATGTCGAAAGCCCGGATGAGACCGGCCAGGGTCTGGCGGACCGCGGCGTCCCCGGAAACGATCAGTGCGTTGTGCGCTGGGTCGGCGGCAATTTTCCCGCCCTCTGCAACATAGGGTTCGAGCACTTTGCCAAGATCCTTGGCCGAAGCGTAGCGCAATGGCACGATCTCGGTACCGGCGCCTATTGCGTTCGCGCCGGAGACAAGGTTGCGGGTCGCACCCGCGGGCATCGGAACCACCGCGTAGACCCCATTCCGTTCGATCAACGTCGCACCGTTCTCGTTGAGCAAGGTTTCGAGCGTCGGGAGCAACGCCGAACGTTGCATCGGGGCGCCCGTCTCGATCGACCCGGTGCCGTGCACGTTGGGGTCGATCGTGTAGTTCAGGTTGAGTGTGGTCCCGAGAATGGTGCGTACGATCTCCCGTATGTCGGTGTCGACAAAATTGAGGGTTACATCGCCGGTCTGAGTAGTGGTCGCCCCCGGACCCGGCGGGGGAACCACGGGCGTTTCTGCGGTGCCGGAGGCGACAAAGGGACGTTGCCGGCTGCGATCGGTGGGGATCGCACTGTTTACTCGAGGCTCCGCAGCTTGCAAGTTGCTCGGCTGCTCCAGCGGCTCCAAACCTGGCTGTGCCGGCAGCTGACAATTAGCCAACGCGACAAGCGCTACGGCGGCGGCGAGAGGCCGAATGGGGTGTGGCGGGTTCGACATTACCGCTGCTGGCGCAACCGCGCTGCCGGCGGCAGCGGGCGGGGAGGAGCGATAGGAACACCTGGACGCGGTTGCGCGGCGGCTGACGGCACGCCCGGCACAGGCACGCGTGGCCGGCCGGCAGCCGGTGGGATTGGCGCTCGCCCGCCCGGTTGACCGATCGGCGCCGGCGGCGGGGCTAAATTTGGATCGAGCTTGGGCTGCAAGGTTTTCGTTCCACTCGGGCCGCTTAACGAGACTTCGCGGGGCGTGATGCTCTCGACCCGCCAGCCGCTTACGGCGTCGCCTTCTGCGACCTTTAGCGGTTTGTCGCCGCTGACCGCGAATATCGCCATGCGGTGGCGTGGGGTTGTAACGATCCCCGTCAGCCTCGCATCGGTGAGATCGGAGTCAGCGGCGGCGCCGCTGGGAGCATCTTGAGGAGGCCGCCGCGTGCTGCTGAAAAGCGGCCGGGCGAGGATCGTGGCAACCAGCTCCTCGGGTCTCGGGTTCTGCGCCCGAGTTATTGGGCTCGCCGCGTCGGACCGCGCCGCCTGGGCGACTACCGGATCCTCCGCCCCGGCGGGAGCGAGCTCCACGATCAGGATCGCGCCGAACAGCAGGCATCCCCCGACCAGCAGGAACAGCACGAGGCGATCGATCATGGCTTAGCCGCCACCGATTTCTCGCCATCACGGTAAGCGTAAACATCGAGACCGGCATCGAGCCCTGCAGCCGCCGGCGTGCCGGGCCGCCTCAGTACCCCGTGGACATGGAGATTGTCGATCACCAGCGGCGGTGTGGCAGATTGGAGTTTAGCGAGGAATTTGACCAATGTCTCGTAGGACCCGCTGAGGACGTAGCGCAATCCGATGCGGCGGTAACCCGAGCGCGCTTCGGCCGGAAGGCTTTCGGTGCTGCCGATCGTTGCGCCGACTGAGGTGGCGAGTTCCTCTATGCGGCTTTGCAGAGTCGCCGCCGCGATCGCATCGCTGGCGCCCTCCAAAGTGATCTTGCGCGTGCCTGCAGCCGCACGCAACTGCTCGACTCGAGCGCGCAGCGCCGGCAACTCGTCGGCAGCGGCGCGCAGCCGCGGCAGCAGCATGCGCCGATTCTCCAGCACCGCAGCCCGCTCGCCGTAGAGCCCGAGCAAAGGCGAGACGACCAGAAGATAGACGCCTCCCAGTGCGATGAACAGCAAGCTCAGCGCCAAAAGCCGGCCCCGCCGGCCGGTCGGCATGGCGGTAAACGAGGCTACGGCCTGACCTCCGCGTTAATCGTGAAAAGCTCGGCCCGGAGGGCCTCGAGCCGGGTGACGGGTGCCGAAAAGCCGGGATTTCGGAACTCGGTATCGGCGGCCAGCGCGCCGATCAACCGGGCAGCCCCGGCAGAGCGGCCGCTTAGCGTCAGTTTACGTTGCCGCAGCTCCATCTCGGTCAGGTAGGTATCGTCTGGCAGAATGCGGGTCGTGGCCGCCAACACGACTAGGGGCGGTCCGGCTTTGTCGCGCTCGGTTTCGATAAAGCCGGCGCTGCCCGACAGGCGATCGATCTGCTGGCGCAGGGTGTCGGCCTCTGCGGCGGCGGCTTGGGTTGCCGTGATTTGACTGTTGAGAGTTGCCAGGGTCAGCTCCTGGCGGATGAAGGGCGTCACCACCGCGGCTATTGCAAGCGCTGCGCAGCACACAGCGGCCGGCCAGAGCAGGCGGTGCGAGCCGCGATGCTTGTGCGCTCCGTCCCCATTTATCGGCAGGTAAGTCCCTTTGTCCGCACCGTCCGCAATCTCCAGCCGCGTCGGCCGAATTCCGACTGCAGCGAGATCGGTGAGGAGCGGGTCGAGGTTTGCTTTCGGAACCAGCGAGAGGCGCACCGATAGGCGCCCGTTCTGCCGGTCCGCCCCGATGACCCGATGGTTCCAGTAGAGTTCTTCCGCCGTGAACGGGGTCTCGCGGTCCATTTCGAAAGCCAGCGCTTGGTCGAGCTCTCGCTCGGCGGCAAGTGGCAGGCTCACGGTCTTTCCCAGCACGTCGGCCTCGCCGAGGCGAAGTACCGTCGTTTTGCCCGCCATGCGGGGCAGCTCGGCTATACCGATCACTTCGAGAGCAAAATGGCCGAGCGGGCTCTCCCTGCCGTTATGGCGCTGATCGACAGCAACAGCTTCGACCCCCCGCCCCAGAGGGCCGATCGGAGTGATTACCAGCGCATCGCCGCTGCCGAGCGCAGACCGGCGCAACTCCTGCGGCAGCAAGTCCGCAAGCTGTGCACGCCACCAAGCAAAGAATTCGCGTAACATGATCCGAGACGAAGCCGCTCTAAATCCAGCCCGCACCGCCGCCGCTGTCCCTAAAAGGCAGCGGTACGAAAGGCTCTCCACCCCTCAGCTTGCTGCCAGCACAAGACTTGCCGAATATGGCTCGAGCAAGGCAAGTTTGCCCGGAAATCCTGGATGTACCGCGGCAAACCAAGGGGCGAGGCGCGGCAACAACGGCGGGTGCCGGGTGCCATAACGCGAATCGCTCGTCGATTTCAGGATTGAGGGGCGGCAATCAAATCCGGAAAGCGGCGCCGGTCGTTCTCGCCGAAGACGAGCCGGATGCGGATGAGTTCTGGAATTGCCGGGCCGTCCCATTGTGCTTGCCACCCCGTTTGCTGCCCGGAAGGAGATGTACCCCAATAAGCCAGATCGAGGCGCTCGACCTTGCCCAGCAATTCGGTTTCGGTGGGCGGGGCGGCCGCGGCGGTGGAAAGCTCATGGCGATGCGGGGCCCAGCGCAAGACGAGCTGACGGCCGCTCAGCTCCAGCGTGATGTCGGCGCGCTGGGTGGTTCCGAGCCCAGTCGGCAGATCGCCGACGAAGGCCAGGCTTCCAGCGCTGCCCTTCAGCTCCACACCACCCGCGGCGCCGGCGCCCAGGCCGAAAGACGGTGGGGGCGCGATCCCGCTCAGGAGGGCGCGCAGAATGCGCGCGGCCGCATCGAGCTCGGCGGTCTCGCCCACCCGCCGGGATTGCGCCTCCCACAGCGTCAGCCCGGTGCGCACGCCTTGCGTCAGGCCGATCATCAGGAAACCGAGCACCGTCACGACGACGAGCATTTCGAGCAGAGTGAACCCACCCTGCCGGGCGAAGAGGCGCCCGTTCACCGGCGGGCTCACTGGCTTGTCCCCCCGGTGCCGAGGCGCAAGGTTCTCAGCACCACCGACCGGCTGCCCTCATGGCCGGGCCAAGAGATTGCGACCTCCACATTGAACAAGGTGGTGGTTGTCGGTGATACCCCGTCTTGCGCCAAGGATTGCCGCGAGGTCAGCGCCGAGACGCGGAGCGTCCAGCGGAAGCCGCCGCCGTCATCGCCGGTGAATTCGCCCTCGACCAACGCGGCGTCGCGCCCGACCGCGGCAAGATGCGACTGGGCGCGCTGAACGGCTTCCTCCTCCCGCGCCGCGGTGTCCACGGCAAATAGCCCGCCGCTTCCCGCACGGAACAGCCCCACCAAGGCCAACCCGGCAATTGCCAACGCGACGACGACTTCGAGCAGGGTGAAGCCGTTCTCCCGCATCGTGCGCTCAGCGCAGATCGGCGACACTCACCCTCCCGGTCAGCCAGTCGACACCGACGGCCACGCGCTGCTTGCCATCGGCAAGCGCAATCCTGCCCCCAGAGGAACTGCCGTCGGGGTTGAAGCGGATGTCGCCGACCCGGGCCCCGCGATTTTCGCCGATGATGGTCAGAAGCTCGATCGAGAGATTAGCTGGCAAATGGCGCGTCGCTCCCGCGCCGACGCGATAAAGGTGGTCCGTCACGTCGAGATCGAAAGCCACTGGTCGATTGGTCGCGATCGCCTCCGACCGCGCCAAGCGCAGTCCCGAGGCGAGCTCGGAGGCCGTCCCCTTGAGCCCGAGCCCGCTGCTCCAGGGAGGTTTGTAACCGGCAACGATAACCAGCGCTAAACCGAGAATGGCAAGGGTGACGATGACCTCGATCAGGGTAAAGCCGGCACAGCGCTGCAGATCGGGCCGGGAGGTTCTAGACCGCGAGATCATTGAGGCTCAGCATTGCCGTCAGCAGAGCGCTGACGATCCCGGCGACGGCGAGACCCATCCCAATCGTGATCATCGGCACTGCGAGCGCGACGAGCCGCTGCATCATCAAGCGCGCTTGCTCGTCGTGGATATCGGCGGCCTTGAGCGCCATCGACGAGAGTTGCGCGGCCTCCTCACCGAGCTGCAGCAGGTGAATGGTCCGCGCCGGGAATACGCCGGCGGCGGCGAGCGGCCGGGCGAGGCCGCCGCCGCCCTTTGCGCCAAGCGCCGCCGCTTCGACTGCAGCGGCAGCAGCGAGATTGCCGAGCGCATCCTTCGCAATACCGAGGGCAGAGATCAGCGGGACGCCGTTCTGCAACAGGCTGCCGAGCGTGCGGGTGAGCCGGGCTGCGAGGGTCTCGCGCAACAATCCACCGGCCACCGGCAGATGCAGCAGCACGCGATCGAACTTCAGGCGGTAGGCGGGCCGCGTCAACAGCTGCCGGGCGATCAGCACGCCGGCTAAAAGGGCTACAAACAGCCAGGGGGCCAAGGCACCGACGACCGTCCCGACGGTCATCAGCACACGGGTCGCAGCAGGCAATTCGGCCCCTGCCTGCTCGAATATCGGCGTGAACTGCGGCAGCACGTAATCGAGCAGCAGCACGATCGATCCGATCGCTGCGGCGATCAGCAGCGCCGGATAGATCAGCGCCGAACGCAGATTGGCGCTAAGGCTGCGCTCGCGCTCGAGGAGGGTCGCCAGGCGGTCTAGCGTCGCGGACAAAGTGCCGCCCGCCTCTCCGGCTCGCACCAGGCCGACATACATCTTGGAGAAGCTTTGCGGCTCGCCAGCGAGCGCCGCGGCGAGTGAGCTGCCGGAACGCACCTTGTCGCGCACATTGCCGAGAATTGCCCGGGCCCGGGTATTGCGGGTGTTTTCGACGACGAAACGCAGCGCGCGATCGAGATCCTGTCCCGCCCCTAGCATGATCGACAGCTCGCGGGTGACCTCGCCGAGCGCGGCCTTGTCGAGACCGCGACCGCGGCCGAGCTCGACCTGCAAGAAGTCGGCCCAGCCCCCGCGCCCCGAAGTCAAGTCGGCGCGCAGCACTATTTGACCCTGCCGCTGCAGCCGCTCGACGACAGCCGCGCGATCCGGCGCCTCCATGACGCCACGGGCGACATCACCGCCGGGATTTACCGCCGACCAGCGAAAGGACGGCATGCTATGCCTCACTCCGGATGCAGCGCACGACCTCCTCGATCGTGGTGTCGCCCTCGATGACCGCGAGGAGGCCGTTGTCGAAGATCGGGCGCATGCCTTGTTCGACCGCGACGCGTTCGATCGCGGCGTCGTCGGCACCCTCGAAGATCAAACGGTCGATCGCCCTGTTCGGCACTAGGAGCTCGGCGATGGCCCGCCGGCCGCTATAGCCGGTGCCGCGGCAGGCGGGGCAGCCTTTCGGATTAAAAAGGGTGATCGCCTCGACCGGAGCGAGGCGTTCGAGACCGAACCGTTCGATCAGCGCCGACGGCGCCGGATCGGGCGTCTTGCACATTGGACACAGCCGACGGACGAGCCGTTGCGCCAAGACCGCCTTCAGCGTCGCCGTCATCAGGTAATCTTCGAGCCCCATGTCGCGCAGCCGCGTCATCGTCGCCGCCGCCGAATTCGTATGGATGGTCGAGAGCACGAGATGACCGGTCAGCGCCGCCTGCACGGCGATCTGCACGGTTTCGAGATCGCGGATCTCGCCTATCATGATGACGTCGGGGTCCTGCCGCAGGATCGAGCGCAACAGGCTGGCGAAATTGAGCCCGATCTGCGGCCTTACCTGGATCTGGTTGATGCCGGTCAGCTGATACTCGATCGGGTCTTCGACGGTTACGACGTTGCGCGCCACCGTATTCAGCTTCATAAGGCCGGTGTAGAGCGTCGTCGTCTTGCCGCTCCCCGTTGGCCCAGTCACCAGCACCATACCGTTGGGGAGATCGAGTGCACGCTCGATCCCTTGCCGAATATCGGCAGGCAAGCCGAGCTTGGTGTAGTCGAACTCGACGGCGGTACGGTCGAGGATGCGCAAGACGACTTTCTCACCGTGCAGCGAGGGGATCGTCGAAACCCGAAAATCGATCTCGTGGCCGCGCACCGTCAGCTTGATACGGCCGTCCTGCGGCAGCCGGCGTTCGGCGATGTCGAGGCGCGCCATGATCTTGATGCGCGAGATGACCGCCGCCTGCAGCCGCGCCGGCGGCGGCTCGACCTCGTGCAGCACACCGTCATAGCGATAGCGTATCCGCAGGCGGTCCGGAAACGGCTCGAGATGAACATCCGAGGCGTGCGTCTCGACGGCCCGCGCGATCAGCTGATTGACGAGGCGGATGACCGGCGCCTCGCTGGCGAGGTCCTTGAGCCGCTCCGCATCCTCTTCCGCCGGCTCGGCGTCGGCGACCATGTCGTCGAGCATCTCCGCCGCATCACCGCCCTCGCCGAGTTCGGTATAGAGCCGCTCGAGCGCGGCTTCGAGCTCGATCGGCACGGCGACCGCGACCGCGACCGATCGGCCGAGCGCGGCCGCGATGGCGTTACGGGTAAAGACGTCGAGCGGATCGGCCATGGCAAGGGTCGCCCGATCATCGCTCGCAGCAATCGGCAATGCGCGAACCCGGCGCAGGAATTTCGGCTTTAGCCGTTCGTGAAACAACGGCGCGTCGGGATAATCTGCGGCCCCGACCAGCGGCGCCGCAATCAGCTGCGCCAACGCTTCGGCGAGCCCGCGGTCGCTGACCAGGCCGAGTTGGGTCAGCACCTGGTCGAGGCGGGCCCCCGTCTCGGCTGCGACGCGGCGCGCGCGGTCCAGGGTACGCCGGTCGATGGCTCCGGTGTCGACAAGGCTCGCGCCGAGCTTGGCGACCAATTCTCCGGCGTCCTGATTGCTTGGAGAAGCGATAGGCTCGTAAGTCATGACGGCATTATATCACGAGCGGGCGCCACCGGTCGCCGGATTAGACCGGATTAGAGTAGCTCGAGGAGGGATTGCGGGCGAGTGCAAGCGTACGGGTCGGAGTTGCTCTATCGACTGACCGAAGCCGGCGCGGCGGAATGGAGCCTCGTGCTGGCTTCGCCCTTCATCGGCAGCTTTCTCGGTCTACTCATTCGGCGTCTGCCGGACGGCTCGCCGATCGCTCGGGGCCGATCACGTTGCGATATTTGCGGTACCACGCTGCGCGCGCGCGACCTCGTGCCGATCCTCAGCTGGCTCGTTGCCGGCGGACGATGCCGTTATTGCCGGCAAGCTCTCGGCTGGTTCTACCCGGGGGTAGAGCTAGCTGCCTTGGGTGTTGCCCTTGCCGCTGTTCTGATCGATCGCGGTCAGGGCGCCTGCCTCGATTGTCTTCTCGGCTGGTGGCTTCTCGCTCTCGGGTGGATCGACGTGCGCTGCTGGCTGTTGCCCGATGCCTTGACCTTGCCGCTGATCATCGCTGGCCTTGCCGCCAGTCTCATATTCGATCCCGATCAGCTGGTGGACCGCGCTTTAGGTGCGGCGCTCGGTTATGCGAGCCTGATGACGATCGCGGCCCTATACCGGGCATTGCGTGGCCGCGAGGGGTTGGGCGGGGGCGACGCCAAGCTGCTGGGCGCCTCGGGTGCTTGGCTCGGTGCCGCAGTCTTGCCGCAGGTGATCCTTCTCGCGGCGCTGTCGGCGCTCGCCGCCGCGGGCTTTCTGCGCCTCGCCGGCATTCGGCTCGGCATTCATTCCGCGTTGCCCTTCGGCCCCTTCCTCGCCTTCGCTACCTGGGTCTTGTGGCTACTCAGCCCCATTGGTTGAGTTCAACGGCTCCCGCGTTGCCCTTCGCAGGCCTGCAGCGAATAGAGAAGAAAAGATTCGATAAATATCGAATGCTCGGCGACAAGCTGCACTTGGAAACCCGCTTTCGTAATAAAGGCGCTGAACAGATCGAGGTCGGAATCCGACGACACCATCACATACACCCGGCCTCCTGGTTTCAGGCGTTCGCGAGACTGGTCGAATAGAGCTGCGATGTCGCAATAATGTGGGCCGGCATGCCAGCCGCGATCGGCGAGATCACGCGGCTTGCCCGCATGCTTGGGGGGACTCGACAGAATCACGTCGAATAGCGGCCACGGCGCGAATGCCGAGAGCAGGTTGGAGCACACAGCGCTGACGCGATCATCGACACCATTGGCGCGTGCATTTTCTGCCGCCGTCAGCACGGCGTTCGGATTGATATCGGCAGCTATCACGTTTTTGGCGCCGGCGCGTGCCGCCGCGAGCGCGAGGATGCCTGACCCGGTTCCAACATCGACGACGCGTTTGCCCCTCAGGTCGAGGTGACCGATCAATTCGGCAAAGTATTCGCTGCTCAGGAAATAGCGCGGATGAAATACTGTGGGGTGCACGACGAGACGAAAGCCGCCGGCCCGTGTGATCCGGGTCCGCCGCCGGGCGAGAATTAGATGATAGGCAAAGAAGTGAATCAGACGACGCAGGCAGCGGCGGAAGGGACCGTGCGGGGTGCCTCGGCGGCCAAGATTGCCCACAGCCTCCCTGATGTCGGCGACTTCGAGAGCGTCATCCACGAGCAATTCGATCCGTAAATGGATCCTCCCGCAGCAAGTCGGCTAGGTCATAAATCGGTGCGCTCTTCTTGTATAGCACGCCCGATTCGTCTGCGAGATTGGGCGCTTCGCATGAACAGGATATGCAAATAATGCCATAACGAGCGGCTATGGGCAGGTTGCACATGGATATGGCCGTCCTGTGCGCACGGCGCGGTCAGCAGTCCGCGTAACTTGATCATCTCCCATGCGAAGGGGCTCCAATCCCGCCAAGCTTGTTGGGCCTCATGCAGCAGGACCCCGCTGACGACTTCGGGCGTCGCACCGAAAATTTCGGGTATGCGATCCGACAGGCCGTCATCACGCAAGACATTCCACTTCGAGAGGCCGCCCATGACCGGAGAGTTGAGCGCATAGACTACTCGGCTGACCCAGGCCTCGCGTATGCAATAGGCGCACATCGCGCATGGCTCGATATTGCTATAGAGCGTATAGCGGCGAAGCCGCTCTCGACCGGCCGTCCTCTGCGCCTGCGAAAGGGCGATGATCTCGGCGTGACGGCTCACGTCCCCGTCTCGCATGCAGCTGTTGATCCCTTCCGCTACGATTTGCCCGTTCAGCGCGATTACCGTGCCAAACGGATATTCGCCTTTGCTCACCGCGATCCGCGACAGTTCGATGCAACGCGCCATCATTGCTTCGTCCGTTGCATCGCATGACATCTCCATAGTGTTTTGACGCCCCGTTTCTCGCGCATAATCCCAGCTTATCCTGCTCACGAGGCATATCGACTAATGCTCTTCGGCCTCGTAGTAGTGGCCAAAGCCGGTTTCATATCGCCGCTGTCCCGAACAGCCGCCCGCCTCCCCGCATGCTGTTCCGCTTGAGGGTCAGATGAGATGAAAAAAGGTGGCCGAATGTCCGTTCGAGCTGTTCGATGTCCTTGACCATAGTCCTCCTCGCGCTACGCACCCTAACGAACTGCCCGCCGATTAGTTCATTTGGTTCTAACCTAAGAACCGGTTACGTCAGGTACGGCGGCTGCGCGTTCGACGAGACAAAGCGGCGGGCGCATGTTCTCTCAGAGGTTAGCACGAGGGCATTATGAGAAGATTGGGTCTGATCGTCGGAGCCGGCGCGTTGGCGATTGTTCTCATTTTCGGATGGTGGATCTTTACTCGGGCCGAGCGCGGCACGACCGGGTCCGTCAGCACCAGGTTCCACCTCCTCGGGCCAAATGACAAGATCGTCGTCGACGGCTTCGACGACCCAAAGGTCGAGGGCGTCGCCTGCCACATCAGCCGGGCGCAAACCGGGGGCCTAAAAGGTGGGTTGGGCGTCGCAGAGGATACCAGCGATGCCAGCATCGCCTGTCGCCAGGTCGGGCCGATCAATATCGCCGGCGAATTGAAGGACGGAGAGCGGGTTTTTGACGAGCGCCGCAGTCTCATCTTCAAGACCCTGCAAGTCGTCCGGTTCTTCGATCGCCAGCGTAATGTGCTGGTCTACGTGGCCTACAGCGACCGCGTTATCGAGGGCAGCCCAAAAAACAGCATCAGCAGCGTCCCCATCATGAATTGGCCTGGCACCCAGACCTCGGCCATTCCTCGCGAGAAATGACGTCGTCAGGCGGACCGTAGCGGAACTCGGCGGCAAGGCTCATGGTTGTAGTTGCAGTCGGGATGATGACCCGCTCAGGCGGCAAGTTGATAAGCGAGTTGCTCGAGCGACAAGCCCATCCTGGCCAAGCCACTTCTTGTTCTCGCATAGACCGAGCGCATGAGCACTACTGATTTGCGCACAGATGTTCGGTTTGGCCAGGCAGAGAACACCCCTGGTGGGCCGTCGCGTTTGCCGCACTACTGCTCGCCGTGAGTTTCCGCCAGCGCCGGGCCGGCAAGGAGACGGGCCGGACCGAGGATCGCCTAGGGCTGGAAGCCGGCCGCGGCCGATCCGCCGATACACCCTCGGAGATCCCGGCCCAGGGGTGGAAGGATATCCTTCTGCGGGTCTGTTACGGTATTTCGGAAGACCGCATCCTGTTGGTCGCAGCCGGAGTGACCTTTTATCTCCTGCTGTCCATTTTCCCCGGGATAGCGGCTCTGTTTTCCGTATATGGGCTCTTCGCCAATCCCGCGGACATTGCCGGTCACCTCGACGCATTGGCCAACTTCGCGCCGAGTGGTGCGCTAGACGTGCTTCGTGAGGAGATGACCCGGCTCGCCTCGAATGGCGGGACGACACTCGGTGTCGGCTTTCTGGTGAGCCTTGCCGTCTCGTTGTGGACCACCAATTCCGGCATCAGCGCAATTTTCGATGCGTTGAACATCGTTTACGAAGAAAAGGAGAAGCGTGGATTGTTCAAATTTTATTTGACCACGCTCACTTTTACGTTGGCCTCAATCGCGTTTATTCTTTTGGCGATAGCAGTGGTCGTGCTTTTGCCGGTGGCGTTGAACTTTATCCCGCTGCCGGGCGGAACGGACCTGCTCGTAAAGCTCGCGCGGTGGCCGATACTTTTCGTACTCACCGCGTTGGCGCTGGCGGTGCTCTACAGGTACGGCCCGAGCCGCGCTGAGGCACGCTGGCGTTGGATCACTTGGGGCACTGCCTTTGCCACGGTGATGTGGATTGCCGCTTCGGTTCTGTTCTCGTGGTACGTGGCGAGTTTTGGCAGCTACAACAAGACTTATGGGTCGCTCGGCGCGGTCATCGGGTTCATGACCTGGATCTGGATATCGAACATCGTCGTCCTGCTCGGCGCCAAGCTCGATGCCGAGATGGAGCATCAGACCGCGCGCGAAACGACCACGGGCCAACCCAAGCCACTCGGAATGCGCGACACGCGGATGGTCGATACGGTCGGGCCGGTCCAAGGGTAAACCAATCCCAGAACGGGCCTGATCTCAATCCCAGCACGCGAGGATCGTCGCGCTGCTGGCGGTCTCGATCTGCTGACTAAAACGGTTGCGGTACAGATCTCTTCACGGGCTCGACGGCGACGCTCCCTCAGGATCGGTGTTGACCTCTAGCGGATGCTCGGGGTTGCCGGTGATCTTCATCGGCAGGATCTTTCCGAGAAGTGCCAAAAACGCCGAGGGATTGTTCTGCGCTTCCGCGTCAGGCCTTCCTGGCCGCCAGCATCGTCGAGCGCGCCAAGGATAAGTTCCCCAGCGCCGCCGTCTGTTTGTTCGGACCTCCTCCCGGTCGGCCTTTTCCCGCTGCGGGCGGGGGCGTCCCTTTAGGTGCGGCCATCATTATCCATCACTTTTTTGCTGTTGACCTCCTTCTGGGACCCAGGGGCGCGGCCAGTTCCCACGCGAGCGCCCGGTCGGCAGGAGGATGCCGCGGCCAAGATCGACGCGGCGTTCCGGCCTGCTAAAATGGGTTTCGAGAGCGTCCGCTGAGGGCATTCGGTAGCAAATTCGGTAGCGACGGCGCTTTCGGACTGGTGAACGAGGAACAGAATATCAATGTGATCGATGCCGTGGATGGGTGGCCGAGCGGTTCAAGGCACCGGTCTTGAAATTCGACGGCGGGCGTATCGGTGTATCCCAACTGATACCGGAAAGTTAGGTTTTGTGCGGGTCTCCAGGCTTGCGGATCGCGCTTAGTCCCTTTCCGCCCCGCACCGTCTTACGCTGTTTGGGTCCAAACTTGGGTCCAAAAAGCCGGCCGGCGAAGGTCGACGGGCCGCTAACCCTCCCGCAACCATCTTCCCTTACAACGTGCGCATGCCAGACGAAAGCAAGTTCACGTTGCGGCAGATCGATCAAACCCGCGGCGACCTGTACGCGATCCAAGACAAGATCGAGTGCATGAAGGTGCAGCTCGCGCGGCTGCCGACCCGCGCCTATTTCAGCCGGACCTTGCTGATGGCGACGGCGAGCATCTGGACGCTGCTGGGGGCGCTTGCGCTGTGGCAGCCCATATCCGTGAGCAGCATGAAGGATTGGTGGCTGAGCGGTGCGCACATCAGATAGTCGAGGCCGATCTCGTCGCGCAGGCTACTCTAGGCGGAAAATATCCTGGTTCGAGTTAATGCCCCATACGGAATCTCCAAAGACGGCAATTTGGGTCAGCTGGCCTGGGACCGGAACGAAGCCGGTTCCATCGAACTCGAAAACGTTGTTGGCGGCGTTGATGCCCCATACCCCGACATTTCCGGAAGGCCCGCCCACCGCGATCATTTGAAGGTTCCCCGGGATCTGTACGAACGCGTTGCCATTAAATCGGAATATCTGCTGGCTGGCGTTTATTCCCCAGACCTCCGCGCCAAGTCCGCCAACAGCGATTTGCGTAAGCAATCCCGGCATTTGCACGAATTGCATGCTATTGCTATTGTAAGAAAAAACATTTTGATTGGCGTTAATTCCCCAAACGGATGTGCCGTCCACGGCGATCTGAACAAGATTTCCAGCGACCTGTTGAAAAGCGCCTCCAGTTCCAGTGAATTGAAATTGAAAAACGTCCCCATTTGCGTTAATTCCCCGGGCGGCGAGTCCGTGGGTAGAGACTTGCGTCAGCTTTCCAGCGATTTGAGTGAAACCAGAGAGCCCGAGAGTGGAAAAAATATCGCTATTGGCATTTATTCCAGTGACAAAATCGCCATCTACTGAAATTTGGGTCAAAGAGCCCGGGATCGAATCGAAAAATAGACCATTGAATGAAAAGATATTCTGGGCACTGTTGATTCCCCAGACGGCGACCGCGCCGGTTTGCGTTCCGCCTAAGGAGATGCTCGCGAGCTTCCCTGGAACCTGTCGGAAAGATTGCGCTGACGCCCACACAGGTGTCAGGGAGAGCAGTAAGATGGTTAAATATATAAACCGTCTCATCTCTATTCCTCCGCAGTTGGAGCTTGTGTTTTCTAAGAGCCTGCAGTTTCTAACGCAGAGGTAGCCTGCGCCCGCCGACGGAGCGAATGCAAGGGCAAAACGGCGTGTAAACAGGGCATATCTCTCGCCTTAAAATTTCATGCCGGATCAGGTCTCTGCGTCCGAGTTGCGGCCACGATCCGGCAATCCTGCTCCGAACGTATGCTCGGCGGACGAAGAAGGCCGATACGAGCGCGGCGGCTGTCATCGGCGCTCTCGCGAAGGGCGTGCTCGGGCTGTAGGGATGCGCCCGCGAACGGCCTGTGAACTCCCGCCGATCGGTGCTATCAAGTTTGGGTCCAAGTTGGGTCCAAGGCGGAATGAGTTCGCTTTTCGTTCGTGGACACGCAGCGTGCAAGTTGTTGATATTCCTCATATGGATGGGTGGCCGAGTGGTTTAAGGCACCGGTCTTGAAAACCGGCGTGCCCGCAAGGGCACCGTGGGTTCGAATCCCACCCCATCCGCCAGATACCCATTCGCCGCTGTATGCACCCATCCCAAAATTCGGCCATTTCCCGTCTCAGCCGGCGAGCATGACGTAAAGATGCGGCTGCGATCTGTCCCCCGGGCGCAGCGCTTGCGCTGGCAGCGACGACCGCGCAAATGCAATTCACCGTTGCACAAGCGCGTCTCGGCAGTTCCGGAAGCGCCGACGGCGTCGAGGCAGGCGGCAACCCGTTTACCCAGGCGATCTTCCTGAGTGCCGCCGATCTGAACAAGGCGCCGCAACTGTCGATAGGGCCCGCGGGCGTCTTTGAGGCCTCATTCGGGTGCGCGATCCAGAATGGTCTTCAGCGTAACTGCTCCATTCAATCCGGCCGCGGTTGCATGACCTCCTTCGGCAATTCGCCGGTGCTGAGCTTCTTCCCAATGCCGGCCGTCGAAAACTCGGGTGGGCTTTAGACTCGGCCCATCGACGTCATCGAGGCAGCGCGCGTTCACGGTGATCCTGTCCGGTTGCGAGCGCGGCACATAAAACGCGTGCATCCCGCAGTGCGAACAGAATGCGTGCTGGGCTACGCCGGTGCCGAACGTATAGACCTTCAATGCGCTCTTGCCCCTCAGCAACTCGAAATTCTCCGGCGCGGTCGGGAGGTGAAGGATGCCCTTTTTTGTGCAGACGGAGCAGTTGCACTGTGACAACAATTCCAAATCGACCTGCGCCCGAAAGCGTACCCGTCCGCAATGGCAGCCTCCCTAACATTGCTCCAGCATTTTTAGCCCTCCCTCGCCGGACGGTGCAATCTGCCAATCGGAGATAGTCGTGCCCAGTTCGTCAGACCGGCTTCTCGCCCTTTAGCATTAGGCGGTAAAGGTACCGTCTCTCGCTCATGTCGTAATCCGGGTTAGCCTTGTGGATGACGCTGCGATTGTCCCAGATCGCGAAGTCGCCGTAGCGCCATTGATGACGGTACTCGTATTTTTTCTGGATCGCATGCTCCATCAGCGCGGAGACCAAGTCGAGCGCCTCCTCGTCCGCCATCCCGACGATCGATTCGATCCGCACTGGATTGAGATAAAGAGCCTTGCGGCCGTTTTCGGGATGGGTGCGCACCAGCGGATGCACCCCGGGCCGGGGCACCTGACGGGCACTGTCCTCGCTCAGCGGCCGCAATTCGCGCGGGCTGTACTTGCTCAGATAAACATGCACCGCCTCGAGCTCGTCGATCCGTTCCTTGGTCGCCGCCGGCAAACCGTCGTAGGCCTCGTGCATGTTGACGTATTGTGTGTCGCCGCCATGGCTCGGCAACGATACCGGGAACAGCATCGTCGCCTTTGGCGGCGTCGGGTGATTGGAATGATCGGTGTGAAAGGTCTCGCCCGAAATATAGCTCTTGCCCGGGACCGTCTGCTCGTTCGAGACATAGTAGATCTGCGGATACCCCGGTACATGCATCTCGCGCTTATCGTGCTGAAACAATTCGCCAAAGATCTGGGCGGCGGCGATGAATTGTGGCGGCGTAAATTGCTGGCCACGGATCACCAGCACGTGATGGTCAACAAAGGCACGGTTCAGCACGGCGCGGGTTTCGTCGTCAATCGCTCTATTTAGGTCAATCCCGCGCACTTCGGCACCGGTCCGCGGGGTCAACCGGGTGATCGTGTATTCCATCAGGCTGCTCCTCCACTTTGGTACGTAGGCGTCACGCTAGTATGGCGACCGGCACTCTGGTTTGGCAATCTCTGGCGGGCGGATGGAACCCGGCGAAGCCCTGGCGGGCATGACGGCCGGGAGAACACCTCATTGTGACGTACTCAACCCGGCTTCTTGTAGTGGGAACAGCTCTTGACCGGCGGCGCCAAGGAACCGGATCTTGCTGTGTCGGGAATAACGGTAGGTAGCGATGGCAGGACCCGAAGTAAAAGCGGTTGGAAATCTTTTGGGAACCCCGGTCTCCTACGCCTACGCGGTCAAGGCGGGGCCATGGATCTTTCTCAACGGTCACGAAGCATTCGACTTCGAAAGCGGCATCCCTGGAGAGGTGGCAGGGCCGGCGGGCTTTCCGCTGTCCGGCCGGCCGCGCAGCCGCCGTGAGGGCGATTTCATCCTGCACCGCATGCGCCGGATCCTGCGCGAATTCGGCTCCGACCTGTCGCATGGCGTCCGGCTCGATCAGTATTATCCGAACCCAAGAGCGGTCGCTGCCTACCACTTGGCGCGGCACGCCGAGTTTGGCGACTACATTCCGCCGAGCACCTCCGTCATCATGGAACGCTGCTTCAGCGCCGATACGACAATATCGAGTTCGCTGGTCGCGGTCGTGCCGGACGCGGAATACGAGATCCGCAAAATCCACCCCGAGGGCGTGGCCTCCGCGCCGACCTCCGGGTTCGTACCGACCGTGGTCTGCAACGAGCTCGTATTCGTCGCCGGACAGATGGCGCACAACCCTGGGCAAGGGCTCGATCCGCGCGCGCATGTACCCGAACACTCGGCTTGGGCCGGCATCGAGATCCGCAAGCAGACCGAATTCCTGATCCGCGAAAAGTTGGCGCCGGCGCTCGAGGCCGCCGGCTCGTCGCTGGAGCGATCCCTGAAGGCGCAGATCTACCTCGCCAATGTCGCGGATTTCCCCGACTTCATCGACGTGTGGACCGAGCACTTCGCGGCGATCCCTTGCGCGGTGACTGTCGTCCCGACCAAATCCTTCGCGACGGTCGGCGGGATTATCGAGATCAACCTCTTGGCGTTGACCAACAGCGCGACCCGCGAGAAACAGGTGATCGAGGCCGACATCCCCGGCATGGCGGCATATGGGCCGTGCATCAAGTCCGGCGAGTTCCTGCTTCCCTCAGGACTGATGGCAATCGGGCATGACGGTCAAGTGGCCGGCAAGACGTCATCGCCCGGATTTACTGGCCTGGCGCACGCCGGGTACGCGCAGGCCGCAGCGGTCTACAATTATGCCGAGGCGCTGTGCCGGGTTGCTGGCACGGCAATGGCCAACACATTGCGTGCGCAATATTTTGTCTCCGACGTAACCCAGTTTCCCGGCATTGCAATGGCCTGGGCAGCGCGGTTCGGCGCGCAGCCGCACCCGTTCATCTGCATCCAGACGCCGGCCGCGATGCCGGCGCCGGGTGCGGTGTTGATCGCCGATTTCTGGATTTCCACCGTTTCGTAAGATGATTGTCAGTTCATTGTAGGACGGACGGGCGGCTCGAATCCCGGGTCCTCCGGCAGCGGGGCCGATCGCGAAATGCACCCGATCGGGGCCGCGCTGGTTTACGGCGATCACGGCGTTTCTGGGATCCCGGGCGTGCCTTCGCGGATCACAGGCGCGAGAACAAGAAAAGCCACACGCCGTACAGTACAATAACCAGCATTGCGCCTACGAGGTCGGTCCGTATGCCCGGACCGCGCGCCGGCGCGAGCCACCAGCCGAACCCGCGACTAACCCACGGCAGCAGCCAGCTGAGCAGCAGCACGCTGACGACATTGCCGATGAAGAGAGCGAGCCAGAATGGCAAGCCGGCTTTTCCCATCAGGACTGGCGTCTGCACCCATGCACCGAAGAGGAACACCACGGGATAGAGCAGCAGGAGAACGATCATGTTCTGCTTCCAGGCCGCAGGCGCCGAAGCCCCGTCCGCCGACGGAAACCACTGCTCGAACCCGGTGCGCACCACACGAGCGTGAAACTCCTCGAGAAACGGCGCTGCCTCCTCCAGCAGCTTTTTCCGCTCCGGCGATTCGAGCCAGGCCTGCAAATTGTTCTCGGTGTCGAAGCGCAGGATAGCCAGCCAGTCATCCTGCACGCCGGGGATCGGCGGCTCGAACCGGTAGCCCTGAAAACCAGGTGATTGCGCCTGGGCGGTGGCGATGCGTTGTTCCCAGGCGCGGAATGCCGCTTCCTGGCCAGGCCTGACGCGCGACGAGATCACCGCAGATACCGGCGCCGGCCGCCCGCCGCCGGCATTGTCGCGCACCAGATGCACGTCATCCGGACCGGCGAGCATCGGCTGCGCGGCGTCAAGCAGTCGCGACCGCCGCTCGGAACGCAGCCAGGCAGACGCGGCCTCGACATTGGCGAAGCGCTGCTGGATCACCCAGTCCACTTGCAAGGGCGGGTTGGGCGGCAACACGCTTTGCGTGATGAAGCCGGGAAACTCCGCCACTGCGGCGCTGATCGCGCTTTGCCAGCGGCCGAATTCCTCCGCCATGCCCTCGCGCACACGGGTTTGCGTGACGAGGGTCACCGCGCAGCCAGACGCCAGCGCCGGTTCGTTCACGGCTACCGCCGAAAGCGCGACGAAGATGCGATCCGGCGTCAGCGGCAGGTGAGCGAAGCGGACGCCGGTGGCGTTGGCGACGGCATTGGCGATGGCCGGTGCGACCGGATTGATCGCGCATTCGCCCTGCGACTTGGCGCCGAGCGGGCCGATGCGATCGTAGGTGTCGGCGAAGAACACCTCGCTTGGCGGCACATCGGCGAAGGCCGGGATGCGATAGTTGCGCAAGGTCGGGTTCACCATCGCGCCATCGGCGCCATGCACCATGTTCTCGGTGAGCGCCCAGCCAATAGCCCATGGCGATCGCGCCATCGATCTGCCCGCGGCACTGCATCGGGTTGATCAGCCGCCCGATATCCGCCGCGTGCACACTGTGCAGGATACGGATCTCGGCGGTGATGCGGTTCACCGCAACGCGAACCCCGTGCACATTGAACGCGACCGAGCGTGGGGAAAGGTAGGCCTTGCGCCGCGCCTCGAAGCGATGCCGCTCGCGCGTGCCGATGGCGTGCAGTTCCGACAGCGGGATGCGCCGCACGCCGCAGACCACGTGGTCATGCGCGAGACCGCATTCCGCCAGCGGCACACCTGTATGCCGGCTGGCATAATCCACGATGTTGTCGCGCAGTGCCGCCGCCGTCAGCGCCACCGCCTGGCCAGCGACTACCGTGCCGGTGCTGGCGAAAGTGCCGGTGTCGTAGGGCGTGCAGGTCGGTATCGGCATTGACGATCTCGATCCGCCCGGCCTGCGTCTGAAGCACCTCGGCGGCGATCTGCCGATGCGAGGTGACGGAGCCATTGCCCATTTCCGTCGATCCGACCGCCAGGTGATAGCGTCCGTCGGCCAGCAGCCGCATCTCGGCGCCGGAACGGTGCTCGGTCGGCGGTCCGCATTCCAGCATCGCGAGCGCGCAACCGGTTCCCTCCACCCAGTCCCCGCCCGCTGGCTTGGGCGCGCCACGCCCGCTCTGGAGCGCCGCGTTCGACGTGATCCATGCACTGGTCGAGCCCATAGCTGCCGAAATCGACATCCGAGGGATCGCCCCAGATCGATCCGATCCAGTCGTCGGGGCGGATCATATTGCGGCGGCGTATCTCGAACGGATCGAGCGCGAGCTTTTTCGCCAGATCGTCGATCGCGCATTCGATCGCGAAGGTGGTCTGCGAGGAGCCGTAGCCGCGGAAGCCGCCACCCGGTACCATGTTGGTGTAGACGGCGTAGCCGTCGGCCTTCTTGTTCGGGCAGCGATAGGCCGCAAGCGGGCCGGCGAGCGCCGCTGCCAAGCGTCTCGCCGCCGTGGCCGCCATAGGCGCCGGTGTTCGAGACGAGCCTGACCTCTATCGCGGTGAGCGTGCCGTCGCGAGCGCGCGCCGAGCCGTACCTCGGCGGTCATCTGGTGGCGGGTGGTGGCGCCGATGAACTGCTCCTCCCGTGTGAACTCCCATTTTACCGGCCGGCCGGTTTTCAGTGCGGCGAGCACGCAAAGATCTTCGGTCAGCATCTCCTGCTTGCCGCCAAACCCGCCACCGACCCGCTCGGTGAACACATGCACGTCCCGCGCGCGAAGACCGAAGATGTGACAGAGCTTCTGCTGGGCGATGAAAGGCGCTTGCGAACTGGTGCGGACATGAACGCGCCCATCCGGCGAGGTCCAGGCAATCGAGCCGTGCGTCTCGAGATGGACGTGCTGCACGCGGGAGGTGGAGTAGACGCCCTCATGAACGACATCGGCAGCGGCGAAACCCTCCGCGGTACTGCCGATCTCGCCGTGGATGTCGGCATAGACATTACCGTAGGCGGCGCTCCCCTTCTCGTGCAGCAACGGAGCTTCCGGGCGCATCGCCGCCTCCGGGTCGAACACGGCGGGCAGGATTTCATACTGCACTTCGAGCAGGCCGGCAGGCCGCTTCCGCCGCGGTTTCGGTTTCAGCGACGACCGCAGCGACGCGCTGACCGACGAAGCGGACGACAGTTGTCGAGCACGTAGGTGTCGTCGGGATCGACGAGGTGATCCTCGTGGGTGGCGGTACTGTAGAGGCGGCGCGGCACGTCCTCCCAGGTGAAGATCGCGACGACACCAGGCACGGCAGCGGCCTGCTCCCGTCCGATGCGGATGATCCGTGCATGCGCATGCGGCGACCGCAGCACCTTGAGGTGCAGTACCCCCTCCATCGCGACGTCCATCGTGTAACGGGCTTGCCCGGTGACGATCGCCTCGGCGAAGGGGTTGCGCAGGCTCGCCCCGCAGGCCTGGCCGGCGACGTCGTCTTCGGCGGAGCGCACGCCGGCAAGCGCGTCGGCGATGGCGCGGTATCCGGTACAGCGACACAGGTTACCCTTTAGCGCGTGCGGCAGATCGGCGCGCTGAGCGGCATCGAGCGCAGCGGCCGTCATGATCATGCCGGCGGTGCAGAAGCCGCACTGGAATGCTTGCGCGTCCAGGAAGGCTTGCTGCATCGGGTGCAGCGCGCCGTTCTCCGCCAGGCCTTCAATCGTCGTCACTTCGTGCCCGGCGGCGCGAAATGCGGGCATCAGGCAGGAATGCACCGGCGTTCCGTCGAGCCAGACGGTGCAGGCGCCGCAATCGCCGGCATCGCAGCCCTTCTTCACGCCAAGGCAGCCGTGCTCGCGCAGGAATGTGCGCAGACATTGACCTGGTTCGGGCTTGGCTTCGAAAGCGCGATGATTGACGCTGAAGACGAGGCGCCGGCAGCGCCACCGGTGTCGTGGGCGTTGTCGTTCATACCCTCGCCCTCGACCCCGCCAGCTCGGCGCGGATCTGCTCCGCGAAATGGAATGTCAGATGGCGCTTGTAGGCGGCGCTACCGTGCACGTCGGCGAAATAGCCGTCCGGCTGGAATTCGAACGTCTATCGCCTGCCGCAGCGCTTCGGCGGACGGGGTTCCGGTCAAACCAAAGCTGCACCGGACGGGCGGTTGCGGCAGTTATCGTCAGCAGCAGGTCCTGTCGCGCTGGGTCGCTGGTGCCGATCAACAATGCGGCGGAACGGCCGAGCTTGGTGAGCGAAGCGCGGCGCAGTGCCGCCCGCTTCACGAGTGCCGAAGTCGGCAAATGGATGTTGCGCAGCAATTCGCCGGGACGCAGCACGTTGGTGTGGTTGCCGGTGACGAAATCGATCGCTGGCACCTCGCGCGGCGCTCCTTCGCGCGGCCACAGTGTGCAGCGTCCTTCGAGCGCAACCACCAACGAGATCATCGCCCCGGCCGGCAGCGACATGCAGATATTGCCGCCGACGGTGGCCGCATTCCAGATTTTGAACGAAGCCAGCAGGGCGTCGCAGCAAGCTCGGATCAGCGGAGCGGCGGGCCAGTCCCTGGGCGGTTCGAACCGATAGAGCTCGGCGATGCGGCAGGTGGCGCCGATCTCGAGCCCCGGCGGGAGAGGCCTCCAGCGCCGGCCAGCCGAGGTGACGAGGTCGATCAGCGTGTCGGTCGCGGGTTGCGGTTCGGAGAACAGCCAAGTTCCGCCGGCGAGCCAGGTATAGCCGTCGCGCCATTCCCGGATTTCGGCCGCCGACGCCGGCTGGCGCAGCGCAGTAACTGTATTGAGATTCATGGCCCAGTGCCGACCGATTACGGCAGATCGTCGAGCGAGGCGGGGCCAGATCCAGGAGTGATCAGCGTCGGCCATTGATGTGAACCGAAGGCGACCGCCGGCGGCAGGAACGGCTTCATTCCGTATTTCGCGCTCTGCGCGGCGATCGCTTTCCGTGCATCCCCGCCCATCAACTCGTAGTCCATCAGATAGTAGTTGCCGAAAAATATCGCGCCCACCGAGCGGTCGGCGATAATCCGGGTCAGCGCCTCGAGCATGTCTTCCGGTGTCGTCGTGAAGGAGATTGTCTCGATCAACATCAGGCGGCTGTTGATGGCATCGGGGCCAAAAAACTGCGCAAGCACACTGAACAGCACGTTATTCTGGCGCGCGACATAGATCGTGTTGCTTGCCGCGTAGGTCTTGTCCCAGTCGCTGCCGAGCAGCTTCTTCCACTCCGGCGATGACGCTCATCCAATGGTTCGACCTGGGTCTCGGCCGCCCAAGCGATGTTCCCTTTCAGCAATGGCGCTTGATCCCGGGCGAAGCTTTGCAGATCGGCCATCGATATCGAGCCCTTTTCGATGCACGCGTCCATGAAAGCGATGTTGTTCTGCAAGAGCGTGCGGCTGGTCGCCCGCCAATCCGCCTGCATGTCGGTCGCGTCCAGAGTGTCGAGCGCCGTCTGCATCTGGCTGCGATAGGCCAATAGCGGCCCGCGCCAGGATTGGTTCTCGGCATTGTCGAGGTATGGCATGACGACTTCGCTCAGCGCCATGACGCTGTGTCCGACCGATTTCATCAGCTGATAAACGATTGGCACCGAGGGCGCCTCGAGTGGCGCCATGCCCGGACGGTACAGGATGAACCGCCCGCCGGCCCCGGAAAACAGGCCGAGGATGACGGGGTGCTGGGCCAGAATGTTCTTCTGGAAGACGCGGCCGGCAGCGTCATAGAGCCCGAACATCGCGGTGTTCAACGCAAGGACGTTCTTGATCGCCGTTTCCGCCGGACTTGAATCGACAGCACCCGAGATCGCCTGCATCTCGGCCGGCGCATCGGCTGCGTTCGCGGGAACTCCTGCGAGACCGGTAACCGTCGAAGAATGCGAAGATGCTCTGCCTTGTAGCCGTAGCAATGTGCACTGTTACCTCCGGAAGGATTGGCGTCGGCACGGTTCTCGGCCTCGCCCACCGCAGGACGGCTCGGCCCAGTGACCAGTACCGGATCTTGGTTAAAATTCCGTTTTCTTTGGATCAGCAGGCAGAACCACGGTCTTTCGGCATGCATCGGAACTGTCATCGAACCATCACATATCCTTCATCAAACGGGTGTTTACAGACGTTAATTTCGGCCCTGCCCGTCCCATCCCCAAGTACTCGACAGGAGAGAAGAATGCTCAGGGACTTTTGGATCATGGCCGGCGGGATCGCGCTGGCATTGGCGAGTGCCGCCCCCGCCATCGCCGCGGAGCAGAACAATTGCCCCAACGGCGGCACGGTACGCTTCGGCGTCGAGCCCTACGACACGGCGGCTCGTCTGGTTCCGATCTACAAAAAGGTCGGAGAGCTGATCGGCGAAAAGCTCGGCTGCAAAGTCGAGGTCTTTGTCGCGACCAGCTACAACGCCGAGATCGAGGCGATGCGCAACGGCAAACTCGAAATTGGCGAATTCGGACCGCTCGGTTATGTGCTCGCCCATCAGGTGGCGAAGGCCGAGGCGGTTGCCGCGTTTGGCACAGCGGATGGCACGCCCGATACCTACTGGGCCAGCATCGTCACCTACCCTGCATCAGGCATCAAGACCGTTGCCGAGATCAAAGGGCACAGTTTCGCATTTTCCGACCCGGCCTCGACTTCGGGACATCTGTTCCCGGCTTACGGGTTACGTAAGGCCGGGCTCGACCCCGACAAGGACATCCGGGCGATCTATGCCGGAAGCCATACCTCGTCGTTCGAGGCCCTTTACAATCACAAAGTCGATGCCGGCGAGCTCAACAGCGAGCAGCTCGAATCCGCCAAACAGCGCGACCACTACAAGGATGGCGACCTGGTGTTTCTGTGGAAATCTGACCCGATTCCGACCGACCCGTTCGCGGTGCGCGGCGACCTGCCTGCGGATTTCAAGACGCGGGTAATCGAGGTATTGCAAAATCTCGATCTCTCGGTGCTCGACCCGGCGGATCGCAAGATCATGGTCGGCGCGGGCATCACCCGGCTGGTGCCGCAGACCGACGCCGCCTATAACGGCATCCGCGACCTTGTGAAAACGCTCAACATCGACCTCGAAAAGCTGAGCTGACCTCGATCGGCGACCCGGGCGAGCGTCATGCTGCGGGTCCGCGGCCTGACAATGCGTTACCCCGACGGCAAGATGGCGCTCGTTGATTTCGATTTGAGCATCGAGGCCGGCGAGCTTGTTGTCGTGCTCGGCGGCAACGGCAGCGGCAAGACCACGCTGCTGCGTTGCATCTCACGGATGCTCTCTCCGACCGCCGGAGAAATCTGGCTCAACGACGCCAATCTGGCCGCGCTTTCGGGCGAACGGTTGCGTCAGGCGCGCCTCCCGCTGGCGATGATCTGGCAGCAGGCCAGCCTGGTGCGGCGGCGCAGTGTGCTGAGCAACGTTGCCGCGGGCGCCCTCGGCCGCCATGGCAGTTTGTGGACGGCGCTCGGCGGCCTGCCCGCGGTCGAACGCCGCGCCGCCTATGATCATCTGAGCGCAGTCGGTCTGGCTGCGCTGGCCGGACAGCGCGCCGGCACTCTGTCGGGCGGGCAAGCGCAACGTGTCACGATTGCTCGCGCGCTCGCCCAGCGCCCGCAGGTGCTGCTCGCCGACGAGCCGGTGGCGAGCCTTGATCCCGAAGCCGCCGACGACATCATGCGCCTGTTGCGCCACCTCGCTGCGCACGAGCACCTCGCCGTATTGTGCGTGCTGCACCAGGTGGAGCTGGCCTATGGCTACGCCGACCGCGTCCTCGGCATTCGCGACGGCAGGATCGCATTCGATCGGCCGTGCGCCGAATTGTCGCGCGATGCGGTGCGTCAACTCTATCTGAGCGACGCCGCTTGAGCCTCGACGCGGCGGCCCCGCAGCTCGCCGAGCGCAGCTGGACCGAGGCTCTCAGCCTGGCGCTGCGTGTCGTGCTCGCGCTGGCGCTGGTGGCAATTGTTGTGCAGGCGGCGATCGTCGTCCGTGCCCGGCCGCAGGATTTGATCACTGGCGTCTACGGCATGGCCGACATCATCCGGCGCGCGATGCCGCCCGATTTCGGCAAAATCGACATGGTGTGGTGGCCGGCGCTCGAAACCATCGACCTCGGCATTTTCGGCACTCTCGGCGGCGTCATCATGGCCCTGCCGCTCGCCATCCTCGCCGCCACAAATGTGACGCCGTCGCGCTTCCTCTATTATGCCGCGCGCGGCGTCATCGGCTTCGCCCGCGCCGTCCCCGACCTGGTCTGGGCGTTGTTGTTCGTCACCGCCGTCGGGCTTGGGCCGTTTCCCGGCGCCCTGGCGCTCTCGGTTCACTCGATCGGGATGCTCGGACGCCTGTTCGCCGAGACCATCGAGCATATGGACATGGCGCCGATCGATGCGCTGACCTTGACCGGCGCCCGCCGCGTGCAGGTCTTCACCCACGGCGTCATCCCGTCGATCCTGCCGTCGCTCCTCGGCATCGCGCTCTACCGGCTCGACGAGAACATTCGCTCGTCGCTCGTACTCGGCTTTGTCGGCGCCGGCGGCATCGGTTTCGAGCTGCTCTCGGCGATGAGCCTGTTTCAGTATCGGACGGTGTCGCTTCTGCTGATCGTCACCTTCATCATCGTGATCGCCGCCGAGCGTCTGTCGGCGCTGCTCCGCGCCCGGCTCGGGTGAGAAAAAAAGATGACGGGGTTGGTCGGGGGTGCATAAAGTCTTTTGCCGACCAATGGAGCGCGGGCCATCATGGATTTTGATCCGGCGGAGATCGCCTATGTGCCCACTACAGGCGTTCGGCGGGTGCATGAGACGCCGCTCGTCATAGCGAGCGATCATAATCTCGAAGGGTATGGATGCCTCGTCGACGCGCCGGAGAGCTTCCCGATCGAGATCGTCCGATGGCCGGCTCAAGGCTGGCGTCCCATTGACGAGAATTCGGGAGATCAGGGCGGCGTCGCGGAAGGAGTGTTCGAGTTCTGGTGGAAAGGCGAAACTCTCTACGCCCGCAACAACGCCGTCGGCGACAGCTATCTTTTCGCCTGGAGCAACTGGCCGGAAGAGGCGGCCATCGACGGCCCGGCAAAACCGCGGCAACAGGCGCTGGTTTGGCGCGCCAATTACCATCCCGACGGGGGCCAGCTTTTCTGCCCGTTGCACGGCGAAAGTTTCGTCGTGCCGCTCGCATTGCCGGGGGACGATGTGACACCTGAGCGGTTCGTCACGTTCTGGTGTGAGGGCAGCCGCGCGCTCTACATCCATCCCAACGTCTGGCACGGGGCGATCGTACCGCTCGACGACCATGCGGAGTTGTTGGACCGCCAGGGCCGTGTCCACGCCCGTGTCTCGGTCGATTTCGCAAAGGAATTCGGCTGCTACCTCGCAGTGCCGATGCACCGGCCCGCTGCCTAACCACCGCGAAGCGCCATCGCGTTGGCGACCTGAAGAGTTGGCTCGAGTTCCGCCACGCACCGCAATCTAGAATTGTATGGGGCAAGGGTCGCTGCTGCATCTGCAGCAAATCTACAGCGAGAATTCTCCTTGAGGTTGTAAAGCCGAAGGGAACGCCAAAACGCCGGCGGCGCACCGCGCAGAAAAGAGCGCCCGGCATTAAACCAGGCGCAACTTTCTCACCCGGTGACCTGGACTATGAACTGGGAGTCTCCGTGTCGTACCCCGAGAAGATCGCTGACACAGTGATCGGATAAAAGCCGGCGGTTATCGATATGCCCGCCGCGGGGCTCCAAACCAACTGACCGCTTGCGCTTACGGAGAAGTACACCTGAGCCTCGGCGTCGAGAATAAATTGACCGCCGCTGGCGCCGGCATGCGAAAATTTCCCAATCACAGTACCGGTCTTGGCCTTAGATGATACGGTGTTGGCAGATAGAATATTCGTCAAGATGACTCCATGGGCCTAATCCTTGGCCTCTACCACACTTGGCGTCATAAAGCCGTCTCGCCGACGATCCGGTTGTCACGCTTGCACTGGAAGCCAACGCGCAATCAGGACTGTGATGGCGACCAAAAAGCCCTAGATCGGCCGCGGCTGAACCGCCGCTCCCGTCCACTGCCGACCGCAAGATAAAGGTCAAAATGACACTCCACTGCTTCTGCAGTGAGATGCCCCGGTTGGTTGTATCTCGCCTGCAAATGCGGATGCGATCGCCGCCATCGTCTGCCCGTCGCACCCGCCCGATCGTGAGGATCTTCTCGGTTACGCGGAACGCTCCACCGGAGACCCTCAATGGTGCCGATAATCGTCGAGCAACTTATCGCCCTCGCCGGCTCACAGCAACGAGCGCAGCAGGTCCAGATAGGCCGGCAGGGTGACAGTTCGGACGTCGTAACGGTCGATCGCAGTCTGCCGTGCCGCTGCGCGAATTCTTGTTGCCGGCGGCCTTGTTATTGGTCGCGAGTGCCGCCACAATCCGATCGGTCAGCGCTTCCACATCGAAGAAATCGACCAGGCGGCCGTTCTCTGCGTCGCCCATCACTTCCTCGACCGGCGGCGTGCGAGAGCCGACGACGAGGCAGCCAGCCGACATCGCTTCGAGCAACGACCATGACAGCACGAACGGGTAGGTCAGATAGACGTGAATCGTCGAGATCTGCAACACGGTCAAGTAATGCTGGTAGGGAAGGTGCCCGAGAAAGTGGATGCGCCTCAGGTCGAGCCTGCCGTCCAGCTCATCGAGCATCTTGGCCCGCCAGCTGACAGCCCCTTCCGGCTGGCGTCCATAGCTGACGCCGTCATTGCCAACGATCAGCACCTGCGCCGCCGGCCGCCTTTCGAGCACCTTTGGCAGAGAACGCATGAACACGTGAAAGCCGCGATAGGGTTCGAGGTCGCGCGCGCTGTAGGTGACGATCTCGTCCGCCCGCGACAGGCAGCGGCCGCTGCCGAGCCACAGCCGCGCCGTCGGGTCGGGCCGCACCAGGCTCGTATCCACTCCTTCGTGCACGACCGTGATGCGGTCGCGGTGGCGTTTCGGGTACTGCGATCGCTGCCATTCGGTCGGGCTCTGGCCCCAATCGACTGCGTCGAGGCCGAGCAGGTTCAGCGCATTGCGCGTCCGCAGACGCATCGGCGCGTCCGGTTCCGGAGGAAATTCAGGGTCGAAATCGACGTCCGATCGGCGCGCCCGATAGAAGAATTCGAAGTAGCCGAGCAACGGGATTTGCGGCCACATATCCTTGACATAGAGAATTTCTCCCCAGCCGTTGTGGCCGATCACGATGTCCGGCACAAACCCGTCGCGGGCGAGCCATTCGCAGAGCCGCACCACCGCCAGCCCGTTCGCGACGCCGCTCTGCAACTCGCGCGTATGAGCGTGTCCGTCGCCCGGCGGCGCCGCGGGCTCGTATTCGAGCTTGCGGACACCGGCGATCTGGGCAGCCCGCGGCTGAGTGATGAAGCTGACTTCGTGCCCGCTCTGCGCCAGGTGGCGCGCGATGTGGACATATTGGCCCGGCATGTTCTGGTGGACGAACAAAAACTTCATCGGTTCAGCCTCGGCCCGGCTTGGAGCCCGTGGCCCATAGATCGAACGAGGTGCCCTGGCGCAGTGTGACCTCGATGAATCCCGCTTCGATCAGCAGCTTGTGCAAGCTTCGCGCAGTGAATCCGCTGCGGTGCGCCATGAACTGGTTGCCGCGCGCCAACGAAGCAGTATGTCCAAAGATCATGTCGAGCGCCGTGATCGGGCCGCTTTGGGAGATGTACGCGCTGTCCTCGAGCCGATCCTCCACGACGAGCTGCGCCACCTGCTTTAGGTCCGGCAACGTCAGCAGCAGCAAGCCATGCGGCTTCAGCACCCGGAAGAACTCGGCGAGCGCCTGCGGCACTTCGTGGCGCTGCAAATGCTCGAGATTGTGGGAAGACCAAACGGCGTCGACCGAATTGGCAGCGACTGGGCCGATATCGGTGATCGAGCAGACGATGTCGGGTTGCACGGCAGGGTCGAGATCGAGCCGGATTTCGCGCCATTCGGGTCCGTGAAAATGGTGGTGCAGCTTCTGCCGCAACGGATATCCGCAGCCGACATTCAAGACGGTCTTGGACGGGGCAGCGGTACCTTCGGACGAGCATATGTCGTGCATTGTTCGGTACCGCGGCTTCGAAGCGACCGGATGGCCGCGGGTTTTAACGATGAGACCGTCGGATCAGGCGCACATTGAGCGCCTCCAGCGGATCGTCGGAAATCGGCGGAATACAGAGCTCGCCATTGCGGTGCGGGCCCACGACGCCGCTTTCGAAGAAGGCGCCCTGGTAAACGACATCGAACCGCTCCGCGGCATGCGGCGTCAGACGGATCGCAAACCCGGTCAACGGAAGCCCCCGCCCACGCGTGCCGCAGAGCTTGGCATCCGTGACCCAGGGCGTCTGCCGCCCCTTCGGGCCCAACGCCTTGAATTCGATGTCGCGCGCCAGCAATGTGTCGACCGGGCGAATGCTGAAGGCTTCGATGCGCAATTTCTTGCCGCGATTGCCGACCCAGCCTTCCCCCGGAGAGCGCCGGTCGCCGAGGCGCTCTACATGGAGCACGATCTCGCTGAGGATCTCTTCCGGCTCGTCGGCCGGGTAGCCGGCCGGATCGGGGGATCGGGGCGGCGCGCCATTCGAACGAGGTGGATCGAGCCGCCGCACGTGGATATCGGGTATGGAGATGGCCTGCGCCGGAAGACCATAGGCGGTAACGAGTACATGTGCGCCACCCGCTGGCGACTTGACGATGACTGTACCACCCTCCCGGTCGAGCCAGCTGTCGCCGCGTCCGGAAGTGCCGATGATTTCAGCACTTCGTTCTCGCTCATTCCGTAGCGCGCAGATCTGCACCGCGGGCACTTGGAGACTGGACACCCGGCCGAGCATGCAGGGGCTCTCGCCGATTTCGAGGGCGTAGAGACCCTGCTCGAACGCCACGATATTGGCCATTGCGGAGGGCTGGTCGGATCTCTCGAGCGTCATCTCCGGCATCGCGTCGGTCGAACTCGAAGCGGCTGGTCTGAATTGAATGGATCACGATTTTTCTCGATCTGCGGGAATGTCGTTTGACCGCCCTCAATAAGAGCGATCTCCTATTAACGCGCAAACCTGACGTCTTTGTTAATTCCGCCGTGAAAAACCAAATGAACTGTTTAACGCAAATTTGAACAAATACCTGACGAGTTCACAGTAAAATAAACTGATTTCAAAACATTTCAGCATAAGATCAAGATCAACTGTTGATGTGCGAAGGACCTTCCGACCGCTGCCAGCTGGTATGAGAAGGCGGCAGAGAAAAACAACCCGGCGGCGCAAGTGACACTCGGGCTGATGCACCTTTCCGGCCGAGGCGTCGATCGCGACACCGGCAAAGCGGCAAAACGGTTCGGCAAGGCCGCCGAGCAAGGCAATGCGCGCGAGAAAGCGACCGAACAAAGGCACGAGAGCCGCGGCAAAGCTTCGTCCGAACGCAACCCGAGCGGCAGGCGCGGAATGATGGCAAAGTGAGGACGACTGTCTTCAGTGTAGTCGGTTTCAGTGCAACCGGCTGAAAACACCGAGCACGACAAACACTGCTACCAACCAGACCAGCTCCAGCACCGTCCAGACCACGACCCGGCCCCATCCCTCTTTTTGCCGTGCGGCGAGGCGGCGGATCTCCGCCTCGATCTCCCGGTCCCACTCCCGGGCAATGCGCTTACTCTCGCGCTCCATGGCAGCCTATCAAGAACAGGTCGGGCAATCCGGGTCCTTGTTGATGCGGATCGAATGAAAACGGGCGCGCAGTGCGTCATAAAGCAGAAGCGTGCCGTCGAGGCTCTCGCCGAGCTGCAGGAGCTCCTTCAGCACCTCGACCGCCTGCAACGTGCCGAGCACGCCGGCGACGGCGCCGAGGATGCCGGCGGTCTCGCAGCGCGGCACGAGGTCGGGCGGCGGCGGGTCGCGGAACAGGCAGCGGTAGCAGGGGTGGCCGGGGCCGAGATAGGGCTTAAAGGTCGAGAGCTGGCCCTCGAACGGGGACAGCGCCGCCGCCACCAGAGGCTTTTCGAGTCGACAGCAAATATCCGTCAGTAGGTAGCGCGTCTCGAAGTTGTCGCTGCCGTCCGCGACGAGGTCGTAATCGCTGATCATTGCTTCGGCATTGTCCGGCCCAAGCCGCAGCGGGTGGGTTTCGACCCGCACGCCGGGGTTGACCGCGGCGAGCGTGTGCCGGGCGCTGTCGACCTTGAGCGCGCCGATACGGTCGGTCGCGTGCACGATCTGCCGCTGCAAATTGGTCAGGTCGACCCGGTCGGCATCGGTGATGCCGAGGGTTCCGACCCCGGCGGCAGCGAGATAGAGCAGCAACGGGGAGCCGAGGCCGCCGGCGCCGACGACGAGGACGCGCGAGGACAAGAGCCGGACCTGCCCCTCCTCGCCGACTTCATCAAGGATCAGGTGGCGGGCGTAGCGCTGAAACTGCTCCTCGGTAAGCTCCATCGGGTATCTCAGATGCCGTCGAAGAGAACGGTCGACAGGTACCGCTCGGCAAAATCGGGCAACACCACGACGATCGTCTTGCCCGCCATCTCGGGCCGCGCGCCGACTTCGAGAGCGGCGGCGAGCGCCGCCCCGGACGAAATCCCGACCGCGAGACCTTCGAGCCGGGCCGCCTCCCGCGCGCACTTGACGGCAGTGTCGTTGCCGATCCGGACGATCTCGTCGATCAAGCTGGTGTCGAGGACGTCGGGGATAAAACCGGCGCCGATCCCCTGGATCCGGTGGGAGCCCGGGGGTCCGCCCGACAGCACTGCGCTATCCTCGGGCTCGACCGCGATCATCTTGAGACCGGGCTTGCGCGGCTTCAGAACCGAGCCGACGCCGGTCAACGTGCCGCCGGTCCCGACCCCGCTGACCACCACGTCGACCGCGCCGCCGGTATCTTTCCAGATCTCCTCGGCCGTCGTGCGGCGATGGATCTCCGGGTTCGCAGGATTCTGAAACTGCTGCGGAATGAATGCGTCCGGCAACGATCCGACGATTTCCTCCGCCTTGGCGATCGCCCCGCGCATCCCTTGCGCCGCCGGGGTCAATTCGAGCTCTGCGCCGAGCAACAGCAGCATCTTGCGGCGTTCGAGCGACATGCTCTCCGGCATAGTCAGAATCAGCCGATAGCCTTTCGCGGCGCACACGAAGGCGAGTGCGATCCCGGTGTTGCCGGAGGTCGGCTCGACCAACACGGTGCCGGGCTTGAGCCGGCCGGCGGCCTCGGCGGCGGCGATCATCGAGACCCCGATGCGGTCCTTGACCGAGTCGAACGGATTGAAGAACTCGCACTTGGCCAGAATGTCAGCCTTAGCTCCGGCATCCTTCGCGAGGCGATGGATGCGGACGAGCGGGGTCGCACCGATCGTATCGGCGATGCTGTCATAGACCCGACCGCGAAATTCGGCGCTCTGCTCCCTGGTGCTGGTCGCGGTATCCATCAACTTTGCCCTTTGCTGGTTCGACATTGATGTAGGCGGTTGTAATTATCTAGGTTCGCCCGTTCAAATCTCGAAATCGGTGTATTCGGTGGCGCGGCCGGTAATGCCGGCCCGGTGCGCGCGACCACAAAGATCATCGAGGGTCAGCGAGTCGAGCCGCTTCATCATCTCCTCCTGTAGATCGAGCCACAGCGGACGAACGATCTGATGGCCGAGCGCGCTGCCGGCCGGGTCGGCGATCGGATCTTCCGCGGTCCCAAGCCCACGCAACGTTCGCACGATGTCGCCAAGGCTGATGCGCCGCCGCTCGCGGGCGAGCCGGTAGCCCCCGCTGGGGCCTCGGATCCCGAGCAGGATCTTGTGCCGGACCAGCTCCTGCAGCACCGGCTCCAGGTAGCGGCGCGGAATGCCCTGGCGCTCGGTAATTTCGGATGAACGCACCGGCGCGTGACCGCCATTGTAAGCGATGTCGAGCACCGCCTCGATGGCGAACAGCAGTTTCTTGGTTAACCGAATCATCCTTCCCCGAACCGCTACCCCGTGATACCGGGTCTTATTGGTAGGATTGTCACCCCGGAAGCGGATCGGGACAAGCGGCCTCGACGCCGGTCGAACCGAACCCGGCGTCCTGGCGGCCTGCCGCACTCGAAAATGACGGCACGACCACGAATTCCGGCCGTATGATACGGGTAAAGACCAGCTGCGCGATCCGGTCCCCCGGCCGGATCTCGATGTTGTCGCCGCCCTGCGCAGGATTGCGGTTCCACGCCGATATGAGGCAGGGGCCCTCGTAGTCGGCGTCGATGACGCCGACCGTGTTGCCGAGAACGAGCCCCCGCTTGTGGCCGAGACCGGAACGCGGCAGCACCAGCGCGCACCATTCTGGGTCGCCAATGCGAAACGCGATGCCGGCGGAGATCAGGGCGGCGGGCGCTTGCGGCTGCAGGACGAGCGGACCGTCGAGGCAGGCGTGGAGGTCGAGCCCCGCCGCGAGCCGCGACCCTCGGCTCGGGAACCCCCAACCGGGCAGCCGCGGGTCGAGGATTTTCAGCTCGATCTTCACGGGTCACGCCGGCTGACGCCCGAGCGATCCGGCTACGCGATCGGCCAACCGAGCGGCGACCTCCCGCTTTGTCATGACCGGCCAGTCTTCGACACCCGCCGTGTCCACCAGGTGGATCGTGTTGCGGTCGCCGCCGAAGGTGCCGGTTCCAGGCGAGACGTCATTGGCGAGAATCCAGTCGCAGCGCTTGCGTTTCAGCTTGAGGCGGGCGTTCTCGACGATGTCGTCGGTCTCCGCCGCAAAACCGATGACGAGAGCAGGGCGATCGTTGCCGCGCTGCGCGATGCGGGACAGGATGTCCGGGTTCTCGGCAAGACGGAGCACCGGCGGGCCGCCCTCGTCCTTTTTCAGCTTGTGGAGGGCGACGCTCTCGACCCGCCAGTCGGCGACGGCCGCCGCCATCACGGCCACGTCGACCGGGAGCGCGGCTTCGCAGGCGGCGAGCATTTCCGCCGCGGTCTCGACCGGCACGAGCTTGACCCCGGCCGGCGAGGGCTCCTGCGTCGGTCCGGAAACGAGCACCGTCTCGGCGCCGAGCGCGGCCAGGGCTGCGGCGATGGCATGGCCCTGCTTGCCCGAGGAATGGTTCGAGATGTAGCGCACCGGATCGATCGGCTCGCGGGTCGGCCCGCTGGTGACCAGCGCCCGCTTTCCGGCGAGCCTTTTATCGCCGTTCAGCACATGCTCGATGGCCGCGATGATCTCCAGCGGCTCGGACATGCGACCAGACCCGACCTCGCCGCAGGCCAGTTCGCCCGAGCCCGGTCCGACGCGCACGACGCCGCGCGCATCTAGGGTCGCCAGGTTCGCCTGGGTCGCCGGATGCGCCCACATCATCAGGTTCATCGTCGGGGCGATCAGCACCGGCTTGTCGGAGGCGAGAAGAGCGGTCGTCGCGAGATCGTCGGCGAGCCCCGCCGCCATGCGGGCGATCAGATCGGCGCTCGCCGGCGCCACGACCACGAGATCGGCCTCGCGCGACAGCCGGATATGCCCCATCTCGCTCTCGTCGGTCAGCGACCAGAGGTCGTCGTAGACCTTGTCCTCGCTCAGCGAGGCAACCGACAGCGGCGTCACAAAGTGCTTCGCCGCGGCGGTCATGATGCAGCGAACGGCGGCGCCGCGCTCGCGCAGCCGGCGGATCAAGTCGAGGCTCTTATAGGCGGCAATCCCGCCGGAAATGATCAGCAGAATGCGCCGGTCCTGAAGCAAGTCGGCCCTCCGATTCTGTCAGCCGAGGTCAATATGCTACTGCCCGGTGGCAAGGGCGAGAGCTATCGATAGGAGACGGCAAACCTCTCCACCGCGCAAACGTCGATATCGCGCCGAGTGGAGCTGGTCCCATCGTCGAATACCGTTTTGATATCAAACCGGCAGTGGCCCTTCGCATCGTCGATGTCGACGAGTACAGATTGGGCAGGAAGCAAGATGCCTTCGCCCAGAAGATCTCTTTCCCACCGCCCCGTGCCGACTTGGGCAATTTGAATTTCGACGATTGCCATCCGTGTATTGTTGGTTAGCTCGATGCGCCGGTCGAAGGCCGAGGCCGGAGACCCGGCCACGGTCTCCAAGACGCCAAGGAACGACCCCGCAATCACTGCAGAGCCCCAGATCCTAACCATTTTCTGCTCCTGTGGATGCCGGGAGGCCGGTCAGCGACAAAGCTGGTCCGCCACTCTGCAAACTGAAGCGTCAGCCACCGATCCTTTGTGAGCTACCTCACACTTGCAGAAATTTTCTTGAGCAGTTCTCAGCGGCTATCGCCCGAGTAGGAGCGCGACGGCGATCCCGGCCAAAGCCAACGCTGTGATCCACACCGGCACTATTACGATTGCCAGATGCCGGGCACGATGGGCGGCCTGAATCGCCAAAGTTTCGGCGTGCATCACAATCCCTTCGCGCGACCAATCGGCAATCAGTGCATCGAGGCTTCGCACCAGCCGCGGGACGCGCTCGACAAGGTCGGCGATTGTCTCCAGTCCGAGTCGAACTCTTGCTTCGGGCCCGCGATTGTCGCGCATCCACTCTTCGATCAGCGGCCGCGCGAGAGCCCAGATGTTGATCTCGGGATCGAGACGACGCCCGACGCCCTCGATGACGACCATGGTTTTCTGCAGCAACAAAAGCTGCGGCTGGGTTTCCATGTCGAACTGCTCGGTGATCTCAAAGAGCTGCGCGAGCAAGCGGGCGACCGAGATCTCTTGCAACGGTCTGCCGAGGATGGGTTCGCCGATCGACCGGCACGCTTGCGTGAAGGCGTCGATGGACCGGCCCGTCGGCACGTACCCGGCCGCGAAATGGACTTCCGCCACCCGGCGGTAATCTCCCGAGAGAAAGCCGATCAGCATATCCGCGAGGTAGAAGCGGGTGTCGCGATCGAGCCGCCCCATGATGCCGAAATCGACGACGGCGATTGCGCCATCGGCATCGACGAACATGTTTCCGGGATGGAGATCGGCGTGAAAAAAGCCGTCGCGGAAGACCTGGTTGAAAAAGGCTGCGGCGGCTTTACGCAATAGATCTTCGATGCAATGCCCGGCAGCGAGGAGCGCCGCCTTGTCGTCGATGCGGATCCCGGTTATCCGCTCGAGCGTCAAGACGGTTCGGCCGGTGCGCAGCCAATCGACCCGAGGCACATGGAAGTTCGGGTCCCCGGCGAAATTCTCGGCGAGCTCCGCGGCCGCGGCAGCCTCCAGCCGCAGGTCCATTTCGAACCTGACCACCTCGGCGAGCGTCTGCACCACCTCGACCGGCTTGAGCCGTCGCAGCGCGGGCTGCAGCCGCTCACCCAAACCGGCGAGCCACAGGAACAGGTCGAGGTCGCGGGCAAACGCAGCGGCAATGCCCGGCCGCAGCACCTTGACGGCAACCTCGTGCCCGTCGGTGGTCCGAGCGAAATGGACCTGGGCGATGGAAGCGGCTGCTATCGCCCCCTCGTCAAAGGATGCGAACAGACCGTCGAGCGGGCGGGCGAACTCGGCCTCGATCAGGGCCCGCGCCTCGGTGCCCGGGAAAGGCGGGAGCTGGTCCTGCAGGCCGGTGAGATCGGCAGTGATCTCCTCGCCGAGGAGATCGGCTCGGGTGGACAGAAGCTGGCCGAGCTTTATAAAGCTCGGCCCCAATTCTTCGAACGCGGCGGCGAGCCGCTGACCCGGCCGCGGCAAGACCCGGCTGCGGCGGCGTGCAAACAGGTGACCAAACCGCACAAAGGGCACTGCGGCAGGGACGGCCGTCAACGGAGACAGTGCATCGTGCCGGGCGAGGGTAAGGCAGATCCGGACCAGCCGCACAAAATTGCGGAGCGCTGCGCAGAAGCCCAAATCTGGGTCGGAGCGGGTCAGAGGCGCCAGGCAGAATGGAGCGCAGCGACGCCCCCCGTCAGATTGCGGAATTTGACCTGGTCGAGACCGGCTCCGGCGATCATCTCGGCGAGCTCGCTCTGCCGCGGGAAACGCCGGATGCTTTCGACGAGATAGGCGTAGGCGTCGCGATCACCGGTGACGACCTGGCCGAGCAACGGCACGATCTGGAAGCTGTAGAGGTCGTAGAGCGGCTGGAGGAGCGGGGTGATTTCGGGCGTGAATTCGAGGCACAGAAAGCGTCCGCCCGGCTTCAGCACGCGGCGCGCCTCGGCGAGCGCCCGATCGATATGGGTGACGTTGCGCAATCCGAAGCCGATCGTATAGAGATCGACGCTGCGGTCGGCCACCGGAAGCCGTTCGGCATCGGCGCACACCCATTCGATCCCGGCGAGAATTCCCTGATCGAGCGCGCGGGCGCGGCCGATCTCGAGCATCGCTGCGCTGGCGTCGCAGACGACGGCGCCTCCGTCCGCGGCCTCCCCCTTCCCCAGAAGGCGCGGCAAGGCGCGCAGGGCGATGTCGCCGGTTCCGCCGGCGACATCGAGCAGACGCTGGCCCGGACGCGGCTTCAACGCGGCCACCATCTCGTTCTTCCACCAGGCGGTGGATGCCGCCGCTCATCAAATCGTTCATCAGGTCGTAGCGCTCGGCGACGCTGTCGAAAATAGCGCGGACCAGCGGTGCCTTCTCGCGCTCCGGCACCCGGCGGAAGCCGAAATCGGTGCGAGCGCTTGTGTCTTCGTCACTCATCGGGCAGGAACATACTTGCAGAGTGGCGCGCGCGCCACGATCCGCAAATCGAGCCGGTGCGTGAACTGCTTCGTTGCGATCGTCCTCGCAAGGAGCCGGGCCGGACCGATGCCCGAACTGCCTGAGGTCGAGACGGTCCGGCGCGGTCTCGCACTGAAGATGAGCGGCCGCCGCATTCTGCAGGCCGAGCTGCGCCGGCCTGATCTGCGGCGGCCGTTTCCGCCCGCCCTTGCCGCGCGGCTCGACGGCGCACGTATCGGCGCGCTCGGCCGGCGCGGGAAATACATCCTGATCGAGCTCGATTCGGACGGACTTTTGCTGCTGCATCTCGGCATGTCCGGGCGGGTCACGGCGGGCACCGCCGCTCTGCCGGACGCACCGCACGACCATGTGGTATTGCGGCTCGACGACGGTACCGTCATCCGCTTCAACGATGCCCGCCGTTTCGGGCTGCTCGATTATGTCAAGCGCGGCGAGGAGAAACAGCACCCGCTCTTGGCAGGGCTCGGCCCGGAGCCGCTCGAAGCCGAATTCAACTGGCGCCTATCTCGCCGCGGCGCTCGCCGGCAAGATGACGCCGATCAAGTCGGCGCTGCTCGATCAGCGGATCGTCGCCGGGCTCGGCAACATCTATGTCTGCGAGGCGCTCTTCCGCTCGGGCGTCTCGCCGCGACGCCTCGCGGCCTCGATCGGCCGGGGGCGCGCGCAGCGGTTGGTCAGCGGGATTCGCTCGGTCCTGACCGAGGCGATCGAGGCCGGCGGATCCTCACTGCGCGATTACGTCCAAGCCGACGGCGAGCTCGGGTATTTCCAGCACCGCTGGGCAGTCTATGGCCATGAAGGCGATCCCTGCCCCGGCTGCGATTGCGGCGGCGCCGTGCGCCGGATCGTGCAGTCCGGCCGATCGACCTTTTTCTGTGCGAAACGACAGCGTTAGAGAGGCAAAGGATGAGTGAGCAACCCGGCTACCAGAACATCCTCGTCGAGCGGCGCGGCGCGGTCGGCATCGTCACGCTCAACCGGCCGGCGGCGCTGAACGCGCTGAATGCGGCGCTGATCAGCGAGCTCGCCGCGGCGTTGGACGATCTCGAAGAAGACGCGGCGATCGGCGCGATCGTGCTGACCGGGAACGAGAAGGCCTTCGCCGCCGGCGCCGACGTCAAGGAGATGGTGGCGAAGAGCTATCCCGAGATCTATTGCGAGGATTTCATCACCCGCGGGTGGGAGCGGGTCGCGCAGTGCCGCAAGCCGGTCATTGCGGCGGTCGCCGGGTTTGCGCTCGGCGGCGGGTGCGAGATCGCGATGATGTGCGACATCGTCATTGCCGCCGACACGGCGCGGTTCGGCCAGCCGGAGATCAATCTCGGCACGATCCCGGGGGCGGGCGGGACCCAGCGCCTCACCCGCTTTGTCGGCAAGGCGAAGGCGATGGATCTGTGCCTCACCGGCCGCATGATGGATGCGGCGGAGGCGGAACGCGCCGGGCTCGTCAGCCGCATCGTTCCCGCAGCCGAGCTGCTCTCCGAGGCGGTCAAAATCGCCGAGCGGATCGCCGGCATGTCTCGCCCGATCGCGATGATGGTCAAGGAAGCGGTCAATCGCGCCTATGAGACGACCCTCGCCGAGGGGGTGCGTTTCGAGCGGCGGCTGTTCCATTCGACCTTCGCCACCGAGGACCGGAAGGAAGGCATGGACGCCTTCATCGACAAGCGAAAGCCAGCCTTCCGCAACCGGTGACTTGAGCTAGCGCGGGCCGTCCTTGTTCGAATGGCGCAGCGGCAAGGGCTGGACGAGCGGCTCGGGCGCCAAAGACTCGCGAAGGCCGATCAAGAGTTTGCGCCACATCGCCCGCACCGGGCGCCATACCGTAGAGCGAACCATCTCCGCGGCGATCGTCCGTCCGGGATCCTGGCGAAGACTCGCCATACCGTGCCGGCGGAAATCGGTCACCCAGACCTCGACAATCCGCCTCGGCACGCCAAAGGCGGCGGCGACCTCGACGCTCGTCCAACCATCGACGAGGACGCGCTGGACGATCTGGCCTCGTTGAGCAACGCTGATTGTTCGGCGGCGTAATTCAGTGTTCTTCATGACCCGCGAACGCGCGGACACGTCCGAGAATTCCCGGAAGATCAACCAGTAACGTCGACGACGATCCGCCCGCGGATCTCGCCGCCGAGGATCTTGGGCGCAAGCCCGGGCAGCGCGGAAAGCGGCACGGTCTCGGTCATCCTGTCGAGCCTGTCGAGCGGCAGGTCGCGCACCAGCCGCTGCCACGCTTCGATCCGCTCGTCGCGCGGGCACATGACCGAGTCGATGCCGAGCAGGTTGACCCCGCGCAACAGGAACGGGATCACCGTCGCTGGCAGATCGCTGCCTCCGGCGAGGCCGCAGGCGGCGACGCTGGCGCGGTATTTGAGCTGGGTCAGGATCGTCGCCAGGGTGGTCCCGCCGACCGCGTCGATCGCCCCGGCCCAGCGCTCGGCGTCGAGCGGCCGCGACGGTTTCGCCGCGAGTGTTGCGCGATCGATCAGATCGGCCGCGCCGAGCTCGGTCAGATAGTCGCGCTGCTCGGGTCGGCCGGTGGACGCGACAACCCGGTGCCCGAGCCGCGAAAGGAGCGCCACCGCGACACTGCCGACGCCGCCGGCGGCGCCGGTAACCAGCACATCGCCCGCGTCGGGTTTGAGCCCGTGCCGCTCCAAAGCGATGACCGCCAGCATTGCCGTGAACCCGGCGGTGCCGATCGCCATCGCCTGGCGGGCGCTGAGCCCTTCCGGCCGGCGCACCAGATAGGAGGCCGGGACGCGCGCCTTCTCGGCGTAGCCGCCCCATTGCGTCTCGCCGACCCGCCAGCCGGTCAGAATTACCGGATCGCCCGGCTTGAACTCCGGCGAATCCGAGCGCTCGACGGTGCCGGCGAAATCGACGCCGGGAACATGCGGATAATTGCGCACCAGCCGGCCGATCCCCTGCAGGATCATCCCGTCCTTGTAGTTGAGGGTCGAGCACTCGACCGCGACGGTGACCTCACCCGGCGGCAACCGATCCTCGTCGACCGCCTCGATCCGCGGGACGACCTTGCCGCCCTCCTCGTGCAACACCAGTGCGCGGAACGTGGCCATCATACGCCTCCTTCACTCGTCTCCCCCGCGGAAGCGGGGGCCCAGGGCAGCCTAGGAGACCTTAGGCGCTGGGTTACCGCTTGCGCGGGAATGACGTTAGGCGCGCAGCGGCTCGAGGATGCTGACGAAATTGGCGACCGCGGCGCCGCCCATGTTGAAGACGCCGGCGAGCGCGGCGTCCGGCACCTGGATGCCGCCGGCCTTGCCGGTCACCTGCATCGCCGCCAGCACGTGCATCGACACGCCGGTCGCGCCGATCGGGTGCCCCTTCGATTTGAGCCCGCCCGACGGGTTGATCGGCAGTTTGCCGTCCTTTTCGGTCCAGCCTTCGAGAATGGCGCGCGCGCCCTCGCCTTTCGGGGTCAACCCCATCGCCTCGTATTCGATCAGCTCGGCGATCGTGAAGCAGTCATGGGTCTCGACCAGATCGAGGTCGTCGAGGCCGAGCCGGGCGGCGGCGAGCGCCCGTTTCCAGGCAAGCTCCGGCCCTTCGAAGGCGACGATGTCGCGCCGGCTCATCGGCAGAAAGTCGTTGACCTGCTCGGCGGCGCGGAAAATCACCGCCTTCTTCATGCTGAGCGCCGTCGCCGTGTCGGCGAGCACGACCGCCGCGGCGCCGTCCGAGACCAGCGAGCAATCGGTGCGCTTCAGCGGGCCGGCGACGATCGGGTTCTTGTCGGAAACAGTGCGGCAGAATTCGTAGCCGAGATCTTTTTGCATCTGGGCCAGCGGATTGGCGACGCCGTTCTTGTGGTTCTTCGCGGCGATCCGCGCCAGTGCATCGGACTGGTCGCCATAACGCTGGAAATAGCTCTGCGCGATCTTGCCGAAGATGCCGGCAAAACCGCCCTCGATCGCGTCCTCCTCCTTGCGGTAGGAGGCGCCGAGCAGGATGTCGCCGACCTGCGCGCCGGAGACCTCGGTCATCTTCTCGACGCCGACGATCAGCGCCAGCCGCGCTCTGCCGGCGGCGATCGCGTTCAGACCCTGGTGGATCGCGGCCGAGCCGGTGGCGCAGGCGTCCTCGACCCGCGTCGCCGGCTTGAAGCGCAGCGCGGGATCGGCCTGAAACACCAGCGAAGCCGGGAACTCCTGGCGAACAAAGCCGCCATTCATCGTGCCGAGATAGATCGTGTCGATGTCGGCTGCCGCGACCCCGGCATCGGCCAGCGCCGCCTGCGCCACCTCGACGATCAGCGACTCGACGTCCCGGCCCTCGTGCTTGCCGAATTTGCTGTGCGCCCAACCGACGATGCACCCGCTCATGCCGCCCTCCAAAATGCCGGCGCGGACGATAGCAAGCCAGACCGCGCCGCTCTATCACGATATGGGGCGGCCTCGCTCCTTTCGAGCCAGAGTCGCGCCAGGATTAGCGTCACCCCGCGAAGGCGGGGGTCCAGAGACGAGCGCTGCGGCCTTGCCGCCGCCCTGGATTCCCGCTTTCGCGGGAATGACGATATGGTGGGGCGGGCTCTTTTCGCTGTTATTGGCGGCGCGTTATCAGCCAGCGACATCCCGTTTTCGGCAGAAATCCTGGGTCGCGGCTGGTTCAGCCGATGACGGAACAGCCAGAACTCTGGCTGTTCCGTCGCTGTTTCTCGCTGTTCCGGTGCAAGTCAGATCAGCGAAAAATCGCAGCTGGCGCCAGAACTTCGCGCGGCGAGAAATGTAGCACGCCATGCGTCCGAGGCGCGTCAGTTGCGCTACCGATCCGACGCGACCTTCCAGTCGTCGGCACTGGTTTGGGTGGGCTGCGGGTCCGGTAGTAGATCCGGGCGGAGTGAATTCCGAAACGACTTCGTGGATATGACGGCCGCCGTCGCTGATCACAAACATGATGTTTATTACCCCTGTGGAACCCATCGGGACAGGCGCGTTCAAGTTGATCACCATGCTGCCCGTGCAGTTGGAATTGACCGTATAGGTGCCCGTTTCTTGCCCTTTCGGCGAGAAATCTTTCTGGTTCATCGTGCGAAGGCTGTCGCCGATGTAATCACGCTGACTGAAGTTGCCGTTGCCGTCGAAAATCTTGATACCTGCCACAACCTGTGGTAGGGTATAAGTCGGTAACCCCGAAGGCGTATTCGCCCTTGAGCGTCGCTTTCGAGCAGCCGAAATCGTCAGTGCCTCCGAGGGGCGAACAGAGGGGAGCTGCATCCAGACCATCCCCGGGCGCGGTTATCGCTTTACCGCGGCGGTGACGCGGGTCGCGGCAGAGGCGCGCGACCATGCGGCAGTTCCCATAAGCGGCTTGCCGCCCCTGCCGGATAAGCCGTCGCTGGCGGTGATGCCGTTCCAAAACATGAGCGGCGACCCCGAACAGGAATATTTCGCCGACGGCATGGTCGAGGAGATCATCACGGCGCTCTCCCGGATCAGATGGCTCTTCGTCATCGCCCGCAATTCGAGTTTTACGTACAAAGGCCACGCAATCGACGTGAAGCAGGTCGGGCGTGAATTGGGGGTTCGCTATGTCCTCGAAGGCGCGGTACGCAAAGCCGGTGGCCGCGTGCGGATTACCGCGCAGCTTATCGACGCGCTCGAGCGGGACGCATCTGTGGGCCGACCATTTCGGCGGCTCGCTCGAAGACGTGTTCGACCTTCAAGACAAGGTCGCGTCGAGCGTCGCCGGCGTCATCGAGCCGGCCTTACAAGTGGCCGAGATCCGGCGTTCAGCCGAACACCCGACGAATGATCTGACCGCCTACGACCTCTATCTACGCGCAGTGCCGCACTTGGACACATTTCGAGAAGAGCGGCTTCCTTCGAGCGCTCGACCTGCTCGGGCAAGCGATAGAACGGGATCCGCATTACGGCCCGGCTCTCGCCTTGGCGGCCCTTTGTCACCAAGGGCTCGAGTTGAGCGGCTGGAGCGAAGACCCGGAAGCGGCCCGGCACACCAGTGTCGGCCTTGCTCGACGGGCACTGCGCAGCGGCCCTGAGGACCCTAATGTCCTCGCACTCGCTGCCTTCGTCCTCGGATACTTCGGCGAAGACATCGATGTCTCGCTCGGGTTGATCGACCGTTGTCTCACCCTCAACCCGAGCTTCGCTCGCGGCTGGCACTGGAGCGGCATTCTTAGGGTATTTGCCGGTCAACCCGATCTCGCACTCAATCATTTTGAGACCTTCTTGCGCCTCAGCCCGCGTGATCGCCGGGCAAATTATCTGCACGGAATTAGCGAAGCCCACTTCTTCAGTCGCCGGTTCGACGATGCGGCGGCAAAACTGCTCGAATCACTCGAACGGGCTCCGAGTTTCACGGTGACTTACCGCGTTCTCGCGTCCTGCTATGCGCATATGGGACGGCTCGACGAAGCGCGAGAGATCGTCAAGCGGCTGCGCGCAATCACGCCTGTCGTGGTGGAGCGCGCAACGCGGTATCGGAACGCGGAGCATCGCGAGCTCTATCTTTCCGGCCTGCGCATCGCGGCCTGCGAGGCATGCTAACCTGAGCAAACCGCAACGCAATTTTTTGAGCGGGATCCGACCCTATCCTGATATGGGAGGCTTCGCTTGCGGGCCATCCCTTTCTCCAGATGCGCCGATTACCGGGGACCGAGCTCGCCTTCGCCGACCATCCGCTCGTGCCCGTCCACCTCATGCTTGATCCGATAATGAGGCGCATTGCGCTCGCCGAGCAAAAGGCGAACGATTTTAAAGCGGCCTTTGGCGGTATGCTCGACGCCCCGCTCCGGGAAAAATTCCACTGCCTGACCGACGCGGTATTTGTGCTCTGACATGCTGATTCCTCCAGGTTGGAGAGCGACGCGTCGCAACGGCGATATCAATACCATCTCGGCCGCGACCGCTCCAGTTAGGCTAACGAGGTTGCGAGTTCGCCGCGGGAACGGGAGGGTGGCCGACGATAATGGGCGGCTTGAGCATCCCGTATGCCACGACACCAATGAATAGCAGGACCGGAATGACGATCGGCGGGACTAGGTATTTCATGAGGTTTCCAGATAAAGAGAACGCGATTGCCGCACCAGCTGGGCAACGCCGGCGCGTGGTCGACGCCAGATCACAACATGCTGGAGAGGATTGCGGCGCCGAGGGCGAGGCAGGCGAGCAATATCATGGCCTGCCAATATTTCTTCTGCTCCGCACCCACTCGCTCCCGTCCCTGCAAAGGCGCCGATTTTTGGTCCGGCAAAAGCTCTACCAACCGTTGGCTGATGGCCAAATCGTCCGATGAGAGCGTTCGACGGATGGGCAGCCGAGCAATCAGCGTCGCCAGCGCCTCGGCTGCACGAGCCTTGGGCAGGGGGGTGAGCCGGGCGGCCTGTTCCCAAGGATCTAGGCCGAGCCGCGTCAACGCTGAGACAACGCTGAGCGTTACTCCGTTTTGTTCTTCGCCGACCGAGGCGAAGAGAAAATCGTTCAGATCAGAATGGAGCAGGGAAAATCGAGCGGGTAGCGCCATGATCGATCCGGTCTCGAATGGCTGGCCGCCGCAATAACGGGCGACACAACGCCTAGAGAGGGCCGACGAGTCGTTCGGCGCAAGCGGTAACAACCGCCGAGTTCGGGGCATCGGTTCCCGCCATTGTCGCCCAGCCGCCCTTCTCGATGAACGAGCGCCGGTCCCACGACGAGGACACCTTTTTGAACTCGATCAATTTTGTCGCGGCATCGGTCTGATGTTGGAATCTTTCGACGCAGATCGGCGCCAGCACATCAACGACCGCTGTCTGAGCTCGCTCTTTCGCCATCCGTTCGGCGGTGCTGCCGAGTGTCCATCCAAAAGATGAGAAACCAACCACAGAAATCGCGGCCGCACCGATCACGGCCCCCCAGATCCCTGGTTTCAAACTCGGAAACTTTTTCATTTACCGTGCCTCGGTGTCAGGAGGAGAGTTCCCTCCTGATCTTGCCGCCGCGGATCGCGGCCCTGAGAGAAAACTCGTCTGCTACCCGACGGGGCACCTAGGACTTCGTCTGATAGACCACACGTCGTTCCGTGGTACAGAATTTTGCGCGGCAGACCAATTCTCTGTCTTCGTATATTGTGTCTTTTTTTATAAGCGCAAGAGATCCCTCAATATATTTTTAAAATCTGCCGGTACGTGGTTGATTTTTATTTCCATACGCTTTTTCTCCGATGCGTCGTTGCCAACAAAATATACCGGTCAAGATCGACGTCGTCTATCGAGACAACAGAATTCGTGATATATTCACGGGCAATCGATGGCATTGGCTGGAACAATTCAAAATCGCAGCCATATTGCTACTGAGCTAGATAACAAAAAGAAGGATTGCTCCATGTATATCTCCCTGAAAGAAAGCTGCACCAAGGGCTTTAGGAAATGGTCTGACGTTTACCAGCCAGAGATCAACAAGCCAGAGATCAACAAGGATGTTCGCGCGGATCAGGGCGACCGGGAGGTCGACGCAGATTCTGATCTCGATAATCGGGTAATGTCATCAGCCGACCGGCCGCATCGGCCATGGCTCGTGCCAGGCGCGGGTACGCTCTAACTTAAATCGCGATCTCGCTCACCCAGCTGCTCGACAATCTCGTGCTCGCGTCGCGAGCACGGACGGCGCGCGGACGAGAAACGTTGCGCCGGGTGACCCCGTGTGGGCCGCCTCCGCTCGCTTCAGCAAAGGTTCTTGGCAACTGAATGATGGCTGCAAAACGCCGCTGGTGGAGGCCCTGGCCAACGCTGTGCAACTTCAGACGTCAGCAGCCCGTCGGAATACAGGTTTGCTCACTCCGAAGGAGGAAAAGATGTTCGTGCGGCTTAAGATCGAAGACACTCGTGAGGGATTGGTAGCGACCATTTCTCAACGCGATGATGACGGCAAGATCACGGGCCGTCCTTCGATTTTTCTCGTTGGAGGCAAGGAAGAGGCAAAACAAAGAGCGAAAGCAGTGGCGCGAGCTTGGGGTTGAAAACATACCGCGTCCTCGACAGGACCAGCAGCCGCGTGTCGCCGCCGATCCATCCCGCCTGATCGATCTCAACCGAGTTCAGCCTCGTGAAAACACCACGGTCATATCTCGACCTCGGTGCCGAGCTCGATGACGCGGTCCGGCGGGATGCGGAAAAAATCGGGCGACCGCGTCGCGACGCGTGCGAGGGCGGAATAGAGGCGCTCGCGCCACCGGGCCATCCCGGGCCGCGGGCTTGGTTTGACGTTGGCGCGCCCGACGAAAAAGGAAATCTGACTCGGATCTAGTTCCAGCCCCGGGATCTCCGCCCGCTGCAGCTCCCGCGCTACGTTCGGTGTCTGTGCAAAGCCGAAATGCGCTTCAATCTGCCAAAAGCCGCTGCCGAGCTCCCGTGCCTTGATCCGGTCCGCACCCGCCACTCGGGGGATGTTCTCGGTGACGACGTGAACCAGCAGCACCGTCCGGTGCAGCACCTTGTTGTGCTTGAGGTTGCGCAGCAGGGTTAGCGGCACATCTTCGGTCTGGGTGGTGAGAAAGACCGCGGTCCCCGAAACGCGGGCTTCCGGCGCCTCGTCGCAGGTGGCGAGAAAGGAGGCGAGCGGCACCGCCTCGCTCGCCAGCCGCATCCGCACCAGCCGCCTTCCCGTGCGCCAGGTGGTCAGGATCGTAAATACGGCGATTCCGATCACCAGCGGAAACCAGCCGCCGCTCGGGATCTTCAGGGTATTGGCCCCGAATAGCGCAAGGTCGACGGTCATGATCGGCACCAGCACGACGGCGATTGTCGGCCATTGCCAACGCCAGACGCCACGCATGACGGCTGCGGCAAGGACCGTCGTGATCGTCATCGTCCCGGTGACTGCAAAACCATAGGCCGAAGCGAGTGCGCTCGAGCTTTGGAACCCCAGAACCAGAGCGACAACCGCAATCAGCAGCAGCCAGTTGATCTGCGCGATATAGATCTGACCGTGCGCGCGGGTCGAGGTCTGAAAGATGTCGAGGGGCGGCATAAGACCGAGTTGGATCGCCTGCCGCGACAGCGAGAAGGCGCCGGAGATCACGGCCTGCGATGCGATGACCGTCGCCGCGGTCGACAACAGCACCAGCGGGAATAAGCCCCAAGCGGGCGCCATGCGAAAGAACGGATTGTCGATTGCCGCTTTGTCCCCCAGGATCAGCGCGCCTTGTCCGAAATAATTGAAGACGAGAGCGGGAAGCACTACCGCGAACCACGCCAGCCTGATTGGAAAACGGCCAAAATGGCCCATGTCGGCGTAGAGCGCCTCGCCGCCCGTAATAGCCAGCGCGACGGCTCCGAGCACGACGAAGCCGGCGCCCGGCGTGGCGATAAAGATGCGAGCCGCGTGCGCGGGGTTCAGGGCTTCAAGCACCCGCGGCGTTTCGGCGATTTGCATTACTCCGATTATCGCGATGACAGCGAACCATAAGACCATCACCGGGCCGAAGATGCGGCCGACGCGGCCGGTGCCACCCTTCTGAAAAAGAAAAAGCGCGAGCAGCACGATAATCGTCAGCGGCAGCACGAAACGGTTCAACGCCGGCGTCGCAACGCCAATGCCCTCGACTGCGCTGAGCACGGAAATCGCCGGCGTGATCATGCTGTCGCCATAGAACAGCGCGGCGCCGCCGAGGGCGAGCAATATCAAAAAATTGCTTGAGCGATCAGTTTGCGCCATCTCCAAGGCGAGGGCCAGCAAAGCTAGAATTCCGCCCTCGCCTTGATTGTCGGCACGCATGATCAACAGGACGTATTTGATCGTGACGACAATGATCAGCGCCCAGAAAATCATCGACAGAACGCCAAGCACGTGTTCTGCATCGAGCGGAAGCCCGTGCTCGGGGTTGAAGCACTCACGAAAGGTGTAGACCGGACTTGTCCCGATATCGCCGAAGACGACGCCGAGCGCAGCGAGGCTCAGCGCGCCGAGCCCGGTGGATAGATCCGGTGCGGTCTCCCCAAGTTCCTCTTTTTCGGTCAGCGCCGCGTGCCCGGCCGGAATGACCTCGGTCGAAGTCGCAGTATTGCCGGCCCGATTTGCCATGGCGGTCTCTCCTGCCCACCGACCGATCGGCGGCCCGCTAGCAATTTTAGAGGAGGCGCTGAGATCTAAAAGTCTCTAATGCCAGAGAGAACGTGATCGGAGTGCCGGATTGCCCCGTCACCCCCGTGAAAGCGGAGGTCCAGGATCAAGCGCCGAGGCCATTGACGCCCTGGGACCCCGCATTCGCGCAGAGCTGTCGGGGGAAAGTCTCCCTGCGAGAAAAGCTGGTTTGGGACTTCGAAGTATTCCACCGAAATTCGTCTTGCGCGGACTTGATCCGCGCATCCACGCCTTTGGTTTGGGCGCTCGAAGGCTGTGGATGGCCGGGCCAAGCCCGGCCAAGACGAAAGGAGCGGGCTGGCTCAGTAATCCATGCCGCCCATGCCGCCGGGCGGCATGCCGGGCGCAGCCTTCGGCTCCGGCCGGTCGCCTACCATTGCCTCGGTGGTGATCAGCAACCCCGCAACCGAGGCGGCATCCTGCAGTGCCACCCGCACCACCTTGGTCGGATCGATGATCCCGGCCGCGACCATGTCCTTGTACTCGCCCGACTGCGCGTCGAAGCCGAAATTCGGGTCGTCCTTATCGGTCAGCTTGCCGACGACGATAGAACCCTCAACTCCGGAATTCTCGGCGATTTGCCGTACCGGCGATTGGATCGCCTTGCGGACGATGTCGATACCGACCCTCTGGTCGTTATTGACGGGGTTGAGCGCAGCCAGAACCTTGCTCGCAAAAAGCAGGGCAACGCCGCCGCCGGGCACGATACCTTCCTCGACCGCAGCCTTGGTCGCGTGCATGGCGTCGTCGACGCGGTCCTTGCGCTCTTTCACCTCGATCTCAGTGCCGCCGCCGACCCGGATGATCGCTACGCCGCCCGCAAGCTTGGCCAGTCGCTCCTGCAGCTTCTCGCGGTCGTAATCCGAGGTCGTCTCCTCGATCTGCGCCTTGATCTGGTTGATCCGCGCGGTGATGTCTTCTTTCTTTCCGGCGCCGTCGATGATCGTCGTGTTCTCCTTGTCGATGCGCACGCGCTTGGCGCGGCCGAGCATGTCGAGCGTAACGTTCTCGAGCTTGATGCCGAGATCTTCGGAGATCACCTCACCACCGGTCAGGGCGGCGATGTCTTCGAGCATCGCCTTGCGCCGATCGCCGAAGCCCGGCGCTTTGACCGCCGCCACCTTGAGGCCGCCGCGCAGTTTGTTGACGACAAGGGTAGCGAGCGCCTCGCCCTCGATGTCCTCGGCGACGATCAGCAAGGGGCGAGCGCTCTGCACGACGGCTTCGAGGATCGGCAAGAGCGCTTGCAGGCTGGAGAGCTTCTTCTCGTGCAAGAGGATGTAGGGGTCTTCGAGCTCGGCGAGCATCTTCTCGGCATTGGTGATGAAATACGGGCTCAAATAGCCGCGGTCGAATTGCATTCCCTCGACAACGTCGAGCTCGGTTTCGAGCGACTTGGCCTCCTCGACCGTGATTACGCCCTCATTGCCGACCTTCTTCATCGCCTCTGCGAGCATGCGGCCGATCTCGGGGTCGCCATTGGCCGAGATCGTGCCGACCTGCGCGATCTCGTCGTTTGTCGAAACCTTCTTCGAGCGCTTCTCGAGATCCTTGACGACCGCGTTGACAGCCATGTCGACGCCGCGTTTGAGATCCATCGGGTTCATCCCGGCCGCCACCGCTTTGACACCCTCGCGCACCATCGCGTGGGCGAGAATGGTCGCGGTCGTCGTGCCGTCGCCGGCGACCGTGCTCGTCTTGCTGGCCACCTCGCGCACCATCTGCGCGCCCATGTTTTCGAATTTGTCGGAGAGTTCGATTTCCTTTGCGACGGTGACCCCGTCCTTGGTGATCCGTGGCGCACCGTAGCTCTTGTCGAGAACGACGTTGCGTCCCTTCGGCCCCAACGTCACCCTGACCGCATCGGTGAGAGTGTCGATGCCGCGCAGCATCCGCTCACGCGCGTCCGTGCCGAGCCGTACATCCTTAGCAGCCATGACCGTTTCCTTTTCAGTCGGTTTTCGCAGCGGCGGCGCTGCGTCTCGACGAGGCTCATGACGTCCAACTCGGTCATGATCATCTGGTCCTTGCCGCCCTGGATTTCGGCGCCCGATCCATTTCGAGCACCCGGCAACCGCGATGACCTCGCCTTCGTCGACATGATTAGCACTCTCTAGTACAGAGTGCTATCTCTAAATTTATTGCCACGAAGAGGGCGGCAGGAGAAAGCAGATGCCAAGAGGCACTGAGACTATAACCTTACGGCGCCCGGACGATTGGCATGTTCATCTCCGCGACGGGAAGATGCTCGCCTCCGTCCTCCCGCTCACCGCGCGCCAGTTTGCCCGGGCGATCATCATGCCGAATTTGCTGCCGCCCGTGACAAGTGTCGCGGCGGCGCGGGCCTATCGGGAACGCATCCTTGCCGCCTGCCGCTCGCACCCTGCCCCCTCTCTTCCCTCTCCCGCAAGCGGGGGACGGTTGGGGTGGGGGCGTGCGGGGGAGGGAGTGGGAGGGGGCTTCACGCCACTGATGACCTGCTATCTGGCCGACGAGACCGATCCGGAAGAGGTCGCCGGTGGCTTTCAGGAAGGAGTGTTCACCGCGGTCAAGCTCTACCCGGCGCGGGCGACGACCAATTCGGCCTCCGGCGTGACCGATTATGAGCGAATCGCGCCCGTGCTCGAACGGATGGCGGGCCTCGGCATGCCCCTGTTGATCCACGGCGAGGTGACCGAACCGGAGGTCGACGTGTTCGACCGCGAGGCGGTGTTTATCGACCGGGTGCTCGACCCGCTGCGGCGACGCCTGCCCGAACTGCGCATCGTGCTCGAGCACATCACGACCGAAGAGGCGGTGGAGTATGTGGCTGCGGGTGGGCCCAACATGGCGGCGACGATTACCGCGCACCACTTGGTGATCAACCGTAACGCGATCTTTGCCGGCGGGATCCGTCCGCATTTGTATTGCCTGCCGATCGCCAAGCGCGAGAAACACCGCCGCGCGCTGCGCCGGGCTGCGACGTCGGGGAGCGAGAAATTCTTCCTCGGCACCGACAGCGCGCCGCATGCCGTTCCGACCAAGGAGACGGCGTGCGGCTGCGCCGGCATCTTCACCGCGCCTTGCGCCCTCGCGGTTTACGCCGAGGTTTTCGAGGAGGAAGCAGCGCTCGACAGACTGGAAGCGTTCGCCTCACTGAACGGACCGAATTTCTACAAGCTGCCAGCCAACGAAGCGCGAATCACGTTGCGGCGAGAATCCTGGGTGGTGCCGGAGCGCATCGGGAACGGCGACAATGCCGTCGTGCCGTTCCGGGCCGGAGAGACGCTGCGCTGGCGGCTGCAGGTTTAGGAGCCGAAATTGACAATCGAAACGGCATTGGAGTGCATCAAACAGGTGGTCGGGCCGCGCGGCTGGATTGAGGATCCGGCGGATCAGGAACCCTATCTCACCGAGGCGCGGCGGCTGTGGCGCGGCGCCACCCGGCTCGTCGTCCGGCCGGCTTCGACCGAGGAGGTCGCGGCGGTAGTGCGGATTTGCGCCAAGGCAAAATTGCCGATCGTGCCGCAGGGCGGCAACACCGGCCTCGTCGGCGGCGGCGTCCCGCCCGAGGACGGGCAGAACATCGTCCTCGCCCTCGGCCGCATGAACCGGATCCGCGCGATCGACGCGGTCAATTTCACGATGACCGTCGAGGCCGGCTGCATCCTCGCCCATTTGCACGAGGCGGCGGCCGAGGTCGACCGGCTGTTCCCGCTCAGTCTCGGTGCCGAGGGCAGCTGCCAGATCGGCGGCAATCTCTCGACCAATGCCGGCGGCATCGCGGTGTTGCGTTACGGCAATACGCGCGAACTGGCGTTGGGCCTCGAGGTCGTACTGCCCGACGGCCGGATCTGGGACGGCCTGCGCGGGTTGCGCAAGGACAATACCGGCTACGATCTGAAGCAGCTCTTCATCGGCGGCGAAGGCACCTTGGGGATCATTACCGCCGCGACCCTGAAGCTCTTCCCGAAACCGCGCGAAATCGAGACCGCCTTTCTCGGGCTCAGCCGGGTCGAGGATGTCATGGCGCTCTTTGCGCACGCCCGTGCCGCGACCGCCGACCAGCTTACCGCCTTCGAGCTGATCCCGCGTGCGGCGCTCGATCTGGCGCTGGTCCACATACCCGGGACAATCGATCCACTCGCCGAGCCACACCCCTGGTACGTCCTGCTCGAAATGGCGTCGAGCGAGACCGAAAGCGGCTTGCGCGCGCTTTTGCAGAGGCTGCTGGAAACCGCACTTGAACAGAATTTGGTCGATGACGGCGTCATTGCCGAAAGCGGCCAGCAAGCCAAGCAGCTTTGGCATATTCGCGAAGCCATCGTCGAGGCGCAGCTCCATTCGGGCTCGATCAAGCACGATGTGTCGGTACCCGTCAGCCGGGTCGCCGATTTCATCATCCGCGCCACCACAGGCGTCACCGAAAGGCTCACCGGCATTCGGCCGATGGCCTTCGGGCATGTCGGCGACGGGAACATCCACTTCAACCTGACCCAGCCGGAAGGCGCCGACACCGCCGCCTATCTCGCGCGGTGGCAGGAGTTCAACGACATCGTTCACGGCGTCGTGCGCGAACTTCACGGGTCGATCAGCGCCGAGCACGGTGTGGGCCGCCTAAAGCGGGACGAGATCACCCATTACAAATCACCGATCGAGATCGAGTTGATGCGGCTCGTAAAACGCGCCCTCGATCCCGACAACATCATGAACCCCGGCAAACTCGTCAGCCTGCAGGATCTGTCGCCGCGCCCAAAGGGAAAGTGAGGATGCCCGAGGAAGATCCGCGTCGGCGCTACACCGCCAATCTGCAAGGGGAGGTGGACAGCGCCTCGCTATACCGAACGCTGTCGCAGACCGAGAAGAACCCCGAACTGGCGCAGGTTTACGCCCGCCTCGGCGCGGTCGAAGAAGCTCACGCCGAGTTCTGGAAACGCAAGATCGGGGCGATCGGCCACCGCGTGCCGAGCATGCGGCCGAGCTTTCGGACGCGGGCGCTCGCTTGGCTGGCGCGCCGTTTCGGTCCAACCTTCGTCCTGCCGAGCATCAACACGCTCGAGCAACTGGACAGCGGCACCTATGACACTCAGCCGGAAGCCGTTGCCGGCGGGCTGCCCGCGGCCGAGCGCTCGCACGCCCGCATCATCGAGGCGCTGGCGGCGCCATCGCCGGGCGCGTTGAGCGGCGCGACGATTGCGCGGCTGGAGGGCCGGCATCGCGCCCTGGGCGGCAATGCGCTGCGCGCCGCCGTACTCGGCGCCAATGACGGGCTGTGCTCCAATCTGAGCCTCGTCATGGGCGTGGCCGGAGCGGACCTCGCGCCGCATGCGATCCTGGTGACCGGTCTTGCGGGCCTCCTTGCCGGCGCCTTCTCGATGGCGCTGGGGGAATGGCTGTCGGTCAGCACGACGCGCGAATCGTATCAGCGGCAAATCAAGACCGAGGCCGACCGAGCTCGAGCAGGTGCCCGAAGAGGAAGAGGAAGAGCTGGCGCTGATATATCAGGGCAAGGGGCTTCCCGCGGACCAGGCCAAAGCGCTCGCGCAACGCCTGATCGCCAACAAGGAAACCGCCCTCGACACGCTCGTGCGCGAGGAGCTCGGGATCGACCCGGATGAGCTCGGCGGTTCGGCCTGGGCTGCCGCCGGAACCTCCTTCCTGCTGTTCGCTATCGGCGCGATCTTCCCGGTCGCCCCCTATTTTGTGCTGGCGGGGCTGCCGGCGGTGATCGCCAGCCTCGCGGCCAGCGGTCTCGCTCTATTCCTGATCGGCGCCGGCACAACCTTGTTCACCGGGCTCGGGGTATGGTTCTCCGGACTGCGACAATTGCTGATCGGCCTCGCCGCCGCCGGCGTGACCTACGGCGTCGGCAAACTGATCGGCGTCGCAATCACGGGCTGAGACGCAGGTTTCTGGTGCGGGCCAGGAATTCCGCGCGGGCGAGCTGGCGCTGCAGCCCGAGGCGCTCTGTGACCGTCAGCGGTTGCCACGAACCGCCGCCGAGCATCAGGTGATTTCTCCCATCCGCTTTGCCGATCATCCGCAACCGCTGGCCGTCAAACACCAGAAGGCCATCAAGCCCGCGTTCGTCGAGCGTCCAATTCCGCACCGGTCCCGTATCGATGTGGATAAAGCCGGAATGCGGGTACCACCCGACGCCGCCGCGCTCCATCGCGCGGGCCTTTGTCATCGCCTCGGAGAGACCCGAATCGACACGTATATCGAGCGCGCGGCCGACGATATGCTGGCTATGCTCGGCAACGCCAAACATCGTGCGAGCGAGCATCGCGTTGGTTTCGGCCGTGCGATAAGCCGACAAAATCGTGGCTTTGGTCTGGCCTACCGCATCCAGAACATCGGCCAGGAAATCGATGACCCCGACATCGATCTCCGTTTTTTCCCCCGAATGGTGGTCGCGCAAGAAGACACAAAGCTCCTCGATGACCCGTGGGATCGGGCCTTGGTCGTTGCGGTACGCGCCATCGAACGTCTCGCCGGTATGGCAGTTGACGAGGCGCAGCCGGCGCAGGGCCATCGGCGGACGCGCAACGGCGCGCGCCATCGACGGCCACGTCGCGGCAAATCCGGTCATCACGGATAGAAATAGTCGACGATCCATCGCCTCTTCAGTTCTCGCGCAATACCTGAAAACGGGATTACCGGGATCACCGGCAATTCCGTAAACGGTATGATCTGCAGGATACCCGGAGCGAGCCGGGCATGACGAGGAGAAAGGTCAACGGATTGAAAGCGAGCATTCGCCTTCGGTCAAGGTTAAAATCTCTTCAGCAAGCGATCGATGTAGTCGAGCTCGATTTCCGGACGAGAGCGCTCGCCGGCACGACGGCGCAGTTCGTCCAGAATCTCGCGAGCTTTTTGCAGAGTATTCTGGTCAGGGATTTTCACGTCACCCTGATCGTAAATCCCGTTATTCGACAACGGCCGACCTAAGGGATCCCGCTCGATCCGGTCGCGCGGCGTCCCGTCGGTGGCGCCGACCTCATCGTCGTTCGGGTTGCCCAATTGGCCTTGCATGCGGCGTTGCATCTGCTCCGCAAAGTCGCGCGCCGCCTGCTGCAATTGGTCGAGCGCCTCGGTCTGGGGACCGATCGCATCGCCGGGCTGCCGGCGCTGCAATGCCTCGGTGGCGTCGCGCATCGCTCGCTCGGCACGGCCCAAAGGCTCGGGGATATCGCCGAGCCCGTCGCCGAGGCGGCGCATCATTTCGCCGAGCATGCGGCGCAGGCCTTCCTGCTGGCCGGCAGCGTCGCCCAGCTGGCCGTTGGCGTCCGGCTGGTCGCCCCCCTGCTGCTGTCCCTGCTGCTGGCCGCGCTGTCCCGTGCGGCCCTGCTGACCCTGCTGGCCTTGCTGCTGCTGGGCGCGGAAGCTGCGGTCGAGGAGCTGTTGCTGCCGCTGCATCAGATCGCGCATGTTGCGCATCATCTGCTGCGCCTCGCTCGACCCCTGCTGCGGCATCTGCCCGGGTCTCGCCATGCGCAGGTTTTCCAGCATGTTCTGCAACCGAGACAACAGCTCGCGCGCCTGATCGCGCGCGCCGTTGCGGGCCAGGTCGCGCGCGCGGTCGAGCATGCGCTGCAGATCGCGGCTGCTGATCACCTTGGAGGGATCGACCGGCTGCTGGTACTGGTCGGGATTGCGCGCCATGTTTTCGGCGAGCGCCTGCAAATAGCGGTCGAGCGCCTGCTGCAGCTCCTTCATCAGGCGATCGATCTCCGCGTCTGGCGCATTTTTTGCCAGCGCATCCTGGAGCTCCTGCTGCAGGCGCCGCATCTCGCGCTCGGCGAGGGACATGCGTCCATCCTCGATTCGCAAAGCGGTGTCCCACAGGAGTTGTTGGACTTCGGCTATCGAATTCGCGTCGTCATTGATCCGCAGACGCTCTTCGGCGAGGCGCATGCCGAGGAAGGCGACGGTATCGTCGCGGTAAAGCTGCGGCCGCTCGCGCAGATCGCTGAGCGTATCGGCCACCGCCAACCGCGACCCGGGATCGGTCGCCAGCTCCTTGCGCTGGTCGATGATCGCGCGGGCGACCGGATGCTCGAATTTTCGCTCCGGCAACTTGATTTGTACCGGCTCGCTTTCCCCCGTTTGGCCGAGCGCATCCGTTGCAATAAGCCGGATCTCCACCGGCAGGCCGGCCCAGGGATGCGGCGACAAATCGTGATAGCTGGTGGCTTGCGCTTCTTTCAGGTGCAGCCCCGGCAAAGGCGCGTCGAGCTCGATTGTCTCTTCGGGATTGCCGCCCTCGCGCCGGATCACCGCCTTGACCGCTTCGACCCCGTAATCGTCGCTCGCTTGATAATCGATGCGCAGTGCGGCATGCGTCGTGCCTTCCGGAGGTTTTGCGAAGGCGATTTTGGGCGGGTTGTCCGGGATAATCTCGATCTGCCAACTGCCGAGCGCCGCGCCACCCTGCGTAACCGCGAGCTGCTTGCCGGACGTCAAGGTCACCGCGGCCCGGAAGTTCTGCTTGTCGACCGCGTCGAAATCGCGGCTTTCCTCGCCGATCGCCAGACGCGGCACCGCCTGGCCGCCATGCACCTGGGCGAGCAGCTTGCTGCCGATCGGGATATGCAGCGGTTCCGCGCTTTCCGGGCGCAGGAATTGCGGTGCCAACCCGGTGTAGTCGGGCGGCGTCACCCAGATGTCGAGGCTCGCAGCGGCCATCCCTGACCTGCCGGCAATGTCAGGTCTCAAAGACCGGACGAGACGATCCCTCCAGTCGCTCCCGGCATCAATCGCGCCGAGCAGCAACAAGATCGCCAGGACAGCTCGGAACCCCCGCGGATCACGGGCGGCGAACCCGGCATGCGGCAACCCGATCCGCAGTCGGCGCGCCGCCGCTTCCATGCGCCGCCGGTGCGCCTCCCACAGACCCGCCGCCGGCGGGTCGAGCGGCCCGCTGGGCCGATCGGCAAGAGCCTCCAGCGGCCGGTGCTCCAACCCGCTCGCCTGCTCGATCCGGCGGCGCGCGGAGAAGACATCGGGAATCACGGTCTTGCCGAATGCTGCAGCCAAGCCGATCGCGAAAGCAGCGCCGAGGCCGATCAGAATTGCGGCGTGCAAGAGGCCTGGCAAATTCGGCAGGACATCGAACAAGCCGAGCACCAGAAACGTGCCGACCGCCGCGAGCGCCGGCCAGCACGGCGGCCAGACCCGTTCCCAAAGCAGCGCAAAACGGGCGAGCCGCAATCGCATCGCGAAGCGGCCGCCGGATAGTGAAGAGCGGTCAGTCATGCGACACCTCGCTTCCGCACGGGCTCCTCTCCCGTATCGGAAAGCCACTGGGGGATGGTATCGAGAGAAAGCAGCGCATCATAGCTCGGCCGCGCCCGGATGACGTCAAAACGCTGGCCGGCAACCAGCACTTCCGGGACTAGCAGCCGGCTGTTGTAGGTTGTGCTCATGACCGCGCCATAGGCTCCCGCTGCAGTGAAGGCGAGGAGGTCGCCTTCGGCAAACGGCGGCAGCTCGCGGTCGACCGCAAAGGTGTCGCCGGTTTCGCACACCGGCCCGACAACGTCCGCCGGCGCGAGCGAAGCGCCGGCTTCGGGAAGGCGAACCGGGACGATATCGTGCCACGCATCGTAAAGCGCCGGGCGGATCAGATCGTTCATCGCGGCGTCCACGATGACGAAACGCCTGGCGCTTCCCTCCTTGACGTAGAGCACCTGCGAGACGAGCAGCCCAGCCGCCGCCGTAAGCACCCGACCCGGCTCGAACGCCAGAGTGAGCCCGAGCGAGCCGAAGATCTCGCGCGCAAGTTTCGCATAGCTTAGCGGCTCCAGCGGACGCTCCGCATGGTAGCGGACGCCGATGCCGCCGCCGAGATCGATGCGCGATACGGAAAGCCCGAGAGCGCGCAATCCGAGGACAATTTCGGCGACCCGCTCGAAGGCGCGTCGATACGGCTCGAGATCGGTCAGCTGCGAGCCGATATGCACGGCAAGGCCGACCGGTTCGACGCCGGGAAGCTCACCGGCGAGCTGGTAAGCAGCAACCGCCTCGTCAATTTCGATGCCGAATTTGTTCTCTTTCCGGCCGGTCGAAATCTTGGCGTGGGTATGGGCGTCGATATCTGGGTTTACCCGGAGCGCGATCCGCGCCATCCGGCCCCGCGTGCTGGCGACTTCGCTCAGCCGGCGCATCTCCGGCACCAACTCGACATTGATCTGATGGATATCGGCATCGAGCGCCATCCCCATCTCCGCGGCCGTTTTGCCGACTCCGGAAAAGATGATCCGCTCTGGCGGCGCGCCGGCGGCGAGCGCGCGGCGCAGTTCCCCCTCCGAGACGACGTCGGCACCCGCGCCGAGCCCGGCGAGGAGCCGAAGCACGGCGAGGTTCGAGTTCGCCTTGACGGCATAGCAGATCAGCGGCCGCTCGGGTAAGAACGCGTCGGCAAATCGGCGGTACTGCGCGGTGAACCCGGCAGCGGAATAGAGGTAGAGGGGAGTGCCGACAGCCGCTGCGATGTGAGCTACCGGCAACTCTTCGGCGTAAAGCTCGCCGCTGCGATAATAAAAAAAATCATTCACTCGGATACGGCCGCGGATAGGTGGTGGGTTCGTCGGGTGGCGCGGTCGGCGCATTCCGCTTGCCGCACCCCGCCAGCGCCACCGAGAGCACGAGGACGCAGAGCCCCAGCCTCCCAATCACCCTCACCCGTTTCGCTGCGCTCCGCCCCCTCCCATTCCCTCCCCCGCTCGCGGGGGAGGGAATCGGAGGGGGCCGGGCGGGTGAGGGTATCGGCATCGATGGCCCGCGGCTCATTCCACAAATCGCTTTCGCGCTTCTGCCACGGCAATCCGGACCTGCTCCGGAGCGGTGCCGCCAAAGCTGGTCCGGCTCGCCACCGACCGGCCGGCATCGAGCACGTCATGAACGGCGTCGGTGATCGCTGGCTCCACACTCTGCAATTCGGCGAGCGGCAGCTCGGCAAGCGTGCAGCCCAGCGCTTCCGCGCGCTTGACAATCTGCCCGGTCGCATGATGGGCGCGGCGGAACGGCAGTCCCGCAGCGCGTACGAGCCAGTCGGCGAGATCGGTCGCCGCCGCAAAGCCCTGTTCTGCGGCGGCACGCAGCCGCTCGCGGCGCGGCCGCATGTCGCGCACCATGCCGGCCGTCGCCGCGAGGCCGAGATCGAGCGCGTCGACAGCCTCGAACACCGGGACTTTGTCCTCCTGCATATCCTTGCCATAGGCGAGCGGCAGGCCCTTCATCACCGTCAGCAATGCGACAAGAGACCCATTCAGCCGACCGGTCTTGGCGCGCACCAGCTCGGCGGCGTCGGGGTTGCGCTTTTGCGGCATGATCGAGCTGCCTGTCGTGAACGCGTCGCTGAGCCCGATGAAACCGAATTCGCTGCTGCACCAGGTCACCATCTCCTCGGCGAACCGCGACAGATGCATGCCGGTGATCGCCGCGGCGGCGAGAAACTCGATCGCAAAGTCCCGGTCGGAAACCGCGTCGAGCGAATTTGCCGCGGGACGATCAAAGCCGAGCGCAGCGGCGGTTGCGTGACGGTCGATCGGAAAGGACGTCCCGGCGAGCGCCGCGGCGCCGAGCGGACACTCGTTGAGCCGGCGCCGGCAATCGGCCAGCCGGCCGCGGTCGCGCCCGAACATCTCGACATAAGCCAGCACGTGATGACCAAGGGTCACCGGCTGCGCAATTTGCAGGTGAGTGTAGCCCGGCATCACCGTGGCGGCTTCCGCTTCGGCACGGTCGATCAGCGCCTGCTGCAAATCGCGCATCGCCACATCGAGGCGATCGATCGCGTCCCGCAGCCACAACCGCAGATCGGTTGCGACCTGGTCATTGCGCGACCGCGCGGTATGGAGGCGCCCCGCCGCCGGCCCGATCAGCTCGGCGAGTCGCGCCTCGATGTTCATGTGAATGTCTTCGTTTTCGGCGCTGAACACAAAGCTGCCGCTTTCGATTTCCGACCTGATTTGCTCTAGACCGGCGGCGATCGCCGCGCCATCTTCCGGTGACAGGATGTTCTGCGCGACGAGCATCGCGCAATGTGCCTTCGAGCCGGCGATGTCTTCGGCGTAGAGGCGCTTGTCGAAATCGATCGAGGCATTGATGCGCCGCATGATCTCGGCCGGACCGCCCGCAAAACGGCCGCCCCACAGCGAGTTCGCCGGTTTGCTCGCGCCGGTCATCGGCCGCTCTTCCGGGCGCAGCGAGAGGGCGAAACGATGAAGTGGACTGCCGCTGCCGCTTTGCTGTTCCTCCTCGCCGCACCGGCTATCGGCGTGGCGGACGAGGGCGAGGCGGATATGCCCGACCGAACCAAGCTCGGCGAGTTCGTGCCCTCCTCGCAACCGTATCCGGCGCCCGCCATTTCGCTTGCCGACACTAGCGGCCATTCCGTCGAACTCTCGGCGCTGCAAGGGCAAGCTCGTCCTCGTCAATCTGTGGGCCACCTGGTGCGAGCCGTGCCTGCGTGAGATGCCCTCGCTCGAGCGGTTGCAGTCGCGGCTCGGCGAGCGGATCGCGGTGCTTGCGGTATCCGAAGATCGCGGCGGCAACAAGACCGTCGAGCCTTTCATCGCCAAACTCGGGCTCAAATCGGTCAAGATCTACATCGATCCTAAAAGCGAGGTCGGGCACGCCTTCGGCGTTCGCGGCCTGCCGACCAGCTTTCTTATCGACCGCGAAGGCAAAGTGCTCGGCCGCGTCGAAGGCGCGGCAGAATGGGATTCGTCCAAGATTCTCGGCCTCCTCGAACCTCTCCTCCCGGGCGATGGCGTGGTCAAGGCCTCGTCCCGCTGAACACGTCTTTGAGAAACTGGCCGCCGCGCCGTAACCCCTGGTCATCGATCGAGTGGCCGATACCGGCTGAGGTTACCGTCTCCACCGGAACGCCGGCCGCCTTCAGCTCGGTTTCCGCCGCAGCCAGCGAGCTGTACGGAACGAGCGGGTCTTCGGTGCCGTGAACCAGCAGGATGGGCGGGCGCGAGCGCAGCTCGCTCGCCAGCAGCTCCGGGGCGAGCAGCCGCCCCGAAAAGCCGACGATGCCGGCGACCGGCTCGGCGCGGCGCAGGCCGACGAACAGCGACATCATCGTGCCTTGCGAGAACCCGACCAGCGCCAATTCTCGGCCGCCGAGACCTCGCTCTTCGAGAGCCTTGTCGATGAACGCATCGAGGATCGGCGCGGCCGCCCGAACACCGCCCAATGCCGCCTCCGGGCTGCGATCCTGCGAGCTGAACCACTGATAGCCGTAGGGCACCATGTCGCAGGGGAACGGGGCATTGGGCGACAGGAATTCGGCGTCGGGCAGCAACCTCGCCCAATAGGGTGCGAGCCCGATCAGGTCGTTGCCGTCCGCCCCGAGCCCATGCAGCAGGATGACCAGCCGGCGCGGCTTGCCGCCCGAGGCGGGCGGGCGCGACGGTCCGGACAAGCGAGGCATCATCGACACGGTCCTTCGAATGGCAGGCACAACCCCGCAACCTAGCCTACACGGGACCCCGATGTCACCTGCAGCGGCGGTTTGCGGCCCGACGGTGACACGCTTCGCGCCGAGCCCGACCGGTTATCTGCATCTCGGCCATGTCCGCTCGGCGCTCGAAGGGTGGCGCGCGGCGCGGCGCGACGGCGGTCGCTTTCTGCTCCGCCTCGAGGATATCGACCGGACCCGCTGCCGCGACGCGTATGCCGCAGCGATCCTCGAGGACCTCGCCTGGCTCGGCCTCGACTGGGACGGGCCGGTGCGCAAGCAGTCGGAGCATTTCGACGACTACCGGCGCGCGCTCGACAGGCTCGATGCGCTGGGTGTGCTCTACCCGTGCTTTTGCACGCGGCGCGAGATCCAGGCCGAGATCGCGCGCGCCGGCGGCGCCCCGCACGGCGATGCCGGACCGACTTATCCCGGCACCTGCCGCAGGCTCGGCGCCGAAGAGGTCGCCGCAAAGCTGCGTTCGGGAACGGATTATGCGTTGCGGCTCGACCTGGCGCGCGCACTCGCGCTGACCGGCCCGCTCGACTGGATCGAAGGAGAATGCACGTCGGCAGGCGAGGCCGCTCTGCTCGGCGATGTCGTGCTCGCCCGCAAGGAGATCCCGGCGAGCTACCACCTCGCGGTCACGGTCGACGACGCGATCCAAGGCGTCACCCTGGTGACCCGCGGCGAGGATCTCGCGATGGCGACGCATATCCATCGCGTTCTGCAGGCGCTGCTCGGCCTGCCGACCCCGCGCTACCGCCATCATCCGCTGCTGACCGACGCGGCCGGCCGCCGCCTCGCCAAGCGCGAGCGGCGCGCCGACGATCCGGTCGATGCGGCAACAGGGGATGACTCCGGGCGAGGAGATTATCGCTTTGGCCGAAGCTGGCGGCGCTTAATCCAGCGGGCGGTGGAGGCCGGTGGCGACGTCGAGATATTCCGGGTCGTCCGGCCGCAGGACCCCGTGGCGCAGCGCGAAATCGAGGATCACCAGATTGACGTTGAACTTGAAGTCGTCGCTCGTGCGGACGCGGTCGAGGACCGCCGAGGCGGGCATCAGCTCGAAATGGACGATTTCGCCGTCCTGGTTCTTCGGCACGAAATCGGCGGGCATTTCGAGATCGAAGACGAACAGCACGTCGTCGCGGATGCCGAGCTCGTTTTCCATGCGATAGGAGACGGCGCCGGCCGGAACCGCCCGGCTGGTCAAGCTCCGCGGGAGCGAGGCTTCTTCCTCGCCCTCCTTCAGCAAGGTTTCCTGCAGCCCGTGCCCGTTGCCGATGCCGCCGGCGACGATGTTGTCGAGCTTGTCGGGCGCGACCCGCTTATCGAGGGCGCGCCGGCCGACCCATAAATCGAGCGTGCTCCCCGTCCCGGCGGTAGCCGTTGAGGTGGACGCCGTAGGCGCGCGTTCCGAAGAACGGCACGGCGCCACGGTCGAGACGGAACACCACCGGCGCACCCCAGCGCGGCGCGACATCAAAGGTCTCGTTGCGCGATTTCGGGATCCGCTTTTCGACGACCAGCGCATCGACCACGGCGTCGACCGCGCGGCTGACCGCCGCGACATCGCCGCGGGCTAGCAGACTGACCCGGTCGTCGGCGACCGCGAACACATCCGGAAATCGCCGCAGCGCTGCGGCATTGTCGCGCCGCAGCAGCCCCACGCGGTCGTTGCCGGCAAAGAGCGGCACGACGCGCGCCGGGTCGTAGTTGTTGCAGGCAAGGATATGGTCGCGGAACGACATGACTGCCCAGGGCTCCGATCAGCCGGATGCGCCGAGCTTCTCCGAGGTCAGCACGACCTCGACATAGGCGATCTGCCGCAGACAGGCGGCGATGTAGTCCGTCAGATCGCGCCCGAGCCCGCGCATTTGAATGTCGATCGTCAGCTCGGCCCGATCGGTTCCACAAACCGTGCTGTGCCAGGCGGAGGGGACCAGACCGCGTTTGGCGAACAGCTCGAGCACGCGCGGCATCACCCCGGGTTCGGCGTGCGCGTGGACCGAAAAACAGGCGGTGACGGAAGGATCGTCGTCAGCGACGGTCGCGAGAAGGGGCGGCATGAGCTTGGTCCTCGGCGGGAAGGGGGCGAATCGATCGAGCCCGAACCCTCAATGGGTTCGGGATCGTAATTCGCCGGCCAATCCGGCCATGGATCGTCATCTCAGCCACGCCCCGAAGATGTAGGCCGGTCTGCCGGTGTGGTCAACTCGCTTTCGATGCCCCTCGCTTCAATCCGGGCACAATCTGCGGATCGAAAACCCCCGCCCTTTCGTTCTCTAACGGTAGAGACGCGGCATTTCGCGGAGAAGTCAGATGGCCGAACGCACGGTAGCGACCGGTACCGACGCCCGTGCAGGCAGCAAGGAAGGCGTGGTGCGCTATGTTTTGCTGGCCTCGCTGGTGCTTGTCGTGGTTCTATTCGTAGTAGCATACGAGCTATTTTCTTAACCGGAGAGATTGATGACTCCCATCCGGCTCGGCTTCGTCGTACTTTCGCTCGTTAGTGCAGTGGGTTGTGGCTTCATCGGCGCGCCGGACCGCGCCAGCGATACTCAGAACCTGAACGCCATCTCGGACGACATCGCGGCGCTGTCGATGACTCATTCGGATGTAATGTCCGCCGCCGACCCCATGGCCCACACCGTCTACCCCCACCACTACCAATTGCCGCCCGACTGATCGGGCGTCGCAGTCCAGACCCGTGCCGACCGAGCGCACCGCGCTGCTCGCCCAAACCGGGCGGGCGCTCGGCGCGGCAGAGATGTTCCTGGCGGCCGGGCGGGCACGGCTCGCCGCGCGGGTGGCGCCCGGCGGCAACGTTGAACCCGAGCGCTTCACCACAGGACAACTGGCCACCCATGCGCTGGCCTGGATGGCGAGCTATGTCGAGGCGCTGCGCCAGCTGCGGAACTGGGCGGTGCGGCTCGACGAAGCCGGAAAGCTCGGCGAGATCGAGGCGCTGATCCTCGAAACCGCCTATGGCGAATATCTGGCCCAGCTCGCCGGCGGCATTGCCATGGCCCAGGGGGAATTCGCGCGGCCCCAGGATCTCGGCCTCGACGACTGCGAGATCGCGCCATTGCGCAGCGGAGCAGCGGGAAGCCTGTCGGCCGGCGCCACAGCAGCCCGTTTGCAGCTCGGCGCTCGGCTCGCCGAAGCCGGGGAGGGCATATTCGGGGATATCGGTATCGACGATCCGACACTCGAAATGGTTCGCGAGCAGGTGCGCCGCTTCGCCGAGCGGGAGGTCGCGCCACATGCCCAGCAATGGCACCGCCGGGACGAGCTGATCCCGCTGCCGGTCATCGAAGAGCTCGCCCGGATCGGCGTCTTCGGGATGACCATCCCCGAGGAACATGGCGGGCTCGGGCTCGGCAAGACGGCGATGAGCATCGTCTCCGAGGAGTTGTCGCGGGCCTATATCGGGGTCGGCTCGCTCGGCACCCGCTCAGAAATCGCGGGCGAGCTGATCCGCCTCAACGGCACCGACGCGCAGAAGGCGCGCTGGCTGCCGGGGATCGCGTCCGGCGAGGTGCTGCCGACCGCCGTCTTTACCGAGCCGAACACCGGCTCCGATCTCGCCAGCCTGCAGACCCGCGCGGTGCGCGACGGCGAGGTCTACCGTATCCACGGCGCCAAGACCTGGATCACCCACGGCGCCCGTTCCGACCTGATGACTTTGCTGGCGCGCACCGATCCGGGCGAGCGCGGCTATGCCGGGCTCAGCATGTTCCTCGCCGAGAAGCCGCGCGGCAGCGACGAGGACCCGTTTCCGGCGGCCGGGATGAGCGGCACCGAAATCCCGGTGCTCGGCTATCGCGGCATGAAGGAATACGAGATCGCCTTCGATGGTTTCGCGGTGCCCGCCGAGGCGTTGCTCGGCGGCGTCGAGGGCCAGGGATTCAAGCAGCTGATGGCGACCTTCGAGAGCGCCCGCGTGCAGACCGCGGCCCGCGCCGTCGGCGTCGCGCAGAATGCGCTCGAGCTCGGGCTCGCCTATGCGCTCGAGCGCGTCCAGTTCGGTGAAAAGCTGATCGCTTTTCCGCGCGTCGCCGGCAAGCTCGCCCTGATGGCGGCCGAGACGATGGCGGCCCGCCAGCTGACCTATTTCGCGGCCCGCGAAAAAGACGGCGGCCGGCGCTGCGACATCGAGGCCGGCATGGCCAAATTGCTCGCCGCGCGGGTCGCCTGGTCGAACGCCGACAACGCGCTGCAGATCCACGGCGGCAACGGCTACGCGCTCGAATACCCGATCAGCCGGGTTCTGTGCGACGCCCGCATCCTCAACATCTTCGAGGGCGCCGCCGAGATCCAGGCGCAGATCATCGCCCGCGGCCTCGTCGCCGGCCGCAATTAGCGCGGGCACGGAGCAGCAATCAGAAATTGCACCGGCGATCGACCGTAGCTGCACCTGCAGCAAATCTGCAGCAAAATTTCTCCTATCGGTTGTAGCACCTGCCCGGCTCGGCGCACGCCGCGCTGTCGTGATTCCGATCGGCCGAGCAGAGGCCAAGTCCGGTTTTGGCGAAACCCATCAGCATCTCCGCACCTGCAATGATCAGAGTATGCGATGTGAATTCGGCAAAATTCAGGATGACAATTCGGGCCCAATTGGCTTGAGTGTCGGAGGTTGGCCCGAACCGGACCCATCGGCGGGCCCACAGATCGGTCGGTGCCGTGCCATTTCCGGACCTTCACCGCCAAGGGGTTGTGAGGGCCAAAAGCGTATTTGGCAAAGGGAGGGTGATCAGGCCTCTGGTCGTTCTTCGATCGCGTCGACACGCTCGGGGTAGAAGGCGAGATAATCCTTGATCGCCATGACGGCAGCGTATGGGGCCTCATAACTCCACACGGCATTGATCGAACGCTCGCCGCCGAGCGGAATGCTGAAGTAGCTGCAATCCCCCTTGTAAGGGCAGTAGGTGGCGCGAGCGGTGCGGTCGAGGAGCCCCATGTCGACGTCCTTGCGCGGAATGTACTGGACGGCGGGATAGGCCGCTTCGCGGAGCGTCACAGCTTCTCGTGTGTCGGCGACGATCCGCCCCGCGACCGACACCACGATCCGAGCGGGATTGCGTTCAATCGTGATCGGATGATCCGGGCCGGGAATTTTAATCGGCTTCGATGCGGTTACGATGTTCTGTTCCATGGCTTAACCTCGCTGTGTCTTACTGTCGGGTCTTACTGTCGGGTCTGCGGGCTACCCTGCCGACTTCCCGCCATCGACGGAAAGCACGTGGCCGGTAATAGAGGCCGCCTTGTCGGAGGCAAGGAAAACGAGGGCGTTGGCGATCTCATCGGGCTTTCCCACGCGGACGTGATCGCGAGACCCAGATGAGCGAATACCGCCTCCCGCAACCCTTTAGCCGCCGTGACGCGGGAACGGGACGCTTTGGGACAGAGGCATGTTTCGGATGATCCGGTGAGTCCATTGCCGTTGCGGACCCTCAAACGGTCACGACGATCTTTCCGAACTGGCCGCTCTGCTCGAGATAGCGGTGCGCGTCCGCCATCTCGTCGAAGGCGAAGGTGCGGTCGATGACCGGCTTGAGCGCGCCCGTCTCCAGCCCCTTGACCACGAACTCGACCGCAGCCTTGCGTCGGGTCTCGTCGCCGGTCGTCAGCCAGATGTTGTGCGCCTTGATGGTTGGTACCTTGGCGATCATCTCCAGCACCGGCAGCGGGGTGACGCCCGGGCTGAGCAGGCCGTAGATGTAAATGATGCCACCGGAGGACAGCGCCGAAATCAGCTTCGGGAAAGTTGGGCCGCCGACGGGATCGAACGCGACGCGAGCGCCCAGGCCGTTTGTAATCCGCATCACCTCTCCGACCAGATCGGTTTCTTCCGTGACGATGACATGCGCCGCGCCGGCGTCGAGGAGCTGCTGCTTCTTCGCCGAGGTACGGGTCAGCGCGATGGTCGTCGCGCCCGCATAGTTGGCGATCTGGATCGCCGCGAGGCCAACGCTGCTGGACGCCGCCGGGATGAGAACGAAGTCGCCCTTGGCGACCTTCGCATCCTCGATGAGGGCACCGTAGGCAGTCACGAACATCATCCAGACGGAAGCCGCCTCAGTGAACGAGAGCGCCTTTGGCTGCCTGACAACGGCATAGTCCGGTACGAGGATGACCTCACCATAGGTCGAGTAGTCGTTCTGCGAGAAGGACGGGATGACGTTGACTTCGTCACCTGTCGCAAAGCCGCTCACGTCCTTGCCTACAGCCTCGACGATGCCCGCGGCCTCATAGCCAAGACCCGCCGGAAACTTGACAGGCTCGATATAGTCGTCGACCCGCCACATGGCCTCCGCGCGATTGATGCCAATCGCCTTGACGTTGATGCGGAGCTCGTTCAGGTCAGGAGCCGGAACCTGGGTCTCAACGAACTCGAGAACCTCCGGTCCTCCGGCCTGTGCGAATTTGATCGTGCGTGACATGGTGGTCTCCGTTAAGTCGAGCCTCAGCTCAGGATGAAACCGGCGTAACCGGCGTCGGCGGATGCGTTGCACTTCTGCAAGTACGCCGGCAGCCCGCCGGCGTACTGCAGCATCTCGCGCTTCTTGCCTGGGATGTTGGCGCCCATGAACCAGGACTGCGCGCGCGGGAACAAAGTCGCACCGCCCAGTTCGGCGACATGGTCGCGCCAGGCTTCCTCCGCTTCCTGCGTCGCCTCGATCCGGCGGAGGTTGTTACGCCGCATGTGCTCGATGCACGCGACGACGAAGTCGCCCTGCAGCTCGGCGCAGGTCGGCCCGTTGCAGAACCCCGACGGGCTTTGCGGGCCGTAGATATAGAGCAGATTCGGGAAGTTCGCGCTTGCCATGCCCAGATGCGCGCGCGAGCCGCTGGACCACTTCTCCCGCAGCGTCTCGCCGTTCGTGCCGCGAATGTCGATGCTGGTCAGCCCGCCCGTGACGGCATCAAACCCCGTCGCCAGTACGAGAATGTCGAGCTCGACTTCGCCGTCCTTCGTCTTCACACCCGTTGGCGTCACTCGTTCTATTGGGGTCTCGAGCAGGTCGACAATATGGACGTTCGGCTGATTGTACGCCTCGTAGTAGTGCTGCTCCAGGCTCGGCCGCTTCACCCCGAACGGATGCATTGGCTTCATTGGTGCGAGCTTCTCCGCGACGGTGGGATCCTTGATCCGCGCGCGCACCTTGTCGCGCCAGAACGCATAGGCGGTATCGTTGGCCTCCTCGTTGCTCAGTACGTCCTGGTACGTGCCGAGCCAAGGGAAGAAGCCGCCCCGGTTCCACAGATCCTCGTACGTCGCCAGCCGTTCCTGGTCGGAAACATCGAGCGCGTTCCGCGGAATGAAATCATAGTCGAACCCGGCGAAGGTCTCGGCGCGCTTGAGGAAGCGCCCGGGGAAAGTCTCCTTCATCCGCCGCTTGGTCTCATCGTCGAGCTTCCGCTGCCGCATTGGCAGCGCCAGGTTCGGCGTGCGCTGGAACACAGTGAGCTCGGCGACGTCCTGGTAAACCTCCTGGATGATCTGCACCCCGCTCGCCCCGGTGCCGATGACGCCGACGCGCTTGCCCTTGAAGTCCACGCCGTCCTGCGGCCACAGGGCGGTATGGTTGCAGGTGCCGCGGAAGTCCTTCAACCCCTCGATCGCCGGAATATATGGTTTCGCGCCGATCCCGGTGCAGAGCACGAAGAACTGCGCCCGCGTCACGCTGCCGTCGTTGGCGTGTACGACCCACTGGTCGCGATCAGTGTCGAACTCCGCACCCGTGACGCGGGTGTTGAACCGGATGTCGCGACTGAGACCGAGCTTTTTGTCGACATGGCGGAAATAGGCGCGAAGTTCCTCCCACGAGGGATAGAGCTCGCTGTAGTTCCAATCCCGCCAGAGCTCCTCGCTGGAGAACTGATACAGTGGCCCGTACGAATCGACCCGGGCGCCCGGATAACAGTTCCAGTACCAGATCCCGCCGATGTCGGACCCGGCCTCGAATACCTTCACGTTGTAACCGAGCCTGCGCAGGTGATCGAGCTGGTAGAGGCCGGCGAAGCCGGCGCCGACCACCAGCACGTCTAACTCTTCGGCCGCTTTCCCGTTCGCCGTCTTTGCGGGCTGCGTTGCATTCATCTGGGACTTCCTTCCTGGTTGCTTGACAGGTGAGCTCTCCCAGAGGCTCGAAAAATAAGCCATAGTTCCGAAGATATCGGACTGGAGTGTCCGAAATGGGTTCGCGAATGGACAGTCTAGGATGGCTAAATGCCTTCGTTCAGGCGGCCGAAGCCCGAAGTTTCACGATTGCGGGACGGCAACTTGGCGCGTCGTCGGCGATCGGCAAGGCGGTGGCGCGGCGATTGGCCGAGAACGCCGATGTCAGCGTTCTCGCACCGCGGCCATTCCGTGACCGACGGTGACCAGCGGCTCGCTCACTGGATATCTTTGTTCGGCACCTGATTGCGACCATATGCTTCGGAAATCATATAGCCGGACAGCGTGCCATAAGCAGTGCCCCACGCATCCGCCACTTCCGGCGTCCAGCCATCCCCCAGGCCCTTCTCCAGCGTCCACAACAATGCGGCGCCGACCACCGGATAGTGCTCCGCCTTCGCACCGTAGCTGACATGCCGCTTTGCCAGTGCGCTGGCGGCCGGCAAAATCTGCTCGAGATTGCCAAGACCTTTCACCACCCCAGCCAGCATTGTCATCAGCTTGTGGCGCTGCTCGATCATATCATCGGGAAACATTGCCCTCATCTGCGGGGCGATGTCGAACAGACGATCATAAAACAGCACGGCCGCGGCTTCCGAAGTCGGTGCAACCTTGGCAAAACTGTCCTGAACCAGTGCGACTTCTTTCGGCGTCATTGCAATTCTCCACGCGTTCGAATGGTTGTGGAGCGCATTTAGGCCGACGTATACTGTTCAACAATTCGCTGCTTTCGATACAGGGTGTTCAGATGGCCTTATCAATCCAACGGGCTCATCTTGATGGGCTCGTGGTGTTTGTCGCCGTTGCTGAGCTGCGCGGGTTTCGGGCGGCCGCACGACAATTGGGTGTCACTCCGTCGGCCATCAGCCAGACCATTCGCGCGCTCGAGCAACGGGTCGGGGCGCCGCTCTTGTCACGCACCACACGCAGCGTCGGCTTGACCGAAGCAGGCGAACGGCTGCTGGTTCATGCGCGGCCGGCAATGGAAATGCTGTCGCTAGGATTGGACGCGGCGGCCAGCCTGGGCGACGACGTCAGCGGCCGGCTCCGCATCAATCTTCCGCGCGCGGTTCTGCCGCTGTTGGTTAACCGGCTGCTGCCGGATTTTCTCGAAGCTTATCCTAATGTTCAGTTGGAGCTCTGCGGTGACGACAACTTCATCGATATTGTCGAGCAAGGTTTCGATGCCGGGATTAGAGCGGCGCGGTTGGTTCCGACGGATATGATCGCCGTACCACTGACGCCGCGCATACGCTTCGCCGTCATTGCGGCCGCATCCTATGTCCGCAAGCGCGGCCGACCGTCCCGCCCGAGAGAGCTTGAGCAATTCAACTGCATTCAGCTGCGGCGCTCGACAGGCAGCATCTTCGACTGGGACTTCGTCGAGGACGGAAAGCCGGTCAAGGTCCCAATCAACGGATCGCTCATCGTCAACGATGTCGAGGTGTGCCTGCGCGCCGTTCTGCGTGGAGTCGGTTTTGCCCGGCTGCCGATTTCGCTGGTGATGAGCTACATCGAGAACGGCGAGATGGAAACCGCTCTCGATGAATACGCCGTCGAAGCGGCGGGTTTTTTGATGCTCTACTATCCGAGCCGAAGCCAGTCGCTCCCGAAGCTTCGCGCGTTTGCCGACTTCGCGCAAAAGCGATTGCGGCGCGACTTTCGCGCGGGAGACTTTCTGCCGACCGTCTTGCCGTGAGATGCGGCCGCGATGCCGTTCGGACAGCGATTGAGCCTTGGCCTGACGTTGGTGGCCGCCGCTCTGTCGCTCGAGACCGGGTTAACGGACGCAACGCTGCTGATGTTCGACACGCTGATGGGAAGCCTGTCGCGCAAGGCCGAGCGCAGAAGCCAGGAGAGGCAGCCCGCGCCGCTCGCTATCTGCAAGAGAAGTTGCGGGTGCTCACCGGCGCCTGCACCGCTGTGATCCGCGCCCGCGAGACGCGCGGCGATCCCTTTGTCGCGATCGAGCAGCACATGCAGATGGGCTGGAGCCAGTTCGCTGCCTTCGTCAACGAGACCGTAGCCGTTGTGGCGCCGGACGAAACCGATGCCAAGGCCGAGATGCTTAGGCGGCATGCGACCGTCCGCAAGATCGCGCCGGCCTTCCTCGAAGCCTTCGACTTCAAGGCGACCCGATCAGCCGGGCCGATCCTTGATGCCATCGACACGCTGAGAACCCTCTACCGATCCGGGCAGCGCAGCCTGCCGGCCAAGTCGCCGGGTCGTTTCATCCGCCGTATTTGGCGGCCGCTCGTCATCAAGGGGCGGCGAGATTGACCGCAAGGCCTACGAGCTGTGCGCCTTCTTCGAGTTGCGGGATCGTCTGCGGGCCGGCGACATCTGGGTCGAGGGCAGCCGCCAGTATCAAAGCTTCGCTAACGCGGCCCACGTCTCGCTTGGGCGGACGCCCCTGTCCTACGCGTCCAAAAAAAGCCTGCTGTGCTGCAGGAACAGCTCCGGATACTGAAAATGCGCCGCGTGTCCGGCATCCGGATAGACGATCAGCTGCGCCTTCGGAATGTTCTGAGCCAAGATCCACGAGTTGATGGTCGGGACCATGATATCGTTGGAGCCGTTTACGACGAGCGTCGGCTGCTTGATCGTCTTGAGCTCCGCGAAACGCTCGCCTTTGACCTGACGCCACTCGAGGATTGCCGCGTATTGAGCCTTTGCGGTCTGCGGCGAGGCCGGAGGGTCGATATCCAACCCTCGCTGACGCCGCTGTTCCCAAGCGGCTTGTTGTCGATCCCAAAAGTCCCGACCGGCGACTTGGGACGGCTGCGACGGCGTGAACAAGAGGAAAAGGTGTTCCTCCAGACCGAGAAAGGGGCGACTGACAACCTGATCCGCGTGCGGATCGGTTCGCGGCTCTTGCGCGCGCGGCGCGGTGCCTACAAGCATCAGACGACGGACGAGATGCGGATGACGCAAAACGAAGGCTTGCGCGCTGTATCCTCCGATGGAGAAGCCGAGCACATCCAACTCGGCCAGTTTCAGCGCGCCAACAAACGCTGCAGCTTGATCGGCCATTGCCTCGATCGTGTCAGGCGTTTCGCCGCTCGAACTCGCCACGCCGGCATTGTCGAACAGGATGACCGGACGATCCCGAGCGAAGCCGTTCAGCAGTAGCGGATCAACATTGTCCATTCTCTGCCTGAAGTTTTGGAATAGAATTAAAGGAACGCCTGTTTCGCGTCCAAAGCGCCTATACGCATAGCGTATGCCTTCCGCATCGGTATATTGTGTGGCTGAAGTCACGTGGGTGTCGGTCATTAAAATCTCCTGCGCCATTGCCAATGATGGAAGGACGGACTGTGAGATAGGGCCATCGAGCACGACGTCAGATGCGGTGAATGCCGTCTGGCATAGGCCAGAGATGAACTCTCCCGAAGATTTGAAAACTGGGCCATAGTTCCAAACATATCGGACTCGAATGTCCGAAATGGAGCCTCGCGGATGGACAGTCTAGGATCGCTGAATGCCTTCGTTCAGGCGGCGGAAGCTCGAAGCTTCACGATTGCGGGACGGCAACTAGGCGTGTCGTCGTCGGCGATCGGCAAGGCGGTGGCGCGGATGGAGGAACGGCTCGGCGTGCGCCTCTTTCACCGCAGCACCCGAAGCGTCACGCTAACCGCGGAGGGTGGCTTATTCCTCGAACGCTGCCGGCGCATCTTTTCAGAAATCGAAGCGGCAGAGCTTGAACTGTCGCAGACGCACGAGGCGCCGCGCGGCACACTACGTGTCAGCCTGCCATTGGTCGGCATGCTGACGATGCCCACCCTCGTCGCATTCATGCGGGCCTATCCCGAGATAATATTGGATCTCGATTTCAGCGATCGGGTCGTCGATGTGATCGAGGAGGGCTTCGACGCCGTAGTGCGCTTCGCCGAGGTTGCCGACTCGCGCTTGATGACCCGGACTTTGGGCACCTATCGCCGACGCCTCGTGGCGGCCCCGGCCTATCTGGCGGCCAAGGGTGTTCCTCTGATCCCGGACGACCTCAAGGCTCATGCCTGCCTGTACCACAAGTTTCCGACCAGCAAAAAGCTCGAGCGATGGCCGCTCTGGCCCGAGCATGCCGGCATCGAGACCGAACTGCCCAGGACAGCCGTGGCAAGTACGCTCGAGCCGCTAATCTTTATGGCCGAACACGGCATGGGTATTGCCTACCTGCCGGACTTCGCCATAGGCCGGCAACTTCGTGAAGGCGTACTCGTCACCGTGCTCGACGACTACACTGATCGCTCCGGACCCCTTCGGGTCCTATGGCCGTCGAGCCGGCATCTCTCTCCCAAGCTCAGAGTGTTCGTAGACTTTCTCGCCGCGAACCTTGTCCCCGCCGTGGAAGGCGAAGCAGACACAGCAGGAGACAGCCGGACAAGTTCCTAAGTCGCATCGCGGCTTCGTGCACAAAAACGAACATCACGCCGGAAGCCGCTCGGCTTTACTAGGCAGCCAGTTCGTGGGGTAGCCGAACGTCCATCTAGTCGCAGTAGAACGCCGTTTTCGTCTCAGCCTCGCGCGTAGCGGCGCAGCTTGTCCTGGTCGAGCGTCACGCCGAGGCCGGGGCCGGCAGGCAGGTGGATGCGGAAATCCGCGAAGCGCAGCGGCTCCTCGACTAGATCGTCGACCAGGATCTGCGGGCCGAAATGCTCGCAGCCCCAGGCGAGCTCGCGCAGCCCGGCGAAGACCTGCAGATGCGCCGCGGCGCCGATCGAACTCTCGAGCAGGCAACCACCGTAGAGACCGATCCCGGCCGCCTCGGCCACCGCCGCGACATCGCGCGTGGCGAGCAGCCCACCATGTTTGACGAGTTTCAGCGAGACGACATCGGCCGCCCCGGCGCGCGCGACGTCCAGCATGTCGTGGGCCGAGAACACGCACTCGTCGGCCATCAGCGGCACCGTCGAGCGAGCGCGCAGCCGTGCCATGCCGGCAAGGTTCCAGGCCGGCAGCGGCTGCTCCACCAACCTTACGCCGAGCTCGGCCAGTACCGGCAGGCAGCGCAGCGCCGTCGTCTCGTCCCAGGCCTGGTTGGCGTCGACGATCAGGCTGGCACGGCCGGCGAGCGCGCCGGCGAGGCGACGCAGGCGGCCGAGGTCGGCCTCCGGCGACTGGGCGCCGATCTTCACTTTGAAGGTGTTGTGCAGGCGCGCGGCGAGCTTCTTCTCCGCCTCCTCGATCTCCTGGGCGGGGTCGCCGGAAGCGAGCGTCCACAGCACCGGGATGCTCTCGCGTACGGCGCCGCCGAGCAGCTGCACGGCGGAAACACCGAGCGTCTTGCCGACCGCGTCGAACAGCGCGCTTTCGATCGCGGCCTTGGCGGCATTGTTGCGCTTCGCCGCCTCGTCCATGCGGGTGCAGGCCGCCTCGAACCGGTCCGCCGGAGCTCCGATCAACGCGGGTGCGAGATAGGCGTCGATCGTGGCCTTGATGCTCTCGACGCTCTCCTCGCTCCAGCGCGGACCGCCGAGCGTTGCGGCTTCGCCGATGCCCTCCACGCCGTTGGCCAAGCGTAGCTCGACAATGACGTAGCTCTGCGCCGTGACGGAGAGCGAGGAGAGCTCGTGCCGGCGCACCGTCGGCACGTCCACGATGGTGCTGCGGATCGAGGCGATGGCGAGATCGCGCTGCAAGCCGGCTGGGACAAGTGAGAGAGGGTCGGGCATGAGCGGCGCCCGGCGCGCATCAGGCCGCTTCGGCGTGCGCGCGCGTCACCACCGTGTTTGGCGCGTCGGCGCGCTCACGATGCAGGACGAAGTCGAAGGTGATCTCGGCGAACGGCGCGTTCAGGCCGCGCGCACGCACTTCCGCCGGGTCGGCGGAGCGGCGCACTTCCGGGATCAGGCCGTCGCGCGTGGCGAAGGCGAAGTCGTCGTGCAGGTATTCGTCGCCGTCGATGTTGATCTGCGTCGTCAGCTTCCGATAGCCCGGTGCGGTGACGAAGAAGTGGATGTGCGCCGGCCGGCGGCCGTGTCGGCCAAGCTGGTCGAGCAGCTTCTGCGTCGGGCCCCTCTGGCGGGCAGGCATAGCCCGCGGGAAGGATGGAGCGGAAACGGTAGCGGCCCTCGGCATCGGTCTCGATGCGGCGGCGCAGATTGTATTTCGGCTGCGACGGGTCGAAGAAGGAATAGCCGCCAAGCGGGTTGGCGTGCCAGACGTCGACGACGGCGCCAGCGACCGGTTTGCCGCCGGTGTCGCGCACCTGGCCGTCCATGAACAGCACTTCGCCCTGCGTCGCTGCCGTCGTCGAGCCGTGCTTCTCCCTTCGAGAGCGGCGCTCCCGCGACATAGAGCGGACCCTCGATGGTGCGCGGCGTGCCGCCCTCGATGCCGGCCTTGCGCTCCGCCTCGTCCGTGCGAAGGTCGAGGAAGGTCTCGAGGCCGAGGCCCGGCACCAGCAGGCCGACCTCGTTCGCCTGGCCGAGCGCGGTCAGGTAACTCATCGCGGACCAGAACTCGTCCGGCTGAACGTCGAACTCCTCGATCGTCTCGAACAGGTCCGACACGACGCGGTGCGACGATGCGTTTCACGCGCGCATCACCCTTGTCGTTATCCAGACCGCTGACCTTGCGTCAGCAGGTTCTGCACCTTCGCGTGTTCGAGCAACAATTCGCTCATTGATCTTCCTCCTCCGATGTGCAGATTTCTCAGCCGAGGTCCCCGCCCGCGACGGGCAAGGTGACGCCGGTGATGTACGAAGCCTCGTCGGAAGCCAGGAACAGGATCGCCGCCGCCTGCTCCTCGGTCGTGCCGTAGCGTTTCATCAGGCTGGACGAGATCGTCTGGTCCACGACCTCGCGAGCCGAGTCCCTTGTCGTGCTCGCTCGGCTCCGCGGCGTTGCGCGGGATGCGGCGCGGCGGGGCCTCGGTGCCGCCGGGCGCCACGCCGCAGACGCGGATGCCGTGCGCCGCGTATTCCATCGCGAGACACGCGGTGATGGCGTTGACGCCGCCCTTCGCCGCCGCGTAGGGCACGCGGTTGACGCCGCGCGTCGCGACCGAAGAGACATTGACGATGACGCCGGCACCGCGCTCCAGCATTCCCGGCAGCACCGCACGGCAGCACCAGAGCGTCGGGAACAGCGAGCGGCGGATCTCGGCCTCGATCTGCGCCTCGGCGTACTCGGCATAAGGCTTCGCCCAGATCGTGCCGCCGACATTGTTGACCAGGATGTCGATCCGGCCAAAGCGCTCCTGCGTCGCGCGCATCGCGGCGGTCGCGCCGGCAAAGGTCTCGAGATCGGCGGTGATCGCGATCGGTTCCAGCCCGGCGCCTCGATCTCGTGCGCGAACCTCCTCGACGAGGGGGATCGATCGACCAGGGCGACGGCGCCGCCTTCGGCGCGAGCCGCAGCGCCACGGTCCGGCCGATGCCCTGCGCCGCACCAGTGACGACGCCGACCTTGTCGGCGAAGCGTCCTGGAAAAGTGCTCATCGCCGCCTCATCCGCTGGCTCAGATGTGGTAGATGTCGACGACGTGGTGGATGTAGTCGTTCTTCAGAATGACCTTCTTCGTCTTGATCAGCGGCTGCGGGCCGGTGGTATCGAGCGTGTAGAAGGACGTGCCGAAGTAGGTGTCCACGGTCTTGTAGCGGTAGCTGAACGTCACCCAGTTGAACCGCAGCCGGCAGACACCGCCCGTCTGCTCGAGGATCTCGACATTGCTGATGTTGTGCGAGGTCCGCGGCTCCGGCAGGCTGGTTGCGCTCGACCGCTCGGTCCCGATGCGGAAGACCCGATCCTCGAGCCCGCCCTTGTTGCCGTACCAGATCAGCGAAATCTCGGTCTGCGGATCGGTGACGAGCTGGTCATCGTCGTCCCAGGACGGCATCCAGAACTCCACGTCCGGCGCATAGAGCGCGAGCCAGTTCTCCCATTCCTTGTCGTCGAGGAAGCGGGCCTCGCGGTACAGGAATTGCCGCACATCCTCGGGCGAAAGTTGCACGGCCACGGCGTTGGGCTTCTCGAGTGTGCTCGACATGGTGCTGCTCCTAGGCCTCGGGGGTTACTTCGGCGGCCAGAGCGCGCTGCAGGGCCTCTTGCCAGTATTTGTGCTGCACGACGAACAGCCCTTCGTCCTCGGTGCGCAGACCGCTCATCAGCGGTTTCAGGCCGATCGACTTCGGCCGCTTCGTCAGCGCCCTGGATCCAGTGTGTGGCCCCACGGGACAGGTCGTTCCAGTGCCCTGCGCGCCCCAGGTAGGACATCTGGCAAGCACGGAACTCCTCCAGATCGTCCGGCGTCGCCATGCCGCTGGCGTTGAAGAAATCCTCGTACTGGCGGATGCGCCGCGTCCTCGCCTCCGCGCTCTCGCCCTTTGGCGCGATGCAGTAGATCGTCACTTCGGTCTTATCGACGGCGATCGGCCGATAGTGGCGGATCTGCGAGCTGAACTGGTCCATCAGGTACACGTTCGGGTAGAGGCAGAGATTGCGCGAGCGCTGCACCATCCAGTCGGCACGCGCCTGACCGAATTGCGCGGCCAGTTCCTCGCGCCGCTCCCAGTTCGGCCGGTCTTCCGGGTTGGCCCAGTTGGTCCACAGCAGCAGGTGGCCGTTCTCGAAGGAATAGAAGCCGCCGCCCTGCTTGGCCCAGCTGCCCGCATCCATGGCGCGGATGTCGTCCGACTTGCTCGGCCTGCTTGCGGCGGCTGGTCGTCACCGCGTAGTTCCAGTGCACGGAGGTGACGTGGTATCCGTCGGCGCCGTTTTCGGTCTGCAGCTTCCAGTTGCCGTCGTAGACGTAGGTCGAGGCGCCGCGCAGCACTTCGAGACCCTCCGGCGACTGATCGACGATCAGGTCGATGATCTTGGCGGCTTCGCCGAGGTGCTCGACGAGCGGCACGACATCGGGATTGAGGCTGCCGAACAGGAAGCCGCGATAGGATTCGAAGCGGGCGACCTTCGTCAGATCGTGCGAGCCGTTCCTTGTTGAAGCATTCGGGATATCCCGCCCCTTCGCGGATTTTTCACCTTCAAGCAGCTTGCCGGAGTTGGTGAAGGTCCAGCCGTGGAACGGGCAGGTGAAGATGACCCTGCTGCCGCGCTTGAAGCGGCAGAGCATGGCGCCGCGATGACTGCACGCGTTGATGAAGGCGTTCAGCTCGCCGTCGCGGTTGCGCGCAATAAAGATCGGCTGGCGGCCCATATATGTTGTGAAGTAGTCGTTCTTGTTGGGGATCTGGCTCTCGTGGGCGAGATAGATCCAGTTGCCCTCGAAGATGTGCTTCATCTCGAGTTCGAAGATTTCCGGGTCGGTGAAGATGTCGCGGGCGACCCGGTAGGTCCCTTCTTTGGCATTGTCTTCCAACACCGTAGTCGAGCGTTTTCTGGACCGTATCGTGCATCCGCTTCCTCCTCGGGCTTGCCGCTTGCTTGGTGTTCGGCTCCCTCTGTCGTGGAGCTACATCGCGCTTCCGCTGCTGCGAGTCCAAGACTAAATTGGTCGGAACCATACCCGGGAGGTATCGTCTGGAGCTGCGCCAACTCCGATACTTCGCGGCGGCGCCGCGCGAGCGGAACTTCACCCGCGTGGCCGAGAAGCTGCGCATGTTGCCCAGCGCGTTGAGACGGTCCTCCGCTAAAAGCTCGCGACCGCGCTGATCTTCGTCAAGTCCACTTCGGGCGCAGCTCTCATCCTTCTCGTTAAGAAGTACAGAATATCAATAAAAAGCTTGACATTAATTCAACTAACCCGTTAGGGCATGGTCTGGATCCATCCAGGCGGACGGCGCGGCACTCTATTATTGATGGAGCAGTTGCCTCCGGAGCCATTGTGTCTCGCAGCAAGCACCGGGGAGGCAATTATGACGCCAGTAAAAGAGAGCGGCATCGCAACCATACTCGCCGTCATAATCTGGATGGGTCTTTCCACATTGGTGCATGCGGCCGGAACAATCCTGGTCGGGAATCAGACAATTTACTCTTCTGTTGATTCCAACACAGCAGGCCATGCCGAAGCATTCCGGGCAACCGCGAGCGCATCGGGAACGGTCACGTCGCTCAGCGTCTATGTCGACCCGTCATCAAAGGCGACGAGCATGGTTGCGGGCCTCTATGCCGATAAGGGCGGCACCCCCGGTAATCTGCTCGCGCAAGGTCAACTCACCCATCCGGTGTCCGGGTGGAATACTGTGGCTGTGCCACCAACCAACGTTTCCGGTGGCAGTGTTTATTGGATAGCGGTGCTCGGACCTGCCGGCGCCGGTACTCTCGCATTTAAGGACAGCGGTTCCATTCGCTCCGAGGAAAGCTCGCAAACGAACCTGACTACGTTGCCGGCGACCTGGAAAACGGGGAAAGTGTGGGCGAGCTCGCCGGTCTCCGCCTATGCCTCGGCTGCAGCCTCACCGCAGCCTATCCTCTCCGTCTCGCCGTCCAGCCTAGTCTTTACTGGGGTCGAGAACGGGGTCAATCCGTCGCCCGCGACACTCACCGTAACGAACACAGGAAGCGGCACCCTCACCTTCACAGACGCCGTTAATCAGACATGGCTTTCGGCGTCACCTTCCGGGGGGAGTGCACCCCCATCGCAGCAGTTGCAAGTGAACGCCAGCTTGGCGGGCCTGCCGGCCGGTTCCTATACGGGAAATGTCACTGTCGCCGCGAGCGGTGCGTCGAGCTCGCCTGCGGTTGTTCCCGTCACATTTACTGTAACCGCTCAGACGCCACCTCCTCCGACCGGGAGCGATTGGCCGACGATCGAGCATGATCCGACGCGCAGCGGGAATGCCGCCGGCAAATCGGTGATTACCCCGAGCAATGTGAGCAATCTGGCGCTCAAGTGGTCGGCCCCGCTGGACGGCAAGGTGACCGCCCAGCCTCTGTTCGTGAGCGCCGTACCAGCAGGGGGAAGCACGCGGGACGTAATCGTCGCCGTTACCGCTGCAAACTCGATCTATGCGCTTGACGCAAGCAATGGCGCGCAGATTTGGCGACGAAACTTTGGACCGCCCGACGGCACCGGGGTTGTCCCCGGCGGCTTCGGCATCGAGGCGTCTCCGGTTATCGATCGCACCAGCGGCCGCGTTTATACGGTATCCGGTGATGGACAATTACGCACTGTGTCGCTCGCCGATGGCACCGAGGCCAGCTTGCCGGTTCCACTCATCACCGACAATGTAGCGACCAACAAAGTGTGGGGAGGACTCAATCTAGTCGGCGCAAACCTCTACATCGCGACGGGGAGCGACGGCAATGACCTTGCCCCGTGGCGGGGTCGTATCTTCCGCGTCGATGTTTCTGGCGCAAACCCCTCCTTGGCCGGCACCTTCGTCGTTGTGCCGAGTATAAGCGCGCCGCATGGTGGCGGCGGCATTTGGGGGTATGGCGGCGTAGCTGTCGACCCCGCCACTGGCCGGGTTTATGCAGCGACCTCAGCTACCGACAGCATGCCCGAGGGCTACCCCCCTTATGCAGGGAGCATGATCGCCCTCGACGCCAACCTCGATCTCCTTGGCGCTTACCAACCGACACCTCCGGCCTGCCAAACCCCGCAATGCGATTGGGATTTCGGCGCCACACCAATTGTATATCAGCCTCCAGGCTGCCCGACATTGGTGGCCGCCCTCAAGAAGGACGGGTATCTGTATTTGATGAGAGCCAACGACCTCGCCGCAAGCGCGCCGCCGATCCAGGCTTTGGCGCTGAATAATGCCTACGACGGGCCCGGCAGCGGCGGACTGTTTGGCATACCGGCCTATTGGCCCGCGGGCAACATGCTGTTCGTAACCGATGCAGGACCCGGGATCAACGGCATCAAGGCCGGTGTCGTCGGACTGGACATAGACCCCGCTCCAGCCTGCACGTTGCGGGTTGGCTGGAGCCTTTCTCTGCCGGTCGTGGGGGATAATCAACCGCCTTCCGAGCCGACCGTGGCCGACGGGGTGGTGTTTGTCGGCATGGCCAATGGGGGCGCTGTGCACGCCTACGACGCTGCGACGGGTGCCGACCTTTGGAACAGCGGCAGCGCTATTACCGGCGGGGCCACCTTTGCGGCGCCGATGGTGGCGTCTGGAACCTTGTACGTCGGCTCGTGGAACGGATACGGTAGCGGGGATGGCGGAACGGTACGAGCGTTCGCGGCGGGCTCCACCCCGCCCCCACCCCCGCCGCCTAACGTGCTTCTGGGGAGCCAGGTCGTCCAATCCACCGTTGACGACAATGCGCTGGGCACGGCCGAGGCATTTCAAGCCACCGCCGGGGCTTCGGGAACGGTCGGCGTCTTGTCGATTTACATCGATGCCTCATCAACGGCAACGACATTGGTCGCGGGGCTGTACGCCGACTCCGCCGGTCATCCAAGTACGCTGATTTCCCAAGGGACCGGGTCTCAATTAACCCCCGGGGTCTGGAACAACATTCCAATTTCCGGGGCTATTGTCACTGCTGGTACTCCGTACTGGCTTGGAATCCTGGGCACGCAAAGTGGTATTCTGCGCTTTCGCGATGGCAGCGGCTGCAAGAGCGAGTCAAGCCAACAGACGAACCTGACCACCTTGCCGTCGACCTGGGTCAGCGGAACAGTTTGGCCCTCCTGCCCCCTCTCAGGCTATGGGGAAACGACCCCTTAGTCCCGGCATTACGGAGTTTGAACGTCCCTTTGGTGAGCTTCGCTGCGGGGCCTTGGCGGTGTCGTCTCCGATTATCGCCAATGCTGCATGGAGTTCGTGGTCGTAATAGCCCCTCCTCACCGGTGCGGGAATGACGCGGCTTCGACGGTGATGGCGTGCACGAACTGCCACTCCAGCTCTGCTTCGAGGCGTGCGCTGCCGGATTCCCCAACGAGCCAGTCGGTCAGTTCTTCCTTGCGCGATCGCATGATCGCAGCGGCGCGCAACATGACGGCCGCCGGCTGCGCCGGCAAAACCGCTTCCCATGCCTTTTGCGCATTGGCAGCAGCCTGGTAGGCCTCGTCGAGGTCCTGCCGATCGGCCATCACGATCTCGGCGAGGGTCTCTCCCGAAAACGGGTTGTTGTCGATTTCCACTTCGCCTTGGCGCCCGTGGCGCCAGGCGCCGGCGATGTACTGGCCGTCGAAGCCGCTATAGCGTGTCGGCGTAGCGCGTGGCTCGCAGCACTCTTAGGCTCTGACATAGACATTGAGGCTCTCCTCGTTGTGCGTTGCGGCTATTGGCGGTAGAGGTGCTCAACCCTCGTGGCGCATCATCGCGAGAAGGGTCGCAACCTGCCCGCCGGCGCGCGACATCATCGCTTGGATCTGGGAGCGGCGGCTCATTGCCGCGCTGACGCCATCGATGGAGACGTCTTGGATCTTGTAGCGGCCGCCGCTGATCCCGAGCTGCCAATCCATTTCAATCGGCTGCCCCCCTGTGGGCTAGTGATCTGACTGGTCACAATCACCCCGGCAGGATCGGTTCGGCTGCCGGTTACCCGGATTGTACCGCCGCTATATTTTGCCAGCAGAGGTCCGTCAGAGCGAATGATGTAATCTTCAAAAAGTTTTTTGAACTCCTGCTGCTGCACATCGCTCGCCATGCGCCAATAGGGGCCGAGAATAAAACGAGAAATCCCGTCCAGATCGGCATCCTGGCGCAGCATTTGACCAAAGTAATCCTCTTTCTGAGCCAAGGGGACATCCGCACGCATCTCCTGGAGCACATCCGCGCAGAAAGACGCTGATGAACTCGGCCGGAGTTTGACCGGCAGCAACGGGTCTCGGCGCCGCCGAGACCCCCGCGATTACCGCGAGGGCGAGAGCGAAGCCCTTTACGAACCGCACAAGGGTGGTGCTGACGGCAGGTTTCACTGCACTCTCGCGTTCATGAAAGAGGAAGAAGGGAAGGAAGCCGCCGGAGGTCTGTTCCACCGAGGTTTTGATCGTGTGTTGGACTGCTTCGAACATACGTAACCTCCATCAACATCGTTCATCGAACAATTTGCCCGCGAACGCCGGCCACCGTCTCCGGTATCCCTGTCGGGCATCTCCACTTCGACACCTACGCGTTACCGCCAGGCTCTGTGTCGTTAGGTCAGGTTTGTAATCTCGTAGGTCCAAGACTAAATTGGTCGGAACCATACCTGGGAGGTATCGTCTGGAGCTGCGCCAACTCCGATACTTCGCGGCGGTGGCGCGCGAGCGGAACTTCACCCGCGCGGCGCAGATCCTGCGTATCGCGCAGCCACCTTTGAGCCGGCAGATACAGCAGCTCGAGGACGAGCTCGGCGTAACCTTGATCGAGCGCGGGACCCGCCCATTGCGCCTCACGGATGCGGGCCGCCTGCTGTTTGAGCAGGTTGTGCAGCTCCCTGAGCGGGTTGAGGAGATGAAGGCGATCACGCAGCGCCTGCATGAGGCCGAGCGGCCGCGCCTCCGGATCGGCTTTGTTTCCTCGACGCTCTACGGCCGGCTGCCCGAGTTGATCCGGCGCTACCGCGCGGTCCGCCCGGGTGTCGGGCTCACCTTGATCGAACTCACCACCTTCGAGCAGATCGCCGTACTGAAGGAAGGGCGCATTGATGTTGGTTACGGGCGGATCCCGTTCGACGATCCCGCGATCGAGCGGGTGCTGCTGCGAAACGAGAAACTCTCCGCCGCGTTGCCTTCCCGACACTCGCTCCTCGCGCGTGCCGGACCGCTGCGGCTGGACGATCTGGCTGCTGAGCCAGTCGTCGTCTATCCGAAATCACCGCGCCCGAGCTACGCCGACCAAGTGCTCGCATTGTTCCGCGATAGTGGACTGAAGCCAGCCGCGGTATTCGAGGTCCGAGAACTTCAGACAGCGCTCGGCCTGGTAGCAGCGGAGGTTGGCGTCTGCCTGGTGCCGGTTTCAGTCGAGCGCCTGCGCCGCGACAATGTCGTGTACCGCCCGCTTGACGAAGAGAAGGCGGTCTCGCCCGTCATTATGAGCACCCGGAAAGGGCGATAGATCGCCGGAACTCGCCCTAATCCGGAAACTGATCCGTGAGATCTACCGCAAGGCGGGCATCACCGTCGGTGTTTGACGAACTCGTGGGCGTTGATTGCCTTTATCGACGCGAGGGGATTGAGTTAATCTGTCGTCCAAACAGATAAAACGCTTCGGAGGAACAATGGGTAGCGCAACTCAACACTTTGACGCTGTCGTGATCGGCGCAGGCTTTTCCGGAACGAGATCGCCAAGAGCGACCCGTTCTGGCTCAAGGAGGACCCGCATCGCACCGTCCACACCGAGCAGACGCTCTTTGGTCCGACCTTGCCGATCTACGAGGCCTACAACCCGGCGATCGCGCAGGTCGATGCCGAGCATGTCTTCAGCGTCGCCGAATTTGATGTGATGAAGAACGGGATGGCGCCGGAAGCGGCGATCGACAAGGCCTTCAAACGCGCCGAGGCGATCTTCGCGAAATACCCGATCACGCAGGCCTGAGCTGAGCGCGGCCCTGCGCCGTTTCCCGTGAGCGGAAATTGAGTGCGAGACAGCAGGGTTCTGAGCGGGTTGC
>CAVOWP010000021.1:0-513717 GCA_963700185.1 uncultured Alphaproteobacteria bacterium
GGGCTCGAAGTCGAGACATTGCCCAACGACTGGCGCAGCGCGGTCAGCCCGGCCAAGCTCGAAAGCCGGCTGCGCGAGGATCGCGAGCATGCGCTGAAGGCGGTGTTGGTAGTGCACAACGAGACCTCGACCGGGGTGCTCAACGATGTAGCCGGCTTGCGGCGCGCCATCGACGCCGCCAAGCACCCGGCGCTGTTTCTCGTCGACGTGATTTCGTCCCTGGGATCGATGGATTTCCGCATGGACGAATGGGGCGTCGACGTCGTGGTCGCCGGCTCGCAGAAGGGGCTGATGCTCCCGACCGGCATGGCCTTTACCGGGGTCAGCACCCGCGCCATCGCCACCAGTGCCGAAGCCAAGCTGCCGCGGGTCTATTGGGATTGGCGGCGGCTGCTCGGCGAAGCCTCGCAGGCCTACTGGAACGGCACCGCGCCAGTGCATTTCTTTTATGGGCTGCAGGAAGCGCTGCGCATGATCGAGGAAGAGGGTCTCGACAACATCTTTGCGCGCCACCATCGCCTCGCCGAGGCGACGCGGCGCGCGGTGCGGGTCTGGCGGCAGAACGACGGACCCGAGATCTTCGCCATCGACCCGCGGGCCCAATCCAATTCGATCACCGCCGTCCACGTTCCCGACGGCTATGACGCCGATAAAGTCCGCCAGCTGTGCCTCGACAAGTTCAACGTGTCGCTTGGCGGCGGGCTCGACCGGCTGCGCGGCCATGTGTTCCGCATCGGCCATCTCGGCGATCTGAACGAGCCGATGATCCTCGGCGCACTCGCCGCGGTTGAAATGGCGCTCGAACTCTCCGGCGTGCCACATGGCAAGGGCGGCGTCGCCGCCGCCATGGATTACCTTGTGGCGGCCGAATAACGCAAAGCGAACCGCATTACCGCGCGCGGCCAATGCCGGCTGCGACGGCGTCGGCATTGGAATGGCGGCCGGCCCGCCGTAGTCTGCTGCTTGGCTCACCGCTGCTGTATTGCCGGTTCGGACGGCTGCGCCGCCGCACCCGACCGACTGGGCATCAAAGCGCGGCTCAAGCGGCTTTTCCGTGCCCGCGCCGCGGCGCGGATCCCATCGTCGCCGATGTCTTTGTCCCAGGGATGATTTAGCGCTACGTAAAAGGCACCTTTCAGTGCATATGCCGCGAGACGGTCGGCCAGCCGGTATGATGGCCGTCGTCCCAGCTCGTCGTGACGATTGTTGTGGGCATGTTGCCAGTCTCCGGACGCATTCATAAGATGCACCAAGTCAGCGGGCGGCATCAGCGGAGATCCTAGCCCCAGCCACAATCGTCTCCGTGCGGCATATGCCGCAGAGGTGTCGCCGCACAATTCGACGGGGAGGTGACGGATGAAGGCACGACATCTTATGGGGGTGAGGCTCGGCGCGCTCGGCCTCCTTGCGCTTGCCGGCTGCACCCCGCAGGCGCAAGTGGCAACCTCGCAGGCGCAAATTCCGCCGGTCGAACCCGGGGCGGCGAGGGTATGGTTTTTCCGGCAGGCGAATCCAACCGGGGGCAATGTCTATGCGGCGGACCCGATAATTTACGCGAATGGCGCGCCGGTTGGTCAGATCGCGCAGGGAACCGCCTTTTTCCACAATTTCCCGCCGGGAAAATACAGGTTTACGGTACAGCCCTTCGGCACCCCCACTCGCGAACACGACACACTCCAGCTCGCGCCGGGAATGCAGGCCTACGTGCAGGTCCAATGGGAAGCCAACTGGGAGGCGAACCGCACAGGAGGGGGCAGCAGCTTTACCGTCCTGACCTCGTCGCCAGAGGTGGCGCAGCAATATCTTCCGACGCTGACCAATCTCGGCCAGCGCTGATCCTTCAGCGATGCACTCCGTAACCTGCTGGAAGGCGGCGCTACCCTCACCGACCAAGCCCTTCGGGCTCGGTCCCCCCTCTCCCGCGCCGCGTCGCGCCGCGGGAGAGGAGCTTTGAGAGGCCTCGCCCGCATTGCGGGAGAGGGTCCCGAGCGCAGCGAGGCGCGCCGGCGGGATTGCCCGACCGGCCCTTGGCAAACCGCCCGCGCCCGTCCCGCGCCCCTGTTCCCCCTGTTTTATCTGGTCGAGATCAGGCATTGCGAACTCCTTCAAATCGCACCTTGCACCGGCTCACGGGTGCTGTTGCGTGGAAAATATAATGCGAATATGGCTATTACGATATTATCTAGAACCATTGTTCAGATTTCATTCTGATGATTGAGTGCAACGCGTCCCCTCTCGCCTTCCCGTGGGCCTGCAACCCACGGACTTGATCGGTGGGAAGGCCGGGATCCGTTTCCCGCCATGGGCGCCGGCCTTTGCCGGTGTAGCAGGATTTTTGCTGAGAACAGTGTTGTCGGCAAAATTCGCCGCGTGTGGGCAGATTTTGGTCAGTGAAGGTCGATGCTCGGGGCCTTTTTCCCGGTGATCATTGCGGAGACAAGATTTCCCGATGGACTTAGAAGAGATTCACCAAGCGTCGGCGGACCAATGTTCATAGCAAAAAACCTTGTCACACCGGCGAAAGCCGGTGCCCATGGCAGAAATGGATCCCGGCTTTCCCCACGGATCAAGTCCGTGGGCTGCAGGCCCACGGGACGACAACCGGACATCAACTTTTCTGCTGCTTTCGCGACCCTCGGAGCGGTTAAGTGGACTCCATTTTGGATCGAATTTGGATCCTGAGAAGCCGGATTCATCCTCACCGCCGTAGGGGATTCGCCGTTTTGCAAAGGTTGACAACTTCGCCACGCGCCGCATCAATTCGAGCTTTCGCTGGCACTAGAGCGTGAGATTTGGACGTTGACGCGGGAACGCCGGGCCGCTCGAAGCTGGTTGGGGTGGTCGCAACCACTCTGCCAACTCACCGGTCGTGGCCGCAACATGGTGCCCATAGAAGGGCAGCGGCTCGACCCAGGATCATACTGCTCGAGACGGTCACGTGTGTCAAGCCTCCGTGGGCTCGATGGCCACGTTTCGAACGAAATACTTCGAAATTGGCGGTCGATTGTACTTGCATCCTTCGAAATGACTTGTATATGAAGAAAGCCGCCTCGGGTGGAGCCGAGGCGGCTTTCAGAAAACCGCGATACATAGGAGCGCATCGCATGGCTAACGTAATACCCGCCGTGGCGGATATCAACATCCCGCCGCATGTCAAGGTCGAGCTCACCGCCAACTTCGAGTCGCTGATGGCCGAGATCGGGCGTCGGTCGATGATGGGTTATGCGGGCGAGGTCTTTTTCGGCACCGCGTTCTTGCAGGGTTCGCGCCTGCAATTCACAACTGCGATGCCGATGCAGAAAATGCTCGATGTGAGCAAGACGGATCGGTCGAGGAAGAAAGCCGGTATCGTCGAAGTCACCGAGCACTCGAAATCGACCACAGGAACAGGCGCACGCCAAGCATCTCCGCAATTACCTGCTAAGCACCGCCTGCACCGGGGACAAGTTCATCCTCCCCTCGTTCACGTTCAACTACGGCGTGGGGCTGGACGATGATGACCCGGATGCGACGATGATCCTCTTCGCCAGCACGGAGGACGGGACGAATGCGTGGCCCGGCATTCTGCTGTTGCCGCAAGGAGCGAAGCTGGACACGACGGACGGCGCACATCGGCGGTCCCAAATCGTCGAAATCCTGAATAGCGGGAAGATCAGCGACGATGCGAAGGGTGCCCTCAAGCGCAACGCTGTCGATGTGAAAATTGTGTTCGAGAGCAGTCGGTCAGACAGCCATCAGGACTTCGCCGACTGCGGCAAGGCCAAGGCGATCCCGAAGTCGATGGTTACGACCTTCGATATCCGGGATCGGCGGAATGCGCTCACCCGCGAGTTGGTGAAGGCCAACCCGTTCCTCACCGCCTATGTGGATGCCACCGCTTCGAACGTGAATTTGTCGTCGAAATCGCGGATGATTTGGTCGACGAGCGCGATAAGGATGTTCATCGGCCACGTCATCGAGCATCACCCCGACACCAACTTGTCTGACGATGAGAAGACCGAGGGTGCGTCGGATTTCGTCGAAGCCCTGGTCCGGCATCTACTGCAGTTGAAGGCACTTGACAAGGCTCGCAAGGAGAAGAACGCCGAGGTCACGACGGGTGCTCTGCGGGATGTCAAAGGCGGCGACGTTGCCCTCCGGGGTGTCGGGATGGCGGTGTTCGCGCGGGCCTTCTTGTATTGCAAGGAGGAGGAAATCGACTACGACGTAATGGCCGCGAAGCTGGCGACCATCGATTGGCATCTGCTGTCGTGCGAGCGCTCGGGGATTCCGCCTCGGCCCGACCTTCTCCACCGATCTCTACAAGGCGGCGCAACCGATTTGGGCGCATCTCCTGGTCGTCGGCGAGAACCGGTATCGGGTCAGTTCGTCGTTCAACGATGCCGACGTGGCGTGGCAGAAGATCGTCGCGACCCTGTTCGAGCAACGGCAGGCCGCGTAGATCACCCGGCTTCGGACAAACCCGGCGACTCGGCCGCCGGGTTTTTCATGCCCTGCGAGGCTTGGACACGTGGACGAAATCGGGGCCGCCTATAACCGCATCGCTGCATCCCGGATTTGCCGATATATCAGCTTCTATCGGCTCTTTTCTTGACCGGGGCGGCGGGGTGCTATTCTCGTGCAGGAATCGAGGTTTCGGTGCGGGAATTCGAAATACCGCGCAACGCTTCCTCGCCCTGATGAGGGTGTGGAGGGGCAGGTTGCCGCATTTCGCTGAAGCATACGCCGATAAAGTAAATGAATTACTGCACGACTATCATGGACAGCTTTTTTACAAACAAGAGATTATGGAAGTCCGTGGATTACTCACTAGTCTTATAATTACGTATGATGGGATCAGAGATGACGTAAGAGACATCCATGATAATGCATCGTGGGAAGATTTCCTGAAGCGGATGTCAACTGTAAAACCAGATTTGGCGAGTTTTGATCGCAAATTGATGGAGCAACTTAGCGAGCAACCAGAAAAGCTTATGGCAGGTCACGAGGGCCGCACATTTTATTTTATTAAAAGAGGTAATTATCCTCAATACTGGACAGAAGAACGGGCCGAGCGTGATGCCATCTTATTGATGAAATCGAGTGTTGGTGGCTGGGGTGAATTGATCCATGAGGAGGTATCGCATCTCGACCAAATTGTTCCTGTCGGGAGAGCGCACTTTCGTGAGTATGAGCATTACGTGCGCGTGATCTTTAATTATCTCTTCTTTGGCGAATTGGGGGAAGGACAACCTCAGAGCCGCACAGAACCCGAGCACGAAGGACTGGAGATACGGGATATCATATTTGCGAATAGAGCAGACTCGGGATTTTGGAAAGATTTGAAAGAAAAGTATCGTGTATCGTAAGTAGTAGTTGACGCAAAGAATACAAATGACGTTACGCGCGACGACTTGCGGCAGTTGTATTGCTATCTAAAACCAGCCCTTGGGTTTTGGAGGTTCATCGTTTGTCGAACTCAACCATCTAGCGTTTTGCGGGCATTTGATAGAACCCTCTACCAAAATTTTTCACAACAACGTGGTCTTTTGATACTTTGTGACGACGATCTGCGTCGGATGGTCGAAATCAAACGCCGTGGCCAAAATCCTTCTAATTATCTTCAAGAAAGGATGTCAGAGTTCATTCGTAGCATTTGAGGCATCACATAGCGCTTCCTGCAAGCGGCCCACGAATTCGGCTCAGCCGGGCGGATTCTTCTCGACGCTTCCTGCGGCTTCCTTAACGGCGTGATCGAGAAATCGCTTTATGCGTATCCCAATGCGGAGAATGCCGACGAACAGGTGGTAGACTTGGGTGGTTACGGTGACAGTTTACTTGGTTACGGTTTGCTGGATGTTCATTTGATGGGGCGGCAACAAACCAAGGCCAGCTCGCCATACGAAGCGCTCTGCTTCGCGCGACCGCGAACTCCGTTGCTGTCACCAGGGTCCGAGAGACCCACCCGAAAATCGCCGCAATGATATGCGACCGTGTCGTCGTTTTATCGCTGCTGCACCTTCGGCGAAGGAGAGATTTTCTTGATCAGAGTGAAGGCCGATAGATTTCTTGGGTTCGCCACCGGCTGTTATTTGCTCTTTTTACGACGGAAAACAGTGAACATTCTGGCTGTTATCTCGCTGTTTCGATTTCCAAAAAGCGAGGGATTCTCGGGTCGAAGCTCACTTGCTGGCTGTTTTTTTGCTGTAAAAACAGCCAGCAAGGCGGCGCTCGGGGCGCCGCCGCTCTGTGGCTGTTAATTGATCAGCCCGTAGAATTTGCCGGCGTTCTCGCAGGTGATCTTGTGCACGATTTCGGGCGCGAGGCCGGCGAACTGCTCCTTGATGTATTTCGAGGATTCCGGCCACACGCCGTCGGTGTGCGGGTAGTCGGAGCCCCACATCACGGTCTCGACGCCGATGTCGTCGACGAGCTTGGTGCCGATCGGGTCGAACTGGAACGTCGCCTTGCACTGGCGGCGCCAATATTCGCTCGGCTTCATCTTGATCAGGTCGCGGAAGCGGTCCTCATACTCGAAGTCCATGCGGTCGAGCGCATAGGGCAGCCAGCCGATGCCGCTCTCGCCGAACGAGACCCTGAGGCGCGGATGACGCTCCAGCACGCCGGCGCCGATGAGGGCGGCGATGATGTTGATGAGCCCCATCTGGAAGGCCGAGACGCCGGTGAACATCGCGGCGCGGCGGACCTGGCCGGAAACACCTTCGCGGGCCCGCGGCGAGGTCGTCGGGAAGGTGTGGAAGTGCAACGGCAACTGCACCTCTTCGACGGCGTTCCACAGCGGCTCCCAGACTGGATGCCACATCGGGTCCATGTCCCACGAGCAGGAGAGCTCGAGGCCCTTGATGCCCATCTTGGCGACGCGGTGGATCTCCGTCACGGCGTCGTCGATGTTGCCATAGGGCAGGCAGGCGAGGCCGATTTCCCGATCCGGATGATGGCGGCAAAATTCCTTGAGGAAATCATTGTAGATGCGCAGCATCTCGTTCGAGGCTTCGCGGTCGTTGAGGCGCGAGGCGGCGCCCAGGATGCCGTAGATGACCTCGGCGTCGACCCCGTCGCGGTCCATGTCCTTGATGCGCAGATGCGGGTCGCTGCACCGCCGGATGTCCCGCTTGCCGTCCTCGTACATGCCGGTCTCGGCCATCTTGTCGACCCGGTGGTTCTGACCCAGAACAAAGGGCGCGCCGCCCGGCCCGACGCCGTTCTTCAACCCGAAATTCGCGCCGTTCTTGGCGACCCAATGCGGCCCCTGCGGCCCGTCCTCGACATAGGGCATGCGCTCCTTGAGATCGCGCCGCGCCTCGGACACGAAGAGATCGGGCGGCATCCACGGCATGTCGAGATGGCAATCGGCCGAGATCCTGCGGTATTGCATGTTGTTTTCCCCGCTCCAGGTTGTCGAAGGGTCTGCGAGCACTGTACTCCTTCGAAGCCCTGGATTTGTCGGAAAGGCGCCTGTCAGACCCGCCTTTTTTGCGCATGCGACATGAACGCGATGCAACCCGCGGCTTGCTTTCGCACGCAATGAATGCTATAAATCAATTTTAGTCAACCGAAAGTCGTAACAAATGCGCTCTGCTATTTTTGTGGCTGTCGTCGCGCTGTCTCTGCTGCCGGCGACAACCTTCGCTCAGACGGCGCCGCAAATTGCGTCCGTCGAGAGTGCGGCTCCCGCATCTCCCGCTCCGACGGGCAATGGCGGCATCACGCGGGATCAATACATCCAACGCGCCAAGGATAGGGCAGCGGAGCGGGCCGGGGCCCGCTTCGACCAGATGGACGCCGATCACGACGGCGTCCTCGACCGCGCCGAGATCCGTGCTTGGCGCACTCAGCACCCACGCCATGCCGCCGCGCAGCAATCCCGGCCCGTGCCGCAATAATCCGGCTGCCGACGCCGGTCCATTCGCGGTAGAGTGACACCTACCGCGAGCGAAAGGAGCCGACAAATGCCGGACGCAGGAGATATCGAGACTTGGTACGCTTCGAGTGGCGGGGAGGGGGTCCGCATAGCCGGCCTCGACCATGTCGTGTTGCGGGTCGGCAATCTCGACCGCGCGATCGATTTCTACGAAAGAGTCCTGAACTGCCGTGTCGAGCGCCGCCTGGACCAGCCCAAGCTGGTCCAGCTGCGTGCCGGCGCCTCTCTGATCGATCTGGTTCCGGCGTCCGGCTCGCCGGGCGAGGCGGCGGACGGTGCGGGACGCAACATGGATCACTTTGCCGTACGGGTCGAGGGGTTCGACCCGGCGGCCTTGGTCGCCCACCTGCAGCGGCACGGCGTCGAGGTCGGCGAGGTTCGGGAACGCTACGGAGCCGAGGGCTATGGCCCCTCGCTCTACATCTGCGACCCCGACGGCAACACCGTCGAACTGAAAGGCCCCGCGACAAGGGGGCTGTAGGACGGCGCCGGCCGAAGACGCTTCTAGGCTGGCGCGAACAGGTCCGAACTCGCAGCACCTTGCGTGGACCGGCACCGGCGGTGCGGCGAAGGCGCTGTCGTTTTGCAACACCGGCAGCACCCGGCTCGCGAAGAGCCGGATGTTCTCCTCCGCGTCCTCATGGGGGATGCCGCCGAACGAGAATTCGGTCACCACATGGTCGGTGCCGGTCACGCGCTGCAGTTCGGCAATCTGCTCGATGCAGTCGTCCGGCGTTCCGACGATCTGGATCTTGACGTAGAACTCTGTGGCCCTGACCCGTTCTTCCTCGCTCTGCAGGCGGGCATAGGTCTTGGCCATCTTGCCGTAGGTCTCGTAGCCTTTGACGGTGGCGAGATGTCCGTCGGAGAAATGGTAATGGTTGTCGATCGACTGCCATTTCTTGCCGAGCCATTCCATCGCCCGGTCATGCGCCTCGTCCCGGCTTTCAGCGCAGGAGATGTTGGTGAGGATGATCGGCGGCGGTGGGTTGTGGCCGACGCTCAGCGCGATTTCGCGATAGTTGACGATGCTTTCCGCCGCCTTCGGCCACTCGTTCTGCATGACGACGAGAATCCCGAAGCCGAGCTTGGCCATGATCTCGGCCGATTCCGGGCTGACCGAGGAGGCGTAGAAGCGCTCCTCGGGGTGCGAGATCGGCCGCGGCCGGATCGAGGTCCGCGGGATCTGATAGAACTGGCCCTGCCAGTCGAACTCGGGCTCGCGCAAAGCCTTCCGGATCAATTGCGCCGCCTCGGCAAAGCGCGGCCGCGCTTCCTCCATCGGGATGCGAAACCCGGCGTATTCGACACTCGCGGCGCCGCGGCCAAACCCGAAGAGACAGCGTCCGCCGGAGAGAATGTCGAGCAGCGCAATGCCCTCGGCGACCCGAATCGGGTCATGCCACGGGAGCACGATGACCGCCGTCCCGAACATGATCCGCTTCGTGCGGCCGGCGTAATAGGCTAGCAATTGCAGCGGCGCCGGCGACATCGCATAGCCGGTGAAATGATGTTCGAGCGCGAACAGCGAGTCGAAGCCGAGCGGCTCGGCGAGATCGCCCATCGCCAGATGGTCCTGAACCACCGCCACATCCGGGCGGCCGGGCTCGGAGAGCATGTTGAGGGCAATGCCGACTTTCATTTTGCTCTCCCGGTTTCCGTCACCCCCGCGGAAGCGGGGGTCCAGGTGGGCAGGCACAGACCTGGTAGCCCTGGGTTCCCGCTTTCGCGGGAAAGACGAGGTGTGGTTTGCTCGGATCCGCTGTGGCTCTGCGGTGAGAATTTCATTTCGCTCGTAGCCGGTACCAGGGATGCGGTTGTCCCGGCGCCTTGGCGCGCATCGTGTAGACCGAGGTGCGGGCGGTGAAGAAGATCGTCCGCAAATCGGGGCCGCCAAAGCAGAGATTGGCCGGGACCTCCGGCGTGCGGATGATCCCGAGCCGGCTGCCGTCGGGCGCGAAAATCCAGGTGCCGCCGGGTCCGGTGCAATAGACCCGCCCCTCGACGTCGACCTTCATGCCGTCGGGCACGCCGTCGGTCTCCGCGGAGGACATGTCGGCGAAGATCCGCCGCCGCACCATGTTGCCCTCACCGTCGAGCTCGATCGCATGAATGTATTGCGCATGCCGGGTATTGGCGACGTAGAGAACCCGCTCGTCGGGCGAGAACGCGAGCCCGTTCGGATACTCGAATTCCGCAACAAGACGGTTCTGGCCGTCGGGCTCGACGCGATAGACGCCGGCATGCGGGAGCTCGCGTTCAGCCAAGGGTACGCGCAGCCCGGGATCGGTGAACCAGATGCTGCCGTCGGATTTGCATACGACGTCATTGGGCCGGTTGATCCTTTTGCCCTCATAGCGGTCCGTCAACACTTCGGGCCGCCCATCGGCAGACCAGCGGGTGACCCGCCGGTTACCGCCCTCACAGATGACGAGCCGGCCCTGCAGATCAAACGTCGTGCCGTTGCCCTCGCCCGTGTCGCTGCGCACGATTTCCGGGGTGCGCCCCGGCGTTAGCCGGTACAGCACGCTCTTGCGGACATCGACAAAGTAATAAAACCCGTCCGGATGCCACAATGGCCCTTCCGTAAAGACGAACCCTGTCGCGAGCCGCTCGGCATCGCTCGTATCTAGAATTGCGTCCAGCCCGGCCATCTCGTCCTCCCTGTCGCAAATGCCTATGGGGAGGCTACTCCCGCACCGGCGACCTGTCTATTTTCCCTCTACCAAGGGGGAGGATGCGGTTATGAAATGGCGGGTCGGCGAGGTCACGGTCACCAAGATCGTCGAGCTGGAGGTGACGGGCGGGAGCCGGTTCATCCTGCCGCAGGCAACTCGCGAAGCGGTCTTGCCGATCGGCTGGCTGCAGCCCGATTTCGCCGACGAGCTCGGCCGCCTGAAAATGAACATCCACGCGCTCGTCGTCGAAACGCCGAGCCGGCGCATTATCGTCGATACCTGCCTTGGCAACGACAAGGAAAACCGGCGCATCCCGACTTGGAACAGGCTCCAGACCAGTTTCCTCGCCGATCTGGCGACGGCCGGCTATCCGCGCGAGACGATTGACACGGTCATTTGCACGCATCTTCATGTCGATCACGTCGGGTGGAACACGATGCTGACCGACCGGGGCTGGGTTCCGACATTCCCCAGTGCGCGCTATCTGATGGGCCGCGTCGAGCATGCGCATTGGACGAGCCGGCACGAACGCCAGGACATGGCGGCGGTGCTCGCAGATTCAGTGACGCCGGTCCGGGACGCGGGCCTCATCGATCTGGTCGAGACCGATCACCGGATCTGCGACGAGGTCAGCCTCGTCCCGACGACGGGTCATACACCCGGTCATGTCAGCGTGCGGATCGCCTCACAGGGCGAGGAAGCGCTGATCACCGGTGATTTCATGCATCACCCTTGCCAGATCGCCCGCCCGGAATGGTCCTCGACCGCGGACAGCGACCCGATTGAGGCGCGGCTGACGCGCGAGCGAATGTTGACCCTGCTCGCCGCTAACCCGATCCTGGTCATCGGCACGCATTTCGCCGGTCGCACGGCCGGCCATGTCGTGCGCGACGGTGATGCATTCCGCTTGGGGGAATAATGGTCGAGCGCGTTTTCGACGGCTTGAAGGTGATCGACTGCGCGAGCTTTATCGCCGGCCCTGCCGCCGCGACGGTCATGTCGGATTTCGGGGCCGATGTGATCAAGATCGAGCCGCCCGGCTCTGGCGACCCGTATCGCCGCCGCGCGACGCCGCCAGTAGGGCCGGGGCTCAAAACCAATCCGGGGTTCGAGCTCGACGGGCGCAACAAGAAGAGCCTGGCGCTCGATCTGCGGCAGCCCGCGGGCCAGGCGGTGTTACGCCGGCTCGTCGCGCAAGCCGACGTGTTCATCACCAACTACCCGCCGCCGGTGCGCCGACGCCTCGGAATCGCGTATGACGATCTGGCGCCGCTCAATGGGCGGCTGATCTACGCCTCGTTCAGCGGCTACGGCGAGACCGGGCCCGAAGCCGACAAGCCGGGCTTCGATGCGACCGCGTGGTGGGCGCGCACCGGGCTCATGCATCTCGTCCGCGCCGGCGAAGAGACGCCCCCGGCGCGCTCCCTGCCGGGAATGGGTGACCACCCGTCGGCGATGGCGACTTATGGCGCCATCATCACCGCGCTTTATCAACGCGAGCGCACCGGCAAGGGCGCCTATGTCGGCTCGTCATTACTGGCCAATGGACTGTGGGCGAATGGCTGCTCGGTGCAGGCGGCATTGTGTGGCGAAAAGGTCTTGCCGCAGCCGCCGCGCGAGCGCGGTGTCAACGCGTTGCGGGTGCATTACCGCTGCCGCGATGGCCGGTGGATCTTGTTGTCGATCGCCGCCGACGAGTGGCGCTGGGAGAAATTCAAGGAATGTTTGGCGGCAAGCGTGCTCGATGATACCCGCTTCGCCGCGGCCGCATCCCGTGAGGCGCATGCGCGCGAGCTGATCGTCATTCTCGACGAGATCTTCGCGACCAAGGGCCAGGCCGAGTGGCGGACAATCCTCGACGATGCGGGGCTGATCTTCGGCATCGTCGCCGATATGGACGAGATCGCCGAGGACCCGCAGATCCTCGCCTCCGAGGCGCTGGTAACCTTCGCCGATGGCAGCTCGCTGACCGTCAACAGCCCGTTCTGGCTCGCCGGTCAGCAGAAAGCAACACCGCAGCGCGCCCCTTCAGTCGGAGAACACAGTAACGAGGTCCTGCGTGAAGCAGGCTTTCCCGAAGCCGAGATCCGCAAGCTGCGCGCCGAGGGCGTAATCGGTTGAACTTCAGACAAAAAAAAGCCGGCCTCGTCTCCGAGACCGGCTCCTAGGTTCTTTATCGGTTTACTGGAACTTGAACAAGTCGGTCAGATCGCCGATCGCCGGCCCATTCGTCGGCTTGTAGGGGTCCGCGCCGGCCACTGGGTTCGGCAGATTGTCGCGGCTGCGCTTGGTGATTGGCGGCACACTCCAGTTCGCCTCGATAAACTTCAGGACCGAGACGTGGTCGGTGTAGGTGTGCGAAATGTGCCCGCCTATGCTGTAGTTCGACACTACGATCATCGGAATACGCGTCCCGTCGCCAAAATAGTCGAGCGGCTGCACATAACCCGAGTCATAATATCCGCCACCTTCGTCAAAAGTGACGAAGATCGCTGTGTCAGCCCAGAGCGTGCTGTTTGCTTTGGTCATCTCGACGATCTTTTTAACGAAGCCTTCGAGGAGATTGACCTTCGACGAAGCCGGGTGGCCGTCGAGATAGCCGCTCGGCTTGACGAACGACACCGCGGGCAAATCGCAGCTCGTCGTGTTGCAGCTCATCAGGCTGGCGTAGAGATCCAGCGTGTCCTTCAGAGCCGCGTTGCGCACTATCTCATCGGTCATGATCGAGGTTGAGTACTGGAAGAAGTTACAGATGTTACAGTACGTATTGTCGGGGGTGACATAATTGTTATCGGGATTGGCGAGGTATGGGTTGAACTGGTCGCCGAAATAGGCGAACGAGACTTTCTTTTTCAACAGGGCATCGCCAATGTTTTTGACGCTCGACGGCGGGATTGTGAACACCGTCTGTGCCGGGTTGCGGATATCGGCGTAAGCGCTGGTGCCATCGCCGTAATAGCCCGGATTATAGTTGTTGAGCAGATAATAGTGCCCTGCTTGGCAATTCGGCTTCACGTTCACTGATTTCAGATAATCGTGGATCGCCTTGACGCCCGGCTGCGAAGTGTCCGCGCATGCGGTGTAGGTGCCGCCGCCGTAGGAAGGCGAGCCGAAAGAGCCGCCGCCATAGCCGTCCTGTATGTACCAGTTGTTGGTATTGGCTAGCGGGTTCGGATTCTCGATCTCGTCGACGACCCCGGTGTTCGGGCTTCCGCTCGCGACCTTCTGATTGTGCGGCGGCTGCAAAGGATTGCCGTTGCCGTCGCTGAACCAGATCGCGTCGCCGGTGCCGAGCATGATGTGGTTGGCGCCGGTCCCGCCGCTCACCGACTGATGGAAGTTGTCGCTCATCGAATAGGTGTCGGCGAGCGACTTGAGATAGGGCACGTCCCCTTGCTGGACGTTGTAGAAGCCCATCGACGTGGCGCCCTCTTTATAGGTGAAGTCCGCCGGCGGCGGCTTGCCGTTGCTGCCCGCGCCGACCGTCGCTTCTACCCATGGAAACAGGTCGTTCAAGCAGCCTTGAGCGGCGCTGCAGTCTAGCTGCTGCCACATCTGGTAGAAGCGGTGCACCGGACTTTCGGCGTAGTCGTCGTAGCCCACACCCGGCGTCAGCTGGTACGGGCCCGGCGGAAGGTTGTTGACGTCCTTGCCATTGTACATGATCCGGGTGTCTGGCTGGCCGCTGGGCACAGTAACCGTGCCCGTCGTCAGTAATACGTAATCGCTCAGTAGCAGCCCGTTCTCGTATGTGGTGGCATCCTCGATATTCGTGAAGGGCGGCGGGCCGCCGCCGGCCAATGGCGCCGGCAGGGTCGTGTATGGGCTCGCCCCGGAAGGGCTGATCTGATAGGTAACCGTGTTCAGCGTCTCACGCTGAGGGAACTTTGTATAGTTCGGTCCCGGCGTGCCGTCGGCCTTGACGATGCCCTCCGACAGCAGGTTCGATACAGTCTCGCCATTGTTGACCGGCTGATAGGTAGCGAACAGGTGATCGAAGGTGCGGTTCTCGCCGATGATCACGATGACGTGCTTGATCGGCGTCTTCGTGTTGCCGTCGTTGCCGTTACTCTCCCCGGCAGCCGCAGCGGCGGCAGCAATCGGTGCCATGCTGTTGATGGCGATCGCGCAGATGGCTACGCCACAGAACAGCTTGTATTTTCGCATGTCTTGGGTTCGCATGTTCCTCTCCAATGGGGTTTGCTTGCTGTAAGATGCATCGACAGCGCGCGACTGGCACTGCCGGGGCCAGTGTCGATCAGCCGCGCTTCTGGTGGCCGAAATCGAACATGTCGAACAGATCGCCGATCGCCGGGCTGTTCAACGGCACGTAGGGATTGTCTTTATCGGCGCGGGGGTTCGGCAGATTGTCGCGGCTGCGACCGGTGAGCGGGGCTAGACTCCAGTTGCGCTCGATGAATTTCAGGATCGAGGCATGGTCGTTATAGCTGTGCACCACATGGCCGCCAGTGGAATAGGGTGACACCACGACAAGCGGAATGCGGGGTCCGTCACCGAAGAAATCGAGAGGCTGAATGAACCCGCTGTCGTAGTACCCGCCGCCTTCGTCGAAGGTAATGAAGACCGCAGTCTCTGCCTTCAGTTCGGGATCGCCGTCGAGCGTGTCGAGGATCTTCTGTAGCATGCCTTCGAGCAGATCGACCTTCGAGCTCGCAGGATGTCCGTCGAGCAGCCCGTCCGGTTTGATGAAGGACACTGCCGGCAAAGTGTCATTGCCCACTGCTGCGTAGAAATCCGTGACATCCTTGATGTGCGTTGTTCGCTGTGTCGTGTCACCCATGATCGACGACGCGTAGGACTCGAAGTTGCAGATGTTGCAGTAGGTCGCGCCGACCGCGTCAGCAGGGTTCGTGGAGCCGTTGGCGAGATTGACTGCGGCATTATAGGCGCCGCCGTAATAGGCCCACGAGATGCCCTGGTCGTTGAGGGCGTCGCCAATCGTCCGGACACTGCTCGGCGGGATCGACCCGCCCGAGGCAATGCCCTTGGTATCGATCGTGCCATTGGGCAGAAAGCCCGGATTGGTGTTGTTCAGCATATAGTAATGACTGGCGTCGCAATTCGCCTGCGCTGCATACGGCAGGGAATCGAGATAGCGCACGATCGGCAATACCCCCGGGGCGTTGAACACATCGGAGCAATTACTGAAACGCCCATCCACCGTGTATTGGTTGTTAGTGCCGGTTTGCGGATTGGGGTTGGCGATTTGCGAGGTCGGCGGCACGGTCGGGTTGCCGTTGCCGTCACTCCAGTAGATATTGTCGCCGGTGCCGAGAAAGACGTGCTGGATACCGGTACCGCCTTGGCCCGGCTGGTGATAATTGTCGCTGATCGTATATTCGTCCGCGAGTTTCTTGAACAGTGGCGCATCCTCGTCTTGCATGTTGTAGAACGCCATCGAAGTGCCGCCGCCGTGATCCGCAGTGGCGCCGCCATAGGTGGTGATCACAAACGGGTAGAGGTCGTTGAGACAGCCGGTCGGATTGTCTTCGGTCGCGTTGTGAATGCTGCAGTCTGATTGCTGCCACATCTGGTAGAACCGGTGGGCGGTATCCCCGGTGTAGGAATCATAAGGGAGAGTTGGACCGGTCAGCTGAAACGGCCCATTCGGCAAGGTGGCATAGTTTGCAATGCGGGTATCGGGCGCGCCGCTGGTCACCGCAGCACCAGTAGCCCCGGTGGTCAGCAGAAAGAGAGCGCCTGGCTCCAATGACGGCTCGATTGCCGCCAATTGGGCATCGGTGAAACCGATGAACGGCGGCGACGTCATGCTCGGATTATTCGGTGCGCCACCGAGCGTCGGAGCGGGCAGGGTTGTTGTGTAGGGGGTCTTGTTCTTCTTCTTGACGCCGATGAAATAGCTCGTCTGGCCCGACGTCGTGAACTGCTTCGCCGCGGCGAAATTCGGCCCGGGCGAGCCGTTCCCGCGGACGATCCGTTCGGACCGGAGGTTCAGGATCGAATCGCCGCTCTTCGGCGCGTAGGTGCCGTAAACGTGATCGAAACTACGGTTTTCGCCGATCACGACGATGACGTGTTTGATCGGTGTCGCGGTTTTCAGCTGGTCGGTCGCGGTGTCCGGATCGGCGCTATGAATTGGCGTGGCGGCCATCGCGCCGCCGACTGCAACGGCCGACAAAACGGCAATGCGGCGGCGCGCGCCCCGCCGAGCAAAATTCGATACCATATCGTCCCCTAGGTCGATTGTGTTTGAAGCGCGGCGAAATTAGGGGTGGTCCGTGACGCATCCGTGAATTAACCATGACAGAATCATTAATGATGGCTTTTGATACATTCGGCCGCGCGTTAGCATTACCGCCATCCCATCCAGAGAGGACAGCCCATGCCATCCAGCGTCAGGGAAATGTTGGCCGAGGCCAATGCCGCGGTGCCCCGCCTGAACCCGGCCGAGGTTCACGAGATGATCGGCAAGGAGAATGTTCTGATCGTCGACGTCCGCGATGCGCCCGAGCTCGCTTCCGGCGGAAAGCTCAAAGGTGCCGTCAACGTGTCACGCGGTATGCTGGAATTTCGGGCCGATCCCGAGAGCCCGTTCCACGATCCGGAATTTCAGCAGGACCGGACCGTCCTGATCTATTGCGGGTCGGGCGGCCGCGCCGCATTGAGTGGCAAGACTTTGAAGGACCTCGGTTACCGGTCCGTCTATAATGCCGGCGGCTTCAAGGAACTGGCCGACGCCGGCCTCCGAACGGAACCGGCATAGCTTCGGGCCGTTCTTCGCCTCGTCCCCACCCTTCCCTCCCCCGCGAGCGCAGGGCCGTCCGGGGAACCGTAACGGATTGTTGTGTCTTGATGCGGCCAACCAAAGGTCGTCATGCGCGGGCTTGACCCGCGCATCTACGCAGTCGCCGGTGCCGCCAGCGCCCGTTGCAAGGACGTGGATGGCCGGATCAAGTCCGGCCATGACAACTCTGAGTTGTACGGGGTCCTTGCGCAGACGGCTAGGGAGGGGCGACCTGGGTCAGTTGTCGACGAAGGCGATCGCTTCGATCTCGATCATGAAGTCGGGGCCGGCGAGCCGGCGGACCTCGACCGTCGTGCTGGTCGGCGTGGCGGGGCCGAAATAGCACATCCGCATGTCGCCGTGCTTCGAGAACTCCTCGAAATCGGTCACGTAGGTGTTGGTTTTGACGATGTCGGCGAGGGTGGCGCCGGCCGCCTCGAGACAGGCCTTGATATTCTCGCCGACCTGCTGGATCTGGGCGCGCATGTCGCCCTTGCCGACGCAATTGCCTTGTGGGTCGCGGGCCAGTTGCCCGGCGACAAAGATCTGCCGCCCGGTGCCGCTGACCGTGACGACTTGGCTGTAGGCCGGCTGCCCCGCCATCATCCTGACGTGGATGCCCTGCGGCTGGATCTTCTCGCGCTTGATCGCCATCGCGTCCCCTTTCCGTATAATGCGGTTCTCGATGATACGCCGAGAGCGAGGCCTTGATGACCCAGATCACCCTCCGGCACGGCATTTTTCTGCCGCCGTTCCACCCGATGGAAGAGAACCCGACGGCTTGCCTCGACCGCGACCTCGAATTGATGGTCTGGCTCGACCGGCTCGGTTTTCACGAGGCCTGGATCGGCGAGCATCACTCTGCCGGGTTCGAGATCATCAGCTCGCCCGAGATCTTCATCGCGATCGCCGCCGAGCGCACCAAATTCATCCGCTTCGGCACCGGCGTCATCTCATTGCCCTACCATAACCCTCTGATGGTGGCCGACCGCGTCGTGCAGCTCGACCATCACACGCGCGGCCGGGTCATGTTCGGGGCGGGGCCGGGCCTCCTCGCTTCCGACGCGCTGATGCTCGGGATCGACCCGATGACTCAGCGCGACCGCATGGCCGAGGGGATCGACTTGATCCTGCGCCTCTTCCGCGACGAGACGGTCACCGAAAGGACCGACTGGTACACTCTCGTCAATGCGCGGCTCCACCTGCCGCCCTACACGAAACCGCATCCGGAGATGGCGGTGGTCAGCGCCGTAACGCCGTCGGGCGGCCGGCTCGCCGGCAAATACGATCTCAGCATGATCTGCGTCGCCGCCACCAACCCGTTTGGCTACGACGCATTGGCGAGCAACTGGCAGATCGCCTGCGACATCGCCGCCGAGCACGGCCACAGGATGGACCCGGCGCGGCTGCGCCTGGTCGGCCCGATGCACATTGCCGAAACCCGCGAGAAGGCCTTTGCCAATGCCCGCTTCGGCTTCGAGCGGTACCTCGATTATCTGAACAACAACCAGCGCCGTTTTATCGTGCCGGCCGGTGCGGACCCGCTCAAATGGTTCGTCGAAAACAAATACGGCGTGGTCGGCACGCCGGACGATGCGATCGCATTGATCGAGCGGCTGCAGGAGAAGCAGGGGGAGTTCGGCGTCTTCCTGCAACAGGCCCACAACTGGGCCGATTGGGAGGAAACGAAGCGTTCCTACGAGCTCTACGCGCGCTACGTGATGCCGCATTTCAATCGCGATAATCGGCCGCGCATCGAATCCTATGACTGGTGCACCGAGCACCGCGACGAGCTCAGTGAAAAGCGCAGCGCCGCTGCCCGGGCGATGTTCGACAAGCACGAAGCCGAGCAGCACGCCGCGCGGGCCTCGCAACAACCCCCCGGAACGAGTCGGCCGCCGCGCGGCCGCGAGGCATGGTGAGGCGTGATACGAAAATGACGCGCTTTGTCATCAAGAAGGGCCGATCGCAATAGCAGCGAAGATCATCGGGCCTTACGATGTGGCTGCGGCTGCGGCTGTAACATAAACGGGGTCCATCTCATGAGACCGAAGGAGACGCGCATGTGGCACAGTGCCGTTGGGTGCATCGTGACGCTCACCCTGAGCTTCTTCGCGGTGCCGCTCCCGGCCGATGCCCAGCCGTCAGCAACGGTCGCCACGATCGGGTATCTCTCCATGGCCGGGGGCGCTCCCGGAGGCGCTCCCTTGGCGGAGTCATTCCGCCAGGGGTTGCAGGAGCTCGGCTACGTCGAGGGCAAGACCATTGCCATTGCGTATCGTTCCGCGGAGGGAAAGCCCGAGCGGCTCCCTGCCCTTGCTGCCGAGCTGATCCAGCTTCCGGTGGACGTCATCTTCGCACAGGGTGGCCAGGTGGCCGAGGCAGTTAAAAACACGACCACGACGATCCCAATTGTCATGGTGTCCGGTGCCGATCCCGTCGCCATCGGCCTCGTCGCTAGCCTCGCGCGACCGGGTGGGAACGTCACCGGGCTATCCCTGATGAGCGCGGAGTTGGCAGGCAAACGGTTGCAATTGCTGAAAGAGGCGAGCGGCAGCCTGGGGCGTGTGGCGGTGTTGTGGAATGCGCGCGATCCGGTCATGACAAACATCTTCAGCGAGATTCAGGCTGCGGCACCGGTTCTGGGTGTGACAGTGCAGCCCCTGGGGGTGCAGGAGGCCAAAGATATCGACAGCGCCATCGTGACGTTGACGGAGGAACGCCCCGACGCGCTCTTCATGATCACGGATGTGTTGACCAGCAGGTATGTCCGCCAGGTCCTGGACTTTGCCGTAGAGCACCAGCTCCCGACCATGTTTCAAAGTAGCGGACCTGTGGCCGAGGGCGGACTGATGAGCTATGCACCGAGCTTCACGGATTCGTACCGGCGCGCGGCCTATTACGTGGATCGCATCCTGAAAGGCGCCAAGCCAGGGGACCTGCCGATGGAGCAGCCGGTGCAGTTCGAGCTGGTCGTCAACCTAAAGACCGCCAAGGCCCTTGGCATCACCATGCCCCCGAGCCTCCTGATGCTCGCGGACAAGGTGATCGAATAAGCGGCCAAGTGCAGGAGCGCCGTGCGGTGGACCGGGCAACAATCCCCACATCACGCGTCCGTCACACCGACGAAGACCGGCGCCTATGGCAAGGATGGGTCCCGGCCTTCGTTGGGAAGCGGGGAACTAAAACGCTCGGAAGCACTGGGGCTGGCGCTCCCGCGCAAGTGGGCTCATTGCGCGGTAATGCCGCCGTCGATGACGAGGCCGGCGCCGGTCATGAAGCCGGCATCGTCCGAGGCGAGAAAGACGATGCCCTTGGCGATGTCGGTCACCGTGCCCATGCGGCCGATCGGGATGCGTTTCAGCGTCTCCTGACGAGCCGGTTCGAGGTCGTTTGTGCCCAGATTGCGCGCACGTATCGCAAGGACCTGATCGCCCATATCGGTCTCGATGGTGCCGGGATGCATCGAGTTGACGCGGATCCGGTAACCCTTGCGGGCGAATTCGAGCGCTGCCGACTTGGTGAACAGGGTGACCCCGCCCTTGGTCATCGAATAGAGCGGATCGTTAGACGAGCCGACGAGACCGGCCACGGAAGCCAAGTTGACAATGGCGCTCCCATGCGCGCTGCGCTGCCCGCTCTCGCGCAACGCCGGCACTGACAACTTCGTCCCGAGAAAGACGCCGGTCAAATTCACGCCGCAGAGCCGATCCCAATCGGCAAGCGTGGCCTCTTCGAGGCTCATGCCGAGAAAAACCCCGGCATTGTTGACGAGGATGTCGAGGCCGCCGAAACGGCCGGTGATGGTGGCGACGGCCGCACTCCAATCTTCCTCCAGGGTAACGTCGAGATGGGTATAGATCGCCGCGCCGCCGGCACTCTCGATTGCCCGCACGGCGTCGCGCCCCCGCTCGTCAAGCACATCGCCGATCGCGACCTTGGCGCCGGCTTCGGCCATCAGCCGAGCAGTTTCGGCGCCAATCCCCCGCGCCGCTCCGGAAATCAGCGCGATCTTGCCGTCGAGACGGTTCATTGCCGCTCCCCCGAATTCGATACCCAAGCAAAACAGCCTCGCACCTGCGCGGTGTCGTGTCCATCGGCCGCGCCGTCAAGCGCCACTGGGCGAATTATCGCGTTGGCGAGCGACGTCAGCCTCGACGGACATACGGGCGAGCGGCATCGACCAGCACAGCGGATGGGGCGAGGCGTGGTCCCTCACCCTCGTCGACTGGCGGGACGATGGTCACGCCCCAGGCGGGCAGCCTTTCGAGCGATGCCCGCGCCTCGGGGTGGTTCATGAGCGGCGCGTTCAACGACGGGCCCACGATGACCGGCGTGCCGCGCCCTATCGCTTCGGCGACCACCGATAGCGCAAGGTTGTCGGCGATGCCGTGTGCAAGCTTGTTCAGCGAGTTGAAGCTGCAGGGCGCGAACAGCACCACCCCACGCGGCGGTCGTGGTCGGATGGCCAGATCGAAGTAGGATTCGACGACCTGCACCCCCGCGACGTCGGCGAGGTCGCGCGACGCGATCACGCGCGAAGCATTCGGTGTCGGGATTGCGATCACAGTCGAAAAGCCGAGCCCGACCAGCCCACCCAGAATCTCGGGACAGCGTGCCGCCGTCGTCGTGCCGCTAAGCACCAGGTAGGCTACGTCAAAACTTTCGGTGCCAGCGGTGGAACCAGGGCTCATCTCGCTCTCTTTGGAACGGCGTAACGCGGGCTAGACTTTGCGCCAAACGGTCGCAAGCCACGGTTGCCTATCGCGCGGCAGCCCCGGCGGCCGGTAGTAATGGCCCACCTCCACGAAGCCGGCCGAGGTGACGTAATCGCGCCAGGTGGCGAGATCGAAGAAGCAGGCATAGCGGCCGTCGCTCAACCCCTCCTCGTTGTTTCCTCTCGGATTTGAGGAGAACAGCACGCCCCGCGGCTTCAACGTGTTGCACAGTTCACGCAGGATCCTCGGCAATTCCTGACTGGGCACATGGAACAGCGACGCATTTGCAAAAATCCCGTCAAAGCGGCTCTCGGGCAATTGCATCGCCAGAAAATCCTGATGGAAAACCTCACACCGCGAATACGAGCGCGCCATGGCGACGAACTGCTGCGATCCATCGAGCCCCACGGCTTCGTGCCCCAAAGATCGGAAATGCCTGAGATCGCGGCCGGGTCCGCAGCCGAGATCGAGGATGGAATACGGAGGGTCGCCCTCTATCGCATCGAGGAATGCCGTGTAGTTTTGGCTGACATCGTGGTGTCGCGTGCCGTCCCAGAAAGCCCGGGCGAACCGATCGTAATACGCGATCGTCGTGTCCGAAAGGGACCCTGACCTGCTCCGCGTCATATAGTTCGAGGGTGCGGCTCGTTATTTCGCGACCTCGTGCCGGGCCAGGTGCTCGAGGACACGCACTAAGCCGGAATGGTCCCAGCCCTTGCCGCCGAGCGCGGCCGCGCTGTTGAACAGCTCCTGCGTAGTTGCTGTGTTGGGCAGGGAAAGGCTCAGAGAGCGCGCGCCTTGCAGGGCTAGGTTCAAGTCCTTCTGATGCAATTCGATCCGGAATCCCGGGTCGAAATTGCGCTTGATCATTCGTTCGCCGTGGATTTCGAGGATGCGCGACGAGGCGAACCCGCCCATCAATGCCTGCCTTACTTTGGCCGGGTCGGCGCCGGCGCGCGAGGCGAATAGGAGGGCCTCGCCGACCGCCTCGATCGTCAATGCGACGATGATCTGGTTGGCGACCTTGGTCGTCTGGCCGTCGCCATTGCCGCCGACCAGGGTGATATTCTTGCCCATCAGATCGAATAGCGGTTTGACCTTCGCAAAGGCGCGCTCGGGTCCGCCGACCATGATCGTCAGGGACGCCGCCTTGGCGCCGACTTCGCCGCCGGAGACCGGCGCGTCGAGATAGTCGCAGCCCTTCTTGTTGATCTCGGCGGCAAACAGTTTGGTTTCGATCGGCGAGATCGAGCTCATATCGACGACGATCTTGCCCGCCGATAGCCCCTCGGCAATCCCGCCGGGATCGAACAGCACGCCCTTCACGTCGGGGGTGTCCGGCACCATCAGGATTACGATCTCGGCATTCTCGGCAATCGCCTTCAAGGTGTCGCAAACCGTGGCCCCGGCCTCGCGGACATCGGCGGGCAACCGGCGCTTGCCATAAACAAAGAGCTCGTGTCCGCCTTTGATCAGATTGAGGGCCATCGGATGTCCCATGATCCCGAGCCCGATAAAACCGATCTTCATGACTCCTCCTGTCCTCGCTGAGCGGCCCGCCGTTACCGCACACTGCTACAGTTTCAACCAAACCCTCAAGCCGCGCGACTCGTTGGTTGTGCATCACATCAAGGGCCGAGGTGGAAAACTCGCCTCTTGACTCGATTCTCAACGAGACTTCCCCTCCTGCTCCCATCGCACCTTCAGAAGTGGGGCCAGATGGCTCTCGTAATGCCGCCAGCGCCCGACCGAGCGGGTGTAGAGGGGTTGACGCACCTGCCAGGCGCTGGCGGTGAGGATCGGCCGTTCCGTGAGATGAAAATCGACGCAGGCCCGTTCCCATTCGAGGCCGAGGAACTCAATCAGACGGCGGCTCTCGCCTTCCAGATCCGAAACCAGCTCCTCGTAATCGATCACCAGGATCTCAAGCGGCAGCACCCGCAGCCATTGGGCGGCCAGCCGGTGGAACTCCAGCTCTCTGGCCGCGCAATCCCTCAGATCGTAGGCGTAAAGGTGCCCTTCGGTGAAATGGTGGAAATAACAGGAGAGACACACATCGCGCAGATCGCGCCGGCACAGGATGATCCGCGCCGACGGGAACAGCGCCGCGATGAGCCACAGAAAAAAGGTATTGTCGGGCATCTTGTCGATGATGCGAACGGCTCCGTTCCCCAGCGTCCGCAGTGACCCCACATGCCGGTCGGCGAGCCGCCGGGCAAAAGCCGCGTCCCATTTCTCGACCGGGCGCCCCCGATTGTGCGCCGACAGCATCTCCCAGATTCCACCGAGCTCGTGCAGCTCGCCGGCGCCGAACACGCGCGAGTGGCTGGCGGCGATCTGCTCGACGAGGCTGGTGCCAGAGCGCGGCATGCCGACGATGAAGACCGGCGCTTGCGACGGGTTGCCCCATGCGGCTGCGGCCGAAAAGAAGTCGGGCGTGGCGAGTTTGATCAGATTATCCACCTGTCGTCGCAACGCGACGATATCGAAGTGTTCGCCGGCCTCTGCCCGCTGCTGCCGATGAAGAGCGTTGGCTTCGGCAAAGCAGGGAAAGGCCTCGTCGCAGCGTTCGGCATTGTCCAGCAGCATCCCTAGCGCGAAGCCGGCGGAAATCCGGTCCGAAACCGAGCGCCCGCGGTTTTTGAGCAGCGCTTTGAGGCGCCGCAGCTGCGCCTCGTCCGCGGCTTGCTGCCCGGTCACTGCAAGGCTGCGATGAGCTTCCGGCCAATCCGCATCGATATCCACGGCGCGGCGGAAGCACATCAGTGCCTCGTCAAACCGGCCGGAGCTGCGCAACACGGTGCCAAGCTCGTGCCATGCCGCCGTGTAACCCGAGGCGAGCGCCACGGCCCGACGGAGCTCAGCTTCGCTTCCCCGCAGATCTTTCTGCAAATACTGGGTTGTGCCGAGGGCGAAATGCGTCATCGGATCCTCCGGATCCAGCGCGATCGCCTGCTCGAGGCAGGCCACCGCCTCCTCGCAGCGGCCGAGTTTGACGAGCACCCAACCGAGATCGCGATGCGTCTGCGCTCGGTCGGGCGCGAGGTCGAGGGCCTGGCGGAGCGGCCCCTCGGCTTCGGCAAACCGCTCGAGACCCAATAGGGAATCGGCGTGATTTACATGTGCTCCGAAAAACTCTGGGATCAGCGCCACGGACCGTTGTGAACTTGCAAGACCCGCCGCGAATTCCTCTTGTTGGTTGAGCGCAGCCGCAAGATTATTGTGCGCCATGCCGTAATCGGGGTTGAGCGCTAGTGCCCGGCGGTAGCTCGCCACTGCTTCCGCCAACCTGCCGGCTTCGCGCAAGGCGTTGCCGTAATTCACGTGTATATCGGGCAGTTCCGACAATTCCGGCAGCGCGCGCTCGATCAACCGCAACGCCGTCCCGACATCTCCGCACTGATAGGCTACTACTCCGAGAAGGTGCAGCGCGTTGGCGTCATCCGGGTCTCTCTGCAGCACTTTGCGGTAGAGAACCTCCGCCCGCCGCAGCTCTCCGGCCTGATGGTGGGCAAATCCGGCGCGCACGGTCCGCAACCGCCCCGGCCGCTGGCGCGCTTCTCGCTTCTGTTCCTCGGATGCGACCTGCCGGTGACTCGGTCGTCCTAACGTCGCGGCTGCGGAAACCATTGGCCGGCAGGGGTGGTGTCGGGTTCTTTTACGGGCTGCTTTGGCACCGTGACAAGACCGACGCCGACCGGCTGTCGCTTCGGGATGCGAGGCAGCATCTTGGTCGACAGATAATCCGGAGACAACATGATAAGATCCTCGACCGGGGTGGTCTGCGCGGCGATAGGCAAGCGGCCGGCAATATATTTGTTCGAGGTCATCGTCGCTTGCAGGTTGGTAATCTTGATGTCCCGTCGGACAAAAGTCTCGTCGTCCGCGGCCTCCGTGACGTCGAGGAACAGTGCAGATTCACCGACTGTCGGTTGTGAGCCATCCTTCGGCGCGTCGGCTCCCGGTTCCTCCTGTTGGTCGCGCGCCAATGGACTGGAAGTCTTTAAGCCTGCGGTGCAGGTAATTTCCGAAGTCGTGGTCTTACCGAGCGAGGTCTCGGCGCAGGGCAAAGCGGTCGCGGCGCTGGAGAAAGCCGCCGCGGCAGCTATTCCCAACACCGCAGATTGTCCTCGCATCGCACCCTCTTAGAGGCTGGCTCGAAATGAATTGAGTGATTTCAGTGTGTTGTGATACCCGAGCTGTGTCAAGAAGCACGGGGGAACACAAGATGTGGACTGAAACCACTCGCGAACAGTATCGGCGGGAAGGTTTGCGTTACGCAAGCGACATGACGGACGCCGAATGGGCAATGGTCGAGCCGCTTATGCCGGCAGTAAAGCGGCTGGGGCGGCCTCGCAAAGTGGATCTGCGGGGCGTTGTCGAGGGGCTGCTTTACATCCTGAGAACGGCCTGCCCTTGGCGTCTGTTGCCGCACGATTTTCCAAACCGCTCGACGGTGCAGCGCTACTTCTATGCGTGGCAAACCGATGGACTGTGGGAACGGATCAATTTCGTCCTGCTCCAGCAGGCCCGCGAACAGGCTGGCCGAGAGGCGAGCCCCTCGGGCGGGGTGATCGACAGCCAGTCGGTCAAGACCACCGAGAGCGGCGGGCCGCGCGGGTACGACGCCGGCAAGAAGATCAACGGGCGCAAGCGCCACATCATCACGGACACCACCGGGCTCCTGGTCGGCGCCCAGGTGCACGGCGCCGACATCCAGGATCGCGACGGCGCGGTCGGCGTGCTGGCGTCGATCCGATATCTCTTCCCCTGGCTGCGCCACGTCTTCGCCGATGGCGGTTATGCTGGCGAAAAGCTGGCGACAACCCTTGCCGGGATGGGGCAGTGGAGGCTTGCCATCGTCAAGCGACCAGATGAGGCCAGAGGCTTTTGCCTGCTTCCCCGGCGCTGGGTAGTCGAGCGAACATTCGCCTGGCTGGGTCGCAACCGGCGGCTGGCAAAAGACTTCGAGGCGACGATCGGCAGCGCCGAGGCATGGCTGTATCTGGCGTCGGTCCAGCTCTTGGCGCGCCGTCTTGCGCGGACCGGATACCACTAATGGATAAGTAAACGAAAAATACACAACTATCACGATTCCTAGTCAGGCTCTTAGAGGCTGACCAAAAATGAAGCGAAAATTCTCAACGGTGCTGCTAGCCGTCGTTCCCGCGAAAGCGGGAATCCAGTAGGCGGCAAGACCGCAGCGGTCGCCTTTGGACCCCCGCTTTCGCGGGGGCGACGATGACCTACTGTGAAGACTACTTTCATTTGAGTCAGGCTGTTAAGAAATCTAAAGGGCGGCACCTCGTTACTGATTTGAGTATCACGACAATGCCTATTGATCAATATCGGCGGCGTTTCGTCTATCCGCTGACGGCATTTGGGACGGGGTTCAGGCGGCAACGGCAGCCACGCCGGTAAAGAGCTGCGCGACAGTCTCCCGCGGCAGACGACGAGTTACGAACACCAGCCGGGAACGCCGGTCGCCGTCCGGCCAGTCCTCGAGCTCGACCGGCGGGTGAGAGACATGCTGGACGAAATGCACGACGACCGGCCCACGGCATTCCTCGATAGCTACGATGCCTTTGACGCGCAGGAGGTCGGGTCCGCGCAATGCCGTCAACACCGCCATCGTTTGCTCGAATGCCGCCCAGGACAGCGGCTTTTCGAAGATCAGCGCAAAACTGCGGAGCCCGTGAGTGTGCTCGGCTCCACCTAGGTCGAAGTCGCGCCGAGGCGAGGAAGGCTCGGCCAGTAAAAAGGACGGGTCGATCTGGCCGTCGACCGCAACGCCGACCGGCGCGGTGTTCAGCGTACCGAGTTGCTCGATCACACGGCCGATCGTCGCCGCATCGGCGAGATCGCTTTTGGTCACGACAATACGGTCGGCCAGCGCCACTTGCTTCTTCGCTTCGGGCATCCGCTCGATATTGCGTTCGCCGTTAACCGCATCGACGATCGAGATCAGGGCCTGCAGGTGGAATTCGCGGCCGAGGCCGCGGTCGGTGGCAAAGGTCTGCAGAACCGGACCCGGATCGGCGAGACCGGAGGTCTCGATCACGACCCGCTCGAAACTCGGAACCGCGCCGCGCGCGCGATCCGCCAGCAACCCTCGCAACGTCTCCTGCAGATCGGTGCGGACGTTGCAGCACAGGCAGCCATTGCCGAGCAGCACCGTAACGTCGCTACTCGACCGCAACAGCACGTTATCGATGCCGATTTCGCCGTACTCGTTGACCACGACCGCCGTATTGACGCCTTCGGGCTTGCCGAGCAGCGCGCGGATCAAGGTCGTCTTCCCCGAACCCAAAAAGCCGGTGACGGCGATGACCGGAAGCCGCGGTCCGCGCGCGCGCCGCTGCCGCCGGCCGAAAAGCGGCGCGTCCTTTCCGCCGAACAGCGCCTCCGGCCCGGCTTCAGAAGTCCATTTCGAGGGTATAGAGGCCTCCGATATGGCGATCGACGGTGTAGACGACCTGCCGCTCGTCGACAAAGACGTCGTTTATCTGGATGGCCCCGCTGGGCGCCCGCTCGGGGGGCGCGGGCACGAAGTAGGCCACTTCGGTCGGCTGGTAGGGATTGGTCGTGTCGTAGGCGCGCAGGCCGCCATTAAAGTAGGTGGCCAAGACAATGCGGTCGGATTTCCACGCGTTTGGCTTTGGCAGGTTCTCGTAGAGGTTGTGCGCGCCATAGCGCGCGCCCTTCCGCATATAGTGATCGAGCGGCGGCAGTGGGCATGTCGCGATCGGCACCGGATTGGTCTCGGTCCGCCCGTCGACCACCCACACGAGCTTGGGCCAGTCGGCGCCTTCGGTGCGTACGCATTCGTCGCTGACGATGAGCAGGTTGCGGTCGAAGAACGGAACGACGGTATGGGTGAACCCATGATAGGGCGGATGATAGTCCCACCGCGACACCATTTTCGGCTGCGCCTTGTCCGAGATGTCGAGGATCACCATCCCGCCGTCGATATAGCCGAGATAGGCGCGGTCGGGGCGCTCGGGATAGACATTGGTATTATGCGGGCGGAAGCCGGTGTCGGCGCCTTCCGGATGACGCGCCGGCGGCGGCTCGCTGTCGCCCTGCCGCGTGCCGGGCAGCCACCAGCGGCCGACCTCGACCGGCTTCGACCGGTTCTTCACGTCGATGATCCGGTAGAACTGGTCATCCTTGGGATGCGTCGGCGTGAAGTCCGGCGCGCTGGAGCTCATGTGGATGTATTCGCCATCGGCAAACCACAGCTGATGGACGCCGCGCGAATGGGGTCCGGAGCAATCGAAGAACGTGATCGAACGCGGGTTCTCGGGGACCGAGATGTCGAATAATTCGAACCCGGCGGGCTGCAGCCCTTGTTGCGTCGTCTGATAGGCGACCGCCATTATGTCGCCGACCGTCTCCAGCGAGTTCGAGCGCATATGAGATTGCGGCAGGTCGGCCCGTGCCACGATCTTCAGCGCGCGTGGATCGCTGACATCGACGGCGGTAAAATTTTTCGGCGCGCTCTCATGAGCCAGCCACAGGATGCGACGCCCGTCCTTGGCGATCTGGATCGACATGCCCTCGCCAATGCCGCCGAACCCATCGAGCTCGTGATGCGCGAGCTGCCGAAAATTCCAAATTGCGGTGTCGGCCATCTATGCTCTCTCCCTCTGATCGGCGCGGATCGGATCACTCGATGGCCGCATTCGTCAAGAGCGACCTTGAAGCGGCCCGCGGAGAATGGAAATGCAATTCGGGGTACAGTTCTTTCCCGACGTCAAGCCGGAACAGAAATCCGGGGCTGAGTATTTTCGAGAGGCGCTCGCCCTCGCGCAAGAGGCGGATAATCTCGGCTTCACTCACATCCGGATCGTCGAGCATTATTTCCATTATTATGGCGGCTACAGCCCGAACCCGTTGCTTTTTCTTGCCGCCGCCGCCCAACGGACGCGGCGCGCCCGGCTCGTGACGGGCGCCGTGCTGCCGGCCTTCAATCATCCGCTCAAACTCGCCGGCGAGATCGGCATGTTGGATGCGATCAGCGGGGGCCGGCTCGATGTCGGGTTTGCCCGAGCCTTTCTGCCCCACGAGTTCCGCCGCTTCGGCCGCTCACCGGATGAATTGGTCGCCCGCTTTCGCGAAGGCATCGAACAAGTCGAGCTGTTGCTGACCCGCGAGAACGTGACCCATCGGGGTAGCTTTCACACTATCGAGAACACGACTTCCTTGCCGCGCCCGACGCAGAAACCGCGCCCCAAATTCTACGTCGCGGCGCTGAACACATCCGAGTCATTCGCTTTCGCCGGACGCATGGGGTATTCGGTCATGGCGATCCCGCTGGGCGGGGCCGTGATGCGGCCGTTGCTGGCCGCCTACCGCGACGCCTGGAAGACCGCCGGGCACCCCGGCGAGGGCGAGGTCATGCTGGCGTTCCACATGTTCTGCGATGCCGATGGCGATCGCGCCCGGGCCTTCGCCAGCCCGTTCATCGACGAGTACCTCAGTTCGCTGGTCGAGGCCGCCTCCGACTGGCTCGACGGCCGCACCTCACAGGATTATCCCGGCTACGACAAGGTGATCGCCAAGCTTCGGCAATCGAGGGCGGCAGATCAGATCGACTCAGGCGCCGCCTGGATCGGTTCGCCCGAGGAGATCATCGACCAGATCCGCCGCACGCAGGACGCCTTCGGCAGTTATGAGCACGCCTCGCTGCAGGTAAATTTCAACATGGTGCCGCTGGATGACGCGCTCGACTCGATGCGGCACTTCGCCGAGCAGGTGATGCCGCGCTTTACCCGCGGAGGGTAATCTGGTTGCTATAAGCCGCCATTTCTAAAGGGAGGAGCCATGCGCAAGTTCATCATCGAGCGCGAACTGCCGGCCATCGGCAGCGCCGAGCGGCAAGCCCTGCGCGAGGCCGCGCAAAAGTCGAATGCGACCTTGAAGGAGCTCGGTCCCGACATTCAGTGGGTCGAAAGCTATGTCGCCAACGACAAGACGTTTTGCGTTTATCTCGCTCGGGATGAAGCGATCATTCAGGAGCACGCCAAGCGCAGCGGCTTCCCGGCGAACAAGATAACCGAGGTCCGCCGGATGATCGATCCGACGACCGCGACCGAGTTGTAAGAACAGCTCGGACCGCGCGCTCATCGTCGCCCCCGCGGAAGCGGGGGTCCAGGGGTGCGGGCAGTGCGTTGGCCCCTGGATGCCCGCTTTCGCGGGCATGACGAGAGGTGGTGGCCGCCTCTCGTTAATTCAGGTGGTAGAGGCGGGTCACGTTCTCGCTGGTGATCTTGCGGCGGACGCTCGGTGAGATCGCGGCGAGGTTCTTGTCGAGGACGCGCTGCGAGTTGGGCCAGATGCAGTCGGGGTGCGGATAGTCGGCACCCCAGATGATGTTGTCCTCGCCAATCAGCGGGATGATCGGATCGAGGTACTGGTCCTGCTGATAGGTGACATAGCCCTGGCGGCGGAAATAGTCGCTCGGCTTTAGCTTGAAATTTAGGCTTTTCGCGCGGTCCGCGTATTCGGTGTCGAGGCGATCGAAGACGTAGGGCAGCCAGGTCACCCCCGACTCGCCGAGCACAAAATTGAAGTCGGGGTATTTCTCACATGCGCCCGACGCCAACAGCGAAACCAGCACCTCCATCGTGTCGAGCTGGAATAGGGCCGATCGCACCAGCCGCCATTGCGTCAAGTATTTCTGCTCCATCTCCGGCGTGTCGGGCGCGCGCAACGCCTTGAAGCCGGTCGAGTGGAACGAGATCGGGAACCGGCACTCCGCCGCCGCTTCCCAAAGAGGGTACCATTCGTGGGTGTAGAGCGGCGGGGTCATCCGCTTGAAGGCGAGGTCGCCACCGCGCAACCCCATTTTCGCGCAGCGCCGCACCTCGGCCGCCGCCTCGATCGGGTCGGTGTTCGGGACGATTGCGAGCGGAAATACCCGGTTGGGGTTGCTGCGCTTGGCAAAATCGGCGACCCAGTCGTTATAGGTCTTGTCCGCCCAGGCGCGCAGTCCAGCCTCGGAGATCAGATCGTTGATCATCAAGCAGCCATAGACGACTTCGGCCGAAAGGCCGTCGCGGTCGAGATCGGCGAGCCGCAATTCGGGCGTGGTCGGACGCGGCTTTGCGCCCGGGCGGGAATTCCATTCGAAGCCGAGATCCTTCATCTCGTCGATATGGCCGAACATTCCCTTCTGATACGGGAGAAAGCCCGGGCCGATGCCGTTCCACATCCCCCTGTCCTGGGCGTCGACAAACCAATGGAGGCCGTCGTCCATCTCCTCGACGCGGGGCGCCAGTAACTTCCATTTGTTCGGCGCCTCCGACGACCACAGGTCGGGCGGCAGATACGTCAGGTCGATGTGGTTGTCGCCGGAGATCAATTTTTCTGCCATGGCGGGCTCCTCTTGCTCCCTCCGCAAGGATGTCGATTGTGCATCGTACGATCGACTGACTATCAGCGCCATAGATAATGCGCCGCGCGCAGCGCTCGCCTGATTTGCGTTTCCGGGGCTATGATCTCCCTTGGGCCAAGTATTACAGCACAAGGGAGAGGACGCATGGCGGTTCAGCTCGGAAGCGGCGAGTACACCTTCGAGGTCAACGAGAATTGGGCGAAGGTGCCGGAGGAAATCACACTGGGCGACTGCGCGGCGGTGGGCGTCGACCGGCAAAATCGGGTCTACGCCTTCAATCGCGGCCAACATCCGGTCGCGGTATTCGACGCCGAAGGCAATCTGCTGCGCACCTGGGGCGAAGGGGTGTTTCACCGACCGCACGGCGTTCACATGGGTCCGGACGATACGATTTGGCTGACCGACGACGGCGACCACACGGTGCGCAAATGCACCCTCGACGGCAAGGTGGCGATGACGCTCGGCCTCCCGGGCGAGCCCAAACCCTTCATGAGCGGCGAGCCGTTCCACCGCTGCACGCACACCGCCTTGTCGCCGCAGGGCGACCTCTACGTCTCTGACGGCTACGGCAACGCCCGCATCCACAAATACACCCCGGACAGCAGGCTCCTGATGTCATGGGGCGAGCCCGGCACCGATCCCGGCCAGTTCAATATTCCCCACAACATCTGTTGCGACCGCGACGGCTGGGTCTACGTCGCCGACCGAGAGAACCACCGCGTGCAAGTATTCGACGGAAACGGTAAGTTCGAGACCCAGTGGAACAACCTGCATCGGCCGAACGGCATGTGCATGGCGACCAGCCGCGACCCGCTCTTCTATATCGGCGAAGGCGGCCCATCCGGCGAGATCAACAAGGATTGGCCCAATATCGGGCCGCGCGTCAGCATTCACACCTCGAAGGGCAAGGTGCTCGCGCGGCTCGGCAAAATGCATACCGGGCTCGCCCCAGGGCAATTCACCTCGCCGCACGGCATCGCCGTCGACGGACACGGCAACATCTATGTCGGCGAGCTGTCGGCGCGAGTATGGGGACGGCTCTCGAAGGAGCCGGCGCCTAAGCGCCTGCGGGTGATCCACAAACTCGTCAAGATCTAGGCCGGGATGACCGCCGGCAGGCGCGATTGCCGTGCCTGCCGCACGACGAGAAACCCAATCACCGCCAAGTTTGCGAGGTTGAAGAGGGCGCCGGCGGCGAAGGCCGGCGCGTAGAACCCGAAATGGTCGTAAAGGGCCCCGGCGAACCAGCCGCCGAACGCCATGCCCGACATGCCGGTGAACAATAAAGTCGGCACCCGCCAGGACGCCTCGGCCGACGGGAAGAGGTCGCGGATCGCCACGACGTAGGCCGGGATGATGCCGCTGAAGCCGAGGCCGTAAGCGGCCGAGACCGCAAACAGGCCAGCCTCGCTCTGGGTCACGGTAAACGCCGCGATCGCCAGTGCTTGACACGCCGACCCAGCGAATACCGCGGCCAGCCCGCCGATCCGGTCGGTCAGCCATCCCCAGAACATCCGGCTGACAAAGGCGCAGCCGAGCAGCACTGACAGCATCGCCGCCCCCTGTGCCGCCGGGATGCCGAGGTCGCTGCAGAACGCCACGAGATGGCCCGCGGGCATCGCCATCGGCACGCAACACAGGAACGACGCCGCGCAGAGCAGCAGCTGAACCAGATTTGGTCGCAGACGAAGCGCCTGAACTCGGTGGCGCAGATGGGCCGCTGAGCCTTCCGTCCGGACCGGCGGCGGGGGTGGGCGCAAAAACAGGGCCAACGGCACGATCGCTGCTGCGATCACGACGGCGAAGCCGACCATTGTCGCCTGCCAGCCGAAGGCGTCCATGCCGCGCTCGAAGACCGTCGGCCAGACCACGCCAGCGATATATTGCCCCGACGAGATCAGCGCGACCGCGGTTCCGCGCCGCCGGTCGAACCAGCGGCTGACGTAGGTTACAAGCGGCGGAAAATGCGCGCTGTTGCCCAACAGGCCGATCAGGACGGCGCTGCCGACGATCAGCGCCCAGGTTTGGCCGATCGCCGAGACAGCCAGACCCAGCGCCGTCATTGCCGCGCCGAAAATCGCAACCTTCCGCATCCCGATCCGGTCGGCGATCCGCCCCATAAAAATGCCGCCGAAGCCAGTGCCGAGCCACACCAGCGAAGCAGCCAAGGCCACCACCGACCGGTCGGTGTCGAGAGAAGCCGCGATCGGCTTCAGCCCTACGACCACGATCAGCGGTGCACCGTAGGAAAATGACAGGATGGCGAGCGTAATCGACGCCGCCACCCAGGAGGAGCGATCTTCGATGCTGCCGGGAAAGCGTCTCGCGGGCAATGTCAGCGCCGGCGGCTCACAGTCCGACGAAGAGCTCGGCACAATGCCCCGGCTGAGTGGGCGAGGTCGCGATCGGGCCGCCGCGCGGGATGCACTGGTCCGGGGGAAGGGCGGAGCCGTGCTCGACCGATTCCGTCAGCAGGTCAAAGGCGTGCTGTGCGTGCGGCTGGATCAGCTCGAGCTGCGGAAAGGTATCCTTGTAAGCCTCGATATGGTTGCCGTTCTGCACCGCGTAGAGGCGGTATGCCGGCGGCTTTTGCCGGCGCCCCTCCTCACCACCTCCCGACAGAGCTGCGGTAACGGCACGCGCATAGGCGCGGGCGTTGAGGTTGATCGGCAGCAGTGCATCCATCGTCCCGGCCACGGTGATCAGCGGCTTTCCGATATTGCCGGTCGTCGCGATCGCGGCAAGCTGGGCTCCGACATCCGAGGCCGACAGCCGGTCGACGTAGCTGTATGTGCCGGTGCCCGAGACGTAGGTGTCATAGGTCGGATCGAGCCGCTTCTGCCATTGGCATAGGGTAACTTCCCAGTACGCGTTCGAATAAAGGACCCACAAGGAATTGTTGCCCGACACGATGTCGGGTGGGTAACCCACCAGAACGATGTTCTTTGCAGCTGTGCTGTTCGGATCAAACCCCGAGCTGACGTAGTCCGGTAAATTGAGGATAGCCGGTGGCAACGCGCTCAAAATGTTCGGCGCTACCGGGTCGACGTAGGTGCCTTCCCAGTCGACGCCGCCGTCGAATAACTCCGGCGCGGTTTCGAGCGCGCGCCTCACCTGGTAGGCGCCATTTGAGGTTCCAACCGCATAGGTCCGTCTCGGAGATTGGCGATAATAGGCCGTGGCGGCATTTTTTCCGATGCGCGTCGCCTCGATCATGAAATCGGTCCATCGCGTAAACGGCTGTCCTGGATCGTTGCCGTAGAAATGGACGAACGTGGTCGATGAGGGATTGAGCCGGCACCCCAATGGATCGTCCGCCGTCGTCAGGTAAAGGTTGAGAACGCCCTTGTTCTGGGAGACATAGGCGTAGCCCTGTTGCAGTACGTAATCGCTCCAGGCGAAATCGCCGTTGAACTCGCTGCGCGTTCCCGAGGCGCCAGCGACGACGAGCTTGCCGTTCCATTGATTCGGCAGCCGGAAGAGAATCCGCGCCTCGCCAGTCGGGTCGTCGGAAATGCGCGCATCCAGCTGAATTCCCGGGACGGCCTTATTGATCGGCGTGCGGTCCGGCGGGTTCGGCGAGATCACGTTGCGGTCAGTCTGCGGCGTAAAGGCGGAAGCGGGCAAGCCCGGCAGGGAATTGTTGGCAGGCGTCGTTTCGGGATTGTTGGTGGTGAGGTCGGCGCTATCGACGCAGCTTGCGTCGGCGATTTGGTTGCCGAGCGGCCCGAGCAGCCGATCGCACCGGCTTGCGGCCGCGGCCGATGTGCCGGCGGCAAGCATCGCTCCAAGGGCAAGAAAAACAACCCAGCGCATCCGTCCCTCTCCTGTCGTGGCGCGCTCGGCCGGGCTTTCCAGCCGCAACGGGCGCTGTTATAGGAATTTCGCCTCTCAGCCGATAGTTCGCTAATCGTATGGCTGCCGAGCGCGATCAAAAGGCGGCCTGTGATTACCGAGGATGAAGGAAGTGATCGGGCTGGCATGGGCATCGGCTCGGGCCTAGACTTTCGGGGCCGTCCGATCAAAGGGAGAAACGCATGACCGCCTTTACGTACGACCACATCCATTTGCGCAGCCCGGATGCGGAAGCAACCGCCCGTTGGTACGAGAACATGTTCGGCGCCGAGATCATTCGCTCGGTGCAGTCGGACGGCAGGCCGCGCCTCGACCTCAATCTCGGTGGAGTGTCTGTCTTCATCGCGCAAGTGCCGCCCGAGCAAGCCGTGGCTGCACCACCGGAACCGCCTTATTTGGGGCTCGAGCATATTGGCCTGCGGGTCGACGGGATCGACCAGGTCGTCGCCGAGCTCAAACAAAAGGGTGCCGAATTTACCGTGGAGCCCAAGACGATCAGGCCCGGGGTGCGGATCGCCTTTCTCCGCGGCCCGCAGAATGTCCACATTGAATTGCTGGACAGAAACGCCGCCTGACATTTCTTCTTCGCCCCGCTCGCCTCCGCCCTTCCCTCCCCGAGAGCGGGTTAGGGTTAGGGTGGGGAGTGACGCGCGTTCTGCACCGGCTTCGACCGCCCCTCCCTCACGGATGCGGGCGGCGGACCGCCCGAACCCGTCTAGGCGAGACGGACCCGGACGGCTTCGGGGCCTTTGCGGCCCTCGGCAATGTCGATCAGCACACGCTGGCCTTCATTGAGGGTGGCGACCCCGGATCGCTCGAGCACCGAGGCATGGATGAAAGCATCCTTGCCGCCATCGTCACGAACGATGAAGCCGAACCCCTTTTGGGCATTGAACCACTTCACCGTGCCGGCTTCCTCGACGGTCGCTTCGGTCGAGAGTGGTGCACGGCTAGCTGCCGCCGGATAGGCCGACCGGCGCGGCGCGGGAGGCGACGCCGTGCTGCTGTCGACACTGAGGACTTCGGTGACTTGCGGTCCCTTTTGTCCCGGCGCCACGCGGATTTCGAGCGTTTCACCTGCCTGCACCGCCGTGATGCCGTTGCGTTCGAGCACGCTGGCATGCAGGAACGCGTCCCCCGAGCCGTCCGTCAGCTCGACAAACCCGAAGCCTCTTTCGGGTTTGAACCATTTGACGACGGCGCGCACCGGCGGGCCGGATGGTGTTTCGAAGCGCGGTTGGCTGAAGCGTGGGGCGGCGCCAAATTCGCGGAGATGCGGGTCATACCCGTCGTCGTCAAAATCGCGGCGACGAGTTTGACGAAAATTCCTGTCTCTGATCAAGTCGGCTTCCTGTCGAGTCGGTTCACGGCCCGTTCGGACCGCAGGAACCGATTGTTCCAAAAAATCGACGCCGGCGCGAGCGGATTAATTGTGACAGTGACGAGAGATAAAAAAAACCGGCCTTGTCGCCGATTCGCTCCACCGCGAGCCATAGCCGTAAGGCTAGATTACGTGGGGTCCGGGCGCGTAGTTTGCCGCCGGAACACGCGATCTTCGCCGAGTTCAATTTTTGAGGGGGGCTCTAAGAGGCGCGAAACGTAACAGTCGAGAACCGGCCGGTTGGTGAAACGGCAGGTGAACTAACCATAGCGTCCGGCGGCGGAACCGCGCTATACGACCCGCGGTTTTGGCTTCGCCCCAGCGGATATTGGAAGCAGGAGGTAGACAGCATGCTTAGAAAACTCGCGATTGCGATCTGCGCGCTCGGCTTGGCCGCCGGCAGCTCGATACTCGGGACACCGGCGCAGGCACAGGGCGTCCAGGTTGGCACCCTGACCTGCAACGTGGCCAGCGGCTTTGGTTTCATCTTCGGCTCTTCGCGGGCGATCAATTGCACCTTTGCACCCCCCGGCAGCCCCCCTCAAAACTATGTCGGGTCGATCGACAGATTCGGTGTCGATATCGGCTATCTGCGAGGTGGGGTGATCATCTGGACGGTCGTCGCGCCGACCGCCAACATCGCGCCGGGATCGCTCGCGGGGACCTTTGCGGGCGCTACCGCGAGCGCGACGGTCGGGGTCGGGCTTGGTGCGAATGTGCTGGTCGGCGGTTCCGCCAACTCGATCGCACTGCAGCCGATCAGTATCCAAGGCACCACCGGTCTTAATGTTGCGGCCGGCATCGCAGCAATGACCCTTACTTATCAGCCGGGCTGAACCGGGAGGAGCGCGCGGGGATAGTGTCCGCGCGCTCGCCACGGTGGCTTTACGAGTTCAATTGCACCCGCCGACCGGCGGAATGACCGTGCAAAGCAAGTCGCACTTCCCTCCGAACACTCCTCAGTCAATCGCCCGAAAGTAGCCCCGGCGGGCCGGGGCGGCAACGCACGGGTTCCGGGTTGCCACGGGTAAACGGTGGTCTAAGAGCCTGACTAGGAATCGTGATAGTTGTGTATTTTTCGTTTACTTATCCATTAGTGGTATCCGGTCCGCGCAAGACGGCGCGCCAAGAGCTGGACCGACGCCAGATACAGCCATGCCTCGGCGCTGCCGATCGTCGCCTCGAAGTCTTTTGCCAGCCGCCGGTTGCGACCCAGCCAGGCGAATGTTCGCTCGACTACCCAGCGCCGGGGAAGCAGGCAAAAGCCTCTGGCCTCATCTGGTCGCTTGACGATGGCAAGCCTCCACTGCCCCATCCCGGCAAGGGTTGTCGCCAGCTTTTCGCCAGCATAACCGCCATCGGCGAAGACGTGGCGCAGCCAGGGGAAGAGATATCGGATCGACGCCAGCACGCCGACCGCGCCGTCGCGATCCTGGATGTCGGCGCCGTGCACCTGGGCGCCGACCAGGAGCCCGGTGGTGTCCGTGATGATGTGGCGCTTGCGCCCGTTGATCTTCTTGCCGGCGTCGTACCCGCGCGGCCCGCCGCTCTCGGTGGTCTTGACCGACTGGCTGTCGATCACCCCGCCCGAGGGGCTCGCCTCTCGGCCAGCCTGTTCGCGGGCCTGCTGGAGCAGGACGAAATTGATCCGTTCCCACAGTCCATCGGTTTGCCACGCATAGAAGTAGCGCTGCACCGTCGAGCGGTTTGGAAAATCGTGCGGCAACAGACGCCAAGGGCAGGCCGTTCTCAGGATGTAAAGCAGCCCCTCGACAACGCCCCGCAGATCCACTTTGCGAGGCCGCCCCAGCCGCTTTACTGCCGGCATAAGCGGCTCGACCATTGCCCATTCGGCGTCCGTCATGTCGCTTGCGTAACGCAAACCTTCCCGCCGATACTGTTCGCGAGTGGTTTCAGTCCACATCTTGTGTTCCCCCGTGCTTCTTGACACAGCTCGGGTATCACAACACACTGAAATCACTCAATTCATTTCGAGCCAGCCTCTAAGATGCGCAGCTGAGGCTCGATCGGCGATTCCTCTGGAGGACCTGCCATGATTACGAAATTCGACAGTCTGTTTGCCGGACACATCGACATGGAAAATGCCGGCTATGCCGGCACGCCGGTGAACGACCGTCGATTTCCCAACGAAGAACTGGCCGGGGTCTTCGAGAAGGCCGAGGCGATGGCGCAGTTGATGGATCGTGTCGGGTACAACGCGTTCTGGATGGCCGAGCACCATTTTCAGCACGAAGGCTATGAATGCATCCCGAATGTGTTGATGACGGCGCTCCATCTCGCTCACGTCACCAAGCGTCTGCAGATCGGCTGCGGCTTCAACATCACCCCGATGTGGCACCCGCTGCGACTGGCCGAGGACTATGCCACGGCGGATATTCTGACCGGCGGGCGCATCATTTTCGGGGTTGGGCGCGGCTACCACACTAGGGAAGTCGAAACCTTCGGCTCGCCGTTGCTCGACCAGCAGGCCAACCGCGAGCTCTTCGAAGAACAGGTCGACATTATCTTCCGGGCCTTCAACGAGGAGTCGTTCTCGCATCGCGGCAAATATTACACATTGCCGCCGGAAGTCCCGTATCGCGGCTACACGCTCAAGGAGCTGACGGTGGTGCCGCGACCGTTGCGGCTCCCGGTCGAGTGCTGGCAGCCGATTCAGGGCGGCACGGCGCGAGCCATGGATTTTATGGCAAAGCACGGGATCAGGGGACTGATCGGCGGCGGCTCGGCCGAGGGTGGTGCGATGCACCGGGTGGTCCTCGGATGGCAGGAAGCACACGCGCGGCGCGGCCAACATCTCGAGCTGGGCGAGCGGCTGTGTTTCGGTTTCCATTTCTATCTCGCCAAGAACCGGGAGCAAGGGATTCGAGAAGCCACCAAATATTATGAAGAGAACATGAAAATGTTTGGCGAGCTGCGGCTGGTCCGCGCTCTTACCGACGAGCAGATCGAGATTATGCGCGATCCAAAGCGCGCTCCGGCGGCGAAGCTGCCCCGGATCGAGGATGCCATCACCAATGGCGGCTTCCTGTGCGGCTCGCCGGAGCAGGTCGTCGAGCATCTGAAGAGCCTGGAAAGGCGCTACCCCGGCCTCGACCGGGTCTCGGTGAGCTTGTCCGTCGGCGTGCCGAAAGCGGTATGCCTCGAACAGCTCGAGTGGTTCGCCTCCGAGGTGATGCCGGCCTTCGAGCAAGCGAAGGTCCGCGAGCCGGCAATGGCGAATTAAGGCACTGCCAGCAAGCCCCTCCGCCCTACCCCATCGCGGGACTACTCCCTCCCCCGCGCGGGGGAGGGTTAGGGGGCTAAGCGGCCTCGTCCAAAGTCGAACGAACGTCGAGAGTGGTCGCGCGGCGCAGATCGCGCGCATGCGAGTCGTCGTGCGGACGGCCCCGGTGCATGGTGCAGCGATTGTCCCAAATGACGAGGTCGCCGATCTGCCATTCATGGCTGTAGACGAATTCGGGTCGGGTGGCATGTAGATTGAGGTCATTGAGCAGGATACGGCCCTCGGGCACCGGCCAGCCGAGGATGTGCGAGGCGTGCGCCGACAAATACAGGGTCTTGCGCTGCGACCGGGGATGACGGCGCACCAGCCGTTGCCGTGAGGGCGGGTACTTTTCGCGCTCACCGGGCAGAAACTCCGTAAAGCCGATCTGGGCGCGCGACCAGAAGACGTCGTGCTCGGCGACGAGCCCATCGATTGCTTCCTTCATCGCCTCGGGCAAAGCGTCGTAGGCCGCGCGCATATCGGCGAATTCGGTCTCGCCGCCGCCAAGCGCGCTGGGCGGCGGTACGGCAACCGCGTGCAGCATTCCGAGAACCACCGGTACCGGCATATAGGACGCATCGGTGTGCCAGATGCGGTTGCCGAGGCTGTCGAGGCGCCTGCGGTCGCCACGCGCACGCAGCCGGCCCTCTTCGTCGAGGTTCGAGATGTCGCCGATCTCAGGCAACGCCAGCCGCCTTTTGCCGCCCTCGGCGGCGGAACGGCCGATCTCGAGCTCGCCGAATTTGCCGGCGAATTCGCGCAACTCGTCGTCGCTGAGACGCTGCTCATGAAACACCAGCACGGCGTAGCGGTCGATCGCCTCCCACAGCGCTTGCACACCCGCCCCGTCGATCGGTCCGGAGAGATCCATACCGCTGATTTCGCCGACAAAAAGCGGGTGAAGCTGCCGGATCCCCATGCCCATGCGTCATCTCCCAAGCGGCCCAGAGCAGATCGGGTTGAAAGCATAGCGTCGAACGGGCATTGTTTGAACCATGGCGAGCGCAACGGCGACGGTCATCGGCGCAGCGACGGTCGCGATCTGGGTCTATTTGTTGTTCTTTCGCGGCGGTTTTTGGTGGTTGGCGTACCGGCCGGCGCCGATCGCGGCGAGCGTCGGCGGTCGATCCGTCGTCGCCGTGATCCCGGCACGCGACGAGGCTGCGGTGGTCGGGCATGCAGTCGCCTCGCTGCTGGCGCAAGATTACGAGGGCAGCTTCCGCATTGTGGTGGTCGACGACCAGAGCAGCGACGGCACCGCCGAAGCGGCCCGCACCGCAGCGATCGCTGCGGGCGCCCCGGACCGGCTTACGATCTGCTACGGAACGCCTGTCCCTCCTGGGTGGACCGGCAAACTCTGGGCGATGCGTCAGGGGGTTGAAGCGGCTCGGTCCGCCCGGCCCGATCATCTTTTGCTGACCGACGCCGACATCGTTCACGGCTCCGGGAATTTGCGTGAGCTGGTCTCGCGGTGCGAGACCGAGGGTTACGATCTGGTTTCGCTGATGGTCCGGCTGCACTGCAGCAGCCTTTGGGAGAAGCTGCTGATCCCGGCCTTCGTCTTATTCTTTTTCAAGCTTTATCCGCCGCGGTGGGTGGCCGATCCGGCTCGCCGCACCGCGGGCGCGGCGGGCGGATGCATGCTGATCCGGGCCACGACACTGGAGCGGATCGGTGGGATCGACAGCATCCGCAGTGAGATTATCGACGATTGCGCTCTCGCCCGCCGCGTCAAGTCGGTCGGCAAGGTGTGGCTCGGCCCGGCCCGGCACACCACGAGCATCCGAGAATACCGGTCTTGGCGGCCGATATGGGACATGGTCGTGCGCAGCGCCTTCGCCCAACTCGACTATTCGGCCGTCATGCTGGCGCTCACCCTATTGATGCTGAGTTTGACCTATTTGGCGCCGCCGCTGCTGGTGCTGTCGTCGCAGCCGGCCGCCATCTTGTGCGGCGGGTTTACCTGGCTCGGCATGAGCATTGCGTTCCTGCCGACTTTGCGAGCCTACGATGCCCCGCGCTCGATTGCTTTGCTGCTGCCGCTGATTGCGGTCTTTTACGTTGCAGCGACCACCGCTTCGGCGGTGCTGTTCTGGCGCGGCCACGGCGGGTATTGGAAGGGGCGCGTTCAGGCGCCCGCGCCCGACAGCCCCTAACTCCGGCAGCTAGTGCAGTTGGCGGGGCAACGCGGCGATGGCGTCGTCGATCAGCGCCGCGCCGCGGCGCTCGTCGAGCGAGGCGGCGATGACCTGACGCGACGCGGAGATCGCAACGTCGACGGCGATCGTGCGGATTTCGGCGATCGCCTTCGCTTCTTCCTGCGCGATCCGATCCTGCGCCAATTGTTGCCGCCGGTTCAGGGTAGTTTCGAGGTCGCGCAGCGACTGCGCCGCGATCCGCTCGGCCTCCTCCTTGGCATGGGTAATGATCGCCTGCGCCTCGGCCGCTCCTTCCTGCTGTTGGCGCTGATAGGCGGCGAGCGCCTGTTCCGCCTCATCTCGCAGGTTGCGCGCCGCGTCGAGCTCCTGCCGGATGCGCTCGGCGCGCGAGTCGAGCGCGCCGACAACCGCTCGCCGCATCGGTTTCCAGACGACAATGAGAAAGATCGCAACGGCGAGCAGGACCCAGAACTCCGGGTCGCCGAAAAGTTGGGGATTAGGTAGCAAACTGAGAAACGCGGACCACAACACGGCAGCGAGTTGAAGTAAGAGTCCTAGCAGGACTAAGGTGATGCCTTGTAATAGCGAAAGAAACCTTTCCTCGTTCCACTCTGCCAGGAATGCGGCAGCCTGGCCCGGTTTGCCGCGCCACAATGCTGAAACGAAGACTAATGGAATTTGCCACCACACTATTCTGGTGAAGCGACTAGCGGTTAGAAATACTCCTGTTATTTCGACAATAATTCCGATGCTATGTAGTATTTCCTCGCCATTTGTCGGCAGCATGACTTGTCACGGGCTCGTGAAATCTGGATAAATTCGCTCCACTCTGCCGCCATTATTCAAAAGCTCTATTATGTGATCGCACTCGAAGATATTGATGGCCCTTCCCACGCGATCCACGTGTACCTGAATTTGCCCTCGTCGCAATCTGCTGAAAAGATCCCTAAGACAGTCTGATTGTTGCGGAGTAGGGCTGTTTTGAAGGATCTGCACAACTTGCAGGTTGAACACTGGATCAATCGGGCCGAAATCCTCGACTTGCACTGGCATGGCAGTCCCCATATCGAAATAGCGTGGGGAGGGCCAATTGCCGCTATTTATCCAAAGACCTTCTCGAAGGCTACCGCATCCGAGCTGGGTTTGTACGTGCCGGAGATTTTTTCAATTCCCTCTTTGCTATTCACAAGGTCGCGGATTGCGCGTAGGGCGTTGTATTCGTGTGGCGCGACGAATACCCCCATCACACTGCCGCGTGGATCCCTAATGACTACCGCCCTATCAGGGGTGTCCGACAAGACGCGCACTATGTCCCCAACTGGGGAATCACGGTAGCCTTCGGGAAGAGTGTAGCTCTTGAGCTTTTGCGCCATGGTCCTAATCCCATCTGGTTCCGCTAGTTCACCATTAGAGGAATCTAATGGTTCCCCAGCCAGCAAGGGAACCGATCGACTAGCATACGACTTATTTGGGAGCAGAATATGAAGTAGGAGGGTTAAGGCTCGACTAATTTGCATACCTGACCTGCGTTAATATGGACGCTCTCTTTCACGACGATCGACCGCCCGATAGGGCGGAGGCTGCCAAATATGAGCCTCGATCTTGACGGAAAGGCGGCGATCAGCGACGTAGATCGGCTTTGACGCTATTTTGGACGCTGCCGCAGGCAGGCTAGGAGCGATCTCGGAAAGTATGAATTGCCCCGGCCCGCTCGGCTAACGCGTGGTCGACGGCAGCTGCAAGGCCAGCGGGATCGGGGGCCGAACCGATCACCTTCTCGGTGACGGACCGGGCGACCTCGGCCACGATCGCCGGCATCTCGGAAAGCGCACGTTCTTTCGCCACCGAGACTTGTCGCGCGGCCTTGGCGGTCTGCCGGGCAAGGGATTCGTCGAGCTGCCGCTGGCGCTCGGCTGCTTCGGCCGCCATCCGGTCGGTGGTTTCCTTCACCGCCGCCTGCGCCTCGGCACGGGCTTTTGCCAGGGTTTCCTGGTAAGCGGCCAACACGGCCTCCGCCTCGGTCTTCAGTTGCGCTGCCCGCGCCAGATCGTCGTCGATCCGTCGGCGCCGTGCGTCGATGGCGCCCCCGACCCGCGGCAGCCCTACCCTCGCCATCAGCAGGTACAAGATCACAAAAGTGATGGCGAGCCAGACCAGCTGCGGCACAAACGTCGATACTTCGAGCTGCGGCATCTCCCCCGCCCTTTGCCGGGATCAGAACACGAAGAGGATCAGGAAGGCGATGGCGAGGCCGAAGAGGCCGGTGGCTTCGGCCAGCGCGAAGCCGAGAAACGCAAAAGGCTGCACCTGGCCTTGCGAGGCCGGGTTACGGGCGACCGCGTTTATCAGGGCCGAGAACACATTGCCGATCCCGACACCGGCTCCGACGAGCGCAATGCAGGCAAGGCCGGCCCCGATCATTTTGGCGGCAGCGAGATCCATATTGATGTTCCGTTTGGTTGAAGGGGTGAGGCGAAAATTTCAGTGCAGGTGGACCGCCTCGTTGAGATAAAGGCAGGTCAGGATCGCGAACACGTATGCCTGCAACACCGCCACGAGAAACTCAAGGCCGACGAGGAGGACATTGATGCCCGTCGGAAACAATGCGAACACCCCGAGGCTCGCGGCAAAACCGCCGAAAATCGCCAGCATCGTGTGCCCGGCCAGCATATTCGCAAAGAGCCGGATCGACAGCGTGAACGGGCGGATGAAATAGGACAGCAGCTCGATCGGCACCAGCAACAACAGCAGCACCTTCGGCACGCCATGCGGCGCAAAAAGGCTGAGGAAATGAAACCCGTGCCGGACGATGCCAATCGTGGTGACGAGGATGAACACGACGGCGGCGAGCGCAAAGGTAACAATGATTTGGCTGGTGGTGGTGTAACTATAAGGAATCATTCCCAATAGATTGGCAAACAGAATGAAGCTGAATAGCGTAAAAATGAATGGAAAGAATTGTCGTCCGCCTTGTCCGATATTGCTGTCGACCATATCGGCGACAAACTCGTAGAGCATTTCCGCAACCGATTGCCATCGGCCCGGAACAAGCCCCGCGCGACGAGTAGCGAACACCATCAGCGCGGTGATGGAGACGACGGCTAGGGTCATCATCAACGCCGCGTTCGTGTACGAGAGATCGAGCCTGCCGATATGGATCGGAATGATGCGCTCGATCGCGAATTGCTCGAGCGGATGAAGTTCTATTGCCACTTCAGTTCTCGTCGTCTTCCCATGGGTCCTGGCCCGGCCGTTTCACGGCGCCGTCCGCGCCGGGCCGCCGATACCCCACGGGGGTGCTGATCCCGGAGACCGCGCGATAGACGTTCAGCATACCGGCGGCAACCCCGAGGAAGAACAGCACGATGATCCCCCATGGCCGCGTGCCGAGCCAGCGATCGATTGCCCATCCCAGCGCTGTCGCAATACCGATCGCGACCACCAGTTCGATGCCGATGCGCAGCCCGAGCCCGAGGCCCTTCTGCAGCGCCGAACGGTCACCGACCGCCGGCTGACTTCGGACATTCTGCGCACGCGCCTTGTCAATCCGTTCGCCAAGCCTCGCCAGCGGGTCCGGCGGCTCGCGCTCGCTCATCTAGGGAAGCGCCGCACCGCGGCTAAACGGCGGCGCAACATAGTGACGTCCCGGAAGCCTGTCAACGAAGCGCCGCGTCTCAGGTGGCATGCCAACTCAGATCGACCGAACCAACGCATGACGTTTACGCCCGGCGCTGAGCTTCAATACGCCCTTCTCGTCGAGATCCGCCTCGGTGACGGGCTTCATCTCGTTCTCGACGACCCTGTCGTTGATCCGCGCACCGCCGCCGCGGATCAGCCGCCGGGCTTCGCCATTGGACACGGCGAGGCCGGTCAGGCTGAAGAGCTCGAAAGCGGGCATGCCGCGGGCCAGTTCGCTGCGGGGCACTTCGGTCTGCGGCAATTCACTTCCGCTGCCGCCGCCCTCGAAGAGCGCACGCGCGGTCTCGGCGGCGGCCTCGGCGGCATCCCTTCCGTGGCAAAGGGTGGTGGCTTCGGTCGCCAATACCTTCTTCTCCTCATTGACGTCGCCGCGCTCCAACTCCTCGATCCGAGCGAGATCCAGTTCGGTGAAGAGCCGCAGAAAGCGGCCGACGTCGTCGTCTTCGGTATTACGCCAAAACTGCCAGTATTCGTAGGGCGACAGCCGCTCCGCATTGAGCCAGACGGCGCCCTTCGCCGTCTTGCCCATCTTGACGCCGGAGGCGGTCGTGATCAGCGGGGTCGTCAGACCGAACAGGGTGCGCCCTTCCGCCCGCCGGGCGAGCTCGACACCGGCGACGATATTGCCCCATTGGTCGGAGCCGCCGATCTGCAGCTCGCATTGATGCCGGCGGGCCAGCTCTCCGAAATCGTAGGCTTGCAGGATCGGGTAGTTGAGTTCGAGAAAGCTCAAGGGCTGGTCGCGCTCGAGCCGAAGTCTGACGCTGTCCAGCGTCAGCATCCGGTTGACCGAGAAATGACGCCCGACATCGCGCAGCAGCGGGATGTAGCGCAGCTCGTCGAGCCAGTCCGCATTATTGACCATGACGGCCTCGCCCGGCCCGTCGCCGAATTTCAAGAATTTCGCGAAGACAGTGCGGATGCCGGCCATGTTTCGAGCGATCTGGGCATCGTCCAGCAGCTGTCGTGCCTCATCCTTTCCCGACGGGTCGCCGATCCGCGTCGTGCCGCCGCCCATCAGAACGATCGGCTCGTGCCTGCAGCGCTGCAACAGGCGCAGCAGCATGATCGACACCAGGCTGCCGACATGCAGACTGTCCGCCGTGCAGTCATAGCCGACATAGGCTACAAGGCGGCCACCGCGCAACCGCTCGTCGAGCGCTTCCATGTCGGTGCATTGATGGATGAAGCCGCGTTCGAGCGCGGTGGCGAGAAAGGGGGAACGAGGTGTCGACATGGTTTCGTCATCTAACATAGGCGCGCGTTCCGGGCCACAACACTCCCCGCGCATGTGGCGTGCGATCGGGTTGATGAGCGGAACCTCGCTCGACGGCATCGACGTCGCAATGGTCGAGACCGATGGCCGCGAGCGGGTCAGCCCAGGCCCCGCGCTGAGCTTTCCCTATCCGCCGCAATTTCGCGAAAGGCTTCGGTCTATTCTCGGCGGGGTCGGCCCGGTCGCCGATGTGGAAGAGGAGCTGACCCGGCTCCATGCGGAAGCGGTCGAAAATTTCCTGCATCAGCATGCTGGAAACCCCGTCGATGTGGTGGGCTTTCACGGCCACACGATCTTGCATCGCCCGGCCGAACGGCGAACGTGGCAGATTGGCGACGGCGCGCTGCTGGCGCTTCGGCTCGGCTTGGATGTCGTCGCCGATTTCCGCTCGGCCGACGTAGCGGCGGGTGGCGAGGGCGCGCCGCTCGCCCCTTTGTTTCATGCCGCTCTCGCCGCGGCCCTACCGAAGCCGACCGCCGTCCTCAACATCGGCGGGGTCGCGAATGTGACGTGGATCGGAGGGTCGGAGGAAATCCTCGCCTTCGACACTGGACCAGGCAACGCATTGATCGATGATTGGGTGTACCGCCACACCGGTGCCGCAGCCGATCTCGACGGCGCGCTCGCCCGCACCGGTGCCATTTCGGCGGCCCATGTCGAGAAATTTCTGGCGAGGCGATACTTCGACCAACTCCCGCCGAAATCGCTCGATCGCGACGATTTCCGGGGGGCCTTGCCGACCGGGCTTTCGCTCGAGGACGGCGCTGCCACTTTAACCGAGATGACGGCGGCGGCGGCCGCGGCTGCGACGCGCCATTTTCCTGCTCCGGCGCTGGGATGGCTGGTTACCGGCGGCGGCCGACATAACCCAGCGCTGATGGAGGCTATCAGCCGCCGTCTGAAAGTCCCCGTAAAGCCGGTTGAAGCGGTTGGGTGGCACGGCGACGCGCTCGAGGCGCAAGCCTTTGCCTATCTCGCGGTCCGCTCTGTTTTGGGATTACCGCTGAGCCTGCCATCGACGACCGGCGTTCCGCAGCCCTGCTGTGGTGGAAATCTGTTCAAAGCCCCTCGCTCGCACCGCGGGAGAGGGAGGGACCCAGCCGACAGGCTGGGAGGGTGAGGGTCGGGACATTGAGGCGAACCCTCACCCACCTCGCTGCGCTCGGCACCCTCTCCCGCGGGTGCGGGAGAGGGGCTTTTTTGATGGTGTAGTGGGTTAGTGGGTGACGAGGCGGCGCTCGATGGCGGCGGCTTTGATCGCCTTCTGTAGCTTTTCGAAGGCGCGGACCTCGATTTGCCGCACGCGCTCGCGTGAAATGCCGTATTGCTGCGACAGGTCCTCCAGGGTGGTCGGGTTTTCCCGGAGGCGCCGCTCGGTCAGGATGTGGCGCTCGCGGTCGTTCAGATGCGTCATCGCCTTTTCGAGGAGGTCGCGGCGCAGTCCGAGCTCTTGCCGCTCGCCGAGCCGGGTCTCCTGGCTCTCGCTCTCGTCCACCAGCCAATCCTGCCACTCGCCTTCGCTGTCGGACCGCAATGGCGCGTTCAGCGAATGGTCGGGGCTCGCCAACCGGCGGTTCATGCTGACGACATCGGCCTCGGGGACATCGAGCTCGGTCGCGATCTTCTTCAAATTTTCCGGCGAGAGGTCGCCCTCTTCCATTGCCTGCAGCTGACCCTTCAGCTTGCGCAGATTGAAGAAAAGCTTCTTCTGCGCCGCCGTCGTCCCCATCTTAACGAGCGACCAGGAGTGCAGGATGTACTCTTGGATTGCGGCGCGGATCCACCACATGGCATATGTCGCCAGCCGAAAACCGCGGTCCGGATCAAAGCGCTTGACCGCCTGCATCATGCCGACATTGCCTTCCGAGATCAGCTCGGAGAGCGGCAGCCCGTAGCCGCGATAGCCCATGGCGATCTTGGCGACCAGGCGCAGATGGCTCGTAACCAGCTTGTGCGCGGCCTGGGGATCCTCGTGCTCCTTCCAACGCTTGGCGAGCATGTATTCCTGCTCGGGCTCGAGCATCGGAAATTTGCGGATCTCCTGAAGGTACCGCGTCAGGTTTCCTTCCGAGGAGATGGAAGGTACCGAAAGAGTGGCCATTGACGATTGTTGCTCCGTTTCAAGTCGGTGATAGGCTAACGCTCGAAGAAAGCGCGCCGATCCCCCGACGCCCATACCCTACTAATATAGTCGGATTTTGTCCAGTTTAAAGTTGCTCTAAACTGCGAACGAGTTCCCGCAGATCCGCCGGAAGCGGGCTCTCGAACTGCATAGGCCGCTTCTCGACGGGATGGGTGAAGCCGAGCAGCCTGGCGTGCAGGGCTTGGCGGGGGAATGCCTCAATTTGCGCGCCGCTCGGCCCGGTGCGAGCAACCGATCGCCCGGCACGCGTGCCATAAACCGGATCGCCGATCAGCGGGTGACCGAGATGGGCGAAATGAACCCGGATCTGGTGGGTACGGCCCGTAGCCAGGCGGCATTCGAGTTGCGCCGCATGGACTTTGAACGCGCGCTCGACGCGATACCGGGTGATCGCGGGCTTCCCCTTCTCATTCGCAACGACCGCCATTTTTTTGCGGTTCACCCCGCTGCGGCCGATGTTGCCGGCGATCTCGCCCGCCGCCACGGACGGCACGCCCCAGACAAAGGCGGCGTACGCGCGATCGATGCGGCGTGCGGCAAAATCGCGCGACAGCGCTTGGTGCGTCTCCTCTGTCTTGGCGACGACCATCAGGCCGCTGGTGTCCTTGTCGAGCCGATGGACGATGCCGGGGCGGCGGACCCCGCCGATGCCGGACAAGCTCGCGCCGCAATGGGCCAGCAGCGCATTGACGAGAGTACCGTCGGGGTTTCCCGGGGCGGGATGGACAACCATGCCCGCCGGCTTGTCGATGACGATCAGGTGTGCATCCTCAAAGCGGATCTCTAGCGCGATCGGCTGCGCGACCGGCGCGGCATCCTCAATCTGAGGGAGAATTACGACGAAATTCTGGTCGTATCGCACGCGCAGCGACGGATCGCGCAAAACAGCTCCCTCATTGGTGACCTGGCCGGTCTCGATCAGGCGCTTCAGCCTCGTCCGCGACAGCGGCAGATGCTGCGCCAGCACGCGGTCGAGCCGCTGTCCGGCATCGGTTTCGGCGGCCCGGATCACGATTGTGGCGGCATCAGGGGTCATTGGAAACTAGGCGCATGCGCGCGCTCAAGATCCTGGTTGTCGTGATGGGCGTGATGCTGGTCGTCGGTTTTGCTGCTCTGGTCGCGCTCATTGCCGGCAGAATATCGCGCGGCGGACCCGCCGGGACGGCTGCTCATGGGTTCGCCAGCCCGGCGATCGAGATTCCGCGCGGCGCCCGTATCGAGGCGATGACGGCAGGCCCGGACCGGCTGATCCTCGCCTTGGCACTGCCCGAGGGCGGAAAGCAGCTCGTCGTCATCGACCTAATGAAGGGCGTTCGTCTCGGAACGATCGAATTGCATCCTGTTCCATGAAGCCCCCGATTCGGCCTTGTGCGCGAGTCGGAGGCTGCTGTGATGTCCCACAACTTCCCAATTGCGGCTCTGCCGGAATAATTCCGCCGCGCAGAAAATGCCGCCTTGAAAGCTGCGGCATTTATTCCGAACTTCTCGCCGACTTTAGCTGTTCGCCTAGCCGGAAAACCGAATTTTTTGAGCGACCATGCGCTCCTCGCCGCTGCTGGCCCGCACCACGGTTCACGTTAGCTCTTTCCACGCTGGCCACTGATCACCTGATGCCCACTCCAGATCGCGCCAGCAGCCGGCTCCGATGCCGTTCATGCCACCCGACAAGACATTCTTGATCGGCGGTTCCCTTCAACGGGAAGCCGCTTTTTTGATTTCCGGAAAGCCGGGGTAGATCGATATGGGGAAGAAGACCAACGGTGCGAGGCCGGCCGCCAAGGCTCACCTGGCCCACACCGGCTCGACCAGCCCGGCTCTCGACAATGCCGAACCGGACAGGCGCATCGGCGCGCGGACATTGGGTCCGGTTTCGGACCTCGAACGTCACTTGCCTTCCGACTGGTGGCGCACGCTGTTCAACTCGCTCTACCTGGAAACCGACGGCGATATCATCGAGAACGACCGCAATACGGCCGATGAAGTCGATTTGTTGATCCGCAGCGTCGGGCTCGAGCGCAACGACCGCATTCTCGATCTGTGCTGCGGTCAAGGGCGTCACTCACTGGAACTCGCCAGCCGCGGCTTCCCAAATGTCACCGGGCTCGATCGCTCCCGTTATCTGATCCGCCTTGCCCGCAAGCGCGCCAAGCAGCGCAACCTGCAGGTCTCGTTTCATGAGGGCGATGCGCGGCGGTTTCGCCTCGGCGACGGTGACTTTCACTGCGTTTGCATCCTGGGGAACTCCTTCGGCTATTTCGAGCGTCCGGAGGACGATCTCGCCGTGCTCGAAGCGGTCAACCGCGCCCTCGCCTCCGGCGGGTCGCTCGTCATGGATTTGATGGATGGCGACTGGATGCGCCGTCATTTCGAGGCGCGCTCGTGGGAGTGGGTCGACCAGAACCATTTCGTTTGCCGAGAGCGCGACCTCGCCGGGGACGGCGACCGGCTGATCAGCCGGGAGGTCGTGGTGCACGCCGAGCGCGGGGTGATCGCCGACCAGTTTTATGCCGAGCGGCTCTATTCGAAGGAGCGCCTCGAAGCGCTGCTGACCGGCGCCGGGTTTGCCAACGTCCGATTTCATTCGCTGCTCGCGCCGGATTCGCATCGCAATCAGGATCTGGGCATGGTCGCCCACCGGCTCTTCGTGACCTGCGAAGCGCCGCGACGGGCGCACCGGCTGCCGCACCGTGCCGCGCTGTTCTCCGACGTGACCGTGATCCTCGGGGATCCCCGTCTGCCCGATGTGGTGAAGCGGGACGGGCGCTTTGGCGAGGAGGACATCGAGACCGTCGACCGGCTCAAAACGGCGCTGCGCGAGCTCCCCGACTATCGCTTTCGTTTTGTCGATAATCACGCCTCGCTGTTTGCCGATCTCAGGGCGAGCCGCCCGCATTTCGTCCTCAATTTCTGCGACGAGGGCTTCAACAACGACGCCTTCATGGAAATGCATGTGCCGGCACTGCTGGAGATGCTCGACATCCCCTACAGCGGCGCCGGGCCCAGCTGCCTCGGCCTCTGCTACAACAAGTCGTTGGTGCGCGGCATCGCCCAGGCGATCGACGTGCCGGTGCCGGCCGAGACTTACTTCAACTCGGACGATCTGGCGGCGACGATCCCGTCGGTGTTCCCGGCATTGATCAAGCCGAACTATGGGGACTCCTCGATCGGCATCACCAAGGATGCCGTGGTCCATACCTGGGAAGAGGCGATCACCCGCCTCGGCCGGCTGCGGGAACAAATGCCGGGCTGCCCGATCCTGATCCAAGAATTTCTGACCGGTCCCGAATATTCGATCGGGATCATCGGCAATCCGGGACAAGGCTACCGGGTATTGCCGCCGCTCGAAGTCGACTATTCAGGGCTCGACCCGGAATTGCCGCAGCTGCTGCCCTACGAATCGAAATGGGTCCCCAACTCGCCCTATTGGACGCAGATCGGCTATCGCGAGGCGCGGCTCGACGAAGAAGCGCGCCGCAAGATCGTCGACTACTCGAACATCCTGTTCGAGCGACTCGGCTGCCGCGACTATGCCCGCTTCGATTTCCGTGCCGACGCCGAGGGCGAGATCCGGCTGCTCGAGGTCAACCCGAACCCCGGCTGGTGCTGGGACGGCAAGCTCAACCTGATGGCCGAGATGGCGGGGCTGCGCTACTCCGACCTTCTGAAGCTGATCATCGAAGCGGCCCAGGAACGAGTCGCCGCGCAACACCCCGGTCTCGTCATCCCCCTCGCCGAGGGGCGCGCGCAGCGCTCAGCTGGCCGCCGCGGCTGAGGTGGCGTAACCTGGTCAAGTCAACCGCCCCGGCGTCGCCTCCAAGAAATTTTCGGCATGTGAAGCGGCTCACACCTCTCTGACGCCCTTTAGGTATAGTAAACGCAGAACGCAATTCTGAGGCGGAGGGGGCCCTGATGACGGGTCTGAACGCAAAGCGTTGGCTGCGTATCACGCTCGCTGCAGCAAGTTTGGCAATGTTGGTTGCCGCAGAACCGGCGGCCGCATCCACCCTGCGGGTCTCGGCCGGATCCGCCCAGCGGGCGGCAAACGAGGTCGAAGCGGACTACACGACCTCGCATGTGCTGATCAGCGAAACGGCTCACGAAAGCGTCCCGATCACGATTTTTTTCGATCCGCAGGTGACCGGGGTCGAGTCGGCCGAGGTGTTCACCAACCTCGATCGCCGAGACTGGGCGACGGCCGACCCCAATGGCAATGGCGTCGAAGAAGGGATCAGTCCGCCCTCCGGCAACAGCATCGCTGCAGGAGACGATCGCCACTACTACAAGGCTTATCCAATGAGCCCGGTTCCCGGCGGGTACCTGCTCACCCTGCCGATCACGAAAACCGGTGCCTACCGCCTCACAGCGCGCTACCGGCTGACCTCGGATCCGCCGGACGCATACCGCTGGTACGACAGCGAGCAGAATGGGCGAGGGGTTCCAAAACGCGATCACGCCATCGTCGTCTCGCCGGAGAAAGCAAAAGACCTCCAGCTTTACGAAGCCAATCCGCTGACGATCGCCGCCACTGGAACGGCGCCGGACCAGCGGGGAACCTTTGCCAAAATGACGACCCCCAGCCCCAGCGCAGGCGGTCCGCGCTTCAGCCTAGCCTATTTGAAGCAACTCGGGGTCAATGCCCTTTGGCTGCAGCCCGTTCATCCGCGCGGGATCGACGGGCGCCAGATCGATCCCGCCACCAATCGGCCGTTCGAGCTCGGCAGCCCATATGCGGTCAAGAATTACTTCGCGGTGATGCCGTTGATGGCCTCGGGTTTCAGCCCGGGATCGACGCCCGCCGCGAACGACACGCCGCAAGGGCGGGCTGCCGCCCTGACCGAGTTCCAGAGCTTCGTCAAGGCGGCGAACGCGCAGCGTATCACCGTCTTTCTCGACGTGCCGTTCAATCACACGGCCCACGACACGGAACTCGCCCCGCCGGGCCAACATTATTGGGGGAACGCCGGCACCACCGACACCTCCGAGATCCGCGCAGTCGAAGCACGAATTTTCTCGCGGTCCGACGAATATGACCAGCGCGCAACCAGCGCCAGTAACGTTGCCGCCGCGCCGGACCGCTTCGATTTTGGCAAATGGGCGGATGTTTCAGACCTCTATTTCGGCCGCTACGCAGCGCTGGTCTTCAATCAGACACAACAAGACAACTATAAAAACGAGGGTGACTGGTTTGACTACAGCGTGGGGTCCGAAGACGGCACCGGCCCGGGCAATAGTCATTTCGACCAGATCACGCAGCGGGTTTGGCAGTTATTCGGCGACTATATGCAGTTTTGGCTGGCTGAGACGGGATACCCGGAGAACCCGGAACACACGGCGCTCGACATAACCGCGGGGATTGGCGGGCTGCGAGCAGATTTTGCTCAGGGCCTGCCGCCCCAAGCCTGGGAATACATCATCAACCGGACTCGGTCGCGCAAATGGGACTTTGTGTTTATGGCCGAGAGCCTCGATGGGGGCGCCGTCACCTACCGCTCAAACCGGCATTTCGACGTGTTGAATGAAAATCTGATCTACGCCTTTCACGGCGCGACCAAGGCCGGTGATTTCCAATCGTTATATAACAGCCGGCGCGCCAGCTATGGCAACTCGCTGGTCTTGTTGAATACCAGCTCGCAAGACGAAGACAACTACAAGGACCCCTACGAGGCCACGCTGCGGTTCGCCGTCAACAGCACGATGTATGGCGTGACCATGATCTTCCCCGGCCAGGAGCTCGGTCTGAAGGGAACGATCGTTCCGGCTGCCCCCAATAGCACCGGCAGCCAGCCCTTCGGCTACGAGCGTTTCGAATTGAACTTCGGCAAACAGATCCCGCAATTCAAAACCTACAACTCGATGATGCCGCTGTGGCGGCAGCTCGACCGCAACACGGGCGACGCAATCCATCTGCTCGCGCTCTACTCGGCAATCTCTGAGGCACGGAGCGCCAGCACGGCGCTGCGCAGCAAAGAGGGATGGTTTCTCCGCCTGAAGCGCAACCCGCCGCAGGACCAGATCTTTGGCGTCGGCAAGGTGGAGAAGGCAGGCGCCGATCCGGCGTCCAATGACACTGTCTTTGCGTTCGTCAATCTGGCGGTGGGCGCCAACAGCGCAACCCCGAACGGCGTCGGGTTCGACGTCGACGTCAAGGCGGGTCAGCAGAACGTATTCGGGATCAGCCCCAATCACACCTACAACGTCAAGAACATCGCCGCTCTCGATCCGAACCGCAGAAACCGCTGCCTGTGGGGCGCTGGACGGTCGGGCGCCGATGTTCTGCAGAACGGCATCTCTGTCAGCATGAACCGTGTGCCGGCCGATGAAGAAGGCTGGGCCGCCGCGCCTTACGAAGCGCAATACCTGAAGCTGATCGACACGACCTCAAAAAACGAATGCGGCACTGCTGCCGATGCCGGCGTCATGCCGAAGCATCCTGTTCTGACGCGCTCCTATGACAACAACAGGACTGGCGCCAATACGAACGAGCAGTCCTTGACGCCCTCCGCTATCAAGACGCGGGGCCTTCGGAAGGTCTTTTCCCTCAAAGTCGAAGGCGATGACCCCAACATCGAGGCACAGCCGCTATATGTTCCCGACGTTCAGATGAGCGACGGCACGAAGCACGACGTCGTCTATCTGTTTTCGATGTCCAACAACGTGCGCGCGTTCGACGCCAATACCGGCGCGCAGCTGTGGCCTCGCCCGGTTTCGCTCGGCAAGCCGTTTGTGCCCGACCCGAGCGATCCGGTCGATATCTACCACATCAACAAATCCTTCGGGATCCTCAGCACCCCCGTCATCGATCGCGAGACCGGAACGATCTATGCCGTGAACTGGATTGTCGACAGCAACGGCAACCGGCAACTCAAGGTCAATGCCTTGAGCTTGAAGGACGGCAAGCCGCCCGCGGGGAAAGAACAGCCTCTGCCGATCGAGGCGTCGGTGATCAATGCGAGTGGACAGAAAATCGCCTTGAACCAGGTGCAAAAGCAGCGCGCGGCATTGCTGCTCGTTCCTCTGGGACCGAAGACTTCGCCGCAGACCCACAAGATTCTGTATGTGACGACCACCGGCTCGGATACCGCGCCGGCGAAGCCCGACGCGACATTGCAAAATCACGGCTGGGTCGTGGCTTTCGACGTCGACGACTGGAAGGAGGTCGGCCACTGGCTGGCCACGCCAAACAGCTTTGGCGGTGGAATCTGGCAGTCGTCGCAAGGCCCAGCCGCCGACGACCAGGGCAATGTCTATGTGGTCACCTCGAATGGCGGCTATCTCCCCAACCCCGACGGCAGCAAAAAGGACTTCAACGGCCAAACAGACTTCGCCGAGAGCTTTGTCAAACTGTCGCTCGAACCGGGACCGCAGGGCCCGTCGCTAAAGCTCGCCGACTGGTTTTCGCCATTTCGCGACTCGGCACGCAAGATTTGGACGCCCCAGGAAGTCGCGCCCTTTATGGGCGGCTATAATTATGAAGATCAGGACGTGGGCACGAGCGGCCCGGTATTGCCCCCAGGCACCGACCTTTTGCTCGGCGCCGGTAAGGACGGCGTGCTCTACGTGCTCGACCGGAACAATATGGGCAAGTCGATCGGCGATTTCTCCAAATTGAAGGCGCCCCCAACCTTCCTCACTTTCGATCCAGATCCGAATTCCCCAGTCTATCGGGGTGCCTCGCCTGTCGGTAACATGGACTTCAAGCCGCAACCCGGCTGGAAGACGCATCACTTGCACGGCTCGCCGGTTTATTGGGTCAGCGCCAAACACGGACCCATGCTGTTCGCCTGGGGAGAAAATGCCGAGCTGCGCGCCTTCGCCTTCGACCCTTCCGGCCGCGTCAAGCTGCTCGCGCACGGGTCCGAGCTGGCTTCGGGGCCGCTGGCGACGGATCCCGACGTTATGGGCGGCATGCCCGGCGGAATGGTGAGCTTGTCCGCGAACGGACAGAACAACGGGATCGTGTGGGGCACTGCCCCGCTGAGCGGCGACGCCAATAAACACGTGGTCGACGGCGTCATTCGGGCATACGACGCGTCCGACTTCGATCCCGGCTCCAATCCCGGCGCGCCGCTGAAGCTGCGCCTTCTCTGGCAGCAGGCCGGGTTCAAATACAGCAAGTTCTGCCCGCCGGTGGTTGCCGACGGCAAACTGCTGGTCCCGACTTTCGACGGGCAGGTTGACGTCTACCAACTGAACTGAACGCTCATGACGCGAAAGGACCGCCTCCGCAAAATTGTCATTAAACCTTCATCTCCTTCCGAGTTTCCCCTTGCGTCGCCGGCAGATCAGCGTATCTATCGGGGTCTCGACGCACTCGCACGTGCCTATGGCCCATGGTGGTTATGCAACGACGTAACGCGTCCTTTTTGGCAGCCCGGCCCAGCAAATCGCCATGGGGCCGGTCCCGAGAGGGAGGACGGTATGGTTGCTTTCCAATCAAGGGGCGGCGTGGTGCCCCGCCCTGACGCCAACCTCCGCGGGACGCGCCTGCGCGGGCGGGGTAACCGGGTCATCGACCCGAGTAGTTTAGGCTAATTCGCAAAATTTCGGCCGAGCTGCCTCGATGAGGCCGCATCGGTAGTCGTTTCGGTTCCGCCGTTCGGCTGAACCGAGGCTGCGCCCTGTGTTTTCCCGGGTGAGGTCTCGGTCGTCGTTCGGCGCCACCGATTGCGTTTAGCCGCCTTACTACAAGGATGACCCGGTGATGAGCGAGAGGATTGCCCGCTTTCTTGCCGAACAAACCCCCGAGACCCCGTGTCTCGTCGTCGATCTCGACCTGATCGTCGAGGCCTATGAGGCGCTGCGGCATTATTTACCGCTCGCCCGGATTTATTATGCGGTTAAGGCGAACCCGGCCGCCGAAATCGTCGCCATGCTCAACCGCAGGGGCGCCAGTTTCGATGTCGCGAGCCGCGGCGAAATCGAACTCTGCCTCGGCAACGGCGTCGTTCCCGACCGGTTGTCTTTCGGCAACACGATCAAGAAGGAAAAGGATATCGCCTACGCCTATCAGGCCGGGGTGCGGCTGTTTGCCTTCGACAGCGCTCACGAGCTCGACAAGCTGGCGCGCGCCGCCCCTGGCGCAAGAGTCTTCTGCCGGATCCTCGTCACCTGCGACGGCGCCGAGTGGCCGCTGTCGCGCAAATTCGGCTGCGCGCCGGAGATGGCTGTCGAGCTATTGCGCCAGGCGCGTGACGCCGGTCTCGACCCCTATGGCATTTCCTTTCACGTCGGCTCGCAGCAGACCGACCTCGGACAATGGGACGGCGCGGTTGGCGCCGCGGCGCGGATGTTCTCGGCGCTCGCCGAGGCCGATATCAGCCTGCGTTTGGTCAACATCGGCGGCGGCTTCCCAGCGCATTACAGCGGCGAGGTACCGGGGGTGGAGCGCTACGCTCGGGCGGTGATGGCGGCGATCACGCGGCATTTCGGCAATGACCTGCCCGAGATCATCATCGAGCCGGGGCGCTCGCTGGTCGGCGATGCCGGCGTCATTCAGAGCGAGGTCGTGTTGATTGCCGAAAAGGGCGGCGGTGACGACCGGCGCTGGGTATATCTCGATGTCGGTAAGTTCAACGGGCTCGCCGAGACGATGGACGAGAGCATCAAATACCGCATCGTGACGCGCGACCGGGGCGGGTCGGCCGGTCCAGTCGTCCTCGCCGGCCCGACCTGCGACAGCGCCGACATCCTTTACGAAAAGACCGAGTACCGGCTGCCGCTCGCCCTGCGGGTCGGCGACAAGATCGAGATCCTGTCGACCGGCGCCTACACCGCGAGTTACGCCTCGGTCGGCTTCAACGGCTTCGCGCCGATCCGAACCTACTGCATCTGAGTGCTGGGCGCCTCGGCGATCTCCTGCACAAGTTTGCGGAGCATCGCGTCGGCAAAACTGCGGAAATCCCGTGCGGCGACGACGAAGGCGCCGGGGCCGCCGATCACATTGCTGCGGTAATACGCCTCCAGCCAAGGCTCCTCGGTCAGGATCGTAAGCCCGTTGATCGAGATCCCGGCCGCGACGACGCGATCGCGCGCCGCGGCCGGAGGCAGCCCGAAATTGGCCATTCCGTCGCCGGAGATGTCGATGATCCGGCGCGGTGCCGGCTCGGGCATATGGTCGAACGCGGCAGCGGCGACGAGCAATGCCGGCCCGATCGCGGTCAGCCCTTCGGAACTGCGCTGCGTCGCACGGAGGGCGGCGGCAAAGGCGGCGGCGCCGGTTGCGTCCGCGAACCGGGTCCACCCGACCGTGATCGCGATGCGGTCGGGATCGGACCATTCCAGCACCAGCGCTTCGATGCCGCCCGGAACAGCTGAGATCGCGCCGGCGAGGCTGGGGTTCTCGAAGGCACGCGCCGTGCCGTCGCGCTGCAGCAGATAGGAATCGGCCGTCACACTGGCCGACACGTCGACCGCGAGCACCAGCGCAAGCCCCGCGCCGGTTGCCGGCGCCGATGCGGCCAGCAGAGCTGCCGTAGCTAGGAGCCATCTGGACACGCAAAATTCCCATCGCCTTCCCGGCGAAAGCCGGGACCCATGGCCCCGTCGCCTCGAACTTCTCACGCAATCGCGTCGCTTACCAATGATGGCAAGCTCGTGCCGTGGAACGATGGGCCCCGGCTTTCGCCGGGGAAGCAATTCGGTCAGCGGCAGGTATCCCTTCACGCTATAACGCGCGCGGACAATAAGGAACGGCAATCTCTCAGCTAGGAGGCCGGCGGCTTCGGGCGCGAAGCAGCCGGTACCAAATCGCGAGAGCAAGAAGGAGGACGAGCACGCCGATCACGAGAAATGGGGAAATCCGGCTCTGCGACTGCTGCGATTCGCCGCCGACACGGATCATTACCCGCGCGACCTGATCGGCGCCCTTCGCCTCGGCGCTCCAGAAACCGTCTTGATCGGCCTCGAAAACAAATTTGCCTTGAGCGTCGGTGCGCCCGGTGATCGCGGGCGTTTTAGCGTCGCCGGGGGGAAATACCTGGACCTCGGCGTTCGCCAGCGGCTTGCCGTCCTGGGTCGCGAATTGCACCGTCACCTTGTGCGTCGCAAACAGATCGAAGGCGACCGAGGGTGCGGGCAAGAGCAGGAGCGCTGTGGTCAGGGTAAAGACTACGGCGAAGGCGAATCTGAGCATGCGAGAAAGATAGCGCTCTCCCGGTCTGGCGCCAGCGACAAGCCGGGTGGCCTCCGTTCGAATTTCCTTTTTCGACCCTAATAAGTCATAGGTGGTCCGGACGGCTGATCCCGAAAGCGGTCGTTCGGTGACTAGACCCGGCGGCGCCCTCGCACCCATCCTGGACATTCCTCCCGCTTGCGCCACTTCCCGTGAGCAGCCGTTCACCTTGACGGCAATTGGATGCGGAAGGTCAGCCGCTGGTCCGTATTGTATCGATCAGTGCCCCGAGCGCTGCCGATGTGTTACGGTTGTGCGGATAATTGAGGCAGAGCGGCGGCGAGCGCAGCATCCAGTCTTCGAGCACATATTGTAGTCTGCCCATTGCGACTGCTTCGGCCGCCACCGCCAATCCGATGCCCTCACCGTCACAGAACACTCACTCGTAAGAAAGTGCCAAAATAGTGTTAGCGCGAGCATCAACACGGTTCTTGAATAATCGTTCCTGAATCGCCAGATGGGGCTCGTGGCGAGACCGCGGGAATTCGATACGGATGCAGCACTTGACGGCGCGATCGGCGTCTTTCGGGAGCACGGGTTCGAGGGCAGCTCGGCCCAGATGCTCGTCGACGCCATGGGGATCGGGCGGCAGAGCCTCTACGCCACCTTCGGTGACAAGTGGCAGCTCTATCGCTCGGCGGTGCGTCGCTACGGAATGGGCGAATGTGCTGCGCATTTCGAGGCGCTTCGCAGCGGCGTGCGCGCCATTGACGCAATCGATGCGATGCTGCGCCGGGTGGTCGAGACGGCGGACCAGCCGTGCCTCGGCACGGGCTCGATCTACGAGTTCGGCGCCTCCCGCCCCGACCTGATGGAGATCAGCGCGCAGCTGGCAAGAGCCTTGCGCAATGCCTTAGCTGGACGCGTCCGCGATGCGCAGAGGGAGGGTGATGTTGCCACCGGTCTCGATCCCGAGGCGATCGCCGAGTTCCTGATCGCGAACATCGCCGGCATTCGCGTCTTCGGACGCGGCGGCGCCGACCACGCGACTCTGACCGGCCTCGCCGACATGGCGCTCAGGGCGCTGCGATAGCCGCCCTTTTTTTGACGAATTATGGAACAATCATTCAAAATAGGAGCAAGCCGATGAAAGCCATTGTGATGAACGGCACGGGCGGCCGCGAGATGTTGGAGTATGTCGAGCGTCCCGACCCTGTGGCGGGTCCGGCCCAGGCGCTGGTCGAGATCGCCTTCGCCGGCGTCAACTTCATGGACATCGGCGTGCGCCGGGGCATGGCCTGGAACGAGACGCCGAACCCCAAGATCCTCGGCGTCGAAGGTGTCGGACGCGTGGTGGCGGCGGGCGACGGTGTCGCGGGCCTAGCATCCGGCGGCCTAGCACCCGGCCAGCGCGTCGCCTGGGTCTATGCGCCCGGAAGCTATGCGCAGCGGATCGCGATCCCGGCCACTTCGCTGGTGCCGGTCCCCGACGCGATCGACGATCGAACCGCGGCATCCGTGATGATGCAGGGTCTCACCGCCAGCCACTTCGCGACCGACTTCTACCCGGTGCAGCCCGGTGAGTTCGCCTTCGTCCACGCGGCGGCGGGTGGGCTCGGCCTGCTGCTCACCCAGATTATCAAGCTGCGGGGCGGCCATGTCATCGGGCGCGTCTCGTCGGAGAAGAAGATCGCCATGTCCGAGGAGGCCGGTGCCGATCACGTGATCGTCGATGCCGAGGGTCGGTTCGCTGAGGAGGCGCTCCGGCTGACCCGCGGGGAAGGCGTGCATGTCGTCTATGACGGCTCCGGGCCCCAAGACCTTCCAGGGGTCGCTCGACCTGCTGCGCCGCTCCGGCACCTTCTGCTGGTATGGGCCGGTTCTCGGTGGGCCGGGGCCGCTCGATATCATGAGCCTGCCGAAAAGTATCAAGATCGGCTACGCGACCTTCTTCGACCACGTCCATACGCCCGAGCTGCTCCGCGCGCGCACGGCGCAGCTGTTCGACTGGATCGCGGACGGGAGGCTCAGGATCCGGACTGGCGGCGAGTATCCGCTGGCCGATGCGGCGAAGGCCCATGCCGACATGGAGAGCCGCAAGACCACCGGCAAGCTGCTGCTCATCCCGTGAGCGCCAGGGTCGCCCCCAGGGTCGCCATTGTCTTCGGCGGGTCGCGCGGTATCGGCGCGGCCATCGCCTCTCGCCTCGCCTCCGCGATCGAGGCCATCGGCCGCCGGGCCATTGCCGTCCGGTCCGACAGCGCAGATCCGGCCGCGATCCGAAACGCCGTCGCCGAGACGGTCGAGCGTCTCGGCACGCTCGACGTCGCTGTGGTCAACGCCGGCGTCCTTCGCCGCGCATTGGTCGAGGCGTTCACGCTCGAGGATCTCGACCTGATGCTCGACGTGAACGTGCGCGGCGTCTTCCTCGCCATCCAGGCGTCCGTCGCCCGGATGCGCGACGGCGGTCGGGTCGTCACGATCGGCAGCAACACGGCGGTCAGGACGGGCTCCCAGGGAAGCAGCGTCTACGCGATGACCAAGGCCGCCGTCGCGACCATGGTCAAGGGCATCGCCCTCGACCTCGCGCCGCGACAGATTACGGTGAACAACGTCCAGCCGGGGCCCACGGAGACCGACATGACGGCGGCGATGGTCGCCCGCCTCCGCGAGGTCATCCCGGTCGGACGCATGGGGCAACCCGACGAGATCGCGGCGCTCGTCTCCTACCTTGCCGGTCCCGAGGCAGGCTACATAACCGGCGCCAGCCTCACGATCGACGGCGGCTACGTTCTGTAGGTGCCCGCCCGCGCCCGTCACCCCGGAAGCGCGCACTCCTCGTTGAAGAAGGCGCCGTTCGGACCGTCGAGCAGGAAGCATCGCGAACTCGACCACCGCGCGCCCCCTGCTCGACGGCGGCGCGGGATCGCTGGCGAGCGTCAGCGACGCCCTGATGCTAGCGAGGGTCCGATCAGAGCGCTCGGTTACGGACGGCAGCTAACGCGACTGTTCGTCTCGCAAGCCGCCCTCCTGTTTGCGGCCCATCTTGCCATGAGACGAACGTCCGATATCTTGGCCCGACCCGCCGAAAGTGGACAGGCAGAAAACCACCCATTGCGGAAATTTAAACTGAGACCTTAGCGCAAGCCGAGCCGCCTTGCCCGGCTGAGGCGCTTTGTGGCACAAGGCCTTGGGGGAGAGGGCGATGCCGGATTTCAAGATCGAACGGCGCTGCACGGGGCTGGTCTGCGGCGTTGACGAGGCCGGGCGCGGGCCGCTCGCCGGGCCGGTGATCGCCGCGGCGGTGGTTCTCGACTCCCGCCGCTTCCCGAAATCTTTGCGCGACGGGCTCGACAATTCGAAAGTGCTGAACGTCGAGGAGCGCGAGGCCTGCTACGGCGCGTTGAGGCGATGCGCCGCGCGCGGAACCGCGCATATCGGGGTCGGCGAGGCGAGTGTGGCCGAAATCGACCGCATCAACATCCTGCGCGCTGCCCTATTGGCGATGGCGCGGGCTGTCGCCGTCCTAGGTGTCCGCCCCGATCTCGCACTGGTCGACGGCAACATCGCCCCGCCGGTCGATTGCGCCGTGCAGACCGTCATCGACGGAGATGCTCTCAGCTTCTCGATCGCCGCCGCTTCCGTTATCGCCAAGGTCACCCGCGACCGCATCATGCGCGGCCTTGCACCACGTTATCCGGTCTACGGATGGAGCACCAATGTCGGATACGCGACACCGGAGCATGGCGAGGCGATTCGCCGATTCGGTGTAACCTGTCATCATCGGCGGTCTTTCGCGCCGGTCCGGTTGGCAATTACCGGCGGTGCGGAACTGCCGCTGTTCGCCGAGCCGGAGTCGGCTCCACCGGCGGCCTACCCACTCTAGGCGGCCAGCGCCGAGACGGCGTGCCGTGCCACTTTCTTCATCAAGGTCGGTAAGGCGTGCTCGCCGAGGCGGTTGATCTGGCTCCACAACCCGTCCCCCTCGCCATTCCCGGCGAGGATCGAGAGTTCGAGGCGGAAATGCGTGAACCCGTGGCGCACCGTGCCCGGCAACGGCGCCCACTCCGCGACTGCCGGGGCAATCTCGATCGCCTGGTCGAGGGTCCAAGGTTCGCTGCGCCACGGCGTCGACGGGATTTCGGTCATCCCGCCGAGCAAGCCCTTTTCCGGGCGGCGGCGCAGCAGCACCGCTCCGTCGCCGCGAGTGAGCCAGAACGCAACGCCATAGCGCGACGGCCGGTCCGGCTTCTCGATCCGCGCCGGAATTGCGTCGGCTATGCCGGCTCCAGCTGCGGCGCAGCAATTCCGCCAAGGGCAGAGGACGCAACGCGGCCGCCGCGGGGTACAGATCGTGGCGCCGAGATCCATCAACGCCTGCGCGAAATCGCCGGCCCGCTCCTCCCGCACCAGGGCGGCGGCGAGCGCGTTGAGGCGCGGTTTTGCCGCAGGAAGGGGTTCGCGCACGGCATAGAGCCGGGCGACGACCCGTTCGACATTGCCGTCGATTGCCGCGGTTTGCCGATCGAAGGCGATCGCGGCAATCGCCGCCGCGCTGTAGGAACCGATCCCGGGCAGTGCGCGCAATGCCTCCGGGTCGTCGGGCAACCTGCCGCGATGGCGCTCGACGACGGCGCGCGCGCAGGCATGCAGGTTGCGGGCGCGCGCGTAATATCCGAGTCCCTGCCAGAGCTGCAGCACCTCGTCGAGCGATGCCGCGGCGAGCGCCGAAACATCGGGCCAGCGTGCCACGAATCGGTCGAAATATGGCCCGACAGTCGCTACCGTCGTTTGCTGCAGCATGATTTCGCTGAGCCAGACGCGGTAGGGGTCGGGTCGGACGCCGGCGGGGGCGCGCCACGGCAGCGCGCGGCGGTGGCGATCGTACCAAAGGAGAAGCGCTGCGGGGTCGGGGGCACCCGATGACGAAGGGGTTGCGGATCGGAAAGGCGGCATGGGCAAGACCACTCCACGGCGCGGCGCGGCCAAGGTAACCGGGCCGACAGCCGAGCGCGAGGACCCCCGGCGCCAACACAGGGGCTTTCACGCGGTCGGCGTCGCCATCTCGAAACTTACCGTACCGATTGTCGCGCGCCGCGGCGGGGGTGTCCTCGTCCGGCTCAAGGCGGAGTGGGCGGCGATCGTCGGTGCGGATTGGGCGGAGGTGAGTTGGCCCACCGCGCTCGGGCGCGACGGTGTCTTGAAGTTGCGTGCCGCGCCCGGCGCCGCGCTCGAACTGCAGCATCGCGCGCCGTTGATCATCGAACGAATCAACCTGTTTTTCGGCCGCACCGTCGTCACCCGCCTGGCGCTCGTGCAGGGGCTATTGCCGCTAGCGTCGGGGGCCACGCGGCCCGTCATCCATCCGCTGCCCGAGCGCGAGGCGAAGGCGCTCGATCAGCGGCTCTCCGTGATTGCCGACCCGGATCTGCGCGCGGCGCTCGCCCAGCTGGGCAGAGCGGTCGGCGGGGGGCAGCGCTGAGCCGCCGATTGCGCGCCCATTGCGAATACCTAAATATGGTAGTAAGGAGCCCGATTATGAAGAATATCTGGTTTGCTCTGTTCGGTGTTTTGAGCGTCATCCTGATTTCGCCGGGACCGGCACACGGTGCCGCCCCGCACCCGTTGCTCGCCGATGCGCAGACTGTGCTGGCGCTCGGCAAGGATGATCGGATTCTCGGCAATCCCGACGCGCCGATCACGATCATCGAATACGCCTCGTTGACTTGCCCGCATTGCGCTCACTTCACGAACGAGGTTCTTCCCGAGCTCAAGAAGAAATGGATCGACACCGGGAAAGCCAAACTGGTCCTGCGCGACTACCCGCTGGATGAGCCGGCCTTGCGGGCGGCGATGATCGCCCGCTGCGCGCCGCCGGACCGCTATTATGCCTACGTCGATACATTCTTCGGGGCGCAGGAAAAATGGGTGACGGCGCGCGACTATCGCAACGCCCTTGCCCGGCTGGCCAAGCTCGGCGGCATGAGCACGGAAGAGTTCGACAACTGCCTCAAGAACACCGCTCTCGAAAACAAGATTGTCGAGGGCCGCCTGATCGCGACGAAAGAGGTCGACGTCAACTCGACCCCGACCTTCTTCATCAACGGCACCAAGTTTACCGGGGCTCCGACCGTCGAGGAGTTCGACAAGGTGTTGTCGGGGCTTGCGGCGAAATCTTGACCGACCTCCCGACAGAATCCGTTTCTCGAGCCCCTCTCCCGCACCGCGGGAGAGGGTGCCGAGCGCAGCGAGGCGGGTGAGGGTGATCTCGGGCGCTGACCCTCATCCTCCCAGCCCTGCGGGCTGGGTCCCTCCCTCTCCCGCGGTGCGGGAGAGGGGCTATTCGCGTGGTCGGCAGGAGATTTGATGCAGGTTTGCCGGCTCCGCTTGGTCGGGTTCAAATCCTTTATCGACGCGACCGAGCTGGCGCTCGAGCCGGGCCTCACCGGGATCGTCGGGCCGAATGGTTGCGGCAAATCGAACCTGGTCGAGGCGCTGCGCTGGGTCATGGGGGAAACCTCGGCCAGACGCCTGCGCGGCGGCGAGATGGACGATGTGATCTTCGCCGGGACGACGGCAAGACCGGCCCGCAATATCGCCGAAGTCGCGGTGACCCTCGACAACAGCAGCCGCGACGCGCCGTTCGCCTTCAACGACCGGCCGGAAATCGAAGTCGTCCGGCGGATCGAGCGCGGCGGCGGCTCGACCTACCGCGTCAATGGGCGCGAGGTGCGGGCGCGCGACGTCCAGCTGCTGTTCTCCGACGCCGCGAGCGGCGCCCATTCCGGCGCGATAGTGAGCCAGGGTCGCGTCGCCGCGCTGATCGACGCGAAACCCGTCGAACGGCGGCTTCTGCTCGAAGAAGCCGCCGGCACCGCCGGGCTTCACGCGCGCCGCCGCGAGACCGAACTGAAACTCGACGCTGCCGAGGAGAACCTCGAGCGGCTCGACGACATTGTCGCGACGATCGAGGTCCATTTCGAGGCTTTGCGAAAGCAGGCGCGCCAGGCGCAGCGCTACCGCCGCCTGGCCGAGCAAATTCGGCGCACCGAGGCGCTGCTGTTCCGCGACCGCTGGCTCGCGGCCGAGGCCGAGGCCGAGCGCAATTCCGCCGACCATCGTGCAACCGAGCGCACTGTCGCGGAGGCGACCGAGCACGCCGTTGCCGGAATAGGGGCTCGCGATGCCGCCGAGGCGGCGCTCTCGCCCCTCCGGGCGGCTGAAGCCGCCGCCGCCGCTGAATTGCAGCGGCTGAGCAATTCCCGCGGCGCGCTCGAAAAGGAGTTGCAACGGGTGCTCGCCGCTCGCGCCGAGGCGGAACACCGGCTCGCGCAACTCGCCGCCGATCTCGAACGCGAGGAAGCCCACCGGGCCGAGGCGCAAGCGTCGCTGACCCGGCTATCCGAAGAGCAGGACGCAGTCACCCGCTCCGAGGCGGAGGATGGTCCGGGTCGGGAGCTCGCCGAAGCCGGGTTGCGCGAAGCCGGCGCTTGCTTGGTCGAGGCGGAGGCGGCGCTGCAGCGAGAGACCGAAGCCGTCGCCGTCGCCGACGCGCGCCGCATCACGCTCGATCGGCGCCGAAAGGAACTCGACGAGCGCCGCGCCCGCTTGGAGGCGCGCCGCGTAGAAGCGGAGCAGCAGCGTGCAGAACTGGCCGCGGCGCTGGTTGCGCCCGAGGCGGTGACCGCTGCCGCCACTGCCGTAACGGAGACTGAAGCGCGGGTCGAGCAATGTCGCGCCATCGTCGAAGCGGCCGAGGTCGAGATCGCAAACCGGGTCGCCAGCGAGCAGACCGCGCTCGACTTGGCGCGCCAAAGCGATACTCAGCTCGCTCGGCTCGCCGCGGAGGCCGAGGGATTGCGCAGGCTGCTCGCACCGCCGCCGGATTCGGGCGACGCCCCGCCGATCCTGACGGCGCTGCGGGTCGCCCCGGGCTTCGAGGCCGCGATTGGCGCCGCATTTGGAGATGAACTTCAGGCGCCCCTCGCCAATGGCGAGGGCGGCGGGGTTGTCCGCTTCTGGGTCGATCTCGGCGGGGACGAGTATGGCTGCACTGCCTTGCCCGAGGACGCTTGCTCGTTCGCCGAAGCCGTCGACGCTCCGTCTGCTCTCGCGCGCACCCTCGCACAGGTGGGCTGGGTCGAGAACGAGGAGACCGGGCGCCGCCTCCAGCCGAGCTTGGCGCCAGGCCAGCGGCTCGTGGACCGCCAGGGTCGTCTGTGGCGTTGGGACGGGTTTGTCTCGCTCGGCTGCGGTCCATCCCTCGCCGCCGAGCATTTGCGGCATGCCAACCGTCTCGGCATGCTGGAAGGCGAGATTGCCACCCTGAAGACGGCGGCTCTGGCGGCCGAGAGCCACGCCGCCGCAGCGCGCGTCGAGCGTCAGCACGCAACCGAGGCCGGCAGATCGGCTCGGCAGGTGCTGTCCGACGCCGAGGCGGCGCTGGCCCGGGCGCGCGCCGCGGAGGCCGAGATCAGCCGGCGGGAATTGACGACGCAAACCCGGCTCGCCACCGCGGTAGATCTTCTCGAAAAGATCGGCGCCGATCTTTTCGAGACCAAGGCGCAGGTGGCAGAGGTCGAGGGTGATTTGGCGGCCCTCCCCGAGGCGAGATCGGCCCGCGCGGCGCTCGACCAGGCGCGCACTGCGGCGGCGGAGGCGCGCCGGCGCGAAGCAGACGCGCGTGCGTCAATCGAGCGGCTCACTCATGACGCGGCGCGCCGCCGCGAGCGCCTGTCCTCGATCGGCCTCGAGCAGCATGCCTGGCGTAAGCGCAGCGCGGATGCCGCGGCGCAGCAGGTTACACTGACCGAACGGCGCAGCGCGTTGGAGGCGGAGATCGACGGCTTGGCGGCGCGCCCGGCAATGATAGCCGCCGACAGCGAGGCGCTCGGCGCCGCAATCGCGAACGCGGCCGAAGCCTGCCGCCGGTCGGCCGACGCGCTCGCCGTCGGCGAGCGGCAGCTGCGCGACGCCACGGATGCCTCGCGACTGGCCGATCACGCATTAGGCGAGGCTCGCGAGCGCCTGGCGCGGCTCGAAGGGTTGCGGGATGCCGCAAACGAAGCCCTGGCGCGCCTCGCCCGCGATATCCGCGAGCGGGTGGGTGTCGCACCCGAGGCGCTCGCCGAAATCGCGGGAGTTGCGGAGGACAAGGTCCCGGCCGATCCGTCCGAGACCGCAGCCCGGCTGGACCGCTTGACCCGCGAGCGCGATGGCATGGGTCCGGTCAATCTGATGGCCGAAACCGAGGCTGCGGAGCTCGAAACGCGGATCGCCGACTTGCAGCGCGAACGTGCCGATCTTACCGAAGCGATCGCTAGGCTGCGCCACGGCATCGCCGCACTCGACCGCGAAGTGCGCCAGCGGCTGACGGGGGCCTTTGAGCAGCTCGACCGCCATTTCGCCGAGCTGTTCACGAAGCTGTTCGGCGGCGGCAAGGCGCAATTGCATCTGGTCGACAATGACGACCCGCTCGCCGCCGGGCTCGAAATCATGGCGAGCCCGCCGGGCAAGCGGCTGCAATCCCTGTCGCTGTTGTCGGGCGGCGAGCAGGCGCTGACCGCGCTCGCGCTGCTCTTCGCCGCGTTCCTGACAAACCCCGCACCAGTCTGCGTATTGGACGAGGTCGACGCCCCGCTCGACGACGCCAATGTCGACCGCTTCTGCACCCTCGTCGGCGAAATCGCCGACACCACCGGCACCCGCTTCCTGGTGGTGACGCACCACCGCATCACGATGGCGCGCGTCGACCGGCTGTTCGGCGTGACGATGGCCGAGCGCGGCGTCTCACAGCTTGTCTCAGTCGACCTCTCCCGCGCCGTCCGAATGCGCCAGACGGCTTGACCTCGGTCAAGCCCCGTTACGATTCCCGCGGCGCCGAACTGCAAGCCTTTAAAACGTGAACTGGATTGCCGCGTAGTATGAAAATACATTCGTTATGCTTCAATTCTGCAAGCCCTGGCCAGCCGAAAACATCAAGCGGTAGTGCTCGCTCAGATCGCAGGTGAGCCCTACATCAAACCCGGTCTGATCTTTGCCGCCTATCGCATTGCGACAGGTTCTTCGCGATCTGGCGCTGCACTGCCCAGCCAAGATACCAGTAGTCGCGGTTGCCGGGCCGGGATTGATCCAGTAGCCCACGCCCGCAAAACTCGTCCAGTCGCCGATGCTCTTCGTAGCCACAACGGCAAAAACGCGTGCGTTCGCCCGGTACCGAAGTTGAGGGCGGCATTGCCAGTCGGAAAATCGACAGCCGGATAGAGATGGCGGCTTGTGGCCACCAGCTGTGCTCGTCCTCAGTCAGAAAACGGTATTTGAATCCGACCTCGGTGGCGCCGTACCCCCCAGGACCATGCCGTTGCCGCCGGGCTTGTCGAATGCAATCGGAAAGGCTGCGTGCAACTGAAGTTCCGAGGCCGCGCCGTAATTGGCATCGATGCCTGAGAGGATACCTGCCGTATCCCCGGTGACATGCGTCGCCGCCGAGAACTCGTAGATCTCGCAATGTCCGACTTCGACGGGCTAGGGATCGTCGGTGCGAAACGGAGGGTCCGCAGTGGCGGGCCCGCACATCGCCGCGAGTAATACGAGGCGAAGCCCAATCTGCCCTCGAAAAAAGTTGTGAACACGACATGCGTCAAAACGCGGCACCAACGATCCCGACCTTCGACGAACGAGTTGCGTTGCGGGCAGCAGACATGAGCCCGGCCGAGCGGCGCGTCGTGCGGTATTTTCAGGGCAATCGCGAGGAAGTGTTGATCAGCTCCGCTGCCGCGCTAGCGGTCAAGGCGGAGACCAGTGACGCGACGGTAGTGCGTGCAACGCGCGCGCTCGGCTTTTCCGGTCTTGATGAACTTCGGCGGGCGTTAGCTAACGAGTTCCGAAGTTCGCTGTCACCGGCAGAGCGACTGAACCGGACGCTGGACGAAGTCGGTGATGATCTCTTTGCAGCATTTAGTATGACGTTGGAGATCCACGCGGTGTCTCTGGAGAGCCTGCGCCGGAGCATTACTCCGGAATTGTTCGAGAAAACTGTGGACGCCGTTGCCGGCGCCGCGCGCGTCCTCGTTTTTGGTCTCGGGCCATCGAGCGCCATCGCCGATTACCTTGTTATTCAGCTCGGCAGATTTGGGCTTATCGCTGAGGCTCTCTCGAACACCGGCCTTCTGTTCGCGGACGATTTGCGGCGGCTGCGCCGGGGCGATCTGGTCGTCATCCTGGCCTATGGCCGCGTCTATGCCGAGCTCGCCGCGCTCCTCGACGAAATCGCTCGGCTGCGTCTGCGATCGTTTCTCATAACGAACTCCCTCGCCGAAACGTTACGGCGTCGGGTGGATTTCGTTTTGCCCGTGCCGCGCGGGCGGGCGGAGATGCTCAGCATGCATACGGCCACGCTCGGCTTTATCGAGGCGTTGCTTGTTGGTGTGGCGACGAGACGCCCGGCGGAGACCCTCGCCAGTCTCCAAGCGCTCAACGAAGCGCGCGAGAAACTGGGCGGAGGAGTAGCGAAATTATCTATAGCCCAGCCGCCTCGCTAGCGACTGTCGATCAGCACATGGCGGCATTTAAAGGTCGGCTTTGGGTGGACAAGGGACCTTCGTCAACGCGCGCGCCAACGTCGAGGTAGCGCCGAAAGCGGCGGTTCGCGGGATCAGCATCGAACCGCTGAGTTCGACCCGCCATCCGGCTGCGAGGCCCCTTATCTGACACGGCCGATCGGCGCGGATCTTTCGCGGCGCGGCTTGCATCCGGCGGGAGCCCGCGGATAAGGGTAAGAGCAAAGCTTTCCGGTCTGGCAAAGCGCAACCGGGGCGTAGGTCGCAGTCGGAAAAGGTGCCCTCGTAAAGAGTTCGGCACGAAAGGGAGTTGATGAACGCTCCGCCGTAACGATGGTGGGTGGACTCGGCTCTGTTCCTGCTCGGGATCCATCACCTCACGAAGGGCTGAAGATCTCTCGCGGGCGACTCGCTGCGCCGTGCGCTGCAGACGCTCGTCGCCGGCCGATTGAGCGCGGTTGTATCCGGTGCGCTCTTCACGGTGGCGATTCAATCCTCGACCGCGACGACGCTCACCGTCATCGGCTTCGTCAGCGCCGGATTGGTCACCTTCTCGCAGGCGGTCGGGGTCATCATCGGCGCGACTTTCGGCACGACCTCGACGCCATGGCTGGTGGCGATCTTCGGTTTTCGCGTGAGCGATTTCTGCCTTTGCCATGCCGATGCTCGGCATCGGCGCCTTTCTCTGGCTGATCGCCAAGGGCCGAACGCGATCGCTCGGGAGCGATTCTCGCAGGCTTCGGACTGCTCTTCATCGGGATCGAGTACCTCCAGACGGGGATGGAAGGCATTTCGTGGAACCTCGATGCCGTGGGCGGAAGCGGTTTCGGCTGGCAATGGATTCTCGCCGGAATCGGGATCTTGATGTCGATTGTCATGCAGAGCTCGAGTGCTGCCGCCGCGACGACGCTCGTCGCGCTGAATGCGGGCTCGCTGACGTTTGACCAAGCTTGCGCGATGATCGTCGGACAGAGCGTCGGGACCGCAGCGACGAGCGCGCTGGTGGCGATCGGCGCTAGGCTGGCGGTGCGGCGCGCAGCCCTGGCGCACATCGTCTACAATGTGAGCCTCGGGATTCTTGGGATCCTGTTGCTCGGACCGATCACGGCGGCGGCAGGCTGGGTGGGTTCTCGACTGGACGATCCCAATGGCGTGCTGGCCTTGGCGGCATTCAGCAGCATCTTCAAATTCGTCGGGATCCTCGCGTTCTACCCGTGGCTTGATCGTTTCTCGCGATTGATTATCGGAATCTCCGGAAAGGGCAGCGAGTCGGCCGTCAGCCGTCTCGATCCGGTCATCGCCGAGGCGGGAGGGACAGTCGCGCTCGAGGCCGGCTGGCGGGCGACCTTAGAGCTTGCTCATGATTCGGTCGACGCCGTCCGGCGCCGGCTCGCCGACAACGCCGTCCGTTACGACACGCCGGTCGAAGCGGTCCGGCAGATCGACCACTTCCTGGAGTCGCTTTCGCTGGAAACCACCGATCTAAGCGTACTCGAGCCCCGCCTCGTCCGGCTCTGTCATGCTCTTGATCATCTCATACAACTTCATGAGGACCTCAGCCGTGTTCCGTCGGCCGTCGGCGACAGGCAGCCGCCGGCTAGCTTTGAAGCGGGTGCGCGGGCACTTGCCACATGGCTTGACGCCACGAAAGACCCCGCGACGGCACCCAATCCGGCCATCTTCGAAGCAATCGAAGATGCTTCGCGACGGCTTAGTGACGAACGTAAGACCGGTCGCGATAAGATATTGGAAGACATAGCGCTGCAACAGATGCCCATAGCGACGGCGCGCGAGGGTCTCGAGACCCTCGCATGGGCCGATGGCGCCCTTTACCACGCATGGCGTCTGGCCAAGTCGCTGAGGAATCGCCGCCGGCGACCAGTCGAGCGCGGCTGCGATCCATGAACACATGACCGAGGAGGGAGCCGATGAAGCGTAAGGAATACGAAAAGGAGCTGCGCAAGCTGCAGGTGGAGCTTTGTGCGCTGCAGGATTGGGTCAAGCATCATGGACTGCGCGTGGTCGTTATCTTCGAAGGACGCGACGCTGCCGGGAAGGGCGGCACAATCAAGGCCATTACCGAGCGGGTCAGCCCCCGCGTGTTCCGGGTGGTGGCGCTGCCGGCGCCGTCCGATCGCGAAAAGGCAGAATTATACTTTCAGCGCTACATAGCGCACTTCCCGACGGCGGGAGAGATCGTGATCTTCGACCGCAGCTGGTACAATCGGGCCGGCGTCGAGTACGTAATGGGCTTCTGTACGGAGGCGCAGCACCGCCGTTTTCTCAAGGTGTGCCCCGAGTTCGAATTATTCGTCGTCGACGACGGTATCCTGCTGATCAAATACTGGCTAGAGGTAAGCGACGAGCAGCAGAAGCGTCGCTTCGAGGCGCGCATCGACGATCCGCTGCGTCAGTGGAAGCTGAGCCCGACCGACTTATGCTCGCGAAGCAGATGGTACGAGTACTCGCGGGCGCGCGACATAATGTTCGAGGCCACCAATACCAAGTTCGCGCCATGGTATATCGTGCGGTCGGACGACAAGCGGCGAGCGCGGCTCAATTGCATCCGCCACCTGCTGGACCTCATTCCCTACAAAAAGCTGCCGCAGGAGAAGCCGAAACTGCCAGAGCGTGCGATGAACGACGCATACGATGATCTGGCTACGCTCGAGGGCATGCAGTTTGTGCCGGAGAAGGCGTGAGCGCCTCTTCAGAAGCGCCAGTAAAGCGGCGCAATGAATACCGCGACCAACAGCGACCACAGCAGCACGAGCAGCCCGAGCTTCCAATAGTCGCCGAACTCGTAGCCACCGGGCCTTTGCACCATCAGGACAACGGGAGAGCCGACCGGCGTTAGGAACGAGGCGCTGGCACCCATGGCGACGCCGATCAGCAGCGGCAGCGCCGAGATTCCGAGTTCGCCGGCGGTGGCGACGGCGATCGGGATCATGATCAGCGCCGCCGAGGTGTTGGCGATGAACTGGGTGATGGCGGCAGTCACGAGAAACAGCCCCGCCAGTACCGCGTGAGGCCCGAACTCGCCGACCAGGCGGACCACCTGGTCGCCGATCAGCGCCGCCGCACCGGTCTTGGTCAATGCGGTCGCCAGCGGGATCGTTCCGCCGATCACGACGCAGGTATTCCAGTCGATGCCGCGGTAGAACTTGGGGAGAGTGAGCACGCCGGTCACCACCATGGCGGCGGCGCAGAACACCGCCGCGATCGCTGGCGGCACCACGTTGGTGGCGAGTAGAACAATCAGCACGGCGAGGATCGCGATCGCCTCGCGAGCGCCGGGTCCAAGCGCCACGGCCTGCCGGCGCACGACGTCCGGCGAGTCGACGACCAGCACCTGCGGGTCGGCGAGGTGCTTGTCGAGCGCCTGCCAGGTCCCTTGCAGCAGCAAATGGTCGCCCACCGCGAGCCGGGTTTCCTCGGGACCGAGATCGTCGCCGCCACGCTGCACGGCGAGAACCATCAGATCACCGTCGCGGGCTACCATCCCCGGGAACGCCTGTTGCCCGACCAGCCCGGAGCGCGGCGGGATCACGATCTCGGCGAGGCCCGAGGCGCGATTGAACAGCGTCTCCGCCACGCTGGCGGCCTCGTCGTCCTGCCGAATGGCGAGGTGCATCTCGGCCGCCAGCCGCCCCACCGCGCCGGCGTCGCCGCGCACGAGCAAGAGATCGCCCTCAGCGATCGCCGGCCGCTGCAACGGGCCGCCACCTTCTCCGTCCAATGTCGCGACCAGGCTGAGGTCAGGGTAATCCTGCAAATCGACGGCGGTCCGCGGCTTGCCGGCATAAGGCGAGGTGGACCGCACCCGGAGGCGATGCAATCCGTCGTCGAGCCGGTATTGCTCGACGAGGGTGCTGGCATGCGCGCTGAAATCGGCGGGAATCGACTGGCTGTGGCGTTCCGGCAGCAGACGCCGCCCAAACAGCAGGATCAGCGCCAGGGTCCCGAGAACGAGCGGGACGCCGACGACGGCCCACTCGAAAAAGCGGATCGGTCCGAGGCCGGAAGCCTCGGCTTCGGCGGAAGCGATCACGTTTACCGGGGTGCCGAGCAGGGTCAGCTTCGACCCGGCGAGGGTCGCAAACGCCACCGGTATCATCAGCTGCGATGGCGCGACACGGGTCCGGATCGCGATGACAACGGCGACCGGGATCATCGCGGCAACGGCACCGTTCATCCCAATCAATCCGCTGAACACCGCGCCGAGCAGCATCAGGGACAATAACAGCCGCGACGGGCTGGCGCCGGCATGGCGGATCAGGAATTGGCCGGCCCAGGTCCCGACCCCCGAGGCCTCGAGACCTGCCCCGATCGCCAGCAGCGAGGCGACAAAGACAATGACCGGGTCGCCAAATCCACCCAAGGCCTCCCGCACGTTGAGGATGCCGGTCAAGAACAGTGCGAGGGCCGCGGCGACGGCCACCACGGCGGCCGGCAGCCTGTTCCAGATGAACACCGCGACGACGGCGACAAGGATCAAAATGGTGATCGTGACGTCACTCATCGCGTTCCCTCTCTCGATACGAGCGGCGCTGTCTTTCGCGATCCCTGGTCGGGCCACTCACGGGCTTGGCCGACCGAGGGTGGGCCCGAGTGGAGCTCAGAAAACCGTCAGGCCGCGACCCCGAAACTGTCCGCGGACGCGCTCGGTCAGCTCCGGCGTCGGCGGCACGGTATGCTCGAGCCGGTAGGGGATCTTTAGCTTCCTGTATTTTTCGGATCCCATCTGGTGGAAGCGCAGCACCTCGACGCGCTCGAGGCTTTTGAGGCCGGCGCAGATGTCGGCGACCTTTTCGACATTGTCGTAATCATCGCTGAGACCAGGAACCAGCACGAAGCGAACCCAAATCGGCCGGCCGAGGTCGGACAGCCGACGGGCGTAGGCGAGCGTCGGCTCGAGCGGATAGCCGGTCACCCGCTCGTAGGTCGCGGGGTCGCCGGACTTGATGTCGAGCAACTGTAGATCGATGTCGCCGAGAGCGGCGTCCGTGAGGCGGGAACCGAGAAACCCCGAGGTGTCGAGGCAGGTGTGCATCCCTAGCGCCTTGGTCCGGCGGAAGACCTCGGTCGTGAACCCGTCCTGCATCACCGGCTCGCCGCCCGAGATCGTCAGGCCGCCGCGGGAGATCTCAAGAACCTTAACGTACTTTCCGATCTCCTTCATGATCCTGTCGATCGTGTATTGTCGTCCGTTCCGTTTGTGCCATGTGTCGGGATTGTGACAGAACTGGCAGCGCAGCGGACAGCCGGTGAGGAACAGCACGAAGCGGATGCCCGGGCCGTCCACTGTGCTGCCGACCTCGATCGAATGCACGTAGCCGGCAAGCTCGGCGTCCGCTTCCTCGGTATCGGACTGATAGACGTCGGTGTACGCCTTGGCGGCCTTGTTCTCGACGGCGCCGGCGCGCGTGACGTGCAACTCGTAGCGGCTGCCGACCAACGGCGCGGGCATCGGCCCGGCCTACATCGAGCCGTGAAAGGTGCGGCCGAGAACATCCAGCTGCTGATCTCTAGTCAGCTTGACGAAGTTCACCGCATATCCCGAAACGCGAATGGTCAGCTGGGGATACTTGTCGGGTTGGTCCATCGCGTCGCGCAAAGTCTCGCGGTTCAAGACGTTGAGGTTGACGTGGAAGCCGTTCGAGGCGAAGTACGCATCGAGCCCGCCGACGGTACGCGACAGCTGCTCCTCGTCGGTGCCGAGTGAAGTCGGCAGCATGGAAATCGTCAGCGAGATGCCGTCCTCGGCGTCGTCGTAGGGCAGTTTCGCGACCGACATCATCGCGGCGAGCGCGCCGTGCGTATCGGCGCCGTTCGACGGATTGGCGCCCGGTGCGAACGACATGCCGGTTCGCCGGCCGTCGGGCGAGTTGCCGGTTTGCTTGCCGTACACGACGTTCGAGGTGATCGTCAGGACCGATTGCGTGTGCAGCGCACTGCGATAAGTCTCGTAGTGCCGGATCTTGCTCATCATCGTCGACACCAGCATCGTGGCGATGTCGTCGGCGCGCTCGTCGTTGTTGCCGTAGCGCGGGAACTCGCCTTCGACCGCATAGTCGACGATTAGACCGGTATCGTCGCGGATCGGTTTGACCTTGGCATATTTGATAGCGGATAGGCTGTCGGCGGTATGCGACAGGCCGGCGATCCCGCACGCCATGGTGCGGATGATGTCGCGGTCATGTAGCGCCATCAGCACCGCTTCGTAGCAATACTTGTCGTGCATGTAATGGATGATGTTGAGCGCATTGACGTAGGTCTTCGCGAGCCACTCCATCATCGTGTCGAGGCGCTCGGAGACGGTGTCGTAGGACAGCAAGTCGCCCTCGATCGGCCGCAGCATCGGACCAACCTGCTGACCGGACACCTCGTCTCGGCCGCCGTTGATCGCATAAAGCAGCGTCTTCAACAGGTTGACGCGGGCACCGAAGAATTGCATCTGCTTGCCGACGCGCATGCCGGAGACACAGCAGGCGATCGCCGCATCATCGCCGAATTTCGGGCGCATCAAATCGTCGGACATGTACTGGATCGAGCTGGTGTCGATCGAGGCCTTGGCGCTGAGCCGCTTGAACCCGTCAGGCAAGCGCGGCGACCAGCCCACGGTGAGGTTGGGCTCCGGTGCCGGCCCCAATGTGTAAAGCGTGTTGAGGACTCGAAAGCTCGTCTTGGTCACCAGCGGTCGGCCGTCCTCGCCCATGCCGCCGATGAACTCAGTGACCCAGACCGGATCGCCGGAGAACAGCTGATTGTATTCCGGCGTGCGCAGGTAACGTACGATGCGGAACTTGATCACCAGGTCGTCGATCAGCTCCTGCGCTTGCGATTCGCTGAGGGTGCCCTCTTTCCGGTCGCGCTCGAGATAGATGTCGAGGAAATCCGAGATCCGGCCGATCGACATCGCCGCGCCGTTTTGCTGCTTCAGCGCGGCGAGATAGGCGAAATAGGTCCACTGGATCGCTTCGCGCCCGGTCGCCGCCGGCCGGGATATGTCGTAGCCGTAGCGGGCGGCCATTTCCTTCATTTCCTGCAGAGACCTAATCTGTTCGGCCAGCTCCTCGCGCAGCCTGATGACCTCTTCGGTGGCGTGCATTGGGTCGAGCTCGGCGCGCTCACGCTTCTTGTCCTCGAGCAGAAAATCGAGCCCATACAGTGCTGCGCGGCGATAGTCGCCGATGATCCGGCCGCGGCCATAGGCATCCGGCAGGCCGGTGATGATTCCGGTGCTGCGGCAACCGCGGATCTCCGGCGTATAGGCATCGAATACGCCGTCGTTGTGGGTCTTGCAGTACTGGGTGAAAATCTTGGCGATCTGCGGATCGGGCTCGAAGCCGTAGGCCTTTAGGCTCGCCTCGACGACCCGCCAGCCGCCCTTCGGCATGATGGCGCGCTTCAAAGGCGCATCGGTCTGCAGCCCGACGATCAGCTCAAGATCCTTGTCGATATAACCAGCCGGATGCGCCAGGATGCTCGACGGCTCCTGCGAGACATCGAGAACCCCCTTATCGCGCTCTCTGGCGAGGAGAGGCAGCAGTTTCTCCCACACTTTGCGAGTGCGCTCGGTCGCCCCAGCGAGGAATGACGCGTCGCCCTCGAATGGCGTGTAGTTGCGCTGAATAAAGTCGCGCAGATTGATCCGGGTTTGCCAGGTGCCCCCTCTGAAGCCGCGCCATGCCTTTTCGCGCGGGTCTTCACTCGCCTTCTGGTTGGCCGCCATCGCATTCCTCCCTCGTGACTCGACTAACAAGACCTAGCAGATCAGTGCCAGCGTATGCTTCGCGATCATCAGCTCTTCATTGGTCGGAATCACCCAAGCTGCAACGCGGCTCGCTGGGGTGCTGATGCGCGGGCCGTGGCGCGCATTCGCCGCCGGATCGAGGTCGAGGCCGAGCCACGCCGCCTCCCGACATACCGCGTCGCGGATCGCCACTGCCCGCTCGCCGATGCCGGCGGTGAAGACGATGGCATCGAGCCCGCCCAGTGCTGCGGCGAGCGAGCCCAGTTCGCGGCCGATCCGATAGACGAAGAGATCGATGGCGAATTTCGCCCGCGGGTCGTCGCTGGCCAAAAGCGCACGCATGTCGCTGGAGACGCCGGACACGCCGAGCAGGCCGGATTCGTCTGTACAAGAGCGATTCGATCGCCCGGCCGTCCATGCCGAGCGATTGCATCAGATAGAGGATCACCCCGGGGTCGAGATTGCCGCAGCGCGTGCCCATCGGCAGGCCGTCGACAGCGGTGAAGCCCATGGTGGTGGCGATGCTTCTGCCGCGCTTCAGCGCGCACATGCTCACCCCGTTGCCGAGGTGCAGAACCACGGTCCGTCCGGACGCCGCGCGCGGGTCGTGTCGCGCCATGACCGACGCAATGTATTCGTAGGACAGGCCGTGAAATCCGTAGCGCCGGACACCCCGCTCGGTGATCTCCCGCGGCAGTGCGAACGCTTGCGCGAGCGGCGGCGCGTCGTGGTGAAATGCGGTGTCGAAGCATGCGACCTGCGTGAGGTCGGGCCGCCGCTCCGCAATGGCGCGGATCGGCAGCAAATTGTGCGGCTGATGCAGCGGAGCGAGCGGTACAAACTCGTCGAGCTTTGAGAGCACAGTGGCGTCTACCCGTACCGGCGCGGCGTAGTCCGCGCCGCCATGCACGACGCGGTGCCCGACCGCGGCGAGTTGCGCATCGCTCGCATTACACTGCAACCACTCGAACAGGAATTCGAGCGCACCGGCGTGCTCCGGAGGTGTGTCTTCGCTCCATTTGTGCTCGCCGACGACAGCGCCGCTCGCATCTCGGGCGCGAAAGAGCGCGCGGCCGTAGAGCTCCTGTAGATTACCGCTGACGCACGCTTCCAGCGCCTCGCCGGCGCCCGCCAGAAACTCGGTGAACTTGAGGCTCGACGATCCGGCATTGAGGACGAGGATCGCATCGCTCACGTCAGATCACCTGGGCGGCGAGCTCGCGGCGGCGGTGTGCGACAAGAGCCGCCACCGCACAAGAGGCGAGACGGCTCTGGACCGAGTCTGCTCGGCTCGTGAGCGTGATCGGAACGCGCGCCCCAAGCACGACGCCCGCTGAATCGGCACCGGCAAGAAACGAAAGGCTTTTCGCCAGCATGTTGCCGGCTTCGAGGTCCGGCACCACAAGGATGTCGGCCTGCCCCGCCACCGAGCCCGTGATTTTCTTGATCCTTGCGGCGTCCGGGCTGATGGCGTTGTCGAGCGCGAGTGGGCCATCCAGCACGCCGCCCGTGATCTGTCCGCGGTCAGCCATCTTGCACAGCGCCGCCGCCTCGACGGTCGATTCAAGCTTCGGGTTGACCATTTCCATCGCAGACAGAATGGCCACTTTCGGCTTCTCGATCTTCAGCGCGTGGGCGAGATCGATGGCGTTCTGCACGATGTCCACCTTGTCGGCCAGCGTCGGGAAGATATTGATTGCGGCGTCGGTGATGATCAGCACGTTGGTATGGCCGGGGACGTCCATGATGAAGCAATGGCTGAGTCGCCTTGCCGTGCGCAGACCCGTATCACGTTTGACGACCGCGCCCAGCAACTCGTCGGTACTGAGCGACCCTTTCATCAGCATCTCGGCCCGGCCTTCGCGGATCAGCGCCACCGCCTTCTCGGCGGCAGCGTGGCTGTGTTCCGCGTCGACGACCTCGTAGGGGGCGATGTCGACGTTACCGGCGGCCGCAATATTGGCAATCTTGTGCCTTGGTCCGACAAGAATTGGTGTGATGATGCCCATTCTCGCCGCGTCGACGGCTCCCGCGAGGGCAGCATGGTCGCATGGGTGCGCCACCGCGGTTGGAGTCGCCGGCAGCTCGGCTACCGCTGCAATCAGGCGCTGGTAGTTCTCGCCAGCTTTAGTCTTCATCGCGGATCCTCGCGAAACTCGACCTGACGAATTTTACTAGCGTTACGACGCTGCAGAAAGTGCCTGGCGTCCCACGGTGGTGCTCTCCATCCCATTCTGCAATCAACAACGCCGAGGCGCTGGACCGACCCCACCGCCACCACTACCATTGCGCGTCGGGAGGGAATGGCCAATTCGCTAGTGGGCGCCCCAGGCAAAGACCAAATTTGATCCTCCGATCGGGCTTTGGCGATTGGTCGCCCGGCATTTTGGGAAGTTCCGAGTTTCGGTTCGGAAGCCGTGCTTTGGGTGGGATCTGGCTTTCGTGAGACCTGTGCACCGGGCAGAAAGGGAGTGCATCATGGATACAGTAATGCGCGTTAGCCCCAACGGCGAAGCCGTCGCCTGGCATGCGGTCCCGGCGGATGAAGTGATCGGCAGGCTGAAGACGGACCCGGCAAAGGGGCTGGACGCGGGCGAGGCCTCCCGGCGCATTTCCCAATACGGTCCCAATCGCCTGCCGGAGGGCAAGAAGCGGGGACCGTTGACCCGGTTCCTCGCCCAGCTCAACAATGTCCTGGTTTTTGTTTTGCTCGGCGCCGGCTTTGTCAAGCTGATGGTCGGTCTGTGGCTCGACGCTGCGGTCATCCTGGGTGTCGTGATCATCAACGCATTGCTCGGGTTCATTCAGGAAGGCAAGGCGGAGAAGGCCCTGGATTCGATCCGCAACATGCTTTCCGCGGACGCAAGGACCGTACGAGGCGGCGAGACCCGTCTAATCCCGGCCGAGGAACTGGTGCCGGGCGACGTCGTGCTCCTGGAGTCAGGCGACCGAATTCCCGCTGACCTTCGCCTCGTCGACGTGAAGAACCTGCGGACCGAGGAAGCGGCGCTGACCGGCGAGTCGGTGCCGATCGACAAGACCACCGGCGTCGTGGCCGAAAAGGCAACAGTGGGAGATCGCGAGGGCATGGGTTTTTCCGGGACCCTCGTCTCGTCCGGGCGCGGGACAGGGGTGGTCGTCGCCACTGGGAGCGAGACCGAGCTGGGACGCATCAACCAGCTGATGGCTGGGGTGAGCGCGCTCGACACGCCGCTGCTGCGCCAGATCAAGAAGTTCGGCTACGCGATCACCGCTGTGATCGCGGTCGTAGCCGCGATCGTTTTCGCCTACGGCAAATGGGTCCAGGGAATGGATTTCATTGCCATCTTTCAGGCGGTCGTCAGCATCGCCGTGTCGGTGATACCGGAAGGGTTGCCTGCGCTGATCACCGTCACTCTGGCGATCGGCGTGCAGCGCATGGCGCAGCGCAACGCCATCATTCGGCGGCTGCCGGCGGTGGAAACCTTGGGCTCGGTCTCGCGGATTTGCTCCGACAAGACCGGCACCTTGACCTTGATGGAGATGATGGTGGTGTCGGCCGTAACCGCCAATGCGGGCTATAAGGTCACCGGCCAAGGTTACGCTCCCGATGGCGAGGTTCTGAAGGACGGGTTGCCGGCAGCGGAGGATTCGGTTCTTAAGCTGATGGGGCGCGTCTCAATGCTCTGCAACGATGCGGAGATCCACCAGGAAGACGGAGCCTGGAAGGTGGAGGGAGACCCGACCGAGGGGGCCCTCTACCCGTTCGGCAACAAGCTCGGACTCGAACGGCAAGCGGAGCAGACCGCCTATCCCCGGCTCGACGCGATCCCGTTCGAGTCGGAACACCGGTTCATGGCGACATTGCACAAGGACGCCGCTGGCAAGCAGTTTCTGCTGGTCAAGGGAGCGCCCGAGGTGATCCTCGATCATTGCGACCGGCAGGCAACCACTGGCGGACAGGCGCCGATCGACCGCGATCGTTTCGTGAAGGCGTCGGACGAGCTGGCGGCGCAGGGCGAGCGCGTGCTGGCCTTGGCGTGGCTAGAGGATCTGGGCGTCAATGCTGGCAACCTCGGCCCGGCTGATCTGCCGAAGAACCTGGTTCTGCTCGGCCTGATCGGGTTGCTCGATCCGCCGCGGACGGAGGCGATCGAGGCCGTCACCGAGTGCCATGCCGGCGGCATCCGGGTGACGATGATCACCGGGGATCACAAGATCACCGCGGCCGCGATCGCCAAGATGCTCGGAATTGGCGACGGGAGAACCGCGATTACCGGCGCGGAGATCGAGGAAATGGACACCGCGACGCTGCAGGAGCGGGTCCGCGACGTCGACGTCTTCGCGCGCGCGAGCCCGGAGCACAAACTCCGCCTCGTCAAGGCGATCCAGGCGAATAAGCAGATCGTGGCGATGACCGGCGACGGGGTGAACGATGCGCCGTCCCTCAAAAAAGCCGACGTTGGCGTCGCGATGGGGATCAAGGGCACCGAGGTCACAAAGGAGGCGGCCGAGATGGTGCTGGCCGACGACAACTTTGCGTCCATCACGGCTGCGGTCAAGGAAGGGCGCACGGTCTACAACAACATCGAAAAGGCCATGCTCTTCATGCTGCCGACAAACGTCGCCCAGGCGCTGGTCATCATGGTGGCGATCTTCGTCGGCTTTACCGCGCCGATCACCGCACCGCAGATCCTCTGGGTCAACATGGTGACATCGGTGGCGCTCGGGCTGGTGATCTCCTTTGAGCCACACGAACTCGACGTCATGCAGCGGCAGCCGCGCGCCGTCGACCGCCCGATCCTCGACGGCTTCGGAATCTGGCGAGTCATCTTCGTCGGACTGGCATTGCTCGCGCTGACCTTGTGGGCATTCTTCTGGATGAAGTCAAAGGGCGCGTCCGACGAGCTCGCTCGGGCGGTTGCAGTCAATGCGCTCGTGATCGGTCAGATTTTCTATCTCCTCAACAGCCGCTACAAGCTCGATTCATCGCTGTCTTTGAAGGCGCATCTCGGCAACAAGTATTTGGCGATGGGCATTGGCGCCGTGGTGATCTTACAGCTGTTGTTCACTTACACTCCACCGTTCCAAGAGCTCTTCGAGACAGAAGCAATTCCGCTGTGGGTGTGGCCATGGCTTTTTATCGGTGGTCTTGTGTTCTTCCTTGTCGTGGAGGCGGAGAAGCTGATTATCCGTCTGGCGCGTCCCTCGCGCGGTGCTCCCGTTCTCGCCGAATCGCTTGCTTGAGCAGACTTTATGAGGAACCCGGCCGAAGGCTCTGCGGATACCGTGCTCGCGTAACGCGCTGTTGCAACCGCGATGGGCTTCACAGCGTCGGACCAAATGGCGGTTTTCCACCCGACTGGGCCGGTGCCCGATCCCACTGGCAAGGTCTGTTAAGGGGCACGAAGAGCCGTTCTAAGCGCGGACCCTGAGTGACCGAGAAGGGTCGAAAGCCGAAATTCAAAATACGGCTCGACGGCGGTCGTCCGATTACAGATGGTCGTCCGCTGGGCGCAGACCTGTCTCGGGGTGCGACGGGGCCTCCGGCGCTGGCGCGAAGAGCTTGGCCGGACCGCAGCGAGAGACGCGCCCAAAGTCGATTTGCTGCACTGCCGATATCCTCTAATGCATCCGCAAATTTTCCTGCCATCCAATGGGGCACACGATGCCAATACCGGGTCGGCGTACCAGAAAACGAATAACCGATCCTGCGCCGGTTTGCATGGTGAGTGAGGTCGCTGCGCGCGACAAACGACAGCCGGCGGACCCGAATGTCGCCGTAATCGCGTGGTAAGCTACCGATCTGAAACAGTAGCTGTGCAGGCTTGCGCGTGATGGCAAACACTCACCTCATGCTCATTGGCCGCGAAGTGTACCAACCTCGGGTTAGGCGAGAACTACAACCAGCCGGAGAGATCTCGCTGCAGATTGGCTGCAGGTGCAGCGGCGAGCAATCGCCAACTCAATTTATGATTGCAGCCTGCAGCGGCCATGGGCCGGCGCCTCGGGTTGCGGCATGATGCGGACCGATCGATCCGCGCTGTGGCCGGGCGTGCCGATGGCGTTGGCGGCGGCTGTGTTGTTTGGTGCGGCGGCGCCGTTTGCGAAGCTGCTACTCGGCGAGGTCGAGCCGCAGTTGCTCGCCGGGTTGCTCTATCTGGGTGCCGGGGTCGGGCTCGCCGTGGTGCATTTCGGCCGCGCCGCCTTCGGCATCCCGGCGCTGGAAGCGCCGCTGCGCGCCGGCGACTTGCCGTGGCTCGCCGCGGTCGTCGTGTTTGGCGGCGTCTTGGGGCCGCTCTTGCTGATGCTCGGTCTGGCGCGCACGGACGCCACTTCCGGCTCATTGCTGCTCAATCTGGAAGGTCTCTTCACGATGGGCATCGCCTGGCTCGTCTTCCGCGAGAATGTCGACCGCCGGCTGCTGCTCGGAGCTTTGGCGATCCTCGGCGGAGCGGCAATCCTCTCCTGGGGCGGGCGGGGGCTCGAGGTCGACACCGGTGCGGTGCTGATCGCCGCTGCCTGCCTCGCCTGGGGCATCGACAACAATTTGACCCGGAAATTGTCGTCGGCCGATCCGGTGCTGACGGCGATGATCAAAGGCCTCGCAGCCGGCACGGTGAATGCGGGGTTTGCGATGCTGAGTGGCGCGGCCATCCCGGCGGTGGCCATAGTGGGCGCCTCGGCCATGGTTGGCTTCGTCGGGATCGGGATCAGCCTCGTGCTGTTCGTGCTGGCATTGCGTCATCTCGGGACGGCTCGCACCAGCGCCTATTTTTCGCTGGCTCCGTTCATCGGGGCGGTGTTGGCGATCGGCCTCCTGCACGAGGCTGTGACCGTGAACCTCGCGCTCGCCGGTCTCTTGATGGGTTTCGGACTATGGATGCATCTGGCCGAACGCCACGAGCACGAGCATCCGCATGAGGCGCTCGAACATGAGCACAGCCATGGACACGACGCGCACCACCGGCACACTCACGAGGGCCCGGTCAGCGAACCGCATTCGCATTGGCACCGCCACGCGCCGCTGCGCCACTCCCATCCGCACTACCCCGACCTGCATCACCGTCATGGCCATGGCTGACGCTGTCATTCCACGCCGAACGATTGCTGGATCGGTGGCGGCATGCCGAAATTGGGCTGGAACAACCGGCGCAGAAAGCCGGGCGCGAGAGCGCTCAGCGGATTGACCGAGACCTGCGGGTCGGCTTCCGATCCGGTGACCCGGTAATTGGCGGCAAACAGGCCCTGCCCTTCGCCGCCGAGCAACAGCGGACCGATAACCGGAACGATGCCGAGGATCGAGTTCAGGGCGTAGGCAGGAACAATCGTCCCTTGCAGGTCGAGCCTGTCGCCCCCGAGATCGGCAACGCCGTTGCCGGTCACGCCGATCGCGCCGCCATAGGCAACCAGATTGTCGAGCACGAGGCGATCCTCGCCATAGGCAAAATCGCCGCGCAAGGTGCTGAACGGGATGCCCGAGCCGGCGAGCATGCTGCCGGCGCCGCTGAACGAAGGCAGCGACAGAATGCGGGCAAATACCGGCGCGTGCACCAAGTTGTAGTCGGCGCCCTCGATATGGCCGGCGACAACCTGCTTGCCGGCTTTGTCCACAGTCTGGCCGGTAACGGTGACTTGCCCGCCCACAATATTGTCGGTGATGTCGAGCAGGCTCAGTGCCGACCCCAGATCGTCGGAACGAAACGTCAGATTGGGCCCGCCCGCCTGCGTGGTGGTACGCAGGCTCAGCCCGTGCCCATTGGGAAACCGCGCATCGATCTGCGCCGCCCGCCAATCGGCGCCCTCGCGCGACAGTCTTGCGGCAACGTCGCGCACCTCGCGCTGCGGCCCGACGACCAGGCGGCCGAGGCGAGCATCGATCCGCAACGGCCCGTCGGTGGCCGACGATTGCCGCGGACTGCTCTTGCGGAGATCATTGATCCAGTGCGACAGATCGAGCATCGGGCCGTGCAGATCGATGTGCCAGCCACCCTCTCGCCGGCGCATCACCGACCCGCCGACATCGTCGTCGGCAATGACGAGGCGCTTGACGTCTACTCGGTCGATCCGACCGGTGTCGGGTTCGAGCGCTACGGCGAACCTGCCGTCGAGCCCCGCCGCCTTGACCTCGATGTCGCGCAGCCGGGTGACTTGCTCGTTCTGGAGATCGAGGACGAGCTTGGCGCCGGCAGCAGCGCCGGAGGGCTTTTTCCATCCGGCCTCCGCAACCGACAGGTTGGCCGAGCGCAGGTCGAGCGCCGCCTCGGCCTCGGCATGCGTCGCATCGAGGGTCCAGTACGTGAGATCGACCCCGACGGGTCCGGCGACCCGGTTGGGCGGGAAGTCGAAACCGAGGCGCCGGCGCTGCTCTTCGTCCACCGTCATAGCGACGCGGTACCGCGCCCTGGCGCCGTCGGTCGGCTTGAAGAACAGGTTCGCGTCGATGCTCAACGGAACCCCGTCGAAACGGGAAGTTCCGCGCAGATGGGCGCCCGGGCGGGTGATCTCCAACGCGAAATCGCCGTCGGTCAGGTTGCGGTTCATCGCGACGTCGGCAATCGCGGCGCCGGAGAGGCTCGCCTTCACGGCGTATTGAACTTGGTCGAACTTCACGTCCTGCAACAAGGGGAGCTTGAAGTGAAGATTGGCCTCGGTTCGGCCGGCGACCTGTGCAGGATCGACCCCGATATCGCGGGCAAAGCGCAGCGGCTTTGCGTCGATCGTCTCGAGGACGTCCTGGATGGGTCCGGCAAGGGAAAGGTCGACCGTCAGCCATTCCACTGGCGCGCCGAGGTCGGTGATCTGCAGCGAGCCCCCCGTGACCTGAACCGATTTGACCGACCCGCCGGAGGGCGTGAACACGAGCCGTTTGTCGTCCAGAGTGGCGGTCCCGCTGACCTTCCGCACCGGGGTCAATCCCTGGAAATAGCTGATCGTCGCATCGCGATAACGCATCGTTCCGTGCGCCGACACGACCTCCGCCGAGCGCGCCGCCGGATCGACCGCGAGATCGAGCTGGACGGCCGCCTCGTCGAGAACCCCGTCATGGACGTTGGCCAATACCCAGCGCCGCCCGCCGCGGCTCAGGGCCGGCGGCCACAAGCTTTGAAACTTGGTCGCCGGCACATCGGCGAGAACGATCCCAAGTTTGCCGCGCATCGACGAAGGCGGCGGCTCCGTGCCGGCGATCATTGCCGGCGTCAGTCCGTCGATGGTTCCGTCGACGGTAAGCGCCGAGCCGCCGCCGAGATCGAGATCGAGCTTGGCGAGCCGCAGCTGGCCGATCTCCGGCGCATAAACGGCGCGGATCGTTCCCTGCTGCAGAGCGACATAACCTTCCGGCAACAGCTCGCTCCTGATCGAGCCTTTGCCGAGATAAAGATCGAGCCGCACCCCCTCATTCGTCAGGCCGCCCAAATTCAGCCGTGTCGTCAGCGTCCCCGACACCGGAAAATCGGCCAGGGCGAGGGGAGCCAGCTCGGGAGAAAGCGAAGCCAAGGTCGCGGGCTCCACCCCGCCGATCTGAATGGAGAGATCGACGGCGCGCTCGTCGGAGATATAGCGATAGTTCGCGTGGAGCTCGGGCTGGTGACTGCCAAACGGCAGGGCGAGCGACACATCGCCCGCGAGACCCTGCTGGTTCCGTTCGATCCAGGCATCGACCCGGTCGGCCTGCCAACGGCGGTTCGTCTGGCGATCGTCGTAGATCACGGCGGCGTTGCGGACGACGATCCGGCGCATCAGCCCGAAAGGCTGGTCCGGATTTGGCGGACCCGCCAGCTGATCGAGAATGTCGGGCCCGAGGTTTGGCGCCCGGTTGTCCGGTTCGCCAAAACGCAAGTGGATCGCTCCCGTCTCGTCGCGAACGAGATGCAATATGGGATGCTCGATGAGGAGCCGTGTCGGCGCCAATTTGCCTTCCAGGAGCGAACCGAGGCTGAAACTTGCGGACGTGTCGGGAAAGGCAGCAAACGGTTCCCCGTCCGCATCCGCGACGCGGACGCCTTCGAGCCGCAGGTCGAGTTGCCCGGTCTGCCGATCGATACCGAGGCAAGCTCGCGAAATCTCGACTTTCATTCCGACGACAGACCGATCCACGAGTTGTTGCACGAAGGGGGTCAGCCGGCCGAGGTCGATTGGCCCTTGCGTCAGACGCCAGAGCCCGAACCCGCACAGGAGGATCAGCGCCGCCGCGGGTGCGCCAAGCCATGCCAAAATGCGGTGAGCCCGGGCCAGTGAATGACGGCCGAGCCGATTGGCGCTGGCGGGGGGTTCGCCGCCTGCCCGGGCATCATCCCGTTCGGCGACCCCGCCTTGACCGGAGACCCCCGACGCGCCAGTGTCCTCGCCCCGGCTGGGCCTACCGGATGAAACTGTTATCTCACCTCTCCCCCGATGGTGACGAGCTACCGAAACCAGCCGACGCGCGCAAGCTCGCCCTTGGGTTCGAAGCCTGGAACGAGGCGCTCGCTCTCGCACCTGATGACCCCGAGAGCGACCTCGCGCGGCAATGGAGCGAAGCGCCTTCAGGCAAACGCCTGCTCGCGTCGATTTACGGCAACAGCCCCTTTCTGAGCGGCGTAGCGGTCAAAGAATGGGCCTTCCTGACCCGTCTCGTCGAGGAAGGTCCCGACTCGCTCTTCGCCGAAATCGCCGCCAGCCTCGAAACAACCGAAGATCTTGGCGAAGATACGGCGGCGGTGATGCGGCGGCTGCGTGTCGCCAGGCGGCGCGTCGCGCTCGCCGCCGCGCTCGCCGAGTTGGCGGGCGTCTGGTCCCTCGAGCAGCAGACTGCCGCGCTCAGCCGCTTTGCCGAGGCGGCGGTCGGCGCGGCGCTGCGCCACCTGCTGCGTGAGGCGGCCGCCAAGGGGCTCATCACGCTCACGGCTGCGGACCAGCCGGAGCAGGACAGCGGGCTCATCGTGCTCGGCATCGGCAAGCTCGGCGGCTACGAGCTCAATTACTCGAGCGATATCGATCTGATCATCCTCTATGACCCGGCGACGGCGCGGGTGAATGCGCGCGACGGGGTGCAATCCTTTTTTGTTCGGCTGACGCGCGAACTGGTGCGAATGCTGGAAGCCTACACCGGCGAGGGGTATTCGTTCCGCACCGATCTTCGGCTTCGCCCGGATCCGGCATCGACACCGCTCGCCATGTCGGTTCCCGCGGCGCTCGCCTACTATGAGGGCGTCGGGCAGAATTGGGAACGGGCTGCGCTGATCAAGGCCCGTCCGGTTGCCGGCGACCGCGCCGCCGCTCGACGCTTTCTGCGCGAATTGCAACCGTTCATCTGGCGGAAAAACCTCGACTTCGCCGCCATCCAGGACATCCACTCGATCAAGCGCCAAATCAACGCACACCGCGGCGGCGGGCGGATTGCGGTGGAGGGGCACGACATCAAGACCGGCCGCGGGGGGATTCGGGAGATCGAGTTCTTCGCCCAGACTCAGCAGCTGATCTGGGGCGGGCGATTGCAGGAGCTGCGCGTCGGCCCGACCTGCGAGGCACTGCGCCGGCTCGCGGGAGCCGGACGGATCGATTCCACGGCCGCGGCGCAGCTGATTGACGATTATTGCTTCCTGCGCCGCCTCGAGCACCGGCTGCAGATGGTCGACGACGCGCAAACCCATGCGCTTCCTTCGGACCGCGCCGGGATCGAACGCATCGCGGTGTTTCTGGGCTATTCGGAGACAGCGGCCTTCGTCGCCGATCTACGCGCTCATCTCTCCTCGGTCGAGCGGCATTATGCGGAGCTTTTTGAGCACGCTCCGAATCTTGCCGGCCCCGGCAACCTCGTCTTCACCGGCGCCGACGATGATCGTGAAACCCTGCGGACGCTCTTTCAGCTCGGCTTTGCCGAGCCGGCCGCCGTGTCCGCGCTGGTGCGAAGCTGGCATCATGGCCGATTGCGCGCCACCCGCAGCCAGCGGGCGCGCGAAATCCTGACCGAGCTCGTACCCGAGCTGCTGCGGACATTCGGCGCCACCCCACACCCCGATGCGGCGCTGCGGCGGTTCGACCAGTTCCTGTCGCACCTGCCCGCGGGAGTGCAGCTTTTCTCACTGTTTCACGCCAATCCCGGCCTTCTGGCGCTCGTCGCCGAGATCATGGCGGGGGCTCCGCGGCTGGCCGAGCACTTGGCGCAGCATCCCGCTCTTCTCGACTCGGTCCTGACGCAAGGCTTTTTTGCGCCGCTACCGGACCTCGCCGGTCTCTCTGCCGAGCTCGATCAGGTCATGACGGGCGTGCGGGATTTCGAAGAGACGCTCGATCGGCTGCGGCGCTGGGCCGGCGAAAGACGGTTTCAGATTGGCGTCCAACTGCTGCGCCGCGCTCTCGACGGCCCGCAGGCCGGGGCGGCGTTGGCCGATATCGCGCAAACCGCGCTCGCCGCGCTGCTGCCGCGGGTGGAAGCCGAGTTCGCGCGCCGGCACGGCCGGGTGCCGGGAGGCAGTTTTGCGGTGGTCGGGATGGGCCGCCTCGGCAGCCGCGAGATGACCCTCGCCTCCGATTTGGATCTGATCCTGATCTATGATGCGCCGCCAGGCAGCGAGAATTCCGATGGCCCTCAGCCACTGCCGGTGGCGGCTTATTTCGCGCGGCTGAGCCAGAGGCTTATCAGTTCAATCACCGCTCCCACCGCCGAAGGCCGGCTTTACGATGTGGATATGCGGCTGCGGCCGTCGGGCGAAGCGGGGCCGATCGCCTCGCATTTCGCCGGGTTCGCGCGTTATCAGAGCGAATCCGCTTGGACCTGGGAACATATGGCGCTGACCCGGGCGCGGCCGGTTGCCGGCGACGCCGGCCTGTGCCGGCGAATCTCCGAGACCCTCGCTGACGTCCTGCGCTCGCCCCGCGATCCCGAGAAGCTCGTCATCGATGTCGCCGCTATGCGCCGCCGGATTGCCGAGGATAACCCGCGGCCTTCACCATGGGATCTCAGGAACCGCCGAGGCGGGCTGATCGACCTCGAATTCATCGTCCAGTACTTGGTGCTGAGGCACGCCGCGTCGTCGCCACAGATATTGCACCGCGGCACCGCGGAGGCGATCGCCGCGCTCGGCGAGGCGGGGCTGCTGCCGCCGGGGGCGCAGCATGAGCTCGACGAGGCGTCGGCGCTCTTCCGCAATGTCCAGGCGGTCCTCACTCTGCTCGGCGACGGATGCGTCGACCGCAGTTCTGGCCGAACCGGATGCCGCCGCGCTCGCCGCCTGCGTGGGCGCGGTTGACTTCGCCCGGCTCGACGCAGATATCACCGCCGCCGCGGCACGCGTCAGCAGCTGGTACGATCGGCTTATAGAGCAGCCGGCGCGGCAGGCGGCTCAAGCAAGAGGAGACGACGCGCGATGACTGTCGAGATCGGCGAAAAAGCCCCGGACTTCACGCTGCCCACCGACGGCAACGGCAGTGTCACGTTGTCCGCGCTCAAGGGAAAAAAGGTCGTCCTCTATTTTTATCCCAAGGACGACACGTCCGGCTGCACCGCCGAAGCGTGCGGGTTTCGCGATTCCTTCCCGGACTACGGCGGCACGGGATCGGTGGTGATCGGAATCTCGAAGGATTCGGTCGCCTCGCACGACAAGTTCAAGAAGAAGCACGAACTCCCGTTCATCCTCGCTTCCGATGCGGGCTCCGACGTCTGCGAGAAATACGGCGTCTGGGTCGAAAAGAGCATGTACGGCCGCAAGTATATGGGCATCGAGCGCTGCACGTTCCTGATCGACCGGGAAGGCACTCGTGCGCGGCGCCTGGCGCAAGGTCCGGGTGCCGGGCCACGTCGCCGAAGTGCTCAAAGCAGCGCGCGCCCTCTAGCCGGCCGCCACCCCCCACACCCGGATCTCGTGCAGCAGCGCCTCGACGGCGCCGCAGGCGAAACCGAGACATGTCTCGTCGACCAGCCGCCCGTCGCGGATCTTGTCGGCTGACGAGGTGATGATGACCTCGCGCGCCAAGGCGACGCGAGACAACATCGAATCCAGGGCGACGCGCAGATGCTCGAGACAGCGCGCGCCCCCCAAGGCACCACGAGAGGTCGCCATGATCGCCACCGGCTTGTACGCCATCACCGAGGTGAAGGCGGGGCGCGAGGCCCAGTCAAGCGCGTTCTTCAGGACCCCGGGAATGCTGTGGTTGAATTCCGGCGCGCAGAGCACGAGCCCGTCGCTTTCGGCTGATCGCCGAGAGCAGCGCCTTGACAGGCGCGGGCCGTTTTTCGCCCTCGAAATCCTGATTGTAGAGCGGGATTGTCCCGAGGTCCCAAATCGCTATCTCGGCGCGGCCGGAGAATTTCTCGCGCAGCGTTTCCAGCACCGCATTCGAATAAGAGCCGCTGCGCAGGCTCCCGGACATTCCAATCAGACGGGTCAAGGGGTTCTCTATTTGGCGGGATGAGGCGCCCCTCATAGCGAAAGCCGCTCGCCAATGCCAACCTTCTCGCGCAGGATGCTCAAGCATCGGCATCATCAGGATTGCACCAGGATGCTGGAATTGAGACCCAATTGCGAATGCTGCGACCGGGATTTGCCGCCCAACTCGCTCGACGCCCGGATCTGCTCCTATGAGTGCACGTTTTGCCGGGAGTGCGCCGAAGGAGTGCTCGGCGGCCATTGTCCCAATTGCACCGGCGAACTGGTGCGCCGACCGATCCGGCCGACCGACCGGCTGCTGCGCCACCCGGCGTCGACGCGCCGGATCTTCAAGCCGGAAGGATGTGCCCGGACGTGACTTTGCGCGCGTCCCGGCGGGGCTTGGTGCCGCCCTTTATCGCGATGGACGTGCTGCGCGCCGCCAACGAGCGGGAGGCCGCGGGCGCCGACGTGATCCATCTCGAAGTCGGCCAGCCGGGGACCTCGGCACCCGAGGCGGTGCTCGAAGCCGCTCGCCGCGCGTTGGTGGGCGAGCGGATCGGCTATACCGATGCGCTCGGCATCGCGCCATTGCGGCAGGCGATTGCCGGCCATTACCAGACGCAATACGGCGTCGCCGTCGACCCCGCCGAGGTCGTCGTCACGACCGGCTCGTCGGCCGCGTTCCAGCTCGCCTTTCTCGCCGCCTTCGAGCCCGGCGACCGAGTGGGGCTCGCTGTCCCGGGGTACCCGGCCTATCGCAACATCCTGACGGCGCTCGACATCGAGCCGGTGCTGATCGAAGTCGGCGAGAACGCCCATTACCAGCCGACACCCGAGCTACTCGCCGATCTGGGCGCTCTCGACGGGCTGATCATCGCCAGCCCGGCCAATCCGACCGGAACGATGATCGGCGCCGCCGACCTCGCCCGGCTGGCCGGCTATTGCCATGATCGCGGCATCCGCCTGATCTCGGACGAGATCTACCACGGCATCACCTATGAGAGCGCCGCCGCGACGGCGCGTGCTTTCGGGCAAGAGGCGGTCATCGTCAACTCGTTTTCGAAATACTACAGCATGACCGGATGGCGGCTCGGCTGGATGCTGGTGCCGCCGGATTTGGCGCGCTCGGTCGAATGCCTGGCGCAGAATTTCTACATCTCGCCGCCGGCATTGTCGCAGCTCGCCGCGCTCCCGGTGTTCGGCTGCCGCGCCGAGCTCGACGGCCACGTCGCGCGCTATCGCGCCAATCGCGATCTGTTGATCCGCACCCTGTCGGCTGCCGGGCTCACCCGCTTTGCGCCGGCCGAAGGAGCGTTCTACCTCTATGTCGACATCTCGAGCCTGACGCGCGACAGCGAGGGTTTTTGCCGGCGCCTCCTCGCCGAGACCGGGGTCGCGGTGACCCCGGGCCTCGATTTCGACCCGATCCATGGCGGCGGCTGGGTCCGTTTCTCGTTCGCCGGCTCGACCGAGGACGTCGCCGAGGCGGGGCGCCGCCTCATGGAGTGGCTGCCTAGGGTGGGCTGAATACCACGGCGTGCATGATCCGGCCGGGCAGGAAGGTAAATCCGCCGGCGATCACCAGGGCGCCCGTGAACAACATCAGCATCGCTATGCGGTGCTGCGCGATGTCGTGCCGGCGGGCGTGCAGCACCGCCAGCGGCAATGTCACCAATACCAGGATGGAGAGCAGGTGGATCGGGCTCCACGGACCCCACAGCCGGATCTTATGGATGAACAAGGAGCTGACCGCGACGGTCAGCATCAGCATGACCCAGGACCAGCCGATAAGGCGGTGCGGGATCGTGCCCTTCGGCGCGGTGAGCTGAACGAGGCCGACCGCGAAGGCGGTGAAGGCTGCCAAGGCGTGAATCTGGATGACGAAGGGAGCGTCGAGGAGCGGCGCGAGGGTCATTGGGGCGAGTGATGCTTCCGGAACGCCGCATCGTCAAGCGCTGGTCTTGACAAGAGGTGTCATGAAGAACAAAAATGGAACATGCTCGATGCGGCAAGGACTCTTCTTCCCGAGCTACGTGAGCGCGTCCGGCGGATCGAGCGGTCGCCGGCGATGGCGCATGGAGTGTTGCCCTTTGGTGTCGCGGCGATCGACCGGGCATTGCCGGGCGGCGGGCTCGCGCGGGGCGCCTTGCACGAGATCCTGGGGGTAGGCGGCGACGAGGAGGATGGCGCGCTCGCCGCCGCCTTTGCCGCTCACATCCTCGGACGCCTCGGCGACGGCCGCCCACCTCACCCTCCCTGTCGCTCGCGACCGGGTCCCTCGCGCGCCCCGCTGAAGGGCGGAGAGGGTGGCGGGCATGGTGCTGTGGTGCCTGCCGCGCCCGGACCTTTACGGGCCGGGCCTCGCGGCGCACGGGCTCGATCCCGGGCGGGTCGTGCTGGTCCGGGCGTCGCGCGATGCCGAGATCCTGTGGGCGATGGAGGAAGGGCTGCGCGCCCCGGGCATTGTCGCAGTGGTCGGCGAAGTCGGGTCGCTCCCCATGGTGGCGAGCCGCCGATTGCAGCTCGCCGCGGAACGCTCCGGCATCACCGCCTTTCTGCTGCGGCGCTGGCGCGATGGCGGGCAGGCGGCGCGCGAGCGCGCTCTGCCGAATGCGGCCGTAACCCGATGGCGCATCGCCGCGTTGCCGTCGCGTCCTCATGCCGGGGACGAGCCGGGGGTCGGGCACCCGCGGTGGCGGATCGAGCTGCTGCGCTGCCGCGGCGGCGAGCCGGCGTGCTGGGAAATGGAGGTGCCGGATGCGACGGATCATGTATCTCTGGCTGCCGCGCTGGCCGATCGACCGGCGGCGCCTGTCGCAGCGGAAAAATATCCGGCGCGCCGGCTGAAGAGGCCCCGTTCGCCACGGTTGCCGATGCTGCCGGACGGCGGCTTCTCGCCGCGGTCAACCCGGCCGCAACCGCCGCCGGCTTGGCTCCGGGAATGCCGCTGGCGGATGCGCTCTCCTTTCTGCCCGGCCTCGCCACTGCCCTGGCGAAGCCAGCGGAGGACGCCGCCGCGCTTCGGCGGCTGGCGGAATGGTGCGGCCGCTACAGCCCGTGGACCGCTCCCGATGGCGCAGATGGGGTGCGGATCGAGATCACCGGCTCGGCCCATCTCTGGGGCGGGGAAAGAGCACTCGCCGCCGATTTGGCGGCCCGGCTCGACCGCCGGGGTGTCGCCAGCCGCATCGTCATTGCCGATACGCTCGGCGCTGCGTGGGCGATGGCCCGCTTTGCGGAAGCGAGCGACAGCGTCGTCATTCTGGCTCCGGGAGAGCTTCGCGCCGCCCTCGCTTCGTTGCCGGTGGAAGCCCTCCGCCTCGACCCGATCACCGCCCAAGGGCTGCGGCGGGTCGGGTTGAAGCGGGTCGGCGATCTCTATGCGATGCCGCGCGATGCGCTGGCCCGCCGGTTCGGCGAGACCGTGGCGCGGCTGCTCGATCAGGCGCTGGACGAGATGCCGGAGCCGTTGTCGCCACTCGGCGAGGTGCCGAGCCGGCGGGTGCGGTTGAGCTTCGCCGAGCCGATTACCGAGCCCGCCGATCTGATGCTGGCAACGGAGCGGCTCACCGCGGATCTCGTCCTTCGCTTGGCGCGGGAAGGGACGGGAGCGCGGCGGCTCGATCTCGCCTTTCACCGCGTCGACGGCCGGGTCGAGCGGATCCGCCTCGGCACCGCCCGCCCGAGCCGCGATCCGCGCCATCTCGCGGCGCTCTTCAAGGAGCGGCTCGACACAATCGATCCCGGCCTCGGCATCGAAGACATGATCCTCGCCGCCTTCGCGGTCGAGCCCCTGCCGGCCGAGCAGATCGGCCTTCCCGGCCACACCGCCGGCAACGAGACGAGCGGCATCGCCCCGCTCCTCGACCGGCTCGGCAACCGGCTGGGTCTCGCTGCAATGTCGCGGCTCGAGCCGCGCGAGAGCCACATCCCGGAGCGCGCCTCGGTAAGAGTGCCGGTCACCCTCAGCCTGCGACGCCAGGCCCTCTCCCTGGATCACGGGCGAGGGTCGGACCCGCCGCAGTGGTTGAGGGGAGAGGGGGACTACGGCCGATCCGGTTGTTCGACCCGCCGGAGCCGGTCGAGGCGTTCTGGCTGTTGCCCGACGACCCGCCGTTTCGGTTCATCGTGGCGGCGCCGCCGGCATCGGGTCATGCGCGCCGACGGGCCGGAGCGGATCGCCGACGAATGGTGGCGGCCGGGAGGCGTCCGGCGAGGTCGATGCGATCCGCGATTATTACCGGGTCGAGGACGAGGAGGGGCGGCGCTTCTGGCTGTTCCGGGCGGGTCTCCACGGCGGCGACCGCACGCCGCGCTGGTTTGTCCATGGCGTCTTTTCCTGAGCAGGCCCCGCGCTACGCGGAGCTGCAGGTCACCACCAATTTCTCGTTTCTGCGCGGCGCCTCGCATCCGGACGAGCTGGTGCTGACCGCGGCCGCGCTCGGTCATCGGGCGATCGCGATCACCGACCGCAACAGCTTTGCCGGCATCGTGCGCGCGCATCATGCGGCCAAAGAGGTCGGGATCCGCCTCGTCGTCGGCTGCCGTCTCGATCTGCGCGACGGCACGAGCCTGCTCGCCTACCCCACGGATCGCGCCGCCTATGGCCGGCTCACGCGGCTGTTGACCCTCGGCAAGCGCCGCGCCCCCAAAGGCGAATGCCATCTCGACTACGCCGATGTGGTCGCGCATGGCGAGGGTCAGATCGTCGTGGTCCTGCCCCCCGAGAACCGCGGCCCGGGTCGCGGCGGATTTCCGGGGCCGCGCCTATCTCGCCGCGCACCACCTCTATCGCGGCGACGACATGCGGCGCCTCGCCCGCCTCGCCGCGCTCGGCGAGGCGACCGGGCTGCCGCTCGTCGCGACCAACGACGTGCTCTACCACGTGCCGCGAGCGGCGCCCTTTGCAGGACGTGCTGACCTGCATCCGCGAAGGCTGCACGATCGGCGAAGCCGGCTATCGTCTCGCCGCCAATGCCGAGCGCCATCTGAAGCTGTCCGCAGGAGATGGCGCGGCTCTTTCGCGGCCGCGAGGATGCGGTCGAGCGCAGCCTCGAAATCGTCGAACGCTGCCGCTTCAGCCTCGACGAGCTGCGCTACGAATATCCCGAGGAGCCAGTTCCGGAGGGGATGACGCCGCAACAACGCCTTGCCGAGCTCGCCTGGCAGGGTGCCGCCGAACGGTTTCAGTCTTCCGTCACCCCCGCGGAAGCGGGGGTCCAGGGCCACCGTTCGGACCCTGGCCCCCTGGATTCCCGCTTTCGCGGGAATGACGACAGAAGTGGGATCCCGAACAAGGTCCGCAATCTGATCGAGCATGAGCTGCAGCTGATCGAGCGGCTCGACTACGCCCGCTATTTCCTGACCGTCCACGACATCGTGCGGTTTGCGCGGCGGCGCGGCATCCTGTGTCAGGGGCGCGGCTCGGCCGCCAATTCCGTGGTCTGCTACTGCCTCGGCATCACCGCGGTCGACCCGGCGCGCATCGACGTGTTGTTCGAGCGCTTCATCAGCGCCGCGCGCAACGAGCCGCCCGACATCGATGTCGATTTCGAGCACGAGCGGCGCGAGGAGGTGATCCAATACATCTACGAAAAATACGGCCGCGACCGCGCCGGTCTCGCCGCCACCGTCATCTGCTACCGCTCGCGCTCGGCGATCCGCGAGGTCGGCAAGGCATTGGGTCTCAGCGTCGATGTCGTCGCCAGCCTCGCCGGCATCGTCTGGGGCTGGAGCAACGACCCGATCGCCGATCAGCGGGTGCGCGAGGCCGGGCTCGACCCCACCGACCGCACCTTGCGTCTCGCGCTCGACCTCGCCGCGCAGCTGGTCGGCTTTCCGCGCCATCTCTCGCAGCATGTCGGCGGTTTTGTGATCACCCGCGGGCCGTTGTCCGAGTTGGTGCCGATCGAGAACGCGGCGATGGAGGACCGCACCGTCATCGAATGGGACAAGGACGATCTCGACCGGCTCGGCATTCTGAAGATCGACGTCTTGGCGCTCGGCATGCTGACCTGCATCCGCAAGGCCTTTGCGTTGATCGAGGAGCATCATGGCCGCCGTTTCGAGCTCGCCACGATCCCGGCCGAGGACCCCGCAGTTTACGAGATGCTCTCCCGCGCCGACTCGCTCGGCGTCTTCCAGGTCGAGAGCCGGGCGCAGATGACGATGCTGCCGCGGCTCAAACCGCGCGAATTCTACGATCTCGTCATCGAGGTCGCGATCGTGCGGCCGGGCCCGATCCAGGGCGACATGGTGCATCCCTATCTGCGGCGGCGCTCAGGGCGCGAGGAGGTGACGTACCCGTCCGGCGAACTGCAAGCAAGTCCTGGGCAAGACCCTGGGTGTGCCGCTCTTCCAGGAACAGGCGATGAAGATCGCCATCGTCGGCGCCGGTTTCGCGCCGGAGGAGGCCGACCGGCTGCGCCGCGCAATGGCGACCTTCAAGCGCAGCGGCGACATCCACCTGTTCCGCGACAAGTTCATCGCCGGCATGGTCGGGAACGGCTATGACCGCGACTTCGCGACCCGCTGCTTCAGCCAGATCGAAGGGTTCGGGACTTACGGCTTTCCCGAAAGCCATGCGGCGAGCTTTGCGCTGCTGGTTTACGTGTCGGCCTGGATCAAATGCTTCTATCCCGAGGTCTTCGCCTGCGCCTTGCTGAACAGCCAGCCGATGGGGTTCTACGCCCCGGCGCAGATCGTCCGCGACGCGCGCGAGCACGGCGTCGAGGTGCGCCCCGTCGACGTCAACCACAGTTTCTGGGACTGCACGCTCGAACCGTTAGCCGTCGCCCCCGCGAAAGCGGGGGTCCAGAGCCTGCCCCTGGCCCGAACAGGGGGCCACCGTACAGACCCTGAACCCCTGGATTCCCGCTTTCGCGGGAATGACGATTATCGGCACTGGGCGCTGCGTCTCGGGTTGCGCCAGATAAAAGGGTTTGCCGAGGCCGATGCGGAGCGGCTCGTCGCCGCCCGGGAGGACGGATATCCAGATCCGCAGGCGCTGTGGCGGCGCAGCGGCCTCGGGCGCGGCGCGCTCGAGCGCCTTGCCGAAGCCGATGCGTTCCGCTCGATCGGGCTCGACCGTCGCCGCGCATTGTGGGCCTTGAAGGCGCTCGGCGACCCGCCGCTCCCGCTCTTCGCGCAAGAACCTTCGCCCACAAAAGAAAAACCCTCTCCGCCCCCGGGGGCGGAGAGGGAGAGAGCGCGCGATGGCACTGTTGCCGGAAATGCCGTTGGGGGAGCATGTCGTCGAGGATTATGCGAGCTTGAGCCTCACCTTGAAGCGCCACCCGCTCGCCTTTCTACGCAGCGAACTCGCCCGCGAAGGCCTGGTCACCGCCGCCGAACTCGCCCATCTGCCGGTCGACCGGCGGCTCTCGATCGCCGGGATCGTGCTGATCCGCCAGCGTCCGGGCAGCGCCAATGGCGTCGTCTTCATCACCATCGAGGACGAGACCGGGGTCGCCAATCTGATCGTCTGGCCCGCCATTCTCGAACGCTTCCGCCGCGCCGCGCTCGGCGCCACTCTCTTGCGCTGCACCGGCAAACTGCAACGCGAGGAGAGCGTCATCCATGTCGTCGCCGACCGGCTCGAGGACATGACCCCGCGGCTCAACACCTTGCGCAGCCGTACCGGCGAGGCTGAGCCCCGGCTGGCGCCAAAACCACCTTTCTCACCGCGCGGCAAGCTCCCCGGCTATGATCCCCGCGACGTCATCATCGCGAGCCGCAATTTCCGCTAGCTCATGCAAGCCAACCCGCTGTGTCCAATTACCGGTCTACCGGCGAGGCGTCGCATCCAACCGATCAACGGGCGCCTGATCATCGATCTGTGGCGGGGAGCTTTCGGAGTCTCGGCGGACCGACAGCTTGGTGGTGTCGACCGCTTCGGCTTATGGGAATCACCATGCGGGCTCATCTTTTTCGAACCAATGCTGGCGGGCGACGAAGCCTTTTACCGTGAGCTTCATCGGCGCTGGGATTTCCAGCGAGTATTGGCCGCTCCCGGTCTCGCCAGGCCTGAATTCAAGCACGTTGCAGAGATCGTCCAACCGGCGGAGAAGGTTCTGGACGCGGGTTGCGCCGAGGGCGGCTTGGCGCGGCATCTGCCGCATGCAACCTATGTCGGTCTCGATCCGAACTTCTCCACAACCGCCCCGGGCCCTGACATTCGGAATGAAACCATCGCAGAGCACGCCGCATCGCATCCCGAAGCGTATGACGTGGCCTGCGCGTTCCACGTGATCGAGCATGTCGCGGACCCGCTGGGGTTCGCGGGTAATCTGAGAGATTGCGTCAAACCCGGCGGACGGCTCCTCATCACCGTGCCGGGTCGGCATTCGCCGATAACGGACATCCCGAACTTCGTGCTGAATGCGCCCCCTAATCACCTCAGCTGGTGGGATGAGGGCGCGTTGCGCGCACTGGCCGACCGTCTCAATTTTGTCGTCGAGGCGCTTGAAACTCTGCCGTTTTGGCCCTGCGACAGCATAATCTATTGGATGGGCCGTTTCGCTCCCAAGCTGACTGGAGATCGGTATTTCCGAGCTCATTGGACCTGGCACAGCGGGCTCGTCTGGAGCTGGCTCGTCGGCCGCGCCTGCGATGCGCTGTTCCCGGTCCCGACAACGGCAAGACCCTCGGGGTTGCTGCTCATCGCGCGCAAGCCGTCGTGATGGCATGGATCGCCGCAGCGGTCGCAGTTTTCTATGCGCTGTCGTCGGTCGCCTTGGCTCTCCTCTTTTTCGCTCGGCTGCGGATCCTGGATGACCGATTAGCCGCGAGCGTCGCCTTGGTGTTGCCAGCGACAGGCGCGCTCCCCGGCCTGGAGGATCTGCTCGCCGCACTGACTGCCCAGTCGCTCCGGCCGCGTCGATTGATCGTTTCGGTCGAGGCGCGCGAAGACCCCGCTTGCCGGCGCGTCGCGGCCCTCGCCGAGCATTTTCCTCAGCTGAATGTCGAGCTGGTTGTCGCCGGTCTTTCGCCGCTGCGCAGCCAGAAATGCACCAACCTTCTCGCCGCCCTGACGCAGCTCGACGCCCATGATGCGTACATCGTCCTGCTCGACGCCGACATCCGCCCGCAGCCGTGGTGGCTGGCGATGTTGGTGGCGCCGTTGGCTGCAGGGCGCGCCGATCTCGTCAATGGTTATCGCTGGCCCGTGCCGACGAGAATATCGCTCGGCACCGTTCTCGTCGCCGCGATCGACCGTGCCATTGCCGTATTGCCGCGGCTCCGCCGGACAAGATCGGCTTGGGGCGGTTCCCTCGCCTGCACTCGCGACGCCCTCGCTGCGCTCGATCTGCCGAACACGATCGGGCACGCCTTGACCGAGGATTTGCCGATCGGCGACCGCGCGGCGCAAGCCGGATTGAGGGTGTTGACCCGCCGAGCCATACGGCCGCCGACACCGCTCACCGGCAATCTTCGTGAGGTTTGGCGCTTTGCGCGCCGGCAATACCAGCTGATCCGCCTCTACCGCCCGGGATTGTGGTGCTTCGCTGCCTTCGCCGTCACCACCGACCTGGCGGCCCGGATCGCCTTGCTGTCGAATGTGCCCGGCTGGGAGCCCGCCTTGCCGGCCATGCTCGTTCTGGCCTGTCTGGGCTCGATCGCGACCGAGATTCGGTCGGCGATCGGCAGGAAACTCGGCGTAACCGACCGGATCGGCTTTCGTTTGGCGCAGCATCTCCTCGTCTGGACCATCCTGCCCGCCCCTATGTTTCACGCCTCGGTTATCTGGGGCGGTGCCATCACGTCCCCGGTTGTATGGCGTCATGTCCGCTACGTCGTCGACAAGACGGGGCAGGTCATCGACGTCGCCCGCCGGCCTTATTCCGACAAATCGGTTTAGGCGCGGCTTTCGACGTACATGCGCAAATTGTCGCCAGGCCGCAGGGTCAGGCGGCAAACCGGCGCGACGGCGGCATCGGGGGCCAAGCGCAGGCGGACCCGTTGAGCCAGAGTGGCGATGCACAGGACGGCTTCGGTCAGACCAAAGGCGGCGCCGGCGCAAATGCGGGGGCCGACGCTGAACGGAATAAAAGCGTGCCTCACGCGGAACTGGGCGTTCTCCGGCAGAAAGCGCTCCGGGATAAAGTGATCCGGTTTCCCCCAAAATTTGCGGTGCCGGTGGAGCAGCCACGGGACGACGATGACGAGGGATCCCGCCGGCACGGGCCGGCCGCGGATCGTCTCGTCGCGTGACGATTGCCGCGCGAGGAGCGGGACTGGAGGGTAGAGCCGCACAGTCTCCTCGAATATTGCGCGGGTGTAGGGCAGCTCGGGGACGTCGTCGAGGGTCGGCAGGCGGCCGGCGAGAGCTTTTCCCAGTTCCACGTGAAGACGTTCTTCGACCTCGGGCGCCTGCGACAGCAGATACCAGGCCCAGGCGAGCGAATTCGCCGTCGTCTCGTGGCCCGCCATAAATATCACCGCCGCTTCATTCCGCAACGCCACGTCGTCGAGAGGCTCTCCGGTCTCGGGGTCGCGCGCCTCGAGCAACAGGCGGATCATCGAGGCTTCGCCGCCGGACAACCGTTCACGGCAATCGCCGATGACCTGCTCCAGAACCTTGTGGATGCGTTTGGCGGAGCGATGGATTGCCGGAGAATGAAGCCGCGGGATCCAATCCGGCAAACCGAAGAAATAGGCGAGATCCAATTGGCCGACCAGGCGCTGGTATTCGCTGAAGGCGGCCACGATTTCCGCCGCGTGTTCGGCCCCGAGCTGCCGGCCGAAAACCGTCCGGCAGATGATCTCCGCCGTCAATGTCGCCATCTCGGTCAGCGCGTTGACCGGGGTGTCCCGAGGCAGGCTCGCCCAGCGTTCGGCGGCTTCGCAGGCGGCCTGGACCATCAGCGGCGCGAACAGCGGCAGATGCGAGACATGGACGATGGGCGCCACAATGCGCCGTCGGCGTCGCCACGTATCGCCGTCGCTGATGAACAGACCGTCGCCGAGGAGCGGTGCCAGCCCGTGGCGCATCTGCGGGCTCTTCCGCTCGAAGCTGTCGTGATGTTCGACAAAGGCCGAGGAGACGGTATCCGGGCTGTTGCAGACGAACAGCGTGCGCCCCAGCATGCGGGTCGAAAACACCTCCCACTCGAAGCAGCGCTCTTCCCAGATTGCGAGGAAGTTGCGCCGCGCCAAGCGCAATGTGCCAAAGGCCGAGAGCGGCTGCTTCGGCCTCTCGGGAAAGGGCGGAACGAAGTCGTGCATCCGAGCCCTACCGCGCCCCCGCGCGGGCGCGTTATCGCATCGAGACGGCCGCGACGATCGGCGCCTCGATGTCGGCCGACGGCGTCGGCACACCGCGTGCCGCCCGTGCATAGGTGGCCTCGAGCCGCTCGATGGCGGCATCGACCGCGAGCCTCAGCCCGGCTTCGTTGAAGAACGAGCCGGGGATCAAGCTGCGGGCGGCGAGCACCCGCCGGAAGGCGTCGAACAACGTGGCATCGGGCGGCGTCGGCGCCGTCCAGAAATCGTCGAGCTCGCCCTGAAAGGTCAGCCCGGCGATGTCGTAAACCGCCTTACCGAGCGCAACGACCGGCAGCCCGCAGGCAAGCGCCATCGTGCCGACCGTGCTGTTGACCGTGACGACGGCCGGCTCGCGCGCCAACAGCATGCCCAAATCGCCGCCGTCGAGAATGACGAGCCGGTCGGCGATCCCGAGCTCAACGGCGAGGTAGCCTGTGATCGCGGCCCAGTCGACCAATCCGCTGTCGAGCGGATGAAGCTTGACGATCAGCCGCGCCGCGGCAGGGGCATGACAGGCGAAGGAGGCGAGGACGTGCTCGATCGCCAGATGCATCGCACGAAACGTCGAGTGCACCCGCACCTGGTAGTCACAATCCAGCTGCAACGGAAAAAGAAAAAGCGGGCCGGTGCTGCCGCAGACACCTTCGATCGCCGCCGCCGCGCGCCGCTCGGCGCGGCGCATCAGGGCCAGGCGCCGCAGCCAACCGGCATACTCGATCAGCTGATAATAGGGACGGTAAGTCGCGTAATGCGGGAACCGCCACATTCCGGCCATCGAGGCCGTCGTGTAGAGCACGTCCTCCACTGCCCTGCGGCGAAAGCTGCCTGGTACCGGTGGCGGGTCGCGCCAAGGCGGAAGCGAGGGCGCCCGCTCGTGGTACCAGCCCGGATCCCGCGGCAATGCGGAATGACCATTGACCCCGCCTTCCTCGAAGGTGATCCAATCGGGCCGCAGATAGCCCTCCTCGACCACGTGAATTCGCAAGGCGCGCCCCTCGGCGACGCGTATGGCGGCTCGGTGCAACGGCCGGCAATCGCCGAACAGAATGATGTCGCTGATCGCCCGCTCGACGATCAGCCGATCGAGAAACTCCGGCCATTCTCCCGGACGGCCGCAAAAATCCACGGCTCCCGGAAGCCGCCAGAATGCTCGATCGCCACCGTTGAAATTAACCCGGTAAACCGCGTGGCCGCAGTCGATGAGCGCCTGTCCGAGACGCTCGAAAAATCGCGTCGCCATTCCCTGCAGAAAAAGAAAGCCCCGGCCGGGGTTGACCAATGCCCCACCTGGCCGCTCCGCCGCGTTCACGGAACTTTCGCCCACCGATAGCAGATTCCCCAAACCAACCTCGTCGCGCTCGAAGCGAGCTTTGAGGCGGTTCAACAATGATCTGGTTAATCTCGCCAGCTTGCTGGTTAATGTCCACGACTTTTTGCATCGCAGGATGAGCTGCCGGACCGGAACCGGGCAAATCGTCGTACGAAATGTCTATTTTCGCGCGTGGTGTTAATTTTAACACCATGTTCGTTGCTGAGCAGCGCTGACCCATGACCGATCCGCGACCGACCATCGAAGCTCCCGACGACGACCCGTATCTATGGCTCGAAGAGATCGACGGCGAGCGGGCGCTCGCCTGGGTCGAGGCACAGAACGCCGCGACGTCAGCGCGCTTCGGCGACGCCTGCTTCGAAGCCGATCGCAATACGCTCGCGGCGATCTTCGACCGGCCAGACAACATTCCGATCATTGCCCGGCGCGGCTCCCTCGTCTTCAATTTCTGGAAGGACGCCGGGCATCCGCGCGGCCTTTGGCGGGCAACCTCACTCGACAGCTACCGCAACGAGCAGCCCCAATGGGACATTCTGCTCGACCTCGACGCGCTCGCGGCAAAGGAAGGCGAAGACTGGACCTGGAGCGGCGCCTCGACGCTGCCGGGAAGTCACGACCGGGCCGTGCTCATGCTGTCGCGCGGCGGCGCCGATGCGGTCGTGATGCGCGAGTTCGATCTCGCTTCGCGGGAGTTCGTTCCGGGAGGTTTTTTCTTGCCGGAAGCCAAGGGCGGAGCGCTTTGGCTCGATCGCAACACGTTGCTGCTCTCCTCGGCACTGGGCGAGGGTATGGCAACCAGCTCCGGCTACGCGCGCACCGTTCGCCTGTGGCAACGCGAGACCGACCCGCTGGCGGCTCCGATCATCTTCGAAACCGCGGCCGACCACATGGCCGCTTGGGCGGATGTCGACCGGGAGGTCGAGGAAGAGCGGCTGTTATTTATCGAAAGGATCGGCTTCTTCGATGCGGCCGTATGGATCGGCGACCGCACCGGTCCCAAAACGCGGATTGACCTCCCCACCGATGTCTGGGTCCGATGGCATCGCGGCTGGCTGGCCGCTAAGCGGCGGACGCCGTGGACGGTCGGCGGCGAAACCTACCAGCCGGACACCTTGCTAGGCATTTCTTTCCCGGCTTTCCTCGATGGCGACCGCAGCTTCACGAAGTTGTTCGAACCGGCCGAGCGCCGCGCCTTGCAAGGCTTCTTCTGGTCCGGCGATCATCTCTTTTTGTCGATCCTCGATAATTTGAAGCCGGTCTTTGAAGCGCTGACCCCGTCCGGGGCCGGCTGGTCGCGCGAGCGGATCACGGGGCTTCCCGATATCGGCGTTGCCAATGTTTGGCCGCTCGATGTTCGACTTGAGGAATCGAATGGCGACCTCCTTGCCAGCGCGCAAGACCCGCTGACCCCGCCCTCTCTCTACCTGATCCCGCCGGGCTCGACGCCGCAGCCGCTCAAGCGGGCCCCGCAGACTTTTGACCCGTCGGGTTTGGTCGTCACCCGGCACGAGGCCACCTCACAAGACGGTACGCGGATTCCCTATGTCCAGGTCGGTCCGCCGGGCGAGGCCGGCGACGCGCCGGTTCATCTTTCGGGGTATGGCGGCTTTGGCATATCGCAATTGCCTTACTACAACTCCGCCGTTGGAAAGCTGTGGCTCGAACGGGGCGGCACCAGCGTCGTCGCCAATATCCGGGGCGGCGGCGAGTTCGGCACTTCCTGGCACGAGGCCGGACGCCGCAAAGGCAAGCGAGCCTCGCACGATGACTTTGCCGCGGTCGCCGCCGACCTCGTGCAGCGCGGGGTGACGACGCGCCCCGGCCGCATCGCCGCCGAAGGAGGTTCCAATGGCGGGATACTGATCACGAATATGCTGACCCGCTATCCGGAACGGTTCGGCGCGCTCTTCTGCACGATCCCGCTGATCGACATGCGGCGCTATTCGAAATTGCATGCCGGCGCGAGCTGGATCGCCGAATACGGCGACCCCGACAATCCTGAGGATTGGGAATTCCTCAAGGAGATTTCTGCGTACCACGCTGCGGTCCCCGGCCGTCCCTACTCGCCGATCCTGATCGCGACGAGCCGGCGCGACGATCGCGTCCATCCCGGCCACGCCCGCAAAATGGCCGCGAAGCTGCAGGCGATGGGCTGCGAGGCCTATTTCTACGAGCCCGCCGCCGGCGGTCACGGCTACGGCAAAGACAACAGGGAGCGCGCTTCTTTTACCGCGCTCGGCTACAATTTCCTGCGCCGCGCCATCGGCTGGACGCAAGACCGCGGGAGGGAAGAATGAAATTCGGCATCTTTTACGAGCTGCAACTGCCGCGGCCCTGGGGACCGGACAGCGAACTGACCCTCTACCACAATGCGCTCGACCAGCTCGAACTGGCCGACCGCCTCGGCTACGACTTCGCCTGGGAAGTCGAGCATCACTTTCTCGAGGAATATTCGCACTCGCCGGCCCCCGAGGTGTTCCTCGCCGCGGCGAGCCAGCGCACCCGGCAGATCCGCCTCGCGCACGGTATCATGCAATTGACGACGGTCCATCCCGCCCGAGTTGCCGAGCGCATCGCGGCGCTCGATCTGGTGAGCTGCGGCCGGGTTGAATTTGGCATGGGCGAGAGCGCCAGCATCACCGAGCTCGAACCGTTCGACCGCAGCTTCGACGAAAAACGCGCGGTCTGGGAGGACGCCGTCCGCGCGGTCATTCCGATGTTCAAGGACGGCGGCTGCGAATACCACGGCACCTATTTCGATTTTCCACTGCGCAACGTGGTGCCCAAGCCGATGCAGAAACCGCATCCGCCGTTATGGGTCGCGTGCTCGGCGCTCGACACGATCGAGATGGCCGGTCGCCGCGGCCTCGGCGCGCTCGCCTTCCAGTTCTTGAGCGCCGATGCGGCGCATGCCTGGGTCCACGCCTACTACAATTCCTTCACCAAGCGGCTCGACAAGCTGACCGATTACGTCACCAACCCGAATATCGCCTTGACCAGCTATTTCATGTGCGCCGAGACCGATGAGGAGGCGCGCCGCCGCGCCGACGGCATCCCGTTCTTCCAATTCGCCTTGCGTTTCTATGGGCTGAGCCCCAACCGCAAACGGCCGGAACCCGGCACGGTCGATTTGTGGGACGAGTACGAGAAATGGAAGCGTGCCAACCCCGAGGGGCTCGCCCGTGCACTGTCCGGGGGCCTGATCGGCTCACCCGAGACCCTGCGCCGCAAGCTCCGGCGGTTCGAGAGCTCGCATATCGACCAGGTCATCCTGTTGAACCAGGCCGGCAAGAACACGCACGAGCACATCTGCGAGAGCCTCGAACTTTTCGCCCGCGAAGTAATGCCCGAATTCCACGCCCGCATCTCCGAGCAGGAAGCCTGGAAGGCGAAGGTATTGAGCCGCGAAATCGAGCTGGAAGAGATCGACACCGTCCCCTTCCGCGACCGCTACGGCCCCAATTCGGTGCAAATCACCCCGCAAGCCGCCGAGTGACGCGAATGCCCGAGCCCCTCCCTGCGATCAGTCTCGTCGCCGTGCCGGGGAGGCGGCGTCAGACCCTCGACATCGCGCGCGAGATCGAGCGGCGCGGTTTCGCTGGCATCTACATCCCGAGCCGGTTCGGCAATATGGCGCAGTGCGCGGCGCTGGCGCTCGCCACGGAGCAAATCCCGTTCGGCACCGCGATCGCGCCGATCTACGCCCGCACCGCCGAGGATTTTGCACACAACGCCGCCTATCTGCACGAGGTCTCGGGCGGCCGCTTCCGCTTTGGCATCGGCATCGCACACGGCCCCACCTACCAGCGTCTCGGCGTCACCCCGGGTAAGCCGCTCTCGGACATCCGCACCTTTGTCGACAAGGTGAGGTCCTATGAAGGGATCGGCCCGTTGCCGCCGATCGTTCTCGCAGCTTTGCGCAAGAAGATGGTTGCGCTCGCCGCGGAGATTGCCGAAGGGGTCGTGTTCGCAAATGCTAGTCTTTCACGCATGCCCCAGTCGCTCGTCGCCGTGCCTCCGCCCAGGCGCAGCGACCCGAATTTTCTAATCGGCAACATGCTGCCGGTCTGCGTCTCGGAAGATCTGGACGGCGCAAAGGCGCTGCTGCGCCGCCGGCTCGTGCATTACGCCTTCCTGCCGAATTATCGCGCCTACTGGAAGGAAGCCGGCTATGCCGACGAGATGGCGGCAGTCGAGAAGGCGATCGCCGACAACCGCCCCGACGATATCCCGAAATACCTGACCGACCGCTGGCTCGCCGACAACACCCTCTTCGGCCCGCCCGCCCAAGTGCGCGAGGGCGTCGAGGCATGGCGCGCCGCCGGCGCCAACACGCCGATCCTGGTGCCGAACTCGGTTGCCGGCAATCAGATCACAGCACTCGATGAGCTGTTCGCCGCTTTCAGGTGATGCGACGAGGATATGGCGGATGCTCTTAATCTGTTCCTCTAGACTGATAGGTGCGCAGCCCGGACCCGAACATCTAGATTCGGTCATCCCGCGTAGGCTGCCCGCCCGCGAAGTGATCGTGCCCCCGCGCCAGGTTGCAACCTGAAATCCCGTGATCGGATTCGCGTCGTCGTACCCATATGCCCAGATGTAGAAAGCGTTGCCGCTCACCGCGCTCACTGTAATCCTGAGAAGGCGGCGAGCTTCTTCGCCACGTACAGCTAACTTCAGGGCGAAGCGGAGGATCAGATTATGAGCGGCACGACCGACCAATTCGAAGGCGGCTGCTTGTGCAGCGCAGTCCGTTTTGTTGCGACTGGTCAACCGAAAGGAATATATTGGTGCCATTGCCAAAGTTGTCGTAAGCATAGCGGCGCACCCGCTTCGGTCTTTGTGGCGTTTGAGCGCGCGGCCTATACCGTTACCAAAGGGGAGATAACCAAGTTCAATTCTTCGCCAGGAAGAACCCGGCGGGGATTTTGTGCCCGGTGTGGGTCAACATTGACCTGCGAAAGCCTGCGCGGGCCACTGGCGACGGAAACGCATTTCCATGTCGGCGCATTCGATCGCGCGGCCGAACTTCAACCAACTCGGCAGGTGTTCCCTGAGGAGCGCCTGTCTTGGCTCCCATAGTCGACTGAGCGCGCGACCTGAAGGAGATCGCGCGCCCGGTACCCCCTATTTCGATTTGTGTGCCAGAAAAGCGTAGCCATAGACCTCGAAGAGGCGCGCCTTGCTTTCACCGCCGGCGCCGCCGAAGGTGTCAACCGGCGGGCCGATCTGGATATTCACGAAACCACTTTGCTCAAGCATCTGCCGCCAGCCTGCGCACGGCAGGCCACCGGCAATTCAGTCGGTCCACAAATCGATATTACGGAGCGCTCCTGCAGGGACCTCCTTGCCGTTCGCAATGTCGGCGAACTGCAAACGCCCGCCCGGTTTCAGCACCCGCATGACTTCGGTGAAGACCTGGCGCTTGTCGGCGCACAGGTTGATAACGCCGTTGCTCATCACAACGTCGCCCCACCCCTGTTCGACGGGCAGATCCTCGATCACGCATTGGCGGAACTCGACGTTCCGCAGGCCCATCGCAGCCGCCGCGGCGCGCGACCGGCCCAGCATTTCTTCGGTCATGTCGACGCCTACGACGTGACCCTCAGGTCCCACCTGTCCGGCGGCGATAAAGCAGTCGAAACCGCCCCCGGACCCGAGATCGACGACCCGCTCACCCGGCTTCAAGACGCCGAGCGAGAACGGGTTGCCGACACCCGCAAATGCCTCGACCGCTCTGTCCGGCAATGCGGCGACGACCGCTTCGTCATAGCCCAACCGTCGGGCCAGCTGCCGTCCGGTGTGGAAGTGGTAGCTGTCGTGCGGATTAACCGCGACGGCGCGGTATTTGGATTTGACCTCCTCGCGTAGCGCGGTAGCGTCAACCGGCAAGCTGTCACTCATTCGCTCCTCCTTCGAAGGACGACGCCATAGTGATAAGGGGGCAGTTCAACGGTGCGGTACACCAGCAGGCCGGCCGGCTTGACGATTGCCGTCACATCGCCGGCCTCTATCCGCATCTCGGTTCTTGGTCCCCGCGGCTGCCTGAGCACCACCGTCTCCTCAAGCGGTCGGCGATGCCAGTTGACGATTCCGAATTGCCCCTCGGGTTTGAGGCTTGCCGCGACGGCCCGTGCCAGGCCGAGCTGATCCGAGACGCCGTGGAACGTGTTGGCGAGGAAAACGTAATCGGCAGGCTCCGGCACGACCCTGTCGACAGTCACGGCATCCGCCACGACAAACTCGCAGTTGGCGGCACCCGCCGCCGCACCGCGCGCCCGCGCGCGGTCCAGGATGGCGGGGTCTATATCGATCGCGTGGACGCGATCCGCGATGCGAGCGAGCGGGGCTGTGAACAGCCCGTCGCCGCAACACAGATCAACCACGACCATCCCGGGTTCGACGCCCATTTCGACGAGAACCTTGGCGGGTTCAGGCCACAACGCCTGCCACCAGTCAGCATCAGGCATCGTTGTTGCCGGGAAAAAGCCTACGATCATGAGGTTCCCACGCGCGCTTACAATCGGTATCCTTTGACCGCAAGGATTTCATTCAATCATTCTGATGATTGATCGTCATAGCGAGTGAGATGTCAAGCGTGGGTCCGAAACAGCACGTATTTGCCAGTCTCGCCCAGATCGCACAGGCGCTCGGCCATGCACATCGGCTAGAGCTGCTCGAACAGCTTGGGCAAGGCGAGCGCAGCGTCGAGGATTTGGCGGCGCGGGCGAGCCTCACCCTTGCCAATGCCTCCCGGCATCTGCAGCTTCTCCGCCGCGCCGCCCTCGTTGTGGGCCGACGTGACGGCAAGCGCGTCTACTATCGGCTGGCCGGCGACGACGTGGTGATAGCATTGCTTGCCGCGCTCAGCCGGGTCGGCGAGCGTAATAGCGCGGAGATCGCCCGCGTAATCGCGGGCTATTTCCGGGCCCGCGACGCGTTCGAGCCAGTGTCGCGCGACGAATTGCTCGATCGCGTACGCGCTGGGTCGGCGGCCATCCTCGATGTCCGCCCCGAGGACGAGTTCGCTAACGGCCACTTGCCCGAGGCGCTCAATATTCCGTTGGCTCAGTTGGAACGGCGCCTGACCGAACTCCCGCCGGATCAGGAGATCGTCGCGTATTGCCGCGGCCCCTGGTGCGTCCTCTCGTTCGAGGCAGTCGCGTTGCTACGCGAGCGCGGCTACCGAGCGCGGCGGCTGGAGGATGGGTTTCCCGAGTGGAAAACGGCCGGATTGCCGACCAGCCAATGCCCGTCACCTTAAGCGGGGCGCCCGCAACTCACAGTTGGACTTGTAGAGACGAGGTCGCCGAGAGAGTGTCGATCAGCGGGCAGCCGGGCAGCTCGCCTGCGTCGCAGCGGCGCACCGCGTCCGCCAGCACGCGCTCCATAGCGCGGAGATCGGCAATCTTCGCCCGAACGTCCGCAAGGTGACGAGCCGCGAGGTGGCGCACTTCGGGGCAAGTGTCTTTCCCGTCATCGACGGAGAGCGCCAGCAACGTGCGGACTTCATCGAGGGTAAAACCCAGCTCGCGCGCTCGGCGCACGAAGGCTAAGCGCCGAACGTCCCCGGCCTCGTAAAGCCGATACCGCGCGGCGCTGCGAGGGGGGTGCGGCAGCAAGCCGACGCGCTCGTAATAACGGATGGTCTCGACGTTATAGCCGGTCTGACGGGATAGCTCGCCGATTTGAATCTCTGTGCTTTGGGCCACGGCAACGCCCCTTTTGACAAGCTTAAGTCTGTAGCAACTACAGGGTTTAGCATGATGGCCGAACCAGATCAGGAGCGCCACACGGATGATCGACAACACCCGAACTGCCGCACCGGAGCGCGGAACCGCGCGCGAGACCGGCGCGCTACTATTCGCGGCGGGCGGCCTCGCTGCCGCGTTCGGCGCTGCGTCCTGCTGCGCCCTTCCTTTGCTGCTCGGTTCGCTCGGCCTCGGCAGCGCATGGCTCGCAACTGTGGCTTGGTTTGCTGCGCCTTACCGGCTCGCGCTGTTAGCTATCGCCATCATCTGCCTTGTAGGCGGCGGCGCGTTTTTCTGGCGTCGCCGCGTGGCCTCGTGCACACTTGGTGCCGCTCGCGGACGGCCAGCTATCACCGCCCTCGTCACAGGTATCCTATCCCTCGGTGCAGTTTTGGTTGTGCTTGGTTTCATGTTCGCATGAGTGATGCCGGTGATTCTGGAATCGACGATCACCTGCCCGAACTGCGGCAGCGCGAAAGCCGAGATCATGCCGACCGACGCCTGCCAGTTTTTTTACGAGTGCACAGGATGCGGCGCACTGTTGCGTCCTAAGCCCGGTGACTGCTGCGTATTCTGCTCTTTCGGCTCGGTTCCCTGCCTGCCGGTTCAGCAACAGCGACGTTGTAGCCAATAAACGTCTACACGCGCCGCAGTATCGATTTTCAAGAATCGGCGCCTGTGCGACTTTGGGTTAATTTCCGGTAGCACCATAATCGATTTGCTGAAAAGCTCACCGACCTAGCCGGCGTGGCGCGGTAATTTGCGAAAGCCGCCCGGCTGCCGTCAGTGGGCCAACGGTCCCGCAAACCGGCAAGCACGCGCCGGCTCCTGCGTATGACGCATCCACAAAATTGCCTTACTGACCTAATATAATCAGGTGAAATTGCGGCCACCGGCGGGAGGCGCCGGCCGATGCGCGGCAGCTTCCGATCATTACAACCGGAAGAGGAGTCTTCGCTGTAGATTCGCTGCAGAAGCAGCGAGCTGTCATATTCGACACAACGAAACGTAGCGACAGAAGCCGGGTCGAGGACGGTGATTACGATATTTGCTAGAGGCGATTAAATTAGATCCGTGACCTGTTTGCAGAGGGAGTTTCACGTGCCGCAGCCCGACCACATCTCGGCGCTTCCCGTCGCCGATCCCGAGGCGCTCGACGAGGATCTGCGGGAGCTCTTCGCGCTGTGCACCGAAAAGCTCGGCATCGTGCCGAATGTATTGCGCGCCTACAGCCTGCGCCCGCAAAAGCTGCGCAACTTCGTCGCGATGTACAACGAACTGATGCTGGCGCCCTCGGGCCTCTCGAAGCTCGAGCGGGAAATGGTTGCGGTCGTCGTGTCGAGCGCCAACCGGTGTTATTACTGCCTTGTTGCGCACGGTCAGGCGGTGCGGCGGCTGTCCGGCGACCCGGAACTCGGCGAGATGTTGGTCATGAACTATCGGGTAGCCCCTCTCGATCCGCGCCGGCGCGCGATGCTCGATTTTGCGTGGAAATTGACGACGGCGCCCGCGGCCATCAGCGAGGAGGACCGGGAGGGGCTGCGCCGGGCGGGTCTCGGCGACGAGGACATTTTCGACCTCGCCGAAACGGCCGCCTTCTTCAACATGTCGAACCGGATGGCCAGCGGTCTGGATATCATTCCGAACCGCGAGTATCACCGGTGGGACCGGTGACCCGCGCAGCCGGCAATTCGCAGGAATCAATCCCAAGTCGCCTTGCGCGGACTTGATCCGCGCATCCACGCCCTTGTCTCGGGCGCTCGAAGGCGTGGATGGCCGGGCCAAGCCCGGCCAAGACGGATAAGGGAGGAAATCGGCCCGCTAATTTCGCTGACGGACCAGGCATGCGGCGTTTCTTTGTAGGCTTTTTTGCGCTCATCGGCTTCGCGACCGTGCTGTTCGTCGCCGCCATCATGCTGCTGGTCGGCGGCTTGAGGCCGTCGGTGACGCCGCTTCCCGGCAACATTCTCCTGACCGTGGATCTGACGCGGGATCTGCCGGAAGGCGCCAGTGAAGAACCGATCGTGCGGCTCCTGGCCGGCAGCAAGCCCACCCTGCGCGATTTCCTCGACGCGATCGAGACCGCCGGCAACGATCCCCGCGTCAAGGTCTTGCTCGCCCGGGTCGGCGACGACGAGATGGGCCTGGCCAGGGTCCAGGAAGTGCGCGGCGCGATCGCCGCGTTCCGCAGCAAGGGCAAGCTCGCGCTCGCTTTCGCGGACAGCTTCGGCGAGTTCGGCCCAGGGACCCGGCCGTATTATCTGGCGACCGCGTTCGACGAGATCTGGCTGCAGCCGATGGGCAATGTCGGGCTGACCGGCCTCTATGCCGATTCCCCGTTCTTGAAGGGAACCCTCGATCTTCTCGGGATCGTCCCGGAGTTCGATCATCGCGAAGAATTCAAGACCGCGATGAATATGCTGACCGAAACCAAGATGACCCCGGCGCATCGTGAGGAGGTCGAGGCGCTGCTCGGCTCGGTTGCGGGACAGATCGTCCACGGGATCGCGCAGGGCCGCAAACTGTCGGACGCCGAGGTGCGCGGCCTGATCGACCGCGGTCCGCTGCTTGCGCAAGAGGCGGTCCAGGCAAAGCTGGTCGATCGGCTCGGCTACCGCGACGAGGTGCTGGGCCATGCCCGGGCGCGCGCCGGGTCCGGCGCCGAGGTGGTCAGCCTCGCGAACTATCTCGATCGCGCTGGGCACCCGCATCGCGAGGGCTCGACAATCGCGCTGATCTACGGCTCGGGTCTCGTGGTCCGCGGCGGTGGCACGGCCAACCCACTGACCGGATCGAATTTGATGGCGGCGACCGAGCTCACCCGCGCGTTTCGCGCTGCGGTGCGTGACCCTGCGGTTCGCGCCATTCTCTTCCGGATCGATAGCCCCGGCGGTTCGGCCGTCGCCTCGGAATCGATCTGGCGCGAAGTCGTCTTTGCCCGCGAGCGCGGCAAGCCGGTGATCGTGTCGATGGGCGACGTTGCGGGCTCCGGCGGCTATTATGTCGCGGCGGCGGCCGACAAGATCGTCGCCGAGCCGGCGACCCTGACCGGCTCGATCGGCGTTCTCGCCGGCAAGCTTGTCGTCGCCGATCTGCTGAAAAAGATCGGCATCTCGACCGACAGCGCGCAGATCGGCACGAATGCGGCGATGTACAGCGTGACCACGGATTTCTCGGCTTACGCCCACAACCGTCTCGAAGCCTTCCTCGACGAGACCTATAAGGGCTTCAAGGACCATGTCGCGACCGGCCGCCATATGACCCAGGATGAGGTCGAGGCGGTCGCCAAAGGCCGCGTCTGGACCGGCGAAGATGCCAAGGCGCACGGTCTCGTCGACGAGCTCGGCGGGTATTCGGTGGCGCTGCGCCTCGCCAAGGAAGCTGCCAACATGGCGCCCGAGGCGCCGTTCACCCTCACCGTGTTCCCCCGCGAAGAGACCTTGCCCGAACTCCTCTACAACCGCCTCACCGGCGCGGACCGCGAGCGCGACGCCGGCGGCATCAGCTCAAACTCGATCGAACACTCGCTAAAGGCGGTGCAGCCGCTGCTGCAGCGCCTCGCGGCGGTGCTCGACAGCCCCGGCGTGCTGACCATGCCGCCGCTCGGCCCAATCCGGTAAACCCGGAACGCGAGCGGCGCCTCCCTCGTTGTGGTTCGGGGGCGTAATCAGCAACGGTTTCGGGATGGATAGACGGATCGCTTTTCAGCGAGACCGGGCAGCGGACGGCGGACGGCAGCGGTATTCCGGACCACCGGAGCAGCTCGCCTCGCTGACCCCGTTGCGCGGCATCGCCGCGCTGTGGGTCGTGGTATTTCATTTTTGCTGGTATTTCCCGGCTGTTCACCCCGAGCGCTACACGGGAGCCGTGTACAAGGGCTATCTGGCGGTGGACATGTTTTTTGTGCTGAGCGGCTTTGTCATCACGCATGTCTACAAGGAGGGTTTCGCACGACGGGTGACCAGCCGACGCTACCGCGATTTTCTGAAGGCCAGGGTAGCGCGCATCTATCCTCTGCACATCACGGTGTTGTTGCTGTTCGTCGCCACCGCGACCGCGGAACGCGTCGCGAGCTATGCGCTCAAAGGCTCGTTCGAGCCGATACCGCTCTTGGGGGAGCGCTCGCTCGGCGGGTTCTTGGCCAATCTCGTGATGCTCCAGGGGCTGTGGGCGCGCGAGCTCAGCTGGAACGACCCGTCATGGTCGATCAGCCTGGAGTTCCTGGCCTACCTGTTGTTTCCGTTGTTGTTTCCGATGTTGTGGCGCGCCGGCCCGGCCGCCAAGGCCGGGATGGGCGGCCTGCTGGTGGTGGCGCTCGGTTGGCTGGCTTGCCGCACTGGGGGTTATTTCAATCAATGGAACGGCACTTACGCGATCCTTCGCTGCCTGCCGGAGTTCCTCGTTGGAATGCTGCTGTACAGCGGCTATCAGAGCGGCATTTTCGCGTCCGCGCTGGCCACCGACGCGGCGCTCTCGGCGGTAGCGGTGCTGTTGGCAGCGCTGCTTCACCTCGGCGCGCCGGATCTCGCGATCATCCCGCTTTTTCCCCTGTTGATTTTGGCCGCAGTCCGCAACACGGGCCGATTCTCGCCGCTGCTGAATTCCCCGCCGCTGGTGTGGCTGGGCGACATCTCCTATTCCCTCTACCTCTTGCATTGGTTCGTGCTGTTCGTCACGACCGAAATCGCGCGGCGGCTGCCTGGTCTCGACTTCGCCAATCTGCCGCTCGTACCCTCGCTCTCCCTGATCACCGCGTTGATCGCAATCAGCCTTGCTCTCGCGACGCTCAGCTTTCGCTTTATCGAGGTCACCGGACGCCGCTGGCTGCGCCAACGCCTCGATGTCGGCCGCCCGGCAGCGGTAGTGGGATCAGGAGCGTGAGCGCTCTAATCTCTGGAGGAGGCGAGGATCGCCATTGCGCGCCCGTCGACCGCGAAAATCGGGCCGGCATCGGGACAGGCGGTCCAATCGGGCAGTCCGCAGAAATCATCGCCGCGAGGCAGCCAGGAACGGGCGAGCACTTTCCACGGCCGGGACGACCAGTCGCCGAGGTTGGTGACCGAGAACGGCAACCAGCTCTCATTGTAGATCACCATCAGGTCGGGCTCGCCCGGCCGCCCCCAGCGGATGACCGCGAGCTGGCTCGGCGAACCGGCTGCCGGGCCCTCCCAACTGTAGCTCAGACGGCCGTCATTGGCCGGGTCGCCAGGGGCGGCGCGCGGCCCCGGTGCGTATTCGGCGAATTCGGCCTGGCGGAACTGTGTCCAGCGCCGCCGCAACGCGATCAGACCGCGCGTCCACTCCGACAATTCGCGCCCGTAGCTTGGACTATTGGGAGAACCGTTGGGATTGCCGTCCTTGAACCCCCAGTCGATCCAGTTGACGCCGTTCACCGTTGCGTCTCCGGAGGCGGATTCCCAGTCCCAGCTGTTCTTCGCCCCGTCCTGCCCGGCACCGGATTTCGTGCGGCCGAACTCGTCTCCCTGCTGCAGCAAGGGGACGCCGTTGGAGGTCAGCAGCAGACCCAGCAAGAGTTTCTCCCGTCGGCGGCGGAGATCCTCGTCGCCGCCGCTGTCCCAGCAGTTTTCCGAGCCGTCTGCATCATTGAAGAACATGCAGTCCCGCAACGTGTAGCCGTCGTGGATCGCGATAAAATTGATCGAGCGCCATGGCTTGCTCGAAGCGGCGGCGTCCGTTCCGGGAACGGCGCCGCGCCCCTCGATCAGTCTTTTCAACGTGCCGGGGTCACGCAGATCGCTTTTGGAGAACAGTCGCGTTCCGTCGCGATATTTGCCGATCCACTTGGCCCAGCGATTGTTCGTCCAGTCCCAGGGCGGGCTGTCCATGAAGTTCCACCACTGCACTTGCGTATCCCAGGGTTCGGCGTGCAAGTGCGCGCGAGCGACGCGAGGATCGTCGCTGATCCAGGCGGCGGCATCTGTCGAACCGTCGGCCAATATGCGGGCGAGGTCGAACCAAAACCCGTCCACGCCATAGGCGGTGTGCCACAGGGCCAGGGAATCGAGGACTAGGTGCTTGGTGAAACGGTCGCCGCCCGAAAAATCGATATCGTTGCCGGTGCCGCTGGCATTGGTAAAGAACCCGTTCCCGGTGCCGCGATAGATTTCGGGAATGTCGTCGCACAGATTGTAGCACTTGTCGGCGAGGCGCCCATCCGCAACCCAACTCTTTTCGGCGGTATGGTTGTAGACCACGTCCATGAACACAGCGATGCCGCGGTCATGGAAAGCCTGGACGAGCCGCTTCAGCTCGATGACCTCCTCGCCGGGTCGCGACGCATAGCGCGTTTCCGGCGCGAAGAAGTTTGTCGTCATGTACCCCCAGTGATTCACCCGGCCCGCGGTTGTCGTCGTCTCCTTGTCGTATTGCATGACCGGCATCAGCTCGACCGCGGTGACGCCGAGCTCGGCGAGGTGATCGATCCCGGCGGCCAGGCCGCCCGGCGTTTTCAGCCCGCCCTGCGACAGACCGAGATAGGTGCCGCGCAGCGCCTCCGGCAGGCCCTGGAGTTGCGCCGTGTAATCCTGCACGTGCAACTCATAGATGATGAGCTTTTCTGGCCGCACGTCGACATGAGTAGGGGCAGGGTCGGCGCCGTGATCATAGACGATGCTCTTGCCGCCTCCAGCATAGATCGAGTGATCGCTGTCGACGAAGGGTGGAGAGAGGTAGAATGTCGAATAGCCGACCTCCTCCGTGCGGTAGGCGTACGGGTCATTGAGCACGAAATTGCCGTTCAGCACGGTGCCAAACGGCGCGTTCGCTGTGGCTGTCCCGTGGCCATTCAGGCGGTACATGTAAATTGTGCCGGGCCCCACCCCGGGGCCGCGGATTCGGACGCGCCAGTCGCCGGCGCCGTCGCGCGTCATCGGGACGACCTTCGCCGGCGTCGGGGAGTCTCCCGTGTCGTAGATCAGCAGCTCGGCGGTATCGGCCGCGGGCGCGCGCAATCCGAAATCGACCCAGCCATCCGCCTGCGGGTAAGCACCGAATTCGAAGGTTGGCGGCGTTGCCGTTTCGATATCGGCTGCCGATGCCGCGCCCCATGAGAGCAGCGCCGCACCAAAGACTAGAGATGCGCAGCATGGCCGAACCGTCTGCATGGCGATATCCGATCATATCCGCGCGCCGCTTTGGCGAACCGTTCGCGATATTATAGTTAACCGGACATAGCACCCGAGGCCGGCCCAAACGAGTGGTACTTTCCGATCACCGGTGCGCCAAAACCGTGATAGCTTCGGCCCTTCCCAATGGCCGAGGAGGGAGCCGATGCCCGACGCGCTGACCGTCATTCGCCATGCCGACCGGCCGAGCGTGACATTGCCGGGCGGCGCCGCCTATCAGCCGATCATCGGAGACGACACCGGTGAGGGCTTGCCGATCCGCACCGGCATTCAGACCTCGCAGCCGGGATACGCGACGCCGCCGCACTCGCATCCTTACACCGAGATCTTGACCGTCATCGAGGGCCGCGGCGAGGCTTGGCTCGATGGCGAAGAAGGTGTGGTAACGATGGAACCCGGGGTCACGATCGCCGTACCTGCAAACCGGGTGCATGCCTTCCGGGTAGTGGGCGACCGGCCGCTCGTAACCTTCGGCGTCCACACCAACGGCAAGCGGATCGTCAATTACGTTTCGCCGCCGCGGAGCCCGGGCTGACCGCTTTTTCTTTAGGATCACTCTTAGGGGAGACTCGCTGATGGCCATCACCCGTTTCGACCGGACTCAGCCGCCCGGTCCGCGTATGAGCCGCTGCGTCGTGCGTGGCGACACGGTCTATCTCGCCGGCCTGACCGCCGGCGACACGAGCCAGGACATCAAGGGCCAGACCAAGCAGATCCTCGACAAGATCGACGGCTACCTCGCCCAGGCCGGAACCACCAAGTCCAACCTGCTGTCGGCCAATCTGTGGATCAAGGACATGGCGCTGTTTGCCGAGATGAACTCGGTGTGGAACGCCTGGGTCGATCCCGAGAACCCGCCGGCGCGGGCCTGCGTAAAAGCTGATTTGGCGCGCCCGGAACTGCTGGTCGAAATCATGGTAACCGCGGCGAAATAGCCCGGCGGGATTGTCTCACTCCGCTCGCGATGACGGCGGTATTTGTCGTCACTGCGCGGCGCGGAGCGCCGAAGCGATCTCGGCGAAGCGATCTCGGCGAAGCGAGCCGCCTGCTAAGACAGCCCGATCTCGCCATCGACGACGTGTTCGAGCCCGAGCTCCGGGATCGACAGGGTCACACGCGGCTTCAGTAGTGCACTTTGGCTGAGCTTGCCCGTGGCGAGCGCGTCCCGGACTGCGGTCTCGATTTCGCGCTGCGAGGTCACGCCGACGACTTTTAAGAATTTTCGGATATCCATGTTGAAACGGTCTTCGTTCATCGCTTTCTCCTTCGCCCTATCTTCGACGGAAGTTAACCCCGGAACATCGGCCCGTCGATCACAACGAATTCTAGTCAGCTCATTGTGATAGCACCCGATGCGGGCACAACCGCGGCGCCGACCGCGGAACCGATGGCGGTCTACCGCGCCCTGCGCCAGCGGGGGCAGCTGCAGCCCGACCCGGCACAGCAGCTGGCCATCGAGCGATTGCAGAGCCTCCATCGCGCCTTGCTCCACTACCGGCCGGAAACCGGTCTGCGCGGCTGGCTCGCCCGCTTCGGCCTCGCCGAGAACGGTGGCAGTCACGCGCCGGTCGGGCTTTATCTGTGCGGTCCCGTCGGCCGCGGCAAATCGATGCTGATGGACCTGTTTTTCCGCTCGGTGCCGAGCCTTCGCAAGCGGCGGGTGCATTTCCACGCCTTCATGATCGATGTGCACGACCGCATCGAGCGGGAGCGGCGCGCCCACACCGACCGGCCGATCGCCAAAGTCGCGAATGATCTCGCAGCCGAGACTGCACTGTTGTGCTTCGACGAGTTCCAAGTCGATGACATCGCCGATGCGATGATCCTCGAACGCCTGTTCAGGGCATTGTTCGACGCTGGGGTTGTGGTCGTCGCGACGTCGAACCGGGCGCCGGACGAGCTCTACGAGCATGGTCTGCAGCGCGAGCGCTTCCTTCCGTTCATCGCGCTGCTCAAGCAAAGGTTATATGTGTTGGAGCTCGACAGCGGACGCGACTACCGGCTCGCGCGGCTGCACGGCAAGCCGGTCTACCACCACCCGCTGGACGGGGCGGCGCACGACGCGCTCGAGCACGCCTTCGCCGAGTTGACCGATGAGGCCCTCGGCGCCAGTGCAAGCCTTACCGTGAAGGGGCGCCCACTCGTCATCCCACGAGCGGCGCGAGGCGTCGCTTGGTTCTCCTTCCCCGATCTCTGCGCCAAACCGCTTGGCGCTGCCGATTACCTCGCGATCGCCGAGCACTTCGCTGCGGTCATCGTCGAAGGCATCCCGCGCCTCTCCCCGCAGCAGCGCAACGAAGCTCGGCGCTTCAACATTCTGATCGACACGCTCTACGACGCGCGCACGTTGCTGATCGCCTCGGCCGAAGTGCCGCCGAAAGAAATTTATACTGCCGGTGACGGCACCTTCGAGTTCCGCCGCACGGTCTCGCGCCTAATCGAAATGCAGAGCGAGGAGTACATCGCCAACCGTCCGCGGCGGTGAGAGAACCGACCCAGCGGCCTTGACCGATATGGCCCTGAATGTCAGGCTGGTTAACGCGCGAGTTGGGGTGCTCTCCTCGCCTATGAGTGGAGTAGTCCGTTGCTCTACTCCTTTGAAGATTTTTCGTTGGATACGGCGCGGCGCGAGCTGCGGCGCAGCGGAACGCTGATCTCCCTCCAGCCTCAGGTTTTCGACCTCCTCGAATATCTGATCCGCAACCGTGAGCGCGTCGTCAGCAAGGACGATCTGTTTGCTGCCGTGTGGAACAGGCGCATCGTTTCGGAATCGACATTGAGCACGCGGATCAATGCAGCGCGCAACGCGATAGGCGACAGCGGGGAAGAACAGCGCCTCATTCGCACGGCGCACGGCAAAGGCTTCCGGTTTGTCGGCGTCGTTCGTGGGGAAGAGGAAACGGTCCGCAAGCTCGCGGCGATCTTTGCCGCCGATGTCGAAGGCTACAGCCGGCTGATGGGGCAGGACGAGGTCGGCACCTTGCGCCGGCTGACCGCCTGTCGCGTAGTTCTCCACGAGCTGATCTCCGCCCATCGCGGGCGCATCTTCGGCAGCGCCGGCGACAGTGTCATCGCCGATTTCGCGAGTGCCGTCGACGCCGTCCAATGTGCGGTCGCAGTGCAGGAGGCGCTCGCCAAAGAAGAGCAGATGCGTTTTCGCATCGGGGTGCATGTCGGCGATGTGATTGTGCAAGGCGACAACTTGTTTGGCGACGGTGTCAACATCGCGGCGCGGCTCGAAGCGCTCGCCGAGCCCGGCGGGATCTGCGTCTCGGGTACGGTGCGCGACCAGATCGGCACCAAGCTGCCCGTCGTGTTCACCGACCTCGGCGAGCAGCAGGTCAAGAACATCGCGCAGCCGCTTCGCGCCTATCGCATCGGCAGCGCCAGCGGCGCTGCCGTCACCGTCCCTTCACTGCCCTTGCCCGATAAGCCGTCGGTTGCGGTGCTGGCGTTCACGAACATGAGCGGCGACCCCGAGCAGGAGTTCGTGGCCGACGGGATCGCCGAAGACATCATTACCGCTCTGTCGCGCTACCCCTCGCTGTTCGTCATTGCACGCAACTCCTCCTTTACCTACAAGGCCCGCGCAGTCGATCTGAAGCAGGTCGGGCGCGAACTCGGCGTACGCTATGTCCTCGAAGGCAGCGTGCGAAGGGCCGCCAATCGCATCCGCGTCACCGCCCAGCTGGTCGAAGCCGAGACCGGCAAGCACGTCTGGGCCGACCGCTACGACCGCGACCTCACCGACATCTTCGCGCTTCAGGACGAGATCACCGAGGCGGTGACGATCGCGATTGCTCCGGTCATTGCGGATGCCGAGCGGCAACGGGCGATGCGCAAGCCGCCGGGCAGCCTCGACGCCTGGGCGGCCTATCAGCGCGGCTTGTGGCATTTCGGCAAATTCAGCGCGGACGACAATCTCGCGGCCCAGAAATTTTTCCAGCAGGCCATTGATCTAGACCCGAATTTCGCGGGCGGCTACAGCGGGCTCGCCTGGGCGCTACGGCATGAGGTGCAGGTGCAACGGCATGCGACGCTCGGGGTGCTGGGACGCGATATGGCAAAAAACCTGACCGCGGCCGAGGCGTTGGCGCGACGGGCGGTTGCACTCGACGGCAATGATGCAGAAGCCCGGGCGCGTCTTGGCCAGATCCTGATGGCGCGCGGCGTCTACCAAGATGCTCTCGCCGAGATCGAGCGCGCTCTGACGATAAGTCCTAACCTCGCCAGTGCCCACGGGGTCCTTGGCGCGGTGCTGATGTGGTCGGGCCGCCCGAAGGAAGGGCGTGTCGCACTCTAACACAGCATCAGGCTCGACCCCCGCCAGCCGAACTTGGCGCTGCAGTTGTCGCAGGTAGCGACCAGCTTCTATTTGTCCGGCGAATACGATGCCGCGGTCGAGGCCGGGAGGCGGGCGATCCGCGCGTACCCCGATTTTCCGCAGACCTACCGCTGGCACGCCGCGGCGCTCGGCCAGCTCGGTTGGACCGCGGAAGCGACGGAAGCCCTGCAGAAGGCCATCACGATCGCCCCCGCCTTGTTCGAGATGCATGTCCACGCACGCGCGCAGTTCATGCGCCCTGAAGACCATGCCCATTGGCTGGAGGGCCTGCGCAAGGCCGGATGGGAGGGCTGACCCGGCTCGCCGCCCCTTATCCCGCTCGGCGCGAGGAACGCGGTGGCGCATTCTCGATCGTAGAAGCTGCGGCGATGGCCAGGGACAAGGAAGCCGTGGCGGAAGCGCGGACCACCCCGATCCGCCTCCGACTGGATTTCTCGCCGGCTTGGATCCGCAAGAACAATCCACACGCCGGAGACACGCTGACCGCCTTCGCTCGACCTCCGGGCCGGAGCGACCGGCACGGCAATTCGTCTGGCGAAAGAATCACAACGATCTCAAGAAAATATCAAGCTCCGCTAAAAGATTTCGGCGCCGGACGACTGCATCCTCTCTTCTCATCGGCCACGATACCCGCGACCGATAACAAGCCCCGGCAATCCATCAGCGTTACGGGGCGCTGCGAGGAGACGAACGATGAAACGCCTTTGGACGCTGCTCTGCGGAGTGGGGTTGATCGTTGCCAGCGGAGCGATCGCCTCGGCCGAAGACGACACCGGCAAACTGCGTGCCACCCTCTACACGGGCGCGACACACGCAGGCAAATTCGACTGTAACGCTGTCAACGTCAGCAACAAAATGCTGAACATAACCATCTCGATTATTGGTCCGGATGGAACCCCCCTATTCGTCTCGCCCGCTACGCCAACCCCGGCGGGTATGGAAGTCTCGGGGGACTTCGGCGACCCTGCGGTCGGTAACGACGCCTACTGTAAAGTTCAGGTGTCTGGTACGGGCGATCGCAATGATCTCCGCGTCCTTCTCAACACCAACCTCATCAGAACCTTCGATCAAGGCGGCGAGACCAACATTCCTGTCTTCGTATTCAGACAGGTTGAGGGACATTAACCACAGCTGGCCAGGAAGCACACACCCAAGACTTCATCTTTGCCAACTGCACGACCTAAGCTCTGGGTGGCCGGACTCTTTCCGGCCGCCGACTTGCTTGCCTAGGGTTTTCGCTGTCCGAAAGGAGGCGTGGATGGCGGGGAGAGCCCGGCCTTGGAGACCGGGGGTTGTATTGGACCGGGTTCCACATGGCTTGGTCCCAGCCACATGGTCCGGGTGGCACTGTCGAGTTAAACAACCATGGCGAGAAATTGGTTGAGATCGACGTTTAAATACCCGCACAATCTCTGCCCAGGACGCAACCTTTCCTAGTGCCTAAAACTTAAACTTGACAAGCCCTGCCAGCAATCGCCGGTTGCCGGCGAAGAAATTTAGGGCCAGATCCTGCATCTGGCCGTTTGAGGAGTAGGAGACAAAGATGGGACATCCAACGATCTATCCGACCGGCGTCACTTTGTACGATCCCGCCAAGGCGTGGAGCGGTTACACCATTTTTCCGGCGGCGGATCTCGGCGCCTTGCTGATCGATATGAATGGAAAGGAAGTGCAATTGTGGAAAGGTCTGCAGGGCTTTCCCAACAAGTTGCTGCCGGACGGGCAAGTCTTCGGCAGCACGGGGCTCCGCGACCCCAATCATAGTTACCAGGATCAAACGGATCTGGTCCAAGTCGATTGGGAGGGCAATATCGTTTGGCGGTTCAGCCGGCTGGAACATATCGCCGATCCTGGACAAGAGCCGCGCTGGTATGCGCGCCAGCATCACGACTTTCAGCGCGAAGGCAATCCCGTCGGATATTACGTGCCCGGCCAGACGCCGACGAACGATCGCGGCAAGACATTGCTGTTGGCGCACGAAGATGTGCGAAATCCAAAAATCTCAAATCAGATGCTGCTCGATGACAAGCTGATCGAGGTGAGCTGGGAAGGCGAAATCTTCTGGTCATGGAGCGCCCATGAACATTTCGACGAGCTGGGTTTCGACGATGATGCAAAGACGGTTCTGTTCCGTGACCCCAATCTGAGAAAACTAGCAAGTGGAGCCGCCGGCGATTGGCTGCACATCAATTCCGCGTCCTTTGTCGGGCCCAACCGGCATTTCGATGCGGGCGATCAACGCTTTCATCCCGACAATATCATCTGGGATTCGAGGGAAGCGAATATCATCGCCATCACCGACAGAAAGACCGGCAACATCACCTGGCGGCTCGGCCCCAACTACGACGGCAGTGAGGCCGAGCGCAAACTGGGTTGGATCATCGGTCAGCACCACGCGCACATCATTCCGCGCGGCTTGCCGGGCGAAGGCAATTTACTGGTCTTCGATAATGGCGGTTGGGCAGGTTACGGTAAGCCCAACCCCGCTTCCCCGACCGGCCGTCAGAACGCAAGGCGGGATTACTCGCGTGTTTTGGAAGTAGACCCGATTTCCCTCCAAATCGTCTGGCAGTATACGCCGGTCGAAGCGGGTTTCGTCATGCCGCTTGACGCTTCACGCTTCTACAGCCCTTTCATCAGCAGCGCCCAGCGTTTACCCAACGGCAACACGCTGATCACCGAGGGATCTGATGGTCGTATTTTCGAAGTTACCCGAGACCACGAGCTGGTCTGGGAATATATCAGCCCTTATTGGGGCAAGCGCGGACTCAATATGGTCTACCGGGCCTATCGGGCGCCCTATTCTTGGGTCCCGCGGCGCCAAACTCCGACAGAGACGCCGATCCCCCTTTTGGAGAGGTCACAGTTTCGGGTGCAAGGTGCCGCTCGGCCAGGGCGCGAGCGCGAAATCTCCGTGCCGGGTGTCGAGGCCGATCAGCAAGACGCAGCCTTCTGCATAGCGCCTTCAGGTTAAAGGCGATCCCGCAGATCGCGCACCGCAGCACCGGGTCCGGAACGGTGCTGCTGAACGCGTCCAGGAGGTGACGCCCGAACACATCAGGTGTGCTCGCCGATGTTAACGGGCTGGGAAGCCCCGATATTGATCGGCATGGTCGCCGGTGTGGTTCGGCATGCCCGGTCGGGTCAGGTACCCTCGAGGGCGGATGAAGCTGTAGATCTCGCGTTTTGGGTACTCTTGCCATCCGATATTGAACGCGCCGAGCTTCGGGAAAAACTGCAGCTGGCTGTAAGGGAGGTGATCGTGGATCCACCATGCCATCGCCTGCCACGCGGTGCCTTCGAGCAGGCGATCGGCGAACCATGGGATGACGATGCACGCCATGGCGCCCATACTTCCTTGCGCATCGCGGCGATCCCAGATGTGACGCCCATAGTTGCGCTCGTTCGAAGCGCAATTGTTGCGGTGCGCGTTGCCGAACGCGTTTACCGCGGGTGAGCGGTAAGCCGAACGGATCGCCAGCCGTTCGAATGTCGTTTGCAACGGTTCGAGGAGCTCCTCGCAGAGGCGCCGGCCGGCTGCAATCGCCAAATCCGGATCGCAAGGCAGATTAGGGATGCCGTGAAGGTTTGAGATATCGCTGTAAAGAAAGTCGCGCATAAAAAACGAGTGCGACAGCCTCACCCGACCAAACTCCTCCAACCCGCGCACCGTCCTCGGCGTCCGCATTTGCCGTCACGCTCCATAGTTGCCCGTTCTCGGCTCACCGAGCAGGGCTCCGTGGCGGTAGGGACCGATCTGACAAGCTTGAGCGCAATTGTCGCGAATGTCAGGTCGCGAAAGGACGGGGCGGATTCCCGTACAGAGTGCGGTGGGTGCGAAATGGGCCTATATGCGCTTGAGGACTGAGAATGGATTTTAGCAGGCTCCAATACTTCCCCCTGGCCCTGCCACACTTTTCTCTTTTGGCGGGGGTCTTCCTCGTACTCGTTGCGTGGATCGAGGTGCGGGCGTTGCGCCTGGCGTACATGCGCGTCGGTGTAGGCTCCCGTGCCGCAATTTTATTGCTGTTGGCCTCGTTGGCAGGCAGCTACCTGAACATCCCGACAGCACGGCTGCCCGAACAGCAGATCATGTCGGGGCAGGAAGTTCCGTTCTTCGGAATGCGTTATGTGATCCCGGTTGTGATCGATTGGCCCGGCACGGTCGTCGCCGTGAATGTCGGCGGTGCGGTGATCCCGGGATTGCTGTCGTTCTACCTGTTGGTCAAAAATCGATTGTGGGTACGCGGCCTTCTGGCCACTGCCGGCGTGGCGGCGGTGTGCCACTTGCTGGCTCGCCCCATCCCCGGCCTCGAAATCGCGCTTCCCGTATTCGTGCCGCCTCTAGCGGCGGCGGTCGTCGCGTTGCTGCTGTCGCGCCGGCAGGCCGCGCCGCTTGCTTACATCAGCGGCAGCCTCGGCACGCTGATCGGCGCCGACCTCCTCAATCTCGACAAGGTCCAAGGATTAGGCGCGCCGGTCGCCTCCATCGGCGGAGCCGGAACCTTCGACGGAATCTTTCTTACCGGTATCCTGGCAGTGTTGCTCGCAAGCCTTTTTTATCCGCCGGATACTCCGGACGATCGATCCGACATACCCCGAATGCAGGCCCGACCTTGGGGTTCAATTTAAGGGGGCGGTCCAGGCCTCGAAAGCTTAGGGTGATGCGTGAATATTCGGGGAAGGTAGCGGCCGCATGAAGCGCCCGCAGGCGCGAGACGGCCTGCCGCAGCCGCAACGCCTGGGGGCGATGCTCGTGGTCCTGACCGGCCTTTCCATGTCGGTACTGGACGGCGCGATCGCCAATATCGCGCTACCGACGATCGCCACCGAGCTTCGCACAGACCCGGCCAGCGCGATCTGGGTGGTCAACGCCTATCAGCTCGCCGTGACGATCTCCCTGCTGCCGTTCGCCTCGCTCGGCGAGTTGCGCGGCTACGGGCGCGTATTCGTCTGGGGTCTGGCCGTATTCACGCTCGGCTCGCTCGGCTGCGCGCTCTCCGGGTCGCTCACCATGCTTGTCGCCGCGCGCATCCTCCAGGGTTTTGGCGGCGCCGGGCTGATGAGCGTCAACACCGCCCTGCTCCGCTTCATTTACCCCGCAGACCAGCTCGGCCGGGGCGTCGGGATCAACGCGCTCGTCGGATCGACCTCGGCAGCGATCGGGCCGACCGTGGCGGCCGGAATTCTGTCTATCGCATCGTGGCAATGGCTGTTCGCGGTTAATGTACCCCTCGGCGTCGTCGCCCTGGCGTTCGCGAGCCGCGCGCTGCCGCGGACCCCGCTCGCCCGTCATCGTTTCGATTGGCTCAGCGCCGGATTGAACGCGGTGACCTTTGGCGCCCTGATCGTCGGCATCGACAATCTTCGCCGATTGTCGGTGGCCGTCGCGTTCGAGCTTGCGGGGGCCGCGGTCGCGGGTGCGGCCTTCGTCTTGCGGCAGCGCCTGCTGGCCTACCCGATGCTGGCGCTCGAACTCTTTGCGCAGCCGGTGTTCGCGCTCTCCGTTTTGGGCTCGATCTGTTCGTTCACCGCGCAGAACCTGACCTTCGTCTCGCTGCCCTTTTTCCTTGAGGAGGTGCTCGGCCGATCGGCGGTCGAGACTGGTCTGCTGATGACTCCCTGGCCGATGGCAGTCGCTTTCACCGCGCCGCTCGCGGGATGGCTGGTCGACAAGCGTTATCCGGCCGGCACTCTCGGTGGGGTCGGTTTGGCTATTTTGAGCCTGGGACTCGTTCTGGTGGCCTCCCAGGAAACACACGCGGCAGTGTCGCGAATAGCCTGGTGCATGGTGATCTGCGGCGTCGGGTTCGGCTTCTTTCAATCGCCAAACAACCGCACCATCCTCGCCAGCGCGCCGCGCGCACGCGCAGGCAGCGCCAGCGGCATTCTCGCGACGGCGCGGCTCGTCGGGCAAACCCTGGGTGCGGCCTTGGTCGGCTTAATCTTCGCGCTGACGAGCGCGAGTCCGCGTGGCATCGGTCACGGCGCCACCTTGTCCCTGCTCGTCGGCGGCGGTTTTGCCGCGGCCGGCGCGGTGGCGAGCAGCCTGCGGCTTTTCGGCTCTCGTCAGGCCGAGCCGCCGCCACCCCGCTGACCAGGCGAGTTCGCGCTATCCGAGGGCGCTCGGGCAAATCATTTTCTGCGAGGACTGGTCCTACGACCTCGGTCGATATCGGTATTCGTCACCGCAATCGCCGATTACTTGTGTCAGGTCGCGCGATTTGGCGAGGACCGCCTCGATCATAGCAAGATCGCTGGTGTCAAGCCCGAAGCCAAAGACACGAATATTCTCGGCGATATGCTGCGCTACGCCGAGCCGCGCGCCGACGATCACGCCGGCCACCGCCGGACGATCCAGAATGTAGCGGACACCGACATTAGCGATACTCACCCGATGCTTGTCGGCGGTTTGTTTCAGCACCGCGAGCAGTTCCTGGAACAGCGTCCATCCGCCCCAGGCGTCGACCATGTTCTTGTACTTTTGTAACGAGGCGGTGCCGAGTTCGGGCCGCCGTGGCTCGGGGCAGCCCAGGTATTTCTCGGAAAGCAGACCGCCCAGGAGGGTGCCATACGCGAGAAGCGTAATTGCGTGTTCTCGGCAGAACGGAGCCATTCGGACCTCGGCCCGGCGATCGACGAGCGAATACTGAACCTGGTTGGAGGCGATGCGAACATGATCGGTTATCACGCCCAGACGCTCGGTATCGAAATTGGTCAGCCCGAGGTGACGGATTTTTCCTTCGTGCCGCAGGTCTGCGAGATGCTTGAGCGCGTCGAGGTAGTTCTCGTCCTTGTAATCCCACCAATGGAATTGGAGCAGGTCGAGGCATTCCACATCCATTCGCGAGAGCGAGATATCGATCGCTTCGTCGACGACGCGCCGGGTCATCCGGCCCGGAGCGGGAACCCATTTGGTAAACGCCTGGATCTCGGAAAGCCGTTCGATCCCGTGACGGGCGGCGAACTGGCGCCGGAAACCTCCGACGAAGTCTTCAGCCGGGCCGTAATGATCGGCGAGGTCCCAAGTGGTAAGCCCGGCGTCGTGATACGCGAACATCTCTGCGATTGCGCGGTCGGGCTCGATGTAGCCGTGGGCGCCGGAGACCTGCCACATCCCGTTCAGAAGGCGGCAGATCGTGAGATCGGGGGTGAACTGGAAGCGGGTCGGGTCGGCTGGCGTCACTTTTCGTCTCCAGGAGACCGCTGATGTGATCGAACGTCAGGACTTGTTTGCGTATTCTAGCACCGAAATCTCGTTAACCCCCTTGGGAGGAATCCGATGCCTACGCAGATCGGCGAAAACCGCGCCAAGAAGATGCTGAAAGCCAACGAACTGGTGCTGTGCATGGGCGTCAATCAGTTGCGCACGCCGAACATCGCGATGATTGCGGCGGCGTGCGGCTTCGACGCGGTCTATATCGACCTCGAGCACAACCCGACTTCGCTCGAAACCGCGGCCGGGGTATGCGTCGCGGCATTGGGCATGGGGATCACGCCGATCGCCCGGGTCACCTCGCACGACCCGCACGACGCGACCCGCATCCTCGATTGCGGCGCCCAGGGGGTGATGGTTCCGCATGTCCAGAACGCCGCCGAGGCCAGGGCAATCGTCGAAGCCTGCCTCTATGCGCCGAAAGGCCACCGCTCAGCCTTCGGCAGCGGTCCCCAGCTCGGCTATGCCGCCATCCCGCAGGTCGAGGTGTGCAGGGTCCTCAACGAACAGACTATCTTGATGGCGATGATCGAAACACCCGAGGCGGTCGAGAACGCCGATGCGATCGCCGCGATCGACGGCATCGATGTGCTGCACATCGGCGCCTCGGACCTGTCGACCGAGATGGGCATTCCCGGGCAATACACGCACGAGCGGATGCGCGCCGCCTTCGAGACGGTAGCCCGAGCCGCGAAGAGCCACGGTAAGGCGATGGGGGTCGGCGGCGTGCGCCAGGATTTCGAGTTCCAGAGCTGGCTGTTGCGGCTCGGGGTGCGTTACCTGACCGGCGGCTCCGATGTCGGCTACATCCTCAGCGCCGGCCGCGCCGACGTGAAGCAGTTGCGCGAGCTGAAGTTGTAGAAAGCCTCCGATTGGCTGCGGGCTGCGTCAGCGCCACCGCCGCTCAGCGGCCCTTGAAGGGGCCGGGCTTGCGTTTTTCGGCGAAGGCGCGGGCGGCTTCCTGGAAGTCCTCCGACAGATACAGCTTCAAGGGGGCGGTCTGCATCGTCACTTCGCGCTCGAGCTGGTCCATGTACCAGCGGCGGGTGCGGACCGTCGCGCGAACCGAGAGCGGCGGGTTTTTTGCGACCTCGGCGGCGAGCTCGTAGGCGACCTCGAGATGGCGGCCTTCAGGCGCGACGCGATTGATGATGCCGGCGGCGAGCGCCTCCTCGGCGGTGAAGAACCGGCCGGTCAGGGTCACCTCGGTCGCAAAGGCGGCGGCGCCGCGGAAATTCAGCAAGGCCCAGTATTTGGCGCCGCCGAGGCCGCGCGAGGTCTCGGTCACTTGGAATTTGGTGCCCGCGGCGGCGACGATCAGGTCGCATTCGAGCACGATGCCGAGCGCGAGGCCCATCGCATAGCCGTGCGGCGCGGCGATGACCGGCTTCCAGTTGACCGACCGGGTCAACAGGTCGCCGGAATTGGCGCCCCAGCCCTGCGGCCCGCCATGTTCCAGGAATTCCTCCCGCTTGCGCAGCTGACGCTGGTGCACATCGGCGCCGCTGGAAAACGCGCGGCCATTGCCGCAGATGACCGCGACCTGCGCCTCCGGGTCGAGATCGAAGCGGCGCAACGCATCCGCCAGATGCCGCACCAGCTCGTCGCTGAAGGCGTTGAGCCGTTGCGGCCGGTTGAGGGTCAGGGTCGCGACCTGGTCCTTGCAGGCGTATTCGACCAGGCTCGCCGCGCTCTCCTCCGCCATCCTCGTTTCCTCCGGGCTTATTTGTCGAGCCACACATCTTCAAAGCGCCAGCCATTGTACTGGCTGTTGGTCATCATCGTCAGCCCCTTGACCTCGGGCTGCCAGCAGGTCGCGGCCCGCAGGTGATAGATGATCGGGCGCGCCAGATCCTGCTGCAGCTTATAGTCCGCGTCCCACGCCAGTTTTTTGCGCTTGCCCGGATCGGCTTCCATCGACTGCTGCTCGACCATCTTGTCGAATTCCTTGTCGCAGTAGCCCATGTAATTGCGCGCCGAGCTGCACACGTAATTCTGACTGAAATAGACGTCAGGGTCGTCTACCGCGGTGCCCAATACATTGAGCCCTACTTTGTAATCCTTACGCATCAGCTTGGGGACCCAGTTCGCGGTCTCGACGGTTTCGAGCTCGCCGTCGATATAGATCTCCTTCAACTGATCGATCAGGATCGCCGCCGGGTCGCGATAGACCGCGAGGTTGCGCGTCGAGATGTTGACCGGGAGCCGCTTGTCGGGCCCATAACCGAGCTTCTGCATGATCGCCTGGGCCTCTGCGCGGTTCTTCTGCGTATCGCCGCTGTAGCCCGGCAATGTCTGTAGCCTTTCCGCCGGCATGCCCCAGACCCCCTCCGGCGGCGGCAGCAAAGCGCCGCCGGTTTCGCCTTCGCCTTGGCCGAGTATGTCGATAAACGACTTTCGGTCCAGGGTCAGCGCCATTGCCCGCCGCAGTTCGGCGTTCTCGAACGGCGCGGCCGTCCGGTTGACCAGCATGCCGATCGATTCGCTGGCCATGCCGACTTCGCAAGTCGCCTGCGGCGCCTGGGTCTCGATGTCCTTCAGCAGCGGGATCGTCACCTCATAGGGAAACGTCATGTCGAACTTGCCGGCGATGAAGGCGAGGATCGCCGTCGAGCGGTTCGGGATGATCGTATATTCGACACCGTCGAGATAAGGCCGGCCGGGCTTCCAGTAATCCGGGTTCCGCGCAACTTTTATGTACTGGTTCGGTTTGTAGTCGACGAATTTGAATGGGCCGGTGCCGATCGGATGCTGGCGCATGTCGCGCGGCGGGACATGGCAAGGGTAGATCGGCGTGTCGCCCGAGGCGAGCAGCGCCAGCAACGCCGGCTGCGGCCGCTTCAGATGGATGGTCGCCTCGTGGTCGCCGTTGGTCGTGGTTTTCGCGACGTTGACCCACCAGGTTTCGCGAAAGTTGAGGCGCAGCTTTTCCTTGCCCTGATTGGTCAAGAGATCGAGCGTGCATTTGACGTCTTCGGCAGTGAACGGCTTGCCGTCGTGCCATTTGACCCCGTCGCGCAATTTGAAGGTCAGCTCCGTGCCGTCCTCGCTCCATGCCCAGCCGGTGGCGAGCTCGGGGACGATCGACTGCATGCTGTTTTGCGGCACGTGCTGATCGAAGATCACGAGATTGTTGAAGACCCCCATCATCGGCATGATGACGCCGACCGTCCCCTCCTCGTGGATCGACATGCTGGCCGGGCTGTCGCGATGATAGACCCGCAGTATCCCGCCCTGCTTTTGGGCCAGCGCCATATCGGGGCCGGCCAACGTCGCGAGCAGCACGACCGAGGCCGCGAATAATGGAAATGCACCTTTCATTTGCAGAAACCCATCTTTGCGAAAGCTGCGGCTCGTCCGGCCGTTTCGGAGCCTGCACGGTGCGGAGTCGAGGGTAAAGGGGCTTGCCTGCGTGGTTTTCGCTGATCGGGGTTGCACGATCGCACGGTTCAGGTTACGAGGGCTCTGCCGCCCAAAAGTTGCGCCCCGCTCGTTCAGTTGAGGATGATGACAACTCAACGCGATTTGCCCCGCCCTGCCGGGGGTGGGTCGAAACGCTTCGGTGTCGGTAGTGTTTACGCGTTTACGTTACTGTAGAACTAGGGGCGAGCGCTCTGACGCAGGCTGGCGGAAACATCGGCCAGCTCCGCTCTGAGGGTCCCTGTTGGTGAGATGACGGTTTTTTCCATTGAGGTGCAACATGTCCGGTACACAGCGATTGCCAGGCGGCGAGCCGCGCAAGGCAAGTCAACGGCGCACTCGCCGCGCGGCAACTCTACCACCCGTAACAGTCCGCCTTAGTCCCGGAGACCGGGTGCGCTGGCGGGGCCGCGTTGGTGTTTTCCAGCGTGATCTTGGTGACGGTGAACACGCCCAGATTGTGATCGAAGATCGAACTTACCGAGTGCGTCTTGAGGACGTTACCTGAAGGCTTGGCGCAGCAGACACTAAGCGTCAGCGTGGGAGACGATTTTCGACGCCGGCATGGTGTCGGACACTTAGGCGCACACCTGATCGAGGAGTGGCGAATTAACCTCGAATATTTCTGACTTAACTATCAATTCCCGAACGAGATTAACTTTTTAAAACTAGACTGAGTGTTCGACAGGGGAGATCGGACTACCAGAATGTAAATGCGTGTCGTGTGAGCCAGCTCACACGCTCGTCTGGCGATCTGGCAGATGATGAGACCCGTGATGGGCAAGTCGGTGGCACCCCGACGCTTCCGAAAGGAACTGCGATGCATATCGTTGTCGGACCTATTTTAACCAGGAAGGGTGGCTATGCCTTCGACTGCTGGCGGCCCGAGCAAGGACTCAGCCTCGGGTACGTGTACGGCCGGGTCGAAGACGCCCATTACGCGCGCAACGTCGAGCTCAGATCCTCAAAAAAACGCGATTCGAGTGAGATGATTGCCTGCAGCACAGTCGATGAGTTTGTGCGGTTGACGATCTGACCTCTCACGTGACGGGCGACGCCGTCAGATCGTGAGGTCCCACTCCAACCGCTGCATCTTGCAATGATCTTGCTGCCCCCCGGATTATGGTGGGGGGGGGCGATCTGCGAACGAGCGGATGGAGTCGAGTAATGGGCGAGTTCGGAATCGGGCAGCCGGTGCGGCGTTTCGAGGACAAGCGCCTTTTGAGCGGGAACGGCCGTTTCCAGAACGACAACAACCTGCTCGGCCAAGTATACGCTTACGTGCTGCGGTCGCCGCACGCCCATGCCCGCATCCGCGCGCTCGACCTCACGGCGGCGAAGGCCGCGCCCGGGGTCGTGCTGATCATGACCGGCGACGACCTTGTCGAGGCCAAGCTCGGCGTCATGGGCGTACCGTTCCGCCGCAAGCGGCCGGACGGGTCGCCGATGTTCGCGCGCGCTCATCTCGGCCTCGCGCAGGGCACCGTGCGCTATGTCGGAGAACCGGTCGCCTTTGTGGTGGCCGAGACCTTGGCGCAGGCGAAGGACGCCGCCGAGCGGATCGACATCGATTACGAGGCGTTGCGCTCGGTCATCGACACCGCCGAGGCGGCGGAGGGCAAGGTCGCGGTATGGGACGAGTGCCCCGACAACATCTCCAACCTGTTCGAGGCCGGCAACAAGGCCGCGACCGAGGCGGCCTTCGCCAAGGGAGCGCACATCGTCGAGCGCCGCTACGTGATCAGCCGGGTGTACGCGCATTTCATGGAGCCGCGCGGTGCGATCGGCGTCTGGGACCCGGGCGAGGACCGTTTCACGCTCTACGCCGATGTGCAGTACCCGCACCGGGTGCGGCAGGCGCTCGCCACGCGAATATTCAAAATCCCGGAAAGCAAGATCCGGGTCATCGCCGGCGATGTCGGCGGCGGGTTCGGCACCAAGGGCTGGCAATATCCCGAGCATCGGCTGGTGCTGCTCGCGGCGAAGAAATTGCGCCGGCCGGTCAAATGGATGTGTGAACGCAGTGAAGCCATCCAGGCCGACGAGCACGCCCGCGACAATGTCAGCGACGCCGAGCTGGCCCTTGACAAGGACGGCAAATTCCTCGGCCTCAGGGTCAAAACGCTGGCCAATGTCGGCGCCTACATCTCGTCGGAACGCAACCTACTCGCGACCTTCGGCAATGTCGGCACCTTGACCGGCACCTATGACATCCCGGCTGCCTACGTAGCGGTGCTGGCGGTGATGGCCAACACCAACGGCACCGCGCCCTATCGCGGCGCCGGACGGCCCGAGGCGACCTATGTCATCGAGCGCCTGATCGACGACGCGGCGCGCGAGCTGGGCTTCGACCCGGTCGAATTGCGGACCAAGAACCTGATACCGGCCTCGGCGATGCCGTACAAGACCGCGCTGAACCTCAATTACGATTGCGGCGATTTCCCCGCCAACCAGCAGAAGGCACTGGCGCAAGCCGATTGGGCCGGCTTTCCGGCGCGCCGCGACGAGGCCAAGACGCGCGGCAAGCTGCGCGGCATCGGCATTGCCAACCCGATCGAGAAGGCGGCGGGGCCCGGCCAGGAATTCGCCGAGATCCGATTTCACCCGAGCGGCAACGCAACCCTCTTGATGGGCAGCAAGAACCAGGGCCAAGGCCACGAGACGACCTTCAAGCAAGTGCTGAACGAAAAGCTCGGGCTCGATCCGGCGACCGTGCAATACATCGACGGCGACACCGACCGCGTCGCCTTTGGGATCGGCACCAACGGCTCGCGCTCGACGGTGATCGGCGGCTCGGCCCTGTGGTTGGCGGCCGACAAGGTCATCGCCAAAGGCAAGCGCATTGCCGCGCATCTGCTCGAAGCCGCCGACCCCGACATAGAATTCGCAGTCGCCTCCGATGGGGGCAATTTCTCGGTCGCCGGCACCGACCGGCGCGTCAGCATCACCGATGTCGCCAAGGCGTCGTTCCAGTCCGGCCGCTTGCCGCCCGGCCTCGAAGGCGGCCTCTACGAGACGGGCACCTTCGCTCCCGACGACAACACCTATCCCAACGGTTGCCACGTCTGTGAGGTCGAGATCGACCCCGATACCGGCGCGCTGGAGATCGTCCGCTACGTCGTCATCGACGACGTCGGCACGGTAGTGAACCCGATCGGCCTCAAGGGTCAGATCCATGGCGGGGTCGCGCAGGGGCTGGGCCAGGCGCTGATGGAGCAGGTCGTCTACGACCGCGAGTTGGGGCAGAACCTGACCGGCAGCTTCTTGGATTACTGCATGCCACGCGCCGACGCGATGCCCCACATGGAGATCACGTCGAACCCGGTGCCGACCAAGCGCAATCCACTCGGCGCCAAAGGCGCGGGCGAGGCCGGCACAGTCGGCGCGCTGCCGGCGATCGTCAACGCGGTCGTCGATGCGCTCGCGCCGCTCGGCGTCAAAGCCCTCGACATGCCGGCGACCAGCGAGCGCATCTGGCAGGCGATGCGCGCCGCGCGTGCCTGACCCCGGCCCGGCATGCTCGCACCACGCCCGGAAATTCTTTCGGGCGGAAATCTCAATACTCGTAATAGGCGTCACAGCGCTGCGTGGGAACCATATCCAGGGACTTTGATGCGAATCACCCGGCCGGCCCAAAGATGTTGATCGTCGACACCGGGTTTGACGCTGGGATTCCGAGGCTAAGACAAGTGGGGCACGGACCTGCAGTCGGAGCACGAGCGCTAATTGACGAAAAAACCGGGTCGTCGTGATGAACTACCCGAAGGAGGTTCTACATGCGCCTCAACGGGAACGGCTGGACGATCGCGCCGATAGACGTGCTGGTCCGGGGGATCGGCGAGATCATCGGCGGCAGCGAGCACGAGGAGCGGCTCAAGGTGCTGGACAGGAGCATGGCAGAGCACGGCATCGACCAGGGGGGTGATCTGCGCCGCGATGGCACGGCGCCGCACACCGGCTTCGGCTTCAAGCGCACTCTCGCCTACGTCACCGGCTTCGCCAACGTGCGCGACGCCATCCCCCTCCCGCGAACGCCGGGCAGCGCACCGTATCGAAAAGCCGGTCAGTAGGCTGGGCCGGCGGTGTCTTGTTCGCATCCGCCTGAAACCGGGCGTTGCGATCGGATAGCTGAAAGAAGGCAACTCCCGGTGACCGGGCGGCCGACCTCGGAAAACCGAGGTCGTTGCTGTGAGCGACGGATGAGAACCGGGCCGTTGGCGCGGAAAGGTTATAAGAGATGCCGCCGCCTTGTTACAAATGGCGATGTCGGTCGCCCTCGCTGTTTTCGCCAATAGGACAGATCCCGATCCGTCGTGATTTAAGACATGCTAAAACTATTTCAGCTGATGTGCAGATTGTTTCTGTGCGTCTAGAGGTGAACCTCATGAAGAGCAGCATCCAAACCTTTGCGTTGCGCTTTGCGGTGCCCCTGTACGACTGGGTCCAGCCGACCCATAACGCGACCCACCGCTTAGCAAATCCTACGTGGGATTGCCGTACGGTGCTCTTTTGATGGCCAGCTCGGCACGAAAGTGACGCGATGTCGGAAATGAGTTTCGAAGAGCAATTACGAACGTTGAGGTCGAGGATCGATCCGCTGGGGAGGTTAGTACATGCATTAGCTGGGGCTCTGCCTGCGCCGGTACGGTATCATTCGGGAAAACTGCATCACGGATTCCGGTACGCGAACCCGAAGGTCGAGCATTTTTGTCTACTGAAAGCGGCCAGGGCTGTCAGCGCTCTTAATGCGGCTCTTGAGCTCGCTCGATGCGGCTACACGCAAGAAATTGGCGTGGTAATGCGAACCTTGGCGGAATGTACAACGCATATTAAATTTGTCCTACTCGCCCGCGACGACACGGGTACTTTGGAGCCAAAAGCGGCGAAGTATGTACAAGACTATTTTGCCGACTTTGCACGAGGCGCTGCTGCTGATTTTAAGAGAGCTCAAATCTCACAGAAGAGAGTGAACGAACGGCTGGGAACCGCGCTGGACAGCGCCGCTCAGAAAAGCGGTGGTGAACTTCGGAACGGTAGAGCAGAGCACCTTGAATCAGATGTGTACCTCACGTTCTCAAATTACGTTCATGGCAAATATCCTGAGGTCATGGACCTTTATGGCGGCATACCAGCACATTTCCATCTTCGTGGTATGAGGGGCACACGAAAAGATGCCGAGAATCTCGAAACGATTGATGCCTTCGCGATCAGTGTCTCCGTTACGTTCGGGATTATGGTTACCAAGCTAAATTTGCATCATTTAGTCGAGTGCGATGCGGTTCTGGCCGAGTGGTTTCGCTCGATTTAGAACCACAAACTGCTGGGCTGTCACGGGCCGAGTTCGTGCATGTGGATTACGGCGAAGCGATCGCGGCGCTCGAGCGGGCGAATCAGAAGCTCGAGTCTCCGGTGAAATGGGGCATCCGGCCCAGTATCAGGTCTACTTACCAACCGGACTTGTCACGGCTCGCGCGTTCCGTATGGTACAGACGCTCAGCACGACCTATGGTATGAGCAGCATCAATTGACTAAGGAGATTGGGAGTCATTGATGGCACGGACTTCAGTCTTTGTCGCCTGTCCTTACGCCCTGTTCCCACTACAGGACTATAAGAACGTCTTCACCAATGTGCGTAAAACTTTCCCTGTGGAGTTTGTCTTTGCAGACGAACAAATCACCAATGTGCATATCATGGAGAAAATAACAAACTACATACTCGACTCAGATTTTTCTCTATTTGACGTGACGGGCTGGAACCCAAACGTCACTTTGGAACTGGGCATTGCAGTTGGCCTTCGACGGCAGTACTATATCCTCTTCAATCCTCACCTTCACAAAGCCGACGACGCTCCGGCCGATATTAGAGGGATCGATCGCTTGCAATATACTTCTAATACGGAACTTGAGGCCAAGCTGGGGCTGCTTCTCCAAACTAAATTACCCCAAACGCTGCGCGGCACTGATCAGTCATTTGAAGATCTTAAATCACGTATTAAGTTCTGTCTTGATCAAGATCAAACAGGTCTTTCGAGCAGCCGGGTAGCAGGACAAATCGGCGAGCGGCCTGAGTTGGTTCGACCTATCCTTTACTCTATGCTCAACAACGGTGATATTAAGAGCACGGGCGCCAAAAAAGGGACAAAGTATTATCCGACTTCCATTGATCTCAGAAGGGTGCGTCGGTGAGCGCCATCCCCCGAGCAACTCAATATAATTCGGGTACGGTACCCGCGCGCGGCCACCGATCGGAATTCGCCCCGCGCCGGCGTATCTGTCCCGTTTGCGGCTTTGATGCCGGTCGCCCCGCCAAAGTGGCTGCAAATAGTGGCATCTGTTCCGCGCTCGATCGGGGCGACCGGATCATCTCGACGCATCGCGGCCACGGCCACTGCGTCGCCAAGGGCGCCGACTTGGGCCGCATGATGGCCGAGCGCTATGGCCGGCAAACGGGCTACTGCAAGGGCAAAGGCGGCTCGATGCATATCGACGATCTCGGCATCGGCATGCTCGGCGCCAATGGGATCGTCGCGGGCTGAACGGCGGTCTCGCGATTGTCGGGGCCGGACCGCAGTTCCTTCTTTCGCAGAGCGGGTTTAGCTCTTATCATCGACGCATGACTGAGCTTCTCGAACAGGCCATCGAAGCAGTGCGCCGGCTATCTGCGGACTCCCAGGACGACATCGCACGCACCATTCTTCACTTGGCGGCGAGCGAGGTAGCGGCCGAGCCGGTCGATCCGGCCCATTTGCCGGCGGTGCTCGAAGGGCTCGCGCAAGCCAAGCGACACGAGTTCGCCACGGACGACGAAGTCGAGGCTACCTTCCGCCGCTTTGATCGGTGAAGTTGCGGTTCACGCCCCGTGCGACGCAAGACCTCGCAGAGGCCGCCGAGTATCTGCGTACCCGAAATCCGTCCGCGGCGCTCGCAGTGAGAGATGCGATACTGCGCTCTCTTCAGAATCTGACGCTTTTTCCGGAGATCGGTCGTCCCCAAAATGTCGAAGGCGTCCGAAAACTCGTGACGCCAAGATACCGCTATCTCCTTTATTACATGGTCGACGAGGGGACAGAGGAGATCGTGATCCTTACGATTCAACATCCCGCCCGCAATCGTGAATACCGGGACGTTTAATTTCGACGCCGGCAACGGCGACGGTAGGAAAGGGGTTCGCCGCTTCATCCCACTTAAGCCTCGGCGCCCAACGTTCACCCATAAAATTGACCAATTCTCATTGCACACTGCAGTTCGTCGAACCCGGCCACAAGTCGCGCCGTGAGGTCAGCATCGCGGGCGCCGGATGAAGACAGTGGTTCAACTATGGGACGAGATTTTGCTGCAGATTCGCTGCAGGTGCAGCAAACGGCGATTGGCCGATTCAATTGATGATTGCGGATCGCAGGGATTTTACTGGACACCCGAGGATTGCGGCGCGTTTTAATGAGCGGTCCCGCCCTGGTTCGCAGGAGCAAAGACCATGACCCTGGCTACGACCGCCTCCGGCGCCGGCCGATCGCCGTTGCGGCATCTGCCGGTTTTGGCCGCGGCGCTCGCCGCGGTCGCGGTGGTGCTGCTCGCGCTCGGCCCGGTCGGCTGGCGCGCCGGATGGTGGCAATTTCGTTTCGCGTTCCTGACATTGATGCCCTGGGCAGGCTATTTTGGGATTGCGGCCCTGGCCGTCGCGGCGGTGGCTTTGCTCGTCGCCCGCTCGCGGATCGAATGGCGGGGGCGCGCTCTCGCGATCGTGGCGTTTGCCGCGGGTCTCCTGATCGCCTATGTCCCCTGGCATTACGACCGGTTGCGGACGAGCGTGCCGCCGATCCACGACATCACGACCGATCCCGACAATCCTCCCGCCTTCGCCGCTGTCGTGGCGGCGCGAACCGCCGACGGCGGAAACCCGGCCGCCTATGAAGGCGCCAAGATTGCCGAGCAGCAACGGCGAGCCTATCCGGACATCGCACCCCTGAGCCTGGCGCTTCCCCGGGATGCCGCGTTCAATCGGGCGCTCGACGCGGCGCAACGGATGGGATGGACGATCGTCGCCGCCGACGATGGGGCGGGCCGGATCGAGGCGAGCGACAGGAGCCGCTGGTTCGGCTTCACCGACGACATCGTCATTCGCATCACCCCGTCGGGCTCGGGCAGCCGCGTCGATGTCCGCTCGTCGTCCCGTCTCGGGCGCAGCGATTTCGGTGTCAATGCCGCGCGCATCCGCGCCTATCTCGCGGCGTTGCGCACGGCTGCCGAAAAACAGGGATAGCTGTCGGTTCTTGGAGCAGCCTGTTATGCCGAGCACTCGCCCGCTCTCGGGCGTCACCGTCATCGAGATCGGCCACAGTGTGGCGGCGCCTTATGCCGGCATGATCCTCGGCGAGCTCGGCGCCGAGGTCATCAAGGTCGAAAACCCGAAGGGAGGCGACGCCTGCCGCGGCTGGGGCCCGCCCTTTACCGACGGAACGGCGACGGCATTCCACGCCTTCAACCGCGCCAAGCGAGGCATCACGATCGACCTCGGCGATCCGGCGCAGGTCGAAAAGCTGCACCGGCTCATCCAGGACCGCGCCGACGTGCTGATCCACAATCTGAAATACGGCACGCTCGACCGCTATGGCCTCTCCGCCGCCGCATTGACCGCCGAGAAGCCGCGCCTTGTTTATTGCAACATCGGAGCTTTCGGGTCGACCGGGCCGCTGCGCGACCGGCCCGGCTACGACCCGATGATGCAGGCCTATGGCGGGCTGATGAGCCTGTTGGGCGAAGACGGACGACCACCGGTGCGGGTCACCGTGTCGATCATCGACATGGCGACGGCCATGTGGGCGGTGATCGGCATTCTCGCCGCCTTGCAGGAACGCGGGCGCACCGGGCGCGGCGGGGTCGTCGACACCTCGCTCTACGAGACGACGCTCGCTTGGATGACCCTGCCCCTCTCGGCCTATCTGGCCAATGGCGAGATCCCGACGCGGCATGGCTCCGGCGTCGAACAGATCGTTCCCTATCAGGCCTTCGCGGCCGCCGATGGCCATATCATGGTCGCCGCCGGCAACGACAATTTGTTCCGCCGGTTGTGCGACGCGATCGGCCGGCCTGGCCTCGCAGAGGACCCGCCCTTCCGCACCAACGGTGACCGGGTCGTCAATCGCCGAACCCTGATCCCGATCCTCTCGGACCTCTTTGCGACTCAACCTCTTGCGGTGTGGGCGGCGCGGCTCGATGCGGCGGGGATCCCGAATGGGCCGATCCAGACAGTAGACCAGGTCGTCTCTGATGCGCAGACCGCGGCGCTCGGCATCATTCAGCAGCTGAGCTCGATTTCGCTGGTCGGGCTTCCGCTTTCCTTTGCCGGGGCTCGTCCGCCGTTTGCGAAGCTGGCGCCGCAGCTTGGGGAGGATAATCCCGAGATCATCGATCACGCCGGATGAAAGCGCGAACCGTTGTCGCTGCCCTGCTCGGCGCGGCCCTGACGGCCTGCGCCCAGGCCCCGCCAGCAGAAGCTCCCGCTCAGCCGAGCGCCGGGGCCGTCGCCCTGGCGCGCGAAGATCCCCCATCGCGGTTTGTCGGCCTGATCGGCACCAGGGCGCAGCACGCGCCGCCGTTTCTCGGCGTGCCCGAAACGAATTTTTATTGTCTGCGCAGCTTCATCGACCGGCAGACCGGCGAGACCCGCCACCAGCTTTATGTGTCGGACAGTTATTCGGGCCCGGAGCGGCACTGGGACGCTGCCCGCGACGGCGCCGGACACCCCTTGCGCTTCCTCGAGATCACCCGGCACCAGATCACCTGCGATGGCGGCTGCTCCTACACAGAGGAAATCGCCGCCGACATTCCGGAGAGTGAACTGCGCGCAAACCCTAACGGGCTAAAGGTTACCTTCGGCGCACAATCGAGTGCGGATAAGACGATCGCCGTTAGCGGCAGCCAGATTACCGCGCAGCTCGCCGCGGTAGATGCCGTGCACAACGCCGCAGTGTCGGCGGCCGCGCCGCCCTCTCGCCCTCACCAGTAAGTGCCGGCGCTGGTCCAGTTCTGGCCGCGCGGGATAGTCTTGCACCCGTCGACGCCCTGCGCCGACGGAACGCCGGGTCCGACGCATGGATCGTGTTGCGGAATCACGGCCGAGGCGAGATGCCGCTGCGGATGCGTGTCGGCGCGTGTGCACGCTACGGCGCTGACCCCGGCGAGCAGCAGCAGGAAGAGCAGAAGCAGCGCCCAGGCTGCGGCGACGACTTGCCAGCCGCCGATTTGCCGGTCGTCGCTCTCGTATACGCCCTCGCGTTCAATGGCATCGATCATGATCTGCCTCACGATGTTGCACCGCACCAGTTAGGTAGGCGGCATCTCCCGTGCAGACCCCTGCGACCATATCGGCCATGCCATCACATTGCGGTGATCGACCTTTGCTGCGGATCGCGCCATATATTCGGGCTCCGACACCAGAGGAGGCGGAAGCATGAGATTCGGGCTTTTCGGCGGTGCGCGCGCTCGCGGCGGCCCGGCGGGCGACAGCTCCGCCTATCACGACTTCATCAATTACGTCGTCGAGGCCGAGAAGCTCGGGTTTTCGAGCGTCTTTCTGGTCGAGCATCATTTCACCGGCTTTGGCCAGGTCTCGGCGTCGATGAGCCTGCTCGCCTATCTGGCCGCCCGCACCGCGCGCATTCGGCTCGGCACCGCGGTCGTCGTGCTGCCCTGGCACAACCCGATCCTGGTCGCCGAGCAGGCCGCGACTCTTGATCTGCTGTCGAACGGCCGCCTCGATTTCGGGGTCGGCAAGGGCTATCGGACCTACGAATTCTCCGGTTTCTGCATCCCGCCCGAGGAGGCGACCGAGCGGTTCGACGAGGCGATGGACGTGATCCGCAAGGCGTGGACGAGCCAGGGCCGGTTCTCGCATCATGGCAAGCGTTGGCATTTCGACAACGTCGTCGTCGAGCCTTACCCGATCCAGCAGCCGCATCCGCCCTTCTGGCTCGGCGCCGGCAGCGCCAAGTCGATCCGCCGCGCCGCGCGCGAGGGCTACAATCTGCTGCTCGACCAGATCGCCCCGACCGATCTGATCATCGAGCGCGTCGCCACGTTCCGCCACGAATGCGAGCGGGTCGGCCGGCATTACGATCCGATGATGGTGGGCGTGACCCGAGGACTGCAGATCGTCCACAACGAAGAAGAGCGCAAACGGGCCATCATCACTCGCCGGCAGGTGCTGAAAAACATCGGCGACCTCGCCCGCGGCCCCGGCGCGGAGCGCTATGCCCACATCAAGGAAGACGAGGATTCTTTCGTGCTCGACGATGCGCCACTGCTCGGCACGCCGGAGGAGATCATCGCGCAGTTGAAGCAGCTCGAAGCCGGCGGCGTCGAGAATGTGCTGTTCGCCGCTCCCGGCGCCTCGGTCTCCGGGCTGCGCACTTTCGCCGAGGAGATCATGCCCGCCTTCGACCAGGAACCGATGGCTCTCGCCCAAGTCTAGTGTTTCATTTGAAGCCGGCAGTGACACCGCTGATCAAGTTCGCGCCGTAGAGCGACTCGATATCGAACTCGATTTCACTCGGCACCGGCTCGAGCGCGCCAACAAGCTTCGCGAATTCGCGTTCAGCTTCCCGGCACATTTCTTCGGCGGCTTCGAGCTCGACCGAAACGAAACGCAATGGATCGCCGGGACGGTACCTGCCCAGCCTCGGCAAGTCGGCCGAAACAACGGTGGCGATTTTCGGGTAGCCGCCGGTCGTCTGGTGATCGGCGAGAAGCACGATCGGCTGGCCCGAGCCGGGCACCTGAATGGAGCCGGTGGCGATCGCGTCGGAGACGATGTCCCAACCGCGCCGGTGCCGGAGCACGGGGCCATCCAGGCGCATACCCATGCGGTCGGTGTCTTTCGACACGCGGAACTCGGCGCCGAGCAGGGTCGCCAACGCCTCTTTCCTGAAATATTTCTGCTGCGGCCCGAGAACAACGCGGATCGGCAGGTCCGCCGGGGCAGGGGGCGGCGTAAGTGCGCGCAGCTCGATCCTCCGGGAAGCGCATGCCAGAGCGAGCGGCACGACGTCGTCGCGTTGCAGGGCACGCCCGTTCAGCCCGCCGAGTGCCGCCCGCACATATGTCGAAGCGCTGCCGAGGACTTTCGGCACCGCGATCCCGCCCTCGACTGCGAGATAGCAGGACGCGGATTGCCGACCGAGCACGATTTGTGCGATATCGCCCCGCTGCACCGTCGCGCTTTGCCCTGCAGCCACCGCTCTCGCGTTCTCACCGCGGATGCCGAGACTGGCTCCGGTCCCGACGAGCGCGAGCCGTGCGGAATTGGCGGCTATCTCAATGGTCGGACCGCTTACCAGGATCTCGAGCGCCGCCATTCCCTGCGGATTGCCGACCAGCGCATTGGCGAGGCGCAGAGCGAAGCCGTCGAGCGCGCCCGAAACCGGCACGCCGATATTCTGATAGCCGATCCTTCCGAGGTCCTGCACGGTCGTGTGAAGACCGGGGGCCAATACCTTGAGACCTGGAATCATAGGGCTACTGACGCGCTTCCGACTTCGTAGCTGCGGTCCTCGACAGCCCGGCGGATGGATGCGAAAGCGGCAAGGTCTATCGGGTGGAACCTAACAGCGTCGCCCGGTGCGAAGAGTGCAGGTTTTGGCCGTTCCGGGTCGAACATCCGGATCGGGGTCGCGCCGATCAGATGCCACCCGCCGGGGCTCTCGTAGGGATAGATCGCGGTCAGCGAGGTGGCGATCGAGATCGAGCCGGCGGGCACGCGCAGCCGCGGGTCGGCGCGCCGGGGCAGTGCCAGCTGCGGCGGCAGATCGCCCATATAGGGGAAGCCCGGCAGGAAACCGAGCATGTAGACATGGAAACGGGTGCCGCTGTGCAACGCGACGACGTCGTTCGGCGCCAGCCCGGTGAGCCGGGCGACCTCCGCCAGATCGGGGGCGAATTCGCCTTCATAGCAGACCGGCACGTGCCACAGCTTCGCGCCGGCGCGGGGGTTGTCGCCGAGATCGAGCAGGGGCCCGACGGCGCGCTGCAGCTCGCCCCGGCTCGTCAACAAAGGATCGTAATAGATCGCCAAAGAGCGGAAGGTCGAGACCGTCTCGACGACCCCGGCCGGCGGGTTCGAATGGATGATCGCATCGAGGCGCAGTACGCGCTCGCTCAGCCCGCGGTCGACCCGGTCCCCGAACTCGACGACAAGGGCGCGGTCGCCGGCCGACAGGAAACGCACTTTCATCGCTTTCCCTGGTAGACTGGCAGGGACGGCGGCGGTGGCCGATCGAAGCGAGGACGCGGCATGGCCAAACAAATCAACCTCAACGCCGATATGGGCGAGGGTTTTGGGGCGTATGACATCGGCGACGATGCCGGGTTGCTCAAGATCATTCGGTCGGCGAGCATCGCCTGCGGGTTCCACGCCGGCGATCCGGTGACGATGCAGCGGCTCGTGACCGAGGCCGCCGCCCAGGGCGTCAGCATCGGCGCGCACCCCGGCTTTAACGATCTGTGGGGCTTCGGGCGGCGGCGCATCGACATGAACCCTCGCGAGCTCGAATACATGATCGCCTACCAGATCGGCGCGCTGCAGGCGATGGCCTGTTATGCCGGCGCCAAGGTGACGCATTTGAAGCCGCATGGCGCCCTCAACAACATGGCCGCCGAGGATATCGAACTGGCGCTGGCTATCGGACGGGCGATGAAGACGGTCGACCGCAACATCATCTATGTCGCGCTCGCCGGCTCCGCGATGGAGAAGGCGGGCCGAGAGCTGGGGCTGCCGGTCGCGCGCGAAGGCTTTTGCGACCGGCTCTACGACGATGACGGCAACCTGACCTCGCGCAAGATACCGGGCGCGGTCCTCCATGACCCCGAATTGGTCGAGGAGCGCGTCGTCAACATGGTGCTGAACGAGGAGATCGTCTCGCGCAACGGCAAGCCGCTGAAGGTGCGGCTCGACACGTTGTGCGTGCACGGCGACGAGCCGAGCGGGGTCATCGTCGCGCGCGCCGCGCGGCAAGGGCTGGAGGCCGCAGGCGTGCGGGTCGTGCCGTTACCGGAGATGACCCTCGGGTAGAGCCCTAACGCCGGGAACGGCTGCCGAGGATGGTTGGCAGGGTCACCGGGCGAAACCCCCAGACATCGACCCCGACATCGAACTGCCGCGGCTGAGGCTTTAATCTTCCATGGCTATGGCCGTGCAGGTTGACCCAGCCCTTGTCCATGCCTCGCCATGACCGAAACGGGTAATGGCACAGCACCAGTGAGACGCCGTCCACCGTGATCTCCACGTAGGGCTGCACGCTTTCCCAGCCGTCGAGCTCTGTCGTCCCCGGCGGATCGTTGTTGCCGGTCACGAGGTGCTTGTGGCCATGCAGCCGGGCAAGCATTTCCGCTACCACTTCGGGCTTCTGCCGGATGGCGAAATCGCCGAGATGCCAAACTATATCGTCCGGTCCGACCGTCTCGTTCCAGCGCTCCACCAGCCCCTCGTTCATTGCAGGGACAGAGGAAAACGGGCGCTGGTAAAGCCCGAGAGCGCCGCCATGACCGAAATGCGTGTCGCTGGTGAAGAAGGTTGTCATTCACTGGCGCAAAGAGGGTGCGGTTAGAGGGGCGCCCACACGGCGACAATGCTCTTGCCGAATTTATGGGCCGTCACATTGTCCAGTACGCGGGAAACGGGTACGAGAACCTTGTCCCAAAAGGCGATCTGCCGAGGTGTCGGCGTCGTCGCAGCGAGCATGAAACGGTTGGCGAGCGATGCGAAAAAACCGACGGAATCGAGCATAAAACAGGTTCGCAGCCGGCAGTGGGGCGGAGTAACCGCCGTTAGGCTCACAGCATTGTAGCGGCGGTGATGTCCGATCGCAGCATCGAACTCGCTGAACAGAAATTGGTGGGCTGGTGCCAGCACGACAAGATTTCCGTCGGGCGCGAGATGAGCGGCGGCACAGTTCAGTTCCGCAGCATCGTCCGCGATGTGCTCGAGCACGTCGATGTAGAAGACGGTATTGAACCGCGACGTTTCATCAATGTTCTCGATCGTGCCGACCAGTACTCGGCACGTCTCGGGCAATTCGCCGACTGCGATCCGTTCGGTGATACGGCGTGCCAGGTCAGGATCGGGCTCGACACTCGTCCATTGACGGACGGTGGAAGTATGCAAAAAGGGTATGTTGCTGCCGATGCCTGCCCCGACTTCGAGGACCCGCGCGCCTATGAACGGAGCCAGCGTGCTCGAGAAGTAAGCCTTCCAGTTTGTCGCAGCTGTGAACAGCTCCAGTTCCTCACCGATGTACGTCATCGTGCTGGCTGTACAAAATCACCGACACTTTCTTTCGGCTGGATCCGGCTCCGCTCCCGCCGCACGAGTTCGCGCCTCACTATATAGGGCGCGCAATCGACGATCGGTATGATTGGCCGGTTGCTCCGGCCGGCGAGCATTGTCAGACTTGCCGTAGTGATTATAACCAATATCTGCAACAATATAATCAACAGATTGCCGACTGCTGTCGTCGCCCACCCAGGAATGGCGAGATCGGTTGCAAAGCGAGTGATCGTTACTGCGGCGATGCCGGCAATCGAGACCGATGCGACGAAGGCGGCGACGAGGAGCGCGCGGACAAAGATCACATCGCTGTGGACAGACATTACGCTAAGACCATGCACGACAAGTGACACCAGATTCATCGTCGATCGTCCAGTGTAGCGGATGCCGCGTACGGTCGGTACCGTCGTGTAAGGGAGGCGCGAACGCAAAATGCAAGCCGCCAGGTTGTTCCAAAGCTCCGGCATGTGCACCAACCGCTGGACCGCTGCCATGGGGATGAGTGAATAGTTTCCGAAGTTGATGGCCTGCCCGGTCAGCAGATGAAATCCCAGCTTGTAGACGAAGTACCAAAACCTGAAGGCAGGTGATTCGGAGCGCTTCGCGCGACGAGCAAGCACGACATGCGCCGGATGCTTCAGACTGGCCGCCAGTAGGACGGCGATGTCAATCGGTCGATCCTCCCCATCGCCATCCATTACCAGCACGGCATCAAAGTGAGTACGATCGGCGATGGCACACAACCCGACTGCTATCGCGCGCTGATGGCCGAGATTGAGAGCGAGGTGGATTATCTCGATGGCCGCGACGCACGAATCCGGTGGCAGCGCGATGCTCTTTGCATCCAGTGTTTCTATGGAGCCGTCGTCGGCGCCGTAGATATGAAATATCAGGTCGGTACCGGTGTACCGGCTGGATATCTCTGCGACCAGCGCTGAGAAGCAGGCCCAGTCATCGAGCACCGGGGTTACCACGGCAATATGTCTGCTCATGGCCACGCAGCAGGGGGCATGTTGAGGATGAAAAGATGCTCCGACGACGACAAATAGATCCAATTTTGCCGAGTTTTTAAAAGAGAGCGTTATAACTCAGCAGACAGATCAAATAACAAAACACGGATATATTGGCAAGGAGTATTGGAAATATGGCGGCCGCGGATGCGTTAGACTTGCTGATGGATGGCACGCCACACGCGCTCGGGCGTGACGGGCATCTCCAGATGAGTGACCCCGAGATCGGCCAACGGGTCGACAATGGCATTGACGATGTCGCCGAGCGCAGGGGTAATGCCGCCTTCGCCGCCGCCGCGAAACCCCAGCGGGTGGGTCGTGGACGGGGCTTCGCTGATCGCCGCCGCAAAGAATGGCAGCTCGGCGCTCGGCATCGCATAGTCCATGAACGACCCCGAGAGCAGCTGGCCGCTTGCGGCATCATAGACGCATTGCTCGAACAGCGCCTGGCCGGCGCCCTGCGCGATCCCGCCATGCGTCTGGCCGCGTGTGATCGGCGGATTGACGGCGCGGCCGACATCGTCGACGGCGGTGTAGCGGACGATCTCGATGGCCCCGATCTCCGGGTCGATGTCCGCTTCGCAAACATGAAACCCGTGCGGGAAGGAGGCGACCTGGCTCGTGACCTCGCCGATGCCGGTGAGCGGCCCACGCAGCTCCTCGGGGAGACTCGTGTCGTCCCGCGCCGCTGCTGCGACAGCGAACAGGTCAAGCGAGCGGTCGGTACCGGCGACGGTGAAATGCCCGTCGGCGAAAACGATGTCGGCTTCGGCTGCTTCGAGCCGATGCGACGCGATGCGCCGGCCCCTCTCGATGATGTCGCCCGAGGCTTGGCGCGCGGCGATGCTGGCAAGGCGCAGCGAGCGTCCGGAATGCGAGCCGGCGCCGATCGCCACGCGGTCGGTGTCGCCGGTGACGAGCCGCACGCAATCCGGCCGCACCGCAAGCCACTCGCCGAGCAGCTGCGCAAAGCTTGGGCCGAGCCCGTCCGCGATATAGATCGCACCACCACTGCGTAGACTTGGCCCGCGAGATTTGAAATCGTCGCTGTAGCATCCCCGGCCGGTCAACAGACGCGCGTCTTCCAGGCGCCGCAACGGCTTGCCGATACCGATGCGAGGTGGCTGCGGGGGAAGCGAAGAGGCGGCGGTCATGTCGTCGCGATTGTCCCATCATCCGCGCTTGACAGCGAGCGGAAAGGCCTTATGTGAATGTGACATACATTAACATAAGGGTGCCGCCATGCAGGCGTTTGCGGCGCAACTAGACGATATCGGCAAGCCGGCCTGGATCGCGCTGACGGTTGTCAGCTTCTTCCTGTTCTGGCCGCTGGGCCTCTTGCTTCTCGGGTTCTTGATAGGGAGTGGGCGGATGGCATGCTGGACACACGGCGGCACGGACCGTTGGCAGCGTCGCATGGACAGAATGCAGCGCCGCACGCAGCAGCGGATGCCGTCGGTCGCGGAGCGATGGGGCTGCGGCAATTACCGAGCATCGAGCGGCAACTACGCGTTTGACGAGTACCGCGCCGAAACTTTGCGTCGTCTCGAAGAAGAGCAGCGCGAATTCATGGCGTTCCTCGATCGCCTGCGTCACGCCAAGGACAAGGCGGAATTTGACCAGTTCATGGCGGAGCACCGCCGTCCCTCCAACGGCCCACAACCGCAAACCGTTTGAATAGGGCTGACTTAGACGACGCCGCGCTGATGCAGCCCGGCTATGGCCGTCGCGTCGTAGCCGAGTTCGCGCAGCACGGTGTCTGTGTGCTCGCCCTGATCAGGGGTCGGGCGCACCTCGTCGGGCTGCGGGTAGCCGCTCATATGGATCGGCTGGCCGACCACCTTTTGCGGGCCGAGCTTCGGGTGGCTGACCGGCTTGACGATCCTGAGATGCTGGACCTGCGGGTCGGCAAAAGTCTGGTCGATCGAATTGATCGGCCCGCACGGCACGCCGGCCCTGTTGAGCCGCGCGACCCAATAAGTGTTCGGATGCTGGCGAATGATCTCGGCGAGATGCGCATTGAGCGCCGGCCGGTTTTTGGCGCGGGCGACGACTGTCGCAAAATCGGGATTATCGGCAAGGTCTTTTGTCCCAGCCACCTCGCAGAAGCCGCGCCACAGATTGTCGCCTGAGGCGGCGATGTTGATGTAGCCGTCGGCGGTCTGGAACATGCCGGTGCCCGGCGAAGTCGGGTGGAAATTGCCTTCCTGCCCGGCGACCTCGCCCTTCATCAAATAGCGCGCTGCCTGGAAGTCCAGCATGAAGATCTGCGCCTCGAGAAGCGAGGTGTGAACCCATTGGCCCTCACCGGTGCGCTCGCGGTTCAGCAGCGCCAGCACGATCCCATAGGACAGCAAGAGACCGGCTGAAGTGTCGTTGATCGCGATGCCGACGCGCACCGGGCCTTGCCCGGGATGGCCGGTGATCGACATGAGGCCTCCCATGCCCTGGGCGATCTGGTCGACGCCGGCCCGGCCGGCATAGGGGCCGTCCTGGCCAAAGCCGGAAATGCTGCCATAGACGACGCGCGGGTTGATCTTTCGCACCGCTTCGTAATCGATGCCGAGCCGGTGCTTCACATCGGATTTGTAGTTCTCGACGATGACATCGGCGCGCTCGGCGAGCTTCATGAAGATCGCGTGGCCCTCATCGCTTTTGAGGTTTAACGTCATCGCCCGCTTGTTGCGGTGCAGGTTCTGAAAGTCGGGACCGTCGCGGCGGCTGCCGGTTGCGTCGACCAGCTCGCCGGAGGGCTCGATTTTGATCACCCGGGCACCCCAATCGGCTAGCTGACGCACCGCCGTCGGCCCGGCGCGATGCGCGGTCAGGTCGATAACGAGGAAATCGTTGAGGGGGAGTGGGGTCATTGGGCATTTCTCCGGATCGGGGGATGATCCAAACTTTCGTCACGCCCGGGTTTGACCTGGTCAAGCCCGGCAATGGCGAAAATCGGTTGGACTGAGGTCACACTGCGGGACGGGAGCGGATTTCGTCGGGGATCTTGCGCTGCATGAACTGGCCGTCGCTGAGGCTGGCATGGAATTGGCTGTTCTCGACGACGATTTTGCCGCGCAGGATCGTCATGCTCGGCCAGGCCGCGACCTCGTGGCCTTCCCAAGGTGTGTAGTCGGTCTCGTGCAAGTCTTCTTTGCGGATCACCCGCCGGGTGCGCGGGTCGAGCAAGACGATGTCGGCGTCGGAGCCGACCGCCAACGCACCTTTCCGCGGGTAGAGCCCCATGATGCGCGCCGCATTCGTGGAGGTCAGGCCGACAAAATCGGCGAGGCTGTAGCCCCGTTTCTCGACCATGTGCGTGTACATCAGCGACAGCCGGGGCTCGACGCCGGAGTTGCCGCCGGTCGTATCGTCGATCCGCCGTCCCTGCAATTTGACCTTCAACGGGCAGCAGACCTCGTCGGTCGCTACCGCCTGAATGGCACCGTGGTTGGTCGCTGCCCACAGCGCCTCCTGGTCCTTGGCGAATTTGAGCGATGGGTAGGTGTGGAACATCTGCCCGCCCGGGCGCTTATAGTCCTCGGCGGTGTAGAGCAAGTATTGATGCAGCGTCTCGCCATACATCGGGTAGCCTTGCGCCCGCGATCGGGCAATCGCCGCGACGCCGGTTGCCGCCGAGACGTGCACCATGTAGAGCGCAGCACCTTCGACGTTCTCGGCCAGCCGGATCACCCGGTTGAACGACAAATCCTCCGACAAGGTGTTGTGCACCTCGGCCATGTTCTCAAAGCCGACCCGGTCTTCACGGATCAGCTTTTCGTACATGTGCATGACGATGTCGTTGTCTTCTGCGTGGATTGCTGCGAGGCCGCCGGACGCGCCGAGGATTTTTAAGACTTCCCAAATGTCGCCGAACTGCACCATCCGGCCTTGCCGGTTCGGCCGGATGTCGGTCGTGAACATCTTGACCGAGGCGTGGCCGTCCTGAAGCGCTTCCGGCAGTGGGTCGAGCACCCCTTGGGACAATTTACCGTGCAGCAGCAGATGGAAGCCGTAGTCACAGTAGCAGGCGCCCGCCCATTCGCGCCGGCGCAGCTCGATCGATTGCTGCAGCGGCTGGTCCGACGGGCAGGGTGCGAAGTCGAGGAGGGTGGTCGTGCCGCCATGGAGAGCGGCCCGGCTGACCTCCTCCGGCGGCGCGCTCAGGAGATCCTCGTTGCGGCCGGGGAACGGGATCGGCGAGCTGCAATGGATGTGCGGATCGACCCCGCCGGGCATCACGATCTGCCCGGCTGCGTCGACAATCCGCGCGGCGCCGGTGGCCGCGAGGCTTCCGGGCCTCCCGACCGCGGCGATCTTTCCCCCGCTGACGCCGATATCGGCCGGGTCCGCGCTGCCGCTCGGCATCACGGCCTTGCCGCCCGTAACAATCAGATCGAACATGCCGCCGATTCCCCTCTGCCAGCCGGATGGCCGCTATAGTGCACGGGACGACGCGGTCTGGCTATGCCCGAGCGTTTTACGTCATCCTCCCGGACCCTGGCGAAAGATCGCGTCGGCGGTTTGCCTTTGCGCCGGCGACAAGGTCGCGTACAGCGCTTCCAGCGCGGGCAGAAACCTTTTCATTCCGGCGAGCTCCACCTCGTCGTACTGAATCTCGGCGCGCAGATGGTCGACCGCGCTGGCGTTCGCGGGCGGCGACTGCGGCGCGCTCGCCTCCGCCCGGGCATTCTGCCGCATGATATTGGCGACGGCGTTGAACTGGGCTTCCTGAGCCGGCGTGATCTGCAGTCTTTGATGAAGGCTCGCAATATTGGCCTCGACATTTTGCGGCTGCGCAGGGGGTTGGGCTTGTACCAGCAAAACCTCCGGCGCCATGCCGGCCGCGGCGATTTGATGACTCCCGACAATCGACAAACAGCCAAACAGCCAGGCAACCGCGGCAAACCGTTTCGACATGTTCAATATCCCCTGTCGTTCCGCCAGCTCATCCCGGAGCGGCGCCTTGCGTCGCGACCTGAAGCATATAGAGCGACTGGCTCGCAGCCATGAACAGGCGATCGCGTTTGGGGCCGCCGAAACACAGGTTGGCACAAACCTCGGGCAGTCGTACGCGGCCGATCAGCTTGCCCGCAGGGTTGAACACGAGCACACCGGCATAGCCGAGCGGCGCATTGGAGCTGCACCACAAATTGCCGGTGACATCGGCGCGCATGCCGTCCGGACCGCATTTGACGCCATCGACCGTCATGTCGGTGAACAGCCGCATATTGGCGAGTTTGGCGCCCTGCGCGTCGAAGGCATAGATCGAGCGGGTGCCGCCCGGTCCGGCGTCGCCCGGACCTTTGCCGGTGCTGATCACGTAGAGTGTCTTGTAATCCGGCGAGAAGCAGATGCCATTCGGGTCGGCCAGCTGGTCCTCGGTGATCACGACCTCGAGCCTGCCGCTCGGGTCCCAACGGTAGACGTTGGTCGACAACTCCCGTTTGCGCCCTCCGATCACCCCGGGGTTCTCGGCGCCGATGCGCGGGTTGAAGATCCCTTGCGGGTTGCCCGCACCGCCAGGCTCGTCCGGGTGACCTTCGGCGAGCGAGCCGCCATAGGGCGGATCGGTAAACCAGATGCTGCCGTCCGGATGCGGCACGATGTCGTTCGGGGAGTTCAGCGGCTTGCCGTCATAGGAATCGGCGATCACAGTCATCGTGCCGTCATGTTCCCAGCGAACGACGCGGCGGTTGAAATGCTCGCAAGAGAGCTGGCGCCCTTGGAAATCGAAGGAATTACCGTTGCTGTTATAGGAGGGACGTCGGAATACCGTCACCCGACCGTCATCCCAGATGTAGCGGTACTGCGCATTCCCCGAGACGTCGCTGAAGACGACGTAATGGCCTTGGTTGGACCAAGCCGGTCCCTCGGCCCAGAGCGCGCCGGTCCATACCCGGTAAATCGCGCCCTGGTTTCGCCTCAACGGGAGAAAAGACGGATCTACGACAACCACGTCCGGGTCCGGATAGATTGAGGGATGTCCGGGCGCGAAGTCGCGCGGCGGGCTTGAAACCACTGTCGCCGGCGTACCCAAATTGGCGTTTTGCTGCGCCCGTGCGATGCCGGGGCCCAGTGCGGCGGCACCAGCCGTCCCGGCCAAGAGCGCCCGCCGCGACAGCGATTGTCGACGGACAGTTGTTTGCGTCATCGGTTCACCTCCCTCGCGCCATTCGACCGATTGTGGCTCGGCAAATCCCAGGAGGCAACCAACAGCCCCACCGCAATCCAGCCATGCGGGTGAGGAAGACCATGCCGTCGATTTCGCGGGGCGGTTTCGGCCCACCCCGCGTGTTACACTTCCTTGGAACGATGAAAGAAAGGGATAGCGATGGCGTACGATCTGCTGATCAAGAACGGCCGCATCGTCGATGGGTCGGGGATGCCGGGTTTCCGCGGCGATGTCGGGGTCAAGGACGGAAAGATCGCCGAGATCGGCAAATTGAGTGGGCCGGCCAACCGCACGATCGATGCCGAGGGCCGGGTCGTCGCGCCCGGGTTCATCGACAACCACTGCCATTACGACGCGCAGGTCACCTGGGACCCGCTGTGCTCCTTTTCCTGCGACCACGGCGCGACCTCGGTGATCTTCGGCAATTGCTCGCTGTCATTGGCGCCGGTGCGCAAGGGGTCGGAGCGGCGGCTCTCGGAATTCCTCTCCTATGTCGAGGCGATCCCCATGGAGGTGCTCGACACCCTTGAATTCACCTGGGAGAGCTTCCCCGAATACCTCGACCAGCTGGACCATCATCTCGGCGTCAATGTCGGCAACCTGATCGGCCACACCGCGGTCCGCTATTACGTGATGGGCGACGATTGCCAGAAGCGCACCGCCGGCGACGACGAAATCCGCCAGATGCAAGACCTCGTTCGTGACGGCATGAAGGCCGGCGCGCTCGGGCTGTCGGTGTCGCGCAACCAGGGCCATTTCGACCCGCAGGGCGTGCACATCCCGGCGATCTGGGCGGACGAGAAGGAGATCTTCGCTCTCGGGGACGTGCTGCGCGACCTCGGCACCGGCCTCATCCAGTCCGGCGGCGGCAACGGCGCCGAAATGAAGGATGCGCTGATGAGCCGGCTCAGCGAGGCGACCGGCCGCGCCGTCGTCTACAACAATCTCGGCCAAACGATGCGCCGGCCCGGCCAGTGGCAGAAGCAGATGGCCCAGGTCGATGCGACGACCGCGAAGGGCATCCGCGCCTTTCCGATGTGCACGCCGAACCGCATCACCGACTACTTCACGATGCGCAACACGCAAACCTTCCGCGGCCTGCCGGTGTGGCACCCGATCTGCCTGTCCTCGCCCGAGGAGATGCTGAAAGCGTATTCCGATCCGGAAATCCGCAAGAAGCTTCACGAGGAGGCGGTCGAGTTCAAGAACGGGCCGGCGATCGGCATCTGCGGCACCTGGTGGGACTACATGGTGCTCCAGATTGCGGTCCTGCCGAAGAATAAGCAGTTCGAGGGTAAGACCCTCGGCGAGATCGCCAAGACGCAGGGCAAGGGCATCATCGACTGCTTCCTCGACTTAGCGATCGAGGAAAACCTCGACACCGAGTGGCTGCACGGCGAGAACAACGTTGACGACAAGGCTGTCGCGCAGATTCTCAACTACCCGAACGCGATCGTTGGCTTGTCGGACGGCGGGGCGCATGTGCAGTTCCAGAGCGGTTTCGGCTTCTCGACGCGGCTGCTCTCCGAGTGGGTGCGCGAGAAGAAGATCATGTCATTGGAGCAGGCGGTGCGGCGGCTGACTTTCGAATCCGCCTCGATCTTCGGCCTCTACGACCGCGGGCTCTTACGCCCCGGGATGGTCGCCGACATCGTGATCTTCGATCCCGACACCGTGAAGCCGCTGCCGCTCGAGGTATTGCACGACTTCCCGACCGGCGCCAAGCGCATCAAGGAGCCGGCCCAGGGCATCATGGCGACCGTAGTAAACGGCGAAGTCCTCATGGAAGACGGCAAGCACACTGGCGCTCTTCCCGGCCGCGTCCTCCGCAACACCTATTACCACGCTCACCACGCTTAGTTCGCGCGCACCCTCGCCCGCCTCGCTCCGCTCTTGCCCCTCTCCCGCACTGGGGAGAGGGCAGACCGAGCCCGAAGGGCGCTTGGTGGGGCCCTCCTCGCAATGACGTTGCGCTGCGGTCGCTAACCCACAGCTCCCGCGGCGCGCGACCCGCTTGCCGTTTGATGTCTCGCGCCCGGAGCTGTCTCGGCAGTCACCTCGACCTCTACGGTCATGCCCAGCGAATCCGACGGAAAGCCGGTCCAGGTGCCGGAGACCGGCACTGCCTGGCGCGGATCGCGGGCCACGGCCACACGGATCAGATCGTGGTTGCCGACGATGCCATTCGTCGGGTCGAACTCGACCCAGCCGGCTCCCGGCAGATAAACGCGGAGCCAGGCATGGGTGGCGCCGCCGCCGACCCGCCGGCCTTCGTGAACCCGGCCTTCGTGAACATAGAGATAGCCGGATACGAAATGCGCGGCGAGCCCGAGTGAACGCACAGCTTCCATCATCAGCACGGTGAAATCGCGGCAGCTGCCGCTGCCCAGCCGCAAGGTCCTGACCGGGTCCTGGACGCCGCTTTCCTCGCGCCTGACATATGTCAGGTTCGGTCTGATCGCGTGGGTCATGGCCGCAAGCAGTTCCGTCGTTTCGGTGCGGCCGTCATGACGCAAGAACTGCCGTGCCCACTGGTCGACTTCGTGCTCGGGATCGAGGTATTGCCGCTCCATGGCCCGCAACAAATCGGGCATTTCGTCGGCGCCGTAGGTGAAGGGGTATCGTCTCGCATATTCCTCGATCTGAAAGTCGAGGACTTCGGTCGGGGACTGCTCGAGACGAATCACGCTATCGAAGCGCAGTTCCTCAGCTCGCCCGCTGAACCGGGCAACGGTGACGCAGTTGCCGAACACGTCGTGGACCCATCGGATATCCGTGGGCTCCGGCGTGATCACCAGCTTGGCCTCGAGCAATTTCTGGTCGTAGTAGTCGCGCGGCCGCAGCATCATGCGATGCTCGCCGAATGCGACGGGCTGCTTGTAGCGGTAAATAGTAAGGTGTTTGACGGTAAGGACGGGCATGGGACAACCTATTAGGAGCTTGCCGTCTGCGCCTGAGACGTCTCGGACGTGTAGCCGAAGAATGCGATCGAGAGCTCGCGGGTCACTGCCATCAGCTGCCGCTGGATCGAGTTGAGAAACTCGTGAAGCCCGCTGCGCAAGATCGCCGCGATGTCGAACGTGCCCAGCACTGCCTGCAGCCGGTCGAGCTCCTCGGCCGCGTCGTTGCCGTTGCGCAGTCCATGGTGCGATTTGACCTCGCCAAGCAGCCGGCCAACCTCGCGCACGCAGTGATGGACGGAGCGCGGGAACGCATTGTTCAGGAGCATAAAGCCCGCCACCCGCGCCGGCGTCGTGCTGGCGGCATGCAGTCTCCGGTACGCATGATAGCCGGCTGCCGAGCGCAGCAGCGCATTCCATTGGCTGACATCGACCGGCGAGCCGACATCGGATGGGCTCGGCAGCAGAAGATGATATTTGATGTCGAGAAGGCGCGTCGTCTGGTCGGCCCGCTCGATGTACCGGCCGATCTGGTAGAAATACCAGCCCTGGTCGCGGAAGAACGTCCCTTCGGTGATGCCGGTATGGGTCTGGCAGGCTTCCTTTATCATCGTAAACAACGCCGCCAGATTGCCGGGTGCGAGATCTTCCGTACTCAATTCGGTCAGGTGATTGTAGAACACGTTGAGCTGAACCCACATCTCGGTGGAGATCAACGGCCGCAATGTGCGAGCGTTCTCGCGCGCGTAGCGGATTGTGCTGACGATCGAGGTCGGATTGTCGCCGTCGATGACATAAAAGTTCACGACATTGTGCGCTGCGGGCGCGTCGTGACCGGCGAAAAAACGCTCCTCATCCGAGTTCAGCTGGACGATCGACCGCCAGTTCTGACCGCCGCGGCTGTCGCGCGAAAAGGTCTCGTTGACGTCGAGAATCCGCGCGAGGTTCTCGGCGCGCTCGACATAACGCGCGAGCCAAAAGATGCAATCCGCGTAGCGGGCGAGCAGGACGTCAGGCAACGACCCAGGTATCCTTGGACCCGCCGCCTTGCGACGAATTTACCACCAGCGAGCCGCGGCGCAGCGCCACCCGGGTCAACCCGCCGGGCAAGATCCAAGTGCTCGATCCGGTGACTGCAAAGGGCCGCAGATCGACGTGCCGAGGCTCGACCCGGCCGTCGACCAGGGTCGGCGCGACTGACAGTTTGATGCAGGGCTGGCTGATGTAATTCGCCGGGTCTGCAATGAGCTTCGCGCGGCATTCGTCGAGCTCTTCCCGGCTCGCCCCAGGACCGACCGTAATGCCGTAGCCGCCGGCCTCGCCGACCGGCTTCACCACAAGCTCGCCCAAATGATCGAGCGTGTAGCGCAGGGCCGCCGGTTCGCGGCAGATATGGGTCTCGACATTCTGCAGTATTGGTTCCTGGGCAAGATAGTAACGAATGATCCGCGGCATGTAGGCGTAGACGGCCTTGTCGTCGGCGACACCGGTCCCGACGGCATTGGCGAGCGCTAGGTTTCCTGCCCGATAGGCCCGCATCAGCCCTGGCACGCCAAGCATGCTTCCGGGCAGGAAGACCTCGGGATCGAGATAATCGTCCTCGATCCGCCGATAGATTACGTCGACCCGCGACAGGCCGCCGGTGGTTCGCATGAAGACGCGATCGTTCTCGACCAAGAGGTCTCGCCCCTCGACCAATGGCACACCCATCTCTCGCGCGAGGAATACGTGTTCGAAATATGCCGAATTGTAGGTGCCGGGGGACAACAGGACGACACGAGGATCGGCGCTTCCTGCCGGCGCCACCTCATGCAGCGCGGAGATCAGTCTCGAACCGTAGTTTTCGATCGGACGCAAGCCGATCTCGTCCAGCAAATCGGGAAAGGCGCGCAGCATCATATGCCGGTTTTCGACGACATAGCTTACCCCGGAGGGCGTCCGCGCATTGTCCTCGAGGACGAGAAACGTGCCCCGCTCGTCCCGCACGATATCGGTGCCGCAGATATTGACGTAGGTCTTGTGCGGGAGATCGATGCCGCACATCGCCGGGCGATAGTTGCGGTTGCCGAGGATCAGCTCCGCGGGGACGATGCCGTCCCGCAGGACGTGCTGCTTATGGTAGATGTCGTCGAGCAGCAGGTTGATCGCGGTGATCCGCTGCGTGATGCCGCTCTCGAGGTTCTGCCACTCGTCGCCCGACAAGATTCGCGGGATCACATCGAACGGCAGGATCCGGTCGATCGTCTTGGCTTCCGAGTAAACCGCAAAAGTGATCCCGAGATTGTAGAGCTCGGCATTGGCAGTGCCCGCCCGCTGCTTTAGCGCCGCAATCGACAAGCCGGAAAGGCGTTCCCTGACCACCCGGCTCGCCGCGCTCTGCAGCATCTCGCAATAGAAGCCTTGCGGATCGTAACCTTCGAGAACCGAGGGGTTCATCTGCCTGCTCGAAAGACTGGTCAGCCGCCGCAACCAAGCATTTTCCACGCCAGCGCGGTTTGCATCACGTCTCCCAATGCAGCGGCAGCCTAGTGCCCAATTTTTCGGCTATTTCCCCCAACTGCGCTGGTTTAATGCAGGCAGTCACGCGGCCATTTGCCCAAGAGGCTTGCTCAATCCATGTTGTCATATTCGCACTTCCCTAGACCTCCGCATTAGTCTTCCCTAGACCTCCGCATTAGATTGCATTAAAATCTCAGTCATTCTTGATGCAGGATAATGACAATCCAGCACGGCTAGCGGCCCAAGACAGAGCCTCTCACTGTAAATTCGCTGCAGAGAACAGCATAAACAGCCACGGCAAGGCGGCGCGTTCTCGGATGTCATCCGGCGAGTGACCGAGCCGCCGCCGATTGTGGCGATCAAGTCGGCGCCGGCGTCGCGAGCCGCGGCGGCAGCCTCGATCACGGCGCCCCACGGCGTATGCGGCGGCGTTCGGTCGAAAATCCCGGCGAAGCGGTTGCCGAGCCTGCGGCGCACTTCGGCGATCGCGTCCGTCGTGCGGTTGAGCGTGCCGCTCACCATTAGAAACTCAGGATTGCCGTTCCGTCACTCCGCCGCGCTGCGCATTGCGGCCGGGGCGGTCGGCAAGAAGCGGTCGAGCACCTGCCCTGAGCGCTTCGCGAGCCGGCAATAGGCTGTGCCGTCGAAGACGTTGATCCCGTTGACGAAGAAGCCGGGGACGCCGAGCGGATCTCGGATCGTGCGGGGGGCCGCCGCCGCGCAGATCGTTGACGCGGCGGGCCGGCGAGACGCCGACGGTCGCCAGACCGAACAGCAGCAGATCGGCAAAGGCGCCGATTTCGATCCGGCCGCTCGGGGTGTCATAGAGGCCGGTCTGATGGCTGATCAGCCGGCGGAGCCCCTCGGCGAGATCGAACAAACCTCGCTCGCGGACCCAGTACCCCAGCAAATAGAGGCCGAAACCGCCGTCGCACAGAGGTTGATCAGCACGCGCGCGGGAACGTTCCCGAGCCTCGGCAGACTGATTCGGTCATCGCCGGCATCGGGGAAATGAGCACGCAATTCCTCTATTGATGGGCTGACAAGCTCGCCGTTGGGAAGGCGGAGGGTAACCGGAAAAGCGCCGGCGATGATCTTGTCTCGGATCAACGAATAGACCCGCTGCAGCCGCGCCGCCTCGGCTGGCGCAAAGGCGGTTTCGATCGCCGTCACCAGCTCGCCGGGGACCTGGTCGACGTTTAGCACGGCGGATATCTCCGCCCTTTCCTCGGCGACCGGTGGCGCAACCCCCTCGGTTCTGGCCCAATTTGGGCCGCATTGTGGGCCGACGAGCTCGATTGCTTCGTTCAACGTCGGCCACTGCGGTACGCACGCGCCGGTCGGGCGAGCGCCATGGCCGGGTTACCCTTGCGCCCGCAGCGGAACGATATTGGCGCCCGGCGGCGCCATCAGGTCTCCAGATATTGCGCCCATAGGTCGAGGGCGTGCCGCTTCGCGGCGAGGTATTCGTGGCGGTCGTAGATCGCTGTCACCGCGTGTCGGCGTGGTTCAGCACCCGAGCGAGGATGAAGCGCGCGACGCCGAGCTTTGCCATCTGCGTCGCAGCGGTGCGCCGCAGATCATAAATTGTCCATGGCGCAACGGCGATCTCGCTGGCGGCGATCTGCGCGTCCAACATGACCTTTGCTTTGCTGTAGCCGCTGATCGGGGCATCGCCGGATCGGAGCGGCTCGGTACCGCTCTTGCCAGTCCGGCGCTGGCGCCGCGTCGTAAACACGTGTTCGCCTTGGTCAGGCAATGCCCAAGGATATCGATCGTCAGCGACGACAGCGGCACGACGTGCGCGCGCCCCGCCTTGGTCTTATCGGGCGCGCCAACTCGACCAAGCTCATACGCGGCAAAACAAAGGTTAAAAGCGGAGCCGGATCCGCGACGTGTAAGGGAATGTGTAGCAGAACGGCATGGCCGCAATGCGAAGGGCCGGTCGCTCGCTCAGCTTCCGCTGACAAAAAATCCTAACGCTCCGACAATCGGTTCCTGGCACAACGTGCGCATCGGGACCAGCGATCAGTCAGATCTCGGACAACGCCGCCGCCAAAGCACGGAGAGGCTGAGGAGGCCCGCACCGAGCAGCGCGAGAGATGCCGGCTCAGGCACCGCCGCGGCGAGTTCGGTTATCACCACCTCGCCGGTGCCGGTCTGGAAATCGGCGACTAGAACCTGATCGGTGCCCGCGTCGAAGGAGCCGCCGCCGCCGCCAGGAGCATCACCGCCGGGGCTACGAAAGCCGCCGCCCCCGCCGCTGTACCCGCCACCACCGCCAGCGCCGCCACTCGCGCCGCCACCACCGCCGAAGCCGCCGCCGGTCAGGCCACCCATGAGGTCTGGAAACGCACCACCACCACCACCGCCACCAGGATTCGCGGTGCCGCCGGGGCTGAGAAAGCCGCCACCGCCCCCGCCACCACCGCGGGCCACACCGGCACCACCGCTGCCGCCAGTGCCCCCGCCTTGACCGCCGCCGTCAAGCCCGATGAGGCCCCCTTGGCCTGGGACACCACCGGCAAGATTACCGCCGCCACCACCGCCCCCGCCGGCGATCACCAGCGCCATGTTACCCGGGCCGACCACGAAACTGCCTCCGCCTCCGCCACCGCCGGTGCCGACACCATTGCCCCCGGCGCCACCAACGGCGATCTGCAGCGTTTCGCCAGCGATCAGGGTGAAGTCGCCACCGATTTCGGCCCCTGGACCACCTATGCCGATCCCAGTGCCAATGTTGCCGCTTCCGCCTTGCGCGCCAATGGCGAGGATCTCATAAGAGTTCGGTGGTCGGCACCGTGAAGCTGACAAGGCTCCCGGTATAGGTGAAGTCCAACGGTGTAGCGCGCGCGGCCTGCCCCGACGCGGCGAGCCCAAGAAACGCAGTCCCAGCCAGCAACAGTCGTTTCATTGCCGTTCGTCCTGTATTTCCTAGGCCGCGGTCTTTTGTAATTCACCATATTTATACTCCGGCCGAGGCTGTGTCTACAGGAATTAGATAATAACCCTTCGATATCTTCAACTCACTGGGAAGAACCAATTTGTTTGGTTAATAGGAAATTACTCACAGTCAGCCCCGGCTCGCGCTAAAAAGGACCCCTTCCTGCCGGCCCGATGCCACACCGGGATAAAGCAATTTATCCGGGCAGTTAAGGGGCGTACCGGCCTGGGGTCACGCCGGCGACCAGACTGGTTGGCGCTAATTGGCGATTTTCACCGATAATATCGGAAACTCGCGCACGCGCCGAATTAGCCCCATAAGCGCAGACAAGGATATTGTACGCGGTCAGTTCGCTGAGCTCGGCCCCGTCCGGACCTTCGGTATGCGGCGCCGAAATCCTCGGCCTGGTGGGATACTCAACCGTACCGGCGCTCCTCCCGCAATTCATCGAGAATTGGTCTCTGATCAACACGCAGGCCGGCTGGCTCGCCGGGATCGTGTCCGCGGGTATATACTGGCCGCCGTCCCTCTGGTGAGCCTGACCGATCGCCGCCCCGCCCGAATGATCTATCTCGCATCGAGCATGCTCGGCGCGCTGTGCTGTTTCGGCGTTGCGCTGTGCGACAGTCTGCTCCCGGCGCTGGTATTCCGAGCCGTCGCCGGTATCGCGCTCGCCGGCATGTATATGCCCGGCCTGCAGGCGCTCACCCATGGAGTCGAGGGGACAAGGCGTGCGCGATTTGCGGCGTGGTATACCGGCTCCTTCACCGTCGGGGCGTCGTTGTCGTTCCTGTCGGGCAGGGTCGGGACCGTGTTGGGCCGGCGCAGCGCTTTTGTTCTCGCCGGGATACTCAGTACCGCTGCTGTCGTCATCGGGTGGGCTGCGCTGCCGCGAGCGGATCCCGGGTCGCGCACCGAGCCGAAATCGCTTATCAACTTCCGTCCGGTGTTTGTAAACCGCGACGCCCTCGTCCTGATCTTTGGCTATGCCGCGGCGATCTAGGGTTCGGCCGGATTGCGGCAGTGGATCGTTGTGTTTCTCGCGTACTGTGCCGCGGGTCGGACCGGTGCTCCCGCGCGAGCCTGGATCATGCTGGCGGTCGGTGCGCTGATCAGTTTTCTCGGCGTCCCCTTCGGTCTTCTCGGTAACGAACTGTCCCTGCGCCGCATTGCTACTCTTGTGTTCCTGTTCTCGGCGCTGGCCGGCGGCCTGTTCGGCTTCGCAGCGGTGCTGCCTACATCGCCGTCTTATGCCGTAGTCGTCGGCTTCATCGTACAGGGAAATTTTTCCAATCTCACTTCAGGTGTCCTCGCGGTCGCCGCCCCGCGACACAGAGGAGCAACGATCGGGCTGTATGAGAAGTCGAACCGCATCAAGAGCCCGGATGACTGGGTCACCGGTGACGAGGAGATGACCGGCGCTCAGGCCTCCTACCTCCAGACGCTCGCCGAAGAGGCTCACGAACCGGTCGAGTTGGACCTCACCAAAGCCGAAGCCTCCAAGAGGATTGATCGGCTCCAAGCGAAGACCGGGCGGGGCCGCAAGTCGTCGCGGGCACGAAACGCCGCCGGTCCACGGCATGAGCGCCATGGTTAAGAGAGATGCCCGTCACTTGGCTGCCGCCTTCGGGCCGAGCGTTCCCATGAAGCTGGTCAGATAGGGCTTCCACACCGCGGCGTAATAATGAGTGAAATGTCCGTGCGTCTTGTCGCTGTATGGGATCAGGACATAGCGGCCGTCATGAATTTTCTTCATCGCACGCTCGACCGTGCCTAGCTCGGGCGGATTGGCGACGTCCTCCGCGGTGTTGATCAGCAGCACCTTGGATTTGATTTTGGGGAGATCGGCCTCGGGGCTGTAGTCCTCGATCGAATTCGATCGCCCACAAAGAGTCGTTGGCGTCGCCCTTCGCGATCCGCGCCACCCTTTCATCATACAGCTGGTCCGCGGCAGCGCGGGTCGGTGCTACTTCCTGGATCCGCTTGGCGCTCTCCGGCATGAACGATCCCGCAGCGGCGCTGTAGATGTAGTGGGTTGGGTTTTTTTCGTAATTACCGCCGCTCCAATCGGGATCATGGCGGATCGCCTCGGCGGCGGCGCGGCGCATGATCCAATTGCGCCCGCTGATCTCGACCGGCTGACATGAGAGGCCGACGATCCCGTCCATCAGGTCCGGATACACCTCGGCCCACAAAAAGCTGTGCATGCAACCCAGCGAACTGCCGATGACGAGACGCAAATGCGCGACCTTGAGTCCCTCTGTGACCATCCGGTGCACACTGTCGACCATGTCGTGGTAACGGTAATGTGGGAAATTGCCTTTGAGCCCGTCAGACGGCTTGCTGGAGCCGCCGCGGCCAAGCGCGTCGGGGATAATTATAAAGTATCGGCTGGCATCCAGCGGCTCCCCAGCTTTGAATAATTCGTCAGCCAAGGTTGGCCGCAGCCAGTTTGCGCCCGTGCCGGTATTGCCCTGCAGCAGTAATACGCCGTTGACGATCTCGCCAGCGGCATTGCGCTCTGCAGAACCAAGTGTGCGGTAATGGAGTTTCAACCGAGGGAGGGTCTCACCGCCGGCAAATTTGTAATCGGTGATGATGAAGTTGTCCTCACGGTAGTTGGGCCAGTCGGTGTTTTGGGTCTGAGCCAGCGCGGGTGCAGTGCTCATAACGGCGGCGGCTGCGAGGGCGCGAATCAACATTACCACGGGACTTCCGCACGATCTTCTCGTCCCGGAATATAGCCCATTGCGCGCTAGCTTGGCCGTCTTTCTTCAAGGCCGCTCATTCGGCGGGTTCCGAAGCGATCGCCGGGTATTGGTGTGTCCAGTCGAGACCAGTGCGCGTTGGCAGCCGCCCCCGTCCGGTGCTTCTTTCACCATCTCGCTCAGCTGCGGCCGTATCCATTCGGGCAAACCTTCAGAAGCAACATTCGTGCTGATGGTTAAGGATCTATCTTTCCGAAACCCTGTTGAACGATGTGCCGAAATGGAGGATCGATATGCCACGGGCAAGTTGGCGAGGCTTTCTGCGCCTTTCCCTGGTCTCCTGCCCGATTTATCTTTCGCCGGCAACGACCCGCAGCAAATCCATCCGCTTGCATCAGGTCTGGCAACCGCGGCCGATCGAGGAGCCGGAAGACGAGTTGCCGGATCAAACCAAGATCAGGAGATCACCGGCGCGTCGAGACCGGCGGCTATCCGCGATGACACCGGGCCTGCGGAAGATCAGAGCGGCGCGGCAAGGCGGATCACGCTCCGTCCTCACGATCCCAGCACCGGCGAGGAGGTAGGGAAGGAGGAGGTCGTCACAGGCTACGAATATCAACGCGGCCAATTCGTCACGTTCACGGCGGAGGAGCTGAAGGCGTTCGACGCCGAAAGCTCGAAGGTCATCGGCCTGGAGAAGTTTGTGCCGCGCGGTGAACTCGATCCCGTCTACTTGAACAGCGCGTATTACCTCTATCCCGATGGCCCGATCGCGGCCGAAACGCTTCGGGTGATCGGCGCGGCGATGGCCGAGGCAGGAGTTGTCGGGCTTGGGATGGTGACCATCGCCGGGGCGATCATCGCGCCCAGCGGACCGGGATATTCAACGCAAGTACATACCGCGATCGGTATCAGGAGGCCTTGCGAGATCTGATCGAGGCCAAGATGAAGGGGCTACCCATCAAACCGAGGGCGGTCACCGCGCCTCCGCCGGTAATCGACCTGATGGCGGCGTTGAAACACACACTTGCACAGGAAACACTTTCAAAAGGGATCGGGGTGGAGAAAAAGAAGCGAGCCAAAGCACCACCTGATCGGCGTCAGCATTCATCGCTTCTACTGGTATCCGGCGGTCGAAGAAGCAAGGACGAAGAGCCTGCCGCCGAGCAGATCACTATCACTGCACGGCGCCGCAAGAAGGCATGAGCCGCCGATCGAAAAATCCCGTGTTGCTCCCCAACGAACCGATCTCGCCCGAAAGATTTCCTGAGCCGGCACCTGAGAAACTCAACCCCGTGGGAGCGGGAGCAATGTCTGCAGGACCGATGGGAGTGGGCGCGCTCGCGGTTCTGACGCTGGAATTGCCGTAGGCGACAACCAGCAGCGCGTTCGCAATGGGTTGCCACCGGAATCGCCGTCGCCGTATATTGCTGGTCGCTACCCACAACCGGCCTTTCACCGGCGGGATTTCGGTCGGTCCGAGCCGTTGATGCAGGCTCTGCCCGAGGAAAAGGGGAGCCAAATCCGAATTACACTCCGAGGTCCGGCAAATCGACCCAGCGCCGCTCGCGATTGCTTTGATGGCAGGCCTCAGCCAGCTGGACGCTCTTGGCGCCTTCCAGGAACGGCGACGGGAATGGCGCGTCTTCGACGACGTGCCGGAGGAACAGCTCCCAGCCGGCGCGGTAGCCGTTGCGCACTGGCTCGATATCCGGCATTTCCTGCCATTGCTCGTCGAACACCATTGGCTGGGGGCGTTCCGGATCGAAGAACGGCTTCGGCGTTGCGGCCAGCGGCTGCACAAAGCAGCGGTGCAGCCCGCATACCGCCGACCCTCGGGTGCCATCGATCTGCATCTGCAAGAGATCGTCGCGCTTGACCCGGCTCGCCCAGGACGAGCTGACCTGCGCTAGAACGCCGCCCGCGAGCTCGAATATCGCGAAGGCGGTGTCCTCGACATCGACCCGGTAGGGATTGCCGGTCTCGTCGCGGCGCTCGGGCAGCGCCGTGATGGCTCGGCACGACACTGCTTTGATGTCGCCCAGCAGGCGATCGAAAATGTAGCGCCAATGCGCGAACATATCGAGGATCAGCCCGCCGCCGCTGGCTTTGCGATAATTCCAGCTCGGCCGCTGCGCCGGGTAGGGCATGCCGTCGAACACCCACCAGCCGAAATCGAGCCGGATCGACAGGACTCGGCCGAAAAAATCCGCCTCGTACAGCTTGCGCAATTTGGTGAGCCCCGGCAGGAACAATTTGTCCTGCACGACACCGTTTTTGAGGCCGGCGCGCTCGGCGCGGCGTGTCAGATCGAGAGCGCCCGCCAGTGTTTCGGCGAGCGGCTTTTCGACATAGACGTGCTTGCCAGCGTCGAGCGCCGCTGCGGCGCGTGCCGGCCGGCCGCCGGTCGCGCTCGCGTCGAAATAGATCGCGATCTCTGGTTCGGCGAGGCAGGCGTCGCGATCAATGCTCCACCTGAGGCCGCCATTTGCCCCCGCCAGGGCCGCGAGCTTTGCCGGGTTGCGGCCGAGCAATACCGGCTCGGGCACGAGGCGGTCGCCATTGGCGAGCGGCAACCCACCCTCGCTCCGGATCGCCATCAGCGAGCGCAGATGCTGTGTCGTACTGAGCCGGCCTGTCGCGCCCTCGATAGCGATGCCGATCGTACGTTCGCTCATAGGTCGGCGCCGAGGTTAGCGGCGCCGCTATTGCCCGCCAGTACGTTGTGATACGCGGGTCGCGGCGCTCGCTACGGCCTTCAGAGAAGCAGTCACGATATTACCGTCGATGCCGACGCCGTAGAGCGTTGCTTCACCGGGATCGCGGACCTGAACGTAGGCCGTAGCTTGCGCATCGGCCCCCGCGCCGATCGCGTGCTCGCGGTAGTCGACGACCGTCAGCTCGATGTCGCACTCGCGTTGCAGGGCGTCGACGAACGCCGCGATCGGGCCGTTGCCGACGCCCTCGACCCGCCGTTCCGCGCCATCGATGAGGATCGTCGCCGCGATGCGGCGGCGCTCCGGGGCGCGCGGCTCGGGAAAAATGCTGTAATCGGCCAGTTGGATCCCGTCGCGCCGCAGGTATGTCTCCTCGAACAGCGCCCAGATACCGGCGCTCGTCACCTCCTTTCCGGTTCGGTCGGTCACTTCCTGCACCCGCTTGCTGAACTCGATTTGCAGACCGCGCGGCAAATCGAGCCCGTAGTCGGCCTTCAGCACATACGCGACGCCGCCTTTGCCGGACTGGCTGTTGACCCGGATCACCGCCTCGTAGGTGCGGCCCAGATCCTTCGGATCGATCGGCAGATACGGCACTTCCCACAGCGGGTCGTTGCGCCTGGCGAGCGCCTCGAAGCCTTTTTTGATCGCGTCCTGATGCGAGCCCGAGAAAGCGGTGTGGACGAGCTCGCCGGCATAGGGATGCCGTGGATGAACGGGAAGCTGATTGCAATGCTCGACGGTGCGGACGATGTCGTCGATGTCGGTGATCACCAGCCCCGGATCGATCCCCTGGCTGAACAGATTGAGCGCCAAGGTGACGATATCGACATTGCCGGTCCGCTCGCCATTGCCAAAGAGCGTGCCTTCGACCCGCTCAGCCCCGGCCATTACCGCAAGCTCGGTAGCCGCCACCGCGGTGCCGCGGTCGTTGTGCGGATGCACGCTGAGGGTGATGGAGTCGCGATCGCGGATGTTGCGGCCGAACCACTCGATCTGATCGGCGTAGATGTTCGGGCTCGCCATCTCGACGGTGGCAGGGAGATTGAGGATTACCTTCTTGTCGAGTGTCGGCCGCCACACATCCATCACGGACTCACAAATCTCGACCGCAAAGTCGAGCTCGGTCCCGGTAAAGCTCTCCGGCGAATACTGGTAGATGATCTCACTTTCCGGCATTGCCTCGGCGAGTTCGCGAATGAGCTTTGCCCCCGTCACCGCGATATCGACGATGCCCGGCTTGTCGAGGCCGAACACGACGCGGCGCTGCAAGGTGGAAGTCGAGTTGTAGAGATGCATGATGGCGCGGCGGGCGCCACGGATCGATTCGAAGCTGCGCTTGATCAACTCGGGCCGGGCTTGGGTCAGCACCTGGATCGTCACATCACCGGGGACCATCTGCTGCTCGATCAGCTCGCGGATAAACCCGAAGTCGGTCTCCGATGCCGCGGGAAAGCCAACTTCGATCTCCTTAAAGCCGAGCTGTACCAAAAGCTCGAACATCCGGCGCTTGCGGTCAGGTCCCATCGGCTCGACCAACGCCTGGTTCCCATCGCGCAGGTCGACACTGCACCACAGCGGCGCGCGGTCGATGACCTGAGTCGGCCAGCGCCGGTCGGGCAGATCGATGGTCGGAAAGGGACGGTATTTGTGGATAGGCATGCTGGTCATCGGAAACTCCTGGTCACAGGCTCACCACCGAATCGGGCGGTTCAGTTGTTGAAATCGGGAAAGATCGCGGCCGGCTGGCGTCAATACCACCGGCCGGTGCTAAGTCGGCGACCGAAACGCGGCTCTGAATCCGCCCGAGAAACAGCCGGAAGCAGGCAAGTGTCATTTAAATCGAGAAAAGTCATCAGCATCAGCAAGCGCGAAAATTCCCGAGCTTGGACGGGCAACGACGGCGACTCGGCGCCCCTCAGGACGCCGAGCAGCTAAGTCGAAGCTCGTAGCGCTGACTGTGCATCCTCTCATGCCTAACAGAATCGTATCGCTAGGTCAACCGGCGGAAGTCGGCCGCAGCAATCAGCAGCATCCCCAAACCGCAAGTTTAAAAGCTGTCGCCATTTTGCCACTGTGGCTGAAGCAACACACCTTGTTGAAAAGCCTTCAAGTGCATGTGGCCTCGATTGACATTAAACCGTCGCCGAATAGTATTTAGGGAGCGAATTTGGTCTGTGCGCTGTATCGGTCTCGAAGCGACAAGTAGTCGGCAAGCGTTCGCCCTTCCGGTTCGTCGTGGAAAGGGGAGAGGGGACGCGATCGGAGGTCGGCACGGGGTGGCCGCGTTCGGGGGAGCATAGCTGCAGAAATGCAGCCCAGACGGGACGAGGGGACAAAGTGTCGAAGCAGACGAACGTTGTGCCATTCCCGCTGACGGTGAGGGGGATCAGATCGGCGGCAGATAAAGCGTGCTCGTCAACCAGCTACGAATTCACCGAAGAGGAGCTGGCTGCGCTGTGCCGGTGGTTTTCGGCCATGAAATACGCCTTTTCGGGGACCGAAGGCGTAATGATGGTTAATCACCAGGAGGCCTACTCCGCAGTCGGGCTTTACAACCGGGCGGGAGGCGCGCCGAATTGTCTCGTTGCAAAACATCAGGCGGGGGGCGCCGCGCGATTCTTCTGGTCGACCGAATTCGACCCGCCGCGTCCGATCAATGATTTATCCGAGATCACGGATGCCCATATCCGCGCGATACGCCCGCCGCGCAACGAAAAGGGCTGGCTCGACCCCAACGGGTGGATGGGCGTTTATGCATCGCGGTTGATCGCAACGCAGTTTCAACGCGTTTAGTTGCTATCGCATCCTGTCAGCCGATCGGGTCTCGTAAAGAGGAGCACGATCCAACGGCAGTGATCGCCGCGAGGCTTGCCCTGATCCTCGTATCGGTAGAATACTATACTGGATCTAGAAACCCTACCGCGTCGATGAAGTCTGCCGTACTGCTAATTTGCCTCAACGGCGCCGCACTCGTCGGGTGTGCATACCTGCCGACCGCCGGTCCGACTGCCGGCGAGGTGATCGACCGGGGTGTGGAGGAGAACCAGATCCGCTACGACGTCGTCGACGTTAATCCCGCCGTCGTCGCGGTACTGTTGGGACAGCCGGCGGAGAGCTTTCGAACTCGGTTCGGCAAATATGGGAAGCCAGCGGCGCCGCTGATCGGGATCGGCGATACGGTGTCCGTCTCGATCTGGGAGGCCGCGGGCGGCGGCCTGTTCGGGACGTCGCCGACCGGCAGCGTCTCGGCCGGCTCGCGAAACGTGACGATTCCTGAACAGGTCGTCGGTCGGGACGGCGGCATCAGCGTGCCGTACGCCGGGCGGGTTCCGGTGGCGGGACGGACAACCGTCGAAGTCCAGCGCGAAATCGAGCGCCGCCTCGCCGAAAAGGCCATCGAGCCGCAGGTTATTATAACAATCGTGAAGAGCGTGACCTACGCCGCGACCGTGTCGGGCGAGGTAGTCAACGGCGCGCGGGTGCCGCTGTCGGTCAACGGCGATCGCATGCTCGATCTGATCGCCCTTACCGGTGGCGCGAAAGCGGCTGTCTATGACACCTTCGTACGGCTTTCCCGAAACGGGGTCACGGTAACGATGCCGATGGAACGGCTCGTGTCGGACCCGTCAGAGAACATCTACGCGCAGCCCGGCGACGTGTTGACCCTGGTTCGTGTGCCGCAGACCTACTCCGTGCTCGGGGCGACCGGCCAGAACGCCCAGATCACCTTCAATGCCGAACGGATCACCTTGGTCGAAGCGCTCGCTAAAGCCGGTGGTCTGCAAGACTTGCGCTCAGATCCGACGGGCGTATTCCTTTTCCGCTTCGAGCCGCCGGCCGTTGTCGCCGCGCTCAATGCTCCTCAGCTGGGCATTGGTCCCGATCAAACCTCGCCGGTCGTCTACCGCCTCGATATGAGCGACGCGAACTCCTATTTCCTTGCCCAGCGGTTCCCCGTCGAAGACAAGGATATAATCTACGTCGCCAACGCGCGGCTAAACGAGCTCCAGAAATTCTTCACGCTTTTGAATACCCTGACGGGGCCTGTCATCACCGGCATCGTCGTCAAGAACGCAGCACCTTAGCGGCCGATTCCGGCATATAAAGCTATCGGGCGCGGACCCGCTTTTGAAAAGGATGCCATGCCGAGGGTGCAGAATTTGTCCGGCGACGACCTGATCGTCGTTACCGGTGGCGCCGGTTTTATCGGTTCCCATATCGTCAGCCATCTGGCCGAGGGCGGTTTGCGCGTCGTGATCTCGGATCGTTTCGGATCCGGTGACAAGTGGCGCAACATTGCCTCTGCTCAGCTTTATGACCTCGTCCGACCCGACATGCTGTTCGATTGGCTCGAGCGTTATAGCGGCAGGGTGGCTGCTATCGTGCACATGGCGGCGATATCCTCGACAACCGAACCCGATATCGACCGGTTCGTTGCCAACAATATCCGCTTGACGCTTGATCTTTGGGAGTGGTGCGCCGCCAACGCGACCCGCTTTATCTATGCTTCTACCGCTGCGACCTATGGCGATGGCGGCGCCGGGTTCAGCGACGATCAGAGCCCTGCGGCGCTGGCTGCCTTGCGCCCGCTCAACGCCTATGGCTGGAGCAAGCATGTGGTCGATCGGCGAGTGGCCGAGGACGAGGTGCGCGGGCGGCCCAGCCCCCCGCAATGGGCCGGGCTCAAATTCTTCAATGTATATGGTCCGAACGAGGTCCATAAGGGCGACATGCAATCCCTTGTCGGCAAGTTCTGCCCGATAATGGAGGCCGAAGGCATCGTCACCCTGTTCAAGTCGCACAACCCCAGCTATCGGGATGGTGGGCAGCTGCGGGATTTTGTTTATGTAAAGGACTGCGTCGCGACGGTTGGGTGGCTATTGCAAAACCCGAAGGTCACCGGTCTGTTCAATGTCGGAACCGGCGTCGCGCGAACCTTTCTCGACCTTGTCAATGCGGTCGCAGCGGCGGTCGGACGTCCGCCGAAAGTCCGGTTCGTCGACACTCCTGCCGAGTTGCGCGACAAGTACCAGTACTTCACCCAGGCCGATATCTCGAAACTCCGCGCCGCCGGATTCGACGAGCAGTTTCACTCTCTGGAGGACGGTGTCCGGGACTTTGTTCATTGCATGCGGGGCGCGGCGTGATCCTGTTCGACCTGTCGCGGCTGGTCTCGCGCGCCGGCCGAGAGACACCGACGGGGATCGACCGGGTCGAGCTCGCCTATGCCGAGCATCTGGTTGCCGGCAGCACCCCGCTGTCCTTTACGATGATGACGCCGTTGAGTGGTTTCGGTGCGCTTCCAGAGGCGGTTGCCAAGGAGTACCTCCAGGTGCTTGCCGGGGCATGGCGGGAGGCGGGCTCGTCGCAGCCGATCGGGCGGGCGAAGCGGCTGGCGCAAGCACTCCGTGCCGCCGCGCTTTGGAATGGAGAGCGCGCCCTGCGCGGGCAAGGCCGTTCCCAACCCGGCGGCGTGGTCTATATGCTCGTCTCGCATCACCATCTCGAAAAGCGCCGCGCGATCACCCGCCTGAAACGCCAGTTGCGGGCGCGCTTCGTCTGCCTTATCCACGATCTGATCCCGATCGAATTCCCCGAATACGCGCTGCCGGGCCAGAACGACAAACACCGCAGGCGGATCGAGACGGCAGCGGCCCTAGCCGACGCGGTGATCGTCAACTCGACCGTAACGCGCGAGGGATTTGCGCCGTATCTCGCGCGTGCCGGCCGAGCCCCACCCGTTGTGGTCGCGCCATTCGGGGTAAATTTAACGGCCGGGGCGCTGGCCGAGCCGCCACCGGTGAAGCCGCCCTATTTTGTGTGCGTCGGGACCATCGAGGCGCGCAAGAATCATCTGCTGCTGCTCAATCTGTGGCGCCAGCTGGCGGAAGAGTTGGGCGATGCCGCCCCCCGTCTCGTTCTGATCGGGCAGCGCGGCTGGGAAACCGAAAACGCGATCGACATGCTCGAACGCTGCCCGGCACTGCGCGGCCTCGTCTTCGAACGCCCCAATGTGCCGGATGACGAGGCGGCGCGCCTCGTCCAGGGAGCCCGAGCATTGCTGCTGCCGTCCTTTGCCGAAGGGTTCGGGTTTCCGATGGTCGAGGCGCTGGCTCTCCGAGTTCCCGTCTTGTGCAGCAATCTCGCCGCATTGCGCGAGAATGGCGGGGACGTGCCGGAGTACCTCGATCCGCTCGACGGGCTCGGTTGGCGCAGCGCCGTCATCGATTATGCGCTGCCGGCGTCGCCGCGGCGTGCCGCCCAGCTCCATCGCCTTTCCGGCTGGATGCCCCCGAGCTGGCAAGATCATTTCGCTGCGGTCGAAGCCCTGATTGCCGAGACCCGATCGATTGGCCAATATGAGACCGAACGTTCGCCGGCACCAGGGCTGGGGGCTCGCCGCGAGCCGCGGTTCGATGCTCGGCAGACTGCGGACATGCGCTGATTTATTCTCGGGAGGGAGACGATATGGCCGATACACCGCGTCTCAATGGCGTGATCGCCGCGTTGGAGCAGGGCAAACCCGCCTTTGTCAGTTTTTGCGCTGCCGAAATCGGGGTGGCGCAGGCGATGAATGGTGCGTCATACGATGGCGTGGTGTTCGAAATGGAGCATCGTCCCTATGACATCCGCGCATTGCGCGACTGCCTGCAATACATGCTCGACCGCCGGCAGATCCTGCAAAGAGGGACATTGGCTCCAGCGGTGACGCCTTTCGTGCGCATCCCGCCCAATGGCGGCGAGGCGAGCCAGTGGGTCGCCAAGCAGGTCTTGGACCAAGGCGTCTACGGCATTGTCTGGCCGCATGTCAGCACCGTCGACGAAGCGCGCAACGCGGTCACCGCCTGCCGTTATCCGCGGCCTCGCTCGGCGCAATACTTCGAGCCGGCGGGCCAGCGGGGCGATGCGCCCGCGGCCGCGGCGCGCTATTGGGGGCTGTCGCAGCAGGAATATTATGCCCGCGCCGATGTCTGGCCGCTCAACCCACAGGGCGAAATACTGGTCGCCATCATGTGCGAGGAAGTGCGCGCGATCAAAAATTTGCCGAAGATGCTCGAAGAGGTTGCAGGGATCGGGGTCGTCATCATCGGCGAGGGCGATCTGTCGCAGGACCTGGGGTTCCCACGGCAATATGACCATCCGACCGTGGCTGCGGCAATGGACGAGATCCTGGCGATCTGCAAACAATACAACGTCCCTTGCGGGCACCCGCATGTCGACACCAAGAATGTCGAAGGCTTACTGGAGAAGGGCTTCCGCTACCTGATGCCGGCGCCGGTCTATTCCTACGCCGCGCTGGAGCTTGGCCGCAAAGCCTGCGGCCGCAGCTGAGGGTCATCTAGCGAGAGTGCCGCCGTCGACCCAGAGCTCGGCGCCGGTGATGTAAGAGGCTTCGTCGGACGCCAGGAACAAGACCGCGTTGGCGACCTCCTCGACGCGGCCGGCACGCCGCAACGGTATCTGCTGCATCATCTTGGCGCGGGCCTCGGGGTCGGCGGTGCGTCCGGACGAGCGCATCGGCGGCATCAGCCCGGGGTGCACGGAGTTGACGCGGATGTTGTCGGCGCCGTGCTGCACCGCCGCCGCCTTGGTCAGGGTGCGGACCGCGCCTTTCGAGGCGTTGTAGCCGACGTGGATGCCGTGCTGGCCGGTGATGCCGGAAATCGACGAGATGTTGACGATCGAGCCGGCGCCGGCCGCCTTCATCAGCGGGATCGCGAATTTCATCCCGAGAAAGACGCCGCGCGCATTGACCGACATCAGCCGGTCCCAGGCCGCGGTGTCGAACAGATCCTCGACCGCGCTGCCGGACAGGCCGGCATCGTTGACGAGAATGTCGAGCTTGCCGAACTCGGCGATCGTTGCATCGACCGCCGCCTTCCATTCCGCCTCGCTGGTCACGTCGAGTTGGCGGAAGATCGCCGCACCAATAGCTTGCGTAATCTCGCCAACGACCTTCTTGCCCTCGTCGTCGAGCACATCGGCGACGACGACCTTGGCCCCTTCGCGGGCGAAGATCCGCGCCATGCTGGCGCCCATGCCGGAGGCCCCTCCGGTAATCAGCGCAACCTTGTCTTCCAGCCTCATGACGCGTCCTCCAAAGTCATCGTCACCCCCGCGAAAGCGGCGGCCCAGAAGCAACGGCCGCGGCGCTGCCGCCCTGGGTTCCCGCTTTCGCGGGAATGACAGATGAAATCACAGTTAGACGACGGCGATCTGCCCTCGCAATTCTCCGGTGAACAAGCTTTTCGGGATCATCGCGTGCACGCCGCGCACGATGTCGACGACCTGGGTCACCCGGAAGCTCACCGCGATGCTGCACAAGGCGTAAGCGTCGAGCGGCGTCAGTTTGGCGCGGGTCGAGAGAAACTCGATCGCGTTGCGCGCCGCCAAGGCCATTGCCGTATTGAGATCCTTGTCGAGACCCAAGGTGATCCAGTGGGTAGCGGTCTCGGCGACCGGCCACTGAAACTTCTTCTGCTTGTGCAGCACGACCTGGATCAGCACCTCCTGCATCCGGGTTTCGAGCGCGGTGAGGCTGATTTCGCCATCGCCTTGCACGGCATGCGAGTCGCCGGTGTAGATCAGTGCACCGGGCTTCCAGACCGGCAGGTACAATGTCGAGCCTTCCGCCAGCTCGCGCAGATCGAGATTGCCGCCATGCGGGCCGGGCGGCACCGAGCTCGTGACGCCCGGGCTCAGCGGCGGGAAAAAGCCGTCGGGCGGCGCAACACCCAATGTCCCCTGAAACGGCGTCAGCGGAATATTGATGTCGGGCGCAAATTTGCCCTGCATCGCCGTCAGGTCGAGATCGACGTATTTGATTTGTCCCTGCGCAAAATCCTGCGGCAGCAGCCCGGTGCCCAATGCGGCCGGGTTGTTGAACACCGCGCCCCAGGCGGCAGGGCGCAAGCGTTTGTAGCGGATCTCGACAACATCGCCGGGTTCGGCGTCCCTGACCGCAATGGGGCCGATGATCGAATGCGGGCCCCGGCCGGGATTGCTGGTGCGCAATTCTGCGAGCCGGCTAATCGGAACACCCGGCTCCAACTCGTTCAGAAAATGCGACCAGGTGTTCGGAAAGCTGACCCAATCGCCGGACTCGACCGTCAGGATGGGCGGCAGCGTCGCATCGAACACGCCAAGCCGCACCGTGTCCTTGTTCGAGTCGACGACATGGATGGGGCGGCCACCACCGGCTGTCGCTGTAACCGTATCGCCGGTTTCCGCCGCCTGGGCGAGCCTGCTGAACCACGGTCCGACCGCAGCGAGCGCGCCCATAAAGCTGCTCGCCCGCAGCAATTGGCGCCGCGCCCGCCCGCGTGCGCTCAAAAAGCCATCGAACCGCTCCTGCTCCACTTCGTCCATGTGCAGCAGCCGGTCTGCCGTCCGCCGATCGAACGCGCCCTCCTTGATGTCCTCGCGGAGCACCCCGGTGCCCTTCTCGTCGCCACAGCCGAACATGCCGCCGCAATCGTGATGGTGCGGCGGCGTGTTGCCCTCACCCTGATAATCCTCCTGATGCGCCATCGCTAGTCCCGATTTCCGAACCCGTTGGTGTCTGCGCTATCCCGTCCCGCGAATGATCGCAAAAACACCCCGTCCTGCCAATGGCCAAAGCCGGGCCAATCGCGCCGCCCCGGCTGAGATAACTCAACGGCGATTCATTCGCGCCGCGTATCGAGTCGGGCCTCCCTCAGAGGAGATGCGATCAGCTGCTTTTCGTCCAATGGCCAAGTGGTGGCGAGTCCGATTTAACATGCCTTATGACCAATTGAAGATTTATGGTGCAATTTCTTGCACTATAAAATCACCTTAGGATGAGCTTCCGGTGTCGTGCATTATTTCCATGAAATAAACCGGGTCGGCGGGCCAGCCGCGGCGGTTCCAATAACCAGCAAGGGCAGGGCGCGCATTCTCGGTATAGCTGGCAAGCCGCGCGCGCTCGTCGCCATTGGGCGGCGCGGCGGGCATGGTCTTGCTGTGCCCTGTTCCTCCTGTTTTATCTGGTCGAGATCAGGCATCGGCAACTCCTTCAATCGCAATCTCCCACCCGCTTACGGGGTGAATGACCGAATGTATGATGCGATTGCGGCATTTACATGATTGCCTTTTTGCCAATCACCGGGAGGAGCCGCGGGGAGTTCTTATGTTCTCCTGACCAAGTGGCAACGGCCTGGAGCTCGGCAATATTCTCGCTGCCCGGATTGAACGGTGCGTCCCGATGAACGCGGATGGCAGCGGCGGATGCGAGCGGGCCTTTCTATCGCCGCTCATCGACGGCATAGTCGCCGTGAGTGGTGCAGGTGGTGTTGCCGTTGAGTCAAGAGATGCTGTAAATCACGGCTTGTTTCATTTTCTCCTTGGGTTTCCTCAACGCCGAGCCGGACCCATATCTTTTCCCGACTCACGTGTCGAGCGCGGCGATGTGTCGGCAGACCACACTGACGTGTTTGATTGCGCCGTCGCCGGTCTGACCGACCGTCAGATTTAAATTGTTCAGACACTGCGTGAAACGCTGCCTCACAAACTGCCAGCGCAACACGGGAGGCGGCCATACCGGAGGCCACGGCAAAGAGATTACATGGGTCATTTGTTGCGAGAAGATGGAAGCCTACTTTCCGATTCTCCGACCGACCATGAACGAAACCGTTCCGCTCAAAATGGCCGCCAAAAGGGACTGCGACCATCTTTGCGTTTCTGGCGGCACTGCGTTAGCGAACAAAATAAAATACAAACACAGCGCGACCATGCCGATTAGAAAAAAATACAGGCTGCAAAAATAGCTACATCTTTGCAGTTTTCTATGATTGCAGCCCTGTTTTCTTGCCTGAGCCGGGCAGCCCTCTCTTCAGGATACTCCTCGCGGGTAAGCGTCACCTCGGCGCGCGGGACAACTCCTTCGAGATTAAGTTGGGTCGGCATGAGCCGGTCACAGGATGCCGACAAGCTCCGTGTCTAGTTTTGAGGGGTCGGACACCAACCCGAGGTGCCGACCCTCGCGCCGCGCCTGATGCGCGATTTTCATAAGGGCAAGCGCCTGCCGGATTACCTCAGTCCGGTTGCTGCCGGTGCTGTCGGCCATTTCCTCCAAGTCGGAGTTGAGCTGTTCGGAGACCTGAAGATTTAGGCGAACCTTCGCGGTCATAGTGATTCTCCCATTTATAAAATCTGCGCGGGGGCGCGTGCGTCATGCCCGTTTTGAGGGCGGGTACAGAGGGAGCAGAATGGCGGGGTTCCCGAAGACGGGAGCCGCGCCATGAAGCGCGTCAAGCACTGCTGAGTGCGAGCGCAGGGCAGTGAACGGGCCAGGGGTGCAAGGCAAAGATTTTGGGCATAGGTCGATCTCCTGGGAAGGGGTTGGGTGTGTGTCGTCCCCACTCCTAACGGTGGGTAGGCGGATACATGCGTCACGGCCGACATTTTTGCAAGCGCCAATCAGCTATAATAAGACATATTTTTGCGTTACGAATTTGTTGCGGACGCGCGAAAAGTGCGTTGAAAGCGCGCGGCGAGGTGCCTATGTGTCGGCGAATGCGGGGCAAAGGGGGCCGTGCGTCAATAGCCGCTCCCAAGGGAGAATTTCGATGATTCGATTTCAGGACTTGCAAATGTCGCATGAAGCAAAAAGTAACGGGGCTAAAGCTACCATAGACACCCGGATAGTTTTACAGATGGCATTTTCCGACATCTTTAGAAGACCTGAACTAGTAGCATATTACGAAGATTTCGGTGTGACTCTCAGCGGCATATTTTTTGAACTTTCATTTTTCGGATAGGGTATGCCATATTTTTTTCTGATGATGATGGAAGGATCTCGCGAATTCATCGTCCTCGATTTTGGCTTGCAGGATGGCGATTGCGGCCCCTTTGAGGGTTTGTCCGTTGCCGCTCTCCCGCAGCCAGCGGCCGCGCCGCCCTGAGCGGCAATAGCTCCCCGAAATCGCGACTTCGGGCGTTTAGGTCAGTCGCGAAAACTCGATGCCGGTGATTACCGGCTCACCCTTTAGACGTGAGGTATGTACAGAGATGGCTAAGACACCTCCATTGCCCCCCGGCACTCCAACGCCGCGTTCGGGCATCTAAGAACAGGTCGGGCCGCGCGGCGGACGGACAGGCGAGCAGGCGGAACTCGACGCACAGCAAGCCCTTGCCTCAGACTGATGGCCCCGGTCGGCGTTGGGAGCTTATCCAGCCCGCCCATCACAAGGGCAAGATCCGCGGCGCGGAAATATCGTCAATGTAGGGTTGACATGGATGTCAATCCATGGTTGACTGTCATCCTGGCGTTGACAGTGGAGAAGGATCATGCCGGAAGCGGAAGCTACACAGACCCGCAATCGGGTCTATCGCTGTTCCTTTTGCGGCAAGTCGCAAACGGAGGTAAAGACGCTCGTCGCGGGACCCGGCGTGTTCATTTGCGATGAATGCGTGCAACTCTGTCAGTCAATCATTGCCAAAAAGGCGGCAACGCAAGCACCGCAAGAGGTGCCGGATTCGCTGTTGCCAGATAACGCGCCAACCGAGAACTTGCTGAAGACCCTCGCCGGATACGACGGCGCATTCGAGTCGGTCGACGCCGCCATGCAGGATATCGTCGACAACCTCCGTGAGCGCGAAGTGAGTTGGGCAACGATCGGGCAGGCGCTCGCCGTGTCGCGGCAGGCGGCATGGAAGCGGTTCGGATGAAGTGGTCGCTGGAAAGCCGGATAGCCCATGTTGGCAGTCCCGGACACAAGATGTAGGTCGAATCCATCCCCAAAAACTGGGGGCAACGCGGTTGAAAACCGCTCGCATCTCGTCGCAGCTGCCGGGTTGATCGCTCTGCCGAAAAAAGCGGCACGAGTTTAGCGCTAGGCTTTAACGAGCCCAAGGCGTTTTTCGATCCGGTCAAGCCCGGTGGCGGTTCGCGTTATTTCGGGCAGACGTCGTTACCATGAAGGCGTAAGTCCCGCCGGCTGTCCAGAATCGGAAAAGCCATGCTTGACCCGGAGCTCACGTTCTACACACCGGCCGTCGCGCCCTCAGGGCGGCTGGTCGCGTTTGATCCGCGTGCGGGTTGCCAATTTGTTTTAGTGAGCGCCATAACCGATCATTCACGAGAGAATGGAGGCCGATTCGCCGATTGATGCTCTGAGCCTCGCCGGATGACCGGAGGATGGCAATGTCGGGCTCGCATTAGTAACCCGCGCGCTTACCTCGCAGGGGCTATTAAATCCGCAAGATCCCAGGTGAATCGCGCCGAATTATCATCGAATCCCCATGCGACCGCGGGTGTCAGCACCGCTTAGAGCCGCGTTGGTGCGCGACCTGTTGCGACAAAGTGCTCGGACGCAATTGCCTCCAGCGGTGGCGGTGTCCCACCAACACACGTTATGATTTAGGAGATTTTACCGAAGGCGGGGGCGCCGCTATGGCGCGGTGAGGCGGTTCCGGATGATTGGCCTGTACTCGGGATTGGTTTCGCGCAACCGCATCCAAAGGCGGCCCCTGCGCCCATGACCGAGGTGTTGAGCATCTCGTCGGCTCGATCATGACGCCCGCATTCCTTGGCATCGTCGGCCGAACCGCCGACATCACCCTGGTCGTGTTGCTCTTGATGCAATCGGCGTTGGCGTTCCGCATGTCGCAGACTGTGGCGCTCCACCTATGTTACCGGCGTAGCGGGCTCGAGCGGGAACGCCTCGCGCTCACCCAACCGCTTCCTGCCGAGGACGAACTTCCGGCCGTTCTCATTCAGATTCCCACCTACAACGAAGGTCACCTTGTGCGCCGCGCCCTCGACGCGGCGGTATCGTTGGATTGGCCGCGCGATCGGCTGCAAATACAGCTGCTCGACGACAGCACCGATGCGAGCGCTGAAATAGCCCGCGCAACCGTTGCCGAGTTCCGCCGGCAGGGTCACGACGTCATTCTGATCCAGCGGTCGCACCGCGCCGGCTTCAAAGCCGGGGCGCTGACGGTCGGGCTGGCTTGCTCCAGCCAGCCGTTTATCGCAGTGTTCGACGCCGATTATGTTCCATCCGCAGATTTCCTGCGGCTATGTTTTCGCCCGTTGCTCGGCGATCCGCGTCTCGCCTTTGTTCAAGCCCGATGCGACTTTCTGAATGCCAGAGAAAACCGCGTCACACATGCGCAGCAGGTCATTCTCGAGAGCCATTTTGCGGTGGAGCAGCCGACCCGATGTTGGGCGGGCCAAATCCTGCCATTTAATGGCACCTGCGGCATTTGGCGGCGGGCTGCGATCGAGGCTGCGGGTGGATGGCATGGCGATACGCTGACAGAGGATCTCGACCTCAGTTACCGCGCCCAGATGAAAGGATGGCGGGCCTTGTATCTCGTCTCCGTAGCCGTGCCGGGCGAGCTGCCGAACAGCTTGGCGAGCTGGGGGCAGCAGCAATGCCGCTGGAACAAAGGCTTTGCCGAGACGGCCCGAAAGCTTCTGCCGTCCATCTGGCGCAGCGCTCTGCCATGGGGTCGGAAACTCGACGCGGTACTCCACCTGGGTGGTTGCGCGTTCGGGCTGCTGATAGTGGCAACGTTGATTTTGTGTGGGATCGACGTTCTGCTTGGGACGCCGAGTTATTCCTTGGTTCTCCCGCTCGCAGCACTCGGCTTGCTGCAAGGACTAATGGGCGCGCTCGCAATGGCGCTGTTGAGCAGCAATTTCCTACGGCGGTCCGGGGTCAACTCCCAAAATCGGGGCTTCGTGACGACGTGCCGGCTCACTCTATACACGCTTCTGATGCACCACTATGCTGCCGCGCTGTCGGCCGGCAGTGTGATCAACGGTATGCGCGGCCGCAGATCAGGCTTTGTGCGGACACCAAAACAGGAACGTATCTCCGGTTCATCTGGTTGAGACCGGCGCTCGGTTCGGTCACGCGATCGAGCCGTGGCCGCCATCGGAGAGCCTCGAACGGTGCATACCACTCCCTGCCAGGAGCAACCCGCCGACGATCGCGGGCATCGTCGGCAGCAGATAGAGAAGTGGCAAAAGCTCGATATGGTATATCGCAATCGAGATTATCGGATCGGGCAGTGTGTTCGTGGCAAATGCAGAAGCTATTGCGAGCACGAACAGAAGCGTTTGCCGCCTTTGCCGCCGCCTCGGCACCAAAAGTCCCAGCACGAGCACGACATTGCCAACGCAAAGTAGTGGATTGACGATTCGGCGATGCCCCTCGACCAGCCATTGCGCCCAGACCGCCGCGTCTTCCCTGGCCTCGATCGGCGGGTGGAGCAGCCGTGTGATGGGTTCTTCATAGAAGCCACGTGGGCGCTCCGTCCCTTCCGGGTTGCCGATGCGCACAGGCAGCGAAAATCTGTCGAAGTCAACCTTCTCGATCCCGGTGGCGGTATGGACAAAGTAGGCTCCGGTATCGAGGAGGAGCAAAGAGACGCCATCCCTTTCAAGAAAGCGTCCGCGCCGCGACAAAATTTCGGTGAACCCGTGTTCCTTGCGACTATCCAGCGCCACGATGTCCTCGAGAGTGGTGCCGTCGAGGCTCCGTCGGGAGAACGCGACCGATACGCCGGGGATGATTTCCTGCTGATAGCCCGGTTGCAGTACTTCGACGCCGACATTTGCCGCCGCCCGGAAGCGAATGTCCTCGAGGCTTCCCCAACTCAGCGGGAGCAGGCACAGCGAATTGAGGGCGCAAAACGACGCGGCAATTACCGCGACGATGATCCCGGGACAAGCAATCTGACAACTGCTCCGCCCGGCGCTCCGCAGGGTCAATACCTCGTTATTCTCAATCCACTGGTAGTATCGGCAGGCGACGGCAATCGAGACGATTTCAGGGGTCGCGTGGTAGAAGATCACCGGCAGGATGTGAAGCCAGATCAACAGGAGCCGATCGAGGGAAAGCGCACCGCTCATCACGAGGTCGTAGAGCTGCGGCGACTTATGCAGAACCTGTTCGATGACTATCACCGACATGATCGCGGCGGTGGCGACGGTCAGCCGGCCAAGCATATGGCGATAAATCGTGATCAGAGATGCCCCACCGGTTTGATGCTTTGTCGGCCCGGCTCGACGGTGCGTCGGTCTCGACACCCCGTGTTTCCGCGGCTAAGCCGGAGGATTGGCGCACAGCCCCTTCGGCTTTTTTTACTATAAACACGCCGATCGCGCAATCTTTGGGGCAGTGCGAGGGGTTCGGGATGTCGGTTTTTATCAACCGTGGGGATAGGGCGAAGGGTTCGACACGCCTCCCGGATGATCCCGATCAGATGTCCGACCGCTCGCGCAAAGCGGTGCGGCGAACCGTGTGGCACGAGGGGGGCGCGCTGGCACCGCTGAGCGTCGGATGGCGCCACCGCGAGCTGATTTTGGCGGTGCTGCGGCGGGAGCTCGCGGACCGCTTCAGCGGGTCCGCGTTCGGTTGGGTATGGGCGGTGGCCGGGCCGTTGATTACGCTCGGAATCTATACGGTGACGCTCACCAAAGCCATGCAGTTGCCGGTGGCCACCGCGCATGGCAACACGTCGAGTTATGCACTCTCGACCTTTGTCGGCCTCATTGTCTTCGGCCTGTTCGCCGAACTTTGCAGCCGCGCCCCGTTGTTGATGCACGAACACGCATGGTTTCTCAAGACCTCGATCTTTCCGAGCGAGACGCTCGCTTGGACCGCGGTACTACGCGCGCTGAGCTACGCCGGCATCAGTTTTCTCGTCCTCCTTGTCTTCGAGCTCGTCCTCAATGGGATACCGCCACTCTCTATCCTGCTGCTGCCGTTCATCGTCGTTCCGCTGGTCATGTTTCTGCTTGGCATGGTGTGGTTCCTGGCGGCGATCGGAGCATTTACCCGTGACATGTCGTACCTCATGATCACTTTTATCCCCTTGGCGATGTTTGCGACGCCGGTGTTCTATCGGGTCACGGACCTTCCCGGCCCGTTACGCGCGCTCGCCTACGCCAACCCGCTCGGCACGGCAATCGAGATGATGCGTGCTGCGGTGCTCGACGGGGTCTTTCCACCGACCCTCGCTTATTGTGGATTTCTCGTTGTGTCGCTCGCGGTTTGCCGTGGCGGGTACGCCGTATTCGAGCGCTACAAGGGCATCTTGATCGATGTCATCTGACCCAGCGATCCGATGTCTCGGCCTGGGCAAAGCCTACCAGCTCTACGCCCGGCGCACCGACCAAGTAAAACAAATGCTGTTCGGCAGCTTCCATCGCTTTTACTTGGAATACTGGGTGCTGCGCGATATCGACCTGGAGATGCAGTGGGGCGAATCGATTGGGATCATCGGGCGGAACGGCGCCGGCAAGACGACCCTACTGCGGCTTCTATGCGGTATTACACAGCCCACCTGCGGGGAAATCAGCGTGGCGGGACGGATCGCCCCGATCCTGGCGCTCGGCGCCGCCTTCGATTGGGAGATGACGGGCCGCCAAAATGTGCTGATTAGCGGCGCAGTCCTTGGACTGCGCCGGTCGGATATACTCAGGCGCATAGCATCGATCGCCGAGTTTGCCGCGATCGGCCCGTTTCTCGATCAGCCGGTGCGGCTCTATTCCGCCGGCATGCGCTCGAGGCTGGCTTTCGCAATCTGCGTTCACGCCGAAGCCGATATCCTGATCGTCGATGAGGCGCTGGCCGTCGGCGACGCCGCTTTCCGACGCAAAAGCCTCGCCTTTATGGAATCATTCCGGCGCCGCGGCACTCTGATTGTGGTTACGCACGATATGCAACAGATTACGGCCTTGTGTGACCGGGTCATCTGGGTGGATGGCGGTGGGATCCGCGCGAGCGGCGAAGCGGCGGAGGTCATCCAACTCTATGAGGATGCGGCCGAAACCGAGGAGGAAGACGGCATCCGCCTGCGCTTGGACGCCGAAGCCCGCGCCGCGCTATCTCAAGCCCCCGGAAATCGGCGGCACGCGAAATGGCGAAGCTGGTAACAGGTGATCTGCCGGCGAGACTGGCGGCCGATCTCGTTTGTTGCTACGCTAGGTAAGCATCCTGAGGTTGACAGGAATGATCGTGAAATCGTTGATCGGGGCATTCGCCGCGGCGATGCTGTTGACGGCGTGTTCGCAAGTACCGCCCCGTTATTTCGGACCGCAGTTGGCGTCGGCCGAAGGCGAGATCGAGCCGCAGGCGATCAACTCGCCGGCATATGCCATACGGCCGCCGCTACCCGGCCGGCCGGGTTATCTCGATACGATCCGGTATATCGATGATGGGGTCAAATATATAGATCCGTACGCCGAGTTCTTTATCTCTTTCGATGGTCAAGTGTGCTTTCGCGGGTTGGTCAATCGTCGGCAGGCATATTTTGAAAATTACCAAAACTATTGGTGTATGTACCCAACCGCGGTGAACAATGTGGAGGCACTGGAGGACGACATCAGTTATGTGAATACGGTCCGCCTATGGTGCGTGTTGGCAGCACCGCAATGTGCCCGCAGGATCGGGTTTCCCAATTCTCTGGATGAAAGCCCTTGGATCGGGAACAGCGTAGCGGCGCAGACCCGCCCTTCTAGAGAGCAGCGCGATGCGATCGAGTATCTGATCTACCTGATGGGTGGCAACGCAACCGGTGCGCAGCCGCCGCGATTACGTCGCCCCACACCTCTCGCGATATCGCGGGAGGTGCGGGACAGGAATAGCGGCTAAACCGAGTAGTACATCTGGAATTCGATCGGGTGGGGGGTGTGCTCGAAGGCGTACACCTCCTCCCATTTCAATTCCATGTAGGCTTCGATCTGGTCCATGTTGAAGACGTCGCCCTTCAACAGGAACGCATGGTCGTTGCGCAATTCGCCCAACGCCTCACGCAGTGAGCCGCAGACGACCGGCACGTCGGTCAATTCCTCGGGCGGGAGGTCATAGAGGTTCTTGTCGATCGGGTCGCCGGGGTGGATCTTGTTCTGGATGCCATCGATCCCGGCCATCAGCATCGCGGCGAAGCCGAGGTAGACGTTGGCGGCCGGATCGGGATAGCGCACCTCGACCCGCTTGCCCTTTGGGCTCGATGTATAGGGGATGCGGCACGCGGCCGAACGGTTGCGCGAGGAATAAGCGAGCAGCACCGGCGCCTCGAAACCGGGAATGAGGCGCTTGTAGCTGTTCGTAGTCGGATTGGTGAACGCGTTGATCGCCTTCGCGTGGCGGATGATGCCGCCGATGTAGTAGAGCGCCGTCTCGGACAAATCGGCATAGAGGTTGCCGGCAAAGGTCGGCCGCTCGCCCTTCCACACCGACTGGTGCACATGCATGCCCGAGCCGTTGTCGCCCATCACTGGTTTCGGCATGAAAGTCGCAGTCTTGCCGTATTGGTTGGCGACATTCTGCACCACGTATTTGTAGATCTGCATATTGTCGGCGGTGCGCACCAGGGTCGCAAATTCGGCTCCCAGCTCGGCCTGGCTGGGCGCCACCTCGTGGTGGTGCTTTTCGACCGCGAGCCCCATGTCGTGCATCACCGACAGCATCTCGGCTCGGAGATCGCTTTGGGCGTCGACCGGCGGCACCGGGAAATAGCCGCCCTTGATCGGCGGCCGATGGCCGGTGTTGCCGTCGGGGAATTTCTTGGCACTTACGTAGGGGCCCTCTTCGCTGTCGATCTCGTACATCGCCCCGTGCATCGTGCTCGAATAGCGCACATCGTCAAAGATGAAGAACTCGGCCTCCGGGCCAAAGTAGGCCTTGTCGCCGATGCCGGTCGCGATCAGGTGCTGCTCGGCCTTCTTTGCGGTCGACCGGGGATCGCGGCCGTAAGGCTGGCCGGTCAAGGGTTCGTGCACGTCGCAAAAGATGATCAGCGAGGTCTGCGCGGCAAACGGGTCGAGAACCGCGGTCGAACAATCGGGCACCAGCATCATGTCCGAGTCGTTGATCGCCTTCCATCCGGCGATCGAGGAGCCGTCGAACATCACCCCGCCGTCGAGGAAATCCTCGCTGATCGTGCGCACGTGATGCGCCAGATGCTGCCACTTGCCGCGTGGATCGGTGAACCGGAAGTCGACGTATTTGACGTCGTGCTCCTTGATCATATCCATGACTTTTTGGGTATCAGCCATTGCAACGTTCCGTTTGATGTTTACTGTTCGATGTTCGCTGGGAGCTCAGGAGCACGAGATCACGACGAGTGAAATCCTAACCTGAGTCAGATTGCATCCGGACCGCGCTCGCCGGTGCGGATCCGGATTGCTTCCTCGATCGTCGTCACGAAGATCTTGCCGTCGCCGATCCGTCCGGTGTGGGCGGCCTGCTGAATCGCCTCGACCGCGCGCTCGACGAGGGTGTCCTCCATGACCACCTCGATCTTCACCTTCGGCAGAAAGTCGACGACATACTCGGCCCCACGATAAAGTTCGGTGTGGCCCTTCTGGCGGCCGAAGCCCTTCGCCTCGGTGACCGTTATTCCTTTGATCCCGACTTCGTGAAGCGCTTCCTTCACCTCATCGAGCTTGAAGGGCTTGATGATCGCCTCGATCTTCTTCATCGACTTCTCGTCTCTCTCAGCCAAAGGCACCGACTTCGGCGCGTTCAAAGCATAACCTATGCCATCGCCCACAGGGGACGGGGCAAACTCAATGTCCCAACGGCCGCCTCCCAATTTGCCTATTTGCGTGGCAAAAACATGCTGAATTCTTAATCGGAATTCAGGTCCGCGACAAGTTGCCGAGGAATTTTCGAATTCGCTCGATCGCCTCGCCGATCGCCTCGCGGCTGTTCGCGTAGGAAAACCGCAAATACCCTTCGCCATATTCGCCAAAGCTCGTCCCGGCGATCGTCGCCACTCCGGCCTTCTCGAGCAGCTGACCCTGCAGGGTGCGGGCGTCGTGGCCGGTACCGCTGATGTTCGGGAAGGCGTAGAAGGCGCCGCCCGGCTGCTGACAGCGAAAGCCCGGCAGCCCGTTCAACGCGGCCACGATCATCTCGCGGCGCTCGGCAAAAGCCGCGACCATGCGATGAACCGGCTCGCGCGGCCCGGTCAGCGCGGCGATCCCGGCGTATTGAGCGGCGGCGTTGACGCAGGAGTGGCAGTTGATCGCGAGCCGCTCGGCAGGCCCGAACAACGCCTTGGGCCATACCGCATAGCCCAGCCGCCAACCGGTCATCGCATAGGTCTTGCTCCAGCCGTCGAGCAGGATCAGCCGCTCGCGCAGCGAGGGATAGCCGAGGAGGCTGACGTGCTCGGCGCCGTCATAGAGGATCTCGCCATAAATTTCGTCGCTGAGCACGGCGACTTGCGGATGCTGATCGAGCCCTTCGACGAGCCGATCGAGCTCGTGCCGCGGCATGACGCCACCTGTCGGATTGGCCGGGCTGTTGATGATCATCAGCCGAGTGCGGGGCGTGATCTTGCCGAGCACCTCCTCGGCGCTGAACGAGAAGCCGGCCGCCTCGTGCAACGGGATCGGGACCGGGGTCGCGCCCGAAAAGCGGATCACGCTCTCGTAGATCGGGAACCCGGGGTTCGGGTAGAGGATCTCGACGCCGGGCTCGCCGAACATCAGGATCGCGAAGAACATCGTAACCTTGCCGCCGGGCACGACCAGCACGAGATCCGGGGATACCTCGACCCCGTGGCGCCGCCAGAGATCGGCCGCGACCGCGGCACGCAATGGCGGGATGCCGTTGGCGGGCGTGTATCCGTGATGACCGTCGGCGAGAGCCTTGCGCCCGGCCTCGACGATGTGCTCGGGGGTCGGGAAATCCGGCTGGCCGATGCCGAGATTGATGATCGAGCGGCCCTCGGCGGCGAGCGCATTGGCGCGGGCCAGCACCTCGAACGCGGTTTCTGTCCCGAGCACACCCATGCGTCCGGCCATCTGCAGCATTATGTTCTCCTCACCTACTCGATCGCCGCCAGATTAGCGCAGCTTTGGTCAACAAGCACCTAAGCCGACGATAAGCCCCTCGGCAAAGAGGCGATCGAGCGCTGCGGGGAGGTCGAATGCAGGGTCTGCCGCAGCGGTGGTCGCTGCCGTATCGAGCGCGAACCCTTCGGCCAGTGCCCTGCGGAATGCAAACGCCCCCTGGTCGAGCCGTTGCCAGCTGAAGCCCTCTTCCGCGCGACGAATCTCGATCGTGGCACAACCGCTCGCGAGATCCACCGTCGGAACTTCTTTCTGCTGGTTCGCCAGCCAGATCGCATCGATAGGCCACCGCGAGGCGAAATAGCTGACGGAGGGCTGCAGAGAAACCTTGAGCAAAGCTGCGCGTTCGGGAGGAATTGCGGCGAGAGCCTCTATCTTCAGCGGAGGCGCTTCCCGCACCATCGCTGCGGTATTGAGGGCCCATTCGAAGCGCGCGACGTCTGCCAGATAGGGCAGATCCTTGCACGGCTCGAAGCCGGATAGGAAATCCGCAAGCCCGACGCCGTATTCGGCGAGGCAGCGCGACTGCGGCGGATGTTGCCGCAGGTATTCAGCGGCGGCGTAGGCAAAAAAACGCTTGTCCACTAGACGAGAGACAATCGGGAAGGTGCTTTCGAGGACGGCGCCGAGTGTCGTAACGAGGTGGTTGCGGTGTATCCGCAACCGAGCCTCCGCAGCGAGCCCGTCCCTTTCGATTTCCGCGACGAGTCCGCGCGTGTCGCCGCCGAGGACGGCACCACGGAGCTGCAGTTGCAGCTCAAGCAAGCTGGGCATAGCGGTGGCGATTGGCCAGCTGTTGCGCTTGCCGCGCCTCGTCAAGCAGGATTTCGAGTGCGGGAAGATTGGTGTCCCACTCGATCAATGTCGGAACCGGGCCGAACCGCCGAAACGTTGCGGCGTAGAGCTCCCAAACCGGCGGTGCGACCCGGGAACCGTGGTCGTCGATGAGAATATCGACATCCGCGGCGGCGCAATGGCCGGCGAGATGGATTTCGCCGATCGCATGCGCCGGTAAACAGTCCAGATAGGCGATCGGGTCGAACCTCAAGTTGGCCGCGCTGACATAGATGTTGTTGACGTCGCAAAGGATACCGCAGCCGGTTCGGCGGGCGGTCTCGCCGAGGAATTCCGCCTCGGAGAGCGTGGAATGGCGAAACCGCAGGCACGAGGACGGGTTCTCGATCAACAGCCGCCGCCCGAGCGCCTCCTGCGCCTCGTCAACATGCCGGCAGAAAACGTCCAGAGCCTCCTCGGTGTAAGGGAGCGGCAGCAGGTCATTCAGGAAAATTCCGCCGATCGCGCTCCAGGTGAGATGTTCGGAGACCAAGGTAGGCTCGACGCGTTTGACCAGCGCTTTCAGCCGGCCGAGATGAATGCGATCGAGGTCCTCGGCACTCCCCAAAGAGAGCGCGACCCCGTGAACGCTCACCGGGTAATCGCGCCGCAGTTCGAGAAGCCGGTCCAACAGTACCGTGCCGACCATGTAATTCTCGGCATGCACCTCGAGGAAGCCGAGGCGGGGCCTTGTGGCCGCGATCTCCGCCACATACGGCAGGCGCAGGCCGATCCCCGTACTGCAGTTGGACAGAGCTGGAGGCTTGGTCACGATCCCCCGCGACGAGTAGGAGCGGTAAATCCTAAGAATTCTCGCTTCATTTTTTGGTCAGCCTCTAATGCTCCAAGAAACGGGAATCCACCGCACCCGCCTTGCCGCGCGGACCCCGCTGCTCCGCCCACTAGCTCGGTTCGTGGAGCACGCTTCCGCCACACAATCGGATACAAATACCGTTATAACGCGAACTAGAATGCACAGCATGTAGAGCCCACCCGGTGTCCGAAACAGTCGATCGTCTTTTGCGTCGGGCACGTTCGATCCGGCTCGCTGCCTCACGCACCGACGCTGCGCCGCGGGTTCCGCGAAGGCAAGGATACAAGCTGGGTTTGCGTGGGGCGCTTACCGCGCTGGTGCTCAGAGGCTGGCTCGAAATGAATTGAGTGATTTCAGTGTGTTGTGATACCCGAGCTGTGTCAAGAAGCACGGGGGAACACAAGATGTGGACTGAAACCACTCGCGAACAGTATCGGCGGGAAGGTTTGCGTTACGCAAGCGACATGACGGACGCCGAATGGGCAATGGTCGAGCCGCTTATGCCGGCAGTAAAGCGGCTGGGGCGGCCTCGCAAAGTGGATCTGCGGGGCGTTGTCGAGGGGCTGCTTTACATCCTGAGAACGGCCTGCCCTTGGCGTCTGTTGCCGCACGATTTTCCAAACCGCTCGACGGTGCAGCGCTACTTCTATGCGTGGCAAACCGATGGACTGTGGGAACGGATCAATTTCGTCCTGCTCCAGCAGGCCCGCGAACAGGCTGGCCGAGAGGCGAGCCCCTCGGGCGGGGTGATCGACAGCCAGTCGGTCAAGACCACCGAGAGCGGCGGGCCGCGCGGGTACGACGCCGGCAAGAAGATCAACGGGCGCAAGCGCCACATCATCACGGACACCACCGGGCTCCTGGTCGGCGCCCAGGTGCACGGCGCCGACATCCAGGATCGCGACGGCGCGGTCGGCGTGCTGGCGTCGATCCGATATCTCTTCCCCTGGCTGCGCCACGTCTTCGCCGATGGCGGTTATGCTGGCGAAAAGCTGGCGACAACCCTTGCCGGGATGGGGCAGTGGAGGCTTGCCATCGTCAAGCGACCAGATGAGGCCAGAGGCTTTTGCCTGCTTCCCCGGCGCTGGGTAGTCGAGCGAACATTCGCCTGGCTGGGTCGCAACCGGCGGCTGGCAAAAGACTTCGAGGCGACGATCGGCAGCGCCGAGGCATGGCTGTATCTGGCGTCGGTCCAGCTCTTGGCGCGCCGTCTTGCGCGGACCGGATACCACTAATGGATAAGTAAACGAAAAATACACAACTATCACGATTCCTAGTCAGGCTCTCAGCACCGTGGTCCTGACCGCATTGCTGATCCATCTGTTTTGGTCGATTGCGGCGCGTCGCAATGTTGGCGATGTAGTTGGGCAGCTCAATCGGCAGATCGTCGAATCGATCCATCACGAATTGCACGGCGTGCTCGACGATGCCTCGTCAATGGAGGAAGCGGTTCGATCGATCTTCTTTCAAGGCACGATAAAGGTGACGGACGAAGGCAAGCGAGAGTTCGTCTTTCTGGCATTGCTGCGCTCGCAACCGAGCCTCTCGTGGATTTCGCTTGGCTTTCCCGACGGCGGATTTTTCGGCGCCCGCAAAGCCAACGACACCGAAATCGACATGATCGAGGTCAAATGGGACGCGGCGACAGGAACCGCTCGCCAACGGACCGATTATTACACGCCGGAAGTCGGCGACATCATGTTCAACAACCGGGAGTTCGAGCCGAGCACCTACAACGCGGCGGCGCAGCCCTGGTACCGCCGCGCGGTCGCGGAGAACGCGCCACGCTGGAACCGGATATCCAATTTTCCCGGCAGCAACCGGCAGGCCATCAGCATCTCGACCCCACTGACGGTCGATGATCGATTTGTCGCCGTCATCAATGTCGTCATCGATCTGGCGCGGCTGTCGCAGTTCCTCTCGAGCCTCGAGGTCGGCAAGTCCGGTACGGTTGTCGTGCTCGATCGCAACGGCAACGTCATGGCCTCGCCGGATTCGGGGGCGATCGAGCGGCAGCAGAACGGCGAGATGCCGAACCTCCGAAGTCCTGAGCCAGAACAACAGTCTGCTGCGGGCGATAAGCGAATATCTCGGTCGCGGCAGCGTGAATCTCGCGGCCCTCTCGGATACGCGTCAGGTCGAACTCACCTCCTCCGAGGACGGCCGCGACTACTTTCTCACTTTTGCGCCGTTGGGTTTCGACGATTGGGTGGTTGCTACGGTCATTCCGGCGGGTGATTTTCTGGCGACGATCGAGCGCAACGCGAAGCTTCTGCTCGCGGCTCTCGGGTTGCTGACGCTCGTCATCGCGGCGCTGGCGATCTTGTCGGCCAACAGGCTGATCAGCGCGCCGCTGCTTCGCGTTGTCGGGCAATTGAAACACATCGAGAGTTTCGAGCTCGACGCGATTACCCGGATGAGTTCGCCGCTGCGCGAGCTCGACAATCTTTCCGCCGCACTGACGCAGATGAGCCGGGGCCTAGCCTCTTTCCAGAAATACATTCCGACCGCGCTCGTTCGGACCCTGGTAGCGCGCGGCGTCGAGGCTCGCCCAGGCGGCCGTCAGCAGGTCCTGACGGTGCTGTTTACCGACATTGTCGGGTTTACCGGACTTTCGGAGCGGCTCGGTGACGCGATCGTGCCGGTACTCAGCGACTATCTCGAACTCGCCTCGGCAGCAATTTCAACGCGCAACGGAACGATCGACAAGTTCATCGGCGACGCGGTGATGGCGTTCTGGGGCGCGCCGACGCCGAACGACCGGCATGCAGTCGATGCTTGTGCCGCGGCGCTCGAATTCAGACGCCGCCTGGGTCAACGCTGCGCCGAGCCAGGCGGCGACGGAGGGGTGCCGCTGCGCATGCGCGTCGGCATCAATACCGGGCGAATGTTGGTCGGCAATATCGGCTCCAATGAACGGCTCGAGCTACACGGTGATCGGCGATGCCGTCAATGTCGCGAGCCGCCTCGAAGCGGTCAACAAACGCTACGGAACCGAAATCCTGATCGGCGAGGACACGCGCGCAGCCGCGGGCGACGCCATCCTGGTCCGGCGGCTCGATTGGGTCGCCGTCTATGGCCGCACGCAAGGGCTTGCCGTCTACGAGCTGCTCGGCATGGCCGATCACGGCGCTTCGCAGACGCCGGAATGGGTCACAGCATACGAAGCCGGCCTCGACGCCTACGCGCGACGCGACTGGGCGGGCGCGGTCGAGCTGTTCGAGAGCGCGATCGCCATTCGGGGCGACGACCTCCCTTCGCAGATATTCGTCGAACGCTGTCGGAAGTATCTTGCGTCTCCGCCCCCGGAGGATTGGACTGCGGTGTCGATCCTCGCCGAAAAGTGATTTGCCGACCCCGGTTGTGCGCTACAGAACGGGAGCCCGCTTGCGATGGAGATCCGTATGAAGCCTTCCGTGCTCATCGCCGCCGCTGTCGCCGCCGCGGCGTCTCTGCCGATGCCGGCGGATGCGGGACCGGCGCCGGCGCCGCCTTACAAGGCGGAGAAATGCTTCGGCGTAGCCGCCGCCGGCCAGAACGACTGCCAGACTGCGACCCACTCCTGCGCCGGCGAGTCCAAGACAGCCGCCGCAGGCGATTCCTGGATCTACGTGCCGGCGGGTACCTGCATGAAGATCAACGGCGGCAGCCCAACCCCGAAATAGGGTCCTGATCACTCAAACGGCCGCCGCAATACCGCTCCGCGCCCCGGTCCCTTCGGTCGGCCAAGACCTTGTCCTACGAAGCAGCGTCGGCTGCCGGGCTGCGGCGTGCCCGAATGTCGGCCTCTCTCGTGTTCTTCGCAAACGGCTTCGTCGTGGCGAGTTGGCTGCCGCATATTCCCGAAGTCAAGGAGCGGCTCGGGCTGGACGATTTTCTGCTTGGCATTGCGCTCTTTTCGATGGCGGCCGGTTCGGTTCTGGTGCTGCCGTTGGCCGGCTGGTCCGCCGGGCGGTTCGGGAGCGATATGACGACCCGGACGGCCGGGCTGGCGCTGTGCCTGTTGCTGCCGGCGCCGGTAGTGGCGCCGGAGCTCGTAACGCTTATCCTGTCGTTGCTGCTCTTCGGGGCCGCCAACGGCATGCTGGACGTGTCGATGAATGCGCAGGCGGTGCTGATCGAGGATCGCTATCGCCGCCCGATCCTCTCCTCCCTGCACGGGCTCTACAGCACGGGCGGCCTCGCCGGCGCCAGCCTCGCCGCGGCCGCCGCCTCGGTCGGCATCCCCGCTCCGGTCCAGACGCTCGGCCTCTCGGTTGTTCTGATGCCCTCGCTGCTCGCGATATCTCGATTTCTGCTGCATGGCGAGGCTCGCGGCACAGATCGGGGCGCCGTGCTGGCGTGGCCCTCTCGCGCGCTGCTCGGCCTGGGGGCTTTGGCGTTCTTGGCGCTCATGGCTGAGGGTGCGATGGGCGACTGGGCCGCAGTCTTTCTGCGCGAATACCGGCGCGCCGGCATGGATGGCGCCGCGACGGGTTTTGCCGGCTTTTCTCTGGCGATGGCGGCCGGCCGGTTCGCCGGCGACTGGGTGCGGCGGCGTTGGGGTGCGCCGATCTTGCTGCGCGTCGGAGGGCTCGCGGCCGCTATCGGCATGACGATGGCGCTGATTATGCCGGGGCTGGTCCTCTCGGTGCTCGGCTTCACGCTTTTTGGCCTTGGGCTCGCCAACATGATCCCGATCCTGTTTGGCGCCGCGGGCGGGGCCCGGGGGACGACGCCGGGTGTCGGCATAGCCGCGGTTGCTACCACCGGCTATCGCCGGATTGCTCGCCGGCCCGCCGCTGATCGGAATGACCGCCGAGCTCGTCGGCTTGCGCCTGGCCTTGGTTGCGATCGTCTGCGGCGTGCTCGCCGTTGCGGTCTTCGCCGGGGTGGTCGGCAACAACACGACCGGTCGTCCGGAGAGAGGGGAGCCATGATGACGAACATGGTCCGCTTCGGCCGGGCGATCTGCGGCGACCTCCATCAGGCCGAGCGCCGCGAATGGTGGCTCGCCAACGGGCGTGGCGGCTATGCCGCCGGCACGATCGCCGGCAGCCTGACGCGGCGATATCATGGACTGCTGATTGCGCCGGTGGACCCGCCGCTGGGGCGCCGGCTGGTCTGGGTCAAGGCCGACGCGGAGCTCGTCGATGGCGAGCGGAGCTGGCCGCTGTTCACCAACCGCTGGAGCGGCGGGACGATCAGCCCGGCCGGTCACGTCCATATCGAGACCTTTCGTCTCGACGGCGGCATCCCGGTCTGGCTCTTTGCCGTGGGGCTCATTCGCGTCGAGGCACGGATCTGGCTCGAACCGGGTGCCGATACGACCTATGTCGCGTGGCGGCTCTTACCCGGTCCCGAGCAGGGTATGCGGAAGCTGTCGCTGCGCGTTCGGCTCATGGTCAATGACCGCGACCACCATGGACAGACGACGGCCGGAGAGTTCGCCCCAGTGCTGGAGGCCGAGGAGGCGGGCTTGCGGGTATGCCGGCCCGGATTTGCACTGACCTTGCGCACCTGTGGCGGCGTCATTACGCCGGCTCGGCAATGGATCGAAAATTTCGATCTGCCGGTCGAGCGCGAGCGCGGTCTCTCCGACCGGGACAACCATTTGCAGGTGGGGGAAGCTCGGCTCGATTTGCTTCCCGGTCAATGGGTCGGCGTTGTCGGCAGCCTGGAGGGCGATCCGTCTCCCGATTTGGAAGCCGCGCTGGAACGCCGGCGAAATTGGCAGCAAGGCGTGCTCGACCAGGCCGCCCGGCATGTCCCCGAAATGGCGGCGCCGCCCGACTGGATCGCGCAACTGCTGCTCGCCGCCGACAGCTTTATCTTCAGCCGGCCGCTGCCTGGCCGCCCCGACGGCAAATCGGTGATTGCCGGCTATCCCTGGTTCGGCGACTGGGGCCGCGACACGATGATCTGCCTGCCGGGCCTGACGCTCGCCACCGGCCGGCAGGAGTGGGCGCGCGACATCCTGCTGACCTTCGCGCGTTTCGTCGACCGCGGCATGCTGCCCAATGTCTTTCCGGGCGCCGGCGACAAGCCCGACTACAACACCGTCGACGCGACCCTGTGGTTCTTCGAGGCTTGGCGCGCCTATATCGAGGCGAGCGGCGACCGCGAGAACCTCGCCGAGGCCTTTCCGGTCCTCGCCGACATCGTCGACTGGCATCTCGAGGGCACGCGCTACGGGATCCGCGTCGACCCCGGTGACGGGCTGCTCAGCGCCGGCGAACCCGGAGTGCAGCTCACCTGGATGGATGCCAAAGTCGGCGACTGGGTCGTGACCCCGCGCATCGGCAAGCCGGTCGAGATCAACGCGCTCTGGTACAACGCGCTGTGCATCATGGCCGGCTTTGCCGAGATGCTCGGCCGGCCTGCAGATCCTTACAGCAACCTCGCCGAACGGGCCCGTGTCAGCTTTGCTCGCTTCGCCGACGAGCGGACCGGCGGGCTCTACGACGTGATCGACGGCCCCGCCGGCAATGACGGCTCGATCCGGCCGAACCAGATCCTGGCGGTCAGCCTGCCGCACTCTCCCCTAGCGCTGGATCAGCAGAAACGCATCGTCGCGCTGTGCGGCGACCGCTTGCTGACGTCCTACGGGCTGCGTTCGCTCGCGGCCGGCGAACCCGACTACAAGCCGCATTATACCGGCGACCCGTGGCACCGCGACGGCGCCTATCATCAAGGGACGGTCTGGGCTTGGCTGCTCGGCCATTACGCGCTCGCGGAATACCGCGTGCACGGCAATGCCGATTTGGCGCTGCAGCGTCTCGGCGCTGTGCGAGATCACCTGTTCGACGCCGGGCTCGGAACCATCAGCGAAATCTTCGAAGCAGAGCCGCCGCACCTCCCGGGCGGTGCGCCCTCCCAGGCCTGGTCGGTCGCTTGCGTCATCGAGGCGTGGTGGCGATTGCAACGCGCGCGTGCCGTATCGAAACGATAACCGATCGAAATTTTGATCGAGGGCTAGCCGCCACTAAGTTTAGGATGGTATCGACTGAGAGGTCCGTCCGATGAACCACAACCCGATCTCCGATACGGTCCAGTTTCTGCTGCAGCCGGGCTGGACCACGGCGATATTTTGGCTCCTCCTGGTCGGCAGCATCGCCGTCGCGGTCTATGTCTATCGCACGATGCCGGCACAGCGCACGATCGAGCATGTCGGCAACTGGGGTTTTCGGCTGCTGATCGGCTGCATGTGGTGGCAGCAGACCCTGTGGAAATTGCCGCCGTTCTATACCGACCATCCGGAGCAACCGTTCGGCCAGACGGGTCTGGCTTATTGGATGACCGTGATGGGCAAGTCCGCGGCGATCCCGTTGCAGGCCGATTTCGTCAACAACATCGTATTGCCGCACTTCTACCTGTTCGCACCCATGGTCTATGCGCTCGAGGTATTGACGGCGGTATCGCTGATATTGGGGATCTTTGTGCGCTTCTGGGGTTTGATCGGCGCGCTGCAGATCCTCAATCTGTGGCTCGGGCTCTACAATGCCGAGGGCGAGTGGCCCTGGACCTATTTCTTCCTCCTGGTGATCCAGCTGATCTTAGCCCTCCACCATTATGGCCGCAGCCTCGGCCTCGACGCCCTGATCGTCGCGCGGTGGAAAGGGCGCCGCAGCCTGATGGGAATCCTGGCGTCCGAAGCGACTTGAGACGTCTGACCTGCCCCAGCCGATACGGCCCGCCGCTGCCCGAGCGGCGAGTGGCGACGCGTCCCGGAGTGGGTCAAGCCGCTTCGACCAAGTCTCGCACCTTGATCCACGGGTCGGGCTGCAGATTACGAAACGGCGCAGCGTCCGCATCGGTCATGCGGCTGAAGATCGCCTCCTCAGTCGACGGCCGCTGACGAACTCGCGCCCACCAGGTCGCGACCCCCGGATATCTGTCCACATCGGGGAGAGTCGAGAGCAGCTCGAGCCTCAGGATGTAAGGGATGACCGCGATGTCGGCCAGCGAATAGCGATCTCCAGCGAGGTACGGTGCGGCGTTTGTCGCATCTTCGATCCACGCCAGCAGCTTTTCGTTATAACCGACCGCTTCTTTGACGAACCCGGAATCAAGACCGTGTGCCACCACGTCTCGTTTGTACCCGGAGCGCTGTTTGCTCGGTGCTTTGGCTAAGTAGGCCTCTCGCTTTTCGGAGCTCAGCTGCCGCATACCGGGACGGAACGCTGTAGCGAAGGTCAAGATCATACAGGAATTATGAACGTATTCGTCGACCAGCTTATTGAAGAGGCGCACTTTGGCTCGGGCGAGCGGCGCCTCGGGCATCAGCGGTTTCTCTGGGAACGCTTCGTCGAGGTAGTAGAGGATCACCGAGGATTCGATGATCGGCTGCCCGTCATGGATCAGAGTAGGCACGACGGCGTTGGGATTGAGTTTCATGTAGGAGGGGTCGAACTGATCGCCGCCTAATGTCATCAGGTGCTCCTGGTATGAGAGCCCCTTTTCCGCAAGGGCGATCCGCACTTTCTGGGCGCAGACGGAATTGATGCTGTGATAAAGCTCGAGCATGGGTTCCTCCTCCACCGGGTTATAAGGATTTTAAATCGCCGAGCAGTGTCGGAAGCAGTTCCGAGACAGTCGGATGGATCGGCATTGTCCGCTGCAGCAACGTGTAGGGGGCTTGGGCGTACATGAGGTCGAGGATACCGTGAATGACCTCGTCGCATCCGGTCCCGAGGAGGGAGGCGCCGAGGATTTGCTTGCTCTGCGCGTCGGCCAGGACCTTCATAAATCCCCCCGTTTCGCCTTTTTCGACGGCACGGCCGACGCGGGACATCGGGCGCGTGGCGATCAAGGCCGACTTGCCGCTGCTCCTTACCTCGGCCTCCGTCATGCCTGCTCGGCCGAGCGGTGGATCGATATAGAGGGCGTAGGCGGTGATGCGGTCACTGACCCGGCGCGAGCCGCCGTCGAGGAGGTTTGCGGCGACGATCTCGAAATCATTGTAGGCAGTGTGAGTAAAGGCGCCTTTGCCGTTGCAGTCGCCGAGCGCCCACACCCCCTCTACGTTGGTGCGCAGCTGATCGTCGACGATGATGTAGCCGCGCTCCTCCCGGGCGATACCGGCCGCGTCGAGCCCGAGATCGTCTGTGTTCGGGCGACGGCCGACCGCGAGCAACAGGTGTGACCCGCGAATTTCTGGCGGTCCGTCGGTGCAATCGAGGCACACCAGGACATCGTCGCCGCTCCGCGCGAGCCGGATGCATTCCGCCTTGACGCGCACCCCTATGCCTTCGCTTTCGAGAATCTCGGCTATCGCGGCTGAAACGTCGGGATCCTCGCGGTGGACGAGGCGCGGCGCCATTTCCACGACCGTGACCTGACTGCCGAACCGGCGGTACATCTGGGCGAATTCCAACCCGACATAGCTGCCGCCGACGATCACCAAATGGCGCGGCACAAAGTCGATCGCCATCATCGAGCTGTTGGTCAGATGGGGCACCTGATCGAGCCCGGGCCAGTTTGGCACCAAGGCCCGGCCACCGACATTGATGAAGATCCGCTCGGCGGTGAGGACTGCGTCACCGACTTGAACCTCTTGTGGCGCGACAAAGCGGCCATGGCCCTGATAGACCGTGCAGTTGGATAGGGTTCTCAGGCTTTGCTCGACACCCACGCGCGACTGTTCGGAGATCCGGTCCTTTCTGGCTTTTACCCGCGGCATGTCGATATGCACCGAACCTTCAAGGCCGATCCCGAACTCGCCCGCTCGGCGCACCATATGCGCCGCGTAGGCACTGGCGACCAATGTCTTGGTGGGAATGCAGCCGGTGTTGACGCAGGTGCCGCCAAACGCCCCGCGTTCGATGATCGCGACGGTCATGCCCGCCGACGCCAGGCGCCGCGCCAGCGGCGGTCCGGCCTGCCCGGTGCCGATGATGATGGCATCGTAGGCGGCTACCGGAGTGTTCGCTTTTGCCATGCATGCCTCCTAAACACCATTTGGTTATCGGACGGCAGAGATATTAGCCTGAGGCACCGCTCGAAAGGGAGCTGAGCCGATGGCAGAAGGTGTGCGCAGGACATTTCGCAGCGCCGAGGCGTTGCGCCTCGAGGAAATCAGGCACGGCAAGCATTGGCGGCGCTGGGGACCGTATCTCAGCGAGCGGCAATGGGGAACGGTGCGCGAAGATTACAGCGAGCACGGCGCGGCCTGGGAATATTTTCCGCATGATCAGGCGCGCAGCCGGGCCTATCGCTGGGGCGAGGACGGGATCGGCGGCTTTGGCGACGACCAGCTGCTGCTCTGTCTCGGCTTGGCGTTGTGGAACGGCCGCGACCCGATCCTGAAAGAGCGGCTGTTCGGGCTCACCAATTCCGAAGGCAACCACGGCGAGGACGTCAAAGAGCTCTATTACTACCTCGACGGCACGCCTACCCATTCCTACATGCGGATGCTCTACAAATATCCGCAAGCGGCTTTCCCTTATACCCAACTCGTAGAAGAGAACCGGCGGCGCGGCCGGGCAGAGCCGGAGTTCGAGCTGATCGAGACCGGAGTCTTTGCCGACAACCGCTATTTCGATGTCGAGATCGAATACGCAAAGGCCGATGTCGACGACATCCTGATCCAACTGACGATCCACAATCGGGCGGGCGAAGCGGCAATGCTGCACGTGTTGCCGCAGCTCTGGGCGCGCAATACCTGGTCGTGGAAACCCGATTCGATGCGACCCCAGCTCGTAGCGCGCGAGGATCATTCGATCTCGATCGATGTTCCGCGGATGCCCCCACTGCGGTTTCACTGCGACGGCCGTCCGGAGTTTCTATTCTGTCAGAACGAGACGAATATAAGGCGTTTAAGCGGGATCGAGGCGCCGGGCCACCACTTCAAGGACGGCATCAACGATTATATCGTGAACGGCGATACCGCAGCCGTGAACCCGGATCCTCGGGGCACCAAAGTCGCGGCGCATCATCGGCTTAGCCTGCCGCCCGGAGGAAGCGGCCGGCTGCGCGCGCGGCTGACCTCCGCCGGGCACGCCTCCGGTCTCGACGATTTTGAACGCGTATTCGATCAACGCCGAGCCGAAGCCGACGAATTCTACGCGGAATTGCAGCAGGACATCGCCGACCCCGATGCGCGGCTCGTGCAGCGCCAAGCGCTCGCCGGCTTGCTGTGGTCAAAACAGTTCTACTACTTCGATATTCCCGAATGGCTGAACGGCGATCCGCTGCAACCCCCGCCGCCCCCGGCGCGCCGGCACGGACGCAATTCCGACTGGCCGCATCTGAACAACGCCGACATCGTCGCAATGCCCGACAAATGGGAATACCCATGGTACGCCGCCTGGGACTTGGCCTTTCATGCCGTCGCTCTGGCGGTGATCGATCCAGGCTTCGCCAAGAACCAGCTGCTGCTGCTGACGCGCGACTGGTATATGCACCCCAATGGCCAATTGCCCGCTTATGAATGGGCATTCGGCGACGTCAACCCGCCGGTGCATGCCTGGGCGGCATGGCGCGTCTACGAGATCGACCGCGAGCACCGCGGCGGCGAGGGCGATTGGGATTTTCTCGAACGCGTCTTCCACAAGCTCATGCTCAACTTCACCTGGTGGGTCAACCGCAAGGATGTCGAGGGCCGGAATATTTTCCAGGGCGGGTTTCTGGGGCTCGACAATATCGGCATATTCGACCGGAATGCGGCGTTGCCGAATGGCGGCTATATGAACCAGGCGGACGGCACCGCCTGGATGGCGATGTACACGCTGAACCTGATGCGCATTGCGCTCGAGCTGGCGCTCACCGACCATGTTTACGAAGACATCGCCTCCAAATTTTTCGAGCACTTTCTCTATATCGCCGAGGCCATGACCAATATCGGCGGCAACGGCATCGGATTATGGGATGATGAGGACGAATTCTATTACGACGTGCTGCACCTGCCCGATGGCGAGCGGATCCCACTGCGAGTGCGCTCGCTGGTTGGGCTGATACCGCTCTTTGCCGTCGAGGTGCTCGACGCCTCGGTCTTCACTCGCCTGCCGAGATTCAGCGCCCGGACGCATTGGTTTCTCGAGCACCGGCCGCACCTCGCGCGGCTGGTATCGCGCTGGCATGACGCAAGTACCGGCGAGCGGCACTTGCTGTCGCTGCTGCGCGGTCACCGGATGAAACGCTTGCTCAACCGGATGCTCGACGAGACGGCGTTCCTGTCCGACTTCGGTGTCCGTTCGATGTCCAAATTTTATGGAGAACATCCCTATGTGTTCGAAAGTGCCGGCCACCGGTTCAGCATCGGCTATGTCCCAGGAGACTCCGCTACGGAGGTGTTCGGCGGCAATTCGAACTGGCGCGGTCCGATCTGGATGCCGGTGAATTTTCTGCTCATCGAGTCGCTGTACAGGTTCCACAGTTATTACGGCGACGATTTCAGGATCGAATGTCCGGTCGGTTCCGGCACGATGCTGGATCTGGGCGAAGTGGCGGCCGAGCTGTCGCGCCGGCTGTGCCGCATTTTTCTGCGCGGACCGGACGGACAACGCCCCGTTTTCGGCGACTCGCCGATCGAGCAGAAAGACCCGCACTTCCGCGACAATGTGCTGTTCTACGAATTCTTCCACGGCGACACCGGGCGAGGTCTCGGCGCCTCGCACCAGACCGGCTGGACCGCGCTAGTCGCACTGCTGCTGCGCTCTTATTCCCAGAAGGCGCCGGATCGCCAGACGGCGCCGGCGGGCACAGCAGAGGCCGCGCTGGCCGGAAAATGATGCGTGCCAAAAAAGTCGCCGCGACGACCCGCGGAAAGGGTTCGGCAAAACTCGATCGTGCGGACCCCAAGCCTGAAGGCCAGGCCACCTACGCAATGGCTAATTTGCGACCCGAGCGCACCGGGCTAACATTCGTCGTGTTCATTTCGCAAAGAGGTGGAGCGAGGCAGGAGATCCAGGTCAAAGTTGCCCTCGTTCCGAGGGTCCGATATTCCGAGATGGTCAGTGTCGCTCTCCGCCCCCCGGTCCGGGTAGTAAGAGGCAAACTCGATCCGTGCGATTTGGATCTTCTGAGGCGATGGATCGACATCAATGAACAAGTCCTGATTGATTATTGGAACGGAGTTATTGGATACACTGAAGACGCGTTGAATGTCCTCAGGTCGATCAAGGCTACGCTCGACTGAAGGGCTGGGTCCGCCGCGGGCCTCTCGACATCGCGCTCGGGATTCCGACCTTTATCGGCGATGACATCGAACGCTGCGCGACGTGGCCCGCTGCAAGCGTTGCCATAAGCAAACTGGACCCTTGAAAGTAGTACTGATACCCCGCACCTAAATGGATAATGACGCTCTCGAATGGGATGACGCCAAGGCCGCAGAAAATTGGCGTCGACACGGTGTGACCTTCCAGCAAGGCGCCAAGGCGCTACGCGACCCATTCGCGGTCGAATGGATCGACGATCGCGAGGATTACGGTGAGGAACGCGTCAACCTGCTTGGAATGTGCGCAGGCGTAATTCTGCACGTCACTTATACGGAGCGCTGCCAGCGAACGCGGATCATCTCGGCCCGGAGAGCAACGAGACATGAGCAAGACCACTACTATCGCGAAAATGCGCCCTGACGGTTCAGTCGTCGAAGTTATGGCCGACGGCAGTGAGCGGCCTATCCCCGACACCCCGATTCGCCCGATGACCCCGGAAGAGGTCGAGGACGCCGCGCGCGCAGACCCCGACGCGCGGCCAATGGCGGCGGAACAATTGGCGAAGGCGCGTCACATCCCGCGCATCAAGACACTCCGCCGCGCCCTCGGCCTCACCCAGGAAGAATTCGCCAAGCGCTACAAGATCCCGCTCGGCACCCTGCGCGACTGGGAGCAAGGCCGCTCGGAACCCGACCAACCTGCCCGTGCCTACCTTACCGTCATCGCACACGACCCCGAGGGCGTGCGGCGGGCTTTGCAGAGCAGGCCGGGTACCACCACGCTCAGCTAAGGCGAGACCGCCGAAGATTACCTTGAGGAGAGGGTTGAATGGCGACGCTGGCCGGGCAACGTGCCCAATTCACCTATGCTCTCAACCAATATAATCTTGCCGAAGATCCGGAAAGCCGAACCCAGTGGGCCAAGCGCATGGCGAAGTACATCGTCGCGGCGCCGAGTTATGGCTTTACAGCCGATCAAATTACCCGGGACAAGAATTATCCGGCCGCGGAGGTCGCTCAATACGTCAATGACCCGAGTATCGCCGCTGAACCGGACATTTCCGAAGAGCAAGCGCTCCGTACAGTAGAAGCCTCCGTGGAAGTCTCCGATGTGAGGCGTCTCGGCGAAGGCGAAGGGGTCGTATATGCTTACGGCTATGCTTGTTGTCCCGATCGCTTGAAGGTCGGATCGACCGAGGCGGACACAGTGCAGCGGATCGCGGCGCAGATCGCAACGAGCACGCCAGACAAACCCGTTCTGCTGATCGAGATCAGGACAAATCAATGTCGAGCGCTCGAGCGGGCTATCCAGGCTACATTGGAGGCTCGCGGCTGCAAGATCTCGGGAGGCGGCGCCGAATGGTTCAGGACGAACCGCGACGAAGTCCTTGCGATCCACAGCTTCATCACTGGGGTCTAGGATCGGTCAGCGACCGCTTACGCTGCCAGCCGATGGTTGCGGATCAGCGAGAGGATCTCCGCGGCGGCTGCGGGGATGTTGGTGCCGGGGCCGTAGATGGCGCTGACGCCGGCCTTTTTCAGGAACGCGTAGTCCTTGGGTGGGATGACGCCGCCGCAGATGACGAGGATGTCGGCCGCGCCCTCTCGCTTCAGGGCTTCGATCAATGCCGGGACCAGGGTCTTGTGGCCGGCGGCGTGGGTGGAGACGCCGACGATGTGGACGTCGTTCTCGACCGCTTGGCGGGCGGCCTCCTCGGGGGTCTGGAACAAGGGACCGATATCGACGTCGAAACCGATATCGGCGAAGGCTGTGGCGATGATCTTGGCCCCGCGGTCGTGGCCGTCCTGGCCCAATTTGGCGACCAACATACGCGGCCGACGCCCCTCCTCGCGCGCGAAACCCTCGATCTCGCGCTGGACGCGGCGGAACCCTTCGTCGTCTTGGTTTTGCCCGCCATAAACCCCGCTCACCGCACGGATCTGAGCACGGTGGCGGGTAAACACTTTTTCGAGCGCGTCGGAGATCTCGCCGACCGTCGCCCGCGCGCGAGTCGCCTCGATCGCCAATGCCAAGAGGTTGCCGTGGCCGCTCTGCGCCGCGTCGGTCAGCGCGGCCAGCGCGGCATCGACCCGGCCCTTGTCGCGCAGCCGACGGATCCGCTCGAGGAGCTCCACCTGCCGGTCGCGCACCGCGGTGTTGTCGACGTCGAGCAAGTCGACCGAGGCCGCCTCGGCCGGGCGGTATTTGTTGACCCCGACGATCGTCTCCTCGCCGCGGTCGATGCGCGCCTGGCGCCGCGCCGCTGCGTCCTCGATGCGCAATTTGGGCATGCCGGCCTCGACCGCCTTGGTCATTCCGCCCACCGCCTCGACCTCCTCGATCAGCGCGGTCGCCGCCGCGGCGATCGAGTGGGTCAGGCTCTCGACGTAGTAGCTGCCGCCGAGCGGATCGACGACATGCGGAATATCGCTTTCCTCGGCGAGGATCAGCTGGGTGTTGCGGGCGACCCGCGCCGAGGCGGGCGTCGGCAACGCCAATGCCTCGTCGAAGGAATTGGTGTGCAACGACTGGGTGCCGCCGAGCACCGCGGCCAGCGCCTCCAGTGTGGTGCGGATGATGTTGTTGTGCGGGTCCTGCTCGGTGAGGCTCACCCCCGAGGTCTGGCAATGGGTGCGCAACGCGAGGCTCGCCGGGTTCTTTGGTGCGAACTGCCGCATCAGCTGCGCCCACAGCACTCGCGCGGCGCGCAATTTCGCAATCTCCATGAAGAAATTCATGCCGATCCCGAAGAAGAACGACAGCCGCGGCGCGAAATCGTCGATCGGCAGCCCGCGGGACAGCGCCGCCCGTACGTATTCGAGACCATCGGCGAGAGTAAAGGCAAGCTCCTGGACCGAGGTTGCGCCGGCTTCCTCCATGTGATAGCCGGAGATCGAGATAGAGTTGAACTTGGGCATGTGCCGCGCGGTGTATTCTATGATGTCGGCGACGATGCGCATCGACGGTCCGGGCGGGTAAATATAAGTATTGCGGACCATGAACTCTTTGAGGATGTCATTCTGAATCGTGCCCGAGAGCTTCTCCTGCGACACGCCCTGCTCCTCGGCGGCGACGATGTAGCCCGCGAGCACCGGCAGGACGGCGCCGTTCATCGTCATCGACACGCTCATCCGGTCGAGCGGAATGCCGTCGAACAGGATTTTCATGTCCTCGACCGAGTCGATTGCAACGCCGGCCTTGCCGACATCGCCGACGACCCGCGGATGGTCGCTGTCGTAGCCGCGGTGGGTGGCGAGGTCGAAGGCGATCGACAGCCCCATCTGGCCGGCCGCGAGATTATCGCGGTAGAACCGGTTCGACTCCTCGGCGGTCGAGAAGCCGGAATATTGCCGGATCGTCCACGGCCGATTGGCGTACATCGTGGCCCGCGGCCCGCGCAGATAGGGCGGGAACCCCGGCATCATGTCGCGCAGCGCCACGCCGGCGTGCTCGATCCCCTCGAGGTCCGCGGCGGTATAGAGCGGCTTGACTAGGATGCCCTCCGGTGTTGCCCAATCGAGACTGTCGACGGGTTTGCCCCGCAGTTCGGTCCGCGCCAGCTGCGCCCATTCATCGATGGTCTTTGCCGGGAATGCTGCCATTGTCTTCTCCCGAATCACGCGAAGACTATATGGTCGCCGCCGCTCGCGCGTCCATGACAGCGGCGGCACGCAAAGTGTGCCGGAAAACAATCGCGGCGGTCAGCAGCAAAACAGCTCCGGCCTGATGCGCCGCGGCGAGCGGGATCGGCACGACCAGCAGCAAGGTCGAGATGCCGAGCGCCGCCTGCAACACCGCGACTGCCAGCAGCGCGTGCAGGGCTTTGCGAGCCGATATCGGCAGGTTCGCCCGGAGTCCCGCGGCGCACAGCAGGAACACGGCGCTCACGGTTACTACGGCGAGCGCACGGTGATCGAACTGCACGGCGGCAATGTTTTCGAACCAGTTCAGCCATAACGGATGGAGCTGGGCATAGCCGGCCGGCACGAGCCTGCCGTCCATCAGCGGAAAGGTGTTGTAGGTCAGCCCGGCACGGGTTCCGGCGACAAACCCGCCGGCGAGGATCGTCAGCGCGACCAGCACGAGCACGGCTTCGGCAGCCCGCCGCCAGCCGGAACTCGCATCCGGAAAAGGAGAACCGCGGACGATGCCGAGCGCCGTCCAGAGAATTGTGGCATAGATCGCGAGAGCGAGAGCGAGGTGGGCGACGAGGCGGTATTGGCTGACCTCGACCCGGTCGGCAAGGCCGCTCTCGACCATGTACCAGCCGAGCGCGCCCTGCAGAAACCCGAGGAGCAGGATGCCGGCGAGCGGCGGTGCCAGGCGCCGCGGCAGCTGCCGCCGCGCCAGAAACCAGATGAACGGCACGGCAAACGCCACGCCGATCAGCCGGCCCAACAGCCGGTGGAAGTATTCCCAGTAATAGATGCTTTTGAACTCGTCCAAGCTCATTGCAAAATGAATGGCGCGGTATTCGGGGATTTGCTGGTACTTTGCGAATTCCGCGGCCCAGTCGGCAGCCGACAGCGGCGGCACGATGCCGATAACCGGCTTCCATTCGGTGATCGATAGACCCGAAAGAGTGAGCCGCGTGATGCCGCCGACCACGACCATCAGGAAAATCAATCCGCAGCAGAGGAAGAGCCACGCCGCCACCGGACGGAGGCCCACCTCTGCTGCGGCTCTTGACGCTACTCCCGAATTCGCAACCCCGGCTGCCGAGATCTGCAATATCCGCTCCTCAAAATACGCTGCATTGGATGTCGTGCGTGCCTTCGAGACGCGCCCTTAGGCGCTCCTCAGCATGAGGTTGGTATTGATAGCAATAAGAAAAGTGCCTCATCCTGAGGCGCCTGGCGAAGCGAGGCCTCGAAGGACGCACGACGTTATCGCAGCCCTGCCCAGCCTCGGGGCGGCTTCCTACTCGGCGGCGCCGCGGCGGTGCGAGAAGCCCTGCTCCTGGCTGGTGATGAATTCGAGCAAGGCGGCGCGGCCGTCTTCCGTCTGGCGGCGGGCGCGCAGGATCGCGTCGCCGATCTGCGCCGGGTCCTCGACCCGCTCGCTCCAGCCACCGAGATCGCGGGCGATGTTGGCGTAATTACCGCCGAGGTCACGCGCCCGGTAGCGCTCGTGCGACAGCGCCATCGCATGCGTCTCGATTGCCATCGTCGAATTGTTCAAGACGATCGTCAGGATCGGGATCCCGCACCGCGCCGCGGTCTCGAAATCGAGACCCGTCATTCCGAACGCCGCGTCGCCCATAAAGTTGACGCAGAATTTGTCGGGCGCGGCAACCTTGGCGCCGATCGCGAGGCCGAGCCCGGTGCCGAGCTGGTGCGACTTGCCCCAGCCGAGATAGCCGCGCGGCCGGGTCGCCCGGTAGAACGGGTTCAATTGCTCGCGGGGGCTTCCCGAATCATGGGTGACGATCGCCTCCGCCGGGTTGACGACCCGCATGAACTCGGAGATCACCCGGTACGGGTTGATCGGGCGTTCGTCGGAACGCAGCTTTGCCTCCCAGCGGGCGAGCCACTCTTCGCGCTTGCCGGCGACCGCCCGAGCGACCGCGTCCGGGCGCGGCTTGCCGTTCAGCCGATCGCCGACCGCCTCGATCAATTGGCCGAGCACCGGCTTGGCGTCGCCGACAATCCCGAGATCGGCGGCGAAAGCCTTGTGCAGGTCGCGCGTGTCGTTGGTCGCATGGATAATCTTTTTGCCGGGCGGCAATGCGGGGGTGGCGATGCCATGCTTGGTAAAGCTGCAGCCGACGCCGAGCACCAGATCGGATTTGTGCAGGAAATGCCGGCCGTGCCCGGTAAAGGTGCCGCCGCCGGGCCCGAGCGCCAATGCGTGGTCTTCCGGAAAGGCGCTCTTGCCATCGAACGTCGTCATGACCGGCGCCTGCAGCAGCTCGGCCAGCCGCCGCAATTCCTCCGTGGCCTCGGCATAGAAGATGCCCTGCCCAGCGAGGATCATCGGGCAGGAGGCGTCGAGCAGCATGCGCGCCGCTTCGTCGATGTCTCGCTCGTCGCCGGCCGACCGGGTGATCGGAACCTGCCGGTACTCGTTCGGATCGACATTCACATCGATGCTGTGGACATCCGCCGGCACTTCCACCATGACCGGACCCTGCCGCCCGTTCTTCACCTGGGCAAAGGCTCGCCGCATGACGTTTGCGATCTGCTCGGGCAGGATCACTTCTTCGACCGATTTGGTAATCGCGGCATAGGAGCGGCTCGATTTGAACATCGGGAACAGCTGCGCGGTCTCGCGCGGGTGACCGAGCGGCAGAAACACTACCGGGCTCGAATCCGAGAAAGCCGTCGCGACACCGGCGAAGGCGTTCTCCGCGCCCGGCCCATACTGCATCGCGAACACGCCCGGCGGCCGGCCGTTGGAGACGCGGGCGAAACCGTCGGCCATGTGGACGCCGACCCGCTCCTGGCGGCAGATGACCGGCTTGATCCCGACCGCCGCGGCGGCCTCGATGATCGGGGTGGTCGGAAAGCAGAAGAGCGTCGAGATGCCTTCGCGCTTCAAAATCTCGGCAATCACGTCCATGACGAGCATCGATGGTTCCTTCCAACAGTCGTTCGGGGTGCCGGCGATTGCGCCGGCCAACGGCCGAAGTTTAGCTTCAGCGGGGTGGCGACGCCAACCAGCGGTCGCCATGGCTATAGATGCCGGGACGAAGCAGACCGAGGCGCAGACTAGCGCACCGGGCTGATCCAGCGACAGATGCTAAGATATCCTGATGTGCTCCGATGTCGTAGATCTGCGGGATTTCTATCGTACCGGGCTCGGTCAGATCGCCCGGCGGATGATCCGCGACGCGATTCGCCGGGTATGGCCCGATCTGCAAGGCATCCGGCTCCTCGGGATCGGCTATCCCACGCCGTTTTTACCAGCGATCTCGACCGGGACGGAGCGCACGGTGGCGTTGATGCCGGCCGCGCTCGGTGTGCTCGGCTGGTCGCCGGAGGGGCGCAATCTGGTCAGCCTGGCCGATGAGGGAGAGCTCCCCTTCGCGGATTATTCGATCGACCGGGTGCTGCTGGTCCACGCGCTCGAGACCACCGACCAGGTGGGCCCGATGCTGAAGGAGATCTGGCGTGTCCTGGCCGGCGGCGGCCGTCTGCTGGTTATTGCTCCGAACCGCCGCGGCATCTGGGCCCGGCTCGACCGCACTCCGTTTGGTTCGGGCCGTCCCTACACGATGTCGCAATTGTCACGACTGCTGCGGGACGAACAGTTCACCCCGGTCGGAACCGATACCGCGCTGTTCATCCCACCCGCGCGGAAGCGCATGATCTTGCGGTCGGCGGCGGCATGGGAGCGCATCGGCAAGCGCTGGTTTCCAACCTTCGCCGGGGTCGTGCTGGTCGAGGCGACAAAGCAGATCTATGCGAAGCCGGCGCCCATCCGCGCACCGCGCCGCCGCCTGGTGTATGCGCCGGCGCCGCACGGCTTGTAGCGGCACATCTGCCCTCAACCGAAATCTTCGCCCAACGCGGCGCGAACCGGCTCCGGCAGCACCGCCATATGCCCGTAATTCGGATGATCGAAACCGGCAATCACCTGCGCGCCAGGGGTCTTGAAGCGGGCGATCTGGTCGCCAGTGAGCGGAAATCTGAGGAACTGGACGGATGAGGCCTTGCCCTCCGGGCTGGTGTTCTCGCGTGTCGGATCGGGCTCGCCCCGGATCCGCTGCCCGATGTCGAGAAAGACGTGGTTTTCGATCCCGCCCAGGCGCGCCAGCACCGAGGCGCGGCGCGCCGGGTCGCCGATCTCGAACATGACCGTGGCGACCAGCTCCTTTCCTTGCGGGATCAGTGGATTGTAGGCAGCCAATTCGTCCTCGATCTGCGTCTCGCCGCCTTGCTCGATATGCAGCATCTCCTGCACTTGGTGCCGCATCGTTTCGTAATTCTCGAAGTAGAAGGTCGCAAAGGAACCGACCTCGACGCGCCGGTGACGCTTGATCTCAGTGATCCGTTTGCGTAGCTCGCGGCGCATCGCGGGGTATTCGGCCGGCGGCAGAATGTCCGCGCGGGTCAGTTGGCGCTTATCGCGGACAAGTGCGTCCATTGTCATATCCTCGCTTCTGCGTCGGACCATGCCCCCGCGATGCCGTAGGCGCGGGCGACGAGCTCGATCGGGTGCAGGGAACGATTCGGGACCGATTGACCGTCCGCCAGCATCTCCATTTCTTGCGCGATGTGCATCCCGGCGAGTGGACATTCGGAGGCCAGGAACGCTTTGGCATTCTTGAGCGCCTGGCGCGCGACCGGCCTCCCGACCTTCAGGGCGGTTTCAAAATTGCCCTTGAGCACGCCCCAGGAGCCGCCGTGGCCTGAGCATCGCTCGATCACGGCCACATCGGCCTGCGGCAGCAAGCGCAGCATTTCGGCGGCCTTTTGCCCCATGTTCTGGGCCCGCGCGTGGCAGGCGAGCTGAACGGTGACGCCGCCATCCAGCGGGGACAGACCCGGAGCAAGACCCTCCTTGCGGGCGATGTCGACGATGTACTCGCTGATGTCGAACGTGGCTTTCGCTAGCTTCTCGACCGCGGCATCGTCCGAGACGATCAAGGACCACTCGAATTTGAGCATCAGGGCGCAGGAGGGGACCAGCGCGATGATGTCATAGCCTTTGTCGATCCAAGAACCGAGAGACGTTGCGACCTTTTTAGCTGACGCCGTGACAGCGGCGAGGTCGCCCTGCTCGAGTTGCGGCATGCCGCAACACAGCGGATAGAAAACCACGGTCTCCACCCCGTTGCGGGCAAGAACGGCGCGGGTCGCTTCGCCGATGCTCGGGTTATTGTAGTTGACGAAACAGGTCGCGTAGAGGACCGCCTTGCGGCCGTAGGCCGGCGCTGTGCGGTCGACCTGCGGCGCCGAGCGTTTCGATCGCATGACAAAGGTCGGCCCGTGGTATTTCGGCAATGCGGCGTTGCGGTCGATGCCGGCTGCGGTTTCGAGCGCCGGCCGGGTCAGCGTATTCTTGCGGTCGCTAGCCCAATTGGCGAGCGGGGCAACCATGCTCGCCAGCCTGCCGTTGCGGTCGGTCTTCACCAGCTCGCGCTGCTGCAGCGGAATGCGGCCCTCGCGCCGCTCGACCGCCCGATAGCGCAGCATGACATGCGGGAAATCGACATTGAACTCGTGCGGCGGCACGTAAGGGCACTTCGTCATGAAGCACATGTCGCAGAGCGTGCAGGCGTCCGCCACTTTCTGGTAATCGGCGGTCGCGACCGTATCGAGTTCGCCGCTCTCTGAGTTGTCGATCAGGTCGAATAGCCGCGGAAATGCGTCGCACAGGTTAAAGCAGCGCCGGCAAGTGTGGCAGATGTCGAAGATCCGATGCATTTCGGCTTCGGTCTTCGCCCGGTCGATGAAGTCCGGATCTTTCCACGCGATCCGATGCCGGGTGGGGGCTTCGAGACTGCCCTCTCTCATTGTTGCTCTCTCATCCGCTCACAAAAGGGCGCAGAAACCTCCTGCGCCCTTACTCCAACCGTTAGCGGTGCCGAATCAGATCGCGTCGAGCGCCTTTTGGAAGCGGCCGGCGTGGGACTTCTCCGCCTTTGCAAGCGTCTCGAACCACTCGGCAATCTCCTCGAAGCCTTCCTCGCGAGCCGTCCGGGCCATTCCCGGATACATATCGGTGTATTCGTGCGTTTCGCCGGCAATCGCGGCCCGCAGATTATCCGCAGTCGCTCCGATCGGCTTGCCGGTGGCCGGATCGCCGACTTCCTCGAGATATTCGAGATGGCCGTGAGCATGCCCGGTCTCGCCTTCGGCGGTCGAGCGGAAGACTGCCGACACGTCGTTGTAGCCCTCGATATCCGCCTTCTGGGCGAAATACAGATAGCGGCGGTTGGCCTGGCTCTCGCCGGCGAACGCCGCTTTGAGGTTCTCCTCGGTCTTGGAATTCTTCAGTGTCGCCAACAGTGTCGCCAACCGTCTCTCCATCGGCTTCGTGATGCGGCCGCCTATTGCGGTCCACCCTGTGGGCCGCATATAGGCCGGCGGAGAGCGGCTTCAATAGATTAGAATGATTTTAATAAATCCCTTTATGTCGCATAAATACAGCCGATTTCGCCGCGGGCGGTGAGTTAGGGCCAGAAATCAACAGATCGAAAATCCGGTGCATTGGAGACACGGGCGATCCCCGAACAGCGTTCAGGCGCCCCCGGGACGGACGCGAATAATCACATCGACACGGCTGATTTCGGTACCGATGGGAGGCATCGGCAGACTGGTTACCGTCAGATCCTCGCCGGGTATGTCCTGGAGTTTACCGGTCACTTCGCAGAAAAAGTGGTGGTGGTCGGAAGTATTGGTATCGAAATACGAGCGCCCCGGCTCGACGACGACTTCGTGCAAAAGCCCCGAATCGGTGAACTGGTGAAGCGTGTTGTAAACAGTGGCGAGCGACACCCGGATGCCGGCCGCCAGCGCCTCCCCGTGCAATTGCTCGGCCGTGACGTGGCGCTCCCCGCTTTCGAGCAGAAGCCGTGCCAGCGCCACACGTTGGCGTGTCGGCCGCAGATTTGCCTCGCGCAGGCGCCGCAAGGCAAGTGATGTGGCGGGCGTCATCGTCATGCAGCAAATATAGGCAGAGTCATGGCGAAATCAAACAACTTTATTGCGACCTGTTGCCGTTCGGCTGCGGTCAGCTAATTCGCCACGGCACCATGCGGTTCCCTGACCGCGGCGCGGTTTCAACAGCAGGCGCGGCGTTGTGTTCGCCGCGCCGCTGTCCACCATCCGGGCTACAGATTGGCCTGGAAGTCGCTGTAGTCGCGGACCTTCTTGTAGATCTACAGCCGGTTCCGCTGACTGTCTGCGACGATTACGCTGTCGGTGGCCGGATCGAATTCCACCGCTGTTGGGAAGCAGAACCGGTACTGCGGTTCGAGGCTCTTCACCCGGCGCAGAGCCTTTGCCATATCGGGGTTGGCATCGACGGTCTGCTGGCCCCACTTCGATAATACCTGCGCATCACCGATCAAATTGCAGATCGGCCTTCCCTCGGAATCGAAGACGCAGACCCGTGGTTGCCCCAATCGGTAACGCACCCGCGTGTCCGCTTTCTCATCCGACAAAGCCCCGCTGGCGCGCGCTTGTTGCCCACAGCGTCTCATCGGGTTCGAAACATGTTGTCGCGGCAGCCAAAACGGCGGACGATCGCGCTCGCACTCGGAAATCCGGGAATGCCGGGTTAGCGGACTTGCTGGTGAGCGGAGGCGCAAATATGTGATTCTGCTCATGTTCTCGGAGTTTGGGCGCCGCGTCCGCGACAACGGCTCCGGGACCGATAACGGCGCCGGTGGCGTCGCCTTCGTGCTCGGTGAGAAGGTCAAGGGTGGCCATTACGGCGAGATGCCCTCGCTGAAGCCCGAGCATCTGGTTCAGGGCGACCTCGACCCGAACATGGACTTCCGCAGCGTCTACTCGACGATCCTCGACAAAATATCGCGAGAACCAGCGGAACAGTCAGCCTGAGCTTCTTCAGACGCTCAATCGTCAAGCATCAGCGATAGATGATCGAGGTTAAAAGCAGAAAACCATGATTAGCGAGATGCTGGTAGCAGGTGTCATCACCGCTGGTAGCGGACGCGGCTTCGTAGTCGAGGGTGCGGGCGAGCGCCTCGTCATCACGGCCGCGCACTGCCTACCGTTCCTCCCGCCGGCCCAGTCCTTTTTCGGGCCCAAGGAGCGCGCCTACGGGCCGCTCCTCGCCCCCCTCGGGGACGAGCCCCGCGCGTGGGCGGTGTGTCGCTTCGTCGATCCGATCGCCGACATCGCGGTGCTCGGTTCGCCCGGCAATCCACACGCCGATGAATACAAAGCGCTGATGGAGGCGGCGACGGCGCTTTCGATCGGCGGTTCCCAGCGGAACCCGGTCAATTTCTGGGTACCGGCCCGGTTGCTGTCGCTCGACGGCCACCGGTGGTTCTCTTGCACAGTTCGCCACTATGGCGGACCGCTGTGGATCACTCACGCCGCCGAGGTCATCCGCGACGTGATGTCTGGCTCACCGATCATCACGGAGATTGGGACGGCGATCGGGGTCGTGTGCACCGCCGCGGCGCCCTGGGAAGGCGGTCCCAACCCGCGCCTCAGCCACAACCTGCCGGGATGGCTGCTGGGCGACGCCCTCTAATTTAATCCCCGCCGGGGAGGGATGCCTTATTCACTCAGACAGGGGTCACCTCCCCCGTCGCAAGACGACGGAGGAGGCAGCAAAGACCCGTTCTGTCGGGGTCGGCGTAGCTGCGCCGGCGCCGGACAGCCGCTATAGGTTCGCCTGGAAGTCGCTGTAATCGCGAACCTTCTTGTAGACCTGCAGCCGATTGCGCTGGCTGTCGGCAACGATGACGCTATCGGTTGCCGGATCGAAATCCACCGCCGTCGGAAAGCAGAAGCGCCATTGCGGCTCAAGGCTCTTTACTCGGCGCCGCGCCTTTTCCATATCGGGGTTGGCGGAGACGGTCTGCTGGCCCCATTTCGACAGCACATGGGCATCGCCGATCAGCTGGGCGATCGGCTTGCCTTCGTTGTCGAAGACGCAAACCCGATGGTTGCCCCAATCGGTGACATAAATATCGCCATCGGTGTCTACGGCGACATCGGTCGGATGATTGAACTTGCCCGGGCTGGGATACCCCTCCCTCTCCGAGGCCGCTGTGACGTACGGGCCGAGGTAGGTTACCTCATAGGATTCCTCAGGCTGCTCAACCTTTCCGTATTCGCCGAACTTCATCAGGAACCTACCCTCCGGAGAGAGCTTTTGGATCCGATGGTTGTTCCAGTCGGCGACGTAGATATTGCCGTCCTTGTCGAGAGTGATCCCCCAAGGCTGGTCGAACTGGCCGTCGCCTGTTCCGGGCCCGCCGCATTTACCGACAAACTTGCCGTCCGGAGTGAAGACCTGCAGCCGGTTGTTCCCGCTATCGACGACGATGATGTTGCCGTTTTTCTCTACGGCCAAGCCGGCCGGGCGAAACAGCTGACCATCGCCGCTGCCGGCCTCGCCCCACTTGCGTAAGAATTTGCCGTTGCTGTCAAACACGGAGATCGTGTTCCTCCAGTCGTCCGACAGGTAAACATTATTCCCGCTGCCGTCGACCGCAACTCCGAACGGCCAAGTGCAATGACTGTCGCCGTCGCCGTAATCGCAAAAGTCGGCGAGCCATTCTTCTTCACCGGGAGCACCCAGCTTGGTTTTATTGACGTGCATCCCGAAATTATTCTCGTTGCCCCGATTGGTGGCATAGAGAACGCCATCTTTCCCAAGGCACATCGTTTGAACATAATTGAAGCCCGGGCCACGGGCTGCGTTGCGCCCGACGGCATGGCTCCAATCAAAGACGCGTCCTTCCGACACCGTTGTGAGCGGCATAGCGCTCCTCCTCTCTGATCGACGTATTGCGTTTGCTCACTCTGCACCGTCAGCTACCGCTTCTTCCCGAGGTGCTATCTCCGGGAAGAAGGCAGCCGACAGCCTTACCGTCAGTTCAGGAAGGCTGGTTGCTCGAAGGTGCCGTTGACGATCGGTGCCGGATTGAGCTTCAGCCACTTGTCGAGGATCGTCGAGTAGACGCAGCGGAAGTCCATGTTCGGGTCGAGGTCGCCCTGGACCAGTTTGGAGGCTTCCAGCGACGGCATTTCGCCGTAATGGCCGCCTTTGACCTTATCGCCGAGCACGAAGGCAACTCCGCCGGCGCCATGATCGGTGCCGGAGCCGTTGTCGCGGACACGGCGCCCGAACTCCGAGAACATCAGCAGGATCACATTGTCGGCGTGATCGTGCTCGCGAAGGTCCTGCATGAAGGCGTCGATCCCCTCGGTCACCGCTTTCCACAAAACGGGGTGACTCCCTGGACTCCCAGCTGCGTTCTGGCCGGCATGAGTGTCAAAGGTACTTTGATCGCAGTAGAAGATCCGACTGCCCAGATCGGCCAGATGCACCTGGGCGATACCCTTGAGCTTACGGGCGATCGGCGTGTTGGGATACTGCACCGTCGAAGAGTACTTCTGCGGCGCCACTTTCAGGATGTCCTCGCCCTTCAACGAGTCGATGCCGGTGTCAGCCATGTAGTCCATGACGGCGCCGGTGCCGATCGCCGGTTTGTACATCGCCGCAAACCGCTCGAGGATTTGCGTGCGCTGGTTGCCCTGAATGGTCGGCAGGAAACCGTAGTTCTCCAGCGGCCCGCCGACGCATGCCACCGGCACGCCCGCCACAGACAGAGCCCGCGGCAGGCTCGGTCCAAAACTAACCGTCGTGACGACGTTTTCCTTATTGGGGTCAAACTCGCGGGCCACGCGCCCGAGCCAGCCTTCGGTTCCGACCTTGACCGGCTCGCAAGTATGCCAGATGTCCATGGCCCGGAAGTGGGACCGCGGCGACTCCTTCCAGCCGACGCCGTGCAGAATGGCGAGCTTCTGATCATCCCAGAATTGCTTCAACGGCGCCATGTACTGCGGGATGCCATACTGGGCGTCGAGGTGCATGATGTGGTTGTCGGGGAGCCCGACCGCCTTCCGGTTATCCCGGTAAAGCGGATTGTTGTACGGGATCACCGTGTTCACATAGTCATTGCCGCCCGTCAGCTGCAGGACAACAATAACTGGATCCTTCTTTACTTCCTGTGTTGCTGGCATTGTGCCTTCCTCCTCGCCTGATAAGTCCAGTCTGTTAGCCGAATTGATACTCTCTGGTGGCGACGATCAGCTGCAGCATTTCGGCGGCCCGCTGGTCCGCGATTTCCGCGTGCGCGGCGCTGTCCCAAGCGACCTGGCCCCATTCCTTGGCTTGAGCAACCAGCTCTTGCTTCGTGTCGGCGCCGACTTCGATCGGGCCGATCTGGTCGAGGCAACCGTCCACGAGTTGCTCGGGGGCCAATGTGCCGCGGGCCTTCAGCCGGTCAATGATGGCGCGTACGCCGGGTAGCGACGTATCACCGACTTTTTCAGCAACGAAATTGACCCGGGCCATCAGCGAGCCGCTGTTGATCCACTCCTTGCCGGTGTGCCACCCTTCGACCGAGGGCGGGTTGAGCATATCCTGACCCATGTAGGTAGGCTGCATCGACAGATCGCCAATTCCCGGAGCCGGAAGCTCGTAGCCGCCGACCAGCCGCAACGTGCTGACCACGACCTCGGCTGGCGACTTCATGTGCTGGAAGCGGGCGTTCTTGAAGAAGTCCGAGTTGAACAACACCCGCAGAATGGAGCGCATGTCGAACTTCGAATCGCGGAACGCCCCCACCAATGTGTCGATCGCCTTCTGGTCGCGCGGCGGTTCGATCGGCCAAGCCGGCACCTGCGGCTCGTCTGCGACGAAGAAATTGTACAGATGCCGACAGATGAATTTACCGCAGGCCGGCTGCTGCACGACGATATCGATGATGTCTTCGCCGTTGAGCCGGCCCTTATGACCGAGAAATACCTTCTCGCCGTCATCGTGATCTTCCGGGCGATACTCGAACTGCCAGGGGAACCGGCCATAGGGTGCGCGCGGGATCTTGGTCGCGAAAGTCCAACCGGTGAAGGCCCGTGAGCATTCACGCACATCCGTCTCGGTATAATTGCCGGCGCCGAGGCTGAACAATTCGAGCAGCTCGCGGCCCCAGTTCTCGTTGACCGCGTTGCCGTGGTTCTGCTGGTTATCCAGCCAGAAGATCATCGTCGGATTCTTGGCAACGTCGAGCAGCAGATCACGGTAATTACCCATGCCCTTATCACGGAAGAGCTTGATCTGCGTCAGCAGCTGATCGTAGTTGTCCACCTTTGAGTTGCCGGTGGCGAACACATGGTGCCAGAAGAGCGCCATCTTCTCTTCGAGAGGCCGTTTGGTGTTCACCAGATGATACATCCAATTGACGTTGCCCATCGGGGGCTGCCCGCCGGGCAGCAGCGCGGCAGGCTGGTAGCGCATCAGCGTATACTCGTCGACTTCCGGCTGCGTCTCGGGATGCAACAGCTCCTCTACGGTCGCCTCGTATCCCTTGGCCACCCGCGCTTCGAGCTCGTCGCGGCCCGCTCCGAACCCTGCGCGCCGCATCAGGTGCGCCATCAAAGCGATGTCATCCTGGTGTGCCATCTTTAGGTCTCCTCCTTGTGTTGGTGAATCACTCTCGAATCACTGGCATCGTTCGGCTGGCCGGGACGAAGGGCCCGACGAGTTCTCCGTCTCGGCGAGGGAACCACGGAGGACCTCTGCTGGTTGGTCGAACCGAAAATACGCCATCCGTCCCTCGATGTTCTTGGACGGGCGGTCGCAGAAAGTGCGGCCGAGCCGATGCGATGTCCAATCATTGACCGCACTGGCGGACCGAGTCAACTCCTTAGAAGCATACCAAACTAGGCAGATAACTCGGCCCTCGGAAAACGCGCGCGCGGGCAGGTTCGACCGCCCCTATCGGAGCGACGGCTGTCCATCCCAGGACGCGGAGAAAGGGTCGGTTTCGATATTCAGTCGCCGGTCTGCAAGCGCTCGACCAGCTCCCGGACCGACGGCACATAGCCGTTTGTGTAGAACGGGTCCGAGGCGAAGCGATAGGCATTATGTCCGGCAAACATCAGCTGACACTCGACATCATCAGAGTGCCTGATCGCTTGCAGCGTCTTTTGAATGCAGTAGCTCCGCGGATCGGCCTTCCTCCCCGTCGAGCGCGCCTCGTTTTGCGCCCAGTTGGAGAACTGGCAAGCGCTGAGGCAACCCATGCAGCCGATCTGGTCGGTGCGGATCTCGAAGGCCTTTTGCGGGGTCACAAAGATCAGCGTCGCATCCGGCGTGCGCAACGCTTCGGTGAACCCCTCGGCGACCCATCGCTCGGCCGACACTTTGTCTTGTGCCGTCAGATAGACGGTGCGGCCTCGTGGACCGACCCTGAAGTCCGCAACATGCTCACCCACCGGCTCGATAGTGTAGGCGACTTGGTGTATCGAGCGTTGTTGGAGTTCGTGGAGAAAACGGTTGCGCACAGCCGAGGAATAAAAGCCGGTCGGACTGAAGTGATTGAGCGAGATGTCCCCCTCGCCCAAGGTCAACAACTTACGCTTCCATTCGTCGGAAATCGGGCTTTCCTGCGTCAAGAGTGGCCGCGTCCCGAATTGAAAAGCGATCGGACCGAGTTCGGGATTGCCGATCCAATCGGTCCATTCGCGCAGATACCACACCCCACCCGCCATAAAGATCGGCGTCTCGGCAAGCCCGAAATCGACCATCAGGCTGCGCAGCTCGGAAACGCGCGGGTAAGGGGGCTCGGGGCTCTGAGGGTCCTCGCTGTTGGTGATCCCGTTATGGCCACCAGCCAGCCAAGGGTCTTCATAAACAACCCCGCCGAGCCAATCACGAAATCTGTGATATGCCCTTTTCCACAATGCCCGGAAAGCCCGGCCGGAAGACACGATCGGATAATAGTGAACCCCGTAACTCGCACAAATCTCGGCGATTCTGTAAGGCATGCCGGCACCGCATGTGACACCGTGGATGAGACCCTTGGCCCCTTCCAGCACGCCGTGGAGCACGCGTTCGGCCGCCGCCATTTCCCACAGCACGTTCATGTGGATGCGGCCCTCGCCGTTGGAGCGCTCATGCGCCACCCGCGCCTGTTGAATACCGCCGGCGACCGCGTAGGCAACGAGTTCCTCGTGCCGCTCCACCCGCGTCCGCCCGCGATAGATTTGTGCGATCGGCTCCCCGGTTTCGGTATAGCTGTCGGCGTTGACCCCCGAGAATGTCCCGACACCGCCGGCGGCGGCCCATGCTCCCGAGCTTTCGCCATTTGACACCGAGATGCCCTTGCCGCCCTCGACCAAGGGCAGGACCTCACACCCGGAAATCACCAGTGGATTGAGCGGTTTCACCAAACTTATCCCTACCGCGAAATAGCGGCCGAAGCCGAATCTGTCACGATTTCTCGATGAAAGCCGCCACTTGCGGCGGCGCCATAAAGGCGATCCGGGACATCGGAAAACACGGATTTCACCCCGAAATCAAACAAAATCCTGGCCCGTTCCGCATCGTTCACGGTGTAGGCCAGCAACGGATAGCCCGCCCGGCGGATCTCGGATAGCACGGCCAGGCGAAACCGCTGCTGGTCTGCATGGATCGTCACGCAGCCCAATTGTGCTGCAATATTACGCCAGTTCTTAGGAATGTGGCGGAACAGGATGCCGCGCGCGATGTGCGGCGCCCGATCCCGCGCGGCGGCGAGGGCGCCGTGCTGAAAGCTCGATATCAGTAGGTGGCCCAGATCAGCGGGCCACGTCCGAGCGAGCAGCTCGGCCACCACCGCTCCCGTCGCCGCTTCTTTTCCGCGCGCGGCTTTTAACTCGATATTCGCGCCGAGACCGAGTTCGGCGAGGAGCACCAAAGCCTCTTCCAGCGTTGGCACGCGCTCCCCGGCGAAGGACGAGTGAAACCGGCTTCCAGCGTCATGACGCCGGACCGCGTCGAGCGACAACGTACTGACCCGGCCGCGTCCGCTGGTCGTGCGCTCCAGCCGGTTGTCGTGAAGCAAAACCGGCTGGCTGTCGGCGGTGAGCCGGACATCAAACTCCACCCAACGGCACCCGAGCGCCTTTGCCTTGCGGAATCCGGCGAGAGTATTTTCCGGCGCATATGCGGCGGCACCGCGATGGCCGATAACCGGCGGCAGGACAGTTTCGATGCCGCTCTCCGGATAAACTCCGCGTGCGGCGGCCAGCAGGTGCCGCGTCATGGGTGCGACATTTGCGGGAAGTTCGTAGCCGTCCCGCCCGGCACCGGATCTCGTCAGGTTGCAGCCTTCACCTGGGGTTCCTGCCGCTCCGGCCGACGGGAGCCGAGGTCCTCGCCGGTCTCTTGGTCGACTTGGCGCATGCTCAGCTTGACCTTTCCGCGATCGTCGAAGCCCAGCACCTTGACTTTGACATTGTCGCCGAGCTTGACCACGTCGGCGACCTTGCCGACCCGCTGCGGTGCTAGTTCGCTGATGTGAACGAGCCCGTCGCGCGATCCGAGAAAATTCACAAAGGCGCCAAAGTCGACGACTTTTACGACCTTGCCGTTGTAGATGACCCCGAGTTCGGGTTCGGCCACAATGCCGCAAATCCAGTCGATGGCGGCCTGCGCCGCATCTCCGTCTACCGCGGCGACCTTGATGGTGCCGTCGTCGTCTATATCGATCTTAGCTCCGGTCGTCTCGGTGATCTCGCGGATGACTTTGCCGCCCGAACCGATGACCTCGCGGATTTTTTCCTTTGGAATGCTGAAGCTGGTGATCCGCGGCGCATTGTTGCTGACCGTGTCGCGGGCGCCGGTCAAAGCCTTTGCCATCTCCCCGAGGATATGATTGCGACCATCCCGCGCCTGATCCAGCGCAATCCGCATGATCTCCTCGGTAATCGAGGTGATCTTGATGTCCATCTGCAGCGCGGTAACGCCCTGTTCGGTGCCGGCGACCTTGAAGTCCATGTCGCCGAGATGATCCTCGTCGCCGAGGATATCCGAGAGTACCGCAAACCCTTCCGGCTCTTTGATGAGCCCCATGGCGATCCCCGCGACCGACCGCGGCAGCGGCACCCCGGCATCCATCAACGCGAGCGAAGCGCCGCACACCGAGGCCATCGACGACGAACCGTTCGATTCCGTGATCTCCGAAACGACGCGGATCGTGTAGGGAAAGCTGTCCTTGGCGGGGAGCAGCGGATGGATCGCTCGCCAAGCAAGTTTGCCGTGCCCGACCTCCCGCCTTCCCGGCGAGCCCATGCGACCGGCTTCGCCCGTGGCATAGGGCGGGAAGTTGTAATGGAGCATAAAGTTTTCGCGATACTCACCCTCGAGCGCGTCGATGACCTGCTCGTCCTGACCCGTTCCTAACGTCGCGACGACCAGGGCCTGCGTCTCGCCGCGGGTGAACAGCGCCGAGCCGTGGGTGCGGGGCAGAAGGCCGACATCGCATGATATCGGTCGAACACTGCGGGTATCGCGCCCATCGATGCGACGGCCGTCGCGCAAAATGGCGCCGCGCACGATGTCTTTCTCGATGTCCTTGAAGAGCTTCAGCGCGATCGCGTGTTGCGCTTCGTCGGGAAACAGTTCGGCCAATTTGGCTTTCGCCGCATCGAGCCTGTTGCTGCGGTCCTGCTTGCCTTGCGTGGCGTAGGCGGCCTCGATCAGCGGGCCGATCGCGTCGCGCAGCCGCGCGGCAATCTCCTCGAGTTCCGGCGGCTTAGGCGGCAGGCTCCACGGCTCGCGGGCGCAGGTCTCGGCGAGGTCGATGATCGCCTGGATCACCGGTTGAAACTCACGATGGCCAAAAGTGACGGCACCGAGCATTACGTGCTCGGGGAGTTCCTTGGCCTCGGATTCGACCATCAGGACGCCCGCGCCGGTGCCGGCGACGACGAGATCGAGATCGGAGTGCGGCAGCTGGCTCGATGTCGGGTTCAAGACATAGTTGCCGTCGATGTAACCCACCCGCGCGCCGGCGATCGGTCCGAGAAACGGGATCCCCGAGATCGTCAAGGCTGCGGAGGCGCCGATCATCGCGACGATGTCGGGGTCGTTTTCTAAATCATGGCTCAGAACAGTGCACACCACCTGAGTTTCATTGACGAACCCCGTGGCAAAAAGTGGCCGCAACGGTCGATCGATCAGCCGCGAAACGAGCGTCTCCTTCTCGGAAGGCCGGCCCTCGCGCTTAAAGAAGCCCCCCGGGATCTTCCCCGCTGCGAACGTTTTCTCTTGGTAGTTGACGGTCAGTGGAAAGAAGTCCTGGCCGGGTCTTGCGCTCTTTACCGCGACCGCGGTGCACAAGACGGTAGTCTCGCCATAGGTGGCGAGCACCGCGCCGTCCGCCTGACGAGCGACTTTACCCGTCTCCAGCACGAGGCGGCGGCCGCCCCAATTCAGCTCCTTACGATAAACATGGAACATTCGGTATCATCCTTTTCGGAAATTTGGGCGACGGTGTGGTTCGGCGCCCCGAGCGCCCGGACCGTCAGCCGTAAGACCAGCGCCGCCACAGCGATGCGGAGCTGTCGATAAACAAAAACGGGGGAATTTGTTCGCGCGCCGCAGCGAGGCGGCTCGCATGTCGTTCAGCGGCGTGATCTCAGTATCCCTTCGTCGCTCAGCGGCGCAGCCCGAGACGCCCGATCAACGTCTCGTAACGTCCCACGCTGGATCGCTTGAGATAATCCAACAGCCGACGCCGCTGGCCGACCATGACGAGCAGGCCGCGCCGTGAATGGAAGTCCTTCTTGTGGGTCGACAGGTGGCCGGTGAGATTGCGAATCCGCTCGCTGAGGATGGCAACTTGGACCTCGGGTGACCCGGTGTCGCCCTCCTTCGCGCCGTATTCGGTGATCAGCACTTGTTTGCGCTCGGCAGTGATCGACATCAGTCCCGTTCCCTCAGCGATTGATGACTCGTATCGGGCGAAGGCGGCCGTCTTCGATCCGGGCCAGCGCAACCAGAGCCTGATCGTGCCAAGCGCCGACGACCGCTCTGTCGTTGAGCCGGTCGAGACGAGCCAGCGCGCCGGGTTCGCCCGGCGTCACCCTCTGCCCGCTACACAGTCGAGCAGCCTCGGCTCCGGTCAAGACAAAAGCCGGGATGTCGTCCAGCCCAGTCTCGATCGGAAGCAGAAATCCGCAATCCGTTGCTATATGCCCACGCTGGGCGATCGAATCCAGTGCTATCGCTTGGCTTTCCGTGAAGCGGCCGACCGAAAGGCGGCGCAGTTCGGTAATGTGGGCAAGCGTCCCGAGTCCCTCACCAAGATCGCGCGCCAGTGCACGGATATAAGTTCCCTTGCCGACGAGTGCTTCGCAGTCGGCATGGTCCGGATTGGGAATTGCAGTGAGCCGCAACTCGGCAATTTCAACGGGCCGCACGGGCGGCACGGGCGATTTGCCGGCCCTGGCGAGCTCATAAGCGCGTCGCCCCTCGATCTTGATCGCCGAATAGGCCGGCGGCCGTTGCAGAATGGTGCCGGTAAAATTGGGGAGGATCGCCTCGATTGCCTCGCGGCTGGGCCGTGTCGGGCACTCGCCGGTTACCTGGCCCTCGCGATCGTCGGTTGCGCGAGCGATACCCCAGCAGATGCGAAAGCGGTAGCGCTTGCGGCCGGTCATTGCATAAGCGGCAGTTTTCGTCGCCTCGCCGAGCGCGATCGGCAGTACGCCCGTCGCCAGCGGGTCGAGAGTGCCCGCATGCCCGACCTTTCCCCCGGTTCGGCGGCGAACCACCTCGACGACGCGGTTCGAGGTTAGACCGAGCGGCTTGTCGACGACGAGCCAGCCGTCGAGACCGCCACTACTCGCCATCGTTGCTGTTCTCGGCGGTCTGCGGCCTGAGGTCACGCGCCACCTCGGGCCGCGTCAACAAGGCGGAGATCCGGTCGGCCCGGTCAAACGAATCATCGAGTACGAAGACGAGGTTCGGTGTATTGCGTAATTGAACTTCCCGCGCGACGAGCCCCTTCAGGGCGGTGGCGCTCCGCTCGAGGCCCGCGACCACCTCGCTCGCGTTCGTTCCGGCGAGCGGCATAACGAACGCGGTGGCGTTGCGCAAGTCAGGACTCATCCTGACCTCGGTGACGGTAATGCTAGCATTCTCAAGCACCGGGTCGCGGCATTCGCCGTCGCGCAGGATTCTCGCCAGCGCATGCCGCAGCTCTTCCCCGACCCGAAGCTGCCGTTGGCTCGTTTTTTCCTCGAACCCGGCGCCGAGAACCGATTGCTGCTGGCCGCGCCGCTTCTTGGTCATCACACTCTACTGCGTCATGCGTTACAGAGCACGCGCGACTTCCTCTATTTCAAAGCACTCGATAACATCGCCCACCTGGACATCGTGATAGTTCTCGAAGGCCATGCCGCACTCGTAACCCTGGTTGACCTCGCGGACTTCGTCCTTGAAACGCTTCAAGGTCTTCAGCGAGCCTTCGTGAATGACGACGTTGTCGCGCAATAGCCGGACCCTGGCACCGCGTCGGACGCTGCCCTCGGTGACCATACAGCCGGCCACCTTTCCGACCTTGGTGATGTTGAAAACCTCGCGGATCGAGGCATTGCCGAGCAGCCGCTCGCGCAATGTCGGAGCGAGCAATCCGGACAGCGCCTTGCGCATGTCGTCGATCAGATCGTAGATGATCGAGTAATACCGGATCTCGACACCGTCGCGCCGCGCCAGTTCGCGCGCCTGCGGATTGGCGCGGACATTGAAGCCGATGATCACCGCACCCGAGGCTTTGGCGAGGATCACGTCACTCTCGTTGATGCCGCCGACGGCCGAGTGCAGCACGCGCATCGAGACTTCGCTCGTCGAGATTTTTTCCAGCGAACCGACGATCGCCTCGAGAGAACCCTGGACATCCGATTTGACCACGACCGGCAATTCTTTCGCCACGCCGGCCGCGATCTGCGAGAACATCTGCTCGAGGGTTCCGCGCGCGCCTGTTGCGGCACTCGCGTCGCGCCGGCGGCGTTGACGGAAGTCGGCGATGTCGCGCGCGCGGCTCTCGTTCTCCGCCACTACAAAGTCGTCGCCCGCGAGAGGTGTTCCGTTGAGCCCCAACACCTCGACGGGGGTCGAGGGACCCGCCTCGAGTAGATTTTGCCCACGATCGTCGAGCAATGCACGCACCCGCCCCCACTCGCTGCCTGCAACAAAGATGTCGCCGACGTGCAGCGAGCCGCGCTGGATTAGCACCGTCGCAACCGCACCGCGCCCGCGTTCGAGCTTGGCCTCGAGCACGACCCCCTCGGCGGAGCGGTTGGGGTTGGCCCTGAGATCGAGCAGCTCGGATTGCAGCAGAATCGCTTCCTCGAGCTTGTCGAGGTTGGTCTTTTTGAGGGCCGAAACCTCGACATCGAGCACCTCGCCGCCGAGCTGCTCGACGACCAGCTCATGCTGCAGCAGCTCCTGCCGCACGCGTTCGGGTCGCGCATCCGGCTTGTCCATCTTGTTGATGGCGACGATGATCGGTGCCTGCGCCGCCTTGGCGTGACGGATCGCTTCGACGGTCTGTTCCATGATGCCGTCGTCGGCGGCTACGACGAGCACCACGACGTCGGTCACGTTGGCGCCGCGCGCGCGCATCGCGGTGAATGCCTGATGGCCGGGCGTATCGATGAAGGTGATCTGCTTGCCGCTCCGCAGGTTGACCCGATAGGCGCCGATATGCTGCGTGATGCCGCCGGCTTCGCCTCCGGCGACATCGGTCTCGCGCAACGCGTCGAGCAGTGAAGTCTTGCCGTGATCGACATGGCCCATCACGGTAACTACGGGCGCGCGCGCCTCGAGCGCCTCGGGCTCGTCCTCCTCGCCGCGTAGGCCGATCTCGACATCGGCTTCCGAGACGCGCCGTAGACGGTGTCCGAACTCTGTGACGATCAGCTCGGCGGTGTCGGCATCGATGACCTGGTTGATCGTCGCCATCACGCCCATTCGCATCAGTGCCTTGATCACATCCGCGGCGCGTTCGGCCATGCGGTTCGCCAATTCCTGGACGGTGATCGTCTCCGGGACGACGACTTCGCGCACGACCTTGATCTGTTCCTGCTCGCCGTGATGCAGCCGCTGTCGCTCGCGTTCCCTGGCCCGGCGAACCGAAGCGAGGCTGCGCATCCGCTCCCCTTCGTCGCCGGCGAGGGCGCGCGTGACCGTCATTTTTCCGGTCCGGCGGCGCGCGTCTTCGCGACGGACCGGCGCCACGGGCTTCTTGACCTCCGGACGGGCGCCGCGGCGCGGCTCTTCTTCCTCCTCGGCCGGAACTGCGACCTTGCCCGCCGCAGCCAGCGCAGCCACCTTCGCAGCTGCTGCCTTACCGGCTCGCTCCGCCACCTCGCGCCGCGAGTTTTCGTCTTTGCGCCGCTGCGCCTCCTCTTCGGATCGCTTGCGAGCCTCCTCTTCGGTTCGGCGACGCGTCTCTTCCTCTTCCGCCTTTCTGCGCGCCTCTTCCTCGGCCCGCTGGCGCGCCTCGTGGACGGCTCGTTCTTCCTCCTGTCGACGCCGATCCGCTTCGACGAGAGCCGCCAGTCGACGCGTCTCCTCGTCGGCCTTGCGGGCATCCTGCACGGCGCGGGTGCGTCCTGCCCGTTCCTCCGCGGTCAGCGAGCGGGCTATCACGACCGGGCGGCGCGCCGGCTCTGCCGCTGCCGACCGCGGCGCCGATTGCTCGCGCGCAACCGCCGGCGACGCCTCGGCCCGACCGGCCTCGGGCAACCCCGGGCTGATCACACGTTTCTTGCGCACCTCGACGGTAACGGTCTTAGAGCGTCCGTGCGAGAAACTCTGCCGCACCTGCGCGGTCTCGGCGGGTTTGCGAAGCTCCAGCCGGCCGCCGCTGCGGCCGAGCGTCAGCGGCCGCTTCTGCTCTTGTTCCGTCGTGTTCTGCTCTTGCTCGTTCGCGTCGCTCATCTCGTTCCAATACCGTCATCGTACCGCACCCGCCGCGATGCGGCGGGTTCCGCCCCTCGATCGACAACCGCTCCCGGGCGAAAGCCGGCAATCTTCTCCGCATCGGCGAGCAACCGGCGGCTCAGCCGGCCGCCACCAAGCGCCACGTGTACCACATGATCGCGCCCGAATACCCCGCCCATCTCTGCCGAAGTCAGCACGGTTGCAAGGGGAAGGTCGCGCCCGAGTGCCCGAATCTTGTTCCGTCCGCCCTCGGCTCCGTCCAGCGCCGACAGCAGCAGGCCAACCTTTCCGGCGCGGACGGCCTCGCCAACCTTCTCGAACCCGGCAACGGCGAGACCGGCGCGGCGGGCGAGGCCGATTGCATCGCAACAACGCTGTGCAAGCAGTGACTCGACGCGATCTGCAAGCCGTGGCGGCAGGGTGACAGGCCGGCGCGCCGCGCGCGCAAAAAGCCGCTTCGCCATCGCCCGTTCGAGTGCATCGCGGCGCGGCATCAACCACAAACCTCTGCCCGGCAGATTGGCGGCAACATCAGGCACGATTTCTCCGCCCGGCCCCACGACAAAGCGCAACAGCCGCGCACGGTCCGCGATTTCACCGGTTGCGATGCAGCGGCGGTGCGGGCCGGTCTTCGCGAGGCGCTCATCGCCCCGAACGGCCGCGGCGTTTTCAATGCTGCCCGTCGGGCCTACTCCTGCGCGCCTGCTTTGGCTGGCGTTGCTTCATCCGCGTACCAGTGTGCTCTGGCCCGCATGATGAGCTCGTTTGCCACGTCGAGATCGAGCTTGGCACTGCCCTTGTCGGATTTTTCGAGGAGTTCGACGAGTTCGTCGCCGGCGAGATCGGCGAAGTCATCGAGGGTCTTTATCCCGTTTTCACCGAGAGCGACGAGCATGCCGGGGGTCAACTTCTCTAATTCGACAAGCTCGTCGCTGACCCCGAGCTCCCGCCGCCGCTCCTCGTACTCGCGGTCGCGGCGTTCGAGCGATATGCGGGCGCGCTCCTGCAGCTCCGCGGCTACATCGGTGTCGAACCCTTCGATCTCTGCAAGGTCCTCCACCGCCACGTAGGCCACTTCTTCGAGTGAGGTAAACCCTTCGGTAACCAGCAGATGGGCGATCACATCATCGATGTCGAGGGCGTCGATAAACATCTGGCTGCGGCTGCGGAACTCTTCCGTCCGCCGTTCCGACTCCTCGGCCTCGGTCAGGATGTCGATGTCCCATCCGGTGAGCTGCGAGCCGAGGCGGACGTTCTGGCCGCGCCGTCCGATAGCGAGGCTCAACTGATCGTCAGGCACCACGACTTCGACGCGGCGCTGCTCCTCGTCCATCACCACCTTGGCGACCTCGGCCGGGGCGAGCGCATTGACGACGAAAGTCGCCGGATCGGACGACCAGGGGATGATGTCGATCTTCTCGCCCTGCAACTCGCCGACGACCGCCTGGACCCGGCTGCCGCGCATGCCGACGCAGGCGCCGACCGGATCGATGCCGCTGTCACGCGAGATAACCGCGATCTTGGCGCGGCTGCCCGGGTCGCGGGCCACCGCCTTGATCTCGATTATCCCGTCGTAGATCTCCGGGACTTCCTGCGCAAACAGCTTTGCCATGAATTGCGGGTGGGTGCGCGACAGAAAAATCTGCGGGCCGCGCGGCTCTTGTCGGACATCGTAAACAAAGGAGCGCACCCGCTCGCCTTGACGAAAACTCTCGCGCGGCAGCAATTCGTCGCGGCGCAGCATCGCCTCGGCCCGCCCGAGATCGACGACCACGTTGCCGAATTCGACTCGCTTCACGAGCCCGTTGACGATCTCGCCGACCCGGTCCTTGAATTCGAGGAATTGCCGCTGGCGCTCCGCGTCGCGGACCTTTTGGACAATCACCTGTTTCGCCGTCTGCGCGGCGATGCGGCCAAAATCGATCGGCGGCAACGGGTCGGTAATAAAATCGCCGATCTCGGCTTCGGGGTTCAACCGCTGAGCATCGGTCAGCGGAATTTGCGTTGCCTCGTTCTCGATGACATCGGCCACTTCGCGAAACCGCAGCAGCCGGATCTCGCCGCTGTTGCGGTCGATCTCGGCGCGGATATCGTAATCCTGGCCATATTTGGAGCGGCCCGCCTTCTGGATCGCCTGCTCCATCGCCTCCAAGACTTCGTCGCGATCGATCCCCTTGTCGCGCGCGACGGTATCGGCGACTTGCAGCAGTTCCGGGCGGGCGTAGGTGACGGTGCTTTCCATCGTGTTCTCGAATTCCGTGCTTCAGTGGGTTTGGGACCGCGGCGTGGCGCGCCGCGCCGCATCGAGCAGATCATCGGTGAGGACGAGTTTTGCTCGCGCCACATCGGCGAGCGGCAACCTCACCTCGCCCGTCTCGGTGGCCAGACGAACGCTCTCGGCCGAGGTTCCGAGCAGCCGGCCGCGGAAACGCTTGCGTCCCTCGATCGGCTGGGCCAGCTCGATCCTCGCTTCGAACCCGCTGAACCGATCATAGTCTTCGGCGCGAACCAACGGGCGATCGATGCCCGGCGAGCTGATCTCGAGCATGTAGGCGCCAGCGATCGGATCGGCGACGTCGAGAATGGCGGAAACGGAGTGGCTGATCTGCGCACAGTCCTCGACGGTCATTGGCTGGTCGTCGCGCCGCTCGGCCATTACCTGGAGCGTCGGCCGCCGGCCGCTGGCGATAACCACCCGAACGAGACGATAGCCCATCGCCTCGAGCGAGGGCTCGATCGCCTGCGCAATACGGTTGGTGTCCACCAAGAACCCCGACCCCTCCTAACCTGCAACACCCGCCGGATAAATGACAGCCGGGCGGTACTTTCCCCGATGCCCGCCGGTCAAAACAAAAAGTGGGCCATCGGCCCACCCGCGACGCGGTCCGCAAGGCGGACCCTCTGGAAGCTCACAATATAGTGAAGCGCCCTAACGCTGCAAGAGTTTTGCAGTGATCCGCGCGGCTCGCTCGAACGTCATGCTTTGACGTCGCCTTAACCTATCGGTGCTACCGAGATCGCTGAAATTGTGCGAAGCTGGTTGAGTGAACAGAGGTACCCGAAACCTAACGTCGGTACCCGGGACCGCGAGGCAGCACATTTTCCATCCCGAAGACCGCGCCCGAATGACGATCGATAGCCAGCTGGCCGAGGGTGGCTGGCTGGTACAGTCGCGCGACCAGATGAACCTTGGCGCGGGCCTCGGCGTGGCTGTACGGGAGTTTGCAACCGGCATCGGCCCCGTCGATTACGCGCTCTTCGTTGATCGCACACTGTGCGGCGTGCTCGAGGCAAAGCCTGACGGGACGACCCTTTCCGGCTTTTCGGATAAAGCGGAGCGATACATCGGCAGCGTCCCGCAACGGCTCGTCCGCCACGAGGGCCAAGTCCGCTTCGAATATGTCGCCTCCGGCACCGAGATCCTGTTTCGTGATCATGCCGATCCGGCGCCGCGCTCGCGCCGAGTGTTTTTCTTTCACCGCCCGGAAACCTTGCGGCGCTGGCTCGGAGCGCCGATGACTGCTCGCGGGCATCTGCAAACGATGCCGCCGCTGCTGACAGAACGGCTGCGCGATTGCCAGATCGACGCCGTGACAAACCTCGAAGCCTCGCTCGCCGCCGACCACCCCCGCGCGCTGATCCAGATGGCGACCGGCGCCGGCAAGACCTACACCGCTTGCGTCTTCAGCCATCGGCTCTTGGAGCACGCGAAGTTCCGGCGCGTTCTGTTTCTCGCCGACCGCGCCAACCTGGTCCGCCAGACTAGGCACGAGTTCGAGGACTTTCGCCCGCCCGGTACGGGCCGCTCTTTTACCGAGCTCTACAACGTCCAGCGGCTCGGGCCGGCGGGTCTCGACAAGGACGCCTCGGTCGTGATCGCTACGATCCAGCGCGTCTATTCGCTGTTGACCGGCCGCGAATTGTCCGAAGGGGACGAGGAGAAATCGGGCTTCGAAAGCGGCACGAGCGAGGCTCAGCGCATCGTGCGCTACAACCCGGCGATCCCGATCGAGAGCTTCGACCTGATCATCACCGACGAATGTCACCGCTCGATTTACGGAACATGGCGTCAGGTGCTCGAATATTTCGACGCGTTCATCGTCGGACTGACGGCGACGCCGTCATTGCACACGATGGGATTTTTCCGCAGCAACCTGGTCGCTCAGTACCCCTACGAGCGATCGGTGGCGGACGGAGTCAATGTCCCTTATGAGGTCTACCGCATCCGCACCGATATCGGGGAGCATGGCGGGGCGATCCCGAAGGGCTACCAGATCCCGGTCCGCGACAAGCGCACCCGGGCCGAGCGCTACGAGGAGCTCGAAGAGGATCTCGCCTATACGGCCCAGGAGCTCGACCGCTCGGTAGTGGCGCCAAACCAGATCCGCACGGTGCTGGAAGCCTATCGCGACAGCTTGTTCACCGAGCTGTTCCCCGGCCGCCGCGAAGTGCCGAAGACCTTGATCTTCTGCAAGGACGACCACCATGCCGAGGAGGTTGTCGGCATCGTCCGCGAGGTCTTCGGCCAGAGCAACGATTTCGCGAAGAAGATCACCTACAAGACCGACGGCGCCGACCCGGAGCAGCTGATCCGGCAATTCCGCACCGATTACAACCCGCGCATCGCCGTCACCGTCGACATGATCGCCACCGGCACCGACGTGAAACCGCTGGAGGTGCTGATCTTTCTGCGCGACGTGAAATCGGCGCTCTATTTCGAACAGATGAAGGGGCGCGGCGCGCGCACGATCACCCCGACCCAGCTGCGCCAGGTGACGCCCGATGCCGAGGAAAAGGCACGCTTCGTGCTGGTCGACGCGGTCGGCGTGACGGAGACCCTAAAGCACGTCTCGCAGCCCTTGGACCGCGATCGCGCGATCGGCTTCGACCGGCTCGTCGACGAGGTCGCCGCGGGCCGGCGCGACGATGACGCGTTGTCGACCTTGGCGGCCCGGCTCGCCGCCCTCGACCGCAAGATCGACGACGGAGCGCGCGCCGTCATCGCCAAGGCGGCCGGCGGCCTCGATCCCAAAGCGCTCGTCCACAAGCTGCTCGACGCGATCGAACCCGACACGATCGAGCGCGAAGCCGCCGCCCGGCAGCTCGAACCCGAGGCAGCCGGCGAAGCCCTAAAGGACGAAGCGTGCCGCGTCTTCGACGACCCTGCGCTGCGGCGGCTATTGAAGGACATCAAGCGCCAGACCGAGATCCGCATCGACACGATTTCGACCGACGCGGTCATTTCCTCCGGCTACGATGCCGTCCGCGCCCAAGACACCGTCGAACGCTTCCAGCAATTCCTCGCCGAGCACCGCGACACTCTCGTCGCGCTGCAAATCCTTTACACGCGGCCCCATGCCACGCGGCGCCTCGACCGGACGGCGATAGAAGAATTGCGCGACGCGATGCGCCGTCCGCCCTGGCTGTTGGAGCCGGTCGACATCTGGCGCGCCTACAGGCGCCTCGACGACGACCGGGTCAAAGGTAACCCGGCCCGAGCGCTGTCCGACATGGTGATGCTGGTGCGCTACGCGCTCGGCGCCATGACGCCCCTGGAGCCGCTGCCCGCGACTATCGCCGGCCGTTTCAACCTTTGGATCGGCCGCGAGGAACGTGCCGGCCGCACTTACACGGAAGCCCAGCGCGTGTGGCTCTTGGCGATCCGCGACTTCATCGCGGTCAATGTCGACATTACTCCTGAGGACCTGATGGACGCCCCCGACTTCGCCGCCCAAGGCGGCCTCGTCCGCGCCCACGCGCTCTTCGGCGACCGCCTGCGCCCCCTGCTGGAGGAATTGCCGCAAGTGCTCATTGCATGAGGCCAGACACACTGTCGCTCGTCGATACCGTGGACGACGGTACTCGGAAGACGTGGCGGGGGGATTTGCCGAGCGGATGGGTGTCCTCGGCGTTACGCGGCGTGACGGAGCAATCCGAGAAAGTAGACCCGCGAAAGGGGAACCGCGCATTTACGTATATCGATCTGAGCGCAATTACTGGCGGCAGGATCGCACAAGGGCAGACGCTTGATCCGGGGGAAGCACCATCGCGAGCTAGGCAATTGGTTCAGCGTGGAGACACCCTGTTCTCTGGTGTTCGGGTGTACCTAAAGAACATTGCGCTTGTCGATGACAGCCATGATGGCGCTATCGCTTCGACTGCTTTTTGTGTACTCCGCCCAAACCCTGCTTTGGAGGAAAAATACCTTTACTGGTTCGTCAATTGGCAGGCATTCATAAATTCGTTGCTTCCCTTACAACGTGGCAACAGCCCTCCGGCGGTGCTCGACAGCGATGTGAAGGCGCAGCAAATTCCGTTACCACCCCGACCCGAGCAGCGGCGGATCGTGGCGCGGATCGACGAACTGTTCGCCGAGATCGAAGAAGGCGAGGCGGCGTTGCAACGCGCCCGCCAGGGTCTCGACACCTGGCGCCGCGCGCTGCTCAAAGCCGCGGTCACCGGCGAGCTGACCCGCGACTGGCGCGTGGCGAACCACCCTGCGGAGACGGGCGCGGACGTCCTCGCCCGCATCCGCGCGGAGCGCAAATCGCTCCTTCCGAAATCTCGACGTCGCCCTCCGCCCGCCACAGTCGAAACCCTCGACACTTCGTTGGGGGCGCTACCGGACGGATGGGTGTGGACGACATGGCAAGAGGTCGGCGTTTCCCAAAATGGGAGAGCTTTCCCAAGCAGCGAATACACAACGGACGGCATTAAGCTACTGAGACCAGGAAATCTTTATGCCGATGGGTCTGTACGGTGGAACGAGAGAAATAGCAGATATCTACCGGCAAAATTTATTGAGTTGGCCGATGATCTCCTCATAGAAGGGTCAGAGCTGATTATAAATCTGACAGCACAGTCTCTAAAGGATGAATTTCTCGGCCGCATCTGCTATGGCTCATCCCGTTGTCCCAGGTTAATCAAAATCTAGTGCGGGCGGGTCAAATCCGAAACGGGGCTGGGTTCGAGTTTTTCGGGAGGTCTTGATCCGTCTGCCCGCATGCCGGTCGCAGTCCTTCGGCGCCGCGGCTGGCGCCGGATTGTCGGCACGCCTTTGCGGGGATTGTCGCGCCCGACGATATCCCAGTAACTCGTCGGGTGATGGTGCGAGGCGAGCCCCAGCATGGTTTCGAACGAGACGTGCCGGTAGAAGCGCCGATTGTATCGGAAGACAAACTCGTTGAGATACGTGTCGATGTGCTTGCGGCGTAGCCCATGATAGGTGCCGAGCCCCCAGCGTTTCATCAGCGCGAAGACTTGATGAATCCAGGGCAGCACGATATGGCCGGCCATCTTGCCGACCGTCCGCGGGTCGTGTCGGTAATCGGTGAGCCCAGGATACGATCTGTGCCCGTCGGTGAGCAGCGTCGTTCCGGTCTTCACGTTGGCCCGCACAAAAGTCTCGATCGAAGCCGCCGAGTTGTCCGGGATAGCGGCGAGACGGATGCGCCCAGACCGAGTATCCAAGTATTTCGCTCGTTTCCGTCTCGGCTTGGCCTGGTTTGTTCCGCGGTCGATCACCTCGACAGCGCCAGCGATAAGGATCTTCCCGGATTTCACGGGATCAAAAAAGCTGTTGTCGGCCCGGAAAGGAATTTCGGCTTGGTCGACCTCCACCACGCCCTCCAGCGGCTCGCGGTGGGGATCAATCATCGATCGTCGCAGCTTCTGCGCCAGCAACCAAGCCGTCTTGTACGTGACGCCGAGCTGGGCCTCGAGCTGGACTGCCGACATACCATTCGAGTGCGTCGCCATGAGATGCGCGGCCCAGAACCACACCGTCAGCGGCAACTTCGACCGGTGCATCACCGTCCCGGCCGTTATCGACGTCTGGCGACCGCAGTCGAGGCATTCGTAGGTGTGCGCCCGGCTCCTCAAAAGCGCTGCGCGTCCGGCACCACAGGCAGGACAGACAAACCCCTGCGGCCAACGCCGCTCGAACAAGAACGCCGCACAGCTCGTCTCGTCCGCAAAGCTGGTCTGAAACTCTCTCAGCGATCGCGCCTTCGCCATCCGGTGCCCCCTCGCGCTCGCCGAAGATCGCCAGCGCACGGCACCCTTATACTACATATTGACCAACCTGGGACAACGGGATGAGCCTTCATCTGCTTAACAGGCACCGAAGAGAGATGTTTACTGAACCAACGGCTAGCGCGCCTAACACCTTTCGTCATTTCACGGAAGTTCATGTTGGTCATTTTCAAATCACCCCTATTTAGAACGTTTGTTAACAGTCTCAATTCAGGCAGTTTGATTCAACACATGTTCACGTCTCAGATGGATAGATTCAGTTTCCCTCTACCATCCGCAACCGAACAAGACGTCATCGTGAAAAGAGTGGAGGACGGCCTCGCTGCCCTTTCAGAGGCTGCGCAGAGCATTGACGCTGAACTCCAAACGACAGCTTTGTTCCGCCAATCGATCCTGAAAGCAGCGTTCGAGGGGCGGCTGGTGCCGCAGGACCCGGCCGATGAGCCGGCGTCCGCGCTGCTCGCCCGTTTGGGCGGGGGGAGCGGGGGTGCTGACGTCTCCCGCTGGCGAGGACGGAAGCGCAACCGCCCCGAGACGCGTGAGTTGCCGCTGTTCGAGGCGGACGATCAAGGTCACGCTGCAGACGCGGACGGCTGATTTCGGCAGACCCTTGGCGCTGGCTAATTCTGTAGCTACATATTTTAGGGATGAGGATCAGCTTCGATCCCGCCAAGCGGGTGGAAACGCTGCGCACTCGCGGGCTCGATTTTGCCGATGTGGCGGTGGTGTTCGAAGGACCAATATTTACCTTTCCCGACGAGCGGTACGATTACCCGGAGGAGCGCTACGTCACCGCCGGATTGCTCGCGGATCGAATGGTGATCGTGGTGTGGACGCCGACACCGGACGGCCGACGCATTATTTCGATGAGGAAGGCAAATGACCGAGAGCAAGCGCGCTCTTCACACCGACTTGGCTAAGCTGGACGCTCACCAAATCCAGCCCGAAGAATACGACGACATCCCCGAGTTGACCGACGAGTGGTTCGACAAAGCCGAGTTCGCCCTCGGCGATACCGTCGTTCGTCCCGCAAAGCGGCCCGGGCGTCCCAAATCCGACGCCGCCAAAAAGCTGATCGCGCTGCACCTCGACCCCGATGTGATCGAGCGCTTTCGCGCCACCGGCCCCGGATGGCAATCGCGGATCAATATGGTTCTGCGAGAGTTTCTCGAGAAGACGGGACGGGTATAAGGCGATGTCACTGAAGCCTGGTCGCGCGCCAAACCCAAATCTGGGGAAAGTCGCCGTGACGCGACCCTGCTCGGGTTCGAGGAACGCGGAATAAAGTACGACATCTCACCCCCATTTCGTCGTCCCCGCGAAAGCGGCGCGAAAGCGGGGACCCAGAGCCGGCTCTCCCGAGCATGGGCAATAAGCGCCGTTGCGTTTACATCCTCGCCAGCAGACGCAACGGCACGCTCTACGTTGGCGTGTCCAGTGACCTTACGCGCCGTGTTTCGCAACACCGCTCCGGCATGGTCGAGGGTTTTTACCCGGGATTATGGCGTCCGCACCTTAGTCTTCGCAGAGTTTCACGAAATAATGGAGGCTGCGATCCTGCGGGAGAAGCGGCTCAAGAAATGGCGCCGCGCCTGGAAATTGGAGCTGATCGAGCAACACAATCCGCATTGGCGCGATCTTTACGACGAGCTGGCATTGTAACGTTATCCTGGGTCCCCGCTTTCGCGGGGACGACGGAGAAATCGCGAAGCTATGAACGAAACCGCCCTCGTGCAGAAAGTTTGGAACTACGCGCATGTATTGCGGGATCAGGGCGTGCCGTACCAGGCCTATATCTCGCAGATATCCTATCTTTTGTTCCTCAAGATGGATGATGAGCGGGCGGGGCTGGTCGCCTCGGGCATGATCAAGGGTGAGGCCTCGGCGATCCCGGAGGATTGCCGCTGGCCGGTGTTGCGCGACCTGCAGGGCGAGGAGTTGACGCGGCGCTATTCGGCGATCCTCGACGAGCTGTCGCGGCTCTCCGGCATCGTCGGCACGACCTTTCTGAAAGCGCAGAACGAGATCCAGGACCCGGCCAAGCTCCGGCGCCTCGTCGGCCTGATCGACGGCGAGACTTGGCTCGGGATCGGCGTCGACGTCAAAGGCTCGATTTATGAGGGTCTGCTCGAACGCAACGCGCAGGAGGTCAAGTCGGGTGCGGGGCAATATTTCACGCCACGGGCGCTGATCGACGCGATGGTGACCGTGGTCGACCCCGAGCCGCGAGAGACGATCCACGACCCTGCCTGCGGCACCGGCGGCTTTCTGCTCGCAGCTTGGGAGCACATGCGCAAGAAGCCGTTGGCGCGAAATGCCGAAGTGTATTCCGCGATGCGTTCGCGTTTCTCAGGGATCGACATCGTCCCGGAGGTGGTGCGGCTCTGCGCGATGAACCTTTATCTGCACGACATCGCCGGCCGCGAGAGCCCGGTCGAGGCGCGCGACGCGCTGCTCGGAGACGGCGGAAAGACGTATGGTGTGGTCCTGACGAACCCGCCCTTTGGCAAAAAGCAGAGCTACCGCATCGTCCGCGACGACGGCGAGATCGACACCGAGCGCGAGGATTACGACCGCCAAGATTTCTTCGTAACCACGTCGAACAAGCAGCTCAATTTTCTGCAGCACATCATGACCGTGCTGGCTGAGAACGGCAGAGCCGCCGTCGTGATGCCGGACAATGTGCTGTTCGAGGGCGGGGCCGGCGAGACGATCCGCCGCCGGTTGCTGCACAATTTCGATTTCCACACCCTGTTGAGACTGCCGACTGGGATCTTTTACAAGCAGGGCGTCAAAGCGAACGTGTTGTTCTTTCACAAGAAGCGGGTCTCGGCCGAACCGAACACCAAGGATTTGTGGATCTATGATCTGCGCACGAATCAGCGCTTCACGTTGAAGGAGCGGCCGATGACGCGCGCCGATCTCGACGATTTTGTCGACTGCTACAAGTCGGGGCGGCGGCGCGAGCGAGCCGAAGCCGACCGGTTCCGGCGTTTCGCTCATGCCGACCTTATCGCCCGCGACAAGATCAATCTCGACATCTTCTGGCTCAAAGACGACACGCTGGACGACCCGGACCTCTTACCCCCGCCCGACGAGATCGCCGCCGAGATTGTCGAGAATCTCGAAGCGGCGCTCGACCGCTTCCGCAAGGTCGCGCTGAGCTTACAGTCCTAGCGACCTGAAATTAGCCGTAATGCCGTGGTACTGTCGAATCCGAAACCGCTGCGGGTATTCAGACTTTGTTGCAGTGCATTTCAACCTTTGGAAGAGACCTCGCTGTAGATTCGCTGCAGATACAGCGGCGCATCATAAATAGCTCAATTTTTGATTGTGGCCCGAGGCCGGCGTCTCATTCGAAGAAAGCCCGGCGGGCGGCCGGCGGCTCGCGCCTTCGCCTCGTAGCGGGTTGGCGGCCAATCGGACGGGTGCGCGCGCCAGTCGCCGGGACGGCGGGCCAGACCGGCAGGCCGGACAGCATCGCCTCGACCTTGTCGGCCGGCAGCCCGACTTCTTTGCCCCGCCGCTCATGCGCGTTGGTCAGGTAGGCCGAATGCCACTTGCTGTTGATGATGATGACGGCGATCTCGCGCTCACGCTCGGAGAGCGAGTAGCCGCCCGGGTGGAAATGAGCGCCGAGCGGAGCTGCGGCCTTCGCCAGCTTAGGGTTATGCACCCAAATCTTGCTGGGCCCGCCAACCCCGCCGCGGATCTCGCGTACAAATCGGTAGCCCTCCTGCTGCTCCGGCGTCATCTGGTCATAGGGGATTTCGGCTACCTGCCAAAAGTAGGCGTATTCGGCATTTGGGGGTTCCTTGGCAAGGTGGATGCCGGAGCATCCTGCAATGGCCGCCCTTGCCTGCCACCCCAGGGCCCAGCTTAAACGTTGCAGGTAATATTTGGCCGGATTATATCACCACAGACCATCGTTAAAGGAGGCCGGGCATGGCAGGAGAATCTGCGCATTTCGGGTTGCGCGAGAGGCCCCCGACACCGGCGGTGCGGCCGTTCGATCTGCCGCCGCGGATGATGCCAATGCTGGATCGGGCCAAAACGGGCCTTGCCGAGCCCTTCCGCGGGATCGCCACTAGCGGTGGGATCGTCTCTGGCCTGTTCGCGACCGACAAGACTGGGGTCTCGCTCGCGGCTCTGCTGGAGGCTGCGCGATCGTTCCTCTCTGCCCTGAACGCGGAACAGCGGAAGGCGGCTACTTTCATGATCGGCGACGAGGCCTGGCGGAAGTGGTCGAACATTCACCCTTGGCTGATGCGTCATGGCGTTTGCCTCGCCGATCTCGACGGCAATCAGCGCGAGGCCGCGCTCGCTCTGATGCGGGAAACCATGAGCGCCGCCGGGTACCAATCTGCCCGGGACGTCATGCGGCTCAACGAGCACGCTCTCGAGATCACCGGCAAGCCCGAGGAATACGGCGAATGGTTCTACTGGGTCAGCGTCTTCGGCACAGCCGGCGCCGGACGCGCCTTGGGGCTGGCAGATCGACGGGCATCACCTCAACCTCAATTGCTTCGTGCTCGGCGAGCAGCTCGTGATGACACCCAATTTCATGGGCTCGGAGCCGGTGCTCGCGCGCTTTGGGAAGTACAAGGGAACCCGCGTCTTCGCGGCGGAGGAGGAGCAAGGCTATGCGCTGATGCGCGCACTTTCGCCCGAGGAGCGGGGGCGTGCGACGATCAGCAAGGACCTACCGTCGGAACTGTTTACGGCCGCCTTTAACGACAATCGACGGATCGATCCGGCCGGCATTCGCTATGACGAGCTGCCGGCTGAGGGCCGCGAGCGTCTCGAGGCGCTCCTCGCGACCTATGTCGGCCGCATTCGGCCGGGCCACGCCGAAATTCGCTATGCCGAGGTGAAGCGTCATCTGGCCGAGACGCATTTCGCGTGGATCGGCCCGTTCGACGATGCAAGCCCGTTCTACTACCGCATCCTGAGCCCGGTGATCCTTGTCGAGTTCGATCACCAATCCGGCATCATCTACGATAACGACACACCATCACGCGACCACATCCACACGGTGGTCCGCACGCCGAACGGCAACGATTACGGCAAGGATCTGTTGCGCCAGCACTATGCCGAACACGACCACTCGCATCCAATGACGGCCCACCGCCACCGAACAGCCTAATACGGCTGATCCGAGAGCTGATCGCCGGTCGATCGGTTTGCGAGCCTGCGGCCAGCGATCCAGGACGATACCCGGTCGTAGCCATTGGCCATATAATACTCGGCAATATCGTCGGCCGTGGTGTTCCAGACGCCGTCATGGCCGAGAATGTACTGCAGGGCCTCGTCGAGGTGCTTCGCGGCATTGGGACGCCCGATATTGTGCGGATGCAGCGCCAGACACATCACGCGCGCGTTTTCCGCACCTTCGCGATAGAGCGTGTCGAATTGGTCTTTGATCATCTGCTGGAAGTAATCAGCCTCACGGTTCCACGCCAACATGCCTGCATCGTTGGTCTGGCCGGTATAAGGAACATAGATAAACTTCTGGCCGCCTCGTACGTTGATTGGCCACGGTTGATCGTCGATGATCCATGACGTGTGATAGAGGCAGCCGGCCTCAGCCATCAAATCGTCGGTCCTGACCGTGTATCCGGCGCCGCCGCCGAGCCGTCCTTTCAGGCGTTTGCCGGTCATCTCCTGCAAATGCGTGATGAAGTCCTGCCAGTATGCCCGCTCCTGCTCTTCGGTGTAGTCATAGATCGGCCGGCTGTTGTAGAGACCGTGCGCCATGTAGTCCCAGTCGCTGGCGACCATAGCGTCTTTTATTTCAGGAAAGTGATCCAGAACCTCAAGATTAAGACAGCAGCACGCGCGGACATTATGCTTGTTCAGTACGTCGAGCATGCGCCAGAAGCCGACCCGATTGCCGTAGTCCATGCGCGAGTAGTGTGGGATGTCCGGTTCTGTCGGCCGGCTCTCCGGCAGGTACTCGAAGAACTCCATATTCGGCGCGACCCAGAACGCCAGGCGCGCGTTATCCGGCCACTTGATAATGGGCCGTTCGGTGATCGGTGCATAATCGAACCGGCCGGGCGGAAGGGTCATCGTGTCGTCTCCGTTCGACTGCAAGGGGTGTGAATTGGTCCATCGGGCCCAGCCCGTCATTCCGGGGCGCGGGCTTGCCCGCGAGCCCGGAATCCAGGAACACAGGCGTTCGAGACCAATGGCTTGGCCGGTGTGCGTGGATTCCGGGTTCGGCCCTTCGGCCCGCCCCGGAATGACGGCTCTGTCTTTTGGATTTGCACCCTAAGTGTCGGATTTGGTCCACTAGCCTGACTGCACCTTGAACCAGTCGATGATCTCGCTGCCGGTCGCCTTCCAAACTCCGGCGTGAGCGCTGATGTGGCCTATCACTTCGTCGAGGTGCCGGATGCGCCACGGCTGGCCCATGATCCACGGATGCAGATGCAGCACCATCAGGCGTCCGGTGGTCGCGCCATCGGCGTACAGACCATCGAACCACTCGCGCCACAAGAGGTTGACCTCGTTGATCGTCCGGCGGCCGTGGAGGTGGATGTAGTTGTCGTCGAGATAAGCATGCACGCCGAGCGAGTAGAGCTCCCCAGTCTTCGCCGTCATCTTATAGGGCTGCTCGTCATTGCCCCAGTCGCAGACGTAGCGAATGCCTTCCGCGGCGAGCAGGTTGGGGGTGTTCGGCGTCTCCTGGAAATCGGGGCCGGACCAGCCGATCGGGCGCTTGCCGGTAGCCCTTTCGACTGCCTCGATCGAGGCGCGGATGTACTGCCGTTCCTCATCTTCGGACATGCCGATATGGATGATGCGCCGGCGCGACAGCCCGTGCGCGATGAACTCGGCGCCGCGGCTCTGGCCCTCCTCGACGAGCGTCGGGTAATGGTCGGCCACCGCCTTGTCCAGCGCGAGGGTCGGCGTGATGCCGTATTTATCCAGCACGGCGAGAATGCGAAAAATCCCGACCCGGTTGCCGTATTCGTGGTTGCCGTAGCCGCCGATATCGGGAAATTGCGGCTGGTTGCCGGTCCATATCCCCTCGGGACCGCCCATCGGGCTCACCGCCACCGGCGTGGAGGCCGGCACCTCCCAATCCCAATGCTCCAGATTGACGATGACCGCCAGCGCGACCCGGGCGTCGTCCGGCCATCGCAGAACGGGGCGAGCAACAATCGGTGACCAGGGATAAAAGTCCTGGTCCATGCCATAGGCGCGCTTTGCGGGCATCGGTCGCTCCGGCTGCTTCGTCGGGACCCACTATGACACATCGCGACCGATCACGCTGCGCCTCTTACCGAGGCATACACGCTCTGGGTTGTGGACCGCCGGCTTAGTGCTCCGCCGATGCTCTCGCCGCGCGTCAGGCCGCTGCGGCGGCGGGACTGACGCATCGGCTCGAAGGGCGAGCGGCCTTGGAGGCGCCCATACGGGCGCGTGCGCGCGAGGCGAAAAGAGATCAGGCGTAACCAATTGAGATTCCTCGAACTCCAGGTCAGGAAAACAGGGGCGAACAGGACGCGGCAACGCAATCGCAGCGACTGACACGGGCAGGCCTCCGATGGCGGTAGCTTTGGCAAAGCTACCTGCTATACATGTTCCCTATACGTTCCAAATCAAGGCTGCCGTGTCGATTGAGGAAACAGGGCGACGGGTAAATTCCCCATAGCAAAACCTTGGTCGTTCTCCACCCGAGCTTGCTTGAACTCGTCCGCGATCTGACCGATACGCCTACCGCAGTTACGATCTTTAGGGGCCGGGCCCTCAGGGTATGCGATGAACGTGAATAGTGAGCCCACAAGGGCAGACATCGAGAGCCCAGATATTGAAGAACTTTTCGCGAGGATGGCTCCTCCGTCGAGGCCAGCCGAGGCGCTGGCGCTCTCGACGCGCTTGCACGATTTAGTCGCCGACCTCGATCCTCTGAAAGCCGTTGCTGCCGTTGCCGGCATGATGACAGAGCCGCGCTTTCAGGCACACACGGTACGCTTCGATTACTCCCTCCGTTTGATTCTGTCCACTGCACATGGCAAGCGAAGGCTCGGCCGCCGCGAACTGAACAAGTTACTGAATGACGTATTGGTAGAGGCAAGGGTCGAGCGTCTGGAAGACCCAATCGAGGATTTCCTTACGGAGGCAATTCCGACCAGAAGGGGCGACTATCTTATTTTCTCAGGGATTTGGGAAAAAGCGGCGATCCACACCGAATGTGTGCTTCGGGCTTTCAAAGCCTTGCCTGAATGGGACGGAAAACAACCCAGCCTCGATACGCTCTATCGGCTGTTGGTACTCGGCGACGCTCTTGTCGACCGTTGCGGACTCGCCCGGAGAGTCGTTGGGAACGGAGCCCCGGCCGGTGCCATTCTCGTACCGTCTGACGAGCGATTGCGAAACCTCTCCCAGAGGGTACGTTTTGCCTGGACGGACCTTGCCAAGCTTGGCATCGAAAAGGATGCGCTGAGATCGTTTTGTCTTTCGGAACGAGGCGCCTTATCTCTGACCGGCTGCACGCCAGGCGATTCCGCTCTGGAGTTCATGCCTTTGATTCGCACTGAAACCGGTCTCCTCATCGCTGCTCCGGCGAACATCTCGACTGCCACACGCGCTTGGCTAATCGGCACCGCGATTGCGGCTGGTCAAGGAAGAGCCCTTCGCCACAACTTGCTTGAGGAACACGCGGAACTCATTCGGCATAGCGGGTTTGTGCGCTTGAGAGATATGGAGCAACTCCCAGCGACGCCTCCGTCCATGCGGCAAAGCCTCTACGAAACATCTGCCGGTCGGTCATGCAGACAATCGACAGTTTTGCCGATTGGCCACAGCGGGCCTTTGGTGAACCCAAGCCGTACTCGGCCGAGTGGACTAAAGCAGTTGTCGAAAGTATGCATTCCGCCAAGCAATTTGCGGAAAAGCAGGCTGGCTTTGTCGAAGGTATGAGCCTCTGGCTCATTGGTGGTTGGGGATCCGGATACAATGTACGCCTCGAACGGGATCCAGAACTTGAAGATTGGTACCTCGTACCGGTCGAACCGGCTGATGCGGCTCTGCTTGGTATATCCGACGACGGCTCGGTGCATGATGTATGGCGCTTGCAGAAACAATTATCGCTAGTCGAGGCACAAGGATTTGAATTTTTCGGGGTTAATGGCCTTCTCAATCGATTTCAATGGTGGCGGAACACTGATTACGCTCTAGTACCTCCGCACATGATTGATATGAGGCCGCCGCTTAACATAAATTTTGATACCAATCTTCTTCTTCAAGTAAGGCAGTCTGGCCAGGAAGCTATCGATCGCCGGACAGCCCAACACCCTGATGGTACGCATCAGATCATCGCTCGACTGAACCATCAGGTCCTCGTGGGCAAATTTGAACCAATTTATGCCTCGATTGACGCGGTACTTCATCGCCGCCTACTCGGGGTCGTGATTATTGCCAATTCGGCCTGGTGGGTAGAGTTAATGGATGACGGCCGCCAGCCTTATTCCAGCACAGCATTCAGGATATGGGAAGCGGTTCTTCATTGGGTGGCTGTGGTCATGCCGCCGTTTCTGGGAACGCCGAAATTGAAGGATACCCTGTCCACAATCGCATTCGATTTGGAAATCCGGTGGGATGACGTTGAGAGAGCACGCGTTTTGACTGATGAAGACATTGCCCATTGTATAGAGGTGGCAGTGGACCCAGAGCGAAAACGCGTAAAAATTACGCTTCGTTCGGATTGGCACTGGGCTCTACGTCGTACCGACAACACAGCCGAAATCCTGCTCGCGACGCACCTCCTGGTTGGTGCAGCGCGATTGTTCGGGGTCGATCGATCGGACACGGAACTAGCGACACTGGTGGGTGAGGCCGCCAAGTCGCCAGATCTTCGCTGGATACATTCCTTCGAAGCGCGGACAGCGCTCGAAGGGCTCGAGGCCGGAGACCTCATCAAAGGCTTTTACCCGATTCCAAAATCTCCGGCGGGCCTCGCAAAATGTGGGGCGGTTTGGAGTACCCGCCCGCGCGACTTCGGAAACTGGCTTATAGGCAAGAAGTCGTGTGCCGAGTTTCTGACGGATCACAGCAAAAATCTGCTGACCAGGCTGCGGACTGAGGTTCGCCGATTCGACCGGAAGGCGTTGGTCGTGATGGCCCTCGAAGATTTGCAGGCGGCCTTAAACGAGCAACGGCGCTGGCAACTGACCGCGCGCGCCCTTCGCGCGGTGCACGGTGTTGAGGGAGATTTCGAGGCAAGCCTGTTGAGAGCAGGACAGGCTAACGCCGTTATTCGCGCAGCGACAATACTGGCTGAGGTCGCAACTGCGGAAGCACCCGAACAAGGCGGCATGCGGGTCGGGCGCATGGACATGGAGGAATTGGAAGCTCGCGCTGTGATGGTGTTTGCTGCGGGTGACGCTCTAGCTGCGGTATACGGTGATCGCATTGAGCCGACATTTAACATTAGCCCAACTGGTGATCTCCTGTACGACCACCGGTTCGAGGAACTTACAATTCAGCGAGCGGCCGAAGTTCGCCATGAATCGGATCGTCGATATGCTGCACAGCAATATGGCGAGCATTTTGAGGCTCGGCCGTTATCTCCATCTATGGAAGCGAAGCTGCAAACTGCCATAAGCGCCGAGTACGGCGTGGACTACGATGCTTTCGTGGGAGTTCCATCTGCCGCCCTTCAGTTAGCTATCCAAATGAGCACGGGGGTAATTACGACGATCCGAGCTGATCGAGTTGCTGGAAGGCATCGAAGTGATAGCTGGTAAAAGGTTAGCTCCAGTGATCGATCGGATGACCATGCCATCAAGGGTGGGCTGGGATGATCTGCCGGCGGGGGCAAGTACTAATGATTTCGATCTGGCAAAATTCGATCGGCGGTTCTCGCTCATAGCCAGGCCGATTATTGCCCTCTCTGGAAAATCTGATCCCGAACTAGTGTTTGCACCGGCTCTCATCGAGCGAGCAATTATCCACAATATGGCGGGCGCCTTGAGCGGTACGCTTCAGAACGACTTTTGGCAAAGCGATACCATGCGAAGGTTTGCGAGCAGTGCTGGAGGCGAGGCCGGCATTGCCTTTAATGGACGGGTTGCTGAAGCGTTGAAGAACCTTCAACTCAGGGCTTGGCCCTCTGCAAAGCCGTCATGGTGTCTTAATCAAAGGGCTACGGAAGAGTTGAAGGCCCTTGGAGATATAGATGTGCTCGCGGCGGGACCCGGTGGATCGTGCGTATGGGTGATAGAAGCCAAAGATTTGAAATTATGTAGGACCTTAGGGGAGGCAGCGCGTCGCCTATCCGAGTATCGAGGAAAGCTGATGCAAAAAGGTAAACCGGACAAGCTGCTGAGACACATTCGGCGGGTATCGTATATTCGTAAAAATGCGTCGGCGCTTTGCGATCGGCTCGCTTTGAGCGCACCTCCAAGGGTCTGCGGCTTGGTAATTGTTCATGCTCCCCAGCCGATGGAACAAATCAACAGCGACGCCGGAGCAGATGGCACCTTCGTCATGCTATCAGATATCGGCAAAGTCCCGTGGGCGACCGGCTGGCCCACGTGACAACATTCCTAATCGTCTTCGTCCGCCGGTTACCAGTACAGACGAACCCCGCTTCGGGTCGACTGCGGCGGTTTGGGGGAAGCCCGTTGAATGTCAGCTGAGGGAGCCGTATGCGGTCATCGCTCAAGCGTAGACGTTGCGCCGATTGCGACTTGCGGGTGGGCTCAGCCTGCGCTCAGCGCGAGCACGGCTTCGGGCACCCGGTCGATCACGCGCAGAAGCGCGCGGGCGGCGCCCTGCGGCAAGAGCTTTCCTTGTTCCCAACCGCGCACCGTCGCGACAGGTATACCGATCCGCTGCGCGAATTCAGCTTGTGAAAGTCCGAACTCGTCTTCGAACGCGCCGCACCCAGGCCGCTGCATCTTTGGCCGCTTCGGCATCATCGGAGGCGGCCTGGCGTTCGATCTCCGCCTCGGTGGTTGCATCGACCCGCACCCAATCGGTTCGCGGCTCGACCGGCTCCCAAGGGCCGGCAGAACGCCGCCGGGTGACGGCCCCCTTCGGATCGAGCCGTGCTTCAATCCTCGCCATACCGGTCCCTCTCCCGAGCATTTGCCTTGCGGGCGGAGATGATCCTCGTCACCGTGTCACGCCGCGTGTAGGCGATCACGAACAGGCGTCCCGCGACGCGGCCGTAGAGCCTGAAACGTTCTTCGCCATAGTCTCGCCGATGGTCGCGCTCCACCCGTCTGTTCGGATCGAGGAACGCCGGTAGAAAATCGGCAAAGCCGAACCCGCGGTCTCGCACGCAGCGCTCGTTTTTCGCATCATCCCACTCGAACCGGATATGGGGAGCCTCCGCCAATGGCCTAGCCTGCCTATCGCCTGAATTGTCATCTCTTAGCGAGGGGCATCGGCCTGAACATTCACGGCCCGTAGCTGATCAGGGTGGCCGACTGGATCGAAAGCCGGCGCGGTCGCGTCTAATGTGTGGTACCCGACGGCGCTGCGCCGCCGCCAGCATTGCCGATGTCGGAGGAGCCGGTCGATGATCGAAGGCATCAGCGCGATCACCCTCGCGACGCACGACATGCGGCGTGCAGTCCGATTCTACGAGATGCTCGGGTTCGCCATGCTGTATGGCGGTGAAGACGAGGGCTTCACCAGCTTCAAAGCCGGCAGCAATTTCGTCAACCTGATCGCACAACCGGCTGCTCGGCAGTGGTCGTGGTGGGGCCGCGTTATCTTCTACCACTCGGATGTAGACGGGCTGTATGCCCGAATGGTCGCCGCCGGCTACCGGATCGAGGCGCCGCCGCGCGACGCGGAATGGGGCGAACGCTTCTTCCATATCACCGATCCCGACGGCCATGAGCTGAGCTTCGCTTGGCCGCTCGAGCGCAGGTGAGCCAATTTATCTCAGCCGGTCCCTTTGGCGCGCTCGCGCAGCGCGAACTTCTGGATCTTGCCGGTCGAGGTCTTCGGCAGCGGGCCGAAAATGACGGTTCGCGGCGCCTTGAAACGCGCGAGGTGGTCGCGGCAGAACGCGATGATTTCTTCCGCCGTCGCGGCCGCTTCGGGCTTCAAGGTGACAAAGGCGCAAGGCGTTTCGCCCCACATCGGGTCGGGGCGGGCGACCACCGCGGCTTCGAGCACGCACGGGTGCCGGTAAAGGACGTCCTCGACCTCGATTGTCGAAATATTCTCGCCGCCCGAGATGATGATGTCTTTCGAGCGGTCCTTCAGCTCGATATAGCCGTCGGGGTGCATGACCCCGAGATCGCCGCTGTGGAACCAGCCTTCGGCAAACGCCTCCTCGGTGGCGCGCGGGTTCTTCAGGTAGCCCTTCATGACGATGTTGCCGCGCATCAAGACCTCGCCCATCGTCGCGCCGTCGGGCACGACAGGCGTGAGGGTCACCGGATCGGCGACGGTCAGCGCCTCCAGGACAGGGTAGGTGACACCCTGGCGCGCCTTGAGCCGCGATCGCTCGGCGGCCGGCTGCTCGTCCCACTCGTCATGCCATGCACAGACCACCGCGGGACCATAGACCTCGGTCAGGCCGTAGACATGGGTGATGTGAAACCCGAGGGCCTCCATTCCTTCGATGACCGCGGCGGGCGGCGGCGCCCCGGCGGTCATCATCTCGATCCGGCGGTCGAGCGAGCGCTTCAGCCCCGGATCGGCATTCAGCAAGAGGTTCATCACCACCGGCGCGCCGCATAGATGGGTCACACCCTCGCGCGCGATCGCCTCGTAAATCGCCGCAGCCTCGGCCCGGCGCAGGCAGACATGAGTGCCGGCCAGTGCCGTGATCGTCCACGGGAAGCACCAGCCGTTACAGTGGAACATCGGCAACGTCCACAGATAGACCGGGTGGTGCCGCATGCCCCAAACGAGAATGTTGCCGAGCGCGTTCAGGTAGGCCCCGCGATGGTGATAGACGACGCCTTTCGGGTTGCCGGTCGTGCCCGAGGTGTAATTGAGCGCGATTGCGTCCCATTCGTCCGCGGGCGTCGTTTCCGCGAAAATCGGGTCTCCCGCCGCCAGAAACTCTTCGTAATTCATGTCGCCGAGCCGCTCGCCGCCCGGTCCGCTCGCATCGGCGATATCGATCACGACGGGCTTTTTGTCTAGCTGAGCCAGTGCCTGCGCGACCACCGGCGCGAATTCGGTATCGGTGATCAGAACCTTGGCCTCGCCATGCCGCAGGATGAAGGCAATGGTATCCGGATCGAGGCGGATATTGAGAGCGTTCAGCACCGCCCCGGCCATCGGCACCCCGAAATGTGCCTCGAATGCCTCGGGAATGTTCGGCGCCATCACGGCGACGGTGTCGCCCCGCGCGACGCCGACCGCCGCCAGCGCCGACGCCAGCCGGCGGCAGCGTTCGAGCGCCTCGCGCCAGCTGTACCGCCGTTCCCCATGCACGACGGCGAGCCGGTTCGGATAGACCGCGGCGCTGCGCACCAGAAATCCGATCGGGGTCAGCGGCACGTAATTGGCCGCTTTCTTGTCGAGCCCGAAATCGTAAGGGTTGGCTGAGGTGCTCATGTCGCCTCCGCGGCCCGCGATGAGTTTCGCGTCGCTTAACCATCCTACCACATCGCCCTGTTCCGCGTAGGATGGGTTGAGCTATAGAGGCTGGCAAGAATTCACCGCATCGAGTGCCATGCGTGCTTCGAGACGCGCCGCGGTTGTGCCGGGTCGCTCCTCAGCATGAGGGCAGGTTGTTGATGGCACTAAGAAAAATGCCTCATCCTGAGGCGCCTCGCGGAGCGAGGCCTCGAAGGACGCACGACATTCTCCTAGCCCTACGGCATTCTTGCCCGGCCTCTATGGCGAAACCCATCGAATTGGCAGAGGATCCGGCGGGAGGCGAGGGAGCAGACTGATGACGGGCTACATCGAGACCTATCGCCGCTCGCTGGAGCGGCCGGAGGAATTCTGGGCCGAAGCCGCCGAGGCAATCGACTGGGAGCGGCGTTGGGACCGCGTGCTCGATGACAGCCGGCCACCCTTCTACCGGTGGTTTGCCGGTGCCAGGCTCAACACCTGCTGGAATGCCGTTGACCGCCATGTCGTGGCGGGGAGGGGCGAGCGGGTCGCGCTGATCTGGGACAGCCCGGTCACCGGCCAGATCCGGCATTTCACCTATCGCGAGCTGCGCGAGGAGGTCGCGCGGCTCGCCGGCGTGCTCGCGAGGCTCGGCGTCGCCAAAGGCGACCGTGTGCTGATCTATATGCCGATGGTGCCCGAGGCGGCCTTCGCGATGCTGGCTTGCGCGCGTATCGGTGCGGTCCATTCGGTCGTGTTCGGCGGGTTTGCCGCACACGAGCTGGCGACGCGCATCGACGACGCGAAGCCGCGCGTCGTGCTGTCCGCCTCCTGCGGCATCGAGGTCAGCCGCATCGTTCCCTATAAGCCGCTGCTCGATGCGGCGATCGCCGAAGCGCGCGCGAAGCCCGAACATTGTGTGATCCTGCAGCGGCCGATGTGCCATGCCGAACTGCTCGCCGGCCGCGACCGGGATTGGCAGGAGCTCGCCGCGGCCGCTCGGCCGGCCGATTGCCTGCCGGTGCTCGCGACCGACCCGCTCTACATCCTCTACACCTCGGGCACGACCGGCATCCCCAAGGGCGTCGTCCGCGACAATGGCGGACACGCGGTGGCGCTCCACTGGTCATTGCGGAACATCTATGGCGTCCAGCCGGAAGAGGTCTTTTGGACCGCCTCCGACGTCGGCTGGGCGGTCGGCCATTCCTATACCGTGTACGCGCCGCTGATATACGGCTGCACCTCGGTCGTGTACGAAGGCAAGCCGGTCGGCACGCCCGATGCCGGGGCGTTTTGGCGGGTCATCGAGCAGCACGACGTGCGCGTCTTCTTCACCGCGCCGACAGGCTTTCGAGCAGTGAAGCGCGAAGATCCCGATGGGGTCTTGATCCGCGCCCGTGATCTCCGCCGATTTCGTGCGCTGTTTCTGGCTGGCGAACGGGCCGACCCGCCCACTGTCGCCTGGGCGGAGCAGCATCTCCGGGTCCCGGTCATCGACCATTGGTGGCAGACCGAGACCGGCTGGCCGATCGGCGCCAATTGCCTCGGCATCGAACGGCTACCGGTGAAGCACGGCTCGTGCACGCGCGCCGTGCCGGGCTGGGATATCCGGGTGCTCGATGCCGAGGCCGAGGGAACGCCTCGCCAGCTCCCCGCCGGCGAGATCGGAGCGCTAGCGATCAAGCTGCCGCTGCCGCCCGGCGCGTTGCCGACCTTGTGGCAAGCCGACGACGCTTTCGCCCGCTCGTATCTGAGCACCTTTCGGGGCTTCTATCAGACCGGCGACGCCGGCTTGATCGATGCGGACGGGTATATCCACGTGATGACCCGCACCGACGACATCATCAATGTCGCCGCCCACCGCCTCTCGACCGGGGAGATCGAGGAAGTGTTGGCGGCCCATCCCGACGTCGCGGAATGCGCCGTGATCGGCGTCGCCGACGCGCTGAAAGGCCAGGTCCCGCTGGGCCTCCTGGTCCTGAAAGCCGGGGTTAGCCGCTCGGCCGACGAGATCGAACGCGAGGCCGTCCAACTCGTTCGCGACCGCATCGGCCCGATTGCGAGCTTCAAGACCGCGCTCGTCGTGGCCGGATTGCCGAAGACCCGGTCGGGCAAGATATTGCGCGGCACGATGCGCCGGATCGCCGACGGCGAGGACTATCCCATGCCGGCGACGATCGACGATCCGGCGGTTCTCGGCGAAATCAACGCTGCTCTGGCAGCTGTCGGCTACGGCAAGCGAGACAGCGTGTAAGCCTAACCCTCCAGCCGCTCCGACTCCTCGTTGCCGAGTTCGTCATCCGCCGCGGGCCTTCGGGCGCGGGCTTGGTTGAGCGCCCGCTCGAGGTCTGCGAAGGTGCAGAGACCGAGCTCGACCGGGTGTCGGGGCTTGATGTTGGGGCTGTTCCAGTGCGTGCGGTCGCGCACGGCCGCGATGGTCGGTTTGGTCGTGCCGATCAGCTTGGTGATCTGGGTGTCGGACAGCTCGGGATGGCTCTTTAGCAGAAACGCAATCGCATCCGGCTTGTCCTGCCGTTTGGATATTGGCGTGTAGCGCGGGCCCTTGTGCTTGAAGACCTGCGGGGGAAGGGCTTGCGGGGAAAGCTTGAGCCGCGCTTCCGGATCGGCTTGGCAGCGCTCGATCTCCTCCGTCGTGGTCTGACCGTTCGCCACCGGGTCGAGCCCTTGCATCTGGTTCGCCACCTCGCCATCGGCGATGGCTTGGATCTCCAGCGGATGCAGCTCGCAGAAATCTGCAATCTGATCGAAGGTGAGCGAGGTGTTTTCGACCAGCCATACGGCGGTCGCCTTGGGCATCAACGGAGCGGCCATGCTGAATTCCGATGCAACGGCGTGGTGAGGCCAAAAACTACCCCGACACGCTCGAAAAAGTTAATCGTTATATAATGGCATCATCCCGCCCAGGGAAGACGAAAGGAGAACGGGAAGGCATGGACGAGTCGGATCTCGAACCGCGGCGCAGGCCGGTGCAGCCCAAAGATTTGACCCTGCTGGGGATCGCCGAACTCGAAGCCTATATCGCCGAACTGGAAGCCGAAATCGCCCGGGTGCGGGTCGAGATCGCGGCAAAGCTCGGCCAGCGGCGCGGTGCCGAGGCGCTGTTCAAACGCTGACGCCGACCCCGGCGCTAGAGTGCCGGGCCGGGGCTGCCGAGGGCATTCTCGGTGAGCCCCTTTGTGATGATGTCGTAGGCTTCGTCCAGCGAGTCGGTGCGATGGAAGAGGCCGAGGTCGCCCGGGCTGATCGTGCCATACTTCACCAGCGCGTTGAAATTGACCACCTCGTCCCAGTAGTCGGCGCCAAAGAGCACGATCGGCATGCGCTTGCGTGTCTTGCGCGTCTGCACCAGGGTCAGGATTTCGAACAGCTCGTCGAGTGTGCCATAGCCGCCCGGGAACAGCACGACCGCTTTGGCCAGGTAGACAAACCAGAATTTCCGCATGAAGAAGTAATGGAAGTAGAAGTGCAGATCCCGGCTGACATAGGGGTTGTCGAATTCCTCGTCCGGGATAGCGATGGTCAGCCCGACATTGAGCCCCTTCGCCTCGGAAGCGCCGCGATTGGCCGCCTCCATGATGCCGGGACCGCCACCGGTGCAGACGACGAAGCGCCGCTCGTCGCGGTCGAGCTTCTTTGACCAGGCCGTCAAGCGCTGGGCGAGCTCGCGCGCCGCTTCGTAATAGACCGAGAGCTGGAGGGCGATTTGCGCCGCCTCGACGCCCTGTCCCGCTTGCTCCGCCTCGGCCAGCGCTGCCTTCGCCGCCTCCTCCGAACGCAACCGGGCCGACCCCATGAAGACGATGGTGTCCTGGACGTTATGCCGCTGAAAGCGATAGAGCGGCTCCAAATACTCCGCGAGGATGCGCAGGGCGCGCGCATCCTTGCTCTCGAGGAAACGGGTATCCTGATAGGCCTTGGGTTGGCGACGGGCTGGTTTTCCGGGCTTGTCCAAAATGCACCTCGGTTTTTGTCGGTTTGTCGTTATTCATCAATAAGTGCGAACTCATCAACGGTAGGCGTCGGCTCGTGTTCACTTCCGACCGCCGTGTGTTCGAGACGGAGGAGTGTCGGCGCGAAAGCCGACTGTGGAGCGGTTATACCAGCATGCTCTAGTGTCGCCTCGATGGACTGTGGAGGGCACTTATCAACGTCGACCTCGTCGGGTTTGACGAGCCAACCGCGCAAGAGCGACTCCTCGCCGGCGTCAGTGAGAAATGAGCGAAGCCGCAACAACGGCCACAATATCCAGGGTCTGCCGTGACGATCAATGAACGCCCGTAATTTCCGGGTGTAGTGCAAACCTCGAAAGTGCGAGATACCCCACCGTACATTTCCGCGCTTCGAGCCCCTCATACAGATCTCGACAAACGCAGATTCCTTTAAAGAGTCTTTCGCTGCGATTGCGCGTTATTTTGAGCACGGGCTAGCTGCAATGACTGAACAAATAAGGGGGTCAACTACGATTTCAACAGCATCGCAGTTCGCCGCTGAGATTTTCATAAATGGCAACAGCCGCTGTCGCTGTAAAATTTGGATCGCCAACCAGTTTGGCGAGGGCATCGCGTATTATGAGGGAAATGATTGGGGAGGTCGCAGCAACGCCTTCAATGAGATCCTTTGCGTATCCGAAGACGGAGCAGAGTTGGTTCTTAGTGCTCATATGAGCTCGGTCGCATTCGGTCCAGTACCAGAAGGCGTTGATATCCACGTTCCGCGTTCCGCCGATGCTCTCACCGCCCTCAGGTCCGTTGCGGTGGGGCGCTCAACGCATTTGGCTCTAAGGGCGAGCACCCTCGGAGGCGCGTATGCGCGTGCGTGCGCGCGAGGCGCAAAGAGATCAGGTGCAACCGATTGAGATTCCTCGAACTCCAGGTCAGGAAAACAGGATCAAGCAGGACGTGGCAAGGCAATCGCAGCGACTGGCACAGGCAGGCCTCCGATGGCCGTAGCTTTGTCAAAGGGTGCCTGCCATGTATGTTCTTCATACGTTCCGGTCAAGGCTGCCGTATCGATTAAGAAAACACGGCGACCGGTGATGCCCCATTTCGGTCATCGTCCGACGCGGAGCCCGGGGGGTCTTGATCAGGGCGAGACGCCAACCTGTGCGCCCCTCTGTCAACCCAAGGGCGTGTCGCACCGCGCGAGCGCGATTTTTGGTCGTCCATTAGAGGCCGGAGGCAGGAGGACGCGCGGCCGCGTGCCTGCTTTACGATCGGCTCGCCACGTTCTTATCCGCCGCGACTTACGAACGGATTAGTACCCGCTGGCGCGTCACCGTCCGAGGAGCTGCCCCGGCACCATCACTCCGCCCGGCAGCGTGTAGACGCAGCGGTTCTGGCTCTGGTCGAATTGCTGCCCTGCCGGGCATGACGGCATCGCAGCCGCCGCGGTAACGCAACGGTTCTGTCGGGGATCGAATTGCTGACCATAGGGGCATCCGGTCTGGTTGCCTTGGTAGCCGCCTTGTTGGCCCCCCTGATAGCCTTGGTTGCCTTGGTAGCCGCCTTGTTGGCCGCCCTGATAGCCCTGGTTACCTTGGTAGCCTTGGTAGGTTCTCGGGCTGTTGTACTGGGGCTGGGGATTGTATTGAGGATTGTTGTACTGGGGATTGTACTGCACGTTGTACTGGGCCGGCGCGGGACCGGCAAAGCCGATTGAGGTCGCAAGAAACAGGCCGAGTGCCACGAATGTCCGAGCCATCAAACCCTCCTCCTTAATGCTGCCTTTTGGCCGCGCGGCACGGCAGCGCGTGGTTATCGACTTGAAGCCGCACGTGTTTTGCGGACGATCGTCGGCGTCATCGAGAGGGAATGCAACCTTTCTCGCGGCCGATCGGTCAGGGTCCGCCCCAGTCGAACGGGATGTGCTTGGCCGAATTCAGCGTGTACTCGAACTTGAAGCCGTGCGCGTCGACCGACAGAATCGTCGACTTTCCCCAGGTGACGAGCTGCGGTCCGGGCCCGGTTTCGCTACCTGGCGCGTTTATTAGCCGCGGATACTTTCCGGGTGGGCTGGTCGGTCCGCTGATGGCCTTGGCCCAGGCCTTGATCTTGCCGACGATCTCGACGCCCCAATGGCCGAGATCGGGCGCAATCTCATACCTGATTTTGGCCCGCTCGATGCCGCGGCTCTGCCTTCCTCCGGCGAAGCACTCGTTGACCCAGCCGGGGAAGCCGCCAGCGCGGCCGCCGATGATTGCCGGCAATGCCTCCATCTGCCGGTCGTCGGCATGATCATCAATATAGAGGCCGGCGACCCCCGCCGCCTTTCTCGCCCAGAGGTCGCCCTCCCAGCGGCCGACCCGCACAAAGCTGAGATTATCGAGCTTGACGTCGCCATAATGGCCCTCGCGGACGCGCCAGAACAGCACCGATTCGCAAAAACCGTTATCCGGCGCCTGCGCAAAGGTGCACGGGCACGGTACTGCGCAGCTGCAGTTGTCGAACCAGTCGCCGACGATATGCCAGCTCGGAATGTCGCTCATCCGGGCTCTCCGATCGGATGCGATGCCGAAGACCATAGCAGGTTTTGCCGGCGCTGTCCGGGCGTTGCTGTCGGATTACTCCAGAACCGGGCAAGTACAGGGATGTCGGGGAGCATCTCCCGCGTCGCCGTGACCTCGGCCATTGGTCGTCGCCGTAGGCGATCCCGGACCCGGCGCAAAAGTCGGCTTCGGCCGAGCCTTCTAGTTCGACCACTAGAGTGAACGACCGCTTACGGCGCGAAGCTGTCATTCGGCCTAGCGGACGATGTTGGATAGGTTACGTCGTTAGTGGTACGACCCGCCGGCGACGCTGACGTGCCGCCGAACGAGGCGCCCGACGTTGATCCCGGGGGGCTACTCCGCCGCGGCGGCGATCTTGGCGTCGCGGAAGGCCGGCATGACCTCCTTCGCGAACCGGTCCAGGTCTTCGAGCTGGACGTCGAGGGGAGTCCCCAGCGGCGTGGCGCACACCACCCGGTCGACGCCCGGATAGCGTTTTTCGACGGCCTTCAATTGCTCGACGATGTCGGCGGACGTGCCGGTCAGGAAGCCGCCGGCCTTCACTGCGTCCTCGATGCGCGGCAGTTTTGTCGCGGCGGCGAGCCGCGGATCGCGCATCGCGGCGATCTGCTGGTCGGTCAGCGCCCGCACCAGGCGCAACTCGCCGAACATCTTCATGTTCTCTTCGTAGTGTTTGGCCGCCTCGCGGATGCCGTCTTCGCGGCTCCTGGCGATGTGAAACTGGAAGCCCAGCGCCAGGCGCTCGCCGAGCTCTAGCTTGATGCCGCGGCGCGCATAGGCGGCCTGGAAGCCGATCATGTGCCGCTCGACGGCGCCGCCCTCGGCAGAGCCGCCGCCGATGATGCCGCTGATGCCGTGCTTGGCCATGAAGTCGAAGGCCCGCTCCGAGCCGCTCTGGATTGGCTGCCAGCATTCGACCGGCAGGCGCTCCGGCGCCGGCACCAAGGTGATCTCCTTCAGCGTATAGCCGCGATACGGCACCTCCGGCGGGATTGTGTAGTACTTGCCCTGGTGCGAGAACGGCTTGCCCTCGAACGCCTTGAACAAGATGTCGACGCCTTCCTCGAACAATTCGCGGTTGGCCTCCTGGTCGATGAGCGGCGCGCCGAAGGTCTCGACCTCGCGGGTGTGATAGCCGCGCGCGACGCCGAAGATCACCCGGCCGCCGGTCAGGATGTCGGCCATCGCATAGTCTTCCGCGAGGCGCAGCGGGTGCCACATCGGCACGACGTTGAAGCCGCAGCCGATGCGCAGGTTCTTTGTCACCCCGCACAGGTGCATCGCCATCATCAAGAGGTTCGGGATCAGCTCGGTGCCTTCCGGCTGGAAATGGTGCTCGGCCATCCAGAACGTGTCGTAGCCGCGCTCATCCATGCACTTGGCGTAGTCGACGACCTTGTGCAGAGCGCGGCCCAGTTCCGCTTGCGAATAGCGGCGCTCGTTGATCGGCGTACCGGCGTATCCGAGATTCTCCATGTCGGCTGTGCCGTAATAGGAGCTGTCGAATTTCGTGATCATCGTATGCCCTCGCAGATGCCGGCGACGAATGTCACCGGCCTCGGCGCTTTCGTCCAGCGGAAATCGCACAGCCCGGCCATGCCGGCGGCTGCCCTTTGTTTACGCAGTCCCACCTCTGAGAGAGTCCGAGAGCTCGAATGCCGTCACAAGAAAAGCGCCAGCAGGTGTCGACCGAGCACCAAGATGGCCGCGAGGGCGATAATCATCAGCGGGATGTAGTTGAGTTTCCCCGGGCGGTAGGGGCGGCGGTCGAGGATAATCGCGATAACGAGGACGAGCGCACAACCCGCCAGCGCGACGCCGGTTTCGGTCAGGCCCATGGTTCGGCGCTCGGCCCAGGGCGCGCTGTCGCCGACGTACAGCGACTGTCGGTCGACATAGCCGCGCCACGCTCCCTCCACCCGACGCGAAGATTATGAGGCCGATGGGCGAGGCGCCACCCACTCCGCTCCCAACCGCGACTTGGCCTAACCCGCCCGCCTAAATGGCGCGATGTTAATGTGTTTCCCTTCTTGCCCTTGCTGATTGCAGGAAGCTCGAGCGGCAATGGCCTCCTTGTGAATGGTCATGATCTCGACGCCGGGCGGAATTATTCGCTCCCGTCGACACGCCATACCGTTATCGACAATCCGACCGTAGGGGAACTCGAACACGACATCGCCGGGCTTGAGGCCTAACTCAACCTCTTCCACGACGTGCACGAAACGCAGACCGGCCTTGGCCAGCGGATGCTCTTTATCGAGTGTGAACACCGCCATTGGGAGCAACTACTTTGGCCGTTGGAGCACCGCGGGGAGAGTGTACCCGAAATTGGTAAATGGCGTCACCACATTTCACCGGGCGGGCGCAAATGGCTGGGCGCACCCCGTGTCTCGCACGGGGACAGGCTTTGAACCCGCTCCTCCCGCCGAGAGTTAGGACCAAACCGCGAATGGTCTGGGGGCGTGAGCCTCCGTGACAAAATTAGGGTTTGAATACCGGTGAACAACCGTAAGCTGCATGGAGGCAGGGCACGGCGAGGGGTCTGCCGGCCGGCTCGACACGGCTTTTCGGGATGCTATGATGGCGTGCGCCGAGTGGAAATCAGGTGTTGACTAGCAATTTCGGTAGCAACAGCCGTTTTCATTTCATCTAGTGTTGAGATAGCCATTGTAAATCGATGATGTAGGCCGGGTTAGCACAGTGGCAGTGCAGCGGTTTTGTAAACCGAAGGTCGGGGGTTCGAATCCCTCACCCGGCACCAAGATAGGGGAGTGCCCGTTAGCGGCGCCTAATAGGCGCCGCTAACGGGTCTTTTTAGACCAGCGGCATCCAATACTGGTCGATCCGCCGGGTGTATGAACGGTCGTCCCAATTCGGCATCTCGCGCGACGTGTAGCTCGGGGCACCCTCGAGCCGCCTTTGGTCGAGATCGACGACATAGCCGCCCAAGCGGGTGTCGTAGGTCAACATTTTCCACGGCAGTGGATGATAGCTCTCGCCAATCCCGAGGAACCCACCAAACGACATGACCGCGTAGGGGACTTGGCCGGTATATTTGTCGATCATCAGGTGATGCACCGAGCCCAGGCGTTCCCCTCTGCGATCGTAGACGGCGGTGCCGTCGACCTTTTCGGAGGAAATCAGCCGGTCGGTCTCGTCGGCTTCCAGATGGGTAGCAGTCGTCGCAGTTCTAACGTCGCTCATTGCGTCGTCTCCTGTTAGCCGTAGATAAAAGGCAAACAAGAGGTTCAGACGTGGGGTTCCGATTTTAAGCGGGCCCTCAGCCTGGGTTTTGCGGGCGGTGCCGTTTTACGGCTTCTGGATTGGTCGAGTCGGCGCCCATGTATACTCCGCGCTCCCAGCTGCGTTTTAGCGGGTCGACGACATTGAGCGACATTCGCCCGATGCGCTCGATCTCGATTTCCGCCGTCTCGCCGTCCTGCAATGCCCCGAGCCCCTCGTGATTGGTGCCGCAGGCGATCAAATCGCCGGTGTTCAATGTCATGATGGTCGAGGCGAATTCGACGAGCTCGGGCACTCGGTGCTCCATGTCGTCGGTGTTGTAGTTGTGGCGCAGCTGGCCGTCGTTCCAAAGCACACGACCAGATCATTGGGCTCGGGAATCTCGTCGGCGGTTGCTATGCAAGGGCCGATCGGAGCGAACGTGTCGAACGACTTGCCGAGCCAGCTTCCAGCCTTCCAGGTACGCCTACCCTCGCCGCGCGCCGATACGTCAATGAGGCAGGTGTAGCCGAACACCGCGCTGCGCCAATTCGCCTGGCTGACCTTCTTGGCCGGACCCTTGATGACGAGCGCCAGCTCGGCCTCGTGCATGAAGATCCACGGCTCGGTGAAATCCGGCAAGACAATCGCGTCTCCCGGCCCGACCACTGCCTCCGGGTTTTTTAGGAACATGTTGAGCGGGCGCGCCTCGCGCTGCGCGTGTTCCCAGTAATTGGCAATGCAGCAGAGTATCTTACCGGGCCGTGGCAACGGCGCCCGCAGGCGGACCGAACTCAACGGCAACGCCTCGCCGTCGGCCGCCCCGCGCTCGAGAGACGGCCGCAGCCTGTCGAACCCATCGATCAGTGCCTGCATCGCCAATTGCGGGGTATGGCCCTTCTCGGTGATGCCGGAAATATCGACGACGCCGCGATCGGTCAGCAACCCGGGTACCGGCTCGTCCCGCCCGGACGTCTGAAAAAGCACCAGCTTCATGATTCCCTCTCCAAGCCCGATGGCGAGATTAGCGGGTTTGATGCATGGCAACTATCGCGATTCTCGGTTTGACATGCTGGAGACCCCAGGCCGACCATTGCGCGACTGCCGACGGGAGAGCGAATGATGGTCGAGATACGCCGCATGGGTCCGCAGATCGGTGTCGAGGTCACCGGCGTCGACGTCAAGACCCTGGACGACGCCGGCTTTGCGCCGATCTATCGAGCCTGGCTCGATTGCAACATCCTCGTGGTGCGCGACCAGGCACTCGAAATCCGCGACTTCCTGGACTACAGCCGCCGCTTCGGGCCCGTCGTCCCGCACCCTTCGAAGTCGACACGCCATCCCGAGATTCCAGAGATCACGATGCTCGGGATCAACAAATTCGATGCCGACGGCAAGCTCAGCGACGCCATCTATCGGCGCGGCGCCGAGGGCTGGCATACCGACGGCGCCTATAATCAGCAGCCGTTCAAAGCGACCCAGCTCTATGCGCTCGCCGTACCGACCCGTGGCGGCGACACCTTGTTCGCCAATGGCTATGCGGCCTATGACGCGTTGCCGGAGCGTCTGAAGCGGCGGCTGGATGGCGTAATGGGCGCCTTCTCCTATGGCGGCCGGCGCGGCGGATCACCGCTTCTCGACAAAGACGATCAGGATTGGAAGCCGGTGTTTCATCCGGTCATCCGTATCCACCCTGAAACCGGCCGCAAATCGCTCTATTTCGACCCCGGCAAGATCGTCGACATCGCCGGCTGTGACCGGGCGGAGAGCGATGCACTGATCGCTGAGCTAAAGGGGTACATGATCCAGCCCGATGCCGAATACCGCCACAAATGGCGCAAGGGCGACATCGTCATCTGGGACAATCGGTGCTCGTACCACAAGGCGGCCGGCGATTACCCGCCGGAGGAAGACCGCATCCACTGGCGGGTCTCGATCAATGATTACGGGGTCGAAGCCCGCGAAGCGGCGGAGTAAAGCGGCGCGAGATTGCTTCCGCTGCGCTCGCAATGACAGCAACAAGGGAGCCGTCATTGCGAGGAGCGCTGCGACGAAGCAATCTCGACGACGAGGCGGCTCACGCCGTTGCGGCGCCGTCGACGGGTAGCGCCGCGCCGGAGACGAAGGACGCCTCGTCCGAGATCAAGAAGAGGGCGGCGTTGGCGATCTCCTCGGGCTTGCCGGTGCGGCTCATCGGGTTCTGCCGGCCACGCAGCTGGACAAGCTCCTCTTTGTCCTGGCCGGCGGTGCGCTGCTGGTCCGGCCGTGACACGAAGATCCGCAGCATCGGCGTGTCGATAGGGCCGGGACAAATTGCATTGACGCGAATTTTGTCAGGCGCGAGCCGCTTGGCGAGAGAGCGGACAAAACCGACCACCCCGAACTTGGCCATCGAATAGACCGGGCTGAACGCCGAGCCTTGAATGCCCGACGTCGAGGCGGTGTAGAGCAGGGCGCCGCCGCCGCGCGCCCGGATCTCGGGGATCGCAGCTTCGGTCGTCACCAGCACGGTGCGCAGGTTGAGATCGATGGCGATCTCGAAATCCGCCATGTCGATGCCCTCGATCGAGGCGGGACCGGGATGGCCAACGTGGTTCCACACGAAATCGAGGCCGCCAAAGGCATTGGCGGTGCCCCGCACGATGCCGCGGGCGAAATCGTCCTGGCGCAAATCGCCAACGAGGCCGAGCGCCCGGCCACCCGCGGCGGTGATCTCGCCGACTACTGCATCGACACCCGCCTGATCGATGTCGACTACGCCCACCGCCGCACCTTCGCGGGCAAACCGAATCGCCCCGGCCCGGCCCATCCCGGAAGCCGCCGCCGTGACGATGCCGACTTTATGTTCGAGCCGCATGGTTCCAATCCCCTTTCAATTTACTCCGCGGCGGCGGCTGCTGCGCGCGCCGCCGGCGGCGGTTTGCGCAACAACAACAACAGCGGCAAGCCGACAATTACAATCATCATCATCAGCCTGAAGTCGTCGATATAGGCGACCATAGCCGCCTGGCGTGTCGCTTCTGCGTTGAGCGCGGCAAGGCCGGAGGGGTCAGTCAGGCTGAAGGGCGGCGCCATGTGCGGCATTCGGGCGAGCGGGTTGTCGGGGCGCAAATGCTCGACAAGGCGTGAATGGACGGTCTGGGTATTTTCGGCCAATAGCGCCACAACAATCGCGATGCCGACGCTGCTGCCGATATTGCGGGTCAGGCTGAATATCGCCGTCCCTTGTGTCAGGATATGCCTCGGCAAAGTCGAGAACGTTACAATGCTCAGCGGCGTGAACACAAAGCCGAGACCGAAGCCCTGCAACACCCCAGTCGAGATGATCGGACCCATCCCCATATACAGCGAGAAACCCGTCATCTGCCACTGCGCCACAGCCGCCAGCACAAACCCCGCCAAGATGATCAGCCGCGTGTCGACGCGGCCTACGAGGCGGGCGACGATAAACATGGCAGCCATCGTGCCGATGCCGCGCGGCGCCGTGACCAATCCCGTCGTCAACACCGGATAATTCAGCAGATCCTGCAGCATTGTCGGCAGCAGAACCATTGTGCCGAACAGAGGGATCGCGACGAGGAACATCAGGATCGTGCCGACGACGCAATTGGCGTCCTTCAGTAGCTCGCGGTTGAGGAAAGAGCGGTCGGTCGCCGTCGCGGTATGGACCACAAACAAGTAAAGAGCGAGCCCAGCAATGGTTGCCTCGATCCAGATCTCGGTCGAGCCGAACCAGTCCTTCAGCTCGCCGCGGTCGAGCAGCATCTGCAACGCACCGATCGCCAGACTTAAGGTTGCAAAGCCGAAGAAGTCGAACGGCTCGCGGCGGCCGTGCCGAGTCTCGTGGATAAAAATTAGAATGCCGATTGCGGCCAGAACCCCGAACGGCACGTTTATGAAGAACACCCAGCGCCAATTGTATTGATCGGTCAGCCAGCCGCCGAGCGCCGGCCCGATGATCGGGCCCAAGATGACCCCCATACCCCAGACCGACATTGCCTGGGCATGCCGATGGGGCGGGTTGATCTGCAGCAACACCGATTGCGACAGCGGCACCAGCGCCGCCCCGCAGACGCCCTGCATCAAGCGGGAGACCACCATTTGCTCCAGGCTCGTCGCAAGGCCGCACAAAGCCGAAGCCAGAGTGAAGCCGGCGACCGAGATGAAAAACACCCACTTGATGCCAAAGCGCCCGGCGAGCCAGCCGGTCAACGGCGTCATGATCGCCGCGGCGACGATGTAAGAGGTCACCACCCAGGCGATCTGGTCCTGCGCGGCGGAAAAGCTGCCTTGCATGTGCGGCAGCGCGACATTGGCGATGGTCGTGTCGACCCCCTGCATGAAGGTCGCCAACATGATCGAAATGGTGATTGCGCCCCGGTTCGCGACCGGGGCGCGCGACTCATCCGTCACCGCTCCGCGGCTCGTGAGCTCGGTCCGGTGAGCCAGGCGAACATGCCCTGGACCCGATCGAGCCACGGCCGGCGATGTCGGGTGTCGACCTCGACGGTCACGCTGAGCCCGGCCTGCAGCGGCGCATTGTCGTCGAAATGATAGAGGCTGAGGCGCACCGGCAGACGCTGGACGACCTTTACCCAATTGCCGGTCGCATTCTCGGCCGGCAGCAGCGAGAAGGTCAGCCCGGTACCGGGGCTGAGGCTATCCACCTTGGCGTGAAACTCAATATCGGGGTAGGTATCGACCTCGACCGTCGCCTCCTGGCCCGGCCGCATATGGGTCAGCTCGGTCTCCTTGAAATTGGCCTCGACCCAGACGTGGTCGGTCGACATTAGCGAGAACAATGGTGTCGACGCGTTGACGTAGTCGCCGACCTGAAGTTGGTCGACCTTGGTGACGATCCCGTTCTCCGGCGCGCGGATTTCCGTATAGGAAAGATTGAGCTCGGTGCGGTCGAGCGCAGCTTGTGCGTGCTGCACCATCGGGTGTTGCTCTAGAGGAATGTCGGGGTCGCCACCGATATTGGCGAGGGCGACGGCGACATCCTGCTGCTTCGACGCGATTTGCGCGCGCCCGGTTTCATAATTCTGCCTGGCCTGATCGAATTGCTGCTGGGAGGCCGTGCCGGAAGCGACCAGCCGCTGCTGCCGCTCGAACTCGTGCTGCTGATAGTCAACCGTGGCCTCGGTCGCCCGGGCGTCCGCCCGTTTCTGATGATAGGTCGCCTTCATCGCGTGAATCTGGAACCGCACCGTGGCGAGCTGCGCTTTGGCCTCATCTACAGCGATCTGGAACGGGCGCGGGTCGAGCCGAAAGAGCACCTGACCAGCGGTGACCTTCTGATTGTCCTTGACCTCGATTTCGACGACCCGGCCGGAAATGTCGGTGCTGATGGCAACCCGCGCAGCCTGAACATAGGCGTCATCGGTCGACACATAGCGCCCGCCGGTCAAGTACCAGTAGCCCGCCGCGAGCAGGACGAGGATCGGCCCCGCGAGCATCAGAGGCAGCCGCAATCTCTGGCGTAAGGGGCGGCGCCGGCCGAGAACCGCGGAGCGGCCCTCGAGCGGCGCCCGCAGCGCGCCGATCGCCGGCGTGTCGCTATCGGCGGAGGTCGTCAATGATGGCCTCCGACAGGCGACAGTTCCGCAAGGGCATTGGGGGCGCGCTCGGTCGTCTCGTCGAGATCCTCTAAGTCCGCCGCCAGTGGCAGCACGCGCTCCGAAAGATTGCCGTGTACCCGCCGCAAAAGTTCGATCAGCTGCTTTCCCTCGTCTTTGGAAAGGCCGGCAAAGGACTCGGCACGGATCTCGTTCGAGAGGTCCAGAATGCGCGCCAGGATCGGCCGGGCCTTGTCGGTCAGAACGAGGCGGCGGGCGCGCCGGTCGCCGGGCTGGGGCTGCCGCTCGATCCAGCCATCTTCCTCCATGCGGTCGATCTGCCGCACCAAGGTCATCGGCTTGATTTCGAGCAGGTCGGCGAGGCCGGCCTGGTTGATCCCCTCGTTGCGCGCGAGGTACCCCAGCACCTTGCATTGTGCGCGAGTGAGTCCGAGGAAAAGCAGCGCGCGCTGATTGAACCGGCGCCCGAACAAACGGGCGACGTCGTGAACGAGAAACCCGAAGCTGCGATCGAGGTCCATGGCCATGACACCAAGAAATACCCGATAGTGATAATAAGCTATAGCATCAAATTCCACCACCGTCGCCGCGCTCGAAGCCGCGCGCGGCTGGTAGTCGGGAATTCGATACCTCGTGGATAAGGGGGCTCGCGCATCAGCGGGCCACCTCGGGCCGCAGCGCCGGGCGCGCCCGGCGCTAGGGGGCTCGCGCATCAGCGGGCCACCTCGGGCCGCAGCGCCGGGCGCGCCCGTCGGACCAGCAGCAATAGTGGGATCAGCAGAACCACGATTATCATCATCAGGGCGTAGTCGTTGATGTAAGCCACCATCGCCGCCTGCCGGGTGACCTCGGCGTTGAGGGCGGCAATCCCCGAGGGTGTGGTGAGGCTAAACGGCGGCTCCAATAGTGGCGCTTGGGCGAGCGGGTTGTCCGGCCGCAAATGCTCGACGAGGCGGGAATGGACGATCTGCGTGTTCTGGATCAGCAGCGCCTCTAAGGTCGAGATGCCGATGCTGCCGCCGAGGTTGCGCATCAGGCTGCGCATCGCCGTCCCCTGCGTCAGGATATGCCGCGGCAGGTTGGACAGCGCCATTGTGTTCAACGGAACGAAGGTGCAGCCGAGCCCGAAGCCTTGGAGCACCCCAGACAGAATGACCGGCGCCATCCCCATCTGCAGCGAGAATCCCGTCATCTGCCACAGCGAGAGAACCGTCAGCAAAAATCCTGTCAGGATCAGCAGCCGGTTATCGATGCGGTTGATCATGCGCCCGACGACGAACATCGCGATCATCGTGCCGATGCCGCGCGGAGCGGTGACGAGTCCGGTTGTGAAAACCGGGTAGTTCATCAACGACTGGAGCATTGTCGGCAACAGCGCCAAGGTGCCGCTGAGGATGCCGCCGACAAAGAACATCAGGACCGTGCCGGTCATGAAGTTGGGGCTCTTCAACAGATCGAGGTTGATGAAGGACCGATCGCTGGCCGTTGCGGTATGAACGATGAACAGGTAGAAGGCCATACCAGAAACGATCGCCGTGACCCAAATCTCCGTCGAGTTGAACCAGTCCTTGAGCTGACCTCGGTCGAGCATCATCTGCAGCGCGCCAACGGCGATGCTCAACGTCACAAAGCCGAAGAAGTCGAACGCCTCGCGATGGGTGTGGCGCGTCTCGCGGATAAAAACCAGGATGCCGAGGCTGGCGATTACGCCGACCGGCAGGTTGATGAAAAAGATCCAACGCCAGCTGTAATCTTGGGTCAGCCAGCCGCCTAGCATCGGGCCGAAGATCGGCCCCAGCATGACCCCCATGCCCCAGATCGCGATTGCCTGGCCGTGCCGTTCCGGCGGGTTGATCTGCATCAGCACCGATTGGGAAAGGGGCACGAGCCCGGCGCCGCACGCGCCTTGCAGCAGGCGGTAAATCACCAGCTGGGTGAGACTGGTGGCGCTGCCGCACAAGGCCGAGGCCAGGGTGAACCCGGCCACCGAGATCAGAAACACATATTTGATGCCGAGGCGCCCAGCTAGCCATCCAGTCAGCGGCGTCATGATCGCCACCGCGACGATGTACGAGGTCAGCACCCAGGAGACCTGATCCTGAGCCGCCGAGAGGCTGCCCTGAATGTGCGGCAAAGCGACATTGGCGATCGTGTTGTCGACACCCTGCATGATCGTCGCCAGCATGATCGAAGCTGTGATCATGCCCCGGTTTGCAACCGGGACCCGCGCCTCGCTCCTCACCCGCTCTGTCCGATCGCGCAACAACTATCGTTTGTTGATCATAAGCTACGGAGATGAGTTTCGACAAACATCAATCGAGCGCTCCTGATGACCGAAAATTCGATACCTCGGAAGTGCACGTATCTTAGCGCACGTATCTTGGTGACAAGCCGTTGCCTAAGCCTCGGTCCGCATGCCAACATCATCGGGAAGCGGCGCCGGCCCGTTATGGGCACGGTCGTCAAAGGGAGGGACCATGCGATGACGACGAAAATCCAAATCCTGCAGAGTGCTGCTGCGATTGGCGTCGCTGCGCTGCTCGCCGCCGCGCCGGCACGGCTTAGTGCGCAGCAGAGCCCGCAATCTGCGATCCGCGTTAATGAGCATGATCTTGGCGGGGTGGTCACCGGAAGAAACGGGCCCGAAGCCGGCGTCTGGGTAATCGCGGAGACCACCGGGCTGCCGACGGCGTTTGCCAAAATCGTCGTCACCGACGATCAGGGACGCTACGTCATTCCGGACCTCCCCCAGGCCAATTACGATGTGTGGGTGCGCGGCTATGGGCTGGTCGACTCGCCGAGGGTCGTGACGACGCCGGGGAAGACCGTCAATTTGACGGCCGCGCCGGCACCGAATGCGGCGGCCGCTGCGCAATATTATCCATCGATCTACTGGTTTTCGATGCTGAACATCCCGGACGAAGGCAACTTCTCTGGCCCGAACCGCGACGAGAACATGCCGGAGAACATCAAAAGTCACACGGCATGGTTGAATATTATCAAGACCACTGGCTGCATTGCCTGTCACGGGATTGGCACTCCCGGCACGCGCACGATCCCCGCCGCGCTCGGGCATTTCGACAATTCGGCGGAAGCGTGGGCCCGGCGCATTCAGTCGGGACAGGCAGAGAATAATATGGTCAATACAATCAGCCGGGTCGACCCGCAGCTGGCATTCCAATATTTCGGCGACTGGACCGATCGGATCGCCAAAGGCGAGCTGCCGTTTGCGCAACCCCCGCGACCGCAGGGCGTCGAGCGTAATATCGTGCTGACATTGTGGGACTGGAGCCGAGAGACGGCCTACATGCATGACCTCACGCCGACAGACCGGCGCAATCCGACCGTCAACGCCAACGGCAAGCTCTATGGCTCGACCGAGGACAGCACCGACTACATCCCGGTGCTCGACCCGGCGCACAATTCGGTCAGCGAGATTAAGCACCCGGTGCGCGATCCGAACACACCGACCTCGAAGACCGCGCCGATGGAGCCGTCGCCCTATTGGGGCGCGGAGCCCATTTGGGACAGCCAGACCACCACGCACAACCCGATGATGGACGAGAAGGGCCGGGTCTGGTTCACCGCCAGGGTGCGCCCGCCGGCAAACCCCGATTTCTGCAAGCAGGGATCGAGCCATCCGTCGGCGCAGGTCTTCCCGCTGCAGGAGTCCAGCCGCCATCTGTCGATGTACGATCCAGCGAGCGGCAAGTTCGCGTTGATCAGCACGTGCTTTCCGACGCACCACTTGAACTTTGCCACCGACGCCAACCAAACGCTGTGGACCAGCGCCGGCGGGCCCCAGACGCCCGTCGTGGGCTGGCTCAACCGAAAGGTCTTCGAGGAGACCGGCGACGAGCAGAAAGCGCAGGGCTGGACGCCGTTCATCCTCGACACCAACGGCAACGGCAAGCGCGACGATTATGTCGAGCCCAACCAGCCGGTTGACCCGAGCAAGGACAAGCGCGTCGTCGCGGGTCTCTATTCGGTCTCCGTAAATCCGGTTGACGGCACGATCTGGGGGACTTCGCTCGGGTATCCCGGCTATGTGGTTCGCGTGAACCCGGGACCCGATCCGACCCACACGGCCCTGACCGAGGTCTATGAGCCGCCATTGCCCGGCTACGGGCCGCGCGGCGGCGACATCGACAGCAAGGGCAGTTTCTGGGCGTCACTGGCGAGCGGCCATCTGGCGAGCTTCGACCGCAGCAAATGCAAGGTGTTGAACGGCCCGACCGCGACCGGCAAGCACTGCCCCGAAGGCTGGACCCTCTACCCCTTCCCCGGACCACAGTTCAAAGGAGTCAGCGATCCCGGCAGCGCCGAGTTCGAGCTATTACACCTGGGTCGATCAATTCAATACACTGGGTCTCGGCAAAGACGTGCCGATCGCCACCGGAAACCTCAATAGCGCATTGCTGGCTCTCGTCGCCGGGAAGTTCGTGGTCCTGCGCGTCCCCTATGTGAACGACTATTTCACGAAGGGAATGGATGGCCGTATCGACGACCCGAACGCCGGCTGGAAGGGTCGGGCATTGTGGACGACCTACGCCACCCGGACGATGTTCCACCTCGAAACCGGCAAAGGCACGTTCCCTAAGGTCGTGCGCTTCCAGCTCCGCCCGGACCCGCTCGCCAATTAGCTGTGGCCAGTCAGCGCTCGCCGGCCATGTTGCGGCGTAGCCGTTCCTGGCTCGCCGCCGGCCAGACCTCCGGGATGTTGTAGAACGCCTTGAAGGCGCGCGCACCCCGTGGCAGATCGAACCAAGGCAGCTTGCTTCGGGTGAAGATGTGGACGTCGGGTTCGACCCTTTCCGGATGGTTCAGGGCCCCGACCCGCACGAGCAGTGTGTCGCCGGGAGCTGCGTAATATTTGCTCCACAGGCGGGTCATGCAATTGCCGCAGAAGAACACCTCGTGCGGTTTGCCGCTGGGCGCGGCCAGCATGACGGACTTGGGCAGGCTGTGGTCGGCCTCGACGCAATTCTTCTCGATCCACATATTGAGCACGAATGCACTGCCGGTCATCTTCTGGCAGTCGCGGCAGTGGCAAGCGTGCACGATCAATGGCGCCGCGGTCAACCGGTACCGCACTGCGCCGCAGACGCACCCTCCTTCCAGATCCATTGACATCTCCTGCGTCACGATGAAGTGGGCCACACGCTCGGCCAGAATGGTCTGCCGCCAGCGAACGTCGATATTACGCCAGTCGGTAAGATCGACCTTGTAGGGCAAATCGCTGTCGCTGAATGCCTCAGTCAGATCGGCAACTTCGTCGAGAGAAAGCTGCCGGCCGGCATCGATCGCCAGATCGGGATCGGAGTAACGCCTGGCCCGGCCAGTTGCCTGCGAGCCGAACACCCGCACCTTTGTGCCGCGCGACAGGTGAGCGGCGAGAATATGCAGCACCAGCTGCCTGTGGTCTGCCGGCAATTCGATGGGCACGGGTGGGCTCATGCGAACCGCCGTTGCAGTTCGGCGTAGAAGTGCTCGGCTTCTTCCAGAAACTCCGGGATCGCCGAGGCGACCCGTGAAGCCACGTTGACATCGTAAGTGCGGTTCGCGCGGGCGCGCATTTCGCGAAAGCGCCGCCATACCGGCCAATCGCCCCGCAGCAAGCCCTGAGCATTGGCGGTCCGGACCAAATCGGCAAAAAGCATCCGCTCGATGTTCGTCGGGCGAAGCCGCGGTTTCCTTGAGATACCGTCTGAGCATCTTGTGGGTCAGTTCATAGGTGAACTCAAAGCGTTGGATCAGCCCGTCGCGAACCTGCTCGTCCGCTGGTTCGCGCTCGTAGCGGGCGAGGCCCTCGCGAAGACGACGCACAGCGTTGCCGAGCGAGGTAGTGTCGAGCTACATCGCCGTTCAGCCTCGAAATCGTCGCACGCGTCACGCTGCATAGACGATCTCGCGATCCTGCTCGATGCTCGCGTTACGGTACGGATTTGCGATTGCGCCGGCCATGACCAAATCGACTGTCCGGCCGAGCAGGCCCTCCAGCCCACTTTGAGCCCGAAATAGGCGTCGCAAGGAGCCTAGACCAGGATTTGAACCGTGGATAGCATGGCGGTCGTATTAGACGGCGAGGCGAATGAGGTCCGATCATTGAGGCGGTGGGAGTTCATCACTGTTCTTACCGCCGCAGGTGCATCGTCGCTTGCCGGGCACGCGCAGCAGCCCGAGCCGGCTCGCCGTCTTGGCGTGTTGATGCCTTGGGCTGAAAACGACCCGATCAGTCAGGCGAGTGCACAAGCCTTGCGCAGGCGCCAGGGCATTTCGGGTGGAACGGCGGTAGCAACATTGGGATCGACTACCGCTTTGCTGCGAACGATCCAGCTCTCTTGAAAAGTTACGCAGCGGAACTGGTCGGTCTATCACCGCAGGCAATTCTCGCGAGCACCCCGGCGCCGGTCGTGGCGCTGAGGCAGCAGAGCCCCACGATTCCGATCGTTTTCGTACTCGTGATCGATCCCGTAGGGCTCGGCTTGGTTTAAACCGAACTTTGACTAGTTTTTGAATTAAGCGTCTGAAAGGCAGTGATATTTATCGTGATAGTGGTCATGTTATGTACCAATTTTGTATTGACATTCGACGGCTAAAAATGATTTTTGCAGCGCATGTATGTGGCTGTCGTCCCCAACCGAGGCTCACCACCGGCCATCCTGCTGCGGGAGAGTTACCGCCAGGCCGGCAAGACCAAGAACCGAACCCTCGCCAACCTGTCGCGCTGGCCCGCCGAGCGCATCGAGCAACTCCGCGCGGTGCTGCGCGGTGACAAACTGTTGCCCGCCGCCGAGGCGGTGGAAGTCGTCCGCGCACTGCCGCACGGCCACGTGCTGGCCGCGCTCGGCACGGCGCGCCGCATTGCGCTCGACACGGTGCTGCCGCGCCGGGCGCCGCAACGCCGCCGCGATCTGGCGCTGGCCCTGATCGTCGCCCGCCTGCTCGAGCCGGCGGCCAAGCTGGCGACCGCGCGGATGCTGGACCCCGCCACCGCTAGCCATTCGCTGGGCGAGATGCTGGGGCTCGGCAAGATCGCCGCCAAGGAGGTCTATGCTGCGCTCGATTGGCTGGGCCGTGAGCAGCCCTTCATCGAAGCCAAGCTGGCCCGCCGCCATCTCAAGGATGGCGCGCTGCTGCTCTACGACGTCACCTCCACTTATCTCGAAGGACGCTGCTGCGAACTGGCGCAGCATGGCTACAGCCGCGACCACCGTGGCGACCGGCCGCAGCTCGTCATCGGCCTGATGTGCACGGCCGACGGCTGCCCAGTCGCGGTCGAGGTGTTTGAAGGCAATACCGCCGATCCGATGACGCTGTCGTCGCAGATCGACAAGCTGAAGCAGCGCTTCAAGCTGCAGCGCGTGGCGATGGTGGGCGACCGCGGCGTGCTGACCAGCGCGCGCATCGAGCAGACACTGCGCCCGGCTGGCCTCGATTGGATCACCGCATTGCGCGCTCCGGCCATCAAGCAGCTCGCCGCCGCGGGCGGGCCGTTGCAGCCCTCGCTGTTCGATCACCGCGACATGGCCGAGATCACCAGCCCCGACTATCCGGGCGAACGCTTGGTGGTCTGCAAAAACCCGTTGCTGGCGGAAGAGCGAGCCCGCAAACGCGCCGAGCTGTTGGTCGGCACCGAGAAGGAGCTCGCGCGCATTGCGGCCCGCGTGCAGCGGGCGCGCAATCCGCTGCGCGGCGCCGCGGCGATTGGCCAGGCGATCGGCGCGGTGCTGGGACGGCGCCACATGGCCAAGCATTTCCGGATCAGCATCACCGACGATAGGCTCAGCTTTGCCCAAAACCCCCAGCATCGCCGCCGAGGCCGCACTCGACGGCATCTATGTGGTCCGCACCAACCTGCCGGCTGAACACTCCGATGCCGCCGCCACGGTGCACGCCTACAAAGTCTCAGCGGCGTCGAGCACGCCTTCCGCTCGCTGAAGACCGTCGATCTCGAACTGCGTCCGGTGTTCCATTGGACGGCGCCGCGGGTGCGCGCGCACGTCTTGCTCTGCATGCTGGCCTATTATCTGCAATGGCACATGCGCCGGTGCCTCGCCCCGATGCTGTTCGACGACCCCGATCCGGCCGCCGCCGCGGCGCAGCGCGCCTCACCGGTGGCCAAGGCCGAGCCCTCGCCAGCGGCGCGACGCAAGGCCGCCCGCAAACGCACCGACCCGGCAGATGGCGAACCACTCCCGGTGCACAGCTTCCACACCCTGCTCGGCGATCTCGCCACCCTCACCCGCAATGTCGTCCGCCTCGGGCGCGACCGCATCACCGCCATCCTCGCCACTCCCACCCGCACACAGCGCCGCGCCCTCGATCTGCTCGGCGTCACGCCCACCCCGTAGACAGACCGACACCATCCGCCCAAACTATATCAATGGTTTGCGCTCAAAACCGGGCAAAGTTAGGTTTAAAGCCTCGCGCGGCCAGGCGGCAATATCACCGGCTTCACTGCTTACGACACGCCGATCTTAGGGAAATGGCTTCAATTCCTGAAGGATATGGCGCCCGGTATCACGCACGTCGCCACCATCCTCAACCCGGACACCCAGCCGCCTTACGCGGCAATGTTCAACCGCGCCATCGAAGCCGCCGCGCCCTCCTTTCGAATGAGGGTGACTCTTGCGCCCGTGCGCGACGACGCGCAGATCGAACAGGTCATCTCCCAAGAGCGCGAGCAAGGAGGCGGTGTTATCTGTCTGCCGGACAGTTTTACCTTTACGCATCGCGATGTGATCGCCGCTGCCGCGGCCCGTCATGGTCTGCCGATAATCGGCTTGCCCGACTTAGTCAGAGCCGGCGGCCTGATGTCTTACTTCTGCGACCCGGTCGACCTGCATGCACAGGCGGCATCCTACATCGACCGCATCCTCAAGGGAGCCAGCCCCGCCGACCTCCCCGTTCAAGATCCGACGAGATACTCGCTGATTATCAACCTCAAGACCGCTAAGGCGCTCGGCCTCACTGTTCCGCCGCGCGTCCTCGAAATTGCCGACGAGGTGATCGAGTAGCCTCGGTAGGCGCTTATTCCGCCGCCAGCGCGGGGCGCTCGCCCAAATGCTGCAGGCAGCGGTCGACCCAGAGCTTGGTGAGTTTTTCCTGGACGCCGTTTTGTGAGAGGCGGCGGCGCAGGGTGCGGAAATCGACGCGGTCCATTTCCTGGTCCTGGTTGAAGCAGGAGAAGACGACCGTCTCGGTGCCGGTCACGGGATCGCGGTGGCGCTGCAGGCACTGCGCGCAGATCTCCTTCATCATGCATTGCATCGGCGAGTTGATCGAGGCGATCGCCCGGTGGTCCGGGCGGAAATAGCGCTTCAAACCCGCCTGGCGCGCTTCGGCGACGGCGGCCATCATGCCGTCCGATCCGATTGCGATGATGCGGTCGACCGCCGAGAGGGGGATCGCGATGTGCCCGAGCGCACCACGGCCATAGGCCTCGATCGCCTCGACGATGTTACCGACAAAGGTACGGTCTTGCGGCCGGCCCGGCACAAAGCCGGGCGACTCGTCGCAGCACCACACGACGCAGTCGGCGGCGTGCTCGATTTCGTCGACCTTGTAGCGGTCCTGCACGAGCTTGTAGCCGGCGAAATAGAGCACGCGGGACCCGCGCGCGCGGAACGCCGCGCCGATCGAGAACAGCACCGCATTGCCGAGCCCGCCGCCGACCAGCAATACGGTCTCGCCGGACGGCGTCTCGGTCGGCGTGCCGGTCGGACCCATCAGGATCACCGGCTCGCCCGGCTTCAACAAGGCGCAGAGGTCGGAGGAGCCGCCCATTTCGAGCACGACCGTCGACAGCAGGCCCGCTTCCGTATCGATCCCGGCGCCCGTCAATGCCAGCCCCTCCATGGCTAGGGTCGTGCCGTCGACCCGCGGCGCCAAGCGCTCGTAATTCTGAAGGCGATAGAATTGGCCGGGCTTGAAGGCGCGCGCCGCAATCGGCGCCCGCACGACGACCTCGATGATGTTCGGCGTCAGCCGGACGATCTCATGAACCCGTGCGCGCAGCTCGTAATCCAGTCGGGCCATCAGCTCGACCGGGGCGGGCGCCGACGGGGTGAGCCGCGCGAGCATGCGGCTGATCACTGCATATCCCAGGGTCGCGCCGCCCATCGCCTTGACGACATTGCCGGCAAAGCTCGGATGCAGGTCGCCGAAAAAGCTGACCGCACGCCCGTCGGGACGCAGATGCGTCAACACCCGCACCGCCGCGGGTTTGACGACCCGCTCGGGGGTGGCCGGGTTTCCCTCTTCATCGAGCGCGCGGAAATACCGTCCGTCGAGGACGATATTTTCGGGATCCTCGCGCCCGAGCACGGTGTTCGGCTGGGTTCCAGCCGCGACAAGGATTGTGCGGGCCGACAGCACGATCTCCTCCCCAGGGCCCTGGTTCGGGTCGGGGCGATGGCCGCCGACCTCGGTCACGCTGTGCCGGGTCAGCCGCAATGCCGCAGCCTGGCCGAAGACGTCGACCTCGACCTCGACCGGCGTCAGCAGCTCGGCAAACCGGATCCCCTCCTCCATCGCCTTCGCGACTTCCTCGTGGTTGAGCGTGTAGCTCGGCGAGTCGATGAGGCGCCGGCGATAGGCGATCGTCACCCCGCCCCAGCTGTCGATCAGGTTGGCGAGGCGCGGCGCGCGGCCTTCGTGGCGGGCGGCATCGCGCTCGGCGCGGATTGCGCGGGCATGGTCGATGAAATCAGCGGCGACCTCGCGCTCCGGCGGCGTCCACTCCGCGCGCACCGCCGCTTCGCCGCGCTCGGCGACCAAGGTCTCGTACCGCGACAGGAACTTCTCGACCTGGAGCGGGTAATAGGCCAGCGACTCGGTCGCCGTGTCGATCGCGGTCAGACCGCCGCCGATCACGACGACCGGCAGGCGCACGGTCAAATTTGCGATGCTGTCGGTCTTGGCCGCGCCGGTCAGTTGCAACGCCATCAGGAAATCGGAGGCCTGCCGCACCCCTGGCGCGAGGCCGTTCTTCATCGGGATTACGGTCGGCCGCCCCGCCCCGGCGCATAGCGCGACATGATCGAAGCCGAGATCGAACGCGCCGTCGATCGTGATCGTGCCGCCAAACCGCACCCCGCCATACATCGAAAAACTCGCCCGGCGCTCGAGCAGCAGGCGCACGATCTTCAAGAAATTCTTGTCCCAGCGAACCGTAATGCCGTATTCGGCGACCCCGCCAAACCCCGCCATGACCCGGTCGTCGAGGTTTTCTACCAGGGTCGCGACATCGCGGATTGGCTCGAATGCGCGCCGCGTGCCGTCAAGCGTGACGCCGCCGATCTCAGGCGGCAGAGGCTCGATCTTGAGCCCGTCGACCGCCGCGACGAAATGGCCGTCGTTCAGCAGGTGGTGGGCCAATGTAAAACCCGCCGGCCCGAGCCCGACGACGAGCACCTTGTAGCCGCTCGCCGGTCGCGGCAACGGCCGCCGGATGTTTAGCGGGTTCCAGCGGGTCAGCAGCGAATAGATCTCGAAACCCCAGGGGAGGCCGAGCACGTCCTTCAGGGTGCGGGTCTCGATCTGCGGGATGTCGACCGGGTCCTGCCGCTGGTAGATGCAGGCTTTCATGCAATCGTTGCAGATGCGGTGGCCAGTCGCGGCGCAGATCGGGTTGTCGACGGCGACGATGGCGAGGGCGCCGAGGCTGTTGCCGCGCGCCTTCACCAGGTTCATCTCGGAGATCTTCTCTTCGAGCGGGCAGCCTGCGAGGGTGACGCCGAAGACGCTCTTCTTGAACGCGCCGTCCTTTTCCTTCAGGCCCTTCGAGCAGCTGTCTTTTCCCTGGTTGTGGCACCAGATGCAGTAATTCGCTTGGTCGAGAGCACCGACGAGATCGGTGCCGGCGTCGGTCAGCGCAAAGCCGTCGCGGCGACGCCAGTCGTCCTCGGGCAGCCGCAGCATCGTGACCCCGTCGCGCTCGACGGTTTCGACCGGCACCAGGTGGTGCATGTCGAGCCGGTCCGGCACCTTGAAGAGCACGCCGCGCCGATGTTTGCGCCGCCCTTCGGGGGACAATGTCGCCCAGGCGGCATACCGTTGGGCAATGTCGAGCTCCGCCGTGTGGCTGGCTTCTTCCTCGAGCCAGCGCGTGACATGCTCCGAATAGCGCTGTTCCCAAGCCGCAATCGGCTCATCAGCAGGCGCCCCTACCAGCTCGTCGAGTTCGCGCGCCAATGCCGGCCCGTCGATCTCGACCGCGTCGGCTTCTTTGACCCCCTTGACCGCGCGGCGCTGCACGAACAGCCGCTTGACCGAATAGAGCGGCGCCAGTTCGTGATGGCGCGCCTGCAATGCCCTGACCTCTGCTGCGATCCCGAACAACCCGCCGACAAAATCCTCCAGATGCGGCGCGAGATCGACCAGCAGGTTCGATTCCTCGAGCCGCTCGATTGCCTCCGGATCGCACCGGGCGGTCATCAGCCGGTCATGCAGACCGACATCGGTTTCGGCAATATGGGCAACAAACGCCCGATCCAGGCGCACGAGACCGTCGCGGTCATAAAGATCGGCGAAAGAGAGCCCGTGCTGAAGGACGAGGTTGGTCATCGGGACAGGAATGCGGCGGCGGAAGCCGCGCCCTCAATTCGTTAAGCGGTGGAGATGCAGCGACACTCCCCTAAATTGGGTCGATTGGTTGCTAATAAAGAAGAGCAGACCCGGCGGCTGCCATGCTTCACCTCCTTTCGGCGACACCATAAGGTCCTAGGGGCTGGAAGAATGTTGTGCGTCCTTCGAGGCCTCGCGTTGCGAGGCGCCTCAGGATGAGGCTTTTCTTAATGCCATCAAAGGTTTTCCTCATGCTGAGGAGCGACCCGGCACAGCCGGGCGCGTCTCGAAGCACGCACGGTTTGACGCCTCCTACGCGCGCCCGAAGGGAGGGTTCATGGAATTGTCACCGTCCTGTTGCAGGCTTGTGGCATTCTTCAACCGAGGCGACGGTTCGGCAGCAAGGGCGAGGGCATGTCTGGCAACAGGTTCGACTATGATCTCTTGGTGATCGGTTCCGGGCCGGCCGGACAGCGCGCTGCCATCCAGGGCGCCAAGCTCAACAAGAAAGTCGTGATCGTCGAACGAAGGACCGTCCTCGGCGGGTGCAGCGTCAATCTCGGCACGATCCCGTCCAAGACCCTGCGCGAGGCGGCGCTCGAACTTTGCGGATATCGCTCGCGCGAATTTTACGGCGCCTCCTATACCGTCAAACAGCACATCACGATGCAGGATCTGCTGTTTCGGACCGACCGGGTGATCCAGCACGAAATCGACGTTACCCGCCACCAGCTGATGCGCAATGATGTCGAGCTTATCGCGGCGACGGCGTCCTTTGTCGCGCCCGACGCCGTCCGCCTCGACTACGTCGACGGCACCACTTCCCGCAGGGTCACAGCAAAGAAGATCGTCATTGCCGCCGGGGCGGAAACCACCCGAGACCCGCATATCCCGTTCGATGGCGAGCGGATTTTCACCAGTGACGACGTACTGCAACTCGATCGGCTGCCGCGGACGTTGGCGGTTGTCGGAGCCGGTGTCATCGGCTGTGAATATGCCAGCATCTTTGCCGTTCTCGGCGTTCGGGTGACTCTGATCGACAAGCGCGACCGGCTGTTGCCGTTCGTCGACCACGAAATCGTCGACGAACTCTGCCATCATCTGCGGGAGAACCGGGTCGACCCTGCGGCTCAATGAGAGTGTCGGCCGGTTGGAGATCGTCGAAGACGAGCACGGCCCGCGCGTCAGGCTGCACCTCGACAGCGGCAAGACGATCATTGCCGAGAAGGCGCTCTACTCGGTCGGCCGCACCGGTGCCACCAGCAAGCTCAATCTGGCGGAAGCCGGTCTAGCCGCCGATGCGCGTGGTCGATTGGTCGTCGACGAGCATTATCAAACCCAGGTTCCCGGCATTTATGCGGTCGGCGACATGATCGGGTTCCCGGCGCTCGCCTCGACCTCGATGGAGCAAGGCCGGCTCGCGGTATGCCACGCCTTCGGGGTCACGGCGCACAGCGTCCCCGAACGCTTTCCCTACGGGATCTACGCGGTCCCTGAGATCTCGATGGTCGGTAAGAACGAGGAGGAATTGACCGAAGCCGCCATCTCCCTACGAGATCGGCAAGGCCCGCTACAGGGAAATCGCCCGCGGCCAGATCCTCGGCGACGTCACCGGGCTCCTAAAGTTGATATTCCACAGCGAGACCCGCCAGCTGCTCGGCGTCCACATCATCGGCGAGGGCGCGAGCGAGCTGATCCATATCGGGCAGGCGGTATTGTCGTTCGGCGGCAAGATCGACTACTTCGTCGACACGGTGTTCAATTACCCGACTTTGGCGGAATGCTATAAGGTGGCAGCCTTCGACGGCATCAACCGGCTCGGTATCTTTGAAGAAGAGGTGTCGAGCGTGTGACACCGCACTGGTGGTTTCGAGGCCAACCAGTTATTGGTCGCCCACCAGGGGTCTAGTCCGCGAGCCCCATGATGAACGCAAGCGCCACATTGAGCCGCGCCATGTCGGCAGCTCCAAGATGGCCGATCTGCCTTCCGATGCGTTAGAGGCGAGCCGCCGACCGGTTTTCTCCTGTCGAAGACGCGGCGGCCCGATCGAGCACGGCGTTCAGCAGCACGTTGCAACCGGCGGTCAGGTCCTCAGGCTTGGCGTCTTCGATTTCGTTGTGGCTGATACCACCGACGCAGGGCACGAACACCATCGCAGTCGGGGCGACGCGTGCCAGATAGACGGCGTCGTGCCCGGCGCCGCTGATGATGTCCTGATGCGGATAGCCCTGGGCCTCGGCGGCGTCGCGAACCGCGGTGACGAGGTCGGGGTCGAAGGGCGTTGGCGGGAAATACCAGAATTCCTTGACCTCGACCTCGAGGCCGATCTGCCCCGGCGGCGGCTTCGCAGGCGTGCCGGAGCTCCGCGTCCATCGCGCTCAGCACCGCGTCTTCGGGATGGCGGAAGTCGACCGTGAAAAACACACGTCCGGGGATCGTGTTGCGCGAGTTCGGGCTGACCTGAACAAACCCGACCGTCGCGCAGGCGTAGGGCGCATGCGCGTGGCCGATGCGGTTGACGGCGTCGATCATTCGCGCGGCGCCGACCAACGCGTCGCGGCGCCGCGGCATCGGCGTCGGCCCGGCATGCGCCTCTTGGCCGGTGACGGTAATCTCGTACCAGCGCTGACCTTGCGCGCCGGTTACGATGCCGATCGGCTTCTGCGCGGCTTCAAGGATCGGCCCTTGCTCGATATGCGCCTCGAAATATGCGGCGACCGGGCGGCCGCCGACCGGCTCCGGGCCCGCAAAGCCGATCCGCTCGAGTTCGGCGCCGAGCGTGACGCCGGTCAGGTTGTCCGGCCGCGCCAAGCCCTCTGCGAGATCGAACACGCTAGCGAACACCCCCGAGCCGACCATCGCCGGCGAGAAGCGCGAGCCCTCCTCGTTGGTCCAAGCGACGATCTCGATCGGCGCCTCGGTCTCATAGCCGAGGTCGTTGAGCGTGCGCACCAATTCGAGTCCGGCCATGACCCCGTAGGCGCCATCGAATTTGCCGCCCGTCGGCTGCGTGTCGAGATGGCTGCCGGTCATCACAGGCGGGAGCGTCGCCTCGCGGCCGGGCCGGCGCGCAAAAATGTTGCCGATCCTGTCGACCCGCACGGTGCAGGCGGCCTCCTCGCACCAGCGGATGAAAAGCCGGCGGGCCTCGCCGTCGAGATCACTCGCGGCGAGACGGCACACCCCACCCTTCGGCGTCGCGCCGATCTCCGCCAATTCCATCAGGCTCGCCCACAGCCGCTCCCCGTTGACTTGCAAGTTCCGAGCGCGTGCCGGCATCGCAATCACCTCTTCCCGAGATCAGTCGGTAATACGATTCGCTTTCGTGGCAAACCGGCGTTAAGTCCATAAGAACTTGGGCCAGAGGGCATATGGGATGTCGACTGGAAGGACGGAGGAGCGACTGACGGCGGGGGGCATCGAGCTCGAAGCGCTGCGCCGCGGCGCAGGTCGGCCGATGCTGTTGCTGCACGGCTTTCAAACCGTCGATCCGCAAGCGCGCTTCCTCGAACTCCTCGCCCGGCACCGCGAAGTGATCGCGCCGTCGAGTCCGGGCTTTGGTCAATCACCCCGGCCGAAGGATTTCGACACGGTCTACGACCTTGTGCATCTCTACCTGGAGATTCTTGAAAGCCTGCCCGGTGAAAAGGCGACGTTGCTCGGGTTTTCGTTCGGCGGGTGGTTGGCCGCGGAGGTGGCGGCGGCGTGCGGCCACCTGATCGACAAGCTCGTCCTTGTCGATGCGGTCGGCATTAAGATCAGTGATCGCGAAAGCCCAGACATCCTCGACGTCTTCAACAGATCACCCGACGAGGTGCGGCGGCGCAGCTGGCATGACCCAGACAGGTTTGCGCCGGACTTCAATGCGATGTCCGATGAGGCGCTCGTGGTTTACGCCCGCAATCAGGAGGCGCTTTGCGTCTATGCGTGGCACCCGTATATGCACAACCCGCAACTGCCGCGCTGGCTCAACCGGATCAAGGTCCCGAGCTTGTTGGTCTGGGGCGCGAGCGATCGGGTGGTTTCGCCGGATTACGGGCGCGCCTACAGCCGGTTGATCCCGGGCTCGCGGTTCGAATTGATCGAGGGCGCCGGCCACCATCCGCAGATCGAGCAACCCGAGATGTTTGCCGAGCGGGTTTTGCGCTTCCTCGAGGAGTAGCCGCTATGCAGGCCTGGTACCATTGCGAAAACGTCTACCCCTTTGTCCCGCAGGACGTCCTCGACCGCGCCGAGTCGGTACGGGCCAGTCTGCCCAACAAGTACTGCGACCCGAAGATCGCCGCGGACCTGTTCGAAGAATGTCTCGACGAGCATCTGCTGTGCGACGATCTCGGTGTCAACGTGGTCTCGATCGAACACCATTCGGGGATCAACAGCCTCTACGGCGCGAGCCCGATGATCCTCGGCATCCTCGCGCGGCAAACCAAAAAAGTGCGCATCCTCAGCCTCGGAACGCTGATCACGATCCGTCCGGATCCGGTGCGGGTGGCCGAGGAATACGCGACCGCCGATGTCATTTCCCGCGGGCGCCTAGAAATCGGGTTCGTCAAATCGGGCGACAGCGAGATGGTGTCGGGCAACGCGAACCCGATCGGCTATGTCGACCGCTTCTGGGAGGCGATCGACCTCATACAGAAGACCTTGACCTCGCATGACGGGCCGTTCAGCTGGGAGGGCAAATACTACACGCACCGCCACGTCAACATCTGGCCGCCGGTTTATCAACGCCCGCATCCACCGATGTGGGCGGCGACCGGCGACCCCGAAACCTCGGCGGAACTCGGCCGACGCGGCATGGTGAACGCGCTGGTCTTGCGCGGGCCGGAGGCCAGCAAGCGCGCTTTCGATACATACCGCGCGGCGCGCCGCGACGCCGGTCTGCCGGAGCCCGGGACCGACCGTTTCGCCTATGCCGCTCTCTGCTACGTCGGCGATACCGACGAGGAAGGTTTGCGGGTCGGCAGCAAGACCTTGTGGTTCCTCAATACGAGCCTCAAACAGGCACCGCAATTTTCGCGGCTCATGCCGGGGCGGCAGCCGCCGGAAGTAACCGCGCAGAACTATCGCACGCAGCCCCGCCCCGGCGCGCAAGCCGTTCGGCGGCCGGCGGACGGCCTGATCGGCATCACCGCCGAGCAGGCGATCGCCCGCGGCATCCTGTGCGCCGGCAATCCGGACACCGTTTACAAGCAGATCATGGACATTTACGACAAGGTCGGCGGGTTTGGCCACTTGATCTTCATCGGGCGTTCCGGCTTTCTCGACCACCAGGAGGCCGAGAAGGGCATCAGGCTGCTCGCCAAGGAGGTGCTGCCGCGCCTGCCGGCGGCCACGCCGACGCCTGCGGCCGAGGCCGCCCGCGCCGCCGAGTAGCGAATAGGAGAGAGACGATGAATGAGGCGACACCCTGGATCGATCCCGAGCTTGCCATTGCGGGGCAGCTGCTGCAGAGCCGCGGCCTCGTCGCGCCGGACCGCACGCAGGCGTCGTTGAGCGAGATCCGTGCTGCAACTGATCGCATCGGAGCGTTTCTCGGCGAGGGCTCCGTTCCACTGCAGCGAGAGCGGGACCTGAGCCTGCCGGGGCCGCTCGGCCAGGTGCCGTGCCGCCTCTATTTGCCGGATAATGCCGAACGGCCGCCGCTGATGGTCTACGCGCATGGCGGCGGCTTTATGCAGGGCAGCCTGCCGAGCTGGGATGCGATGCTGCGCGAGTTGGTTCGCCAAAGCCGCGTCGCCGCTCTGTCCGTCGATTATCGGCTGCCGCCCGAGCATCACTTTCCGGTGGCCTTTGACGAGATGGTCGCGATGGTCCGCCTCGCCGCGCGTGAGGGCGCGGGTTTGGGTATCGACCCGACCAGGCTGGCTGTCGGCGGCAATTCCGCCGGCGCCAACCTGGCGCTGGCCGCCGCTGTTGCGTTGCGTAACGTGGGCGAACGTGCGCTCGGCTTCATGCTGCTGATCTATGGCTGCTTCTCGACCGATACCGAGAGCCAATCCTGGCAGCGGTTTGGCCGCGGCGCCGGTCTGTCGCAGACCCAGATGCGCTGGATCTGGGAGACCTATCTCGAACGTCCGGAGCAGCAGAAAGATTGGCGCGCCGCACCGGCGCTCGCCGCGCTCTCCGGCTTACCCCCGGCGCATCTCATCGTCGGCAGTCTCGATCCGTTGCTGGACGACAGTCACGAACTCGCCGCGCGCCTAAACGAGGCGGGCGCGGCCTGCGAGCTGAAAGTCTACGAGGGCCTGAATCACGGCTTCATCCGCTACGGCCGATTGATCGCCGCTGCACGCCGCGCCATCGGCGACTGTGCCGACGTCTTGTCCAAGGCGCTGGGCACCCACCAACCCCCACCCTGACCCTCCCCAAAAGCGGGGAGGGAATGGGCGGGGGCTCTTCGGTACGAGCGTCAGACGGGATTTCTCTATGAAGCGAGATGACGCCTCGCCTTGCGGCGGTCCGCGCGCTGTTGCGCGGGCCCTTGAGCACGGGTCAGGCTGTAGGCGGTGTTGACCAGCGCGACGTGCGAGAAGGCCTGCGGGAAGTTCCCGACCTGGCGACAGAGGCGCGGGTCGTACTCCTCTGCGAGCAGTCCCACATCGTTGCGCAAAGTCAACAGGCGCTCGAAGAGCCCGCGGGCCTCGTCGACGCGCCCTTGCAGGACATAGTTGTCGGCCAGCCAAAAGCTGCATGCCAGAAAGGCCCCCTCTCCAGGAGGTAGGCCGTCCACGACCTCTCCGGTGTCGTAACGCACGACGAAACCGTCTACGAAAAGGCGCTGCTCGATTGCTTTGACCGTTCCGACGATGCGCGGGTCGGTCGGGGGAAGAAAGCCGACGAGCGGCAGCAGCAAGAGAACTCGCGTCGAGGGATTTTGACCCGTAAGCCTGGACGAAGCTGCCGAGGTCCGGATCGAATCCACGCTGACAGACATCCTGGTGAATTTCGTCACGTATCTCCCGGAAGCCCTCGCTCGCCCCCGTGCCGCTCACCTGCTCGCCGACTTGCTCCAGAATTTTGACGGCGCGGTCGAAGGCGACCCACGCCATGACCTTGGAATGTGTGAAGTGTTGCGGCGGCCCGCGTACTTCCCAAATGCCCTCGTCAGGTTCACGCCAGATCCGCGCCAAATGACCAAGAATGGTGCGGCCGATCGCGACCGCGCGATTAACAGTGGGTAGACCATGGCACTGGGCGTGATAGAGGGCGTCGAGGACCTCACCATACACATCGAGCTGTGTCTGCTTGACTGCGGCATTGCCGATCCGCACGGGTCGCGAGCCTTCGTACCCCGGCAGCCATGGCACCTCCCACTCTGCCAACCGGCGTTCTCCGCCGAGGCCATACATTATCTGCAACTGGTCAGGGCTGCCCGCGACGGCCCGCAGCAACCAATCCCGCCATGCGCGGGCCTCGTCATAAAACCCCCCGTGCATCAAGGCCAGCAGGGTGAAGGTGGTATCGCGCAGCCAACAATAGCGGTAGTCCCAATTTCGCGAGCCGCCGATCTGCTCGGGCAGCGAGGTCGTCGGCGCCGCGACAATTCCGCCGGTCGCGCTAAAAGTCAGGCCCTTCAGCGCGACCAGAGAGCCTTTGACGGCATCGGTCCAGGGACCCGCGGGAGAGCATCGTGACGACCACCGCCGCCAAAAGGTTTCGACCCTGTGCAAGGCCTGCTCTGCATCGATGGGCTGTGGCCGCGGAAGATGGGAGGGCCCATAGCTCATCACGAAAGGGATCGTCTCACCAGCACCGACGTCGAATTCACCGACAGTCTTCAGATCTTCGCCGCGGAGCGGCGCCGGCGTCCGCAAGACCACTCTTTCGGGACCACCGATAGCCGATATCCCGCCGTCTGGAAGCCTCTCGACCCAAGGCACGACCGCGCCATAGTCGAAACGCAGAATGAACTCGGTCTGCATCGGGACGCGACCGCGCACCCCTCGGACCAGCCGCACGATATCCGAGTAACCAGCGCGCAAACCGATGAAATCGACCACCTCGGCTGCACCCTCGGCAGTCTCGAACACCGTCACGAGAATCAGCGAGCCGTTCAGATAACGGCGCTCGAACTCGGTAGGACGGGTCGGTCGGCGCAACCAGCCAACGACCATGTTCCGGCTCGCCGAGGAGCGCGGCAAAACATGCTGCCGAATCGAACTGCGGAAGACAGAGCCAGTCGATGGATCCATTGCGCCCGACCAGCGCCGCCGTCGTGCAGTTGCTGATCAGCGCATAATCTTCAATTCGCTGATTTGCTGCCATGAGTTTCCCCGCTTTTCCCCGCCATGAATAACTTAGGACGCCGGTTCGATGAAGCGGGTGGTCACGGGAGCTCGGATGCGCGCTCGGGCGGGCCGTTGCCGCCGGCCCGCCCGAGCAATCACTCAGCGGTAATCGAGACTAGGGACTGCCGTGGCCGCTGGCTTTCGGACCGGCGTTGTCCGAGTAGGGGCGTGCGGCGACGTAGGGGTCCCAAAACGCCCGCGGCGACGGATACGCTGATCCGGCGTAGTAGTTATAGGTCGGGTAATTGTAGGCATAGCCGTATCCAGGGTAGCTATAATACCATGGATAGGCCGAGGTGCTGGTCTGGTACCCCGGGTAATTGTAGGGCGACCACGTATAGGGGTTCGGTGTTCCGTAATAGTTATAGCACTGGGCGTGCCCGGTCACCGCGGTTCCCGCAAGCAAGCCGAGGCCGACAACCGCTGCTGTTGCCAGTTTTGGCATCGATGACCTCCTGATGAAGTCTCTTCTCGGTTCCTAAACATGTAGGATGGAGAATCGTTCAATTATCCATTTCAGGGTCCCGATCGAATCCAAAAAGTTGAAATTCAAAGTAGTATTCGCCGCGTTAAGCGAAATAACGATGGGAAATATGGGTTGGCGTTTCAGCGCAGTCCATAAATAGGTTGTACATAAGCAATTGATTTTCTTTCCTATGTTGGCGATATCTTTCGTAAACAGGAGGAAGCTTTAGCCGAAACGGTTGCATCCGACGATGACTCGCCCTAACTCCTGATCTGACGACCGTGACGGCAGCAGGGGCAAAAATTTAAAGAATTGGGTGTGGTGCTGTGCTCTCAGGGGCCAGCGGGGAGGGGTAGTGCAAGTTCATGAGGAGACGAGAGATGAGTGAGCGAAATGTGCGATATACTTGTCGAGGCAAAGCCCTGAGCCTTTGCCTCGCATTGTTTGTCGCTGTGGGCCTCATGACGCCGGGATCGGCGGCCGTTTCTAATCCAGAGGACGCAGTGTGAAGCTTCTACAGCGTCTTGCTCGGCAACATGCGACAAGGTGGAGGGCTCGGGGAAAGCGGGCGTTACGCCAAGCTGGCGCCGGTCGTCGACCGTACTTTCGACATCCCCTTGATGACGCGACTCGCCATTGGCCCGGCCTGGGAGACCCTCTCCCCGGCGAAGCAGCAACAACTGCTAGCGGCGTTTGCACATTATATTGCCGCCCCTTATGCCGATCAATTCGACAGCTATTCGGGACAACAACTGCAAGTCACCGGTGAGCGGCCAAATGGTAACGATATCATGGTGCAAACTAAAATCGTCAAATCGAATGGGGAGACGACGAACTCGATTATCTGATGCGCCAGGATCAGGGCTCGTGGCTGATCTCGGACGTGTACCTCGACGGCACGATCAGCCAGTTGGCGATGCATCGATCGGAATTCCATTCGATCTTGCAGCGGTAAGGCGTCGACGGTCTCGTGATGGCGCTGGACCGCAAGGTCGACCTGCTGGGCAGCGTTGCCCGATCGTCGTGAACCCGTTAGTCGGCGCTGCCTTCGCTGCTCTTCTTCAGGCCGGTGACGGCGGGCAGTGCTTCACTGATAGGCATCGGCGCAGCTTCGCTCGCCGGCGCCTCGAGGAGCGGTTCCAGTTGCGGCTCGAGGGCTTTGAGCAGTTGCACGGCTAGAGCGCTGGTGAAATGGTAAGTGCCGGCGATCGTGCCGGGGACATAAGCGGTGATCGTGCCGAAGAAGCGATCGCCCAGGAAGAACACAAAGGTGGCTGTGCGGTCGACGACGCGCTGTGAGATCAACTGGCCGCCGCGGCCAAAGCGGTCCAGGCGATTGTCGCCAGTGCCGGTCTTGCCGCCGACCGTCAGCAGGGTTCCGTTCGGCGCGTGGTAAGCGCCGCGTAATCGCGTGGCGGTTCCCTCCATCACAACTCCCATCAGCGCCTGCCGTACCGTCTTGGCGATCTCGGGAGCCATGACCCGATCCGGCTGGGGGTTGAGCATCATGTCGGTCTCGTACGGTGTGTCGGCCGCGAAATGGACCCGTTGCAGGTCGACATTCGGTTGCCGCATACCGTCATTGAGAATGATGCCCATCAGATCGGCGAGGGCGTCTGGCCGATCACCCGAGCTGCCGATGGCACTACCGTATGACGGCACGAGATGTCCGAAAGGATAGCCCTGCCGCCGCCAATCCTGCAGGATCCCGTCGAAGGCGTCCTCCTCGAGCAGCATGCGGATGCGCGTATTCTGCTTGTGCATGTTGCGGCTCTTGAAAAGCCAGCCATACACGTCCTGCCGCACATCCGCGCTCGCCTCGAAGACCTCGTTGCGGGACGCGTTCGGATGATCCTGGAGATACGCGACGAGCCACAGCTCCAGCGGATGAATTCCCGCGATGTAGCCCCGGTCCTGCAGCGAAAAGCGCCCGGGCCCATACTCCCTCCACAAATCCCAGAGCTCGTCGTTATCCATCGATGAAGGCGGCAAGTGGCGGGCGAGAAAGTCGCCGAGTTCGGCCCGGGTCGCCTCGGGCCGCGCCGTGAGACAGACGACCGCCAGTCGTCGTGCTGCCGGGCGCGTCCGGCGCGCCAGCTGGTCCAGTGCCTCTTTCGGCGTCAGACCCTTGTAGTCGTTCCAGAACCGGCCGAGATAGCGGCGTCCCTCCTGATCGGCGAACCGCCGCAGAAAGGCCTCCCGGTTCGGGTCGTCGACGTCCGACAAGAGCTTGTCGGTCTCTATCCCGCTCTGCGCCTGGTAGTAGAGGACGATGTCGCGCATAATACGGATAAACGAATTATTGATCGAGTGCTCGAAGGCCGCCAGCACCGTCGGATTCGAATGATTTTCCCATTTCTCGAAATTTGCGAAGGCGTGCACGCCCCCGCCGGTAAAGAATGCCGAAGGGCTGGCCGAATATTGGCGTTGCATCGCCGCGTCGATCATCGGCTGAAGGCCGTGATCACCTGTCTTCGCGAGATAGCCCGCTGCCCATGCAGTCAGCGGGTCGTCTTTTGCCGCCGCCATGGCCATCAGATCGCGCCGCTGAAGCGGCGCCAGCTTGCGGTGCAACTCGTCGACGATGTTCAAATAGGTGACGAGGGTGCGCAATTTGGCGGTCGAGCCGAGGATCAGCTTTGCGCCGGAATTGATGTCGAAGGGCGAGTTTAGACTATCTGCGTGGATGCGCAGGTAATTGCGCTCGGCGCCGCGCTCGTAGAGCACGACGCTCCATGCGAGCCTGCCCGGGTTTTCTCCACCGAGCAAATTGTGGCCTACGAGCCCGAGCGACTTGACGTAAGCGGGATCGCCGAGCCGCTCGAGCACATCCGTGACCCGTTTCTGGGCGGCCGTGTCGACCGTCCCATATCCCGTCGCATCGAGCCGGTCTAAGGCATAGAGATCGGGCAGGTGGAGCGAGGTCATCAGCTCCGCCCGCAGGCGGTCAGTCTCCTTATTTCCGACGAAGGACACCGCTGCCGAGGGTGGCAGCTGGGTGCGGAAATGCAGCTTGGCCGCGAGTGCGGCGTCGCGCAGCGCCGGGTCGATAATCCCCGCCCCAGCCAGCAGGCGCAGGTAGCCGTCGGTCAAGGCTGCGAGAGCGACTCCGTCGCCGTTCAAATAATACGCCGGCCGGCGGTTGGCGAGCAGCAGGCCGAGGACTTGCCGATACTCTTCGCCCTTGCGCGCCAATTGAGCCTTGGTTGTAGCCGGCACGTTCAACACCCGGTTCGCTTCGGCGAGATCGGTGCCATACCAGACCCACAGGGCCTCCGGGACGCCGATGATTTCGCCGTAACCGGGTCGCGACCCGAGCGGCGTCGAAATCGAGATAGGCCGTCACGATGTCGCGCCGGGCTGCAGCCGTATCCCGGCCATTGCGATAGGCACGCGCCGAGGCTGTGACCATTTGGCGGAATTTCTCGGCGACGCCTGGTGTGCGGCCGCCCGGCGAATGGCGAAACTTTTCAATCTGGGTAGCAAGCGTGCTGGCCCCGCCTTCTCTGAAGCGGCGATCTACGACGCTCGCGATCCGTCCTCCCACGGCGAGCATAAACCGGCCCCACTCGACCGCTGGATTGCGCTCTGGGTCCTGCAGATCGAGAAGATCGTGATCCTCGATGAACAGCAAGCTGTCCACCACGAGCGGCGGGATCGAGGAGAAATCCTCGTAAGCCCGCTCCGGATGGCTCGCCTGGTAGAGCGGGTTCCGGTCGCGGTCGAACAGTTTCACTCCGGCCCGCGATTTCTCACCGTAGATCGGGTACCCCCCCTGGTCGACAAACCGCTCCAGCGGCGGCAACCAGCGCGCCTGCTGCGTGACCACGAAATGGCGGGCGCTCAGGGCTTCGATAAACCCCGGGAGCTGCGCATAGCCGAGCCGCTCGTCATAAGGCCTCGATTTGGGGAAGCGGATGTCGTCGCTGGGGCCTGGTTGAACCGTGAATTTCATTTCCGTGGCCCAGCGCGACAGCAGACGGGACTGCAGGTATGAGGTCCGGATCTCGGTCGCGATGCCCCAGCCCACCAGAAAACATACCGCAAGTGCCGCGGCCCAGCGCAGCATCGCGACGACCCAAAGCAGCCAGCGGATCCAACGCCCCGGGTCGCGCTGGTGGCGTCGACTGATCGGGAGCAAACGTCCCCAGACCGCATCGACCATCACCGCATCTCCCGCGTTCTCAACCCCAGCGGTGACAAACGGCGGAGATGCCGGAAGTGATCCTCAACGTGATTTCGAGGCAAACCGCGAGGTCAAGAATCAGGCGCGCCCAATGGCGCGCCGCCCGAAACCTAATGAAGCGAAAATCAAATTAACGCGGGGCCGACCTGGGCTATTCTTTTCATACTCGAGGGCCAATGTTGCGGCCGAGCTCGGCCGCGCAAATTGTCGCCCGGCTCAGCCGCCGCCGATTTTGGGGATCAGGTAGATTTCGCTGTCGGGGTTTAGGGGGGCGAGGTAGGCGTCCTGGAAGATCTCGCCATCGATCGCGACCGCCATGCTCTCGTCGATCTGGCGGCCGAGACCAGGGAAGCGGCGGTCGAGCTCCAACACCATCCGGCGGAAATTGTTCGCCTCCACCTCGAGCTCGGTCACGCCGCCGGTGAACCGGCGGGCGGCCTGGCCCGAGATGACGACGCGCGGCATTGTTATTCGGCCGCTTTGCGCACCGGCTCCTGCGAGTCGATCGCGGCGCGCAGGCGGGGCGGCGACATCGGCAGGTCGCGCATGCGAACGCCAATCGCGTCGGCGATGGCGTTGGCGACCGCCGCCATCGGCGGCACGATCGGCACCTCGCCGACGCCGCGGGCGCCGAACGGATGCCGCGGGTTCGCGTTCTCGACCATCACCGCTTCGATCATCGGCAGATCGGAGGCGACCGGGACCCGGTAGTCGAGGAAGCCCGGGTTATCGAGGCGCCCGTTCTTGTCGTAGATGTATTCCTCGTTGAGCGCCCAGCCGATCCCCTGGGTCACGCCGCCCTGGATCTGGCCCTCGACATAGCTCGGGTGGATGGCGCGGCCGACATCCTGGACTGCGGTGTAGCGCAGGATCTTGACCTGCCCCGTCTCCTTGTCGACCTCGACGTCGCAGATATGCGTCGCAAAGCCGGGGCCGGCGCCTTGCGCGTTGATCGACACCTCGGCGCTGACCGGCCCGCCGGTCCGCCCCGATTTGAGCGCGATCTCGGCCAACGGCAACGGCTCGAAGCTGCCGGCGTTGGGGCCGGCGGGGTAGGCCTTGCCGTCCTTCCACTCGACCGCATCGGCGGGGATGTCCCAGATCATCGCGGCGCGCTTTTTCAGCTCCTCGACGACCTTCTCCGCGGCCTGCGTCGCCGCCATGCCGGTCGCGAAGGTGACGCGGCTGCCGCCGGTCAGGAACGAAAAGCCGATCGAGCTGGTGTCGCCGACGATCGTACGGACCTTTTCGACCGGGATGCCCAGAACCTCGGCGGCCATCATCCCGATCGAGGCCCGCGAGCCGCCGATATCCGGGTTGCCCGACACGACGACGGCGGTGCCGTCCTCGTTGATGTGGCAGGCGGCGCTCGAACTCACCGCCGATGTTGAACCAGAAGCCCGACGCGATGCCGCGGCCCTGGTTGGGGCCAAGCTTCTCCTTCAGATGCGGATGGTTCTTCGCGGCCTCGAGGGTCTGCGCGTAGCCGATGTTCTGCCAGGTCGGGCCGTGCAAGGCCTTGACGCCGTCCTTGGCCGCGTTCTTCTCGCGCAACGCCAACGGATCGATGCCGAGCTGATCGGCCAATTCGTGGAGACAGCTCTCGACCCCGTAGGACGAGTTCGGCGCGCCGGGCGCGCGATAGGCGGCGACCTTTGGGCGATTTGACACGACATCGTAGCCGGTGACTTTGGCGTTCGGGATGTCGTACATCGCAAATGCGCACATGCAGCCCGGCCCCACCGGCGAACCCGGGAAGGCGCCGGCCTGGTATTTGAGCACGACCTCGCCGGCGGTCAGCGTTCCATCCTTCTTGGCGCCGATCTTGACCTCGACGACGCAGCCGGCCGCCGGCCCGGTGCCGCGGAAGACCTCCTCGCGGCTCATCACCATCTTGACCGGCCGCCCGGTCTTCTTTGCCAGCGCCAATGCCACCGGCTCCAGGTAGACCAAGGTCTTGCCGCCAAAGCCGCCGCCGATCTCGGCCGGGATCGCGCGGATGTCGGAGATGTCGATGCCGAGCAATTTCGCGCAATAGGCGCGCACCATGAACTGGCCCTGGCTCGAGCTCCAGATCGTGCACTGTCCGTCGGCCGCGGCCGACACGACACAGGCATGCGGCTCGATATAAGCCTGATGGACCGGCTGGGTCGAATAACGCCGCTCGATGATGACATCGGCGTCGCGGAACCCGGCGTCGACGTCGCCCTTGTTGAAGGCGACCACCTTGGCAACGTTGGACGGATGCGTCGGCTTGGGCTCGACGCCCTGGGTGAAGAGGTCGTCATGCAACAGAGGCGCATCTGGTTTCATCGCCTCTTCGACGTCGATGACGTAGGGCAGCACGTGGTAGTGGACCTCGATCAGGTCGCAGGCCTCCTCGGCGATCGCCGGTGAGGTCGCCGCGACGGCCGCGACCGCGTGGCCGTCATAGAGGACCTTGTCGCGCGCCAGGCAGTTGCGCGACAGGTCGCGGAAATTCATCGGCCCTTCGCCGACGAAGGCCTCTTCCGAAGCGATCGGCGGGAAGTCGTCCGAGGTCACGATGGCTTTGACGCCGGGCAGCTTGAGCGCCTTGTCGATAGTTGATCGACATGATGCGCGCATGGGCATGCGGGCTGCGCTTGACCTTGCCCCACAGCATGCCCGGCATGACCATGTCGGCGCCGAAATTGGCGCGTCCGGTGACCTTGTCGACCCCGTCCGGGCGAATGGGACGGGTCCCGACGACCTTCTGCAATTCTTTCGGCATATACGTCATGCGAACCTTACTCCCGCTCTAAACTCATCCCGGGGAAAAGGGCGCCGCCTCGAGGCCGTGCGTGCTTCGAGACGCGCCCGTTGGGCGCTCCTCAGCATGAGGTGGGTTGTTGATGGCAATAAGAGAAGCGCCTCATCCTGAGGAGGCCGCGAAGCGGCCGTCTCGAAGGACGCACCGCGGCGATCCAGCTCTTTACTCCGCCGCTGCGCGCATCGGCTCCGCTTCGTCGATCGCGGCCAGCAGCCGCGGCGGCGACATCGGCAGATCGCGCAAACGGATGCCGGTGGCGTCGGCAATCGCATTCGCGACTGCGGCCATCGGCGGCACGATCGGCACCTCACCGACACCACGGGCGCCGAACGGATGCCGCGGGTTCGGCACCTCGATCATAACCGTGTCGATCATCGGCATGTCGGAGGCGACGGGCACACGATAGTCGAGGAAGCCGGGATTTTCGAGCCGGCCATCCTTGTCGTAGATGTATTCCTCACTGAGCGCCCAGCCAACCCCTTGCGCGACGCCGCCCTGCATCTGCCCCTCGACATAGGAGGGGTGGATCGCGCGGCCGACATCCTGGATCGCGGTGTAGCGCAGGATCTTGACGTGGCCGGTCTCCTTGTCGACCTCGACATCGCAGATATGGGTCGTGAAACCCGGCCCCTGGCCTTGCGCGTTGATCTGCACCTCGGCGCTGATCGGGCCGCCGGTGCGCGCCGCTTTGGCGGCGATCGCAGCCAGATCGAGCGGCTCGAAGCTGCCGGCGTTGGCGCCGGCCGGGAAGGCTTTCCCGTCCTTCCACTCGACCGCCTCGGGGCTGATGTCCCACATGATCGCGGCGCGCTTCTTCAATTCCTCGACGACCTTTTGCGTCGCCTGCGTCACCGCCATGCCGCCGGCAAAGGTGACGCGGCTGCCGCCGGTCGAGGCGCTGAAGCCGATCGCCGTGGTGTCGCCGACGACCGGGCGGACGCTCTCGAACGGAACGCCGAGCACCTCGGCCACCATCATCGCCATCGAGGCGCGCGAGCCGCCGATGTCGGGATGACCTTCGGTCACCGTCACGGTGCCGTCCTCGTTGACGTGGCAGGCCGCGCTCGAACTCGCCGCCGGCATTGTGCCAATAGCCCGAGGCGATGCCGCGACCTTGATTGGGTCCGAGCGGCATCTCGGCACTGCGGATGCGCCTTCGCGGCCTCGACGGTCTTCATATAGCCGATATTGTTCCAGGTCGGGCCGTGCGCGGCCTTGGCGCCGTCCTTGGCGCCGTTGATCTCGCGCATCTTCAGCGGGTCGATGCCGAGCTCGCGAGCCAGCTCGTCGACGCAGCTTTCGACCGCGAACGAGCCGATCGGCGCGCCGGGCGCCCGGTAGGCGGCAACCTTGGGGCGATTGCAAAGAACGTCGTAGCCGATCGCCTCGGCGTTCGGCAGGTCGTAGACCGCAAGCCCGCAGATGCAGCCCTGCTGAACCGGCGAGCCCGGGAACGCGCCCGCCTGGTATTTGAGCACGGCTCTTCGCGGCGGTGATCCGGCCGTCCTTCTTGGCGCCGAGCTTGACCTCGACGACCGCGCCCGAGGTCGGCCCGGTCGCCCGGAACACCTCCTCGCGGCTCATCACGATCTTGACCGGCCGGCCCGACTTCTTCGACAGCATGTAGGCGACCGGCTCGAGATAGATGATCGTCTTGCCGCCGAACCCGCCGCCGATCTCGGCCGGGATCGCACGGATGTTGGCGATTTCGCCGCCACAGATCCGCGAGGTGTAGGCGCGAACCATGAACTGGCCCTGGCTCGAGCTCCAGATCGTGGTTTGCCCGTCCGACGCCACCGACACGACGCAGGCATGCGGCTCGATATAGGCCTGGTGCACCGGCTTTGTCGTATAGCGCCGCTCGATGACGATTTCGGCCTCGGCGAACCCGGCCTCGACGTCGCCCTTGGCGAAACGAACCATCTTGGCGACGTTCGACGGCTTGGTCGGTCTGGGTTCGACCCCCGAGGTGAAGATATTGTCGTGCAACACCGGCGCATCCGGCGCCATCGCCGCCTCGACATCCATGACATGCGGCAATACCTCGTACTCGACCTCGATCAGATCGAGCGCCTGCTCGGCGATCGCCGGAGATGTGGCGGCGACCGCGGCGACCGCGTGACCCTCGTAAAGCGCCTTGCCCTTGGCCATGCAGTTGCGCGACAGGTCCCACAGATTATGCGGCGCGGCGCCGATGACGCGCTTGTCCGGCGGGATGTCGGGGAAATCGGCGCGGGTCGTCACGGCCTTGACGCCCGGCAACGCCATCGCCTTGTCGGTATTGATCGAGACAATCCGCGCATGGGCATAGGGGCTGCGCTTGATCTTGCCCCACAGCATGCCCGGCATCGTCATGTCGGCGCCGAAATTGGCGCGGCCGGTGACCTTGTCGACGCCGTCCGGGCGGATCGGCCGGGTGCCGACGACCTTGAGGGTGTCCTTGTCGAGGTAACTCATCGCGCCGCCCCCGCTCGCATCTCCGCGGCGGCGTCGAGCACGGCGCGGATGATCTTGTCATAGCCGGTGCAGCGGCAGAGATTGCCGGCGAGCCAATAGCGGGTCTCTTCCTCGGTCGGGTTCAAGTTCTCGTCGAGCAACGCCTTGGCCGCGACGATGAAACCCGGGGTGCAGAAGCCGCATTGCAACGCGGCATGCTCGAGGAATTTCTGCTGCACCGGATGCAGCTTTCTCGCCCTCGGCGATGCCCTCGATGGTCGTGATCTTGCGGCCTTCGGCCTCGGCCCCGAGCATCAGGCACGAGCAGACGATGTTGCCGTCGACAATGACCGTGCAGGCGCCGCAATCGCCCGAGCTGCAGCCTTCCTTGCTGCCCGGTCAGGTTCAATTCGTCGCGCAGCACATCGAGCATCGTCTGCTGCGGCTCACAGAGAAACTCGACCGGCTCGCCGTTGATGATCGTCGATACGTGTTGTTTGGCCATCAGTGGACTCCCGCGACGCGCCCGGCGGCGCGCTCAAATGCAATGGCGGCCGCCCGTCGTGCGAGGACGCCGGCGACCTTGGTTCGGTATTCGATCGTGCCGCGCTTGTCGTTGATCGGTTTGCAGGCTCGCTGCGCGGCGGCGTCGAGCCGGGAAAGCGTGTCGTCGTCGAGCCGGTGGCCCTTGAGGGCGTCGGCGGCCTCGTCGACGATGAGTTGGGTCGGCGCCACGGCGCCGAGCACGACGCGGGCATCGGTGCAGAGGCCGGCGGCGTCCAGAGTGACATTGACGCCGCAGCCGACCACCGCGATATCCATCTCGGTACGCGGGATGAAGCGGAGATAGGCGTCAGATTGCCGCGGCTTGGGCTTTGGCACGCGAAACTCGACGATGAACTCGCCCTTCTTGAGCGAAGTCTGCCCGGGCCCGGTGACGATCGCCTCGACCGGCGCCTCGCGCCTGCCGTCCGGGCCGGCAATGACGGCGACCGCACGCGCGCAGATCAGCGCCGGGACGCTGTCGGCGGCGGGCGAAGCGTTGCACAGATTGCCGACGAGCGAGGCGCGCCCCTGGATCTGCTGCGAGCCGATCAGGTCGACGCCCTCGACGATCCCCGGCCAGGCGCGGGAAAAGGCTTCGTGCTCGCTCAGCATGACCCCCGGAGTGGCGGCGCCGATCACAAAGCTGTCGCCGGTCTCGCGAATGCCGATCAGATCCGGAATTCTCTTGATGTCGACGATTACCTCGGGGCGCATCCGGCCCGACCGCATCTGCACCAACAGATCGGTCCCGCCGGCCAACGGCTTTGCCAAACCGGGGGCGCGGGCGAGGGCATTGATGGCCTCGTCGACTGTCGTCGGTGCGGTGAAACTCAGACTAGGCATTCTCGGCTCCTGACAATCACAAGGGCACACCGCTGCACTGGCAGGCTGTCACGATGCGACCCGATCGGAATGACGCTCACGCTTACACTACCATGCCATCCGGCGTGAAGCGCTATGTTGATCCCGATTAACTGTCACCTGTTTCTCGATGACGGCGAGATCGAGGAGAGCTTTGTCCGAGCATCCGGTCCCGGCGGCCAGAATGTCAACAAGGTGTCGAGCGCGGTGCAGCTCCGCTTCGACCTGTCGGGCTCGCGCTCGCTCCCGGAAGACGTGCGCGAGAGACTGGCGCGGTTGGCCGGGCGCCGGCTGACGCGCGACGGCGTCATCGTCATCATTGCCCAGCGCTACCGCACGCAGGAACGCAACCGCCAGGACGCGCTCGACCGGCTGATCGCGCTTATCCGCCGCGCCGCCGAGCCGCCCACCCCGCGCCGGCCAACCAAACCCAGCCGAGCCGCCAGGGAGCGGCGCCTGCAGGCAAAAGCCCGCCGGGCCGCCGTCAAAGGGGGGCGCCGGACCCAGCCGGACGAGGACCACCACTCTTAACGGGTCCCGTCCCCCCAGACCCTCACCCGTCTCGCTACGCTCGCCACCCTCTCCCGCGGTGCGGGAGAGGGGCTAAAACACATCCAGCTCAAAGCTCCTCTCCCGCACCCGCGGGAGAGGGGGGACCAAGCCCAAAGGGCTTGGTGGGTGAGGGTAGCGCCGCCTTCAATTGGCGGTGAAGCAATAGAACAGCCCGTCGCCGCCTGTGCTGCGCAGGTCGGCCTGACTGCAGCCGCCGTCGGGGCCGCGCGAGGGATGCGACGAGTTCCATGATTTCGACGCGTCGTCGTCGCGCAGCCCCTGGCGGTCGATGTGCCCGACGATCGCCGTACCTTGCGTGCTGCTCGTCCAGTTGTGGCAGGTTTTGTCGTCGCCGGGCGGAAAGGCGCGGCCGTCGGGCTGCGTACCGGTCAGCGCGTCGTGCTTGTTGGGAGTGTCGCCGCGGCCGTTGACGACGTCGCCCTTCTCGGTCAGGTCGGTCTGCTTCGTAAGATTGTTGTTGCCGTGCAGCTCATCGACATCCTTGGCGATCACCACCCCTTTGGCGTTCTGCCACGGCCCGCGCCCGATGCGGTCGCGCGCATTAACCGATGGCGGGCTGCCCGCGGCCTCGGTGCTGAGATAAGCGTGCCAGGTGTGGTTTCCGGCCCCCGCGCTCTGCGCGAGCCGCTGGCATATCTGGTCCGCACCGGCCAAACCGCCGAGATCCGCGCCTTTGCCGGAGCCGGCGCTGGTTACGAAAAAGGTCATGTTGACCTGCTGCGCCCGCAAGCCGCCGCTGATGGCAAAGAGCGCCGCCGAAACAAGGATAAGAATTGAGGCCGCTCGGTTCACGTCATCCTCCCATCAGTTCGCCACCAACCTTGAGGTGGGACACCGTGAAACCGTGGCGTTGCGCCAGTATTTCGGCGACCCGCTGGCGGTGGCAGATCTGCCAATCGGCTTCATAGCACAACAGGCAGCTCGGCGCGGCTTGCGCGATTTCCCCGGCCTCCTGCAGCGCGAGCTCGGCTTCGGGGCGGGCGAGTTTCTCCTCGACGATGCCCCAAAACCGATCCCATTCGCGACGGCGGTTCGCTAGGCGGCCCTCCGGCGGTGTGCCGAGCGCCTGGAGATGGACGTAGCGCATCTTGGCATCATCGAGGGCCGCCGCGAGCTGCCGCTTCGAAAAGCCGGGCCGGCGCGATATCGGGCGATCGCGGACGTCGATGAGGGTGGCTACACGAGCGCCTGCGAGCGTCGAGACTACTTCCGTTAGCAGAGCCTTCTCGTAACCAATCGTATAGAGCGGCCTCGCACTCATTCGGCGCGGTAACGCTCGACTGCGCCGCGATCGAGCTCGATGCCGAGGCCGGGCCGCTCCGGCAATCTGATCATGCCGTCGGGCTCGATATGGATCGGCTCCTTCAGCAGCTCGTCGCGCAGACCGTTGGGGTTCTGGTCGAATTCGAGCACCAACCCGTTCGGGATCGAGGCGATGAAGTGCAGCGAGGCGGCGAGTGTCACGGCGCTGGCGAAGGCGTGTGGAGCGACCATAAGGTGATGCGCCTGCGCCAGGGCGGCGATGCGGCGGCATTCGGAGAGGCCCCCGGCCCACGCGATGTCGGGCTGGACGATATCGACTGCGCCGCGGGTGATCAGCTCACGAAACCCGTAGAGGCCGATCTCGGTCTCGTAGCCGGCGATCGGCGTCGTTAGCGCATCGGCGACCCGCGCGCTGCCGTCGATGTCGTCGGTCGCGACCGGCTCCTCGATCCAGTAGAGCTTATAGGGCTCGAGCGCGCGGCCCATCTCGATCGCGAAGGACGGGCTCCAGGCGCAGTTGACGTCGGCCATCAATTTCGCCTGCGGGCCCAGCGCGCGGCGCACCGCGGCGACCCGCGCGATGTCTTCTTCGGGCTCGGTTTGGCAGAGCTCGGCATGAGCGACCAGGTGGCGCAGATGGGTCTGCGTCGAGGAATTGCGCCCGATCTTCATCTTCATGCCCTTGAAGCCGCGGGCGCGGTAGCCCTCAGCTTCGCCCGCGAGGCCGTCGGCCGTCTTGCCTTCCTGGTAAAAGCCGCCGCTGGCATAGGCCTCGACCCGGTTGCGGCAGCCGCCGAGCAGACGATAGAGCGGCAATTTGGCGACCTTGCCGGCGATATCCCAGAGCGCGATGTCAAGGCCGCTAATCGCATTCATCACGATGCCGCGGCGGCCGTATTGGCGGGTGCGCGCGAACATCTTCTGCCACAGCCCCTCGATCAGCAGCGGGTCCTCGCCGATCAGCATCGGCTGCAATAGTTTTTCAATGACGTCCCGCGTGATGCCGCCGCCGACCCCGGCCTCGCCGATCCCGATGACCCGCTCGTCGGTCTCGATCTCGACGAGGAGGCCGCCGCGGCGCGCCTGCATGCCGCCGGCGCTGCCATAGGGCGGGTCGCAACGGTAGGAGAGGGGGGTCGTGCGGATATCGACGATCTTCATGACCTCAGCCCTCGGCCAGCACGGCCATCAGGTCGCATTGGATCTGCATCGGCGCCGTGAAGTCGCGCGAGGTCAAGGTGTGGCGCGCCGGCCGCGAATGCGCGTCCGGAAACATCGCGATCCAATGCCGGTTCATGATCTCGCGCAAGGAGCGGTCGGTGATCCACACCGTCATCTTGACGATATCGTCGGGCGAGCCGCCGGCCGCCGTCATCACCCGCCGCACATTCTCAAACATCAGCCGGCATTGCTCGTCGAGGTCGGCCGGGACCTTGCCGGTCTCCGGATCGGTGCCGGAGATCGCGCCGGAGACGACAAAAGGGCCGCGCCGGCTAGCGCTCGGGATCGGGTTGACGTGCTTCGCCCCCGCCACATCGATGCTGCGCCGCTTTTCCATGGATCACCTCCCAATGCCGATGCCAACGCGACCGGCAGCCGCGTTTCGATTTACCTTATACGCCAATTCGCGCCATCATCTTGACGATAACCCGGGAGAACGCCTACACAGCAAAACCCGCGCATTGACAAGCGCATGCGCCGAGGGAGGATGGCAGATGGCTCGCATCAGGCATATCGCACTCGTCACCGACGATCCCGCGAAGACTGCAGAATTCTACAAGGAACAGTTCGGCCTGACCGAACTATATCGCCGGCCCGGGGATACCGGCGAAAAGGGTGTTTGGCTCAGCGACGGCTATATCTACTTTGCTATTCTAAAATATGGCGAGCCCGGTGCTCCGAAACTCGGCCCGGGACAAACCTCCGAGATGCGTGGGATTCACCACATCGGATTTTATGTCGACGACGAGCAGGCAACGGCCAAGGCCCTGGAAGCCGCGAATTATTCGCCCGTGCCGATCCCGAAAACCGAAAGGCCGGAGCGGACCCCGATGGGCGACGCGGTCAATCTGAAGTATTTGGGTCCCGACGACGTACACATCGATCTACGCAGCCGCGGCTGGAACGAAGCGATCAGCTTTGCGATGCAGCGCTACGATCTGACGCCGGTCAAAGAGGAAGCAGCCGAATAATCATTCTGGAGGATGTGCCGATGATCTACGAAGTCCGTACCTACACCCTGCGCCCCGGAACCTTGGCCGAATTTGAGGAGCGCTACGAGAAACGCCTCCCGCTGCGGGAGAAACATTCCAAATTGGGAGCCTTCTGGCACACCGAGTTCGGTCCGCTCAATCAGGTCGTCCACGTCTATCCCTATGACGACCTGCAACACCGCACGAGGATACGCGCGGCAATGGCGCAAGACGCCGCGCGCAACGCGCTCCCCGGCGGCCAGGACCTGATCGTGGCGCAGGAAGCCGAGATCATGAACCCGGCGCCGTTCATGCGCCCGCTGGGCAGCCGGGATTACGGCTCCGGGAACGTGTACGAGATGCGCACCTACACCTATGCCCCGGGCGACATCCCGAAAGTGCTGGAGGCGTGGGGCAAGGCAATCGAGGCGCGCGAGCGGTTCTCACCCCTGGCGGCCTGCTGGACGAGCGAGCTCGGCACGCTCAACAAATTCGTCCACATCTGGGTGTATAAGGACCTGAACGAGCGCGCCCGCGTCCGCGAGGAATCCCGCCGTCCCGGCGGCGCATGGCCGCCACAGGCCGGCGTCCGTCCGGTCCGGCAGGAAAACAAGCTGCTGATCCCGGCGGCCTTCTCACCCGTGCGATAGTCGAAGCCCTCTCCGGCTCATAACGACGGCCCCTCTCCGCCTTTCGGAAGGAGAGGGGCAGTGAGGATCTCGCCATTGCGGGTGCATTCAGATAGGGCGAGGGTGAGAAAGGTGTCGGTTACGCTCTCCGGCGGGGGCCGGCGCGCCGGATCTTCGCCCGGGAAGGCACGCGCGCGCAGCCGGGTGCGCACGATGCCGGGGTCGATCAGGTTGGCGCGCACGCGCGTCTTGGTGATTTCGCCGGCATAGATCTTCACCAGCATTTCGAGGCCCGCTTTGCTGATTGCGTAAGGGCCCCAATAGGGGTGAACACCGTGGGCTACCCCCGATGTGACAAAGATCGCGCGGCCGGCCGGGGCGGCGCGCAGCAGCGGGTCCATCGCCCGGATCAGCCGCCAGTTTGCGGTCAGGTTGAGGTCGACGACCTCGTTCCAAGTCGCGGGATCGATATGGCCGAGCGGCGAGAAGACGCCGAACTCGGCGGCATTGCCGACCAGGATGTCGAGCCGGCCCCAGCGGTCCAGAATCCTCGCGGCGAGTTCGTCGATCTTGATGAAATCGCGCAGATCGAACGGGACGAGGGTGGCGCTGCTGCCGGCGGCGCGAACGTTGTCGTCGACCTCTTCGAGCCCGCCGACCGTACGCGCCGCCAGCACCACATGCGCGCCCTCGCGCGCGAAGCGCTCCGCGACCGCCGCACCGATGCCGCGCGACGCGCCGGTGATCAGCGCGATTTTGTCCGCGAGACGCCCCCGGTGTTTCCTCGGGTGTTCAGGGCGGTCCTGATCCCCCGTCATCAGCTCGCCTCGGCGGCCCTTTCGGGCCATCGAAGCTCCCACCGGCCTACCACCATCAAAGCGATGATGCCGAGGCCGGTGCTGAACATCAGATAAAAGCTCAGTGACAAGCTGTCCCCGGTCACGGCGATCAGAGTTCAATCGGGAGAAGAATTCAAGCCGGCGCAGCCAGCAGCGAAAGCTGCACTGAAACCTTGCCGTTATCGGCGTCTGTCGGCGGGATCGGATAGTCGCCGGTGAAGCAGGCGTCGCAGAAACGTGGCGCGAGGCGGTCGCGCCGGGGTTCCCCCATCGCTCGGTAGAGCCCGTCGATCGACAGGAAGGCGAGACTGTCGACACCTATGAGTTTTGCCATCCCCGCGATATCGAAGCGCGCCGCGAGCAATTCCTCGCGCTCGGGCGTCGCAATTCCATAAAAGCAGGGATGGGTCGTCGGCGGGCTCGAGATGCGCATATGGACAGCCGTGGCTCCGGCGCGCCGCACCATCTCGACGATCTTGATCGAGGTCGTGCCGCGCACGATCGAATCATCGACGAGAATAACTCGCCTGCCCTTCAGGTTCGCTCGGCTCGCATTGTGCTTGAGGCGGACGCCGAGGTGGCGGATCTGATCGGTCGGCTCGATGAAGGTCCGCCCGACATAGTGATTGCGGATGATCCCGAGCTCGAAAGGCAACCCCGATTCCTGCGCATAGCCAATGGCCGCCGGCACGCCGGAATCCGGGACCGGGACGACGATGTCTGCGTCGATATGGCTTTCGCGGGCGAGTTCTCGGCCGATCCGTTTGCGCGCCTCGTAGACGCTAGTCCCTTCGACGACGCTGTCGGGCCGGGAGAAGTAAATGTGCTCGAAGACGCAGAAGCGACTGTCCCGATGCTCGAACGGCATCACGCTGCGCACCCCGCCTGCCCCGATGATGACGATTTCTCCGGGTTCGATGTCGCGCTCGAACTCGGCGCCGATGATGTCGAGCGCACAGGTCTCTGAGGCCAGGATCCAGGATTGGCCGAGCCGTCCGAGAACCAGCGGCCGCACGCCGAGCGGGTCGCGCACCCCAATGACCTCGTCTTGCGAGAGAGCCACGAGAGAATAGGCGCCTTGGACCTGCCGCAATGCATCGATCAGCCGATCGACGACGGTGTCCTTGAGGCTCGTCGCAATCAGGTGGACGATGGCCTCGGTGTCGCTCGTCGATTGGAACAGACTGCCGCGGCGCACCAGCTGACGCCGCAGCTGATAAGAGTTGGTCAGATTGCCGTTGTGGCAGATGGCGAGCCCGCCAAACTCGAAATCGGCAAAGAGCGGCTGCACGTTGCGCAGCGCGACCTCACCAGTCGTCGCATAACGGACGTGGCCGATAGCGGCACTGCCGCGCAGGCGTCCAATCACCTCCTTGGAGCTGAAATTATCGCTGACGAGGCCTTGTCCGCGGTGCGCGTTGAACTGCTCGCCGTCATAGGCGACGATCCCGGCCGCCTCCTGACCGCGATGTTGGAGCGCGTGCATCCCGAGCGCCGCGAGCGCCGCCGCGTCGGGGTGACCATAGACTTCGAATACGCCGCATTCTTCGTGGAAATGATCGGTGTCCAGCGGATCGGTCCCCGGCGGATCGGTCTGGGCCATCGGCGATCCTCGCTTCTGAACCCGCTACATAATTCCTTCATAAAGGAAATGCGAGTTGGGTCTGGCCTGCACCAACCTGCTAGCGCGTGTTCTTGATCAGCCGATCCATATCGCTTCGGTCACCCTGCTGGTAACTCGGCGCCGCTGCCTCGCCGGTTTTGGCCGTGGAGGGAGTGGCGGGGCTCGAAAGAGCGCGCATGGCTTTTTGCGCCTCCTGTGCGCGCTCGAGCGCCCGGTGCGTGTCATCGGCAACACCGGCGCTCTTGACCTGGAGCGAATTGGGCAAGGCGGTCCGCAGCAAATCCGCCCCTTTCGCAAGGAAGCGTTCGCTCTTTGCCTCTTTGATCCAGGGCGGCCGATCGCTCTGCGGGAGGCTGATGTCGACTACCAGATAGGCGAGCGAGACGAGCACGAGACCGCGGGCCAGCCCGAAGATCAATCCCAGGGTCCGGTTGATCGGCGACAGGGCGCCAGAATCGGCAAATCGCGCAACGTAACCGGTTATGATCGTCAGCACGATCAGGCTGATCACGAACAGTCCGGCCCCGGCGATCAGGTCGGCGAGGAGGGGTGTCGTCACGAACCGCACGGCGATCGCGTAGACGTTGTTGAACCCGTAAAGCGTGATCGCCGCCGCACCGATCCAGGCGATGATCGACAGCGCCTCGCGCACGAAACCGCGGGCAAAGGCGAAGAGTGCCGAGAGCGCGATGACCGCGATGATCGCGAAGTCGAGGGTGTTCACGGGGCGATCTCCATCACGCTTCGCCGGTGCGGCGAGTGCCGGGAAGACAATCGCGTCACCAGCTCGCTCAAATGTCCGATCGCTGCGGTCTTCAGTCCGGCTTCGACCCCGCGTGAGCGCCCGGCGCCCGGGCTCCGTCGGAGCGGCATCCAGGCTGTGCCGAAGCCGAGCTTGGCGGCTTCCTTGAGGCGCGCCTCGGTGTGGCCGACCGGACGCACATCGCCCGAGAGGGCGATTTCGCCAAAAACCACGGTATCGGCAGGAACCGGCGTCTCGGTCAATGCCGATACGAGCGCGGCGGCGACCGCAAGATCCGCGGCCGGCTCGACGATCCGCAGCCCGCCCGCGACGTTCAGGTAGATGTCGTTGGCTCCGACCGACAGGCCGCAGCGGGCATCGAGGACAGCAATGATCATGGCGAGCCGGGTCCCGTCCCAGCCGACCACGGCGCGCCGCGGCGTGCCGAGCAGGGCCGGGGCGATCAGCGCCTGGACCTCAACGAGCACCGGCCGAGTTCCTTCGATGCCAGCGAACACCGCCGAACCGCTGAACCGCCCGGCGCTCGAGCCGGCCGCCTCGTCTGCTTCCGGATCGGCGTCAGGCATCGCGCGCCCGGCGAGGAACAAGGCCGACGGGTTCGGGACTTCGGCCAGCCCGCGATCGCTCATCTCGAATACGCCGATTTCGTCGGTCGCGCCGAAGCGGTTCTTCACCGCTCGCAAGATGCGGAACTGATGGCCGCGTTCGCCTTCGAAATAAAGCACTGTATCGACCATGTGCTCGAGCACGCGCGGGCCGGCGATGACGCCTTCCTTTGTCACGTGGCCGACCAGGATCAGCACGAAGCCGCGCCGTTTGGCGAGGCGTATCAGCTCCTGCGCGGCCCCGCGCACCTGGCTCACCGTCCCGGGGGCGCTGTCTAAGGTGTCGAGATACATGGTCTGGATCGAATCGACGACGACCAGACCGGGCGCGTCGTCCCGGTCGAGCGAGGCAACGATGTCGCGCACGCTGCTGGCGGCCGCCAGCAACACCGGGCTCGCTGCGACACCGAGGCGCTCGGCGCGCAATCGAACCTGATCGATCGCCTCCTCGCCGGTGATGTAGGCGGCACTCGGCGGCGCCGCCTCGGGCTTGCCCGGAGGCGGCGCCATCGCCGCCGCGGCCTGGAGCAACAGGGTCGATTTGCCGATCCCCGGATCCCCGCCCACCAGGATTGCCGAGCCTGGAACAAACCCGCCGCCGCAGACTCGGTCTAGTTCGGCGATGCCGGTTCGCCGGCGGGGCGGCAGCATGCTCGGCCCGGTGAGGCCGACAAAGCCGAGCGAACGCCCGCCGCGGCGGTCTTTGGAGAGCCCCTGTGGGGGCACTTCCCGCGGCAACTCTTCGATCATGCTGTTCCAGGCGCCGCAGCCCTCGCAACGACCGGTCCATTTGGCATGGACCGACCCGCATTGCTGGCAAACAAAACGCGCCTGCGGTCGCGGCATCCGCTCAATTCCCGTGAGTTGGACCGAGCATCGGGAGCCTCATGCCGCCCGGACCTGCATCTTGATGGGCCCGTCGGCGCGGCCGTGGATGAACTGGTCGACAAAAGGGTTGCCGGAATGGTCGATCTCGGCGGTCGGCCCGTGCCAGACGATGCGTCCCTGGTACAACATCGCGATGCGGTCGGCGATCTTGCGCGCGCTGACCATATCGTGGGTGATCGAAACCGCGGTCGTGCCGACCTCGCGGACGCATTTGACGATCAGATCATTGATCACATCCGCCATGATTGGATCGAGGCCGGTGGTCGGCTCGTCGAAAAACACGATTTCCGGCTCGGCCGCGATCGCACGCGCCAACGCTACCCGCTTTTGCATTCCGCCGGAAAGTTCGGCCGTGCGCAGCAGCGAGACTTCCGGTCCGAGCCCGACGGCGGCGAGCTTGGCGAGCGCGATCTCTCTGGCCGCCGGCCGCTCCGCGCCGCGCCCCTGAACCAGACCGAACGCGACATTCTCCCAAACGTTGAGCGAATCGAACAGGGCGCTGCCCTGGAAGAGCATGCCGAATTTCTGCAGCAAGCGTTCTCGGGCGGCGTGCGGCAGTCCGACTGTCTCGGTGCCATCGATGCGGATCGATCCCGCTTCGGGGCGCAGCAGACCGATGATGCACTTGACCAGAACCGATTTTCCCGTACCGGAGCCGCCGATGACGACGAGGCTCTCGCCGCTGCCGCAATCGATGTCGAGGCCGTTCAGTACCTGTTTACGGCCGAACGATTTGCGCAAGCCCCGGACAGAGATCTTCGGCACTGAGTGAGTAGTGGTCATCGGCTGAAAAAGGCTGCGGTTATCAGATAGTCGACGAGCAGGATCAAAATCGAGGCGGAGACGACGGCATGAGTGGTAGCCCGCCCGACACCCTGGGCTCCGCCGCTCGAATGGTAGCCCTGATAACAGCCCATCAGGGCAACGATAAAGCCGAATACCGCCGCCTTGACGAGACCCGAGACGAGATCCATCGTCTCGAGGTGTTGCCACGTGCCATTGAGATAAGCCTGGGGATTGAAGCCAAGCTTATAAACGCCGACGAGATAGCCGCCGAAAACGCCAATGATGTCGGCGACCAGGACCAGCATCGGCAGGGTGATGACCCCCGCGAGCAAACGCGGAAGCACCAGATAGCGAAGCGGGTCGGTGGACAGCGTGGTGAGCGCGTCGATTTGATCGGTGACGCGCATCGTGCCGATCTCCGCCGCAATTGCGGCCCCAACGCGCCCAGCCACCATCAACCCGCTGATGACGGGGCCGAGTTCTCGGGTCACCGACAGCACCACCACCGTCGCCACCGCCCCCTCCGCGGAGAATCGGCTGAAGCCGGTGTAGGATTGGAGTGCCAGCACCATCCCCGTAAAGACTGCCGTCAGCCCGACGACTGGCAGCGAGAAGTATCCTATAGAAACCATCTGGCGCAGGATCACGCCTGGATAAAAGGGCGGCGTAAACGCGGTCGCCAGGGACATGCCCGCGAACACGGCGAGCCGGCCGGTAGTCGCGAGAAAAGTGAGAAAGGCCGCCCCAACCGCGGCGAGAAATCTCAGCATTGGCTCAGCATTGCCGCGGGGCGCCGCGATAGACCCTGTGGTATCGCCGGCCGAGGGCGGTCAGGATCTCGTAACCGATTGTGCCGGCATCGGCGGCGACGGCATCGACGCCGTAATCCTCGTGCAGCAACTCGATGAAGCCACCGGGCCGCACTAACGCAGGGTCGACGTCGGATACGTCGAAAACTATGAGATCCATCGAGACGCGACCGAGAAGCGGCACTCGTTTGCCGCCGACGCGGCCCGAGCCACGCTGGCTCACCGAGCGGAGCCAGCCATCCGCATAGCCGACCGCGACGGTTGCGAGGCGTCCCGGAGCGGCCATGACATGCGTCGCACCGTAGCCAACCGTCTGATCCCGGTCAACTTCGCGTATTTGCAAAATTCTGCCCTTCAGCCGGACGATCTGGCGCATCGGGTTCGGGCAGCCGGGTTGTGGATTGACCCCGTATAGAGCGGCACCGGGGCGTGCGAAGTCGAAGTGAAACTCGGGCCCAAGAAAGATGCCGGAGGATGCGACTAGACTGGCGGGGAGGTGGGCGAGGCGCCGCCGCGCAGCAGAAAAGCGTTCGAGTTGAATGCCATTCAGCGGGTGCCGTGGTTCGTCCGAGCAGGCGAGATGGCTGATGAGGGCACGCCATTGGATCGGCTCCGGCTGGCACAATTCCTCCGCAAGCCGGTCGAACTCTCGGACGGTCAACCCGAGGCGGCCCATACCCGTATCGATATGCAGGATGGCCGGCCCTTTCCCGTACCGCGAGGCAGCCGATCGCCAATCGGCGATCTGCCCGGGATCGTTGAGGACCGGGACGAGGCAGAACTCGAAAAAATCATCCGCGCAACCGGGCAGTAGACCGTTGAAGACAGCGATCTCGGCCGTTTCGGGCAATACCCTGCGAAGTGCGATCCCTTCATCGATGGTTGCGACGAAAAATTGCCGGCATCCGGCCGCGGCCAAGGCGAGCGCCACCAGCGGGGCGCCTAAGCCATAGGCATCGGCCTTGACCACGGCTGCACATCCCGCCGGTTCGACCCGCCGCGACAAGAGGCGCCAATTCGCCGCTATACCCGCGAGATCGACTTCGAGGATCGCGCCCGCGCGGTCGGCGGGATTGCCTGTCATGTCAAACCGATCCGCGGTCGCCTACCGCGCTATGCTCCGGCCGCCACGCTCGTCTCGCGGCGTCTGATCATCGGGTTCATGCCGAGCGAGCGGGCGACGGCATCGAGGCGGCGCTGGACAGTTTCGCCGACGAACAAGCTGCTCCCCGATGGCACATCGAGCGTAAGAGTGTTGCCTGAGCGGCCGAGCCCGAGATCGGCCAGCAATTCTATCGAGCCGGCGCAGAGCGTGTAGGCGAGACGCAGCGCCAGACCGAGCGTCCGCGCCTCATTCGTCGCGCGCTCGTCGAGCAACCACTGAGTTGGCTCTCTCACCGAGTCCTCGGCCGAGCCGCCGTAGCGGGCATGCAAGGCGGTCGCGACGAAAACCCGATCCGGGTGGGTGCTGCCGGCAAACGGCAATGTCAAGCTTCGGATGAAGGCCTGCTTGGCGCGGTAGTCGGGGTGCTCGCTCCACGCCAGATCGCTGAGCCAGCATGCGGCCCGATGACGACGTCGGACCGCTTCCGAGAAGTCACCAAAGAGCGGCGAGGTCCATTGCTGCAGCAGATCGCCGTCGAGGCGAAACCGACTCTGGCGCCGGCCGACAACCATATAACCAGCGATCAGCGAATCGGGAATCCGGTCCTCCGCGGGAACGAGCCCATATGCATAGCCTTCCCGCAGTCCAAGAGCGGAAAAGACGACGCTTTGCGGCGCCGCGAGGGTAATCAGCTTGCGCAGGACCAATGCCGCGAGCGGCACGACGTCGAGGCGCTTGCGCGAGACCGTGGTGATTCGCTCGAGTGACTTGCGAGACTGCCGGCCGACGATGTCGAGGAAACCTTCGGCCTCCCTTCGGGAAATCCTGTACCGGTGAATGATGTGGAGCGGATATTGCGTGTGCTCCATGTGCAGCCGGGCGATGGCGCGCGCTGCCCCACCGACCAAATACAACTTCCTTCCTGCCGCCGCGCGCAAAACCGAAACGCCGGCGAGCACCCGGTCGATCGTTTCGGACAGACCCTTCGTCCGCTCCCCGAATTCGGCAAGGCGAAGCGGGCCAAGCGGGAGACTGATACCCTGGCCTATCTGACCGATAACGCCGCCCGTGGAATTCGATGCGCCGGGTCCAACACGAACCAGCTCCACACTGCCGCCGCCGAGATCGGCGACAATTCCATCCGCGTCCGGAATCCCGGCCAGCACTCCGGCCGCGGAGAGCCGCGCCTCCTCGGCCCCGTCGATTATCTTGACCGGCACGCGGCACTGGCGTTCGACCTCGGCGGCAAAAGCTTCTCCGTCGCTGGCATCGCGCACGGCGGCGGTTGCCAGCACCGCGAGATGATCGACGGCAATGGCGCGGGCGAAAGCGACGAAGCGGCGCAGATTGACCAGCGCCAGGGCGACCCCTTCCGGATTCAACCGGCCGGTGGACGAGATGTCGCGCCCGAGGCCGCACATGACCTTTTCGTTGAAGAGCGGAAACACCGCGGCGCCGAGCCGCTCGAAGACGACGAGGCGCAGCGAGTTCGAGCCGAGATCGATGACGCCGATGCGCTCGGCCGCCGCAAGCGGATCGAGATCGGACATCCGGTCAGCGCACGACAAGCCTCGGGTGCCCTCGCCTCAGCGCCTTGCCGCGTCCCGACAGGCTCGGATTCGTCATAAAATACGTATGAGCAGAAAAGCCTTCTTCATCGGCCGGCACCCGCTCGTAGTCCCCCGTAGGCAGCAAACTCCAGCTCTGCAACGTATCGCGGAGATTGGCCACGATGATTTCGTCCAGCACTTGGCGGTGAACCGTCGGGTTTTCAATCGGCACCGATGCTTCGACGCGCCCGTCGAAATTGCGCGGCATCCAATCGGCCGAACTGATGAACACCTTAGCCCGATCCGAGGGCAGCTTGTTGCCGTTGCCGAAGCAAACAATACGGCTGTGCTCGAGAAACCGCCCGATGATGCTCTTGACGCGGATGTTTTCGGAAAGGCCGGGAATGCCTGGCCGCAAGCAGCAGATGCCGCGTACCACGAGGTCGATGCTCACCCCCGCCTGCGAGGCCTCATAAAGAAGATCGATTATGGCCGGGTCGACGAGCGCGTTCATTTTCGCCCAGATCTGCGCCGGCTTGCCCTGTTTTGCGTTCTCGACCTCGGCTTCGATCAACTCGCCGAGCCGGGCCCTGAGCGTGAGCGGCGCGACCGCGATCTTCTCGAGACTCGCGGGGCTGGCATAGCCCGTCATGAAATTGAACAGACGCGCGGCATCGCGGCACAATGCCGGATCACAGGTGAAGAACGACAGATCGGTGTAAACCTTGGCTGTATAGGGATGGTAATTGCCGGTCCCGAGATGAACATACGAGCAAAGCTGGCCCCCCTCGCGACGCACGACCAAGGAAACCTTGGCGTGCGTTTTGAGTTCCAAGAAGCCGTAAACGACCTGTACGCCCGCCCGTTCAAGATCGCGGGCCCAACGGATGTTGGCCTCCTCGTCAAACCGAGCTTTGAGTTCAATCAGCGCCGTCACCGACTTCCCGGCTTCGGCCGCTGCGGCCAGCTCCCGCACGATCGGACTGTCCTCGCTCGTGCGATAGAGGGTCTGCTTGATCGCCACGACCGCCGGGTCGCCCGCTGCCTGTCTGACGAACTGAACGACGACGTCGAAACTCTCGTAGGGATGGTGGACAACGATGTCCTTCTGCCGGATCGCCGCAAAGCAATCCCCCCCAAAATCCCGGATGCGCTCGGGAAAGCGCGCGTTGTAGGGCGTAAAGACGAGGTCCGGGCGCTCGTCGACGATCAGTTGCTCGGTGTCGTTGAGGCCAAGAATGCCCTCGGTCGCAAACACGTCCGCCGGCGCCGCATCGAGTTTTTCCATCAGGAAGCGCCGCAGATCGGCCGGCATCGTCGAATCGACCGCGAGGAGGATGGCATGACCGCGCCGCCGACGCTTCAGCGCCGTCTCGAAGAGACGGACCAGATCCTCGGCTTCCTCTTCGATCTCGACCTCGCTGTCGCGCAGCAGCCGAAAGACGCCTTGCGCCACGACGGCAAAACCAGGAAACAGATGATCGAGAAAAAGCGCGATCATCTGCTCGATCGGCAGAAACCGGATTCGGGCACCCGGAAGACGGACGAATCGATCGATAGAGGATGGGATCAGGGTCAGCGCCTGAAGACGAATGCTGTCGCTGACCCGCTCGAGCTCGAGCGCCAGGCCGAACCCGCGATTGGCGACAAACGGAAATGGATGAGCGGGGTCGAGCGCCAGCGGCGTCAGGACCGGAAAGACCTCGGCCATAAAGCGGTCTTCGAGCCACTCGCGATCACCCGGATTCAGATCGGTTGGATCGATGACGCTGATCCCAGCTTCGTCGAGCTGCCGGCGCAACGCCAGCCAAGTGATCTGCTGGTCGGCCATCAACTTGCCGGCCCTCTGCCTGATCGCCTCGAGCTGTTGCGCCGGGGTGAGCCCGTCCTGGCTCAGCGTCTTGATCCCGGCAAGATGCTGGCCTTTCAGCCCGGCCACTCGCACCATATAAAATTCATCGAGATTGTTTGCCGAGATCGACACGAACCGGAGTCGTTCGAGCAGCGGATGACGCAAATTGTCAGCCTCGGCAAGCACCCGCTCGTTGAAGGCGAGCCAAGAGAGCTCACGATTTATAAAACGTGCATCGGAATGGAAATCGACCGACGCGGTCTCGACGGGCTGGGCGCTGGTGCTCACTACCGCTCTCCCGATGGAGCTGGAAGGTACTGGTCGACGTGGACTCTATCGTTCGGGTGAAAGAGTGTCATGTCCTTGCCCTGGTGCGCCACGATCGAAAGCGCATGCGGTCGAGCACACATGGCGCATGTAATTATTCGTGCAATGTTGCTGCGAGCGTAGGACCCCTAATTCAGTCGGTGCCCGGCGAAGAGGCCTGAGATGAACCTGCTGCACTTGCTCCGCCACGCGAAATCGGGCGCCAAAGAGGATGTCGACGATCACCAGCGACCTTTGAGCCGGCGCGGCCGCAAGACAGCGCGTCGCGTTGGCAAAAATCTTTCGGCCAAGCTCGGCGCGGTCGATCTTGTTCTCTGCTCGAGCGCACGACGCACACGCGAGACCCTCGATTTGGTCCTCGCTGCGTTTTCGCCCCGGCCGCCCACCTTGATCGAGGATGAGCTGTATCTTGCTTCGCGAGAAAAGCTGGCGGCACGCCTGGGTCGCCTCGACGCTCGCGATGCCAATGTAATGCTTATCGGTCACAATCCGGGGCTTTATGAGCTGGCGGTTGCGCTCGCCGACGAGAATTCGCCGGCATTCTTGGCGCTCGCCTCCGGCAAGTTTCCGACTGCCGCCTGTATCAGCTTCCGGGTTCCGGCCGACTGGTCGGCTCTGGGCTCCTCGCGGCACGAGGTGATCGGTTACGTCACGCCCGAATCTCTGGGGGACGAAGAAGCGTGAGCGCCGGCTTCTGAGACCCCGGCTTCTGAGACCCCGGCTTCTGAGACAAGTCGGCGTGCTAGCGGCACGGTGATCGCGCGGCGATCGCGCAGCGAAACCAGGTCGAGCCGAGAGGCCATATTGGCTGCTGCCGCGAAAGACCGCTCCATATGCGCAAGCAAATACGCGATCACCTCCGGCGCGACGCGCAGCTGCCGGTCGGCAAAGTGCTTGACGAGAACCGCCCCGAGGAGCGCGTCATCGGGCAACCCGATCCCGATGGCCAAAACCGCGCGCAACCGTGAATCGAGATCCGGCAACACGACTGTCCAAGAGGCGGGCGGCCGGCGAGCGGTCACTAAAAGGCCGCCCCGGGTTTCCATGCAGAAATTGTAAAGGTGGAGCAGCGCCTGCTCGCAGGCGCGATCGGCATCATCGATCGCGATTCGATGCAGGTGCTCCGAGACGAGACGCGCCACCACCCTCTCGCTGAGCGTCTCGCCAGCCACGACGACACCCGCCGTCTGGGCACACCAGAGATGGACGAGATGCGTCTTGCCGCAACTCGCCGGCCCATGGAGCGCCAGAGCTCGGGAGGGCCAATCGGGCCACCGGTCTATCCAGCCAACCGCTGCGGCGTTGCTGTCTGAAACCAGGAAATCGGAGCGGCTCAAGGCGACGTGGCGGGGCAGATCGAAGGTGAGTTGCATCGTTACCCCAAAAGTCGCCTCGATCCGGTAACCAGGACCAGCCCCCGACCGAGTAGGCTCACAGGGCCTGCTCCGAGCGCGCAAGGATGCGGGCCCACCGCAGGAGATAGGTTAGTCCCGACGCGACCGTCGTCACGGCGACCGCAATCCCCAGTACCTCATCCATCAGGCCGGCTTCGGCGCCGAGGCCGCGTCGAGCCAACACATAGCCGACCATCGCGACCTGCACGCCCGTGTTGACTTTGCTGATGAAGAGCGGGTGGGTGGGTTTCGGCAGCGCAGCGATCGCCTGGATCAATAGGAAGCCGCCGATAATCATGATATCGCGGAAGACGACGAGAACGACGAGCCAGGCCCAGATCTGGCCGGCAACGCCGAGAGTGACGTAAACGCTGACGAGAAGCACCTTGTCGGCGAGCGGATCCAATAGCGCACCCAATCGCGTGCGCCGGTCGAAGCGCTTCGCAATGAAGCCGTCGAGTGCGTCCGAAACTCCCGCGACAACGAAAACCCAGAAGGCAGCCCAATACCTCCCGTCGAGGATAAGCGAGATCGCGAGCGGGACCAGCAACAACCGCCCCAGCGAAATCAAATTCGGGAGATTGAGCCCGAGCTCACTCATGATGATTGCGGGAACGCGAGATCAGCGAGGCCGCCGTGCAAACCGGCGCGATATTAAATGTCGATGAAGCGGACCTCCAAGGGTGAAGGTCCGCATTTCGAGGCGGCCGGTGGAGGCGTGACTAGCGCGCACTCGCCGCGCCCGAGGACTGGATCCGCCAGATCGGATCGCCGCCGCCGAGATCGAGGTTGACCTCGGCTAGATTGGATTTCAATTGATCCTGACTGCCGACATACTTGACCTCGATTCTCGCTTCCTGGCGACTGAGCGACAACAGGTCGATTTTTCGAATCGAGCTGACGGAAGCAAGCCGGTTGCGCACCTGCACCCACTCGCCGAGACTGGTTATGGGAACGGTGACCGCAAGGCTCGCCGGCTGGTCAGATCGTGTGCCGGCATTCAGTGTGGCGCCGGTTTCGATCTCCGCGGCGGTTGATTCCGCCGCCCTCCGCAGAAGGTCGGCGTCGCTCTCTCCGGGATCGGCCTCGAACGAGCTTGCTTGTGTATCGACGAGGCGCCCGGAGCGATATCGCTTAACCGTCACGTCGAGGCCGGCAAGCTTGTTGTCTTGACGTCGTGCAGTCGCCAACGCCACGACTGCTTCGGACCCGCTATTTCGTTGGGCGATCGCGGTCAGCGCCTCGGGTTTGCCAGATCCGGCCTTCTCCGCATCGATCGCCACCAGATCTCCCGCATCGCCCAGCGGCAGCACCAGGCGACCGGGCCCAGACCCGGCCGGCCGCTGCGACCAGGCCACGCGCCACCCATTAGGGTCGTCCCAGAGGACGACATTCGACCCGTCTTGGTAGACCGGCAGCACGACGATGGCCCGATTGCCGCTCTCGGCGGATGGCTTGCCCCCGCCTTCCGCGGGGCTCTTGCCGCCGCCGTCCCCAGGGCTTTTATCCGGGGGGCTTTTGCTGCCGCTTTCCGCTGACGGGGTCTGGGCAACCCGGACCAGCCGCCGCACCTTGGACGGGCGGAAGTGAAAGGTGTAGTCCGCGACATAACGCACGGCCGACATGTGTTCGTTTGCGACCTCGAAACTGGCGACCATGTCGGTGATCGTCTTGTCGTCGAGCTTTGGCGGCGTGGCAGGTTCGGACACGCCCGACAGACGCTCGATGACTGCAGCGAGGGCACGTCTTTGCCCGTCGATGCGCGCCATCTCCCGCGCCGCTGCGGCGCTGTCGGCCGTCGCGTCCACCTTCACAGTCGCCGAATAGGCCTCGTCAGATCCCTGCGCAGGGGCCGGTCCCGCCCGCATCGCGACTGCTCCCACCAGCAGGAGGGCGCACGCGGTCATCAGCCGCAGAGCCATTGCAAACCGCCTCCGACCCGATATCTTCGCAGCTGTCGACCGCCGCACAGCGGTCATACAGCAGTTTTTGCGAGGACGCCATCAACAGCCGGACCTGCCGGGCGGTCCACCTGGAACGGCGCCGGGAAGCCGGGAAACCGCGATGGCGCGGCTGAGGGTCGGCGTGCTGATCTCGGGCCGGGGCTCCAATCTGCAGGCCCTGATTGCGGCATGTTCGGCTGAGGCTCACCCAGCCGAGATCGCTCTCGTCATCAGCAGCCGGGCCGAAGCGCAGGGCCTCGGAATCGCGGCCGCGGCCGGCGTTCCCGTCGTGGTCATCCCGCATCGCGACCGGCGCGCCTTCGCGGCGGAGGCGCAGCGGCGGCTTTGCGAGCACCGGGTCGAACTCGTCTGTCTTGCCGGCTTTATGCGCATATTGGACGCGAATTTCGTGGCGGCGTGGCGCGACCGGATGATCAATATTCATCCCTCACTGCTCCCCTCCTTCCGCGGTCTGCATGCGCAGCGGCAGGCGCTCGCGGCAGGCGTCCGATTTGCCGGCTGCACGGTTCATTTCGTCCGCCCGGAACTCGACTGCGGGCCGATCATCGGTCAGGCTGTCGTGCCGGTTCATCCCGGCGATGACGAGGCGCGGCTGTCAGAGCGAATTCTCGAGACCGAGCATCGGCTCTATCCGCTGGCGATGCGGCTGATTGCGGAAGGACGGGTGCGGGTCGTCGCCGAGCGGGTCGAGATCGTAAATGCCGGAATCCCGGATATTTTGGCGCTCAGCCCACAGGATTGCCCCGGCGACCCGCTTGCCTCGAACCCAGCCTAGGCTAGGCTATGCCTGTTAAGATATTCTCGTAGCGGATAGGAAAGCGATGGCGTTAGTCGATCCCAGTTTCGAGCAGCATCGTCAGACTTGGCTCGCGTTCACCCGGCTGGTCAGATACGCGTTGGCCGTAATCATTCTCATCCTCATCGGGCTGGCGATCTTTACTTTGTAGTCCGGCGGCGGACCAATGAGAACTCTCCGAGATCCGCTCGGTTTTCCGGGCGCGACTCGGCAACTCGCGACGCGGCCCATGACCAAGACCAAAAAAAGCGAGAACGACAAGGTGCCGAGCCACCATTCCTGCCATATGCCGTAAGTGCCAAAACAGCCGACAAATGCGCTCGTCAAGCTGCCGCCCGTCGCGGCGGCGAACAGCGGCGGCCATTCGACACGGGCGAGAGCGCCCCAGACAAGCGCCGCCAGCAGCGCAAACAGCGCCGCACCAGGCGCTCCGAGTTCGAGCCAGACCTGCAGGGCCGCATTGTGCGGATGCAATGGCATCCAGGTTTCGCCCGGTCTGATTGGGTCATCGCCGCCCGGGATGGCGCGCGACGCGTCCAAGCCCCAGCCGATGAGCGGCCGCTCGGCGATCCGATCGCCGGCAAACGACCAGATCAACAGACGGTGACCGGCGGAAATTTTGAAGCTGTCGGCCATCTCGCCGAGACCAGGCAACCGCTCGAGCCGTGCAAAGGTCAACGGCGCCGCGATGATAACGGCCACCGCGATCGCCAGGGCGATCCCCGCGACCACCGGGCGTGCCCGGTAGAGGAGCAAACCCATCGCCAGGCCGGCAAGCAGCACCACTTTCGCCGCGGTCCCCGCCAACTCGCAAACCGTTACCGCCGTCACGGCCGCGAGCAGAGTTGCGAAGATCGCCTGGCCGAGAGAAATCAACAAGGCGGTCGCCGGCAACACCAACAGCGCAAACGAGATCGAAGCCTGATTGAGCTGGGTTGGCCGATAAGCGCGGTCGGAGACGAGCGAATTCAAGCCGCCGGCAGTAGCGAGTTCGATCGCCACCATGGCAATCCCGAGCGCCATTCCGACGAGCAACAGGAATGCCAGGCGGCGCGGCGCCGCGACCAGGCCGGCGCCGGCAGCAAGCGCCAGCCCGACGGCAAATAGACCGGCGAGTCGGACTGCCACAACCAAACTCCGCACCGGATCGACCGACCACAATGCCGAGACGGTCCCCCATGCGAGGAGACACCCGAGCAGCGCCGCGGCAACCAGGAAAATGCGGGTCAGCCTTGTTCCGCTTGCCGACAGCACCAAACCGGCCGCGCACAGCCCCGCCGCCGAGACGAGCGCGGCTATGCCGCGGGGCAGCACGACGAGGAGCGGAAAAATTAGCAGAGCGGCGGTGTCGAGACCGGCCTCGGACCACGCCGCGATGCGCCGGGCAAACCGGCTTCGCAAGAATGGGAAGGATCGAGATCGCAAACCTTCTGCCCGCAGCGCGGGCAAGGTGCCCCCAGTCAGAGAAACCGGCTCCGAAGGATCTGCCGCCCTCACTAAGGACAAATTTCGATCGTGGAGAAGAAGAAGGCGATTTCCTGCGCCGCGGCCTCGGGGGAGTCGGACCCGTGGACCGAGTTTGCTTCGATCGACTCGGCGAAATCCTTCCGGATGGTGCCGGGGGCGGCGTTCGCCGGATTTGTCGTGCCCATGATTTCGCGGTTGAGCGCCACCGCATTCTCCCCTGCGAGGACTTGGACCACAACCGGGCCCGAACTCATAAACGAGACCAGATCGCGATAGAACGGGCGCCCGGCATGCACTTCGTAAAACCGCTCGGCCTGGCTCTGCGAAAGTTGGATGCGCTTCTGGGCGATGATGCGCAGTCCGCCCCTCTCGAAGCGGTCGTTGATCGCACCGGTAAGATTGCGCCGCGTCGCGTCCGGTTTGATGATCGACAAAGTCCGTTCGGTCATACGCATCTCTCTTTCGGCGAGAGCCGCGGGTTATAGCGAGCCTCGGGACGACCGGCAAACCCGGCGGTAAAACCCGGCGGTAAAACTACGCCTCTCTTCAGGCCTTTCGCTCCCAGCCCGATGCGGTCTGCTGCCAATAGGTTAAATTGCACCCGGCTTCGCGCGCACGTCGCCAACGGCCGCGCGCCGCCTCTACCGCCTCCGCATCATTGCCGTCGAAGACGTCGGCACAGCGGCCGAACGCTTGGAAATCCTCGACTTCGAGGCCGTCCACCAGAACAATCATCGAAGCGCCGTTCGGGTTCTCGGCGCGATGGGTCAGCCAGATCGGCTGCAACGCCGGATTCCCGTCGCGCGCCGAGCCGTGCGGCAAGAACGCGGCCTCCTCGTACGTCCACAGCGCCGCATTGAGATGTTCGACCCGCTCGGCAGATGCGGCCCGGACAACCACTCGATGGCCCTGCGCGCAGGCTCGATCGAGGAGCTTCGGCAGAGCTCGTTCCAGCGACATCGACAACAGGTGGTAAAAGCCGATTTCGGCCAAGGCCGGGCCTCCCAACGGCGATCCCAATGACAATTTCGGGCGCCGCTACTCCTTCTCGTAGTACTGGGAGGCGAACCGATCGAGCAGCCTGACGCCGAACGCGGTGGCGCCCTTCGGCACGGTCGGCGCGTCCTTTGTCGACCACGCCGTGCCGGCGATGTCGAGATGCGCCCATGGCACGTCGTTGACGAAGCGCTGAATAAACTGGGCGCCGATGATGCTGCCAGCAGCCCGGCCTCCACCGATGTTTTTGACATCGGCGGCATCGCTGTCGATCTCGCGGTCATAGCTTTCGGCGAGCGGCAGCCGCCAGACTTGCTCGCCAACCGCCTTGCCGGACTCGACCAGCCGGTCGGCGAGCTCGTCATTGTTCGAGAAGAGGCCTGCTTGATGATGGCCGAGCGCGACGATGACGGCACCAGTCAAAGTCGCCAAGTCGATCATCAGGCGTGGCTTGAAGCGCTCCTGGCAATACCACAGCGCGTCGGCGAGCACCAATCGGCCCTCGGCGTCGGTGTTCAACACTTCGATCGTCTGACCTGACATCGAAGTGACGATGTCGCCCGGACGCTGCGCAGTACCCGACGGCATGTTTTCGACCAGCCCGACGACCCCGACCGCATTCAAAGGAGCGTTGCGCGCGGCGAGGAGCCGCATCAGGCCGATGACCACGGCGGAGCCCGCCATGTCCCATTTCATGTCGCCCATGCCGGCGGCCGGTTTGATCGAGATGCCGCCGGTATCGAACGTGACGCCCTTGCCGACAAAGGCAAGGGGCTGGCTGCGCGTTCCGCCCGAGCCGTTGGCGCCATGCCACTGCATGACGACGACGCGCGGTGGCCGGGCGCTGCCTTGTCCCACCGCGAGCAGCGCATTCATCCCGAGGTCCCGAATTTTGCGCTCGTCGAGGATTTCGACATCGACGCCGAGCTCGGCGAGCCGCCCGGCTTCTGCCGCAAGCGTCTCCGGGTAGATCACGTTTGCCGGCTCCGAAACAAGGTCGCGGGTCAGAAACACCGCGGCCGCCGTTTTCTCGAGCGGGTGATAGGTACGTTTCGCTGCCTTCGCGCCGCTGGTGGCGATCGTCAGGCGATTGAGCGACGGTTTCTGCTCCGGCTTCTGCCTGGTCTTGTACTTGTCGAATCGATAGGATCTGAGCTGCGCGCCAAAGGCTAGTTCAGCGGCTGCCTCGGTTGAACCGATCGATGCTCCGTCGGCAACGTCGATCATCAACGCCGCCTCCTCCTCTCCGGCCCCGTTCAGATGTGCGACCAGATTTCCGCCGAGTTGCTGGAACGATGTGGAGTTGGGCGATTCGGGTTTACCGAGACCGGCAAGGACAATCCGGCTCGCCGAGAGATTGGGAGGGCCGACAATCGGCAGCAGCTCGTCCTTCTTGCCGCCGAACCGAGACGAGGCGGCGAGCGCACGGGTGATCGCGCCCGCCGTCGCCTCGTCGAGCCGTCTTGCGGCGGGTGTCAACGCCTTCCCTTCCCATACCCCGACCACCACGGCACCGGAGCGGGGCAAGTCTGGCTCGGTAAAGCTGATCTTCATCGGGCGACCTCGATAATTGGGCGGGGAAGAGAGTGGGTCTTAGATAGTCGAGAGCCGCAGTTGACGCCAGGATGCGCGAGGTCGGTGGTGACATCGAAGAGCTACCGACAGATGGCCCATGCCGGGCTTGGGCATGCTGAGAAATCTTACCCTGCGCCCAAGCCGAGAAGCCGGCGCGCCAATATCAGGTGCGGCTTGTCGACCATCTTGCCGTCGACGGCGATTGTCCCCGCGTCGGGGTTTGCGGCGAACGCCTGGACGATTGTACGCGCCCAGGCGAGTTCTTCCTCGCCGACGGCAAAGGCTTGGTTAATGACCGGGATCTGCGCCGGATGGATCGCCATCTTGGCAGTAAAGCCGGATCGTCTTGCGGCAGCGCACTCGGCGGCGAGCCCGGCCTCGTTCTTGAAATCGGTATAGATCGTGTCGATCGGAACGACCCCAGCGGCTGCCGCTCCCAACAGGCATAACGAGCGGGCCAACCGGTAGACATCGTCATAGATGCCCTCTTCCCGGCGGTTGTTGCCGCCGATACATGCGGCCAGATCTTCCGCCCCCCATGTAATGGCTTCGAGCCGCGGCGAGACGCCCCCATAGCCGCCGAGGGCGAACATCGCGGCTGGGGTTTCGGTGGCGATGGCGATGACCCGGATGCTCGCCGGGGGCAGCGCCGAGGCCGCCTCTAGGGCCGATAAGTAATGATCGAGTGTCCGCAGATCCTCGGGCACGCATTTCGGCAACAGTATTCCATCCGGTTTCCTCGGCACTACGGCGGCGAGATCATCAAGGGCGACGCCGCTCGACAGGGGATTGATCCGTACATAGCGGCGGAACTCGGCGGAACCGGTGGTGGCGAGGAAATCGCGGGTCTGATGTCGCGCCAATGGTCGGTTCGCCGGCACCACCGAATCCTCCAGATCGAGGATCAACGCATCGGCGCCCGATTGCGGCGCACGGGAGAGTTTGCGTTCGCTATCGGCGGGAACAAACAGCAGGGAGCGCATTCACCCCTCGGTCGGCTGGCACGTCATGTGGGCTGGCATTTCATCAAGCCGGCGCGCCGGCAGATCGCGACGGTTTCGCCGCGCTGATTGATCCCCTGATGCTCGAACTCGACGATCCCGGCGTCTTTGCGCGACTGACTGCGCCGCTTGGATTTCACGATCGTTCGCGCCCGCAATGTGTCCCCATGGAAGACCGGCTTTGGAAACCGGACTTCGCTCATCCCCAAATTGGCGATGGTCGTTCCGAGCGTCGTCTCACCGACGCTGATGCCTATGACGAGACCGAGGGTGAACAAACTGTTGACCAGGCGCTGGCCGAACTCAGTCTGCTTGGCGAACTCCTCATCCAGATGCAGCGGTTGCGGATTCATCGTCAACGTGCTGAACAGCACATTGTCCATCTCGGTGACGGTCCGGCTGATCGCATGCTCGAAGACCTGACCCTCTTCAAACTCCTCAAAATACAGTCCGGGCATCCGTCGTCTCCTCGAATCGCCTCTGGGGCCGGAATCCGCTCGACCGGGAAGGCGGAAAAACATAGCATACGCTGCGCCGGAAGTGCATCGCGGGGGCGCGCTCCAGCCACGGCCCGGGGCGATTGGATAAAGCAGGAACGGGTCGGGAATGGACATCAGCCGGCTGATCGCGGAGAACGGCGCCTGCTTTTACCTGATCGCTTTCATCTGGACCTATCTCGAAGGTGAAACATTTGTTCTGTTTGCCGCCTTTGCCGCGGCACAGGGTCTGCTCAACCCGGCGCTGCTCTTTCTAGCCACTTGGCTGGGCAGCTTCTCGGGCGATCAGACCTATTTCTGGATCGGCCGGTATTTCGGGTTGCGGCTGCTCAATCGATTCCCGAAATGGCGCTACGGGGTCGAATCGGCTTTGTCTTGGCTCGAGCGATACAATACCGGTTTCATCCTGAGTTTCCGCTTCATCTATGGCATACGAAATTTCTCCTCCTTTGCGATGGGGCTGAGCGCGGTTCATTGGAAGCGGTTTTTTATACTAAATTGTCTCGCTGCCGGTCTGTGGGCTGGGAGTTTCGTCGCCCTCGGCTATTTCCTCGGACACGCCTTCCGCTCTGTGCTCGGCCACCTCGTGCGCTCGTTCAGCCTCGTCACGCTGATCGTGTTTATCGTCTTCACTGTCGCGGTGTGGCTATTTCACAGATTACAGAGGCGTCGCCAGATCAGGGTTCCGCCGGGCGCCAAGATCGTCAGCCCGCGGCCTTGAGAGCGGCTTCGGCTGCTCACGGCAGGATAGCTACCGGGGTTCCTATAGCGAGGCCGAGCGTGGCATCCGCCCGTCCGGCGTTCACGGCGATCTCGGCGAGCCCGTTCGAGTTCTCGTACCAAAATGCTTCGCCCGCAGGGACGTCCGAGAACGTCCGCCGGCGCGCGAGAACCCGCCCGGCCGAGGCCAGTCGCGCCCGATCCGGGATCAACGCTGCCCGCAGACCCGTCATGGCATTGCCGAATCTATCGATGTAAACAATTTCGGGAAGATCGTCCGGCCAATCGGGATGGCGGAGGATCCCTTCGGGACGAAGCCGGCCCGCCGGCGGGCCGCCGCGAGCCAGCAGCCCCGCTGTCGGAGCAAACAGATCGCGACCGTGGAAGCTCGCGGAAATCGCCTCCGGCGGTGGGGAGATCTCCCAGGTCCGGGCGTGGTCGGCGCGCCTTGTGACGAGCTCCAGCAAGCCATTGTCCGGACCGACATACCAGCGGGAATCGGCTTCGACGACGACCGCTGCACGCTCCCCGCCCACCCCGGGGTCGACGACAGCGAGAATGACCGTGCCTGCCGGAAACCATCCGCCGTAGGCGGCAAGCAGATAGGCTGCCGGCTGGGGCTTTGCCGGGGGAAGGTCCGCAAAGAGGTCGATCACCGGGACCCCCGGTGCAATCTGGTGCAGCACGGTCTTGACCTGGCCGGTATAGGGCCCTTCGAGACCAAAATCGGTGAACAAGACAATTACCGCAGCCATCCTCGCCTCTTCGACGGATAGAGATTCTGATGCTTAACCGGTTCCAGCGCCAGGGTTTGATAATTCGTGATTCTCTGGATGCAAGTTCCCGCTCGCCACTAATCATTTGGATAAAAGCGCACCAGTTCTCCATCCAATCATCGGTTGCGTTATAACGCGCCTTTTCCACGTGAAAAGAGCAAGCTCCTTGTACTTAAGATTTGTCGAGATCGAGCGTTGTTGCCCTTGAAATTGAGAGAGCTCCTTGGCTATGCTGAGGTATCGGGGACATCGTCGGGGAATTGCGATGAAGAAAGTCGTTTTGGCTGCGGCGCTCCTGGCCGCCGCGTCGGCCGCCACAGCGTCGGCCGCCGACCGGAATTGCTATTCGCCGGGGGATATCGAAGCGGAGCAGGCTCTGCTGTTTCAAACCAATCTGATGGTCATCAGCTCGGCGTGCCGGGATATCGTCTACGGCGAATTTCGGGCGCGCAACAAAGACGCGATCTTGCGCTATCAGAACGCGATGATCGACCATTTTCGCCGCACTGGAGCTCGGAACGCGAAGAGCGCCTTCGATACCTGGCAAACCAGCCTCGCAAATGAGGCGGCGCGCAAGCAAGCTGTCATTCCGACCGGACAATTCTGCCAGCAATCGGCCGAGATGCTGAAGCTGGCCAGCACGCTCAATGTTAAAGGATTTCACGATTACGTGGTCGCCCATGAGGTGGACGGCGTCCATCCGAGGTGTTCGAGGTAGCTTAAGCGAGCCTTCACGCAGCGGCCATAATAGGCCACAAAGAAGGACGCCATGCCGATTGGGGGGAGAACCGGCGCGGCGCTCCGACGCGATCCGATAACGGGGCGGCATGGCGGTTGAGGGGAGGCCACGCCGCTACGGATCATGCGGATGTCCCTCTTACCCGTGTCAAACGGGTCAGGAGGGCTCGCGGTTCCGTCGAGCGGTCGCGTAGCCTAATGCCACCGCTCCCACCAACCCCGCCGCGGAAAGCACGGCCATAAAAGAGTAGGCGCCTCCGCCAAAGGCTGAGTAGAGCCCTCCTGCGACCCCCATTACCAGGCCGCTGCCGAGACCCGACGACAGTGCAGCATAAAGGCTTTGTGCGCTCGCCGCGGCCGAGGGGGGCACCGCACGAGAAAGGAAGTGCATGGCTCCGAGGTGGCTCGCTCCGAATGTGAAGGCGTGCAGAAACTGTAGGGCCGCGATGAATGGAAGCCAGGTGAGCACGCTAGCGAGGCTCCAGCGCAGGATGCCGGCGGCGCCCCCGAGCACCATCAATCCGATCGGCCCGAGCCGGGCGACCAGCCGCCGGCCCTGCCAGAAGACCAGTATTTCGGCGAGCACTCCTTCCGCCCAAAGCCAACCGATCGTCGTGTCCGAGAAACCCAACCGGCGCCAGTAAAGCGTTCCGAAGCCATAATAAACTTGGTGGCTCGCCTGTAGAGCGGATGCGGCGAGGACAAAGATCCAGAACCTGCGGTCGCCGGCGACAGCGCCAATTCCGGCGGTCCGAGCCGCACCCTCTACTGGGCGGATCGACGGGATACATAGGCACGCGACCAGCACGAGCGTCGATGCGCCGAGTGCCAGTGGAAGCACCCGCTCTCCCGAGGACGATGCCAGTGCTGCACCGCTTGCGACCGAGGCAAAGATGAAGCTCACCGAGCCCCAGAGGCGGATCCGCCCATAATCGAGACCTCCTGAGCGGGCGGCGGCGAGGGTAATTGTATCGCCGAGCGGCATCAGCGCCGATTGTGCGGTCAGCGCGATGAGATTGAGCGAGATCAGCAGCCAAAAGTTTCCGGCGGACAAGAGCCCCGCATAGGCCGCAAGAGCGACAGCCGCGAGCGCCCCCATCAGCACGCGGCGTCCTCCCGTTTTGTCGGCGAGGGCGCCGATCGCCGGCGTGGCCAGCACTTTCACCCAGATCGCCGCGGCCAACAGGACGCCGATCTCTCTCGCGGTGAGGCCGCGCGAGGCGAGCCAAACCGGCCAGAACGGGAGCTGAATACCCGTCACCAGAAAAGTGGCGGCGTAGAAAGCCGAAAGGCGCAGTGCCGGGTTCAAAACAACTGCTCTCGACATCGTGACGGTCTCGACGGTGCGCGGATCAGTGACTATGTGGCAAAGGTGCTGATCGGCGTAAATCAACTGGGCACACTGCTGTCGGTGGTCATCATCGACGTGGTGCTCGCCGGAGACAACGCGATCGTCGTAGGAATGGCGGCGGCGGGTCTTCCGGCCGAGCGCAGGCGGAGCGTCATCTGCCTCGGGATCGCCGCTGCGACGGTCCTGAGGATTCTATTCGCCTTACTTGCCGTGCAGCTGCTCGCGATCATCGGCCTGACCTTGGCGGGTGGCGTGCTCCTTCTCTGGGTTTCATGGAAGATGTATCGCGAGATCCGCGAGACGCGGATCGACGAACAAGTGGCGACCGCCGGGGGCGGGTGTTGCGGTAGTCGGACCCGCATCCGCCGGACGAGCGCAACGCAAGCGCTAACCCGGATCGTCCTCGCGGATGTGTCGATGTCTCTCGACAATGTGCTCGCTGTGGCCGGAATCGCGCGCGACCATATCTGGGTGCTGGGTTTCGGGCTTATTCTCTCGGTCGCCCTGATGGGCGTGGCGTCGACTTATATCGCGCGGCTGCTCGATCGCCATTTCTGGATCTCTTGGGTCGGGCTCGGGATCATCACCTTCGTCTCGCTGCGGATGATCTGGGACGGCTCGACCGAGATCCTCAGGCAAACTGCGGCAATGACATTGTCCTGACCCTCAAGGGCATAACGGGCGTCATCCGCGGCTGCAGGCGCCGCCGCCGAGGACGCAGAACTTGGCGCAATGCGGGTGGTTGAGCGGCACCGCGCCGCTCGCCTCGGCAAGAGTCCGGCCGAGCTCGAAACGGGAATCGTAGGGAAGCAATGTGCAGGCAAATACGACCGGATGCGCTTCGCCCTTGCGCTTCACGACCATCCGCGAAGTCGCGCACATTACGCTCTCCGGCGATTTCCCGAGAATGCCCCAGCACGCTTCAGTGATCTCCGGAACATCGGCGGCGGCATCCATTTCCGGAAAGACCGTGAGCGCCACCGGATCGGCGGCATCGATTGCAACGCCGAGCGCGGCGAACAACCCGGCAAAGCCGCTGCGGATCGCCGCTTCCGGTTCTCCCGAAAGCCGGCGGCTGGCGACATGCGGCGAGAAGCCGTTGCGCGCCAGCCACAGGAGCCCGTCGATTGTCGGCCGCCAGCTCCGCTTGCCCCGTTCCACCTCGTGCACTTGCGGTCCGTAATGGTCGATCGAGACGCGTATCGTCAGCCGGTCGCCAAAGCGGTTTCTGAGCTTCAACAGCGCCGGCTTGCATTTCGCCATCGGCTTCATTGCATTCGTCAGAACCAGCGCGCGGAAACCGCGGGAAAGGACATCATCGAGCATCTCCGGCAGCTCGGGGTTCATGAAAGGCTCGCCGCCGGTAAAGCCGATCAGCGACGTCAGGAGACCGCCAGCTTCGATCTCGTCGAGATATTCGGCAACTTCAGCAGCCGTCAGATAGACCAGCCGGTCATTTTTGGGCGAGGACTCGATATAGCAATGTTGGCAAGTAAGGTTGCACAGCGTGCCGGTATTGAACCAAAGGGTGTCCAGCGACCTGAGGGCGACCTGCGCCCGTGGCTCCCCCTTGGCCGTCAGGAAAGGGTCCTGAAACTTGCGCGGATCCAGTTGCGAAGGCAGGTCAGCCATGGGAACTATCGCCGGAAACCGAACGAAAACGAGTTTAACTTAGTACGCCGGAACCGATTTCGGAGGTCATTTCGACCCCGTCACACCATCGTGAGCGGATCGCCCGCGTTGCGGGCTGTTGATAACCCCATTACGCTCTCCATTTCTGATCTTTCCCGCGCAAAAAGGTCATGGAGCACTCCGCACCGCGTCATATCCGTCTGACTTCCCACCCTGGAACCGCCGGTCGGGGCGCCATTCCGCTGTGTTGGGGCGCGTCCGGCCCGGCCGCACGCGGGCCCGTCGTGGCGAGCCCTGCCGAGCCACGATACCGCAACGCTGTCGGTTCCTACTCCGGGGCTTACGCAGTCTACCGCGCACTTGCAGTGGCGACGCGGGCCTTGGCGCGTGACCATCGGCCCGACTTCACCGATACCGCGCCGGCGACCTTGATCGGACCGCATCCCCAATGGGGCGATCCGGCGAAAATCGTATCGCTCGATCCCTGGGGTCATCTCGTTGGCGAGGTTTTTGCGGAACATATCCGCGCCGGCATCGACATACGTCCGACCATCGCAATCACGCGAGCGCGGATTACCCCGCCCGAGCTCCGCCCGCTTCTGGCCGACGGAACCTTGCGGCCAGACGGCGAGGTTTTGCTCGACAATGGCGAGATTCGCGTCACCAAGGCGGCGATCGATTCGGTTTGGCATTTGCCGGGGCTGGCCGCCCGCTTCGGGGTCGCCGAGGCCGATCTGCGGCGCACCCTGTTCGAGGAGACCGGGGGAATGTTCCCCGAACTCGTGACGCGGCCCGACATCGAGGTCTTGCTGCCCCCGATCGGCGGCATGACGGTCTATTTCTTCGGCGCGGTCGAGCGGATCGCGGATCCGGGCACGGTGATCGCCTGCCGCGTCCATGACGAGTGCAACGGGTCAGACGTGTTCGGCTCGGACATCTGCACTTGCCGCCCCTATCTCGTCCACGGGATCGAGGTCTGCGTCGAGACCGCGCAGCAGGGCGGGGTCGGGATCATCGTCTACAACCGCAAAGAGGGCCGCGCGCTCGGCGAGGTGACCAAATTCCTCGTTTACAACGCCCGCAAGCGCCAATCGGGCGGCGACCGCGCAGACACCTATTTTCACCGCACCGAATGCGTCGCCGGAGTTCAGGACCTGCGGTTTCAGGAGCTCATGCCGGATGTCTTCCACTGGCTCGGCATCCGTCGGATAGACCGCTGGGTGTCGATGTCGAATCTGAAGCGTGACGCGCTGACGGGACAGGGCATCGAGGTCCTGGAGCAGGTCGCGATCCCGGACCGGCTGGTGCCGCGCGACGCCATGGTCGAAATCGAGGCAAAAAAAGCCGCAGGCTACTTTGCGCCGACCGGAATCCCCGACCCTGAGGAGCTCAGCGGCATCAGGGGTCGTGCTCTCGACGACTGACGACACTTCGGAACTGCTGACCGCTGCGGCCGTCCGGGACCGCTGCGGCATTGTCTTTGCCGCTGCCGAGAGCGGCGAGACGCGGCATTTTCGGGTCGTTATGGCGCGGTTGGAGGAGGCCGTCCGCCGCGTCGTCGAAATCACGCGACGGCGCTATCCCGATCTCGATGTGCCGTACCACAGCCGATGGCGGCATTTCTCGGCGGGAGGGGTCGACCGCGCGGCGCTCGTCGCGGCCGGTGCCGACCCGGATGAGGCGGCTCGGGCCCGGATTGATCTCACCTTCGTCTCGGTCCTCCTCGATGCCGGGGCGGGCGCTCGCTGGCGCTTTCACGAAGCGGAGACCGGCCAGGTCCTCTCACGCTCCGAGGGCCTCGCCGTGGCGAGCCTGCGCGCGATGCAGGCAACGCTTTTTTCCGCCGATCCCGCCGAGCCGTGGCGGGCCGATGCCGAAGCGCTGTCCCGGATCACCGCGGAGGCCCTGGCCCGGGCTTTCCAGCACGCGGCGGGTAACGAACTTACAGGGAGTGACGGGCGCGCGGCCTTGCTGCGCCGGCTGGGCGAGGTTTGCGCCGCCGACCCGGCCCAGTTCGGCACCGCAGCCCGGCCGGGGAACATCTACGATTATTGGGTGGCCCGACGCGATGAGCTGACTGCCCCTGGAATCCTGGGCACCTTACTGCAGGTGTTCGGACCTATCTGGCCGGGGCGCATCAGCCTTGCCGGTGTGCCGCTCGGCGATTGCGGCCGCCATTCGGCAATACCCGGGGACGGGCTCGTGCCATTTCACAAGCTCAGCCAGTGGCTCACCTACTCGCTCGTCGAGCCGCTCGAGGCCGCGGGATTGCCAGTCGCGGAAATCAATGACCTCACTGGGCTCGCCGAATACCGCAATGGCGGTCTTTTCATCGATTGCGGCGCACTCGAACCGCGTGACCCGGCCCTCCTGCGGCGCTCCCTCGACGCGCTGAGCGAACCGGTCGTCGAGTGGCGGGCGCTGACCGTTGCGCTGCTGGATCGACTGGCGTCACGGGTGCGCGAGCGCCTCGGCAAAACCGCCGAGGAGTTCCCGCTCGCCCGCATTCTCGAAGGCGGCAGCTGGGCGGCGGGACGCGAAATTGCGCGCGAACGCCGGCCCGACGGCGCCCCGCCTCTCACCGTCATCACCGACGGCACCTTGTTCTAGCCCAAGCCAGCTGGTTACCGGCTTGCCGCGACGCAGCGCGGCCTATAGAAGCGTCGAACCCACCGAATTTTCGGGTGCCGGTTGCAGGGAGTGCGAGGAATGCACGTCACATCGCGCCGCGGATTTATGAAGATTGCGGCGGCCGGCGCCGCCGGCGCGGCGCTGACCCCCGCCTTGGGCCGGGCCGCCGGAAAGACGGTCACGGTGCTCCACGAAAGCTCGTTCATCCCGCCGTTCGACGAGTACATGAAGAATGTGCTGGCCCCGGCTTACGAGAAGGAGACCGGCGTCAAGATCGTCTACGAGATTATCAGCGTCGGGAGCAGCCCGGCGCGCATAGCGTCGATTAGCGAGACCGGGACCGGCGCCGATATCACGATGAACCTGATCCTGATCCCGTTCCTGTACGACGAGAAATACGCCGATGTCGGCGACATCGCCGAGGAGATGGGAAAAGAGCAGGGCGGCTGGTACCCCGCCGCCCGGGAAATGGCGGTCGTCAACGGCAAGTGGAAGGCGATCCCGTTCTGCTCGATCGGGCAGCTGATGAACTGGCGCAGCGACTGGTTCGCGGAGGTCGGCTTCAAAGAGTTCCCGGAGACCTGGGACGAGCTGTACGAGGCCGGTAAGAAGCTGAAGGCGAAGGGGTACCCGTTCGGTTTCGAGCTCGGCCATGGCTTCGGCGACAACCACGGCTGGCTTTATCCGCTGCTGTGGTCCTATGGCGCGCACGAGGTGGCCGAAGATGGCAAGACGATCACGATCGATTCAGACGAGACCGCGCGCGCCGTCGATTTCGCCCGGAAATTCTTCCAGGATACGATGTTCGAGGACGTGCTCGGCTGGACAGACCCGAGCAACAACAAGGCGTGGATGGCCGAGCAGATTTCGTGCACCAACAATGCCGAAAGCATTCTTTGGTTTGCAAAGGAGAAGTTTCCCGAGATCGGCAAGGTCACCCAGCAATCGCTGAACCCGGCCGGGCCGAAGGGTCGCTTCCATTTTCTTGGCGCGATCAGCCATTCGATCTTCAATTTCTCCCCCCAGGAGAAAGAAGCGCACGACTTCTTGCGCTGGTTGTCGAAGCCGAAGCAGCTGGGTGCCTGGTATGACGTAGCAGTCAGCTATTATCAGCCGCTGCTGCACGCCTACGACAACGCGCCGATGTGGAATGTCGAGCCACGCAACGTCCCCTATCGCGATGCGCTCAGCACCAGTCATCTGCCGGGCTGGCCGGCGCCGCCCGACCGCCGCCTGGCCGAGAGTGTCGCGAAATACGTCGTCGTGGACATGTTCGCCAAGGCGTGCGCCGGCGCCTCGACCAAGGAGGTGATCAAGAACGCCGAGAACCAGCTGAAGGGCATCTACAAGACGGCCTAATTTCTGCGTCCGGCGCGACATGTCGATCCGCAGCGAACCGCTGGTCGGGCTGGCGCGACCGCCGCGACCGGCCCTGTCGCTGTCCGGCTGGCTCGACCGCGAAGCGGTGTTCAGCTGGCTGATGATGGCGCTGCCGTTGCTGTTCTTGGCGGGTCTCGTCGGCTATCCGTTGGTTTACGGCATCCTGCTCAGCCTGCAGGATCGGGCGGTGGCGAAGCCCGGCCACTTCGTCGGTCTGAGAAACTTTATCACCAATTTCCACGACCCGATCTTCTGGCGGGTCGCGGTCAATACCTTCGTCTATACCGTTGCGGCGACATTGCTGAAGATGGTCGGCGGGCTCGGCCTCGCGCTGGCGATGAACCAGCACTTCCGCGTGAAAAACCTGGTGCGGGCGCTGTTGTTGCTGCCGTTCATCGTGCCGACGGTGCTGAGCACCGTGGCATGGATGTGGATGCTCGATCCCGCCTTCAGCGTCGTCAACCGGCTGCTGATCGGGATCGGCGTCAGCCCGCCGGGGCCGTCTTGGCTTGGCAACCCGACCCTCGCGATGTTCTCGATCATCATGATCAATACCTGGCGCGGCCTGCCATTTTACGGGATCACGCTGCTCGCCGGGCTGCAGACCGTGCCGCCGGAACTCTATGAGGCGGCAACGATCGACGGCGCCAGCGGCTGGCATCGTTTCCGCTTCGTGACACTGCCGCTGCTGAAGCCGATTATCCTGATCGTGACGCTGTTCTCGGTCATCTTCACTTTTGCCGATTTCCAGCTGGTCTACGTGCTGACGCATGGTGGCCCGAACAACGCGACCAACCTGTTCGCGACCTATGCCTTTGATATCAGCATGGGAGCGGGCCAACTGGGCCTCGGCGCCTCGGTCGCGCTGGCGATGCTGCCGGCATTGGGCCTGCTGATCGTCGCGCTCACCCTTTACATGCGGAAATCGTGATGGTTACCGGGTACGGCCGGTTGGAGCAGACAGTCCGGGTGTGGCTGCCGGTCGGGTTTTTCCTGGTGGTGGCGCTGTTTCCATTCTACTGGATGACGATCACGTCGATAAAGCCCAATTCAGAACTGTATAACCGGCACCTGATGCCGCTGCTTGTCCATAACCCGACGCTGAAGCATTACATCGATCTGCTGACGCAGACACATTTTCTGCTGTGGACCTGGAACACGATGCTGGTGGCCGTCGTGTCCACGGGAATTTCGCTCGTCCTCGGGGTCATGCTGGCTTATCCGCTAGCGCGGATGCGGTTTGCCGGCGCCGGGTTGATCGCGATGACAGTGGCGGCGATCTACCTCGTGCCGCAGCCATTGCTGTTCATCCCGCTCGCCGATCTGATCAACCGGCTCGATCTCGGCAACACGCTCTCCGCGGTGATCCTGACCTACCCGACGATGCTGGTGCCGTTCTGCGCCTGGCTGCTGCTCGGCTATTTCAAGACCGTCCCCAAAGAGCTCGAAGAGGCGGCTCGGATCGACGGCGCCAGCCGGTTGCAGACGATGCGGCGGATCTTTTTGCCGTTGTGCACGCCAGGGTTCATCTCCGCCGGCATTTTCGCCTTCACTTTGTCGCAGAACGAGTTTCTCTACGCGCTGATCTTTTTGACCAAGAGCTCGGTGCGCACGGTTCCGGTCGGGGTGATCGCCGAATTGATCCGCGGCGATGTGTTCTATTGGGGCCAATTGATGGCAGGCGCCCTGTTGGGCTCGATCCCGGTCGCCATCATCTACTCGTTCTTTGTCGAGCATTACGTCGCCGGCCTGACCTCGGGATCGGTCAAGGGATGAGGGTCGCCGCTTGGAGATCGCGCGGACCGTTGCCGATCTGAGATCGCAGATCGCCCGTTGGCGCAAGGACGATGAGCGGATCGGCCTGGTGCCGACGATGGGCGCACTGCACCTGGGGCATATGGCGCTCGTCCAGGCCGCCTGCGACGAATGCGATCGGGTCGTCGCGTCGATCTTCGTCAATCCGAAGCAATTTGCTCCGACCGAGGATCTCGACTCCTATCCGCGCCGCGAGACGGCCGACCTCGAAATGTTGCGGTCGGCCGGGGTGGATCTCGTATTCATCCCCGCGTTAGACGAAATGTATCCGCCCGATTTTGCCACCCTCGTGCGAGTGGCCGGCCTGACAGAGGGCCTCTGTGGTGCGCATCGAGCCGGTCACTTCGATGGCGTGACGACGGTCGTGACAAAGCTGCTGATCCAGGTCCTGCCCGACATCGCCTATTTCGGCGAGAAGGATTACCAGCAGTTAACGCTGGTCCGGCGACTGGCACGCGATTTCGATATCCCGGTGCGCATCGCCGGCGTGCCGACAGTGCGCGAGCGCGGACGGGCTCGCGCTATCGTCGCGCAATGTTTACCTGTCAGCCGAGGAGCGCCGCATCGCCCCCAATCTCGCCCGAGCATTGCAAAGCATTGCCGCAGCGCTCGCGCAAGATCCGACGGCCGTCGCTCGAGAGATCGCGCACGGCTCGGCCGCATTGCAGCAAGCCGGCTTCACGGTGGAATATCTCGAAATCCGCGAGGCGGAGACCTTGGCGGTCACCCGCGAAGTCACGGCAAGCTCGCGGGTCTTCGCCGCGGTGCGGCTCGGCAAGACCCGGTTGATCGACAACATGCCAATCGTGCGGGCCACCTGATTTCCCACGAGCTTGGTACCCCTGCCGCGTGCGGCCTGCTGACTAGGCCGCGAGAGGCGGTGCTTCGCTCGGGGCGGCGAACGCCCTTTCGGCCTTTTCCGGCAGGCCCATCAGACGGCGCAGCGCATCACGGCCGCGCGACAGGCGCGAGCGAATCGTGCCTACCGGGACGCTGAGGATCTTTGCCGCGGTCTCGTAAGACATTCCTTCGAGGCCGACGAGCAAGATTACTTCGCGCTGCTCGCCGGGCAGGCGCGCGAGCGATTGCTCGAGCTCGCGAAGCTGGCTGGATGCGGTCGGATCAGTGTTAGCAACGAGCAAGGCCGACATCTGCTCGATGTCGACGGTCGCCTCGTCGCGCATTGCACGCCGCACCATGTTTACGTAGTGATTGTGCATGATCGTGAAGAGCCAGGCGCGAATATCGGTGCCGGTTTGCCAAAGATGGGACTTGGAAATCGCGCGCAGCAGGGTCTCCTGCACGAGATCGTCGGCGCGATCGGCGCTCCGAGTGAGCGCTCGCGCATAGCGCCGCAGCCGTGGAATCTCTCGCTCGACGAGGCCGTTAAACTCGGACATTGGTTCTTCCTTCTAGCGAATCCCCATCTTGGGGCGTTGTCCGAACTTACGTTCTCTCTGTAATCGGCGTATGAATGGCGCTGTGATGTTTGGTAAAATGTTGTAATCGAAATGTAAATCTTATACCATTAATCTTAGTAGCGTTCTGTTACATTTTCTTAAGCAGCGATTTCTTTCTATTTACCGTTTGACACCTTCGCCTTCCTTTTGTGCGTTCCGCTGTCATGCGGGAACCTGCTGTTGCTGGGGTCTGTTGGCTACCGGCAATCACCCGTTTGAAGGAGTTTCATATGAAAGCGATACTGCTCTCCGCGGCCTTTGCGGTGGCGGTTACAGGCGTCGCGCTGAGTTCCACTCCTGCGCCGGCCAAGGGCTGCTTGAAGGGAGCCGTCATCGGCGGTGTCGCCGGACATTTTGTCGGTCATCACGGGCTGCTCGGAGCCGGCGCGGGCTGCGTCATCGGCCATCATGAGGCCGCCAAGCACGCTCGCGAGCGGGAGCGGGCTTACCATGAGGGGTATGGCAGCAGCACCCCGCCCTATGATCACGGCTACGGATACGGCCCACGCTAAGCCGATGGGCGCCGCGGCTGGTAGCGGCGCCTATCCGGAGCCGGGTTCAGACTTGCAGAACTTCGGCGCCCGGAGCGGCTTCGAGCTCGCAGGCGTTCACCGTCATCGCCAGCATGCTGTAATACCCGATGGCGCCGGTCAGCTCGATGAAACCCTGATCGCCGAACCGCCTTCGAAGTGAGGCGGCGACCGCCTGGTCGACCCGGTGCTTGCGGAGGAGCTGCCGGGTGAAGTCGACAATTTCGGTGTCCTCCGGCGAGATGCCGCGCGAGTGGTTCTCGCGGATCGCCGTAATCGTCGCCTCCGGCACGCCCTGACGCCGTGCGCCCCCGGTCTGAGCACCCCAAACATAGACCGCTTCGAATTCGCGCGCGACGGTCATCGCGGCGAGCACCCGAGCCCGCATGTCGAGAGAGCCCTGAAAACGCACAAATGCGCCGAGATGGGCGACACGGCCGGCCAGCTCCGGACAGTGCAGAAACATCGTGAACGGCCCCTGAATGGCGCCGCGGCTCTGGGCGATGGCATCCACGATCGCGTGGTGTTTTTCAGCGACTTGGTTCTTATTGGTAATAGACGGGAGCCTTGCCATTGCTCGGGTCCTTTCGGTTACCTGTGACCACCAGAGAGGATACGATCCGCGCCCCTTCATCGGAAGGAGATCGAGCCCATGACCGAGCTTCGCCACCGTACCGTCGAGACAAACGGCATATCCATGCGGTTGGCCGAGCAGGGGACGGGGCCGTTAGTCGTGCTGTGCCACGGGTTTCCCAAATCCTGGTACTCCTGGCGGCACCAGCTATCGGCGCTCGCCGAGGCCGGTTTCCATGCCGTAGCACCCGACATGCGCGGCTACGGCCGGACCGATCGCCCCGAAGCGATCGACCAATACACGCTCCTTCACATAGTCGGGGGACATGGTGGGCCTGATCGACGCTCTGGGCGCCGAGCAAGCGGTGATCGGCGGCCACGACTGGGGTGCCCCCGCGGCGTGGCTTGCAGCGCTGCTCCGCCCCGACCGTTTTCGCGGTGTGATCGGGCTTAGCGGCCCGTACGGCCCGCGTGGGCCGAGGCGCCCAACGACTGTCATCCCGCAAAGCGCCGACGCGTCCTTTTATCAACTTTATTTTCAGGCCCCGGGGGTCGCCGAGGCAGAATTCGAGCGCGATGTCCGTTTCACAATGCGCACTATTCTTTATTCGATTTCGGGCGACACGCCGCATCTCATCGGCAGCGTAGTAGATCCCGAGACTGCTGGAATGGTGGCCCGAAAGGGCGGTTTCCTCAGCCGAATGACAAACCCGGCCTCTCTCCCGCCATGGCTCAACGAGGCCGATGTGGACTTCTATGCCGGCGAATTCGCGCGCACCGGATTTCGCGGCGGGCTGAACTGGTACCGCAACATCGATCGCAACTGGGAGCTCTTGGCCCCCTTTGGCCCCCTTTGCCGGAGCAAAGGTGACGGTCCCCGCGCTTTACATGGCCGGCGAACGCGACATCGTGCTGGCCTTTCCCGGCGTGCGCGACCGCATTTCCAACCTGTCGAAATTCGTCCCGCAGCTTCGGCGCACGATCAATTACCGGGTTGCGGCCACTGGACCCAGCAGGAGCGGGCCGCGGAAGTCAACGCCGCGGTGATCGACTTCCTGCGCGCCCTCCCGTCAATGCGGTAACCCGGTCTGTGCCGGGCGCTTCTCGGCGATAGTGCGCCAGATGCGGGCCCAGACCAAGAGCCCTGCCCGGTTGCTGTGTCCCAGCATCAGATCGGCGTATTTGGCTGCCTGGAGCTCGGCATGCTCGCCGAATTCGTGCATCATCTGGTCTGCGGCGCGCAGGATTTCGAAATCGGACAACATAATTTTCTCCATAGTTCATTCGATCGTATCGCGGGCGTTCGAGACGGCGTTGTCGGCCTTGCGCTCCAGCCCGAACAGCGACCATGCGCGTCGGCCGGCGCACTCGCCATTTGCGCCATTCCGACACGGGCCATGTTGTGCGAGACTTGCCGTGCCGCCGCGCCTCCGCTGACCGGGCTCGAGCACGAGACAATCCCGTCCGAGACAGCTCGTCCATAGCGGCATCGAAAGGCGCATCGTCGTCTCCAATCGGGGGCGTTGGCCAGACCGCATCCGGCTTCTCGCATCGAGAGACGACCTTAGGTCCCAAAACTTAAAATTACCGAGGAATTGGTGGTTAAGCAGGTAAAATTCGAAGTTAATGCCGGAGAAGCCGATCTCACACCGAGAGACAGCCGGCCTTCTCCGCCATCACGGAATCCGCCGTTTACCCTCCTTTGCGAAACCGGTAATCTGCGACCGGCGCATTTGAGGGGCGCTTCGGTTTTAAGAAAACCTCGTGAACCAAAATCTTGAAGGAGGATCAGATGGCCATATTCACGCATGTCACGGTGGGGACGAACGACCTTGCGAAGGCGCGCTCCTTTTATGACCGCGTGCTGGGCACGCTCGGCTACAAGCGTTTGAACGATTTGGGCGACAACGGCTCGATCTGGGGCGAATCGGCCCCGGAATTCTTCGTGCTGAAGCCGGCCAACGGACAACCGGCGACGTTCGCCAATGGCGGCACGATCAGCTTTGTCGCGCCGAGCCGTGCGGCGGTTGCAGAATTCCACAAGGCCGCTCTCGCGGCGGGCGGTAAGGACGAAGGGCCGGTGGGGCCGCGCAGCTGGCATCCTAGTGCCTATGCGGGTTATGTCCGCGATCTCGACGGCAATAAGCTCGCCACCTACTGCTTCAAGCCCGAGTAGTTCCCGATTGGCAAGCTGGCCCGGGCAACAACCGGGCCAGCAGCCTGAAAACAGCCATCGACATCGGTCTGATCCGCTTCGACCGATCCGCAGCGGGCCGCAGGGCGTCCCTTTCGCATCAGGACAGTTCGTTGACGCAGGCCCGGTTAAAACCGCGGCCAGCCAACGGCCATGCGGAAGGGTCAGTGAATGGACAGGCACATTGTCGCGCGTTCCGGTATCTGCTTAGCAGTCTTTGCTTCGTTGGCAATACTGAGCGCATCAGGCGCGCGCGCCCAAGAGCTGGTTCAGGTACTGCGCGGCTATGAAATTGCTCCGGTGCATCTCGACATCGCTGGCAAAAACTGGTGGTTGGTGGGCCTCGGCAGCTATCTGGTGAATACGACCGGATGCAATGATTGCCACACGCATCCGAACTGGACGTCAAACGGCAATCCGTACTTGGGGCAGCCGGAGCAGATCAACACGGCGGAATACTTGGCAGGTGGGCGAAGCTTTGGTATCGATATGTCTGACCCGAATCATCCCGTGCAGATCGTCTCGGTGAATCTCACGCCGGACGGCACCGGCAAGCCCGCAGGGCTGTCTTTGGCTCAATTTCTTAACGTGATGCACACCGGCCAAGATCCAGATATCTCTGGGCGGCTGCTGAAAGTCATGCCTTGGCCGCTTTATCATTGGAAGACCGACCAGGAGCTGATAGCGATGTACGAATATCTGCGCGCCATCCCCTCGCTGAACGACAATACGAATATCGGGCCGTAATTCACGCCGGAAGCGGCTCTACAATGGCGGCGTCGTATTCGTAGAGCCAGCGCAGCGCGTCGGGCGAGCGGTCGCCGGTCTTGGCCCACTCGGCGTCGCGTGCCTGCTGCGCCGGGCCGTCGCGCACGTGAAAGCGGGTCTTGTTGGCGCGCGACATTGCCTGCAGGCGGGTCACCCGCGGCAGGCGCAGCCGTTCGTAATGCAATAGCGCCTCGGCCGGGTCGCTGATCGCGCGAAGGCAGGCGGCGAGCGCGGCACCGTCCTCGATCGCCATTGCCGCCCCCTGTCCCATAAACGGGTACATCGGGTGGCAGGCGTCGCCCAATAGTGTCGTCCGGCCGGCCGACCAACGCGGCAACGGGTCGCGGTCGAACAAAGCCCAGATGAAGCAGGTCTCGGCCGCCGCAATAATCGTTCGGACCTGCTCGTGCCAGCCGGCGAAGGCGGCGAGCGCCCGTGCGACCGTGGCGCGGTCGGTCCAGTTCTCGCGGTTCCACTCGTCGTGCTCAGTCCAGCCGACAAAATTGAGCAACCGCCCGCGCGACACGAAATAGTGCACAAAATGCCCGCCGGGGCCGACCCAGGAGTGCGAGGTCAGCTCGAGGCCGAGGTCGGCGATGCGCTCGGCCGGCACCAGCCCGCGATAGGCGACGCAGCCGGCAAAGTCCGGCGGCTGTTCGCCAAAGAGCGCAGCACGCACCGCCGAGTGGATGCCGTCGGCGCCGACCAGCACGCCGGCGGTGATCCGCACGCCGTTGTCGAACCAGGCCTCGACGCCGTCGCTCCGGTCGGCAAGCCCGACCAGCCGGTGTCCCAAATGGACACGCTCCGCCGGGAAGGCCGCGGCAATCACCGAGAGCAAGTCGGCGCGGTGGATGGTCATGTGCGGCGCGCCGTAGAGTTCCTCGCAAAGCGGATTGAGCCGCGCCCGCTGCAAGGTGCGCCCGTCCTGCCAGCGCCGCTGGTGGGTGCCGAGCGGGCGCACGCCTTCGCGGTCGAGCCCCTCGGTGAGGCCGAGGCGGCGCAGCACGCGCGTCGCATTGGGCGCCATGTTGACGCCGCCGCCGACTTCGGTCAGCTCGGTTGCCTGCTCGTAGACGTGGACATCGAACCCGGCTTGTCGCAGCGCCACCGCGGCTGTGAGCCCGCCAATGCCGCCGCCGATGACTGCTATGCGGAGGGGTGCGTGCGTCATCCGCAAAGAGCCCCTCTCCGCCCTTCAGGGGGGAGAGGGAGGGGCCCGTCGCGAAGCGACGGGAGGGTGAGGTGGGCGGCGCCGCAAACCGCCTCGCCGGCCCCCCTCACCCTGCCCTCTCCCCCGGCCGGCGGGGGGAGAGGGTAGAACTAACAATGCCCTTCACTGATGGGCCCACAGCCGCTTGGACGCGATTGCGGAGCCTTCGGCCATCGCGCGCAGCTTCTTGAACGAGATGTCGGGGTCGAGCTTGCCGTAACCGGCGAACGTGCCGAAGCCGCAATCGCTGCCGGCAATGACGCGCTCGCGGCCGACGATGTCGGCGAAGCGGCAGATGCGCTCGGCGACGAGCTCGGGATGCTCGACGTAATTGGTCGAGGTGTCGAGCACACCCGGCACGAGGATCTTGTCGTCGGGCAATTTCGTCTCCTGCCAGACGGTCCATTCATGTGCATGCCGCGGATTGGCGGCTTCGACGACCAGTGCCATCGGTTTCGCCTTGACCAGAATGGGGGCGATCTTCGCAAACGCGATGTCATGGTCGTGCGGGCCTTCGTAATTGCCCCAGCAAATATGGATGCGCGCCCGGTCCGCCGGCACATTGCGCAAGGCGTGGTTCAACACCTCGACGTGGAATGCCGCGCGTTTCAGGAAATCGGCCTCGCTCAGATCCTGGAAAGAGGTGTGGTGGGCCATCGCCAGATCGGGGCAGTCGAGTTGCAAGACAAACCCCGCGCCGACGATCGCTTCGTATTCCTCCTGCATCGCTGCGGCGACGGCTTCGACATAAGCTTCATGGGTCGGGTAATGCCGGTTGGTCTGAAACACCGGCACGAGGCCGGGAGAAGCGGCGGTCATAAACCCTTCGGAGACGGTGACCTCGGCGAGAGCGGCACGGATATTGGCCAGGTCCTGGGCGAGGGGCTCGCAGTCGCGCACCGCCACCGGGCCGACGCACACGGCGCGTCTTGCGACATTCGCTCCGGTCATCCGCTCATAGGCAGCGACGAAGTTGGGGTGTTCCCTCGTATCCAGGCGCGGCTTGGCGGGCTCGTGGCCCGAGAACCCAGAGAGCCGATCCGCGACATAGGTCGAATAGCCCGGCTTCGACATTTCGCCGTCATTGACGATGTCGATGCCGGCCTCAGCCTGGCGGCGAACGATGTCGATGACCGCCTGCCGGGTCAGGCGGTCGAGCTCGGCCTTGCTATACGGCTCGCCCTGGTCCTTGCGCACCAAGAGCTGGCGCAGCTCGGGCGGCCGCGGCAGGCTCCCGACATGGGTCGTCAGAATGCGGTCTTGGCTGGTTTTCATCGGCGTTCCCTCTCGTTCGGATCGGGTTGTCGAGAAAAATTCCGCGGCCGCCATTCGCCTCGAACAGCCAGTCGACCGCCTTGACGTTCCAATTAATGGCTTTCCCCGCATCCTATTTGCCGCGGGCGCGCATCGCCAGCGGGATTTCGGACGCGCCGAGGCCAATGCGCTGGCGCTGCCTTGAACCTTTGAGGCGAATGCGCGTTGACAACTGGCAACCAAGTACCAGGCCAGCCATTGAGCCGCGCCCCAGCGAGGGCGCCGGAGGTTTCGACATGCGGTTTCGCCGCCATATCATTAGAACCGGTGGCAAGTGACCGGGCCGTCCGACGAGCTTCCGCCGATTCCGGAGGCAATCCGGGCCCGGCTGGCGCGCCCGACAATTCGCCTGTCGGGACCGGTCGGGCACCTTATGGTCGCCAGCTTTTTCGATCAGCTACTCCCTGTATTGGAGATCGACGGCTCGATTCTGATCGAGCTTTTCACAGATGGCGGCGACGCCGAAATCGGCCGGCGCCTCGCCGAAGAGGTGCGATTGCTGCACTGCGAGCACGGCAGGGATATCTGGTTTCTGGGCAAGACCCTCGTCGCCTCGGCAGGGGTGACGGTAATGGCGGCGTTTCCGAAGGACAAGCGCTGGTTGACCCGCGATGCGGCGCTGCTCATTCACGGCCGCAGGATGGTCAAGGATCTCCACCTGGAGGGCCCACTAGGCAGCTGCCGGCGGGTGCTCGAAGAAATGATCGCCGACATCGACCACGGGCTGCGTCTCGAAGAGCAAGGGTTTGCGGAGCTGATCGACGGCGCAAATGTGGACGCCGAAGAAATCGCTCGTCGCGCCTATGGCGGCTGGTATCTGTCCGCCGAGGAGGCTTTGAACAGAGGTCTCGTCGCGGGTCTCGTCTAGCACATTCCGATCAGATTGGTGCTGTCATGGCGAGGCGCGCCATTCGCGACGCTTCGCTGTCGCTCGCAACGACAATTGGAGTGAGCGGCGCAACCTGATCGGAACCTGCTCTAGCGAGCGCCAGCCCGGGAGCGGCAGATTAGCTCTCGAAAGCCTTTCTGAGCTTGGCGGCCAGATCCGAGTAGGTGAATGGCTTGAAGATCACCTCGACGCTGGGATCGAGCCGTCCGTGATGTACGATGGCGTTGCGGGCGTATCCCGTCGTGAACAGGATTTTGATGCCCGGCCGCCGCCGGATCGCCTCATCGCCAAGCTGACGGCCGTTCAAGCCCCCCGGCAGTCCGACGTCGGTGAACAGAAGACGAAGCTCGGGGTGAGCATCCAGCACTTGCAGGGCCGCTCGGCCGTCGGGGGCGCTTATGACCTGGTATCCAAGATCGCTCACCATCTCGATCGTGTAGGTCCGCACGTCCGGATCGTCTTCGACGACCAGCACGGTTTCACCCTGCCGGGCCCGGGGAGGAATGAGCGGCTCCGATGACGGCTCCAGAAACGCCCCGACCCCATGGTGTCGGGGCAGATAGAGCTTCACGCAGGTGCCCTGTCCCACCTCGCTGTAGATCTTAACGTGCCCGCCGGACTGCTTTACGAAACCGTAGACCTGGGAGAGACCCAATCCGGTACCCTGCCCAATTCCTTTCGTTGTAAAAAAAGGCTCGAATGCTTTCTCGACGACATCTTGGGGCATGCCCGAGCCGGCGTCGGTCACGAACAGGCCGACATATTGGCCGGGGGATAAATCGGCGTGCATTGAGCAATAGGCTTCGTCGAGATAGCAGTTGGCGGTCTCGATAGTCAATTTTCCGCCGTCCGGCATCGCGTCGCGCGCATTGACGGCCAAGTTGATCAGCGCGTTTTCGAGCTGGTTGGTATCGGCAAAGATGTTCCAGAGCCCGCCTGCCAAAACGGTTTCGATCGCGACCGCTTCGCCGAGCGCTCGACGCAGAAGATCGGACATGCCGCTGACCAGCTTGTTGGGCGAAACCACCTCAGGCGCGAGCGGCTGGCGCCGCGCGAACACGAGCAGACGCTGAGTCAGCTCGGCGCCGCGGAAGGCACCCCTTAGGGCGGCCGCGATCAGGCGATGAAATTCGTGGTCCGGCGGAAGCCGGCGTTGCATCGTTTCGATATTGCCCGTGATGACCGTCAAAAGATTATTGAAGTCGTGGGCAATACCGCCGGTGAGCTGACCAATAGCCTCCATTTTCTGCGCCTGGCGCAGCGCGTCTTCTATTTGCTGCCGCTCTTTGACCTCCTCGGCGACGCGGTCCTCTAGCGTCTCGTTGATCCGCTGCAGCTCCTGTTCGGCGTACCGGCGCGCCGCCAGCTCCCTCTGGCTTGCTTCAAAGAGCCGCGCGTTGTCGATCGCGATTGCCGCTTGCGCTGCAATGCCGGCCACGATCCGCTCGTCGCGCGGGGTAAAAACGCCTGGCTCGGGATGCCCGAAAAACAATCCGCCGATCACCTCTCCAGAACGGGATATTACAGGTATCGCCAGGTAGCTGCGCACTGGCAGGTGTCCGAGAAGCATGCCAATATAAGGCGGGTTCTGGCCGTAGCGAGGATCAGCAAGGATGTCGTCCGAGCGGACCGAGCCTTCTCCGCGAAAAGTCGGTTCGAACACCGCCGTATTGCGCGGCATCGGGAAGTTGGCAATAGCTTCGCGCGTCGCGCCTGAAAGCGAGTACAGAGTGTAGGCCTCGCCTTTCTCGTCGATGACATTGTAAAAGAAAGCGCCGAACTGAGCCCTGGTGAGGTCGACCGCGGCGTCGGTAACGGTCTGGACGAGCCGCTCCAGGCTGAGTTCCGCCGCGAGGGCCGTGCCGGTGCGATTGAGCACCTCCAACGTGCGCGCCTCTTCGCGAAGCTCGGCAATGCGGGCTTCCAGAGTTTCGTTGAGCGCCAGCAGCCGGGCTTCGAGCGCCTTGCGCTCGCTGATCTCGTAATAGACGCCGGACACCCAACCGGCGCGGCCGTTGCCACGCTTCCGGGCTTCACCCTTACCCGCGATCCAGTGGACGCTGCCATCCGGATGTCTGACCCGGAATTCGCTATAGTAGGCGCCCGTTTGCGCTGCGCGCTCGACCGCTGCATGCAGTTTTGGCACGTCGTCGATAAAAATTGCGCGCTCCCACTCGGAAAACGAGGGCTTCGGAATGTCGGAATCGAAGCCAAAGAGAACCGCTACATAGGGCGTCCACTGCCACTCGTTTGTCGCCAAATCCCATTCGAACCAGCCGATCCCGCTGGCGGTTTGCGCCAAACGAAACCGCTCCTCAGTCTCGCGGAGCCGGCTCTCGATATGTTCGCGGCTGTACTCGACCTCGTCCATTGGCCGGCTGCCTACGCTGCGCCGCCCAAAATCGATTTGGCTTCGGTCATGGCGCGCATCTTGCCCAGCGCGATATGTCTGGGCAGGTGATTGAACCCGCACGAGCTGGTGATGATGGTCTGCTCGGGCGCGAGCCATGGGTGCGCTCTGATGCGCTCGGCTATTTGAGCGGCGGTCTCGATGTTGGGCGCCTGCACGTCGACGGCGCCGACCCCCAATTGCTTGTCGCCGAGGAGGCTCTCGAAGTGGTCGGTCATATCGTGTTCGATCAGATACGCGTCACACTCGATCCGGCACACGAGATCGGCCTTGTAGCGGCCAAAATCAAAATAACGATGGCCGATTTGCCCGTCGTAATCGGGCCCGACCGCGTAGTTGCCCTGACAGATGTGCACCGATGCATGAACATCGTCGGGTAACCCCTCGAGTGCGAGATTGATGGCGTCCACGGCAGCGCCCACGTCGTTATCGGATGCCGGCGTAAAGTAGGGCTCGTCGATCTGAAGATGCTTGCAGCCGGCCTCGGCCAGACGGCGGAAGTTGTTGTGCAACAGCTTGCCGAGGTCGAGCATCATCGGGGCGAGATCGCCGTAATGCTCGTCATAGGCGACCGCCGCCAACAGGTGGGGCCCGGTCATCGTGACCTTGACCGGTTTGCGCGCGAACGCCGACACCATCCTGAATTCGTCGACCAGTCCGAGATCCGTGCTGTCGGAAATCGGCCCTTTGCAGATCGCGGCGGGGTGGGTGACATTTGGATCGTGCTCGGTGATCGGCTTGGGTCGGGTCTCTCCTTGAAAGGCCGGGATCTTCTGCCAGAAATGGTTGAGCATCGCATTTGGCGGCGAGTGCCGGTTATGCGTGCGCCGATGCATTTCGCCCCCCGTGATCACATCGATCCCCGCAATCTCCTGTTCCAGGATCGCCGCCTGCATCGCGCGATATTGCGCGTCGCCGAGATCGGCCGGCTGGAGCTGTCCCAGCGTCACCAGGCGGTCGAGTGTCTCGTACCAGCGTGGAACACTGTGCGCGCCAATGACGGTGGTGGTGTATTTTGGGTAACGCGGCATCGTCCCTTCCTAAGCGCAAACCAGCTTAATGCACCCGACGATGTTTTGCATTTCTTCATATCTTTGCAGAAATACCCCGGATAATCGCGTTAGGCAAATGAAAGGCTAAATCGTCTCAAATATGCGTCAATCCGGAGGAGTCAACACTTCGTTCCACTGAAAGTTCCACCGCTATCTTGCTTTAAACTCGAAACCGGCTCGCCGCTCGCCGACGATACCGGAGTCCGTATAGTTCCATTACCGAACCGCAATCGCATGGTAGCCTGTGGTTTCTAATGGCGATTTTCACCTTGACAAGGCTTTGTTAAAGTGAAAATCGCCATTCTTATCTTACCTGAGCAAAATAGAGCCGCCTCTGAAACTGTTGTGGTCGAGATAGACGCCCGGAGCCTCCGCGCGGCGCCCAGGCCGAACTCCGGCGGCAGCGCACCGAAGCGGGCATGCTTTTCCGGTTCGCTGCGTATATCCGAAGAGGCGCAGCGTTCGGCATTGCACAGCCGGCAATAGGGGAGTTCGAACAGTGCGTACTGGACGGGTTGCGGCGGTCGGCCTGTTAGTGGCGAGCGCGATAATTCTGCCGCCGTCCGAGGCATCGGCGCGGTGTTGGCACAATGGATGGGGATGGCGCTGCGGCCCGGGCTTGCTCGCCTTGCCGTTCGTTGCTGCCGGCGCAGTCGTCGCCGGCGCCGCGGCGATCGCAACCGCGCCGGTGCGGGCAATTCTCGGGCCGCCCTATTATGCACCGCCGCCCGCCTATTATCCCCAGCCGGGTTATTACGCGTCCCCGGGTTACTACTACGGGCCGCCGGCGCCGCCGCGGTGAGCGGCCGGTCAGCCATTTCACACGTATTCCCTTGCGCACCGGCAGGTCGAGAATCTTCCCGGCTTTCAGGAATGCCTGTCGAAGCTGTAGACCACTGCAGCGCGATGATTGTTGGCGACGGCCAGGTGGAGAGCGTCTCCGGCTCGTAATCTGGTTTCGAACTGGCCGAGATGCCGCCTCGCCCGACTGAAATCGTCGGCGCTCGGCGGCAGGACAAAGAAGGACTCGTCCGCCATCGTTCGAACGGGGCATCGGCCCGCGCGGCCGCTTTGACGTCCAGTCCGCCTATGCGAACTTCCCGAGCAATCAGTGAGGAAAACTCGACGCGGGTCCAATGGCTGACGGTGAACTCCTCGGCGGGTGACCGGCGGACGAACGCTGTAATCTTGCCGCTGGTTGCTTTGGGAAGAATGAGCGGCGCGAGGAAGTTCGTATCGAAATAGCACCATGGCTCGATTTGCTCGTGGTAAATTTTCGTGACTGCCAGTCGAGCTCTGGGGTCCAAAGACTGACTATCCGTCCTCTTGCAATGACAAGAGGGTAGCGTTGCCGCCGGCGGCGGTCGTGTCGGTCGAGACGGCGCGCTCGGTCGCAAAGCGGTGGAGGTAGCGGGGGCCGCCGGCCTTGGGGCCGGTGCCGGAGAGGCCTTCGCCGCCGAAGGGCTGCACGCCGACGACGGCTCCGATCATGCTGCGGTTGACATAGCTGTTGCCGACCCTGAGGCGCCCGAGGATATGGCGCACGGTCTCGTCGATCCGGCTGTGGATGCCGAGGGTGAGGCCGTAACCGGTCGCGGCGATCTCGTCGAGCACTGCGTCGAGCCGGTCGGCATGCCAGCGCACGACGTGGAGGATCGGCCCGAACACCTCCCTTGTGAGCCACGCTGCGCTGTCGATCTCGAAGGCTTGCGGCGCGAAATAGGTGCCGTGCTCGATGCCGGACGGCAGTGTGCAGCGATAGATCAGCCGGCCCTCGCGCTCCATCCGCGCCGCGTGGTGCTCCAGCGCCTTTTGTGCCGCGGCATCGATGACCGGGCCAACGTCGGTGGCGATCAATGCCGGGTCGCCGATCACCAGCTCCGCCATCGCCCCCGCCAGCATCGCCAACAGCCGGTCGGCGATATCGGCCTGCACATAAAGCAGGCGGGCCGCCGAGCAGCGCTGCCCGGCGCTGTCGAAGGCCGAAGCGAGCACATCGGCGACGACCTGCTCGGCGAGCGCCGAGGAATCGACGATCATCGCATTCTGTCCGCCGGTCTCGGCGATGAACGGCACGATCGGCCCCGGACGCCCCGCCAGTTCGAGGTTGATATGGCGCGCGGTCTCGGTCGATCCGGTAAAGGCGATCCCGGCAATGCGCGGGTCGGCGACGAGCGGCGCGCCGACTGCCTCGCCGGTCCCCGGCAGCAGATGGAGAACCTCGCCGGGGATCCCCGCCTCGAGCAGGAGCCGCACAGCGGCCGCAGCTATCAGCGGCGTCTGCTCGGCCGGCTTGGCGACGACTGCGTTGCCGGCAGCGAGCGCCGCGGCGATCTGGCCAGTGAAGATCGCCAGCGGAAAATTCCACGGCGAGATGCACGCGAAGACGCCGCGCCCGCGCAACTCGATCTCGTTACGCTCGCCGGCGGGGCCGGGCAAGTGTGTGGGTTCGGCAAAATCCGCCCGCGCGCGCACCGCGTAATAGCGCAGATAATCGACGGCCTCCCGCACTTCGGAGAGGGCGTCCGGGATCGTGCGGCCGCCTTCCCGCATGATCAGCGCCATCAGCTCCGTCGTGCGGGTTTCGAAGAGATCAGCCGCAACTTCGATTAGCGCGGCACGCTGCCCTGCCGGGGTGCGGTCCCAGGCAGGGGCGCTGCGCACCGCTCGCGCCAATGCGTTATTAATATCTAACGCACAGGCTCCGACCACCTCGCCGACCCGGCGCTGGCGGTCGCTCGGATCGAATACGGGCTCGGCGGCGCCAGTCTGCTCGATGCCGCCGATGATTGGCGCCGCTCGCCATGGCCGCCGCAGCGCCGCGGCGAGTTCCTCGCGCAACGCCGACAATGTCGTCGGATCGTTGAGGTCGAGCCCGGCCGCATTCTTGCGCTCCGGCCGGTACAGGTCGCGCGGCAGCGGGATGCGGGGATGCGGCTTGACCGGCAGCTGAGCGAGGCTCGCGATCGGGTCTGCGATGATGTAATCGATCGGCTGCCTGTCATCGACGATGCGGTTGACAAACGAGGTGTTGGCGCCGTTTTCCAGCAGCCGCCGCACGAGATACGGGAGCAGATCCTCGTGACTGCCCACCGGCGCATAAACACGGCATGGCCGGTCGAGATACTCGGGACCGACGATCTGCTCGTAGAGCGCCTCCCCCATGCCGTGCAGGCGCTGGAATTCCCAGTCCCGGCGATTGCCGGCCATTTCGAGAACGGCGGCCACGGTGTGGGCGTTGTGGGTCGCAAATTGCGGATAGAGTGCGGCGCCATGGGCGAGCAGTCGGCTCGCGCAGGCGAGATAGGAGACATCGGTCGCGACTTTGCGCGTGTAAACCGGATAGCCGTCGAGCCCGCGCTCCTGGGCGCGCTTGATCTCGCTGTCCCAATAGGCGCCTTTGACGAGCCGCACCATCAGCCGTCGCCCGCCGCGCCCAGCCAGATCGGCGAGCCAGTCGATGATCGGCAAGGCCCGCTTCTGGTAAGCTTGGACAGCGAGGCCGAGTCCGTCCCAGCCGGCGAGGTCTGGAGCGAGCGCCAACTCTTCGACTAGATCAAGTGAGAGCTCGAGGCGATCGGCTTCTTCGGCGTCGATCGTGAAGCCGACGCCGGCTCGCCGCGCATGAGACGCCAAATCGAGCAGGCGCGCCGACAGCTCGCGAAGCACCCGGTCGCGCTGCGCCATCTCGTAGCGCGGGTGCAGTGCCGACAACTTTACGGAGATCCCGGGAGCCTCGGCGACGTCCCGGCTCGCCGCCGACCGGCCGATCGCCGCGATCGCGTGATCATAGGCCGTGAAGTAGCGCGCGGCATCGGCCGCGGTGCGCGCCGCCTCGCCGAGCATGTCGTAAGAATGGCGGTAGCCGCGCCGCTCGGCCTCGCGAGCGTGCCCGGTCGCCTCCTCGATCGAGCGTCCGATGACGAACTGGCGGCCGAGGATGCGCATCGCGGCGGTCACCGCCTGGCGTAACACCGGCTCGCCCGACCGAGCGACGAGACGGCGCAGAGCGCCGCGCAAATCGTGTTGCGCCGGTTCGGCGTGCAGCAATCGGCCGGTCAGCATCAACGCCCACGTCGAAGCGTTGACGAAGATCGATTCGGACCGGCCGAGATGACTTTCCCAATTCGCCTCCCCGATCTTGTCGCGGATCAGCCGGTCGATCGTCTCCGCATCGGGTACCCGCAGCAAAGCCTCGGCGAGGCATAAGAGGGCAACCCCTTCGGGCGAGGACAGCGCATATTCGTGCAAAAATGCGTCGATGCCGCCCTTGCCGAGGCGTTCGCGGCGCACCGCGGCGACGAGCCCCCGCGCCTTGTCGGCGATGCGGTCGCACATCTCCGCCGGGAGCGCCGCCGCGGCCAGGATCCGCGCCACCGCCTCACTTTCGTCTATCCGGCAGCTGTCGCGGATCGCCGCACGCAGCGGCGGGGCCGGCGGGAATGGTGTCGCAGTGACAATCTCCATGCGGAAGATATTGGCATGGCGCTGGCAGAATGCTCTTTATCCGGCCTGCATCTCATGACCATGCGAACGTAGATGTCGTCTGTAGTTGCCGAAGCCGGTGTCGGCGCAATCGACGCGGAAGAAGCGGCGCCGCGTGAATGGCATGTGCTCGGCCGTCTCGAAAAGACGACGATCGGAGTGCGTGGCGCCGGCGGGGTCACTTCAGTGCGCAGCAGGGAACCGGCCGGTTGCCTTCTCTTTGGGCCCTATTGGCAATTGTCCGCCGGCTTCTATCGGCTGAGTTTCCGCTGTCGGCCGGGAAAACCGCGGCTGCCGAGCGAGCCTGTGCTCGGGGTCGAAGTCATCGCGATGAACCGGGTTCAACTGGCCTGGCTGGATCTGACAGCCGCGGAATTGCACGACGAAACCGGCTCGCTCGATTTCGCGGTGCCGCCCATTCTGGGTCTCGGAGCCGGCGACGAGGCACGGTTGGAATTCCGCTTTTTCCATCTGGGCAATGCCGATCTGACGATCACCGCAGTCGATCTGCAGGGGATCAAGAACGAGGAGGCGCGTTCGGCCCCACCCAGGACCTGGCGGATGCTGCGGCGGCTTAACGGCGGCCGGCCCTTACTGCAGCTGCCGGCGGGGCATTACCGCCTCGAAATCCGCGGCGATGCCGGGACCCCACGAATGGCAGCCGAGCCCGTGCTGGGGGTCGAAATCACCGCCCGGCGCCGCTGGCAGGACGGCCGCTGGTGGAGCTGGAATTCCCTGCTCGGCCTGCCTTCGCCGGGTGGCGTTCAGCTGGCCTGGCGTGATTTTACTCCCGCCGAATTGAGCTGCGGAGCGGCGTCGTTCGACTTCGAAGTGCCCACCGAGCTGGCGCTCGAAGGGGGCCAGGACATCGTCATCGGCCTGCGCCTCATTCGGTTCTGCAATGCCGGTCTGACCGTCAGATCCGCCAATTTTCGGGAGATAGCCGAGACCGAACCCGCGCCTGCGGCGTCGCGGGATTGGCGGTTGCTCGGCCGTCTGGCAAAGGGCCGGATCGGAGTGCGCGAAGCCGACTGCGTGACGGTCCGGCATTCTGACCCGGCGGGCTGGTTCCTCTGCGGCGGCCGGCCCCGGTTACAGCTTCCAACGGGCCGATACCGGCTGAACTTCTGTTGCCGGGCTGGGCAGCCGCGAATGGTGTCGCAGCCTGTTCTCGCGGTCGAGGTGATCGCCAGGACCCGATCGCTCCGCATCCCTGCCCTGCGAGGGTCGGGCGAGCTGCGGGCACGGTGCGAGTTCACCGCGAAAGCGCTGGCGCGGGAATGGGCCTCGCTCGATTTCGATGTCCCGCAGGAGTTGAGCTGCGAAAGCAAGGACGAGGCTGGCTTCGAGTTCAAATTCTTGCATCTGGGCAAAGCCGACCTCACCGTCAGCGCTGTAAACTTGCACGAGCTCGGCGGAGAGGGCCTGCCGGTGAAGTCACCGAACTTCCTGGTTTCGCCCCAAAGAACCAGAGTTTTGATCGTCGGCAACTGCCAGGCCCAAACGGTTCACGAAGCATTGGTGCGCTCGGGTGAATTCCATGACCGCCTGGATGTGAAATATCATTTCGTCGCTCTGCAACAGAATCTGCACGAGCAGGGTAAAGCCGAGCTCGAAACCAGCGACGTCCTGCTGGTACAAGAGATCAAGGACTGGGAGTATTACCCTCTCCGACCTCATATTCGCGACGATGTCCGGATCATCAAATTTCCACTGCTGCATTTCGCCTCGTTGTGGCCGTTCGACCACTACAACGGGCCGGGTGACAGGGAAGCTTACGAACGCGAGTGGCCGAACCTGACTTTTCTCTACCACGACGGGCTGCTCTCGCGCCTGCGCAAGGAGATCCCCGACCGGGAAGAGCGCCTGCTCGCCTATCGCACGCTGTCGGTTGGCGGCATCATCAATTTCGCCCGACTGCACGATTTCGAGAAACGGCGCCTCACCGCGATGGACAAGCAATTCGGCTGCGAGGTCGGCCAGTTCATCTTGGCCAATTTCCAGAGAAGAAGATTATTTTACACGACAAACCACCCGAATGGGCAAATTATTGGGATGTTGATGCAATACCTTTTGCGGCAATTGGGGATCGATCCGGCCTACCGGTCCATCGGCATTCTCGACCATTTGAAGCGGCTGCAGGTGCCGGTGCATCCGAAGGTGGCCGAGGCGCTCCGGGTCAAATGGGTCGACGCGAACACTAAATATCGATATTGTGGCGAGCAGATCACCTGGGAAACTTATGTCCGGCGCTACATCGAACACTACGGATGATGCCGTCGGCATCGACAGCGGCCGCTTGTCAGAGACTATCGTCCGCGAAGCCCCCGACGCGATTATTTATGCCGACGCAAGGGGCATTATTCGCCTTTGGAACCTGGGTGCGGAACGAGTCTTCGGCTTTGCCGAAGCAGAAGCATTGGGCCAATCACTCGATATCATTATTCCCGAGGGCCTGCGCGCGCGTCACTGGGCGGGGTATTCCGCGACGATGCAGAGCGGGAGCACGCGTTACGGCGCCGGCGAAATTCTGGCGGTGCCGGCGATGCGAAAAGACGGGCGGCGCATTTCGATCGAGTTCACAATTCTGCCATTCCGGGACGATGCCGGCCGAATGGAAGGGATCACGGCGATCCTGCGCGATGTAACGGTCCGTTTCGAGGAAACGCGGGCTTTGCGCCTACAGCTCGCGGAGCGGTCTATTCCGCCGCCTGGGGCCGGGTGAGCTCCAGAGTTTGCTGGGCAATAGCCGCCGTCGCGGCGTCGCCTTCACCGGTGACCTGCACGGTCGGAAGGCGAATTTGAAGCCGTTCTCGTCGAATGCCTTCTTGATCATCGCATAGGCCTCCCGCCGGATGACGTACACTGCGCGAAGAATGGACGCTGCTCGCCGGTATTCAGCGGCACGCCACAAGATTGGGCTGTCGGGCCTCTTGCGGGCCGCCCTACACACCGAGCTGTTAAAAAGCAGGTTTCCGGATTAAGCTTCCGCGCGCTTAGCGGCACTATCTATCAACCAACCAGGGGAACCGAAGAAATGACATATGGTCTGAAGCGTGGCGTCTTGATGTTCCCGCTCATGGCGTCTGTTGTCCTCTCCGCCTGCGTCTCGCAGAGCAGCTACGACGCGCTACAGGCGCAATATCAGCAGGCGCAGCAGCAAAATGCGGCGTTGTCGTCGCAGGTTGCCGCCGACAAGGCCCAGATCTGTCGGCTGCAAGGAGCGATCAAATACACCGTCAACAGCGACCTGCTGTTCTCATCGGGCGGCTATCAGATGAGCGAGCGGGGGAAGCAGATTATTTCTGGCTTTGCGGCAAAGTTGGCGCCGACGCAGCAGAACAAGATCCTGGTGAGCGGCTATACCGATAATGCCCCGATCGGTCCGGCGCTGCAGCGGCAGGGCATCACCTCAAACGAGGTCCTGTCGCAAAAGCGGGCTGAAGACGTGATGGGGTACCTGGTTTCGCAGGGCGTTAAGCCGGACCTCGTCTCGGCACACGGATTTGGCGACGCCAATCCGGTTGCTCCCAACGATACGGCACAGGGCCGCGCGCAGAATCGTCGTGTCGAGCTGTCGCTTGCCGGGTCCAACTGCTGATAGTGCGACCTTAGGTGACGGGGGCTTGCGCCAACATCGCGCTGGCCCTCTCCCCGCGCTCCCTTTGGGGGGTGCGGCTGTAAAATCAGTAAGCGACTCAGGGAAGGCGCGGACCTGATCGGGAGCCACCACGCAAGTGATGCCTTCGTCCTCTCCGAGTTGCGGGACCGCACTCGGCTGGACAGCAATGCGGTCGTCAATGCGACGGTCGAGAATCTCCGCCTTCTTGCGGCGCGCCGCTCGCGTTTTTTCGTGCAAATCACCTACGACACCCTTCGCGAAAAGGTGGAGGCGCTTGCCGAGGGCATAAAGCAGCTTATCGCCAATCGCGAGTTCTCGACGCTGCGGCCCTCGGGCTATTCTGCTGCCGCCGCCTGCGGCCGGGTGAGCTCCAGAGCCTGCTGGGCAATCGCCGCCGACGGGGCGTCGCCTTCGCCGGCAAGCTGTACAGTTGGGAAGGCGAATTTAATGCCATTGGCGTCGAACGCCTTTTTGATCCTGGCGAGAGCCTGTCGCCGGATGACGAAATTCTCCCCGGGTAAGGTCATCATCTTCATCCGGATCTGGACCGCGTAATCGCCGAACGCGTCGACGCCCTGCATCTTCAATGGCTCGAGAATCAGCGGTTTGAATTCGGGCTCCTCGGCAAGTTCCAGACCGATCTGCTTGATCAGCTTTCTGGCCTTCTCGATGTCGCTGTCATAGGTGATGCCGACGGTAAGTTTGTCGATGACCCAGTCGCGGCTCTGGTTCTGAACGGCACCCAACAGCGCGAAGGGCACGGTGTAGAGGGCGCCGCGTTGATGGCGCAGCCGGACCGAGCGAAAGCTGAAGGATTCGACGGTGCCCTTGTAGTTGCCGCTCTGGATGTATTCGCCGACGCGAAAGGCGTCGTCGAGGAGATAGAACATCCCGGCGATGACGTCGCGAACCAGAGACTGGGCGCCGAAGCCGATCGCGACGCCGAGGACGCCCAGACCGGCGATCAGCGGCCCGATCTCGACGCCCATTGCCGCGAGCGCCATCACCGCTGCAAATACGACGATGACGACGAACAGCACGTTGCGAAAGATCGGCAGCAGCGTGCGCAGCCGGGCACGCCGCCGCGCCTCCTCGGTGGCTGGCTGGCCCGGGTCGGCGACTTCGGCGAGCTTGCGATCGATCGCCGCTTTCATGGCGTGCCACAGGACGTCGGCGACGAGGAGGATGATGATGGCGCTCAACACTCCATGCGTTAGGCGGCTGGACAGCGTGTCTTCCGCGGCGGTCAGGTGGCGCATGAGGTCGACACCCCAACCCCAGGCGAGGACTGCTGCCGCACCGATGAACAGCAGCGCGCGGATGCCGCGTTCGAGGCTTATCGCAATAACGCCGGGTGGACCTTCACCGACCTGCGCGGAGCCGGGCGGCCGAAGCAGATGTTCGACCGCGCGGCGGGTCACGCTTAAAGTGAGCGGCAGGGTGATAACGACCAGAACAAGCCAGAAACCCGGCATGGCGTGCAGTACCCAAAGCACCCACAAAAGCACGATGCCGATCGACAGCAATGCGTTGTGCGCGCCGCGTCCGAGGCGATGCGTTGCATGCGCCAGCGCTTCCGCGCTGTCTTCCGGCGCGATGGGGCGGCGCCAAACCGTCTCCAGCGCAATGGCAAGCAGACCGAGGCCAAGCACGTAGGCGATGAGCTGGCTGCCCGCCAGCGAAAGGCCGAGCCTGCCGAGGAGCCCGATCTCCACATAACCGAAGGCAAACCAGCCGACGAACACGACGAACCGCCGGTACCAGAAGCGAGCCGCCGGCGTATCCATCGGAATGATGCGGAAATGCTCGTGATCGGGGGCCAACAAGAAGTGGCCCACGACGACCGCGACACGGATCACGAGAAAGACGAGGAGATAGCCGAAGACCATCTCGCGAAGCAGCGGTGGCCAGTCCAGCGCGAGGAAGGCGCCGACACTGCCTAGGGCAAAGGCCGCCACCAGACCCACGGCAAAGGCGAAGCGCACGGCGACAATTCGCAGGCGGTCGGTCACGGTTGCCACAGGAAGGCTGTCGAGGCGGGCGCGAATCCTCCCCGTTGCCCCGCGAAACAGCCACTCGACGCCAAAACCCAGGACCACAAAAACGGCGAGCAGCGATAGGCCCTTGATCCTCCCATGATCTCCGAGATCGGCCGAGACGAGGCCGTGGGCGTGCTCAATCTGGTCGGGTAGATCAGGCAGCGCTGCGCCGAGCGCGACGATGTGCTCGCGGATCGCGGCGACACGGGAATCGAACTCGTGCGAAATCGAAATCGGTTCCGCTTCCGACGCCCGTGCCTGAGCGACTTTCGCCTTGCTCTCCTGTTCCAGCCAATCACGCACCTTCGGATCGGCGAGCAAAGTCATCAGCTCTTGGATTTGCTTTGGCGTCGCTTCTTCGCTGGCGGCAGGCGACCGGTTCGCAGCCGCGGCCGATGCACCGGCGGCCCCCCACAGCACGGCCACGAACAGGATGATCGCTGGGAGACAGCGCCTCAGGGTTCGCAATATCCTTACTCCCGCAGCCGAGCCTACAATCTCGGGGTATTCGAAAGCAGATCGTCTAGTCACTGCGGCTGACGCCAATCGATCGCTTTACGACGATCCGGCTCATCACGCTCACCCCTCGGCTCCAGGCTCGGCCGATCAAGTCGAGGTTAATTAAGCAAAGCTCTTTAACACCAAAGAAAAGCGCATTCAAGTTGCGCGGCCTCCTTGGTCGTAGCGAATTTGTTTAAAACTTCGCGCGCGCCGGCGATTGCAGGCAAGCCGGGTCTATTACCGTGAAGGGGGACGGGGTTTGCAAGTTTCGATCCCCGGCCATCCAGGCCTTTCCTGCAACGCTCGAAAGACGGATGCCCGGCACAAGGCCGGGCACGACGAGTTTTGATTGCGTCGCACGCCGCAGAGACTCTTTTTCGTGGCGCTCGAAACTTTCCCCGGACAGCCGTCCCGCAAGCGGGCGAGGGAGTTATTTCTTACCGAGGACACGGTCGAGGGTGCGGATGGCGTTGTCGGGGCTCGGCTCCTTTTCGGCTTCGGCGGTGGCGAGGTCGGCGTAGAGGCGGGCGATTGCGGCGTAGATGTCGCGCGACGGCGGGTTCTTTTCGAGAAAGTCGGAAATTTCCTCCATCTCGGAGACCCACCGGTAGGCCTTGTCGTACATCCGCGGGATGCCTTCGCGAAAGCGTGCGAGCATTTCGGGCTGGCTTTCGGTCAATTCGGCGATCAGCGCCTCGGCGCAGCCGAAGCGCGCGGCCCCCAGCAGCATTGCCGAGGCAATCGCGGTGGTCCCCTTGGTGATCCCGGCATAAGACATCTTCAATGCCGACGCAGCGCCGATCGGCCCGTCGATGACGCGCCAGTCGATCCCCCAATCGCGCAACACCGCGGTCTGCCCCGCCGTCGGACCCGAGGCGTAAATTGTCGGGCTGTAGCCCGGACGGGGTGGACCGCCGATGATCCCGCCATCGACAAATTCGGCCCCGGTCGGGGCGATGATCTCGCCGATGCGGATAGCGGTTTGCGGGCTAACCGCGTTGCAGTCGACATAAACCGGCTTGCGGTCGAGCGCCTTCAACGCCGGCGCCAGATGCTGTGCCAGCGCCTCGGCCTCGCCGGGCGGCAGGATCGACAGAAAGAAGTCGGCGCCGGATAGCAGCTCGCGCTCGCTCGCCGCCGGAGCCATTCCGGCCTTTTGGGCCCGCTCGGCGCTGGCCGGGCTCCGCCCCGTCAACAGGGTACGAACCTCGGCGCCGCTTTCATGCAGTCGGCGGCCGACCCCGGCACCCATTATCCCTTGCGCGATTACCCCGATCACGGCCATCGGCCTACCTCCAATAAAAACGGTTGGCGCCAGGGTACCGAGCGATCAAGGTTATGAAAAGGGGCCGGTCAGGCGGCGCCCTTTTGCGGCTCGGCGAGGGCGGCCAGCAACGCCGGCATGCCGATGCGGTTGCAGAAATCGCCAAAGCCTTCCCCTTCGGCACGGGCGGCGGTGTAGAGCGCGAAAAGCGGGTCCAGCACCTCCGCGATGCCGTGCAGCGGCACTTTGTCGGCAAGCGGCCGGTTGAGTCGGGTGCCTTCGAAGTCGCCGCCGACAAAGAGCGCATAATAGCCGGGCATGCGGCCGACTATGCCGATGTCTCCGGTGTAAGGCCGCGCGCAGCCGTTCGGGCAGCCGGTAATGCGGATGCTGAGCCGTTCGCGCTCGAGCCCGTAAAGCCGCAGCTTCTCCTCGACCGCAGCGACGATGCCGTCGCGCACGCGCTCGGCTTCGGTCAAGGCCAGTCCGCAGCTCGGCAGTGCCGGACAGGCGAGCGCCCAACGCTCGGCCGGCAGCATATCGCCGGCGAGGCGAACACCCTTCTCGCGCAACATCTCCTCGATGGCGTCGCGATCCTCAGGGCGGATCTCGCTCAAGATGATGTCCTGGCTCGGCATCAGGATCGGATCGCAGCGGAAGCGGCTGACGATCTCCCGCAATGCCGTCCGGATTTCGGCGGCGATGCGTCCGCTCGATATCGGGATGCCGAAATAGAGCTTCCCGTCGCCCTGCTCGTGCCAGCCGAGATGGTCGGGCACGACGAAATTTCGCATTTCGCGCGGCGGTTCGAGAGATTTGCCGAGATATTCCGAGAGCCGCTCGCGGGCCCAGTCTTCGCCGTTCTCGGCGATCACGTATTTGAGCCGCGCATGGCGCCGGTTGCCGCGGTCGCCGTGGTCCCGGTGCAGCCGCACGACGGCCGCCGCGGCGTCGAGCAGATCCTCGGGCTCGACGAAGGCGACCGGGGTGGCGAGGCGCGGATAAGTCTTCGGGTTGTTGTGGGTCATCCCGTGCCCGCCGCCGAGCAGGAAATTGTAGCCGCTGAGCCGGTCGCCCTCGAACAGCGCCACGACCGCCAAATCATTGGTCAGTACGTCGATCGTGTTGTCCTCGGGAATCGCGAGGCCGATCTTGAATTTGCGCGGCAGATATCGCTCGCCGTAGAGCGGGTCGGGATCGTCGGAGGTGCCCTTGTCGTCCTGCCAGGGCGCGCCGTCGACCCATATTTCGTGATAGGCGCGGGTCCGCGGCAGCAAGTAGCTGGAAAGTCTGCGGGTTTCGGCTTCCAGCCGGTCGTGCACCGCATCCCGGATCGGCGCCGGCGTGGTTGTCACGGTGCGCACGACATCGCCGCAGGCCGCCAACGTCGTCAGCAGCGCGGTGTTTATCTCTGCAATCGCCGATTTGAGCCCGGCCTTGACCACGCCGTGAAACTGGATGCTCTGCCGAGTCGTGATCCGCAGCGACCCGTCGGCATGACGATCGGCGAGCCCGTCGAGGGCAAGATACTGCTCGGCCGTGAGCCGTCCGCCCGGGATGCGGACGCGCACCATGAACTGCCAGACCTTATCCTCGCCGCGCTGCTTGCGCTCGGTGGCGCTGTCGCGGTCGTAACCTTGGTAAATGCCGTGGAATTTCAGGAGTGAATAACCCTGGTTGTCGAACGGCACAGTGGTTTCTGCGAGGTCGCGCGCAATGTGACCCCGCAATTGCCGGCTCTGCTGTTTGACCGCCTCGGCCTTCGAAACGGAGTTGATCTGAACCATGTCGGAGGCCCTTTGGAGGCGAAGCGGCCCAACCCCGCTCCTCGGTGTGGTTCAGATAATTATGCCACCTCCAGTATGTCAATTGCTATAGTTTAACAAAAATATACCGCTAAATATGCTTCAGCGCGCGCTGGATGTCGCCGAGCAGGTCGGCCTCGGCTTCGAGCCCGGCTGAGAAGCGCACCAGAGCGTCGCCGATCCCGAGTTCGGCCCGCTCCTCGGGTTTCAGACGTGAATGCGTGGTCGTCGCCGGATGAGTAACCAGGCTCTTGGAATCTCCGAGGTTGTTGGAAATATCGACGAGGCGCAGCGCATCGAGAAAACGGAAGCAGGCCTCTTTGTCGCCGGCCACATCGAAGCAGACGAGGCTGCCGCCTTGTTTCATCTGCCGACGCGCGAGTTCGTATTGCGGGTGGCTCGGCAGACCTGGATATAGGACACGCGTAATCTTTGGATGGCTCTCCAAATAACGCGCGACCGCAGCGGTGGTGCGGCACTGCCTCTCGACCCGCAATTCCAGAGTTTCCAGCCCTTTCAGGAGCAGCCAAGCGTTGAACGGGCTCAAGGACGGCCCGGTGTGCCGGTAAAAGGGACCGAGGTCGTCTTTGATGAATTTCTCCGAGGCGAGGATCGCGCCGCCGAGACAGCGCCCCTGGCCGTCGATGTGTTTGGTGGCCGAATAGACGACGACATCGGCGCCCAATGCCAATGGCTTCTGCAGGAGCGGCGTCGCAAACACATTGTCGACGACGAGCATGCCGCCGGCGCGGTGGGTCAGGCGCGCGACCTCGGCGAGATCGATGATCTCCATCGCCGGGTTAGACGGGCTCTCGCAAAACGCCAGCGCCGCGCCGCCGGCGAGCGCCGCCTCCCAGGCGCCGAGGTCACGACCGTCGACGAGGATTGTCTCGATGCCCCAGCGCGGCAGCAGGTCGGCGACGATGTAATGGCAAGAGCCGAATAACGCGCGGCTCGACACGACCCGCTGGCCGGCTCGCAGCCGGCACAACAGTGCCGCGAACACCGCCGCCATCCCGCTTGCGGTGGCGCGGCAGGCCTCGGCGCCTTCGAGCAACCGCAGCCGCTCCTCGAACATCGCCACCGTCGGGTTGCGGTAGCGCGAATAGACGAAACGGGACCCCTCCTGCGCGAAGGCCTGTTCCGCCGCCGCGGCGCTGTCGTAGACAAAGCCCGAGGTCATGAAGAGCGCCTCGCAGGTCTCGTCATAGTGGCTGCGGCTGGAGCCGCCGCGCACCAGGATCGTCGCGAGATCGAGGCTGTCAGCGAGGTCGGGGGGCAGGACGGGCTTGGTCATCGGCGGGTCTCTCCACGTCGCGGCCGCGCCGATCCGGGCATAAAAAAAGCCCCGGTCCCGCGCGGGCCAGGGCTCCTTTCAGAACTCCCGACCTTTTAGCGCTTTTTTAACGTGGCCGCAAGCCGGTCGGCTCAAATCCACCACGATGCCGCTTTCGTAACGATAGGAGCGGTGCCTGTCAAGGGCCGGTAGTGACTCAGTTTGAATTTAAGATCGGAGCGCGAGCGGAACGGAAAGTCATGGACCTGGCAGTTGACCAAAAAATTGTCCTTTGTAATCTTTATCCGGGGTACCGAATGTTTGTTCGAATATGAGCTGGCATATTCTCATGTCCCTCCTTAGTATAATAGGGTAATGTCCATGATTGATTATTTCCAATCTTATTCGCCCCTGAAACCCAGCGTGGATTGATTGCGCAGTCAAATGTATCGAAAGACCTAATCGGGCAAGTGAACTTTTGCCCTCTACCCTAGCAGCTATTCTTGATTCCTTTAAATCGATATATTCTTTTGTCCACCCAAGAATTAAGATATCAGGATTTAGAGGGTATCCGTCTGTTTGGTCAATCTCCTTGCTGTCAGTTAGCGCTTTTATAACGGCGTCTGAATTGAAATTTGGGTCATGTGGATCTACTTCTGTTATCTGTCGAACCCCCGGTGTAGACGGGATACTCTTGAATATGCTTATGGTTTGGTCAAGTGTAAGATCTACCGCAGTTGATTGATAGGCAATATCTTCGTCTGGCACCGGATCAATGGTGATCAGGTGCCGTTGAAGGTAGATCTTAATTTCGCGATCAGTCAGGATCACGCAGCTTGATCCTGTACGAGTTCGTCTTTCTTAACCCATATCCTCCAGGTGCCTCGCATCGTCTCTCGTGGAAGCTCGATCAAATATGCGTTGTTGTGCTCCCTTAGCGGATAACCCACACGCAGACTTCCGCGCTCTAGCGACCGCTTATCAACGATCAACTCTTCCTTTTTCCCATCTGCGGTTGTTACGGACACCAAGGCTTCACTAGGATGCTGCCCGGCCCCAACGGTCTGCACCTTCACTCGATACATTTGCCCCTCCCCTCGGAACATAACGGAAACAACACAACGCATAGTGCCCGCCATGCGGGACATAGGGCAATGGTTTGTGTTGGCATCATCGGGAAGAAGTTGTGGAAAACCTTCATGCAAACGATATATGCTTGGCGTCAAGCAATTCTAGGGGCGAGAATGCCAAAGGGACCACAAGGTCAGAAACGACCCGCCGATACCGTCGCCGCTGCGATCAAGACCGCCAAGATTTTGACGGGCGAGATCGAGGAGGATATGGGCGATTCGGGCAAGGACAAGGCCGCGCAGTCGCTCGGCAGGAAAGGCGGCGCGGCGCGACGTGACAAACTCACACCCGAGAGAAGGGCGGAAATCGCCAAGAAAGCCGCCGCGACGCGTTGGCGGAAATAAGGCTGGCATAAATTTCCTTGATTTGGACAGGGTGATGCCTTAGCGTCGCGGAACGCTTGGATTTGGGGGCATCAATCAATGCTAGTTCGTTGTGCGGAGGAAGCCGAAAGGCTCCTTGGTGAGCACTTTGCTCCATTCGCCCACATGGTTCATGACGTGGTAGCCGCGTTCTACCGGGATCTCGCGCCTTACATTCATTCGTTTGAGATTTGGACTCAGCGCGGGATCGTTCGCGATCTCATCAAAGAACAGATGATTGCCTATTGCGATGCGCGTCGAGGACTCGACTACGTTCGCAAACGTGGCATGACCCTGTTCGGCGGCAAGAATGCGTTTGTTTGGAAGTTCAAGAAGATCAATGACCACTTTCGGATAGCGCGTAACGACACGCAAGCGTGTTTCGACTTCGACCACAATAATCCTGATCAGCTTCCTCTATTCGAGGATATAGACCCTACTTTGGTTTACCTTGGGTGGGTGCCGACCGAGAATGATCCATTACACCCGCCGGTCTATTTGGTGTGTAACGACGAGAGTGGCCGAGTGAAATGGGCAATCCGACTCCATCCGACGCCACCGAAACCAGCAATCTCAATCGAACCCATTGAGCCGAGCGCCTCAGCCGCGCCGTCGCGCATCAGGGTAAAGCGGGGCGCTCGCAAGTCAGCGAGCGATGGCTAGGCCATTCAATGGCGAAATGCTGGCCCTTGCGCGTGAGACGCGCCGGGTCAGTCAACAAGAGATTTCGCGTCTCGACGGTCGTGTGCCGCAAGCCAAGGTATCAAAGATCGAGAATGGCCGTATTCAGCCGGATGAGGAGCTGGCAGCGCGGTTTGCCTCGATTTTGAAATATAGAACTAGCTTCTTTTATCATTCCGGGTATCGGCGGATGGCGCCTGTAAGCTTTCATCGAAAGCGACAAAAGCTTGGCGCGCGCGATCTGGACGCTATCCACGGCCAGTCGGAAATTTACAGGATAAATCTTTCGAAACTCCTTGAGGCGGTCGAGCTTGAGACGAGACTGCTCGCGCCGCCCGCCATTGATCCCGACCAGCACAACGGCGACATCGCGAAAATCGCCGAAACCGTTCGCCAGCGTTGGGGCGTTGCGCGCGGTCCAATTCGCGATTTGACGCGGCTGGTAGAAGATTCCGGCGTGATCATTGTGCCGTTCGATTTTGGCACTCCGCTGATTGACGGGTTCAGTCAACACGCAGGAGACGGCCTTCCGCCGATTATTTTTATCAACAAATCACAACCTACAGATAGGTATAGGTTTAGTTTAGCCCACGAATTGGGTCACATAGTAATGCACCACACCCCAAACCCAGAACAAGAAATACAATCTAATTTATTTGCCTCAGAATTTCTTATGCCAAGAGGAGATATTGCGCCACAACTTTACAATTTGTCAGTGAAGAAGTTTATGGATTTGAAGCTGCATTGGGGGACGTCAATGCAGGCTATCATGTATAAATCATGGGAGACAGGGAAAATCTCTGACCGAATGTATAAATATTACAATATTGAACTCGCGCGACGTGGATTTCGGGCGCGCGAGCCGGTTGCGTTGTCTAATTTCAATGAGACGCCGACCGTATTGCGCGAAATTATAACTGAGCATCTTACGACTTTGGAATATACCGTCGATGACCTCGCCGAGATATGCGGCTTGGTCTCTGACGAATTTAGGTCCCTTTATCCGGTTCCCGCGCAGCGACCTCAGCTTCGAATCGTAATATAATATGAACGAATATGCTTGACGAGAAGCATAGGAGTTCAAATAATCGGGGCATGAACAAGCTGCCCCTCGCCAAACGCGTCCAGATCCTCAGCATGCTCTGCGAAGGCAGTTCGATGCGCTCGATCAGCCGAGTCGCAGACGTGTCGATCAACACCGTCTACAAGCTGCTGACCGCTGCTGGCCCGGCGTGCACCCGGTTCCACGATGAGGCGGTGCGCGGCGTGGCGAGCAAGCGCATCCAGTGTGATGAGGCATGGGCATTCTGCTACGCCAAGCAGAAGAATGTCGCGACCGCGAAAGCTGCGCCGGAGGACGCTGGCGACGTTTGGACGTGGACCGCATTGGATGCCGCCTCGAAGCTGATCCTTTCATGGGCGGTCGGCGGGCGCGACGCGGGGTACGCTCTAGCCCTCATGGACGATCTTCGGGGCCACTGGTGAACCGTGTCCAGCTCACCACAGACGGGCACAGGGCTTATCTGGAAGCCGTGGAAGAGGCGTTCGGTGCGGACATCGACTATGGCATGTTGGTGAAGCTGTACGGCGCGGAGACTGGCGGCCAGGGGCACGAGCGCAAATACAGCCCGTCAGAATGCATCGGCGCTCGTAAGCAGACGATTACTGGCGATCCCGATCCAAAGCACGTCAGCACGAGCTACACGGAGCGGCACAATCTTACCATGCGGATGTCGATGCGCCGGTTTACGCGGCTGACGAATGCGTTCTCAAAAAAGGTCGATAACCACTGCCACGCGCTCGCGCTCTATTTCGTGTTCTACAACTTCGTTCGCATCCACAAGACACTCAGGATCACGCCGGCCATGGCGGCAGGGGTCTCCGATCGGCTATGGTCAATGCATGACGTCGTTGCGTTGATGGATGCGGCTGAAGGCGAGCCGACGAAGCGCGGCCCCTACAAGCCGCGTCAGCCGACCGAGATTTCAAACTGAGTCACTACCCAAGGGCCGGAGTAGACGTACGGCAAATCGTCTCCGCCCGGCCGGCCGGGCGGCGCTGCCTCAGGCGCGGCGATCTTGCGCACCGGCACGGCCTCGCCGGTGAGCAGCGATTCATCGCATTGCAGGTCGGAGGGCGATATCGCGAGCGCGGACCACGTCCGACGATGAGCACTAGGTCTCTGACAGCTGCATCGCCGCGCAGCCGTCGGACGCATCTGCCCCGTCATTCGAAGCGACGGGCTAGCTGCTCCAGACTGAGGCGCGAGCCGGCCTGGTTGTCCTCCGCCCGCAAGCCTGGCGGCAGGTTGTTGAACGCCAGCGTGACTTCTGTTCCGCCGGACACCTCTTCGAACGTTGCCGTGAGCGTCATCTCGCCGAAGAAGGCCGCATCGGTGGTGACGAAGCCGACGGCTTCGACGATCCTGCGTGGAGGCACCAGTTCCACGAGCCGCACCCTGACCATGTCCTCCCTGTCGGACGTCTTGCCGCGGAAAGCGGGCTCGTCCGGCGGGTAGAACAGCGACATCCGATATCCGCCCCCGACCCGTGCGTCGAATTCATGGATCTCGCCCGTCATCTCTGCCGGCGGGAGCCAGTCGACGAGAGCGGTCGGGTCCAGGAAGGCCGCATAGAGCTCCTCGGGCAGTGCCCTGATGACCCTCGATGTGCGGGTCCAGGCGCTTGCATGCGCTTCGGTCACGTGGCGGCTCTCCTTGGTCCAGGTCAAAAATCCGCCGTGACATCAGGCCGAAGTTTCCGTGGGGCAAGGAAATTCGCGGCATTCAGCGGGCGGGGTGAAAGCGGGACGCCCGATCTTGTCTCGCCGCCTCTGCTTCGCTATATCTCGCCCTCGGTCGGCGGAGTGTAGCTCAGCCTGGTAGAGCACTGCTTTCGGGAGGCAGGGGCCGGAGGTTCAAATCCTCTCACTCCGACCAGCATTTTTCCCCGCCAGATCCCCACCGCATCGGCATGGAGGAGTTGGCTGTGGTTGCGGTCATCGACGGGAAGGAAGAGGCGGGCGGCGCCCGGTATATCGAGTTTAAAGTCTACCGGAGCCCGACCGAGCCCAATCGTGCTCTCGGGAGCTGGCGCTTTCCCGAAAGCGGAAGAGCAATCGACGAGAGTAAGCTCGGCAACACGATAGAGGCAGATTTTCGGTTCGCCGTGGACTGCGCCGATCAGCACGGCATCCCGTTTGTGTGGGTCAACGATCCCGACGAGTTGTTTCCTCCTTGGACCCGCCCGAGGTAAGCCGGTCGCATGTTCTTCACCTTCCCCGACGACGCGCCGCTGGAATGCCGAACAGCAAGCGGTGGAGTTCGGGGTCGAGATCGGCGAATACCGCGGCGTCGTCCGGGTGCCGCGCCGCGTGTTCCAAGGCCTGTTGTCCGAGCGGCCCACCCCGGAGCGCTGCGTCGAGGCCTACTACCTGCAGCGCACCCGATTCGAGAGCATCGCCGAGCGGAAGCTCCGCCGGCGCCAGCTGACCGAGGACGGCAACGTCGAGATCAGCGGGCGCGACGTCCGCGACGGCTCGGCGGCCCCGAGAGCGTTATGATGCTGAGGCCGCGCTGCGGTCAGGACGCGCCCATCGGCTTATATTGGCCGGCAATTTTGCCCGCCGCGGCAAGCATTTCTCTCGCTTCGGCCGGGGTGAAGGCTTGCGTGGTGACCGAGCCCTCGATGCCGCCGCCGCCCGTCGCCACAAACGCCAGCACGCTGGCGGCCTTTGCGTCAGGCATTTCCGAGATGACCATGAAGTCGTACTGGCCGAGTGTAAAGTAGAGCGAGACGAGCTTCCCGCCCGCCTGCTCGCACAGCCTCGAGATGGCGGCCTGTCTGTCTTCCGGCTTTGCCAATCCGCCCTTGATGTATTCGCGGGTGAAGCGACCCTGCGTAACAAACAATGGCATGACGAACCTCCCGTTTTCTCGCGCGATCTGACTGTCGCGTCGTTGAATGTAGCGCGAAGCCACAGACAGCTCAATGCCCGACGGATCAATGAGTGTTGAAGACCGCTTGATACAGGGCGACCTTCTCGCCCACGGCGGCGGCTTCCGCCGAGGTCGGATGGTCCGGGTCGGCCGCCGGCGGCAGGCTGCCGAATTTCATCAGGCATGCCATCAACAGCAGCCGAGCCTTTGTCGCGGTCAGGTTCGAGCCGCCGATGAAGCAGGGGTCGTGCAACGGCACGAAACCCTCCGTATTGCCGCGCCCGACGCGCGCGACCGGGAGCCCGCTGTAAACGGCGCGGAGCATCATACGGTGCCGCGCAGTCGACGCTGCTATGCCGTAAGGCGTAAATCCCTCGACGACGAAGCCGGCGAGCGGCGCCGATTTCAGCATATGCCCAATCAGCGCCGCCAGATCGACTTCGGCCTCGGGGTCGGCCGCGGCATCTTCGTCCCAATAATTGCCGTCCTTGCTGATCGCCACCTTGGGGATCGCGGTGTCGAGCAGCGCCTTGTCCGGCCCCTTGATCGCGACGGGAATGGTAGCGATCCGCGAGCCTTCGCGGCGTACGCCGGTAACCTGCGACGGTAGCGAGGTGAGATTCACCTCGGACCGCCAAGTGTGGCGCGCGGTCGGCAGATAGTGAAGGAGGGGCGGCCCGTCATGGCCGGCTGCGCCGAGGATCCCGCCGTGACCGCCGGTCGCCACATAGCCGCCCGGCCGTGCATCGGCCTTCTGGACGGTGCGGGCGGCGAAGACCCGCTGCTCCTGGATCAGAACCGCACCTGCCTGGTTGCGACCCTCATCGTCCTGCCAGACCCGCGAGGCGATGTATTCGACCGAGTCGACAATGTTCTTCGGCCCGTCATTGCTGATCATGCCGTGCGGCCGCTGGGCGGCATTGCCGCAGATCGGCACGGTCGTGTCGATCAAGAGATTGAGCCAGTAGATCGTCTCCTCGATCCGCGGGCTGCCCTCGGTCCAGATCGCGCCGTCATATTTGCCGCTCGCGAGGATCTGTTGGACGGCGTTGGTCAATCGCGCCAACGCAGAACGCGGCGCCGAGGCGGCAAGATGAGGGGGCTTGTAAGGGAAGAAATCGACGCCGCGCCGCTCGGGCGGAATATCGCCCGAGCCGGTATCGGTGCGGCGGTCGGCCGGCAGGCCCTTCGTGTAGCCGGACGGCGGCAGGATGCGGTAGAAGTCGATCTCGGCCTTGCCGGAGATCAGGTTTCCAGTGCCGTGCTCGCCGATCTGCAGCCGGTCGATCTCCTCGAAACTGCGCGAGCCGTCGGGGAAGAAGCCCTGCCGCGCCTTTGGCTCGGGAGCATTGGGGAAGGCGCATTCCTCCTCCCAAGCTGCGCCGTCCGCCTGCAATGCCATGTAGGGCAGTGGATAGAGCCCGTCTTCCGGATGCAGTTCGACCTCGTATACCGGCTTGTCGTCGGCGCTCTGCCGCTCCCTGTGCACCTGCCCGGCGCTGTCGATGTAGCCGTCCGGCGGGCCGTAGAGCTCGGCCGCGTCGGCTTCGAGCGGATGCGCGCTGAACTGCTCGACATATAGGGTGACCGGCGCGGCTAGGCGCTGCGCGCGCAGCACGTCGAAACGCGCCGGCGAGCCGTCGGGGTTAGTCAATGGAGGCAATTGGTGCTTCGCCCTCGCCTTATTGGCGGTGACCAGAGGCGGGGTGTTCTGAATGGTGGCATTGGGGCCGGCCAAATGGGCGATCCGCGCCTTCTGCGTCATCTCTTCGACCTCCCCGATCAGCCGGCTGGTGTCGGCGCGTGCGGGTGGAGCAAACCAGCGGCGCGAAGATCGGCCCACAGCGCGGCGGGGATCGGATGACGCAGCAGTCTCACATTGGCGTGGAACTCCTCGACGTTGCGCGGGCCTGGAATGATCGCCGCCACCGCCGGATGCGCGAGCGGGAATTGCAATGCCGCCGCCGGCAGAGGCACCCGATGGCTGTTGCAGACCGCCTCGATGGCATTGACCCGGGCGACGATCTCGGCCGGCGCGGTCTTGTAATTCCAGGTGTCCCGGCCGGCGAGGATGCCGGAGTTCAACGGGCCGCCGACCACGATCGAAGCGCCGGCCTTCTCGCATTTCGGCAGCAGATCGTCGAGCGGCGACTGCTCGAGCAGGGTATAGCGGCCGGCGAGCAGGAAGGCGTCCCAGTCGCCCCACTCCATGGCCTCGAGCAATACCTCGCGCTCGTTGACGCCGATGCCGATCGCCCGCACCGTGCCGTCGGCTCGCAGCTCTTGCATCGCGCGATAGCCGCCGTCGCGCAAGGTGCGCATCAGCTGTGGGATGGGCCGTGCCGTGCTGCATGGCGCCGATGTCGTGCACATAGAGGATGTCGATCCTCGCGAGCCCGAGCCGCTGCAGGCTGTCCTCGAAAGAGCGCATGACCCCGTCATAGGAGTAGTCGTAGACCGGGTCGAACGGCAGCGAATGGCGGCGTTCGGTGTCCTCGGCCGCGGTCCGGAGAGGACGAAGCAGACGTCCGACCTTGGTCGACAGCACCCATTCGTCGCGCGGGACCCAGCGCATCGCATCGCCGACGCAACGCTCGGCTTGGCCGACACCGTAATAAGGGGCGGTGTCGATGTAGGAAACTCCAGCCGCCCAGGCGGCCGCGACGACGGCTTCGGCCTCTTGCCGGGAGACCGCGATACGGCTGCCGCCGAGGGTTGCGCAGCCGAGCCCCAGCTCCGTCACTTCAACCGAAGTCCGTCCAATCCTTCGCTTCTCGAAAGCCGGCATTGCGCTCTCTCCTGCCGTCGTTTCACATCGCTTCATTCGAGCGCAGCATACACCGTTGGCCACTTGGTGCGGGAGGCGGCGCGGCAGTATGTGCCGAGGGACACGGCGTATGGGGATCAACGGTGAGCGCCCAAGGGGGCTCGATTGCGGGCGCTGCGTTCTTCCCATACGGACGATGGCGTAGGAACTTTCTGTTGAATATGGGATACCGCGACCGCGACCGGTTGCGCCCTGTGGGCTACCGCGTCTCGGCTTTGACGAAGTCGCGCGTTGGGAATAATTGTCAGCCTGATCATCGCGGGCGCACAAAAAGAACTTAGGCCCCCAGTTCTGCGACGGGGTCGCTGCCGAAGAGCCATTCTTCGGCGATCGTGCCGTCGCCGTTGTCTACGGTCACCTTGGCGGGCTCGTCGGATTCGGCCAGTCGAACGGCTTCGGCGATAGCCTGCTCATGATCCGGAAATCCACTGCGTGGGTGATCTTCCCCTTCCTTTGTCACTGTCCAACCCCGCTCGGTCGGATGAACCCGATAAACGTGGCGTCCCAACATCATCGATTTTCCTTGCGGTTGCGCCGAATCGACCCGCGAACAATCAGCCTCCCCGGCCTGTTCCCGTAGCCTGGACGGGCGAACTGTCCGCGTTAAAAAAACCGGCGTCGGCGTTAGCCGACACCGGTAAGGTTGCGGGTGGCAAACCCGCGACAGGGAGACTTTGCCAAGCCGGACTGCGAATATCAGGCGAGTGTCCGGCGCCTCGCCTAGCGGGCTAACTCGCTCTCCAGAAAAAGGTTCCAGGTGATCAGAGCTAAATTGTCACGGCGCGGAGCGAGCCTTTCTGAACTACGCCGAGCCGGCCATATGCGCCTGCCACATGCGCCGCCTTGTCGATGCTGGGGCGCGGCCGCTGCGGGAGACGTGCGCTGTCGACCGTGACTTGGGAACGCAGAACGGGTCCGCGCGAATGCCGAGGCGGGCCGCATGGAGGCTTCGATTCGCTCAGGACAGCTTCGGCATTCTCGTCCGGCACGGTGCCGGTGAGCCTGCGCAGGGCTTCTCTCCCGCGCGACAATCGCGAGCGGATCGTGCCGACCGGCACATCCAGAACCGCGGCAACCTCTTCGTAGCGCATCCCCTCCAAACCGACGAGCAAGATGACTGAACGCTGCTCCTCCGGTAGCTGGGTAATCGCGCGCTCCAAATCGCGCAGTTCGAGCCGCTTGCCTTGCTGGGGCGCGCGGCTCAGCATCGGCTCGGTTTCGTTCAACGTAACCGCGGCGCCTTCCCTTACGGCGCGCCTGATGTGATTGACGTATTGATTATGTAAGATTGTGAACAGCCAGGCGCGAAGATCGGACCCCTTCTGCCAAAGATGTAACTTGCCAAGCGCGCGGGTCAGGCAGTCCTGTACAAGATCATCGGCGCTGACAACATCACGCGTTAGTGCCCGTGCGTAACGTCGCAACCGCGGAATTTCAGCTTCAATGTCACGGTAAGTGTCGGCCACAGGTGCTCCTCCGGCTTTCACGATCGGCCGCACAGCCGATCCAAACGCGGCGGAGTGTAGAGGGCGGGGCGTAATGCGATGATGTCACAGGAACCGGTTTTCTGTAAGATTTTGTAACTATATGTATGCTGCTCAAAAGTGTGACCCAGTTCCCCCAACCGCGCGGTTGTCGGCGGGGTCGGACCACGTTGAGAGGTTAGTGGAAGCTCGCCGGCATGACTGATAACGGTCACATCCTAATTGTCGACGATCAGCGCGAAATCTGCGATCTCGTCCAGGAATACCTGTCGGGCGAGGGTTACCGGGTTTCTACCGCTCAGGACGGCACCGAGATGCGTCGGGTGATGGCGCAATCCCCGGTCGATCTCGTCATTCTGGATCTGATGCTGCCCGGTGAAGACGGACTGACCCTGGCCCGCTCGCTACGTCAGGAATCGAGCGTCGGGATCATCATCCTGACCGGGCGAGGCGAGATCGTCGACCGCATCATTGGTCTCGAGATGGGCGCGGACGACTACCTGCCAAAGCCGTTCCACTTGCGCGAGCTGCTGGCACGAGTCAAAAGCGTGCTCCGCCGTGCTTCGTCACGCAATACCGAAAGGCAGGCGGCCTCGGCGCGCTCAAAGGCGCGATTTGCCGGGTGGAACCTCGATTTGTCGAGCCGCGAGCTCTACTCGCCTTCGGGCAAGGAAGTCAGGCTTACCACCGGAGAGTTCGATCTGCTCGCAGCGTTCGTCAACAACGCCAATCAAGTGCTGACCAGGGATCGACTTTTGGACCTTGCGCGCAACCGCGAGGCCGGACCTTTCGACCGGACGATCGATGTCCAGGTCGGACGGCTGCGGCGCAAGCTGGAGGACGACCCGCAAAGGCCGATGATGATCAAGACGGTGCGCGGCACCGGTTACATCTTTACGCCGCCTGTCGAAGTGATCTAGCGATCAGACGGTCAGATAGCTGCGCACCGCCGCTTCGTCCATTTCTTCGCGCCGGCCGGACAGCACTACCTCACCGCGCTGCATGACCAGGTATGAAGCGGCGAGGTCGCGAGCGAAGTCGAAATACTGCTCGACCAACAAGATCGCCATGTCGCCGCGTTTGGCGAGTGCGCGGATCACCCGCTCGATCTGCTTGATGATCGAGGGCTGGATGCCTTCGGTCGGCTCGTCGAGGATCAAGAGGCGCGGCCGGGTGACGAGGGCGCGGGCAATGGCCAGCTGTTGTTGCTGACCGCCCGAAAGGTCGCCCCCGCGGCGGTGTAGCATTTCCCTCAAGATTGGAAAGAGAGCGAAGATTTCTTCGGGGAGGTCGCGCTCGCTGCGCGGCAGCGGGGCGAAGCCAGTCGCCAGGTTCTCCATAACCGTGAGGCGCGGGAAGATCTCGCGGCCTTGGGGCACCAGTGCCAGGCCCGTGCGCGCACGTTCATGCGGCGGAAGCCCGTTGAGGAGGCGGTCCTCCCAACAGATGCGCCCGGAGCGGATCGGCTGGAGCCCGCAGATCGCCCGCAGCAGGCTGGTCTTGCCGACGCCGTTGCGGCCGAGGATACAGGTCACTTCGCCCTTCCGCGCCGTCAGGCTGATGCGGCGCAGCGTGTGGCTCGCGCCGTAATAGAGATCGACGGCTTCGACCGACAGCATCGCTCAGCGGCCGAGATAGACTTCGATGACCCGCGGGTCGTCCTGAATGTGGTCGATCGAACCTTCCGCCAGGACAGACCCCTCGTGCAGCACGGTTACTCGCGCCCCCAGGCTGCGGACAAAAGCCATGTCATGCTCGACGACGATGATCGTGCGGTCCTTGGCGAGATCGAGGATCAATTCGGCTGTTTCCTCGGTCTCCCGGTCAGTCATTCCGGCGACCGGCTCGTCGAGCAGCAACAGCTTCCGGTCGTGAATCAGCAGCATGCCGATCTCCAGCCATTGCTTTTGGCCATGGCTCAAGGCGCCGGCCGGCTGGCCGCCCAACTCGGTCAGCCCGATGCGAGCCAGCGCAGCGCCGATGCGATCGCGGCGACCGGTGGTCAGAGGGGCAAACAGGATATCCCAGGTGCTGCGGCTGTCCGCCAGCGAGAGTTCGAGGTTTTCAAAGACGGTCAGATTTTCGAAAACAGTCGGTCGCTGGAATTTCCGGCCGATGCCGAGATTGGCGATCTCCGCCTCGTCGAGGTGGGTCAGATCGGCCGTGCCCTGGAAGAAGACCTCGCCGGAATCGGGCCGCGTCTTGCCGGTGACCACATCCATCATCGTCGTCTTGCCCGCGCCGTTGGGGCCGATAATCGTGCGCAATTCGCCCGACTCTACGATTAGCGAAAGCCCATTCAACGCCTTGAATCCGTCGAAGCTGACCGTGACGCCATTGAGGTAAAGCAGCGGCTCGGTCGCGCCCGCTGCGCTCACGCCTGCTCTCCTGCCGCGACAGGAGCTGGCGTTCGGGCTCGGGTCCATCGGGCCTGCCGAAAAACTCGGACGATGCCTCGCGGAAACACCAATGTCGTCGCCACGAACAGGGCGCCGAGCACGAACAGCCAGGTCTCGGGGGCGGCGCCGGTCAGCCAGGTTTTCGCGGCGTTGACGAGGAGCGCGCCAACGATCGCCCCCGATAAGGTGCCTCGCCCGCCGACCGCGACCCAAATGGCGATTTCGATCGAGTTTCCAGGGGAAAATTCGCTGGGGTTGATGATGCCGACTTGCGGGACGTAAAGCGCGCCCGCTATGCCCGCAAGGACCGCCGAGACCGTGAAGACGAAGAGTTTAGCGTTGGTGACCGAATAGCCGAGAAATCGCACCCGGCTTTCGGCGTCGCGCAGAGCCAACAGGACGCGACCGAGTTTGGAAGAGGTGATGTAGCGGCAAAACAGATAGCCGAGCCCGAGGGCGGCGACCGAAGCGAGGTAAAGGCCGAGCCGGGTCGCCGGCTGGTGGACATCCCAGCCGAGGATGTCCTTGTAATCCGTCATCCCGTTATTGCCGCCAAATCCCATGTCGTTGCGGAAGAAAGCGAGCATCAGCGCATAGGTCATCGCCTGGGTGATGATCGACAGGTAAACGCCGGTGACGCGGGAGCGGAACGCGAGCCAGCCGAAAACTAGCGCGAGCAGGCCGGGAACCAGGACGACCATCGCGGCGGCCCAGGCGAAATGGTCGAATCCCCACCAGAACCACGGCAGCTTTTGCCAATTGAGGAAAACCATGAAGTCGGGGAGCAGCGGATTGCCGTAGACCCCCCGAGTGCCGATCTGCCGCATCAGGTACATGCCCATGCAGTACCCGCCCAGTGCGAAGAAGGCGCCGTGACCGAGACTGAGGATTCCGGCATACCCCCAGATCAGGTCTAGGCTCATCGCCAGGAGCGCGTAGCAGAGGTATTTGCCCAACAATGGCACCAGGTAATCGGGCAATGCGGTGGCCGAATTCGGCGGCATCCAGAGGTTGATGGCCGGGATCACGGCGGCGAGCACCAGCCCGCATCCGAGAAAGCACGCCCAGAAGCTCGGGTTCCATGCGCTCTTGCGCGGACCGAAGGGATACGCCAGAGCCAATCAGCCCCCCGCCTCTGCCGTTCGTCCCTTCAAGGCGAAAAGCCCGCGAGGCCGCCGCTGGATGAACAGGATGATCGCCACCAGCACGACGATCTTGCCGAGGATCGCCCCGGCGACCGGTTCGAGAAATTTGTTGACGATGCCGAGCGACAGCGCGCCGACCAGGGTTCCCATCAAGTTGCCGACCCCGCCGAACACGACGACGAGAAAGCTGTCGACGATATAGATCGTACCGAGATTGGGGCTGACATTGCCGATTTGGCTCAGCGCCACTCCGGCCATCCCGGCGATCCCCGAGCCGAGCCCGAAAGTCAGCGCATCGACCCGCGGACTGCGGATGCCCATTACCGATGCCATGGCGCGGTTCTGGGTGACCGCGCGCATGTGCAACCCGAAACGCGTTCGATTGAGGACCAGCGCGAGCACCCCCAGGACGACGAGGCAGAAGATGATGATGACGAGCCGGTTCCAGGTGATCGTGAAGCCGCCGAGCGCGTCGAACCCTCCGGTCATCCAGGCCGGGTTCGAGACTTCCTTGTTGGGCGAGCCAAATATCGAGCGCACCGTCTGCTGCAGGATCAGGCTGACGCCCCAGGTGGCAAGCAGGGTTTCGAGTGGCCGGCCGTAAAGAAATCGGATAACGCTGCGCTCGAGCGCCACGCCGACCGCCCCGGCGAACAAAAAGGCGACCGGCACTGCGAGGATGAGATAACCATCGATTAACGCCGGCGGCAGAAACGCGCGAAAAAACTGCTGGCAGACATAGGCGGCATAGGCGCCCAGCATGATCATCTCGCCGTGCGCCATATTGATGACGCCCATCACACCAAACGTGATCGCCAGCCCGATTGCGGCGAGCAGCAGCACGCTGCCGAGGCTGATGCCCTCGAACAGGCTCGTGACAAGACCGACCAGGCGAAGCCGGTTTTCGATCGAGGCCAACGCCGCATCGGCGGCCTCACGCAGTTCGCGATCCGTGTCCGGAGCGGCGCGGAACTGGTCGAGCAGGTTCCTGATTTGCGGCTCGGTGGTGGTGCCGAGCGCGCGCACTGCGGCAAGTTTCTCTGGTTTGGTGCCCGCAAACAGCCGGGAGGCCAAGAGGCTCTGTTCGAGGGCTGCCCGGATAGCCGGGTCCGTCTCGGCGGCGAGGGCCTTCTCGATCAGCCCGGCCTGATCGGCGGAAGGATGCCGCAGCGCATCCTGGGCCGCCGCCAGCCGAGCGGCGGGATCGGGGCTGAACAAGGTCAGCTCGCCCAGCGCGCCTTCGATCACCCCGCGCAAGCGATTGTTGACGCGAATCCGCTGGGCCGCGTCCGCCGCCACACCCGAAACACCGGCCCCGGTCATCGGGTCTAGCAGCTTTGTTGCGTCGGAGACCAGGACGCGGCCATCCGGCGCCTTGATCAGACGGCCGTCTTTTAGGGCCATAAGGACCACGACTGCCCGCTCGTCGCCGAGCTTGCCGAGCGCGATGACCGTCTGCTCCTTTTCGGCAAAACTGTCGCCGGCCAAGGCAGGGAGAAGCGTCGCGAATTCGTCAGCGCGCGCGGGCAATACCGCTGAAAGCAGGATGAATAATATCGCTGTCGCCCAAGCAGCGCGCGAGGTCGCCGGGGCCTCGACCCGCACCCCCCAGGCCCCCCTCTCCCGCAATGCGGGAGAGAGTGCCGAGCGCAGCGAGGCGGGTGAGGGTGCCACCGCCGCCCCCGCAATCAATCAATCAGTATATTTGGGCGCGGTGCAATTGCCGCAGACCCAGGGATAGGTCCAGTCGGCGATCTTGCCCTTGTCTTCAGGGAGATACGGGCTCCACGCGTCCGCTTTGATGGCTTCCTTGGTCTGCCAGACGACGTCGAACTGACCGTTGGCCTGGATCTCCCCGATCATCACCGGCTTGGAGAGATGATGGTTGGTGTTCATGACCGCGACGAAGCCGCTCGGCGCCTTCACTTTCTGCCCATACATCGCCTGCCGGACCGCATCGACATCGGTTGTGCCAGCCTGGCGGACCGCCTGCACCCACATCTTGAAGCCGATGTAGTGGGCCTCCATCGGGTCATTGGTCACGCGCTTCGGGTTTTTGATGAAGTCGTGCCACTGTTTGATGAACGCCTCGTTGGTCGGGTTCTTGACCGACTCGAAGTAGTTCCAGGCGGCCAGATGACCGACCAGATTTTTCGTGTCGATGCCGGCGAGCTCCTCCTCGCCCACCGAAAACGCGACGACCGGGATATCGGACGCCTTGATGCCGGCATTGGCTAGTTCCTTATAGAAGGGCACATTCGCGTCGCCGTTGATCGTCGAGACCACGGCCGTCTTTTTGCCGCCCGAGGCGAAGCTCTTGATCGCGGCCACCTCGGTCTGCCAGTCGGAGTGCCCGAACGGCGTGTAATTGATCTTGATGTCGTCGGACGCGACTCCTTTCGACTTGAGAAAAGCTTCGAGGATTTTGTTGGTCGTGCGCGGGTAGACGTAATCCGTGCCTTCCAGCACCCAGCGCTTGGCGGCGCCGCCTTCGTTGTCCATCAAATATTCGACCGCAGGAATTGCCTGCTGGTTTGGCGCCGCACCCGTATAGAACACGTTTCTGGAGCTCTCTTCGCCCTCATATTGAACCGGATAAAAGAGCAGACCGTTGAGCTCCTCGAAAACCGGAAGCACCGATTTCCGCGATACCGAGGTCCAGCAGCCGAACACGGCAGCGACCTTCTCCTTCGACAACAGGTCACGCGCCTTTTCGGCAAAGAGCGGCCAGTTGGAAGCCGGGTCGACGACGACCGCCTCGACCTTTTTGCCGAGCAGCCCACCCTTCTTGTTCACATCGTCGACCATCATCAGGATGGTGTCCTTCAGGGTCGTCTCGCTGATCGCCATCGTTCCCGACAGCGAATGCAGGACGCCGATCTTGATCGTCCCTCCACTCTGAGCGGTCGCCACCATCGGCACACTCGCGATGACGGCTGCCGCGACTGCGGCGTGCCAAATTCTGCTCAGCACCTGGTGCCTCCCTCGTTTGCGTGTCTCGGCCCGGGGGCCGGCCTCGGTGAGGGAGCAAAATCGAGGCCAATCACCGTCGGACCGCGCGTGACCCCCAGCTAAGGGATGGACAGGATCCGGCGCCTAAACAATAGGCAGTGCTGTCGATCGACTGGCGACATGCGCGCCACCGTCGTATGATTCGACAACAGGTTAGGGGATCGCAATGACCGACCAGGATGCCGTGCTTGCGGCCAATCTCGAGTTTTACCGCGCGTTTGCGGCGCGTGATCTCACGGCCATGGACGCGCTTTGGGCACGACGGGCAGCGGTCGCCTGCCTTCACCCGGGATGGACCGCGCTCAGGGACCGCGACTCGATCATCGAGAGCTGGGCCGGGATCCTCTCAAACCCCGACGCGCCACGCATCGCCTGTTACGACGAGCAGGCTTTTCTGTATGGCGACGTGGCGTTGGTGCTGTGCGAGGAGGAGCTCGAAGGTGGCGCGCTCGCCGCAAGCAACTTCTTTGTCCGCGAAGACGGGGTGTGGCGGATTGCCCATCACCAAGCTGGCCAGATCGTCCGACGGCAGGCCGAAAGACGCCGTCCTTCTCGGCTGAATTGAAACGCATCGTGGATCTTTGAGACGTGCCATCCGGGCTGCGGCGCGACTGAAATTTTAATTCGACTGTGTGATCCGGTTCACAGGCGGGCGCCCAAAAACAGCGAGAATAGCCGCTCGTCGGATAGGCGCCCGACGAAACGGGGATCAAGGTTTGTCCGAAATGACCGACACGGCTTTTTCTGCGCTCGCCGGGCGTGGGCCACGACAGTGATTGCCATGTCACTGTTCGTTGTGGCGCTCGCATTGGCCAGCGCGTGGGACCGCTCGATTTACTTGCAAGGGCTGCAGGACGCCTTGAAGCTCGACCTGTGAGCCGCGCCGCCTGCCGGCGCCCTCGATCGCGCGAAGGCCTCCCTTACCTCCGAGAGGCGGGCGGCGGTTTCGGCGTCGAGCCGGCCGTCGCAGCGGCTTTGTCGAAAGCGGCGTTGAAAGGCGACGAGCGCAGGCGATTGCGCATTCGCGCAATATCCGATGGAGAAGAGGTCGTCGAGCGACTCGGCGAGATTGATGGCGAACCCGCTGGGTGCACGCTTTGCCGGTGGCCAGATTCCAATTCCGGCGCGGCCGAGTCTGGCCCAGTCGAACAACTCGCCAGGATCGCTTTTGCGAGTCGGCGCAATGTCCGAATGGCCGACCAGCCGATGCGGCGGGATCGAATAGCGGCGGATCAGCTCCCGGCACAAACGTTCGACTGATGACATTTGCGCCTCAGGGAACGGGCGGTATCCCCATTCGTGGCCGGGATTGACGATTTCGATCCCAAGGGAAACAGAATTGAGGTCGCTTTCGCCCTCCCAACAAGAAACCCCCGCGTGAAAGGCTCGCCGGTTCTCGGGAACGAGCCGCCAGATCACGCCGTTCTCTTCGATAACATAATGCGCGCTGACGCCGGCGTCGGCATCGCACAGCCGCTCCAACGCTGCCTCCGCTGTCGTCATGCCGGTATAGTGGAGTACCAGCATGTCGATCCGTGCCGGTTCGGGGCGCGGGCCGTGGTTCGGCGAGAAGCGGTCGATTGCCCGTAGCTCGATCACTCCGGGGTCGTTCCGCTTTTGGCGATTTGTTCGTAAGCGGCGTTGACCCGCGCGATCCGGGCGGTCGCCAGCGCGACGCATTCGGGTGGCAGACCTTGCGCGATCACCAGATCGGGGTGACTCTCACGCACCAGACGATGGTAAGCCTCGTGGATTGTGCCGAGGGGGGTCCCGGGCGACACCCCGAGAATTGCGTAGGGATCTTCGGCGGCATCCGCCTGCGGGCTGACGTGGAGGGCCCGAATGCGGGCATAATCTGCAGCGTCGAAGCCGAAGTGCCGAGCGACTTCGCGGAGATAATCGTCCTCGGCAGAGCAGAGGCGGCCATCGGCGAGGGCAATGTGAAATAGACCGCCGAGGAGATCTTCGAGCACCATCCGATCATCCGCAAACAGCCGCCCGACTTGTCGGGCGTAACTGTCGAACCCGGCGGTGCTCTTCCGGGCGAGATCGAAGACGAGCCGGACATGCTCCTCTTCGCCCGGCGGCACCTGAAAGACCTCGCCGAAGGCGGCGACCTCGTCGCGGGTCACCGCGCCGTCGGCCTTGGCCATCTTGGCGCCGAGCGCAATCACGGCGATCGTGAACGCGATGCGGCGGCGGGGGTCGCCATTTGCGTCCTCGCCATGGGCGTGCGGCGGCAGCCAGCTCGGGATCAGACGCGCTGCGCCCGCCAGCAGGTTGCCGAGCGGGCCGCCAAACGACAAGTCTCGGGCGCCGGCAATGATACGGCCAACAAAGCTCATCGAGTTCGAGGCAAGAGGTACGAACGGGTAAACGAAGGGTGAGGCGATTCCGTTCGATTAACGCTTCCAATTGGTCAACTTATGGTACAAATTCCGAGATAAATTGCAAGCCGTCTCTCGGGGGAGCGCGATCATGACATACACCGGGACTGTCTCTGCAAGTGCGCTGGGGAGTCTCCGCCGGGTCCAACTGCTGGTCGGCATCGTCTGCATGGTGATGATCGCCAACCTGCAATACGGCTGGACTTTGTTTGTCGGTCCAATGAACAAAGCCCACGGGTGGGGGATCGCCGACATCCAGCTGGCCTTCAGCATTTTTGTCGCCCTCGAGACGTGGCTGACACCGGTCCAGGGTTGGATCGTCGATCGTCTCGGGGCGCAACGCGGCCCGAAGTTGATGGTCGCCGCCGGCGGAATTCTGATCGGCATCGCCTGGATCATCAATGCCTATGCCGACAGTCTGCCGATGCTGTACCTCGGGGCCAGCATATCCGGGGTCGGTGCCGGCGGCATTTACGCGACCTGCGTCGGAAACGCGGTGAAGTGGTTTCCTGATCGGCGCGGTCTCGCCGTGGGCCTGACTGCGGCCGGTTTTGGTGCGGGCGCGGCCCTGACGGTCATCCCCATCCGCGCGATCATAGCCACCCAAGGCTATGCGGCGGCGTTCTTCTGGTTCGGTATTTTTCAGGGCGCAATCGTCTTTCTCTTGGCGTGGCTGATGCGTGCCCCACTGCCCGGCGAGCTTCCCCATACCGCCCCGGCCCGGGTGATCCAGACGACACAAAGCTATTCGCCGCAGCAGATCCTGCGCTCCCCGGTATTCTGGGTGCTCTACGCGATGTTTGTCCTGGTTTCGGCCAGCGGGCTGATGGCGACGGCCCAGATCGCGTTAATCGCGCGGGATTACGGCGTCGCGGATACTGTGCTCCTTTGGGGCGGCACCACGCTGACTGTCGCGTTGCTCGTCGACAATGTCGCCAATGGGGCGGCGAGGCCGTTATTCGGGTGGATTTCCGACCATATCGGCCGCGAAAACACGATGGCGATCGCGTTCGGCCTGGGCGGGTTCAGCTATTGGCTGCTCGGGTCGGCGGGGACGGCGCCGTGGGCATTCGTGATCTTCGCCGGCCTCATCTTCCTCACCTGGGGCGAGATCTTCAGCCTGTTTCCCTCCACCTGCACCGACACCTTCGGCCCAAAATACGCGACTGCGAACCTGAGCCTCCTTTATACGGCCAAGGGCGCTTCGGCTTTTCTCGTTCCGCTCGCAAACCTCATCAAGGCATCGACCGGTAGCTGGCACATGGTGTTCGTCGTCACGGCCACGATGAATTTCCTGGTGGTCGGCCTCGCCCTCTTCGTGCTTCGGCCGCTGCGTTCGCGGCAGCTGACGGCGCCTGCGCCCGAATTCACCGCCATCCACCGACCTACGTAGATCGACCGACACATATCAGAGGGTGCGCAGGCATCTACCCACGCCCACTCGTGATGCCCGTCAAAGGCGTCCGCGAGGTGCCTGCAGAGACCCGCCAGGCAGGCTAGGCGACAAGCCCGGCGCCGCGACGCGTTTACCTCTCCGGACGAAAGGCGTAGGTTATCAAGACGGGTCGCAGTTCTCTCGTGACCAGAGGCCGCAGAGCGCGCTGCCACGGGTGGCCCGCGGCCCTCGAACCAACGGTTCGGGGAGGAACGGTCATGGCGATACGCAATCCAGTCGAATGGGGCGTCGATCAATTCAGGCATGCCGCCTTGGCCGTCGAGTCGGCGGGCCGCGCCGGGCGGCGGACGCGCGAAAACCTGCACTCCCCGCTGCCGGCCGTCCGGCGGATCAGGGTCGGCGACCTTTGGGATGTCCTCGCCAGGGGTCTCGATGATTTCGCGGCGTATCGGACCGACGTCGTTTTTCTCTGCGTAGTCTACCCGCTCGTCGGTCTCGTCCTGGCGCGCTTGGCATTTGGCTACGACCTGCTCCCGCTGATCTTCCCGCTCGCCTCCGGGTTTGCGCTGGTCGGCCCCTTCGCCGCGGTCGGTCTCAATGAAATGAGCCGGCGCCGCGAAGCGGGCATGGCGGTCACCTGGGCGGACGCGTTCGGGGTCCTCCGCTCGCCCTCGTTCGGAGCGATTGTCGTGCTGGGGCTGGTACTGATGGCGATCTTTCTGTTGTGGCTGCTCGCTGCCGAGGCAGTTTACCAGATCACGCTGGGACCGGCCCCGCCGGCCTCGCTCGCCGGTTTCGCGCACGACGTGCTCGCCACCCCTGCGGGGTGGACGATGATCGGGTTAGGCGTCGCTGTCGGTTTTCTCTTCGCTTTGATGGTGCTGGCGATCAGCGTGGTATCGTTTCCGTTGCTGCTCGATCGGGAAGCGGGGGTCGACACGGCCGTCCTGACGTCGATCCGCGCCGTATTCATGAACCCGGGGCCCATGGCCGCTTGGGGGCTTATCGTCGCCGGTGGCCTGGTGATCGCGTCGATACCTTTTTTCCTCGGCCTGATCATCGCAATGCCGGTGCTCGGGCACGCAACCTGGCACCTCTACCGCCGGATAGTGCCACGCTGAATTCTGCGGCAAGTTTCGGGGTATTCCGCCGTCCTGCCGCCGCATTTCGACCGGGCCGCCAGAAGCCGCAAATTCACAACCCGCTCTTCGCGCGCAGTTGCTGCAACCGTTCGGCGATGCGCCGGGTGACGGTCGGGAACGGATCTTGATCCAACATGCGTGCGACACTCTCCGCATAGGCCGAGCAGAGGAGAAGAGCCGGTCTGGCCAAATCGGGATCACGTTGCGCGCGCTCGCAGACTTCGACCAGCAACGCCATCTCCTTTTTTGGGACCCAGCGCGCCAGCTTTTCCAGATCGTGCGCCGCAACCGGCAGGCCGGCAGGAGGGGCGGCAAGGTTTTCCAATTCGGATGACGCGGCTGGTCCACCAGAGGTGGATTGCGGCTGCATGGGCACTCTCCGTCAACTCCGATCGAGTTCGGCCTCGTCACGCATGATCACGGCAAGGCGCCCGACAAATTTGAAAGTCTGACATTAGACGTGCGCATAAGGTATCGGGAAGGCTGATGCACCAGCGTCCGGCCGATCCACTTATAGTGTACGAGACGGGAGGATGTAAGCTGCTCATTGATATCGAATGAGCAGGCTGAGTGTCATGGCTGGATCTGAGCGACGGTTCTGCGGTCGTCGCCAGCCGCTGCCGTACCGGCCGGAACGGCGCGATTTCGAAATGGGCATTCGTTAACCTCCTGATTTCGGGCGGCTCATCAGTTTCCGTCCGCTGGCAGCCGCCGCAAGGGGCCGAGCCAACGCCGGAGCAGCGCCGCGTGGGCGCCGAGACGCTCGTCGATATCTGCGCCAATCCGGCCGCGATACATGTGAACCGCGAGATTGCGATCGCGGCTGATCTTCATCGCAGCCTCCGCGTCTTCGTCGGACAGCCAACCGAGCCGTCGCGCGGCCCGGATGGTGGTGTTTGCGAAAGCGACCTCGATGTCTTCGCGTTCGGCAAGCAACCGCTGACAAGCCTTCCACACCGCCTCGAAAGCGTAGATCAGCCGCAAAATCGCACTGTCGCGTTCCATCAGGGAGCGCGGCTGCATCGCGATGGCCTCGTCCGATGTCGCGAGCGCCGCCTCCGCCTCGGCGAGCCGGGTCTCTAATCCCGCCACTTCACACCTTCGCGGCACACTTCGTCGGCCAGCGCCGCGTCCGCCCGCCGAAGGTCGACGAGGTCGACATCGTAAGGGATCGGGCTCTCCTCGAAAGCGGCGGCAAGCTCGGCGAAGAAGCCGGACGGAAGGTCGCCCAGCGGCAGGATCGCGATGTCGATGTCGCTGTGCTGCCGCGCCTCGCCGCGTGCGCAGGATCCGAACAGCCATACCGCCGCATCGTGCTGGCCGAGCGCCTCGAACACCATACGGCGCAATTCCTCGAGGGCCTGTTCGCGAACGGTGTTCACCACGACGTCGCGCTCACCCCACCCGCCGGCGTTGCGCCGGACGGCGGGCGAGGTACGGCCGGAGGTATTGCCCCGTATAGCTCCCCTCGCACGAGGCAATGTCTTCGGGGGTGCCGGTGGCGACGATATGGCCGCCGGCGTCGCCGCCTTCGGGGCCGAGATCGATGATCCAGTCGGCCGTCTTGATGACTTCGAGATTGTGCTCGATGACGAGCACCGTGTTGCCGGTCTCGACCAACGCGTGCAATACGTCGAGGAGCTTGCGCACATCGTCGAAATGCAGCCCGGTCGTCGGTTCGTCGAGGATGTAGAGGGTGCGGCCGGTGGCGCGCCGCGACAGTTCCTTGGCCAGCTTGACGCGCTGCGCCTCGCCGCCCGACAGCGTCGTCGCCGGCTGGCCGATATGGATATAGCCGAGCCCGACCCGCTGCAGTGTTTGCAATTTGTCGCGGATCGCCGGCACGGCGCGGAAGAAATCGACGCCTTCGTCGACGGTCATGTCGAGCACGTCGGCGATGCTCTTCGTGCGGAACAGCACTTCGAGGGTCTCTCGGTTGTAGCGCCGGCCTTTGCAGACGTCGCACTGCACATAAACATCAGGCAGGAAGTGCATCTCGATCTTGATGACGCCGTCGCCCTGGCAGGCCTCGCAGCGTCCGCCCTTGACGTTGAACGAGAAGCGGCCCGGCAGATAGCCGCGCGACTTGGCCTCGGGCAGCCCGGTAAACCAGTCGCGGATCGGCGTGAAGCAGCCGGTATAGGTCGCCGGGTTCGATCGCGGCGTGCGGCCGATCGGCGACTGGTCGATGTCGACGATCTTGTCGAGAAACTCGACACCCTCGAGCCCGCCGAGCGGGGCCGGCTGCTCGCGCGCATTGTTGAGCCGCTTGGCAAGCGCCTTGTACAAGGTCTCGACGATCAAGGTCGACTTGCCGCCGCCCGAGACGCCGGTCACGCAGCAGAAGGTGCCGAGCGGAATTTCGGCGGTGATGCCCTTCAGATTGTTACCCCGCGCGTCGAGGATGCGCAGGATCTGGCCCGGATGGCCAATGCGACGGATTTGCGGCACCGGGATCTCGCGCTTTCCGGTCAAATATTGGCCGGTGATGCTGTCCGGGTTCGTTATGATCGCCTCGGGCGTGCCTTCGGCGACGACGTGTCCGCCGTGGACCCCGGCCCCCGGCCCCATATCGATGACCCAATCGGCGGTGCGGATCGCTTCCTCGTCGTGCTCGACGACGATGACTGTGTTGCCGAGGTCGCGCAGCCGCTTCAGGGTCCCGAGGAGACGTCCGTTGTCGCGCTGGTGCAATCCGATCGACGGCTCGTCCAGCACATAGAGGACGCCGGTCAGCCCCGAACCGATCTGCGAGGCCAGCCGGATGCGCTGGCTCTCGCCGCCTGACAGTGTGCCCGACGCCCGCGACAGCGTCAGGTATTCGAGCCCGACGTTCTTCAAAAAGCCGAGGCGCTCGTTGATCTCCTTGAGGATGCGCTCGGCGATCTCGCGCTGGCTCGGGGTCAGCTCGCCGCTGATCCCAGAGAACCAAGTGCCGGCCTCGGCGATCGACAAAGCCGTGACTTCGCTGATGTGCTTGCCGGCGATCTTGACCGCGAGCGCCTCCGGCTTGAGCCGGTCGCCACCGCAGACCTCGCAGGTCTTCGCGCTCTGATAACGCCCGAGCTCCTCCTTGACCCAGGAGCTGTCGGTTTCGCGGAAGCGCCGCTCCATGTTCGGCAGGACACCCTCGAACGGCCGGTCGGTCGAGTATTTCCGCAGCCCGTCGTCATAGGTCATCTTGATCGGCTCGCCATCCGAGCCGTAGAGGATCGTGCGCCGCATCTTTTCCGGGAGATCCTGCCACGGCGTGCGCATGCTCTTGCGGAAGTGCCGGGCGATGCTCTCCAACGTCTGGGTGTAGTATTGCGAGCTCGAATGTGACCAGGGGCTGACCGCGCCCTCGGCGAGGCTGCGGCGCTGGTCGTGCACGACCAGGTCAGGGTCGAAATAGAGCTTGGTGCCAAGTCCATCGCAGGCCGGGCAGGCGCCGAACGGGTTGTTGAACGAGAACAGCCGTGGCTCGATTTCCGGGATCGTAAACCCGGAAACCGGGCAGGCGAATTTCGCCGAGAAGATCGTCTGCTCGCCGCTATCGGCGTTCTCGGTGGTCGCAATGCCGTCGGCCAGTTCGAGCGCGGTCTCGAACGAATCCGCGAGCCGATTGCCGAGCTCGCCGTCGACGATGATGCGGTCGACGACGATTTCGATGTCGTGCTTCAAATTCTTGTTGAGCCCGCGAACTTCGTCGAGTTCGAGCATCTTGCCGTCGATCTTGACCCGCTGAAAGCCGCGCCGCTGCAGTTCCGCAAGCTCCTTGCGGTACTCGCCCTTGCGCCCGCGCACGATCGGGGCGAGCAGGTAGAGCCGGGTGCCCTGCGGCATCGCCAGCACGCGGTCGACCATTTGCGACACGGTCTGGCTGACGATCGGCAGCCCGGTCGCGGGCGAGTAAGGGACGCCGACCCGCGCCCATAGGAGGCGCATATAGTCGTAGATCTCGGTCACCGTGCCGACCGTCGAGCGCGGGTTGCGCGAGGTCGTCTTCTGCTCGATCGAGATCGCCGGCGACAGGCCCTCGATCGATTCGACCTCGGGCTTCTGCATCAATTCGAGGAACTGCCTGGCATAGGCCGACAGGCTCTCGACATAGCGGCGCTGGCCCTCGGCATAGATCGTGTCGAAGGCGAGCGACGACTTGCCCGACCCCGACAGCCCGGTGATCACCACCAGGCTGTCGCGCGGCAATTCGACATCGATGTTCTTGAGATTATGCTCCCGCGCACCGCGGATCCGGATCTGCTGCTGCATGCCAAAGACCTTACCGCGGACGTCGGCCACCGCCGCCGACGCTACCCGCCCGAGGACCACAGAGGAAATTTGCCCCGCTGCGGTGTCGCTACGGTGAGGCTCACGCTTAGCCGCGGCGCGGGGCGGCGATTCGCGCGGGGTGACGACAATTTCGAGCTTTTGCGACAGGCGCAGCACGGTGATCGGCACGGGCTTGCCGACCCGCTCCTCGGTCATCAGCCGGTGCAATTCGTCGACATCGCCGACCGGGATGCCGTCGACTGCGACGATGATGTCGCCGCTCAGCAGCCCGGCGGCGCGGGCGGCGCCATCGGGAGCCGTCGATTGGACGCGCACCCCGGTCTCGCGGGTCAGCTCGTGAAACCGCGCGACGCGGCGGGACAGCGGCACGTTCTGTCCGGCGACCCCGATATAGCAGCGGCGCACCTTGCCCTCGCGGATCAGCCGCGCCGCGACGAACTCGACGGTAGCCGCCGAGATCGAGAAGCAGATGCCCTTGCGCCATGCCGATGATCGCCGTGTTGATGCCGACGACCTCGCCCGCGGCGGTGACCAGCGGCCCGCCGGAATTCCCCGGGTTGAGCGCCGCGTCGGTCTGGATCACGCTGTCGATCAGCCGCCCGGAGCGGGTGCGCAGCGAACGGCCGAGCGCGCTGACGACGCCCGCGGTGACCGTGCATTGAAAGCCGAACGGGTTGCCGATCGCGACAACCAGCTGGCCGACCCGCAGCCGGCGCGAATCGCCGAGCCGCGCGAAGGCGGGCGCCTCGCCCTCGAGCCGCAGCACGGCAAGATCGGTGTCCGGGTCGTCGCCGACCAGAGTCGCCGCGAGGGTCCGCCCGTCGGGAAAGGTCGCCTGGATCTTGCGGGAGCCGCTGACCACATGGCTGTTGGTCAGGACATAGGCGTCGGGTGTAAACACGACACCGGAGCCGGCGCCGTTGGCGCGTTCGTTCGCTCCGGCGACCTGCAGGTGAAGGACCGCGGGGCCGACCCGGTCGACCGCGTCGATGACCGCACGCGAATAGGCGTCGAGCAGGACGAGGTCCTCGGCCGTGGCGGAATTCACCGCTGCCGGAGCACCGGGCTGGGTGTCGCTGATCGGATCGTAAACTGGGGAGAAATAGGTATCCATGGCTAGAATAAAGTAGGAACATCTGCACGGTTTGATAAGATGGGCTTTGATGAACACGACAGGGCGGTGATCCGATGGCTGGTAGCATCAACAAGGTAATCCTGGTCGGCAATCTCGGCCGCGACCCCGAAATCCGCTCGACCCAGGACGGCATGCGGATCGCCAATCTGGCGGTCGCCACCTCGGAGACCTGGCGCGACAAGATGTCGGGCGAGCGCAAGGAACGCACCGAATGGCACCGCGTCGTGATCTTCAACGAGCGGCTCGCCGAGGTCGCCGAGAAATACCTGAAGAAGGGCTCGAAGGTTTATGTCGAGGGCGCCTTGCAGAGCCGGAAATGGACCGACAATTCGGGCCAGGAGCGCTACACGACGGAGGTCGTATTGCAGCGCTTCCGCGGCGAATTGACGATGCTCGACGGTGCCCGCGGCGCCGGCGGCGGGCCGCCGACGGAAGGCGGCTATGACGAGGGCTTCGGCGACGAGCCGCGCGCTTCCGGGCCCACTGCCCCGGCCCGAGGCGCACGCCGGTCAACGATCTCGACGACGACATCCCGTTCTGAATAGGGGCGAAGAACCGCCTCCGATGGACGAATAATCCACGTAGGGGAATCTAAAGTCGTCCTATGCCTTTCGAGCGATCCAAGACCGATATCGACAAACTTGTCCAAAGGGGTACGTTGTTAGAAGTGGCGATGCTCCTAGAGATTTCTCCCGAACTCTCGTAAAAAATTTGACGCAGAGTTCCTAGGTAAGCTCCCAAAGTTTCAGAAAGAATATCAGGCGTGGTATTCAGAGGCGTTGGCGTGCATTTCGCAATTAATGCCCCACCGGCGAGAAGATTTTGTTTCGTACTACAAACCGATTAAAACTCGCAAATCGGTTGACGCAAAAAATTACACCATTTCAGATTATCTTCGAGGCTTATCGACAACTCGGGCATTTACTCAAGTTGTCGGACCTTCTGCGGCTCGGCAGCCATTTGGGCAACAGGTTGAAATTGTTAAAGCTTTAAAACAACGATTTGAGAGTTCGTTGTTCGACATTCAAGCGCTTGTTCAAGCAGATTTGTTCGATAATGAACTAGATGGCTGCCGGTGAACTAAATAAGAAAGGTTTTCAAAGAGCCGCTGGCGCGCTGGCGGGGTCGTTTTAGAAGAACATCTTGCAACCGTTTGCACGCAACATGCCTTATCGACTCCGAGGAGCGCGACAATATCAAAATTAAATGACCTTCTGAAAGAGAACGATGTGATAGATGTGCCGACATGGCGCTTTGTTCAGCGGCTAGGCGATTTGCGGAACCTTTGTGATCACAAGCGGACTTTGGATCCAGCAGCGGCGGAAATCAACGAACTTCTTGCTGGCGTCAAGAAGATCACGAAGACTGTTTATTGACGTGGCAGAACTGGAGTCTTTGATATGGACAGCCTTATGGCGCCGCCGTTTCGCGCCGACCATGTCGGCAGCCTGCTGCGCCCGCCGGAACTGCGCCAGGCGCGGGCCGAGCATCAAGCCGGCCGCCTCTCGGCCGAGGAGCTGCGCCGCGTCGAAGACACGGCAATTGGCGATGTCGTGCGGATGCAGGAGGAGATCGGCCTTCGAGGGGTGACCGACGGCGAGTTTCGCCGCGGCTCCTGGCACATGGATTTCCTCTATCAGATCGGCGGCGTCGCAAAGACCGATCAGAAGCTGCGCATCCAATTCCGGAACGAAGCGGGACCGGTCGAGGCCGCGCTGGGGGCCTTTCGCATCGCCGGTAAGCTGACCCTTGACAAGACGATCTTTGCCGAAGATTTCGCCTACCTGAAGTCGGTGGCGCCCACCGGAACGGTGGCGAAATTGACGATTCCGTCGCCGTCGATGCTGCATTACCGCAGCGGCCGGGCGGTGATCGATCAGGCTGCCTATCCCGACATCGATGCCTTCTGGCACGACCTCGCCGAAGTGTACAAGCGGGAGATCGCCGGCCTCGCAGCGTTGGGCTGCACCTACCTGCAGCTCGACGACACCAGCCTCGCCTATCTCAACGACCCGGCGCAGCGCGCCTACGTCGAAAGCATCGGCGGCGACGGCGAGCACCAGCACCTGATCAACATCCGCCTCGTCAACCAGGCGCTCGCCGGCAAGCCCGAGAGCATGACGGTGTGCACCCATATGTGCCGCGGCAATTTCCGCTCGTCCTGGGTGGCGGAGGGCGGCTACGACCATGTGGGAGAGGCGCTGTTCGGCGAACTCGCGGTCGACGGTTTCTTTCTCGAATATGACGACGCGCGATCGGGCGGTTTCGAACCGCTGCGTTTTGTGCCCAAGGGCAATAAGCGGGTGGTCCTGGGTCTCGTCACCAGCAAGCGCGCGGCGCTCGAAAGCAAGGACTCGCTGAAGCGCCGTATCGACGAGGCGGCAAAGTTCGTGCCGCTTGAGCAGCTCTGCCTCAGCCCGCAATGCGGCTTTTCGTCGACCGTCGACGGCAACACGCTAACCCGGGACGAGCAGATCGCCAAGCTGCGTCTGGTCGTCGAAACCGCCCGCGAAGTCTGGGGCTAACCCTAAAGACCGAAGCTCTCCTGATAGCGTGAGGAGCTGCAGTCGTCAGAAACTCTTATCGCCGTTCAAAGACGCCCCACAATGCGCGTCCTGGCGGCACGACCGATAGGTCTGGTTGCTCGTTGCGCAGCAGCAGGAAATGCTCCTGCAAGAGCCTCCAGACGTCAATGCCGTCGTCGATCCACCCTTGCTCTTGCGTCGGCACGAACCTGCGGCAGGCGTTGAGCACGAGAAGCCGGCCGCCCGGCTTCAGCGCGGCCTTTATCCGTGCGATGTCCTCGTCCAGGCGCGGGCAATGCTGGAGCACCCAGAGGGCCAGCGCGAAATCCGCGCGCACTTCGAAACGGATCAGCTGATCGAAGGTGTTCGGGTTGCAGACCAGGAACCGCTCAGATTTGACGTACTCTGCCGCGAACGCCGCCATTGTCGGGCTGATGTCGACGCCCAGCACCGACCAATTCTTGCGCGCGATCAACGGCTTCGCGAGCCGGCCAGGCCCGCAGCCGAAATCCAATGCTGTCGCGTCGCGCGGCGGCAGGTAGGCGTCGACGATCTCCATCAGGTACTCGGTCTCGATTTCCCAGCGCTCCTCCGACGTGTGCACGCCATCCGGGTTGACCGCTGTCCATCGCGCTTGCTCCATCGAGCCGACGTCAAAGATCGTCGGGTCGTAGGTAACCTTACGCGCCTCGCTCATTTCGGCGCTTCGACATGCCGACGATTGGCCTCCACCGCTTTGTCGATCACGTGATCAAAGGTCAGCGCGTCCGCCAATTGCCGCCCCCCGTTCCGCAATCTCGGCCGCTTCGGCTTTGTGCTCGTCGAAGCCAGAGCCTCAATTCGAGGAGTCGAACCGTCTCGGGAAACGGACGGGATAGACGCCCCCGGCGATGTCCCCCGGTCACCGACCCGGCTGGTGATGCCACTGCCGAATCGTTTCAAACGCGCCGAGCCCCAAAACGTAGGGCGAGGCAGACCGGAAGCGCCGTTCCCGTTCCTCGGGCGACAACGCCCACGCCCAGTTTAGCGGGGAATGAAACCCGAACGGTTTCATTGCAAGATCCCTGCCTGGCGTCTCGACGGAAAACCGATACGCCAGATCCTCCGGCGCCCAACGGAACCCCTTCTCCATCAGCGCCATACGGTATCGGCGGCAGATCGCGTCGTCTTCCGGGCACCATAAGGGATAGCGCTCCAGGTTCGCAGCAAGATATCTCGCCAGCCTCTTCGAGCGAAGCGAGAACCCGCCGTTCCCTACCCTGATCTCTGGGCCATGCTGCGGCCACGGCGCGCCGATGTAGTCGTATGCGAGGAACTCATCGGTCCAAGCGTCCGCATTTGTGGGGTGGCCGTCCCATTGGATCAACAGGAAGTGATCGGTCCGGAGCCAGCGCGGCACCTCGTACCATAGGGCTCGCTGGTAGGCGATGACGCTTTTGCCTGCGAACTGCCGATAGTTGACGTGGTCGGAGATGGCGATCTTCTTCGGGTCGTCCGTCAGGATCAGCACCTGCGCGGGCTTGATCACCCGCAGCGTATGCTCGACTGCCATGCGGGTGAGTTCGTGGGCGGCGCCGCCGTCTATGGCGACGACGGTCAGCGGCACCTTGCGGGGGCGCTGGCGCGCGGGCGCCGGGCCGCTCATCCTGCAATCGCCGGTCTCTGGCGGATCCCGGCCCCTCCTGAGACCCTTCGGGGTAGTCTCATCGGCTGGCCGAGATCGCGCCGTCAACGCGGCACCGATACCGAACATTGCGCTTCGCCACGGCCTCGAACCCCCCTCGCCGTACGTTTCCCCGCGTGCGCTAATTGGCCGAAAGTCTCGGCTAGCCGGGCTACCACCACCAGCCATACCAACCCCAATACGGGCCGGCGAATGCGATTGCCAGCCAGAATAGCACGAACAGCCGGACCAGCAAGCCAATTGCTCCGCCCGGGCCGTAATACGAGCGGCGGTACCCATAATATCCCGCGCCGCTCAGCAGGGCAAAATGATGACGAGCCAGACGATGAACCACCACCACAACGTCACATCTCCTCAATCCTCAGAGCAGATGGTTTAGGAGCAGGCAGGCCGCGGGAGCAGCGGTTGGTTCGCGCGGCCTCGTCTGCTGCGTTCCATCAGGGTTATCAGGCCAGTGGATTGCGCGGCGGCGGGTTGACTGGAGGCACAGTGGTGCTCGCAACGGGCTCTGCGCGTGCCGTCCACAGGCTCCACAGCGAGATCAGGAAAATAAGCGCGCCGACGATCCAGTGGTCCCAACTGGCCCCTCCCAACGGCGTGAACCCAAGCGCCCAAGGCGCCACGAAGATCCAAGCGCCGAGCACCATGTCGATATACTCCTGCCATGCTTCCATACGCCCAATAGCCGATAGCGCGACCAGAAAGACGATGACGCCCAAGACCCAGGCATCCCACACCGCATGGCTGACTTCGACGAGCGGCCCATTGGCTGCAGCGGCTGGAGCGGGCGCCAGCCCGGACCCGAATCGCAGCACCCATGGCGAAATGAACAACCAGAGTGCCAGGACCAAATTAGCCCAGTCCTGGACGCGATTGCTGCGATGCCAGACGGGGAAGCTACCGTACTCAGCTGCCATTTTACAGCCTCCCTTCCTTTCACTTCGGATTGGCTGGTTGGGAGCTTCGGGATCCAGTGCCGAAACCAACAGCGTTGCCGGACTCCGATCCGCTCTGCGCTGGCCCTTGCTCCCAATATGGCCTAATACCATACAGTGCCGCGAGTAATCACGACACGTTGCTTTCCTCGCTTATGACGGCTGAAGCGGGAACACACTGCACGGCGGCGGCAGGTCTGGGCTCTTCGCCGAAATCGATCCGGTATGCCGACGCCAATCGAGATGCGCCGAACTTCTGCGCCCATCTGAGGTACCATGGTCGGGAATGGTGCCGGTCGTGCATTTGAGCGATGATGTTTTGCCGGGCACGGCGAAGTACGATCAGAACATTGCGATGCGTCGTGTGTGGGTCATCGTTAAACGACTCGATCCCCCAACATCGCTTTCCGCTGAGCTCTCTGGTTGCGCGCAAAATGATGGCTGGAAGCTCCTCTCAGGCATCCGCTGCCTCGATAGCTCCGCCGAGGCAGTGCCGACCGTGTGCGTCGCGCAACTTGCCTTTGCACCACTGCTGCTCGGCAGCGAGCAGACGCTCCCACTCACCCGAGTTTCACAAGCACAGTGTTTTCAGCAAATTCCATACTATCAAGTGGCATCTCGGCGCTCCGCATTCGCAGGCTGCAGCAGTCACCTCGGGCGTAAACGCTGCACGCCGGTTCTCGATTCTTGACATCGGTGGAGCGCCGGGTTATCTTTGAATGAAAATTCATTCATCTATCTGTCATGCAGCTTCGCCCAGATCTCAAATCCCGCATCGATGCTGCCGCGCTGCATCTGTTCGCCGAGCGCGGGGCCGATGCGACGCCGATGCCGATGATTGCCGAAGCGGCCGGAGCCTCGGTTGGTTCGCTCTATCGCTACTACGCCAACAAAGAAGAATTGGTGGCGCGGCTCTACGCCGAGAATTACGCGCGGCTCGCCCAAGAGCTCGAAGGCGCGCAGGCGCAGGCGGCCACGGCTCGCGACAAGATTGCGGCTATGGTCCGCTTCATCTGCGGGTTCTTCGACCGGGAATGGGACCTCGCACGGTTTCTGCTGCTCGAACAGCATGTCCGGCTGAAAAGCTACGCAGGAGCCGCAAACCCGGTCGACGTCGTCCGTGGCGTGCTCGCCGAAGCGATGCGCCGCGGCGAAGTGAGAAGGCTCGACGGCGTGCTGGCGACGGCGCTGGTGATGGGCCCGGTTATCCAGGCCGCCACTTTCCGCACCTATGGGCGGCTTACACGACCCCTCTCCGACGCCGCCGAAGACATCGCCGATGGTATCTGGGCTGCGATCGCAAAACAGCGAGATTGAAGAATGACCAAGCAGATCGAATTGCTGCGGGCGCGGCGCTTCCTGCCGCTGCTGCTGACGCAGACCACGGGGGCGTTCAACGACAATCTGTTCAAGAGCGCCTTCATCATGCTGATCACTTATGGCGCCGCGGCCGGTCCCGACCCCGGTGTCGTGGCGGCCATCGCCGGCGGCGCGTTGATCGCGCCGTTTTTTCTGTTCTCGGCGACCGCGGGGGAGCTCGCCGATCGGTTCGAGCGCTCGCGTCTATTGCAGATCCTCAAAGCCGCCGAGCTCGTCGCCGTGTTCGGCGCCGCCGCCGCATTGCTGACCGGCAATTTGGCGCTCTCTCTGGCCCTGCTGTTCGTGCTTGGAACGCAAGCCGCGTTTTCGAGCCCGGTCAAATACGCGCTGCTGCCCCAGCATCTCGCGACCGCCGAACTCGTCGACGGCAACGCCTTGATGGAGGCCGGCACCTTTCTCTCCATTCTGGCCGGCACGATCGCCGGCGGGGTCGCGGTCGCAATCGCTTGGGGACCGGCCGCCTGCTGCATCCTGCTGCTCCTCTGCGCGGGTTTCGGCTTTGCTGCGAGCCTGCGAGTGCCGACTGCGCCGGCTCCCACACCTAACCTGCGGCTCAGCTGGAACTTGGTGACGGCAACCGCCGGGATTCTGCGCCACGCATGGGAACGTCGCGAAGTGCGGTTGTCGATCCTCGGCGCGTCTTGGTTCTGGCTCGTCGGCGCAGTGTCGCTGTCGCAACTGCCGTCCTTCGCCAAGATGACGCTCGGTGCGGACAGCAGCGTCGTCGTCCTGTTCCTCGCCGCTTTTTCGATCGGCGTCGGCGTCGGCTCGACCCTGTGCGGCCGGCTGATGCACGGTGAGGTCAGCGCCCGCTATGTCCCGCTGGCAGCACTCGGAATGACGGTCTTCTCGTTCGACCTCGGGCTCGCCAGCCATGCCGCTCCGCCGGCACAGACGGCGCTGATTGGGATCGTCGATTTCCTGTCGCAGCCCAGGGGGTTGCGCATCTTCGGCGATCTCCTGGGGCTTGCAGTGAGCGGCGGCTTCTTCGTGGTGCCGCTTTACGCGATCATCCAGAACCGCAGCGAGGAGGCGTCGCGCGCGCGGATCATCGCCGCCAACAATGTCGTCAATGCGCTGTTCATGGCCGGCGCAGCAGCCGTCACCGCCGGGCTGATCGCGGCCGGTCTCGACACTCCGGCGCTGTTCCTGATCCTCGGCGTCGCCAACGGCCTGGTGACGGTGTGGATCTGCAAGCTGCTGCCGCAAGACGTTCTGCGGATGCTCGCCCGCATACTGTTCCGCTTCGTCTATCGGGCCGAGGTGGCGGGGCTGGAGAATGTCGCGGCAGCGGGGGATCGGGTGATCATTGTCCCCAATCACGTGTCCTTTCTCGACGCGCCGCTCGTCGCCGCCTTCTTGCCCGGATTGCCGGTCTTCGCAATCGATCCGGCGCAGATGCAGCGCTGGTGGGTCCGCCCGTTTCTCTCTGCGGTCGAGGTCTTTCCAATGGAGCCGTCCCGGCCAATGGCGGCGAAATCGCTGATCAAATCGATCAGGGAAGGGTGCCGCTGCGTGATCTTCCCGGAAGGCCGCCTCAATGTCACCGGCGGCGCCTTGATGAAAGTCTATGACGGTCCGGCGCTGATCGCCGACAAGTCCGAGGCGATGGTGCTGCCGGTGCGCCTCGACGGGGTCGAGTTCACGCCATTCTCGCGGCTCGCCGGGCGCCTGCGCCGGCGCTGGTTCCCCAAAGTGACGATCACGATCCTCCCGCCGCGCAAGCTCGCTGTCCCCGCCGAGCTGCGGGGACGCGCGCGCCGCCAGCAAGCCGGGTCGGCCCTCTACGACATCATGTCCGAGATGATGGCGCGGCGGCCCAATTCGCCGACCCTCTTCGCCGCGCTGCTCGATGCGCAGGAGGCACATGGCGGGGGCCATCGCATCATCGAAGACCCGGCGAAGGCGCCGCTGACCTATGACCGGACGATCACCGCGAGCTTCGTGCTCGGCCGCAGGCTCGCCCGCGGCACCGCGCGCGGCGATACGGTCGGCTTGATGCTGCCGAATTCGGTCGGAGCCGCGCTCGCCTTCCTTGCGTTGCAGGCGACCGGGCGGGTTCCGGCGATGCTCAATCACACCGCCGGCGCCGACGGCGTGCTCTCGGCGTGCCGGACCGCCGGGCTGCGCCGGGTCATCACCTCCCGCCGCTTTGTCGAACTCGCCAAGCTCGCTGCTCTCGCCGAGCGCTTGGCGGGTGAGGTTGAGCTCGTCTGGCTCGAGGATGTCCGTGAAAAACTCGGCGTCATCGACAAGCTCTACGGCGCAATCGCGCGGCGTTTTGCCCGTCCTCTGCATCGCCGTCTCGGCATTTCGCCGAGTGATCCTGCCGCGGTGCTGTTCACCTCCGGCTCGGAAGGCGCCCCGAAAGGCGTGGTGCTGAGCCATGCCAATCTGTTGGCCAACCGGCGCCAGATCGCCGCGCGCGTCGATTTCAGCCCGACCGATCTCGCTTTAAACGCATTACCGTTGTTTCACAGCTTCGGATTGACCGGCGGGTTCCTGCTGCCGCTGCTGTCCGGGGTGCGGGTGTATCTCTACCCGTCGCCGCTGCACTACCGCATCGTGCCAGAGATCGCCTATGCGACCGGTGCGACGATCCTGTTCGGCACCGACACCTTTCTCGCCGGCTATGCGCACCGCGCCAATCCGTATGATTTCTATGCATTGCGCTATGTCTTCGCGGGCGCGGAGGCGGTGCGCGGAGAGACCCGCGAAATATGGTCCGAGCGGTTCGGCAAACGCATCCTCGAAGGCTACGGCGTCACCGAATGCTCGCCGGCGATCGCGGTCAACACGCCGATGCATTACCGCGCCGGCACGGTCGGCCGGTTTCTGCCGTTGGTCGAGCACCGCCTCGAGCCGGTTCCCGGGATCGCCGACGGAGGGCGCCTGATGGTGCGCGGCCCGAATGTGATGGCCGGTTATTTGCGTGGCGGCGCCATCGAAGAGCCGCCTGACGGATGGTACGACACCGGTGACATTGTCACGGTCGACGGAGACGGGTTCGTCGCGATTGTCGGGCGTGTCAAGCGCTTTGCCAAGCTCGGCGGCGAGATGGTGTCGCTGGCCGTTGCCGAGCGCATCGCCGAGACCGCGGTGCCGGAGATCCGGCACGCCGTGGTCGCGCTGCCCGACCCGCGCAGGGGCGAGAGGCTGATCCTGGTGACCGAGGCGCATGGCTTCGACCGCACTCGGCTTCTCGAAGCGTCGCATCAGCTGGGCCTGCCTGAAATCGCCGTGCCGCGCGAGGTCATCGAAATAGATCACATGCCTCTTCTCGGCACCGGCAAAACCGATTATGCCGCCGTCACGCGGCTCGCCGAACAGGCGACGGCGGCTCCGGCTCGCGAAACCGCACCGGCGGAACCCGCCGCTTTATCGCTTGTTCGAGGCTAGAATTGGGAGGGCGGTATGCATTGGCTGTGGGTCATCATCATCGGGTTTCTCGCCGGCGCCATCGCCAAATTGTTCATTGCCGGCCCTGGCGGGTTCATCGTGACGACCCTTCTCGGAATTGTCGGTGCACTCTTTGCGAGCTGGCTCGGCCAGCGGATCGGTTGGTACGAGCCCGGCCAAAGCGCCGGTTTCATTGGCGCGATCGTCGGAGCAGTGCTCATTCTGGCAATCTATCGCGCCATTGTCGGCGCGCCGCCCTGATCCTCGCTTCCACAATCAACCGTTTGTTCGCACCTGCGAAATGCGGTAATCCTTCAGTCGGATGACTATATTAAATAACAGCGGCTGCACCACCGAGGCGCAGTCGCTGTTTCGTCTTTAGCCACCGCGCAGAACACCCTTGGCCGTCAGCTCCGCACCACCGTCCGCCCCCGACATCACGCCCGTTACTATCGAAGAGGAGATGAAGCGCTCCTACCTCGATTACGCGATGAGCGTGATCGTGGCGCGCGCCTTGCCCGACGTGCGCGACGGGCTCAAGCCCGTCCACCGCCGCATCCTTTATTCGATGAAGGTGAACGGCAACGAATGGAACCGTGGTTACCGCAAATCGGCGCGGATCGTCGGCGACGTCATCGGCAAGTACCACCCGCATGGCGAGCTGGCGATCTACGACGCGATGGTGCGGATGGCGCAGGACTTCGCGATGCGCCTGCCGCTGATCGACGGCCAGGGCAATTTCGGCTCGATGGACGGCGACCCGCCGGCGGCCTACCGCTACACCGAGGCGCGGCTCGCCCGGGTCGCCGACACCCTGCTCGACGATCTCGACAAGGACACCGTCGAGTTCCAGCCGAATTACGACGACACTGAGCAGGAGCCCAAGGTCCTGCCGGCCGGCTTCCCGAACCTACTGGTCAATGGCGGCAGCGGCATCGCGGTCGGCATGGCGACCAACATCCCCCCGCACAATCTCGGCGAGGTGATCGACGCCTGCTGCGCCTATCTCGACAATCCAGCGATCACCATCGACGAACTGATGCAGCATGTCCCGGCGCCCGATTTCCCGACCGGCGGGATCATTATGGGACGCGCCGGCACCAATGCCGCTTATCGGACTGGGCGCGGCGCCGTCGTCATCCGCGGGAAAACTCATGTCGAGGAGATACGGAAGGACCGCGAGGCGATTGTCTTCACCGAACTGCCCTATCAGGTCAACAAGGCGAAGCTAGTCGAGCGCATCGCCGAGACCGTCCGCGAGAAGCTGATCGAGGGCATTTCCGATCTGCGCGACGAAAGCGACCGCGAAGGCCTGCGCGTCGTCGTCGAATTGAAGCGCGACGCCGAGCCCGACATCGTCCTCAACCAGCTCTACCGCCATACGGCGCTGCAGACGAGCTTTGGCGTCAACATGCTGGCGCTAAATGGCGGCCGGCCCGAGCAGTTGACCCTGCGCGAGATCATCGCCGCGTTCATCGCTTTCCGCGAGGAGGTGATCACCCGGCGCACGAGCCACCTGCTCGGCAAGGCGCGGGATCGAGCACACGTCCTGCTGGGCCTCTCGGTCGCAGTCGCCAATCTCGACGAAGTGATTGCGCTGATCCGCAACGCGCCCGATCCGGCGACGGCCCGGGCCGGTCTCGTCGGCCGCGCCTGGCCGGCTGCCGACGTCGCTCCCTTAGTTGCGCTAGTCGGCGAACCCGGGCGCGAGGTCGCCGCGGACGACACTTACCGGCTGTCGGAAGAGCAGGCGCGCGCGATCCTCGATTTGCGGTTGCAACGGCTGACCGGGCTCGAGCGCGAAAAGATTGCCGAGGAGCTGCGCGGGCTGATCACCGAGATCGCCGGCTATCTCGAGATCTTGCGCTCGCGTGTGCGGCTTTTCGAGGTGTTGCGCGGCGAGCTGCTCGACATCAAGGAACGGTTTGCGACGCCGCGGCGGACCGCGATCGAGGATGTCGAGTTCGAAGCCGACATCGAGGCGCTGATCCAGCGCGAGGCGATGGTCGTGACCGTAAGTCACGCGGGCTACATCAAGCGGGTGCCGCTGTCGACCTATCGGGCGCAGCGCCGCGGCGGGCGCGGCCGCGCCGGCATGGCGATCCGTGAAGAGGACTTCCTCAGCGAGGTCTTTGTCGCCTCGACCCTCGTGCCGGTGCTGTTCTTCACCTCCTCGGGGCGGGTCTACAAGCTCAAGGTCTATCGGCTGCCGCTCGGCACCCCGCCGTCGCGCGGCCGGCCGATGGTCAACCTGTTGCCGAACCTCGCGCCGGGCGAGACGATCTCGACGATCATGCCATTGCCCGAAGACGAGGAGAGCTGGAGCGATTTCACGGTCATGTTCGCGACCGCCAACGGCTACGTCCGCCGCAATGCCCTGAGCGATTTCGGCGACGTCCGCGCCAACGGCAAGATCGCAATGAAATTCGAAGGCGAGGACGCCGACGATCGGCTGATCGCTGTCGCGACCTGCACCGATGCCCACGACGTCTTGCTCGCCACCCGCAACGGCAAAGCAATCCGCTTTCAGATCAAGTACGAAGAAGACGGCAAGGGGGTTCGGATATTTACCGGGCGCTCGTCGGTCGGGGTGCGCGGCATTAAGCTGCTGGGGGATGACCAGGTCATTTCGATGTCGATCGTGCGCCATGAAGAGATCGCCCCCGACCTGCGCGACGCCTATCTGAAGCTCGCCGGCGAGCGGCGTCGGGTGAACGGGGACGAAGACGAGGGGACAGAACAATCCGAGTCTGAGGAGGGCGAAGCCACCGGCGAGGCGGCGATTTCCGAGCAACAATTCGCCGATCTCGCCGCGCGCGAGGAGTTCGTGCTTAGTGTCACCGAAAAGGGTTTTGGAGTGCGCAGCTCGGCTTACGGCTATCGCATCACTGGTCGTGGCGGGCAGGGCATCAACAATATGGATTTGAACTCGTCGGCGAGACGCCATCGTGGCTGTCTTCCCGGTCGGCCAGAACGATCAGATCATGCTGGTGACCGATGCCGGCATGGTGATCCGCTGTCCGGTCAACGATATCCGCATCGTGCGGCGGGGCGGCGCGGGTGTGGTGATCTTCAAGGTCGGCGAGGGCGAGCGGGTCGTTTCGGTGGCGCGGCTTCCCGAGGAATCCGACGAGAACGGCGGTGCCGAAGAACCCGATGACGCGCCGGATGATGAGCAAGCCAGTGAGGGGGACGTATGACCGAGCCGCGCATCGGGATCTATCCCGGCACCTTCGACCCGATCACGAACGGCCATACCGACATTATCCGCAGGGCCGCCCGGGTCGTCGACCGGCTGGTCATCGGCGTTGCTCGCAACGACGGCAAGGGCCCGCTGTTCGCCACCGACGAGCGGGTAGAGATCGTCCGTGACGAGGTCGCCCACCTCGAAAACGGCGATTCCGATCGTATCGAGGTGCGCGCCTTCGATAGCCTATTGATGAGCTTTGCCCAGTCGGTCGGGGCCAAGGTCGTGATCCGCGGGCTGCGCGCGGTGTCCGATTTCGAATACGAGTTCCAGATGGCCGGCATGAACGCCCGGCTGAACCCGGAGATCGAGACGGTCTTTCTGATGGCCTCCGACCGGTTCCAGTTCATATCGTCGCGTTTCGTGAAGGAAATCGGCGGGTTGGGCGGCGACGTCTCACATTTCGTCAGCCCGCGTGTCGCAGTGCGGCTTCTGGATCGCTTCGCTACGGGCCGAGCTAAACCACGGCGCCGAGTGGCCGCCGCGGATTAGCCGCGGCGAACTCCTCGTTACCCTTCTAGGCGCCCGCGACCGTGAGATCGTCGACCCTGAGGGTCGGGGAATCGGCGCCGGCTTTGAATTCGAGGTCGTCGGCGGCAACGAGGCGCGCGAAAATCTCCTTCAGATTGCCGGCAACCGTCATCTCGCTGACCGGGAAGGCGATCTCGCCCTTCTCGATCCAGAAGCCGGCGGCGCCCCGGCTGTAATCGCCGGTGACCCCGTTGACCCCCATGCCCATCATCTCGGTCACGTAGAAGCCGTTCTCGATATCGGCGATCAGCTCCTTCGGGCTCAGCGCCCCCGGCTCGATCCATACATTGGTGGCGGCGGGCGACGGGGGCGAAGCAGTGCCGCGCGCGGCGTGGCCAGTCGTCTTGAGACCGAGTTGGCGCGACGAGCGGAGATCCAACAACCAGGTCGTCAGCACGCCCTTGTCGACGATCGCGCGGCGGCGGTTGGCGATGCCCTCCCCGTCGAACGGCTTCGAGCGCAGGCCGCGATGCTTGTGCGGGTCATCGACGATCGTGATTGCCTCGGGGAAAATGCGATCGCCGAGCCGGTCCTTCAGAAAGCTCGTGCCGCGGGCGATCGACGGTCCCGAGATCGCCCCTAGCAGGTGCGAGATAAACCCGCGTGCCACGCGCGGATCGAACACCACCGAGCAACGGCAGGTCGGCATTTTTTTCGCGCTCAGCCGCTTGACCGCCCGCTCGCCAGCGCTCCTACCGATTTCGGCAGGGTCGCGCAGATCGGCCGCGTGGATCGCGCTCGCGTAATCATAGTCGCGCTCCATGCCGGTGCCCGAACCGGCAATGACGCTGGCGCTGATCCCCTGGCTCGACCCCGAATAAAAGCCGGCAAAGCCGTTGGAGGCGGCAAGGGCAATGCTCGAGCGGCCCCACCCGGCCTCGGCGCCTTCGGAATTGGTGACGCCCGTGACGGCGAGCGCCGCGTCCTCGGCGACGCGCGCCCGTTCGATCAAGACCTCGGCGCCCGGCTCCTCGGGGTCGAGCATGTCGAGGCTCGGCCAGTCGCGGGCGATCTCGGAGGGGTCGGCGATGCCGCAATAGGGGTCCTCGGGAACTGTGTGGGCCATTGCGACCGCTCGCCCGACGAGCTCGTCGAGCGCCTGCGGCGAACGGTCGCTGGAGGACACCATCGCCTGCTGGCGCCCGATGAACACCCTGAGCCCTAGATCTTGGCCTTCCGAGCGCTCGAGTTTCTCGGTTTTGCCGAGACGGCGGGCATGCGAGAGCGAGATGCCTTCGAACATCACCGCGTCGGCAGCGTCCGCGCCGGCGCGTTGCGCACGCCCGATCAGGTCTTGCAGCAGGTCGAGCGCGGCGCCCGCCGCCTGGTCAATTCTTTGGTCGCTCATCTCTCATCCCAGGATTAAGCAAATGTCTCATTATGAACCAAACTCATTTCCAAATCGGCTTGCCCGACCCGGGCAGCCCGTAGCTCGGCCATTTGGTGGTCACCTCGGCAACGATCTCGTCGGCCATGCGGATCGGGCGGCCCCACTCGCGCCGGGTCTCCGGCGGCAATTTGCCGGTTGCGTCGAGGCCGATCTTGCCGCCGAGGCCCGATTCCGGCGACGCGAAGTCGAGATAGTCGATCGGCGTGTTGTCGATCAGCGTGATGTCGCGCACCGGATCCATGCGGGTAGAGATCGCCCACATAACGTCCTTCCAGTCGCGCGCGTCGATGTCGTCATCCACGACGATGACGAATTTCGTGTACATGAACTGCCGCAGAAACGACCAGATCCCCATCATTACGCGCTTGGCGTGACCGGGGTAGGCCTTGCGGATCGCCACCACCGCGATGCGGTAGGAGCACCCCTCGGGGGGCAGCCAGAAATCTACGATTTCGGGGAATTGCTGCTGCAGCAGCGGGATGAAAACCTCGTTCAGCGCTTCGCCGAGGATCGACGGCTCGTCCGGCGGCCGGCCGGTGAAGGTCGACAGGTAGATCGGGCTCGCCCGCATCGTGATCGCCGAGAGGCGGAACACCGGGAAGCGCTCAACCGAATTGTAGTAGCCGGTATGGTCGCCATAAGGACCTTCGTCACCGTACTCGTCGAGCGAAACATGGCCCTCGAGGACGATCTCGGCCTCGGCGGGGACCTTCAACGGCACGGTCTTGCAGTCGACCAACTCCACCTTGCGGCCGCGCAATAACCCGGCAAACTGATATTCCGACAAGGTGTCGGGGACTGGTGTCACGGCGGCGAGGATCGTGCCCGGGTCGGCGCCGATCACTGCCGCAGCCGGCAAGGGCTCGGCCCGCTCGGCGCGCCAGCGCTGATGGTGCTGCGCGCCGCCGCGATGCTTGAGCCAACGCATCAATGTCGTGTCGCGTCCGGTCACCTGCATTCGGTAGATGCCGAGATTGAAACCGTCCTCGCGCCGCCCGCCTGGGCCTCTCGTCACCACCAGCGGCCAGGTGATCAATGGGGCCGGTTCGCCCGGCCAGCACGTCTGGATGGGCAGCGAGGAAAGGTCGATCTCGCCCCCGCGCAGCACGATCTCCTGGCACGGTGCCGAGCCGAGGGTGCGCGGGCGCATCGCCATGACAGTGCGCAGCAGCGGCAGCATATGCAGGGCTTCGCGCCAGCCGCCGGGCGGTTCCGGCTGCTTCAAAAAAGCGAGGGTCTCGCCGATCTCGCGCAAGCCGCCCGGCTCGCGATCCATGCCCCAGGCGACGCGCTCGACCGTGCCGAACAGATTGACCAGCATCGGCATCCCATAGGCGCCGCCCGCCCCGCGGGTGACGTTCTCGAACAGTGCCGCGGGTCCTCCCTCGGCAAGCAGACGGGTCTGGATCTCGGTGGCTTCGAGATTGGGCGAGACCGGTGCACTGACCCGCACGAGCCGTTCGGCCGTCTCGAGTCGCCCGATGAAATCGCGCAGGCTGGAATAGGGCATTCCGCCTATATAGGGCCGCGTAAACCAGCCCGCGAGCGCGGGCCGAGTGATTGGCGCCGCTGCAAAGCTGCCGCGGCGCCAAATCAATTTAGCGCTGCGGCGCGGAAGTTCCGGTCCGCTCAGCTCCGGTTGCCCCTCTCGCGCCACGCCGCCGGTGCCGGCGAGTTCCTTTGCTTCCGCGAGATGCTGTTGCAATACCGGAGTCAAGCCCTGAGCATAGCTCTTCAGCGCCGGATTGTGCCCTTCCCTTGCCTCCTCAAACGCAGGAATGGTTTTCTCGTGGTCCTGGACCATGTGCTCGATAAATTGTTGATCGAACTGGGTGCCGCTAAGGCCTTCCAGCTTCTGCTTTAGTTGCGTTTGCTCCGCGGTGAGCGTCGGCTGAAAGGTCTCGTGCTCTTGTCGCAAGATGGCCGCCAGCCAGGGGTTGGCCGTCAATCCATGATCGGCATACATCCGGCGCCCGAACTCCTTGACAGCCGGTGTCGCCGCCTTTTGCTCGGCGAGCTGACCGAGCTCGGCCTCGGCGAGATTGCCCGCGCCCGCCTCCTGAATGAATGTCTTATCTTGTTGGCTCAAGGTCTGAGCCCGGTCGACGCATGCTGCGCCCATACCGGTGCGGCGGCCAGCAAAGCGCAGGCCGATGCTGCTGCAAGTAATGCTCTCATTTGAAGCGACTCCGATAATCACGAGGTGACGATACCCCAACATCTCCTCGCGTGGCCCATTCCGTCCTTACTAGGCCTAGGCTGTCACTCTCCAGACAACGCCCTCGTGGCTGTCGCGATCTTCCAGCTCGCGGCTCGTCGGGACGAGGTAGCGACCGCGCTCGCATAACCCATCAACCGGCAAGTAGGCGCGCCCGGGATCGCCGAGCATCACAACCCGGCCGCTGTGAGCCAAGCTGCGCAGCCAAGCCGTGACCCGGCCGGCCATCGGCTGCTCGTAGCAGACGTCGCCGGCGGTGATGACCTCCCAGAGCGGATCGACGGTGCCAACCACATCCGCCGTTGTGATGTCGATCTCAGCGCCGTTCAGCGCTGCATTCGCGGCGATTGCCGCGACGGCGAAACGGTCGATGTCGGCGGCGAGCACGCGGGCCGCACCGGCCTTTGCCGCAGCGATCCCGACAATTCCCGACCCGGCGCCGAAGTCGAGCACGAAGCGGCCGGCGACCACTGCCGGATAGTCGAGCAGGTATCGCGCGAGCGCCTGGCCGCCGGCCCAGGCAAAAGCCCAAAACGGTGGCGGCACCGCGCTGTGCGCCAGGCTTTCCTCGGTGGCCAGCCAGATCGGGGTGACCTCGGTGGCGAGGTGCAGCCGGATCTCCGGCACCAGTGGCGGCGCAGCAATCGCGGTGTTGCGCCGGACGAATAGGCCCGGGTTCAAGGCAGGTCAGACGAAATCGCCGGCGACGATCCCGGCGAGCATGAGCCATCCGACCGCGCGGTTCGAGCGGAATTTGCGCAGACAGTCAGCCGGGTCCTCGGTCGCCACGCGGGCCGCCTGCCAGGCCAGCTGCGCAGCGGCAGCGGCAAGCCCGGCCCAAAACATCGCGCCGAGGCCGGCGACGTATCCCGCCGCTGACCACAACAACAATGCGCCGGCGTAAAACGCAAACAAGCACGGCCGGGTATGCACGCCGAGAGCAATGGCCGAAGATTTGACGCCGATGCGGATATCGTCCTCCTTGTCCTGATGTGCGTAGATCGTGTCATAGCCGACCGTCCAGAACACGCCGCCGACGTACAGCAGCAGCGGCGGCCAGGCGAGCGCGCCGGTCACCGCGGTCCAGCCGATCAGCGCTCCCCAGTTGAAATTGAGGCCGAGAAATACTTGCGGCCAATAGGTCATGCGCTTCATGAACGGGTAGGTGCCGGTCAGCACGAGAACGGCAGCCCCAAGCAGGATCGTAGTGCGATTGAGGCTGAACAACACGGCTGCGCCGATCGTCAGCTGCAGCAGCAGAAAAATCAACGCCTGGCGCACCGAGACGGCGCCGCTCGGCAACGGCCGCAGCCGGGTGCGCGCGACCTTTCCGTCGTAGTCCCGGTCGGCGATGTCGTTGAGGGTGCAGCCGGCGCCGCGCATCGCGACGGCGCCTATCGCAAAAAGCACCAGCAAGAGAGGGTCGGGCCACCGCTGCGAAGCGATCGCGATGCCCCACCAGCCGGGGAACAGCAAAAGCCAGGTGCCGATCGGCCGATCCAGCCGGGCGAGGCGGGCATATGGTTGCAGGCGCTCCGGCAGACGGCGCTCGACCCAGTCGCCTTGATGGATATCGCTGGCATCAGAGCAGGCTGCGAGTTCCCCCTCACCCTCACCCTGCGCGGGGGCGGAGAGAGGGCCGGGTCGAGCGGCAACCTCGCCAGAATTTGATGAACGAGAGATCATTTTCGCTATGGCAAAGCCTAACTTAGCCGTGGAAACGAAATAGTTCGAGACCGCAGAATGATTGAGCGCCGCCCCCCCCGTCTCCACGTTGCGGCCGGACTCTCCTTCGGCGCGGAAATCGAGCTGGATCGGGCGCAGGCCCATTATTTGCGGTCGGTGTTGCGTCTCGGCAAAGGGGCGGCCGTCGCGGTCTTCAACGCCACCGATGGGGAATGGCTCTGCCGTGTCTCCGAAATCGGCAAGGGCGCCTCGCTCGCGGTGGAACGTCAATTGCGCGAAGCCGAGCCTGAAACCGAAACGGGCCTGTGGCTCCTATTTGCCCCGATCAAGCGAGCCCAGCTCGACTGGCTCGTCGAGAAGGCGACCGAGCTCGGCGTTGCAACATTGTTGCCGGTATGGACGGCGCGAACCCAGGTCGAGCGCGTCAATCTCGATCGATTGCGGGCGCACGCCGTCGAGGCGGCAGAACAGAGCGGGCGGCTCTCGGTGCCCGAGCTGCGAGAACCGGAACGGCTCGACCGACTTTTGACCATCTGGCCCGACGGGCGTCGCCTAATTGTGTGCGATGAGAGCGGCGCCGGTGAGCCGATCAGCGATGCGGCAGCACACCTTCCACCAGGGCCGGTGGCACTTCTTGTTGGTCCCGAGGGGGGCTTCGATGAAACGGAGCTTGACGCTATGGGCAAACTCTCCTTTGTTACGCGCGTCGGGCTCGGTCCGAGGGTGTTGCGTGCCGAAACCGCCACGCTCGCCGCCGTGGCGGTGTTTCAGGCGATCGCCGGTGACTGGCGCCGCGTCCGTATCCGTTGACCGCTTTTGGTTGTTGGTTGATTAAACGGTTGCTTAGTCGGGCTGCCGCCACGCCGTTAGCGCTGGAGTTTCGCTGAGGATGACGACCACTCCGAGTACGCCGGGAGCGCCGATCACCCACAAGCGGCAGCTTGTCGAATACCTCGAATCCGGCTGCAAGCCGCCGGCGGCATGGCGCGTCGGCACAGAGCACGAAAAGTTCGTCTTCCGGCGCTCGGACCTACGGCGCGCCCCGTATGAGGGACCGGACGGGATTGCGGCGATCCTTCGCGAGATGACCCGTTTCGGGTGGAAGCCGATCATCGAAAACGGCAACACGATAGCGCTCGCCAATGACGCTCGATGTTCGATCACGCTCGAGCCCGGCGGTCAGTTCGAGCTGAGCGGGGCGCCGCTCGAAACCGTGCACCAGACCTGTGACGAGGTCCACGAGCACCTGCGGCAGGTGCGCGAAGTTTGCGACGAGCTCGGGTTGGGAATGCTGGGGCTTGGCTTCGACCCGAAATGGCGCCGCGAAGACATACCGTTTATGCCCAAAGCGCGTTACCGGATCATGCGCGACTACATGCCTAAAAAGGGCCGCCTCGGGCTCGACATGATGCTGCGCACCTGCACTGTGCAAGCCAACCTCGATTACCAGTCCGAGGCTGACATGGTGAAGAAATTCCGTGTAAGCCTGGCGCTGCAGCCGGTTGCCGTGGCGCTGTTTGCCAATTCGCCCTTTGTCGAAGGGCAGCCCTCCGGCCTTCTCAGCTACCGCAGCTACATCTGGACCGATACCGACCCGGACCGCTGCGGTACCTTGCCCTTCGTCTTCGAGCCGGGCTTCGGGTTCGAGCGTTACGTCGACTACATGCTCGATGTGCCGATGTATTTCGTGTACCGCGATGGAAGATACATCGACGCGAGCGGGCAATCGTTCCGAGATTTCATCGCCGGCAAGCTGCCGATGCTGACCAATGATGTCCCACGCATAAGCGACTGGGCCGACCATGTGACGACGGCCTTTCCGGAGGTACGACTAAAGACGTTCCTTGAGATGCGCGGCGCCGACGGGGGTCCATGGCGCCGGTTGTGCGCCCTTCCGGCCTTATGGGTTGGGCTGCTTTACGATTCGACAGCGCTCGACGCGGCCTGCGATTTGATTGCCGACTGGACGTCGGAGGAGCGCGAAATGATGCGCCGCGACGTGCCGCGGCTTGGCCTCGCAACGCCGCTGCGATCTCGCACCTTGCGCGAGATCGCACTCGAAATGCTGGAGATCTCGCGGGAAGGGCTGCATCGGCGCGCACACCGCAACATCGCGGGCGAGGACGAGACGCATTTTCTCGACCCGCTGTTCGCGATCGCCGGGTCCGGACGCACCCCGGCCGAAGAACTGCTCGAGGATTTCCGTACCCGCTGGGGCGGCAAGATCGATCCGGTCTTCGCCGATTACGCCTATTGAGGGGGCGCTCAGCCCGAGGGCGGTCAGCCGGGGGCCAGCACCGGGTGCGCCGGGGATGTCTCGATCATTTGCGGGCCGTTGCCGAGCCGCATCGCGCGCCAGCCCCCCGGGTCTTTCATTGCTGCCGATGGCTGGCGGCCGGACAGCGACATCCAGCGTTCGCGATGCCATGAGGTAACGGCAATTTCGGCGCGCAGCTGAGCTCCTGGAGCCGGAGCATCAATGCCGAGTGCCGACCACGGAATGACCATTTCCGCCGTGATCCGGGGCTGGTCGGCGCCGAAATAAGCCGCTTTGGCGCCGCTGACCTCGGTACAACCCAGGCTTATCGCCTGTTGCGCCGGCCCGGCGCACAGCTGCGCGGCCATTTCCGGGTGGTCGTGCAGCTTGGTCCGCGGCGGGATGAAAAACAGCGTGAAGCGCCGCGGCCCGGCGCCGATATCGACGCCCAGCTCGACCCGATAGGCGTCGATCAGCGGAAAACCGCCATCATAGGCGAAAAGGTCGATGTCGAAATAGTCCTGTCCGATTGTCGCCAGGGCCAGGCCTTGCTCGCTCCAGGAGAGGTAAGCTTCACCGAACTCGACCGAACCCGGCGAGGACCTGAGCCGCGGCAGCAGGCTGGACGGCTTGGGCCAATCGGCGAGCGAGTGGTCGTCGACGGAAATCGCCGCGTGCGGCAGCGCGATGATTTTTGGCGGCGCTGAAGGCGCCGCTGGAATAGCCGCACCGGAGTGAACCTGGCGAACGCGTCGGTTGGCGATCGCGAGGTCCGAGGTCAACCGCTGGTACGGCTCGTCATTGATGTCGACCAGCCCGAAATCGTAGTCCTCCCCGTCACGACGTCCGCCCTTAGGGTGGTCGTAGTACTGGAACCAATGAGCCCCCACGATTTCCGGTATCGCCGCGAAATTGAGGGTGGCGGCGGCCGCGCCGATACCCCGCTCGTTCTGAGTCGCTACCGTCATCAGGTGGCCGTTGTTGCGGTTCCCGGTGCGGTTCTCGCGGGCCGCAAAAAACCACTCGGATATCAGGACCGGCTTGCCGCCCGACAGCTTCCTGAGCCCATCGAAAAAGTAATCCGCGATCCACCCGTCGCCGCTGTCGACGTTGTAGTTCGCGGCAATCGCGTCGACATGCGGCGCCATCGCCCGCACCGCCGCCGGATCGTAATAGATCGGCAGCCGGTCGCCGAAGTAGAGGGCATCGGGGTCGGCGGCGCGGATCGCCCGCTCGGCGAGCGTGTAGTAGTGTTCGGCGACAATACCGGTCCACTCGCGCACCCCATGAATCCCAGCGCCTCCCGGCCGCATCCGCGTTCTCTCGGTGGTGGCGAGGAGCGCCTCCCATGAAGCGATCCCGGCGGGGGGCAGGAAATCGGCGGTGAAACGCGACCAGTCATCGGCATAATGCCGGCGCAGCATTTCGACCCAGCGCTGCTTGGTAAATGAGTTCGCCGGTTTGGCCGAATAGAAAACGAACAGTGCTCCGGCCCACCAGCCGACTTCATTGTCCGAAAAATAGCCGATCCGGTAGGGCGAGCCGCGGTAGGGGGCGACCAGCTCTCGGGCGAGCGCATTCATCCGCTTCTCGGTTTCCGGGTCGAACGGATCGAACCAGTGAAACCGGGCAAGGCGGCCGAGTTCGAGATTGACGATTGTCGGAAGTTTCAGGGTCTCGGGCGGCAGTGCCCAGCCGCCTGCACTGTTGAAGCCCCAGGCGAACAAACGGTGGCGGGTTTCAGCCGCCCAATCGGCCAAAGTCGGGGTAAAGGCCCTCCAACTGTACCAAACCTTGCCGGCCTCCTCGCGCTCGGGATAGCCGCCGTCCAGGACATTGACCCCAAGGCTGAAAAACCGCTCGCCGCAGGGCGTCATCAGCCACGAGACCCCGGCTTTGGTGGTCAGCGACCAACGGCTCGACGGCGCCGCCGCGAAATCCGTGCAACCCCAAGCTGAATCAAATGGATAGGTAGTTAATACTGCCGCTGAAAGGAGCGCTGTTCGGAAGAGCGTGGCTGCAGCGCGCCTCACGCGCCCGTGCCGCCGACCGTCAGCCCGACCATCCGCAATGTCGGCTGACCGACACCGACCGGCACACTCTGACCGTCCTTCCCGCAGGTGCCGATCCCATCGTCGAGGCGAAGATCGCTGCCGATCATCGTGACTTTGGTCAGCGCATCCGGTCCGTTGCCGATCAGGGTTGCACCTTTGACCGCCGGCCCGACCTTGCCGTCCTCGATCAGATACGCTTCGGAGGCAGAAAATACGAACTTGCCGGAGGTGATGTCGACCTGCCCGCCGCCGAAATTCACGGCATAGACCCCGCGCTTGACCGAGGCCATGATCTCCGCCGGGTCATGGTGGCCGGCCAACATGTAGGTGTTGGTCATCCGCGGCATCGGAGCATGCTCAAAACTCTGTCGCCGGCCGTTCCCGGTCGGGGCGGCGCCGAGGAGCCGCGCATTCATGCGATCCTGCATATAGCCTTTGAGAATCCCGTCCTCGATCAGGACGGTATGATTCGTCGGCGTACCCTCATCGTCGACGGTCAGCGAGCCACGCCGGTCGGGCATCGTCCCGTCATCGATTACCGTCACACCCTCGCTGGCGACGCGTTGCCCGATCATTCCTGAGAAAGCCGACGTCTTCTTACGGTTGAAATCGCCCTCGAGCCCGTGTCCGACCGCCTCGTGCAACATGACCCCCGGCCACCCCGGCCCGAGGACGACAGTCATCTCGCCCGCCGGCGCGGGCACCGAGCCGAGATTGACGAGCGCCTGACGCAAGGCTTCGTCGACTTGCGCCTTCCATTGCTGCGGATCGAGATAAAGATCGTAGGCAACGCGGCCCCCCGCGCCGGAGGAGCCGGTCTCCATGCGGTCGCCCTCGCCGACAACGATCGCCACGCTGAGCCGCACCAGCGGGCGGATATCCGCGACCCGCCGGCCATCGGGTCGAATGATCTGCACCGCTTGCCAGACCCCGCTGAGCGAGGCCATGACTTGCCTCACCCTGTTGTCGCGGCTCCGCGCATAAGCGTCCATTTCCGCCAGGAGCCGCGTTTTTGCCCCGAGATCGACGAGGCCGAGCGGGTTTTGCTCGGTGTAGAGGCTCCGGTTTGTCCCGGGAGGGGGTGCGGCGAAAACCCCGGAGTGACCGCTCGCCACCGCCCGGACGGTATCCGCCGCGCGGCGGATCGCCGCCTCCGACAGCTCGGACGCGTGCGCATAACCGGCAGCCTCACCGGCAACCGCCCGCAGACCGAACCCCTGCGTCGTATCGAAACTCGCGCTCTTGATCCGGCCGTCATCGAGCGCGAGGCTCTCAGACTGGCTGTATTCGAGGTAGAGTTCGCCGTCATCCATTCCGGCCAGGGACTGGTCGACGAGCGCCTCGATGCGGGCCGGGTCCATGCCCGTCCGTTCGAAAAACAGCGCGTCGGTGACGGCGAGATCGGTCATTTGAAACTCCTTTGCGGGTCCGCCTCAATATGGTCGCAGCTGACCCTTAGAGAAAGGCGGAAGTTCCGCGATCCCCTAGACTTCGCATCGACTGTCGGCGCGTGCGGCGGCTTGACGCAAACCGACGCAACGGGGCTTGCGCCGGTTGTTGTGCCGGCGAGCTATGGTATAGCTGTCCTTTGCATCGGGGCTCGAACAGATCTGGCGATGCTGTCGTGTTGGAGCGGGTGAGGACAGCTATTTCCCGCTTGAGAGCCCTCTCGGAAACACCGCCGCGGATGAGAGGCTGCAGGCTCAAGGTGAGATGACGAGATTGTTCACGAGGAAGGTCGCAGCCCGCGCATGGTTTATGCTCGCCCTGGTGTTGATTGGCAGTACCGCCTTTGCTGTGCTCGCTTGGGCAGAGGGGCCATGGCGCTGGGAAATCGGCATGCAGCCTCCGGCTACGCCGGTCAAAGACCGGCTGACGGCATTTCACGACGAACTCTTGATCATCATCTCTCTGATCACTCTATTTGTGATGGGCTTGCTGCTCTACGTCATCATTCGTTTTCGTCACGACCGCAACCCGGTGCCGACGCGGACCTCGCACAACACCGTCATCGAGATGCTCTGGACCGTGGTCCCGGTTCTGATTCTGGTGATTATCGCGATACCGTCCTTCAAGCTGATGTATTACATGGACCGGGTGCCGAACCCGGACATGACGATCAAAGTCACCGGACATCAGTGGTACTGGACGTACGAATATCCGGATCAAGCTGGTCTTTCCTTTGACAGCAACATCATTCCGGAGGCCGATCTGAAGCCCGGCCAGAAGCGGCTGCTGGAAGTCGACAATCCGCTGGTCGTCCCGGTCGACACGGTAATCCGCGTCTACATTACCGGCACCGACGTGATCCACAGCTGGTTCGTGCCGTCTTTCGGCGTCCAGGAGTACGCGATCGTCGGCCGGCTCAACGAGAGCTGGATGAATGTCGAGCACCCGGGCGTTTATTACGGTCAATGCAACCAGATCTGCGGCATCAACCACGCCTTCATGCCGATCAAGATCGAGGCGGTATCGAAAGACGATTTCCAGCGTTGGCTGGGCGACGCCAAAAAGAAGTTCGCCCATAAAGACGAAGGCGGTGATGCAGTGCGCGTCGCCGCCGCTCCGGCTGCGACCGACGCCGCCCAGCCGGCGCCGGCTGGAAACTAGGTTCGAGGGAGCGAGAAATGGCTTACGAGCGCGGTGTCGACGTCGCTGACCTGCACGGCCATGACGTTTATGGCCATGGCCACGCGCCGGGGTTCTTCGTCCGCTGGTTTTGCTCGACCAATCACAAGGATATCGGCACCCTTTACCTGCTGTTCGCGATCGTCGCCGGGGTGATCGGCGGCCTGCTGTCCGTCATCATGCGGATACAGTTGATCCATCCGGCCAATGAGTTCATCTCGGATCATCAGCTGTACAACGTCATCGTCACGGCCCACGGGCTGATCATGGTCTTTTTCGTGATCATGCCGGCGATGATTGGCGGGTTCGGCAACTGGATGGTGCCGCTGATGATCGGCTCGCCGGATATGGCCTTCCCGCGAATGAACAACGTCAGCTTCTGGCTTTTGGTGCCGGCATTCGCGCTGCTGGTCGGATCGACGATGGTCGCCCAAGGCGCCGGCGTCGGATGGACGCTCTACCCGCCGCTTTCAGGGCCGGTCGGCCACCCCGGACCCGCGGTCGATATGGTGATCTTCTCGCTGCACCTCGCCGGCGCTTCGTCGATCATGGGCGCCATCAACTTCATCACGACCATCCTCAACATGCGCGCCCCCGGCATGACGATGCACAAGATGCCGCTGTTCGTGTGGGCGATTCTGGTGACAGCCTTCCTGTTGCTGCTGGCGCTGCCGGTCCTCGCAGGAGCCATCACGATGCTGCTGACCGACCGCAATTTCGGCACGACCTTTTTCGATCCGGCGGGCGGCGGCGACCCGCTCCTGTTCCTGAACCTGTTCTGGTTTTTCGGCCATCCTGAGGTCTACATCCTGATTCTGCCGGGGTTCGGGATGATCTCTCAGGTCGTCTCGACCTTCTCGAAAAAGCCGGTATTCGGCTATCTCGGTATGGCGTATGCGATGATTTCGATCGGCGTGATCGGCTTTGTCGTCTGGGCGCATCACATGTTCACGTCCGGTATCTCGGTCGATGCGCGCGCCTATTTCACCGCGGCGACGATGGTCATCGCGGTACCTACCGGCGTCAAAATATTCTCCTGGATCGCGACGATGTGGGGCGGCTCCATTGAATTCAAGACGCCCATGTTGTGGGCAATGGGTTTCATCTTTCTGTTTACGATCGGTGGCGTAACCGGTGTCGTGCTGGCCAATGCTGGCGTCGATTTTGCGCTGCATAACACTTATTATGTGGTGGCGCACTTCCACTATGTGCTGTCGCTCGGAGCCGTTTTCTCGATCTTTGCCGGTTTCTATTACTGGATCGGCAAGATGTCCGGCCGCCAATACAATGAGACCTGGGGCAAGATCCATTTCTGGACCACCTTCATCGGTGTCAACCTGACCTTCTTTCCGATGCATTTCCTCGGACTCGCCGGCATGCCGCGTCGGATCGCCGACTACCCCGATGCGTTTGCCCCCTGGAACTTTATCGCGTCGATCGGGTCCTTCATTTCGTTCGCCTCGACCTTGTTCTTCGTGTTCATCGTGCTGCACACCTTGACGGCGGGTCGGCGGGTCGGCGCCAATTACTGGGGTGAGGGCGCGACCACCCTCGAATGGAAGGTGTCTTCGCCGCCGCCCTTCCACAGCTACGAAGAATTGCCGGTGGTCGTCTAACTGGAGCGGGCGTCTTCGTGAGCGACTTGTCCGAGACCCCGCCGTCCATTCCGCTGCGCCTCGCCACGGCGCCGGCGGCGGGGGTTGCGGATTATGTCGAGATTCTCAAACCGAGGGTGATGACGCTCGTTGTCTTCACGGGGCTGGTCGGGCTCGTTCTGGCCCCCGGTCATCTCCATCCGTTGCTCGCAATAGTCGCAGTGCTGTGCATTGCGATCGGGGCGGGAGCAGCCGGCGCGATAAACATGTGGTACGACCGCGATATCGACGCAGTCATGCGCCGGACCGCGAGCCGGCCATTGCCGGCGGGACGAATGATGCCCGGCGAGGCGCTCGGCTTCGGCGTTGTGCTCGGTGTTGGGGCCGTGCTGATGATGGGGTTGGCGGTCAACACTGTGGCGGCCGAGCTCCTGGCCCTGACGATCGCCTTTTATGTCTTTGTCTACACGATCTGGCTCAAGCGCCGAACCCCGCAGAACATCGTAATCGGCGGCGCCGCGGGCGCCTTTCCGCCGATGATCGGCTGGGCAGCGGTTACCGGCGACATCGGCTGGGGAGCGATCGCGCTGTTTGCGGTGATCTTTTTCTGGACGCCGCCGCACTTCTGGGCCTTGTCGCTGTACCGCGCCGACGATTATGCCGCCGCGGGCGTGCCGATGTTGCCGGTCGTCGCCGGGGCACGCGAAACCAAACGGCAGATGCTGCTCTATACGGTCGTGCTGTGGCCGGCCGCCCTGGCCCCGTGGCTGCTCGGGGTTGCGGGAGCACTTTACGGCGCCGGCGCTTTGTTGTTGAGCGCCGCCTTCACGGGCTGGGCCATCCTAGTCTGCCGCGACCCGACTGATCGAAGTGCTCGCCGAATGTTCGCCTTCTCGCTGCTTTATTTGTTTCTGATCTTCAGCCTCTTGCTGGTAGACCACGCGAGCGGGGCTTGGTTTTGATTGCCGCGGATCGCGACCGGGAAAGGACCATTCGTACCCGCAACCGCGCGCTGGTAGCCGTGCTTGTCGCACTCGTCGCGCTATTCTACGCCCTCGCCATCGTCCGGATGGGAGGATAGGGGTATGGCTGCGGCCGGCCCATCGCACAGCCGACGCAACGGAGCGACGGTCTTATTGCTGGTTTCCGTAGTCACCGGCATGGTCGGGCTGTCCTTTGCGTCGGTACCGCTCTACCGCCTGTTCTGCGCCGCGACCGGCTTTGGCGGCACCACCCAGCGTGCGGAGACGGCGCCGACTCGAGTTGCCGCTGGGCTGATTACCGTGCGGTTCGATGCGCAGGTCGCCCCCGGTCTCGATTGGGAATTTCGTCCCTTGAAGAACGCGATATCCGTTCATCCCGGCGCCCAGAACCAGGTCTTCTTCCGCGCCGTCAACCGCACCGCGGCGCCGGTCACCGCCCAGGCGGTCTACAACGTCACCCCGACCAAGGCCGGGATTTATTTCGACAAGCTGCAGTGCTTCTGCTTCAACAGTCAAACTCTCGCTCCCGGCCAAAGCGTGGATATGGGGGTCGTTTTCTTTGTCGATCCCGACATCTTGACCGACCCGAGCACGAGCGAGGTCCGCTCGATCACATTGTCCTATACGATGTTTCGGGCGCCCGAGGCCGCAACCCCGACCGCGTCCGCGACGCCTCGATCGCGGCCGCCTTCCTTAAACTAGTCGATCCGAGCCGCAATCCATGAGCGAAGCGCACGCCCCGCCGAAGCATCCCTATCATCTCGTCGCCCCGAGCATCTGGCCGCTGTTCGGAGCAGTTGCCGCCGGTCTGATCACCACCGGCGGCGTCCTCTACATGCACGGCTATGGCTGGACCCTTTTGATCATCGGGATCCTCTCGGTGCTGGCGACCATGGCGGTGTGGTGGCGCGACGTGATTCGCGAGGCAACATTTCAAGGGTATCACACCCCCGTCGTGCAGCTCGGGCTGCGTTACGGCATGGCGCTGTTCATCGCTTCCGAGGTGATGTTCTTCGCCGCGTTTTTCTGGGCCTTCTTCGCATCGAGCCTGTTCCCGGTCGGCGGCGCTTGGCCGCCAAAGACCATCCATCCCTTTGATCCTTTCGAGTTCCCGTTTCTGAATACGCTGATCTTGCTGTTGTCGGGGACGACGGTGACCTGGGCGCATCATTCGCTGATTGAAGGCGATCGCAGCGGCTTGTTGCGCGGCTTGGCGCTAACCGTCTTTCTTGGCCTCTGCTTTACGTCGGTTCAGGCTTACGAATACAGCCATGCCCCATTTCACTTCACCGACGGGATATATCCGTCGACGTTCTTCATAGCGACCGGGTTTCACGGTTTTCACGTCATCATCGGGACGACGTTTCTGATCGTTTGTCTCTGTCGGGCGTGGGCCGGACACTTCAAGCCCGACCATCATTTTGGGTTCGAGGCGGCCGCGTGGTATTGGCATTTCGTCGACGTGGTGTGGCTGTTCCTGTTTGTTTGCGTCTATTGGTGGGGCGAGGGCAGCGGTGGCGCCGGCGTCGCGGGATGAGCGATTTTTCGGCAATCTCCCCGATCCGCGCCGCACTCGGCTGCCGGTGCCCGCGTTGCGGCAGGGGCAGATTGTTTACCGGCCTTCTGAACGTGCGTGGCGCGTGCGAGGTCTGCGGGCTTGATCTCTCCGCACAAGACGCGGGCGACGGCCCAGCTGTCTTCGTCATTCTTTTCCTGGGATCGATCGTCGTGGCGCTCGCGGCTTTGGTGGAAATGAAGTTCTCGCCGCCGATCTGGATACATCTCGTTCTGTGGACGCCGTTTATCATCGGCGGCGCGATCGCGATGTTGCGACCCCTGAAGGCCGGTCTGATCGCGCTGCAATACCGTCACCATCTCCTGGTCGCGCCTCCCCCGTCTTGAAAGTCCGCTTGCGCTTCGCAAGACGAGGGTGGTTGGAGTCGTGCCGTCCTAGATGACAAATTTTCGGCCGCTGTTTTGGCCAACTGTGTTCTCCCTGCCGGCGCTGCTGATCTGCCTTGCGCTCGGTGCGTGGCAGGTTGAGCGGCTCTTCTGGAAGCAGGATCTGATCGCCCAAAGACAGGCCGCGGTCGCAGCCGCGCCGGCTGCTGTGCCGAAAAGTCCTGTCGAGGCGCGCGAGATGGAGTTCCACCACGTCACCGACGAAGGGGTGTTCCTCAACGACAAAGAAATATTTCTCGGCGCGACCTCGGAGGGCGGTGGACAGGGCTATCAAGTCCTGACCCCGCTCTTGGAGCCGGAGGGGCGCGTCGTCTTCGTCAATCGCGGCTACATCCCGGCCGAGCTGAGGGATCCGGCGAAGCGCGCCGCCGGTCAGGTCGCCGGCACAGTTCGCGTACAAGGGTTGCTGCGGCTGCCGCCGGCCGGGAGGCCGAACTGGTTCCTGCCCGACAACCGCCCCGATCTGAACTACTGGTTCTGGGTCGATCTTCCGGCCATGAGTGCCGCGGACAAGCTCGACCGGGTTGCAGCGTTCTACATCGACGCCGATGCGACACCCAACCCCGGCGGCTGGCCGAAAGGCGGCGTCACCCGCCTCGCGCTGCCGAACGACCACCTGCAATATGCGATCACGTGGTTTTCACTGGCGGTTGCGTTAATCGTCATCTATGTCCTGTTCCATCGCCGCAACACGGGACTGTGATGACCACCGCCTATCGTGAGCTGGAACAGCGGTTCAGACGACTGGGCGCGATCGAGCAAGCAATCTCGGTTCTCCACTGGGATACCGCCGCAATCATGCCCGATGGCGGCGCGGCGGCGCGAGCCGAGCAGCTCGCGACTTTGCGCCTGATCGCGCATCAGCATCTGGTCGCGCCGGAGATCGAGGCGATGCTGGCCGAAGCCGACGCGGCAACCGATGAGCTCGGAGAGTGGCAGCGCGCCAATTTGCGCGAGATGCGCCGACGCTGGGTGCACGCCGCCGCGGTGCCGGGCGCGCTTGTCGAAGCCGAGTCGCGCGCCTGCTCGGAATGCGAAGCCGTGTGGCGCAGAAGCCGTTCGGACAACGATTTTGCTGCCGTGCTTCCAGGGCTCGAGCGAATTCTCCTTATCGAGCGCGAAATCGCCGCCATCAAAGCCGAGCGCCTAGGAACGAGTCCATACGAGGCTCTCCTCGACCAATACGAGCCGGATGCTTCGGTCGCCGAAATTGATCGCCTGTTCGATGAAATCGCAGGTTTCTTGCCTGATTTGATCGAGGGCGCCCTGAGCCGCCAGGCGGCTCTGCCCTCGGCCTCCGTCTGCGGCCCCTTCCCGATCGAAACGCAGCGCCGCCTCGCAATGCGGCTGATGGAACGTATCGGCTTCGACTTTGCGCACGGCAGGCTCGACGTCAGCGCCCATCCGTTTTGCGGCGGCACCCCCGATGATGTGCGGATCACGACGCGTTACAACGAAAATGATTTTGCGCGGGCGTTGATGGGGGTGCTGCACGAGACCGGGCACGCGCTCTATCAGCGAGGGCTCCCGGTCGAGTGGCGGCTTCAGCCGGTCGGCCGTGCCCGCGGCATGGCAATGCATGAGAGCCAATCGCTGCTGCTCGAAATGCAGGTGTGCCGAAGCCGTGCTTTTTTAACCTACGCGGCACTGATCATACGCGAGGCTTTTGGCGGTGTTGGGCCGGAGTGGGAAGTCGACGCGCTGTACCGGCGTCAAATCCGGGTTCGGCGCGGTTTCATCCGGGTCGATGCCGATGAGGTGACCTATCCCGCGCATGTGATCCTGCGTTACCGACTCGAACGCGCAATGCTCGCAGGCGATCTCGATCCGGCGGAACTGCCCGGTGCCTGGGCGATAGCGATGCGCGAAATGCTTGGGGTCGCGCCGGACAACGACCGCGAGGGCTGTCTCCAGGACATTCATTGGTACGATGGCAATTGGGGATATTTCCCGACCTATACGCTCGGCGCGCTGATCGCGGCCCAGCTGTCCGAGGCGGCGCGACGCGATATCCCGGGTTTGATGTCGTCGATTGCGGAGGGCGAATTTGCGCCGCTGCTAAGCTGGGCACGCGAGCGGGTGCATTCCAAGGGATCGCTGCTGTCGACGGCGGAGTTGGTCGAAGCCGCCACCGGACGACCGCTCGGGACGGCTAGTTTCGAGCGCCATCTGCGCAATCGCTATCTGAGCTAGCGAAACGACTCGGCGACGCGGGTGTTAGCGGGGTCAATGCCATAGGCTTTGGGGGACATCGTGCTTGAAGTTGTCGTTCAGGAAGAAGCTTGCCGCGCCGATCGCGATGCCGCCGTCGAGCGGTTTGAAGCGATAAGGCACGAGACCGAATCACTGACCGCCAACTTGACGGCAGAGGATCAGTCGATCCAGTCGATGCCGGATGTCAGTCCGACAAAATGGCACCTGGGGCACACCACCTGGTTTTTCGAGACATTCCTGTTGGCCCGGTTCGACTCCGATTACCGGGTGTTCGACCCCGCTTTCGGCTATCTCTTCAACTCTTATTACGAGGCAGTCGGCCCGCGTCACCCGCGGCCCGAGCGCGGCCTCTTGTCGCGCCCGACCGTCGACATCGTGATGGCCTATCGCGATCACGTTAGTTCGGCAATGGCTCGGCTGATCGAGCGGGTCGCGGAAGCGGAATGGAGCGAGGTCGTGAGCCTGCTCGAACTCGGCACTCACCACGAGCAGCAACATCAGGAGCTGATCCTGATGGACATCAAGCACGTTTTCTCGCTGAACCCTTTGCTACCCGCCTATCAGGCGCCGCAGTTGCAGGTGCAGGCCACGGTGCATCCGCTCTCTTGGGCAGAGATTGACGGCGGCCTGAAGGAGATCGGGCACTCGGGATCCGGTTTCGCATTCGACAATGAGGGCCCCCGGCACAAGATCTGGCTCGAACCGTTTCGCCTCGCTTCGCGCCCGGTGACCTGCGGCGAATATCTCGGGTTTATCGAGGAAGCTGGTTACAGGAGACCGGAATTCTGGTTGTCCGACGGGTGGACGACGGTCCGTGAGCAGTGCTGGGAAGCGCCGTTCTATTGGCTTCACGAAGGCGGGGAATGGTCGGTCTTTACGTTATCCGGCCGCCGCCGGCTGAACCTATCCGAGCCGGTATGCCACCTCAGTTTTTACGAAGCCGATGCCTTCGCCAGATGGGCGGGGAAACGATTGCCGACCGAAGCGGAATGGGAGACAGCGGCCGAAGATGTGCTTATCTCGGGCAATTTCACAGATCGCGGCCATTTTCACCCTTGCGCGGACGCCTCGTCGGACAACATCCCCCAGCTGCAGCAAATGTACGGCGATGTGTGGGAATGGACGGCGAGCCCCTATACCGCTTACCCCCGCTTTCGCCCGGCCGCCGGCGCGATGGGCGAATATAACGGCAAGTTCATGTGCAATCAGATCGTGCTGCGGGGTGGGTCGGCAATCACCCCGGCCGGTCACATCAGGGCCACTTACCGCAACTTTTTCCCGCCGTCGGCGCGTTGGGCCTTCGCCGGGCTGCGGCTGGCGGAGGACCTTGGATGAAAAATGGCGCGCGCTTTGCCTTCCATGATCTGGCACCCGGCGAAGAAAGCTTTCGGGATGCGGTGCTGGCGGGCCTCGCGCGCGCCCCCAAGCGGATTCCGTGCAAGTTCTTTTATGACGCGCGCGGCTCGGCTCTGTTTGAGGAAATCTGCCGTCTGCCCGAATACTATCCGACCCGTACCGAGGTCGGGATCCTCGAAGAGAATTCGAGCGATATAGCCGCTCACATGGGGCCGCATTGCCGCGTGATCGAGTTTGGCAGCGGCGCCAGCCAAAAGGTCCGCATCCTGCTTCAGGCACTTGAGCGCCCAGCGGCCTATGTTCCGGTCGACATCTCGCGCGAACACTTGCGCGATGCCGCCATCAGTTTGGCCGAGGATTTTCCGTCGGTGCCGGTCATTGCCGTTTGCGCAGACTACACGCGCCTTTTTCCGTTGCCGCCATTGCCCGGCGCTGGAGGAAAGCGGGTCGGATTTTTCCCCGGCTCGACGATAGGCAATTTCGAGCCCGATGCCGCCGTCGCGTTTCTCGCCAACTACGCGCACATACTCGGGCCGGGAGGCGAAATGCTGATCGGCGTCGATCTGAAGAAAGAGACGGACATCCTCGAGGCCGCCTACAACGACCGAGCCGGGGTGACCGCCGCGTTCAACCTCAACCTCCTCGAACGCGTCAACCGCGAGCTCGACGGCGACCTCAACATCGATCGATTCGAGCACCTCGCGTTTTACAGCAGTGCCGAGGGTCGGGTCGAAATCTACATCCGCAGCCTCTGCGATCAGGAGGCCCGGATAGCGGGAAAACGCTTCCGTTTCGCCAAGAACGAACTGGTCCACACCGAGTACTCGTACAAATATTCGGTAGAGGAATTCCGTGCCTTGGCAGCACGTGCTGGCTTTCGTCCGGTCGACACCTGGACCGACCCCGCAGAACTATTCAGCGTTCACTACTTCCGGCTGCGGTGACAAGGCACGGCGCCAGCCTATCGTGAGAACAAATTCCGTTTCCCGAGGTGCCGCGCGACCGCCGCCAAATCGCTCGGCTCCGACGCGACGCGGCGACTCTCTCCCAACAATATCTCGACGGTATCTCTGATCTGTTCCTCGGTGTGCGAGGCAGTTACGAAAAAGCGTAGCCGAGCGGCTCTTTCCGGCACCGCCGGGTAGAGGATCGGCTGGACGTTTACCCCGCGGTCGAACAGCGCCTGGGCTAGACGACCGGCGCGGATCGAGCTGCCGGTAACAATCGGCACGATCGAAGCGCCGATGGAACCGCCGACATCGAGACCGCCTTCCCGCGCGAGCTTCAGGAACAGCGCGGCCCGGTCATTGAGCCGGCGCACGCGCTCCGGCTCGCGCTCGAGAAGTTCGAGCGCGGCGAGCGCCGCGGCGGCCGCTGGCGGCGCCATCCCGACCGAAAAGACAAACCCGGGAGCCGCCACTTTCAAAAAATCCACGAGGTCCTTGCTGCCGGCAATATAGCCGCCGCAGGACACGAGGCTCTTGCTGAGCGTGCCCATCCATATGTCGACCTCCCCGGGATCGACGCCAAACCGGTCGGCGGTGCCAAAACCACGCGGTCCGAGCACACCCAGCGCGTGCGCTTCGTCGACCATCAGCCAGGCCCGATTGCGGCGGGCGGCAGCGATGAAGGCCGGCAGATCGGGGACATCGCCGTCCATGCTGTAATGCCCCTCGATGACGAGGAGCGCATGCCCGCCGCGCGGGCGCGTTTCGCGAAGCAAACGATCGGCGGCTTCGTGGTCGAGATGTGGAAATGGCACTCGTCGGGCCCCGGAAAGGATTGCGCCCTGAACTATGCTGTTGTAAATCAGCGCATCGTGCACGATCACGTCCTCGCGGCCGAGCAGATGTCCGATCACCGTGACGTTCGTAGAATGGCCGCCTACCAGGACGACGCAGTCCTCGGTTCCGTGAACGCGAGCGAGGGCGTGTTCCAGATCCCGATGAACCGGCCGCTCGCCGGACACCGGACGGCTCGCCGAGACGGACGTCCCGTACCGGTCGATCGCTGCCCGTGCCGCGCCCGCGATATCCGGATGCCCGTTCAGGCCGACGTAGTTATAGGATGCGAAATTGATGAAGCAGCGGCCATCGATTACCGTTTCGGCCCCGGCAATTCCCTCGTGCACGCGAAAGAACGGATCGGATATGCGGAGAAAATCCGCAGCTTCGCGGATCATCCGGATTTCTCGAAACCCTTCCAGCTTTGACACATCCAGGCGGGCGGCAGCGTCGTCATTCTCCGGGTCGGAGCGGCGCGCGACGCGCGGCGATCGCACCGGTACGTTCGAAGAAAGCTTCTCGATCAGGAGCGCTTTGGCTTGAGCCGACAGGCCGAAAAGGTTCCGGCGCGGTTCCATCGGCTATTCCGCGGCGACCGATTTCGGCTCGACCATTGCGGAGGTCGTCTGCGCATCCTCCGCAGAAAATGGCAACTCGTCCATACCCTCGTGACGTGCGACCAGGGCGATCAGGTCACCGTTCTTCGGTCCGCTCGAGATCGCTGTGGCCAGCCGCCCCGCAATCGATGATACGCTCGTTCCTTCGGCGAGCGAAACCAGCGGCAGATCGACCCGTAGCCGGCTTTCGAGAGCGAGGCGAAGCTCGACCGCCATCAACGAGTCCATCCCCATCTCCGAAAGCGGGCGAAGCGGATCGATCCCGCTCGCCGGCAGCCGCAAAATCGTTGCCGCTTCCTCGGCAATGACGGTCTTGAGCAGGGCAAGTGCGGCATCCGGGTCGAGACTGGCGATTTGCTCGTTGAGTGACTCGTCCGAGGATGACGCCGAACCGCTCGTGCGGGCTTCCGAGAATAGCGGGCTGGCGAGGATCGGCAGAAAACGCCGGGCTTCGTTCCAATTGGTTTCGGCGAAGGCGACAACAGGCAATCCGCTCACGATCATCGCGGGCAGTCCCGCCAGCGCTTCGGCCGCGGAGGTCGGTTTCGCGCCCAGGCGGCGCGCGAGCGCATCGCGGGTCTCCGGCCTCTCCGCCAAATAGCCGGCATCCGCGATCGGACCCCAGGCGACGGCGAGCGCGGACCGACCTTCGGCCTTGCGCCGTCGCGCCAAGGCCTCGAGGGCGGAATTCGCCGCCACATAAGCGCCTTGTGCGGGCGCGCCAACCAAGGTCGTCGCCGAGGAGAACAGCAAAAACAATTCAATGGGATCGTCCCGGGTCAGGGCGTCGAGAGCCAGCGCTCCACCGAGTTTTGGCCGAAGCACCGCCTGCAGCCGCGCAATCTTGACCTCCGAGGCGAGACCGTCATCGATAGCCGCCGCGGCATGTACGATGCCGCGGAGCGGCGGCTGGGCTGTCCGGATCGCCTCGAGTACCCCGGCCAAGGAAGCGCGGTCGGCAACATCTCCGCGATACACGCGTACCTCGGCGCCGGCGGTTTCGAGTTCTGCAATTCTCGCGACGCACCCCGGAGTAGCCGACCCACGGCGGCCTATCAGCGCGATCGAACCGGCGCCGCGCGCGACCAGCCATCGCGCAGCCTCGAAACCGAACCCCTCGACGCCGCCGGTGACGAGATAGGTCCCGTCGCGCCGCAGAGTTATCTCCGGCGGCTCGCGAAGCCGCACGCCGGCATTGCAGCGCGGTTCGAGCACGAGCTTGCCGATATGACCCGACGACTGCATCAGTCGAATCGCATCGTCGAGCTCGCCAAACGAGAAAATCCGATGAGCCAGCGGTCGGATAGCCCCCTCGGCAAGGGCCGCGGACACCTCGCGCAACAGGTCACGGGCCAAATCCGGGCGGCGTGTAGGCAGCTGGTCGATGTCGATTGCGAAATAGGAGATGTTCTGGCGCAGCGGCCGCAAGTGAATGCGCCGGTTGAGGTATAGATCCTTCTTTCCGAGTTCGAGAAAGCGGCCAAACGGTCTGAGCACCTCGAGGCTGCGGTCCATCGCCTCGCCGCTCAGCGAGTTGAGGACGACATCGACGCCCTGCCCCCCGGTGATCTCCCGCACCTCGTTGCAGAACCCGAGATCGCGCAAAGTCGAGGACATGATCGGCACCGGCCAGGCGTAAAAACGATCGCTTCACCGCCGATCCGGCCGTCGCGATCACAACCGCGCCGCAGTGCTTGGCGTACTGGATCGCGGCGAGCCCCACGCCGCCACTGGCGGCATGAATGAGGACGTGCTCCCCGGATGCGAGCTTTGCCAGATGCCCCAGCGCGTATTTCGCGGTGACGAATGTTACCGGAATGGTTGCGGCCGCCGAAAAACTCATCCCCGGCGGGATTGGCGCCAGCGCATCCGCCATAGTCACGACGCGCGTGCCGAGCGAGGCGGGAGCAAACCCCATGACCCGGTCGCCGACCGCCCAACCTTCGACATCCGAGCCGATCGAACGGATGATCCCGGCGCATTCCAGCCCGAAGGTGGGGCCGGCAAACCCGTCGATAAGCGCTTCTTCAGGCAGCAGCCCCATTGCCCACATAACGTCTCGGAAATTGAGTCCCGCCGCATGCACCTCGATCTCGACCTGGCCAGGTCCAACGGGTCGCGGCGCGCCGACCTCCCATCCGAGAAAGTCGAGACCTCCGGGATGGCGGCTCCCCAGCGTCAGGACGTCGGAGGGATCGGCCAATCGCGTGGGAAGACCTCGGCGCACCCGCAATACGTGCCGCCCTTCGGGTGTCCAGACAATCTCCTCTTCAGTGCTGCGGGCCGACAGTTCGGCGGCGATTTGCAAGGCGCGATGATGCGCCGTCAGGGTTGCCGGGAGATCGACGAGGCGCAGCGAGAGCCGCGGCATCTCGTTGGCGAGCACGCGTACAAAGCCCCATATCGCGCCACCAACGAGACCCGACAGTTCGCCTATTGCTGATGACTGCTGGGCATCACAGGTGATGACCCAAAGCTCCGAGCGGCTGTCCACGGCCTGTATTGCCACTTGCGCCAACGCAGCGATTTGCTGCGAGGCGAGTTCGGTCGGGTCACCGGGGCATGAGCACTCGGCCAGGAAGAGAATGGTCGTCGGCAACGCATCGCCGCTGCTTTGATCCTGCAATTCGGCGGCACACGCGCCTGCCTGACCGGCCACCCTAACGCGGTGGCCGGCTTCACCGAGGCAATCATGCACCACAGCAGCGAGCGCCGCGTCGCCGGCGACGACCAAATCGGAACGCGATTCGCGCCCATCCGAGTAGGAAGCCTCCTCGCTGGGCGGGGCGGTGCCCCAGAACACCGTGCACGGCCACGGCGTCCAGGCGCTGGATACCGCATCGGCAGACCGGAACCCCGCCGCAGCGAGTTCGGTACACCATTCTTCGGCTGAACGGAGCGGCGATCCATCGCTCGTCCGCGACCCAACCCGCCACCATTCGGGGCTCTGGCCAAATACCATGTCCCAGAGCGGGTTCGGCTCGGGCTCGACCGCGACAAAGATGCCGTTGGGGGCGAGAAGCTTCCGCAGATCCGCGAAACCGTTGGCGTCGAGCTGCAGGCGTGCACAAGCGCTTACCGCCAGGATTATGTCGAAGCCAGTCTGATCCAGCGCTTCCGTCCCGTCCTGCGGTGACCACCGACGGGCGGAAACCCCGTTGAACAACTCCGCCAGGAACGAGAGTCGAGCACTTTGTTCGGCATCGGCACTCGTCGTGACATAGTTGAAAGCGGCGCCGGATTGCGCCAGACGGTCGAGCACCCGGCGGGTCGCCCCGCCTCCGATCGCGCCGAGCTCGAGGATGCGCAGCGGTCGGCCCTGAGGCCAATTTGTCGCGATCTCCTGGAGGGCATCGCACAGTATGCCGACACTGGCGGCGCTCGCCGGAGAAGAGTGGAGCAGATGCTCCGTCATCGGACCGAGTAAGGCGTCCGGCGACCGCGGCCCACTGGCGAGAATATTCGGGAGGCTGTTGACAGCGGCGGCTGCGAGGGCGAGCTCCGCAACCAAATCCGGCGCATCCGCAAGCAGCAGGCGCCAGACTTCCTCGGCATCGGGCAGGTCGGTTGTGGCCTCGATCCGCCATTCCGATCCGGCCTCGGCGGCGGCACCGAACCGTTCCAGCAGGCGCAGCGCCCATTCGGCAAGTTCGTCGGAAGCCGGCGCGAGCAGGCCGGTCTCGACCAGCTCTTCGATCGTGAAAGGTCGGCCGGCATCGACGATACGCGTCATCGATCGAAAAGCGATCGAGCCGATCAGCACATCAAGCAGCAGTGCCTGTTCGCGCCGCGCTGGGTCCGGTTCGCGAGCGTCGGCGAGACGCAAAATCAGCGCCCCGACACGTTCCATTACCGAGGCAGTCGCAAACTCGGCTAGCGGCACAGGAACGAGATCGACGCGCAGCGCGCGCTCGTCGACCGACCCCGCGCGTCCCAGCTCGACGCGACGGAACCAGCACTCCGCGAGCTCCGCGACGAGATCGCCGTCGCCATCGCAGAGCGCAATGTCGGCGGACACCGACCGGATACCGATCCGGGTGAGTCGCAATTCAGCGCGCCGTGGACACCGTCCGAACGGCGCCAAAAACCGTACGCGACCGAAACGCCACGGGAGGAAGCTCGTACCCCGGACCCGATCCCGGCCTTCCGCCAAGACCCCGATCAGCGCCTGCAGGGCGCCGTCGAGCAAGGCAGGGTGAACCAGATAAGGCTCGACATTGTCGGCCACGGGCGAGGGGTCGAGATGTGCGACCGCGGCTCCGGGTCCAGTGATTTCGATCAGGCGGACGGTTCGGAAGCGAGCACCGTAATCGAGCCCCGCGAGCCGGGCCAGGTCATAGAGGGTCTGCTCGTCTATCCGACGGCGAATGGGTCCGCTATCCGAAAAGCGCAGCGTCCGGCGGGTATCGGTTTCCGCGCCGAGACGTCCAACAGCATGAACCGTGAATGGTTCGTTCGACATCCGCGCGCGGCTCGCCAGTTCCCAATCGCCTTCCTCCGAGCCGATCAGGGTGCGCACCTCACGCATCCGACCTTTGTCGAAAGGCAGCGGGCGGCGCACTTCGAGATCGCGAAGTTCGAGTACGGGCGCGTCCGGCCACTGTCCTCTCGCAGCGGCACAAGCCATCTCGATAATCCCGGCCGCCGGCAGAACCGGCACGCCCTCGATTGCATGGTCGCCGATCCACGGCAGCACCTGCTCGTCGAGATGATTGATCCAGCACGGCACCGGACCGCGCTGACGAAAGCCGAGAAGCGGGTGCTCGAAGGGCGTATTTACCGGATCGGCGCCCTCGGCCGTGAGGCCAAACCAGAAGCTCTGGCGATCCCAAGGATAGAGCGGCAGCCCGCGCGGATCGGCGATTCCGTCGAAGCGGGGGGATTGCGTAAAGTCGTATCCTGCGACGTGGCAATTGGCGGCAATTGCGGGAAATGGGTCGCCATCGAACGGCTTGCGTGACAGGGTGGCAAGCACGCGTCCATCCACCTTCGTCGCACGCAGGGCATCGGTCAGATAGGACTGCAGAATTGCCGTCGGGCCGATCTCGAGGAAAATGCGGTAGCCCTCGGCGGTCAGGAATGCAGTGGCCTCCGCGAAGCGCACTGGGCTGCGGATATTGCGCCACCAGTAGCCGGCGTCGAGCGAGTCGCCCTCAACTGCCTTTCCGGTAACCGTTGATACCAGCCTCGCGGTCGGATGTCTGGATGAAAGGTCTTTCAGGCTTCCGAGCAGACCCTCGCGGATCGGCTCCATCTGTCTCGAGTGAAACGCAAAATCGAGATCGAGCGGGCGAAACCATAAGCCGCGGCGTTTCGCCTCGGCTTCCAAACGCTCGATTTCCGCACTGGGTCCAGAGACGGTCACCGAATGCGTAGCGTTCAGGGCGGCGATCTCCGCCGGACTATCAAACCCATCGAGAAAGTCGCGTGCCGCGTCCGGAGCGAGCGCCAGCGCCGCCATGCGGCCCTTTCCTTGTGTGCGCTGCTGGTACCGGCTGCGCGCTATGACTACCCGCCCGGCTTCTCCAAGGGATAGCGCACCCGCTGCCCAAGCCGCTGCAATCTCGCCGACACTGTGGCCGAGGTGTCCTGAGGCGCTGACACCGACCTCGCGCAATGCTTCGACGATGCCGACCTGCACTGCGAAGAGGAGGGGCTGCGCGATGTCGGTGCGCGCCATCGCTCCGGCATCGGTGCCGCCTTCGAGAAGCGCGATGACCGACCAGCCGAGCTCCGGCCGAAGCATCCGATCAAGATCTTCGATTGCACCACGGAAGGCCGCGTTGCGGCGCAATGCATCGCGCCCCATGCCTGCGAATTGCGCCCCGTTACCCGAAAACACGAACGCCAGCTTGCCTTCCCGAACCCCGGTACCTGCGACGAGGAAAGGCGACGGCTCGTCGTTGAGAAACCCGGCGAGCATCTGCGCCGTGACCGCTGGATCTTGCGAGAGCGCGACCAGTCGGTGCGTATGATGATCGCGCCCGCGGGCAGCTGCCCGCAGCAGCCTGGGCGCCCGCTCGGGCGAAACCTCGGCAAGCACCGTGTGCCAGTTCTGAACAAGGGATCGCAGCGATGCCTCGGTCTGTGCCGAGATGACCAGCGGAGGCAGCGGCCCTGCTGCCGGTGCCTCCTCGCACCGGGTCGGTCGGGCCAGCACGACATGGGCATTGGTCCCGCCAAACCCGAAAGAGTTGACGCCGGCATAAGGCCGCTCGGACGCCTTCACCGGCTCGATGTTGCGAACCAACCTCAGGTTCAGCGCCTCGAACGGGATTTTCGGGTTGGGCTTCTCGCAGTGGATGGTGGGCGGGATGATGTCCCGATCGAGGGCGAGCGCCGCCTTGAGCAGCCCGGCCATCCCTGACGCGGGCTCCAGGTGGCCGATATTGGTCTTGACCGATCCGATGGGCAGTGGAAGCGACCGACTCTGTCCAAGAGAATGTCCGACCGCAGCGGCCTCGATCGGGTCGCCCGCCGCCGTGCCGGTGCCGTGCATTTCCAAAAATGCGAGATCGTCCGGAGCAATTCCGGCGGTATGGTACACTGCCCGCAACAGAGACGTCTGCGCCGACTCGCTCGGGAGCGACAGGCCGATCGTGCGCCCGTCGGAATTGACCGCAGAAGCCCGTATCACCGCGTGGATTCGATCTTTGGCGGCGACCGCGTCCGCGAGCGGTTTCAAGATTACGACGGCGCCGCCTTCGCCTCGAACGTAGCCGTCCGCCCTCTCGTCAAAGGCAAAGCAGCGGCCGCGGCGGGAGAGCATGGAGGCGCGCGAGAACCCGATAAACGGATAGGGCGCAAGCAGAAGGTTTATCCCGCCGACGATGGCGGCGGCGATCCTTTTGTTGCGAATCGCCTCGCAAGCATGGTGAAGGGCGACGAGCGAGGACGAGCAGGCCGTGTCGACGGCGAGGCTCGGCCCGCGCAGATCGAAAACGTAGGATATTCGATTTGCCAGGATGCTGAGAGTGCTCCCGGTCATGAAATAGGAATTGGCACCCGCCGGGTCTCCTATTCTCAGATCGGAATAATCGGTGGTAGAGGCGCCAATATAGACGCCTGTAGCGCTGCCCGACATCTTGCTGGGCGGAATGCCGGCGTCTTCGAATGCGTGCCACGCAAGTTCCAGCAGGAGCCGCTGCTGAGGATCGATCTGCGCGGCCTCGCGGGGCGATATGCCGAAGAACGAAGGTTCGAACAGGTCGACGCCGGAGATTAGCCCGGCAGACCAAGTATAGCTCTTGCCCGGCTCACTGCGATCGGGGTGGTAATAGAAGCGTGTCGACCACCGCCGGTCGTCGACCTCGGAGACCGCATCGCCTGCCGATGCGAGTAGCTGCCAGAACTCCTCGAGGTTTTCGGCCCCGGGGAATTGGCAGGACGCTCCGACGATCGCTATGGATTCGTCAGTCATAGCGTAAGAACAAAATCCGCAACCCCGGGAAAAACTTCGGCGACCCTTGCAGCCTAACCTTCTTTACCTGTGCGGAAGAGTCAAACGTTAGATACGCCATTGATCCCCAATGTCGCAGGCCCGCCTACTAACTGCCCGCAAGCCAACTGAAAAGACTGCGGCAGGCGCGCGACTGTCTACCCCTGTCCCCCTAACCATTGGAGCCTTCCCCTAACCACCCGGCGGCGGCTGTTGGTAGCACCGCTGGATTTTAGTCGTATAAGACGCCGTCCATGTCAACCTTCGCGAGGAAAACCGCCCGCATGTCTTGGCAAGACGTTCACAAAGACGGACGATAGGCCCGTCGAGGCGCGCAGCACGAGCTACCTCGAGCGGGGGCCACTCTGAACACATGGACGGCGAGGAGCCTCGCGGGTAATTTGGCGAACCGGTTGGCCGGATCCCCGAGTGTGCCGTGCGCGATGCCGAGCGGCGGACGAATAAGGGACGGGCCGCCCCTGATGCGACTTCACGGGCTTGAGCCATGAAAGTCTCCTATTTCGAAACGGGCCGTTATGTCTCACCGCCGGACCTGCCGCGCGAATGGCCGGTGCCGGCCGGTTCCTACAATCCCGAAACCGGGGCCGAGGCCTATCGCGGCATGGTCGAGCGGGTGCGATTTGTCGAGGAGCTCGGCTTCGACTGGGTCAGCGTTTCCGAGCATCATTATTCGCCGCGCATTCTGACGCCGTCGCCGGTCGTTTCAGCGGCCTATCTCGCGGCGCGGGTGGACAAGATAAAGATCGCGATGCTCGGCCCGATCGTGCCGGTCAGCAACCCGATCCGCATCGCCGAGGAAATCGCGATGCTCGACACGATGGCGCCGGGGCGCATTGTCGTCGGGCTGTTGCGGGGCACGACCAACGAATATCTGAGCTACGACCTCAACCCGAAGGAATCGCGCGAGCGCACCGACGAAGGGATGGAACTGATCCTGAAGGCCTGGACCGAGCCGCAACCCTTCGGCTGGCAAGGGCGATATTTCCAATACCGCACCGTGTCTGTCTGGCCGCGCCCGCAATCTCAGCCGCACCCGCCGACCTATGCGCTCGGCACCAGCGCGGAAGCCGGCGAATTCGCCGCGCGTCACCGGCTCGGCATCGGCCTCTCCTACGGGACATTCGAGCTGATGGCGAAATCGGCGAATTACTACCGCGAGCAATGCGCCCGCTACGGCTGGGAGCCTAGTCCGGACGACATCATCTATCGTGCCAATATGATCCTCGCCAACACGGATGACGCAGCCGAGGAGGCGTTGCGCCGGCGCGACAAGCAGGCGCCGTTCCCGGTGCGCGCCGGATTGCGCGATGCGCTGCTTCAATCGGATACGACCCGCAATATCGCCGGTGAGAGGCGGCCTGCGAATGTCGGCGGCGTATTGCCGATCAGTTTCTGCGGCGGCCCCGACCGGGTCGTCGAGCAGCTCCGGCGATGCCGCGAGGAGGTCGGCGCCGGGGTGGTCGACCTGTCGCTGCAAGACCCCGGCACCGGCAATCTCGACGGCATGATGCGGGCGCTCGAATTGTTCGGAAAGAAGGTCCTCCCGCGCATTCGCGAGATATGAGCGAGAAGGGTCCGATTGTGGCGCAGACCGAGGACGGAATGAAAACGGCAGCCCCCGGTGCGGCGTTCAGTGAAGGTTTTGTCGAGGCGCACGGGTTCCGTATCCGATACATGGAAGCGGGGCAGGGCGCGCCGCTCGTGCATCTCCATGGCGCCGGCGGCCTGCGTCTGACACGAGGGCATGATCTGCTCTGCCGGCACCGCCGGGTGATCGCCTTTGAAATGCCGGGTTTCGGCTCGTCCCCCGAGAACACTCGAACGCTGACGACGGCGGAACTGGCTGAGGCCATGGCCGCGGCGGTAACCAATCTTGGCATCGACAAATTCAATCTGATGGGAACCTCGTTTGGCGCCAAGGTCGCGTTGTGGCTGGCGGTGCAGCAGCCCGAGCGGGTCGAGGGGCTGGTCCTGGAAGCGCCGGCTGCCATCCGCCCCGCCGGGTCCGAGCCGCCTTCCGGCTCACCGGAGGAAATGGCGTGCCGGCTTTACGCGCACCCCGAGCGGCTCGCCCCACTGCCCGTCACGGACCCGGCGATCCAGGCGAAGACGCGGGCTCTGGTCGCGCGTCTGCGCGGGCCCGACCGCGACGCCGATCTCGAAATCCGGATGCGCCGTTTGCCGACGCCGACCTTGGTGCTGTTCGGTACTTTCGACCGCGTGATCCCGCCTGAGATGGGCCGCTTTTACAAGGAGCTGTTGCCGAATTGCCACCTGGTGTTCGTCTACGATGCCGGGCACGCGATCAGCACCGAACGGCCCGAGGCATTTACCGAAGTCACCGGCGATTTTCTGGACCGCCGCGAAGCCTTCGTCGTCAGCCGCACAGAGACCGTCATACACCCGTAGAGATCAACGGACCGGCGCCCACAGCACCTCTTCGATATCCTCGGCGCCGGTGGCGAGCATGACAAGCCGGTCGAAGCCGAGCGCGATGCCGGCGCAAGCGGGCAGGCCGTGTTCGAGAGCGTCGAGGAAATCCTCGTCGATCGGATAGGTCCAGCCATAGAGCTGCTGTTTGCGCGCCTGGTCGGCGAGAAAGCGGGCGCGCTGCTCGGTCGGATCGGTGAGCTCGCCGAAGGCGTTGGCGAGTTCCAAACCGCAAATATAGACCTCGAAGCGCTCGGCGAGACGAGGGTCGTCCGGATGACGGCGCGCCAGCGCTCCCATCGAGAGCGGGTAATCGTAAAGAATTGTCGGCACTCCGTGGCCGAGGTAAGGCTCGATGCGGTCGAGGAAAACACGAAAAAACAATGTCTCCCAATCGTCCCCGGGATGAGGCGCGATCCCGATGCTGCTCGCCGCGCCGGCCAGGCGATCCGGATCGGGGTGCAACGGATCGGGAGCCGTCGTCAACAGATCCAGACCGCAGTGCTTCTGAAACGCCTCGGCGACGCTGATCCGCCGCCACTCGCCCATCGCGTCGGCGGTGTGGCCGCCCCAGCTCAGCGACTGGGCCCCGGTTGCATGCTGGCAGGCGCGGACCAGGGCTGTGCATTCCTCCATCAGATCGCGATAGGAGGCGCCCGCGCGGTACCATTCGAGCATCGAGAATTCAGGATGATGGGTCGCGCTCCGCTCGCCGTCGCGGAAGACATGGGCGAGCTGCCAGATCCGGGGCAACCCGGCGACGAGCAGCTTCTTCATCGCGAATTCCGGCGAAGTGTGGAGATAGCGCAGCGCGGCCTGCCGCTCTTGCGGGTCGTGAAGCTCGGTGGCGAACGCCCGGAGATGCGGTTCGAGACCCGGGCTCACCTGCAAAGCCGGCGTGTCTACCTCGGCGAAGCCACGATCGGCGAAGAAGCTGCGAACAGCTGCGAGGAGTTGTCCCCGCTTCTCGAGCATCGCGCGCCGCAATGCGAAGCGATCGGGCCGCCACCATTCCTGCATCGTCTTGCCCTCGTTCTTGCCGGTGCGCCGACTTATGTTAGGGTCTACGATACATCCAGGGTCCTCTCGAGATCCCGCCAATGAAAATCAATGCGATCGATATCAAGCCGGGCAATGTGCTCGAGCACCAGAACAAGCTCTGGCTCGTGCTGAAGCGCGAATTGGTTCAGCCCGGCAAGGGCGGCGCCTTCGCGCAAGTCGAGCTGCGCGATCTGCGCGGCGGGTCTAAACTGAACGAGCGTTTCCGAACCCAGGAAACGGTCGAGCGGGTGCGCCTCGACGAGAAGGAAATGCAATTTCTGTTCATGGACGGCGGTCTGGCGACGTTTATGGACAACGATACCTTCGAGCAGATTTCGATCCCGCGCGAGACGATCGGCGACCCGGCCGATTTTCTGAGCGAAGGAATGGTCTGCCAGGTGATGCTGCACGAGGGTACCGCATTATCGGTCGAGCTGCCGCCGAACGTGGTAATGGAAGTCGTCGAAGCCGATCCTGTCGTGCGAGGCCAAACGGCCTCGTCCTCCTACAAGCCAGGCAAGCTCGGAAACGGGCGCCGCGTAATGATCCCGCCGCATATCGGTCCGGGCACGCGGATCGTCGTCAGCACCGCCGACGGAAGCTACCTCGAACGGGCCAAGGACTAGTCTAGCGCCTAGGTGCATACGGATGATTCAATTCAATGCGCCCGTCCTCTAGGCGCCCGCTGGACCCATCATCCCGCGGCGCTGGCTGAAGGGACTAGGTCCGGCCGCAGCTCGCGATAGACCGCGATATACTGGCCAGCCGCCGCCGTCCAACTGAAGTCGCGGGTCATTGCCCGCCGCATCATGCGCAGCCATATCGCGGGCTCGCGAAATAGGACATTGGCGCGCCGGGCTGCTGCCAACAGCGCCGGTGGGCCATCCTCGTCGAACGCGAAGCCGTCGGCGGTGCCGTCCGCCAGGCTGACCGCCGTCGCATCGACCACGGTATCGGCGAGGCCGCCGACGCGACGGACCAGCGGCAACGTGCCATAGCGCAAGGCGTAGAGCTGGGTGAGGCCGCAGGGCTCGAAGCGCGACGGCACGAGGACTATGTCGGCGCCCCCGATGATCAGATGGGACAGCGCTTCATCATAGCCGATCTCGACGGCGATATGTCCATTGTGGGCCGTGGCTGCGACGGAAAAGCCGTGCTCCAAATCGCTGTCCCCGGAACCGAGGATGGCGAGCCGGCCGCCGTCGGCGACGAGTTCCGGCAAACACGCGAGGAGCAGATCGAGGCCCTTTTGCGACGTCAGCCGGCTGACCACGCCGAACAATGGCGCATCATGGCGATCGTCGAGCCCGAGGCGCCGCTGGAGCGTCGCTTTTGCGATAAGCTTCCCCGACGCAGGATCTTCGGTGCCATAGGGCCGGGGCAAAATCGGATCATGCCGAGGATCCCAGACGCGCCGGTCTACCCCATTCAGTATCCCGGTCAACGCGTCGCTGCGGGTACGCAATAACCCGTCGAGACCGCAGCCAAAACCTGGGGTCTGGATCTCGCGAGCGTAGGTCGGGCTCACCGTGGTCAGGCGGTCTGCGTAGAACAACCCGGCCTTGATGAACGAGACCAGACCATTGAATTCGACCCCGTCGATCGAAAAGAACCCCGGCGGCAATGCGAGCTCGGGAAACAAAGCGGCGGGAAACAGGCCCTGATAGGCGAGGTTATGGATGGTGAAGACAGTTGGGACATGACCAGCGCCCGGCGGGCGAGCCGCCAGATATGCCGGGGCAAGGCCGCCATGCCAATCGTGGAGGTGAAGGATGTCGGGGCTCCAGCCGGGGTCGGCACCGTGCGCGAGTTCCGCGGCGGTCCAGCCCAAGAGCCCGAAGCGGCGGTGGTTGTCGGGCCAATCGCGCCCGTCCGGACCGGCATACGGATTACCTGGCCGATCGTAGAACGCCGGTTGGTCGACCAGATACGCCAGGAGTTCCGAGCCCGGCACCCGCGCGCGGCCCACCCGCACCCGCTCCGCCGCGAAGGGCGTTTGCGGCCGGGCGACATCGGTGATACCGGGAAACGCATCCAGAAAGCCCCGAAAGCCGGGCAGCAGCAGGCGCGCGTCAACCCCAAGCGCGCTCAGTGCCGGCGGCAGCGCGGCCGCGACATCGCCGAGCCCGCCGGATTTCACCCAAGGATAGAGTTCCGCGGTGACGTGAAGGACGCGGAGCAGGTTTAATTCCGGGATTTGTCGACGAGGCGGTTTTCGGCGATCCATGGCATCATTGCGCGCAGCTTCTCGCCGATCTTCTCGATCTCGTGCTCGGCGGCACGGCGGCGCAGCGCTTTGAAGCTGGGTTGCCCCGCCGTGTTCTCGAGCACCCATTCACGCGCGAAATTGCCGGACTGAATGTCGGCGAGGATCTTCTTCATCTCGGCCCGGACATGTGTATCGATGAGCCGCGGACCACGTGTGTAGTCGCCATATTCCGCGGTATTGGAGATCGAGTAGCGCATATTCGCGATGCCGCCCTCGTAGATCAGGTCGACGATCAGCTTCATCTCGTGGCAGCACTCGAAATAGGCCATTTCGGGGGCATAGCCAGCTTCGACCAAGGTCTCGAAAGCGGCGAGAATGAGCGAGGTCAGGCCGCCGCACAGCACCGACTGCTCGCCGAACAAATCGGTCTCGCATTCCTCCCTAAACGTCGTCTCGATGACCCCGGCGCGACCCCCGCCGATTGCCGACGCGTAGGAGAGCGCGATTTCGAGCGCGTTGCTGGACGGGTTCTGCTCGACCGCGACAAGGCAGGGGACGCCGCCGCCGCGGAGGTATTCCGAGCGGACCGTGTGGCCCGGCCCCTTCGGCGCGATCATGAACACGTCCATGTCGGGGCGCGGCTCGATCAGGCGGAAATGGATGCTGAGGCCATGCGCGAAAGCGAGCGCGGAGCCTTCGCGCATGTTAGGGCGCAGTTCGCCGGCATAGAGGGCGGCCTGCAGCTCGTCGGGAGTCAGCACCATGACGATGTCGGCCCATTTGGCGGCCTCCGCCGAGGTCATGACGCGCAATCCAGCCTCCTCGGCCTTTTTGACCGAAGTCGAACCGGGCCGCAGCGCCACGACGACTTCCTTGACCCCGCTGTCGCGCAGGTTGTTGGCGTGCGCATGGCCCTGGCTGCCATAACCGATGATTGCGACGTTCTTTGATTTGACCAGGTTCACATCGGCATCCCGGTCGTAATACACCCGCATTTCGCTCTCCTCTCACCTGTCATCCCGGCGGAGGCCGAGACCTATGTCCGAAATAGCCACCGGCATTGGCCGGTGAAGTGAGGCTAAAAGCTCGCGGGCCCCCGGGAAATCGCCGCCGCGCCGGTGCGCGAGATCTCGACGAGGCCAAGGGGCTCCATCAAGGTAATGAAGGCGTTGAGCTTTTCGCTCGAGCCTGTCATCTCGAAAACGAAGCTTTCCGTCGTCGAATTCGACGACGCGAGCGCGGAAGATGTCGGCGAGGCGCAGGCTCTCGATGCGCGACTCGCCTTTGCCGGCGACCTTGATCAGTGCCATTTCGCGTTCGACAAAGGGCCCCTCGTCGGTCAGATCGTGGATCTTGTGGACCGGGACCAGCCGCGACAATTGCGCCTTGATCTGCTCGATGATCATGCGAGTTCCGGTGGTCACGATCGTGATCCGCGATAGACCGCCCCGGCGGTCCACCTCGGCGACGGTCAGGCTCTCTATGTTATAGCCGCGCCCGGAGAACAACCCGATGACACGGGCGAGGACGCCCGGCTCGTTGTCGACGAGCACGGCGATTGTGTGCCGCTCGATTTCGGTCACCCGCGCCTCAGACGAGCACCATACCTTCCTCCGAGACCGGTTTTTCGGCCTTGTCCTCGGGCCCCAGCAGCATTTCGTTATGGGCCGCGCCGGACGGGATCATCGGAAAGCAATTCTCGGCCGGGTCGACCGCGACGTCGAGGATGAACGCACCGTCGGTGTCCAGCATCTCGCGGATTGCATCGTCGAGCTCCGCCGGATCCTCGACCCGCCGCCCGGCTGCGCCGAAGGCGTCGGCCAGCTTGACGAAATCGGGCAGCGCCGCCGTGTAGCTCTCCGAATAGCGGCCGCCGTGCAGCAATTCCTGCCACTGCCGCACCATGCCCATATACTGGTTGTTGACGATGAACACTTTGACCGGCAGCCGGTACTGGGCGATGGTCGACATTTCCTGAATGTTCATCAGGATCGATGCTTCGCCGGCAATATCGATAACGAGAGCCTCCGGATGGGCGATCTGCACGCCCATCGCTGCCGGCAGGCCATATCCCATCGTGCCGAGACCGCCTGAAGTCATCCACCGGTTAGGCTCTTCAAATTTGAAGAATTGCGCAGCCCACATCTGGTGCTGGCCGACTTCCGTGGTGACGTAGACATCACGGTCGCGGGTCAGCGCATAGAGCCGCTCGATCGCATGTTGCGGCTTGATCACATCGCGCCGGTTGCGGTCGTAACGCAGGCAATCGCGCGCCCGCCAACCCTCAATTGCGCGCCACCATTTGTCCCTCGCCGAGCTGTCGCCGGCGCGCAGCGCGACGGGTCCGGCGGTCAGGATGGCCGACAGCGCCTCGCCAACATCGCCGATGATCGGCAAATCCACGCGGACATTCTTGTTGATCGAGGACGGGTCTATATCGATGTGAATCTTTTTGGAGTCCGGCGAGAATGCATTGAGACGACCGGTGACCCGATCGTCGAAGCGCGACCCGACGGCGACCATCAGATCGCAGCCGTGCATGGCCAAGTTTGCCTCGTAGGTGCCATGCATGCCGACCATTCCGAGAAAATGCGGGTCGGCCGCCGGAAACGCGCCCAGCCCCATCAAAGTCAGAGTGCACGGTGCATCGGTCAGCCGCACCAGCTCGGTAAAGCGGGCGCAGGCCTCGGGCCCGGAGTTGATCAGCCCGCCGCCGCCGTAGAAAACCGGGCGTTTCGCTTGAGCGATTATCTCGACGGCTCGAGCGATCCGGGCCGGATCGGGCTGCAACTGCGGACGGTAACTCTTGTGACGCACCTCCTCGGGCGCGCAGTAGGGGCCGGGCGCGAACAGGACGTCCTTTGGCAGATCGACGACGACCGGTCCCGGGCGGCCGCTCTTCGCGACGTAAAAGGCCTCGTGCAGCATGCGGGCCAGTTCGCGGATGTCCTTGACGAGATAGTTGTGCTTTGTGCAGGGCCGCGTGATGCCCGTCGTGTCGGCCTCCTGGAATGCGTCATTGCCGATCAGGTGCGTCGGGACTTGGCCGGTCAGGCAGACGATCGGCACCGAGTCCATCAGCGCGTCGGTCAAGCCGGTGACCGCGTTGGTCGCGCCAGGACCGCTCGTCACGAGCACGACCCCGACACGGCCGGTCGAGCGGGCGTAACCCTCGGCCGCGTGCACCGCACCCTGCTCGTGCCGCACGAGGATGTGGCGCAGCGAGTTCTGCTTGAAGAGCGCGTCGTAAATCGGCAGAACCGCGCCGCCGGGATAGCCGAATACGACATCGACGCCCTGATCGACCAGGGCCTTGATGACGATCTCCGCTCCGCTCAACGGCTCGGCCGGCATGACAACCTCCATCGGCAGCAACATCGGGCGCAATTAACGCGCACCGCCGAGGAGTAGTTGGTGCCCCAAGGCGGGGGCGCAACGTAGTCAGCTAAACCGGGCGGGTCAACAAAAACCGATCAATAAAATGGCGCGAGCAGTGCAGCAAACTTTCCGAAAATTGCGTGGTTAGGACGAGGTCCGGAGTCATTTGATGACGGAACCAAGTCATTTGGCGTTTGGCGTATCGCCGGGTGGCGCGCTGCGCTGCAGCTATCGCGGTATCGAGCGGGACATCGCCCCGCAGGTGAGACAGAAGTTCGAGAAGACCCACCGCCTTCATTGCGGGGAGGCTGGGATCGAGCCGGCGCGCGGCGAGCGCCTTCGCTTCGGCCAGAACGCCGGCCTCGATCATCTGAACGAACCGGACATTGCACGCCGCGTACAGCCTCTCTCGCGGCGGCGCGAGCAGGATTGTCCCGAACCGCAGCGCGGGTTGAGACTTTGTCAGTTGCTGCCAGGTTCCGATGGTTACTCCAGTCGCCCGCGCCACCTCAAAGGCGCGGATGAGCCGCTGTTTGTCTCCGGGGAACAACCGCTGAGCAGCCGTCGGGTCGAGCTCCGCCAGCTGCTCGCGAAATGCGATGCCGCCCAGCGCCCGATGAAGCTCGATCGTCTCTTGCCTGATCTCTGCGGGAATGTCCGGAATCGGCGCCAACCCCTCCTCGATCGCCCGCAAGTATAGCCCGGTGCCGCCGACCAGAATGGGCAGGCGGCCGGCGCTCGCCGCCTCGGCGATCTCGTCGAGCGCGAGCATGCGCCATCGCGCCGCCGACCCGCGCTCGCCGGCGTCGAGAAACCCGTAGAGCCGGTGCGGTATTCGCGCTTGAGCCGCTGGGTCGGGCCGCGCCGTCAATATCCGAAGATCGCGATAGATCTGCAGGCTGTCCGCGTTGATGATCGTGCCGCCGCTTAGGTCGGCCAGTTCGAGCGCGAGCGCCGATTTGCCGCTCGCCGTCGGTCCGGCGATGACGAGGACCGGGGGCGGGCCGTCGCGAGCCTGCTTGTGACCGGGCCGACCGCCGGAGTAGGAGGACGATCCATGACGATGGTCCTCACCCTGATCGCTGGTGCCCGCGGCCGGCAAAACCTGCCCCGCCTAGCCGACGCGATCGCCGGTGCCGCCGGGATCAAGGGAGAGCCGAGCTGGCTGGCGGACGACGCCTGCGATCTTGTTCTCGATGCGACCAGCCCGACGCTCGCCGAGGCGGCCGCGCGCGCCGTGATCGACGACGCTGAAATCGATGTTCTGGTTCAGCCGGCCACAAATCGGCGCAAGCGGCTCCTCGTCGCCGATATGGAATCGACGATCATCGAGAATGAAATGCTCGACGAGCTCGCCGACTTCATCGGGCGCCGGCAAGAAGTTTCGGAAATCACGCGCCGCGCAATGAATGGAGAAATCGACTTCACCGCCGCGCTCGAGGCACGCGTCGGTCTGCTGTCGGGTTTGCCGGATCACGTTCTCGAAGAGGCGGCCCGCCGTATCCGGCTGAGAGTCGGGGCTCGACAGCTCATCGCGACGATGCGAGCCGCCGGAGCGGTCACAGCGCTCGTTTCGTCCGGCTTTATGATTTTTGCCGAAGCTGTCGCTGTTGAACTCGGGTTCGATCACGTCGTCGCCAACCGGCTCGATCTGACGGCAGGCCACATCGCTGGCACGGTGGCTCTACCGATCGTGACCGGAGAGAGCAAGCGGGAAACGCTGCTCACCCTGGCTGCCGACCATGTCGTTCCACTGCAGGAGTCGATGGCCGTCGGTGACGGCGCCAACGATTTGCCGATGCTGGCCGCAGCCGGGATCGGTATCGCTTTCCACGCCAAACCCGCCGTCGCCGCGAGCGCCCGATGGCGGCTCGATCATGCCGACCTGACCGGTCTGCTCTACACCCAGGGCTATCGGCGGGACGAAATCCTGGGCTGAGAACCGAGGCTCACCGCCCCTCACCCGCCTTGCTCCGCTCGGCACCCTTTCCCGCAATGCGGGAGAGGGGCTAATGCATTCAACTCAAAGCTCCTCTCCCATTTCCTCCTCCGCAAGCGGAGGAGGGTTAGGGTGGGGGGACTCCTGCTTCACCCTTGATCGAGGCGGAGCGCTATGAAACGGAGGTCGCCCTGGCGCTCGACCAGCAACAAAATCGATTTCCGTCCGGACTTTTTTGCTTCCTCGATCTTGCTGCTGACTTCGCCCGGGCTCTTCACTTCCTCCTGCGCGGCTTCCATGATCAGGTCGCCAGGGCGCACCCCTTTGGCGGCCGCCGGACTGTCCTTGGCGACATCGACGACGACGACCCCTTTCGAACCGTCGGCGAGCGAGAATTTATCCTTCAGATCCGTCGTGATCCCCGACAGCGTCAGGCCCAGGGTCTTGATTACCCCGGTGTCGCTCTGGGTGGCTTTCTTGGGTGAGTCCTGTGCGTTCGCCTGTTGCTGATCGCTTTCGTCGAGCTTGCCGACCGTGACCTGCACCGTGTTCTCTGCCCGCTTCCTCCAGAGCGTCAGCGGTACGGTCTTGCCGACCGGGGTCTCTGCAACCAGCCGCGGCAGCCGCCGCATATCGTTGACTTCGCGGCCGTCAAAGCTCAACACCACATCGCCGGCCTGAACCCCGGCGGCCTGAGCGGGGCCATTGTCGCTGACGCTGGCGATCAGCGCTCCTTTGGCCTTATCGAGGCCGAGACTTTCCGCAATCTCCTCGGTTACCGCCTGGATGCGAACCCCGAGCCAGCCGCGATGCACATTGTGATCGGGCTCGCCTTGCAATTCGGCAACGACCGCCTTTGCGAGGGCGGAGGGGATCGCGAAACCGATGCCGATCGACCCGCCGGACGGCGAGTAGATGGCCGTATTGATGCCAATGACTTGGCCGTCCATGTTGAACATCGGCCCTCCCGAATTGCCCCGATTGATCGAGGCGTCGGTCTGCAGAAAATCATCGTAGGGGCCGGATTGGATGTCCCGCTGGCGTGCCGAGAGGATACCCGCGGTGACACTGCCGCCGAGACCGAACGGATTGCCGATCGCCAATACCCAATCGCCCACCCGCGAGGCGTCGCTGTCGCCCCAAGTAGCGGCGGTCAACGGCTTGTCGGCCTTGACCTTCAGCAGCGCGATATCGGTCTTGGTGTCACGCCCGACGAGCTCGGCCTTCAGATTGGTGTCGTCGTGCAAAATGACGGTGATCTCGTCGGCATCGGCGATCACGTGATTGTTGGTTACGACATAACCCGCCGGGTCGATGATAAAGCCGGAGCCGAGAGATGTGCCCTTGCGCGGCTGAGCTTCCTGACGGCCCCCCTTGGGCACGCCATGCTCGAAGAAGTCCCGAAAGAACTCCTCGAACGGCGAACCCGGCGGGAACTGAGGCATTTCGGGTCCGCTGTGCTCACGTCCATGTTCGGATTTCACCGTTTGAGTCGTTGAAATGTTGACCACTGACGGCAGTAGCTTTTCCGCGAGATCGGCGAAGCTTTCGGGCGCCGACCGAGCGGCGGCAGGCTGGACGAGCGCCACCGGAGCGGCGATCAGAAAAGCAGCAATTACGGCCGCTGCCGCGCGGCACGCCAGGTTGGAAGGCAGAAAGGGCACCGGTGTCAACTCCTAGGAGCAAAAGCGGACAATTGTTTTCGAGTGTTTTCGAGCGATCATCGGGAGTTTGTCGCGAGCTGCATCCGAGATTGGCGGAGAAGCCTTGCGTATACCGGCCTATAGTAGCGCCAACATCATCGTCGCACCAGCCAGACGAGGACAACGCCAGCACAGGCGGCCGTCAGCCCTGCCAGCCTCAAGGTTTGCGGCGGAACGGCAAGAGCGCGCGCCGCGGCCCGCTTCATGCCTTCCGGAAAAAGGGCATAGAGGGCGCCCTCGATCACCAGGACGAGAGCGAGCGCCGTCCACAAATCCCTCATTGCCTGGCAGGTGGTGCGCCGATGCCGATCGACGCGCCGCAATCCGTGGGACGGCTCATCGTGAACCAGCCGCCGCCCCAGCCGTCCCCGCGGGCGGCGCAGGCTTGGCTGCCGTCCCGTCTAAATTCTCAAAAAACCGGAAAAAGCCGCTATCCGGGGTGAGCACGAAAGTAGTGGTGCGGCCGTTCATCGCGTCGCGATAGGCCTGCATCGAGCGGTAAAAGGCAAAGAAGTCCTTATCCTGTCCGAAGGCGTCGGCGTAGGTCTTGATGCTCTGGGCATCGCCGTCGCCGCGGACCTTCTGCGCGTCGCGCTGAGCTTCGGCGAGAATGACGGTGCGTTCGCGGTCGGCGTTGGCGCGGACCGTCTGTGCCGCCTCGGCGCCCTCACCGCGGAACTGCGCGGCCTGTTGCTCGCGTTCCGATTTCATGCGGGCAAAGATCGCCTGACTGTTTTCCTCGGGCAAATCGGCGCGGCGGATGCGGACGTCGATGACATTGATGCCAAAGGACTTCCCCTGAGCGCTTACTTCATCGCGGATCTGAGCCATGATCGCCGAGCGCTGATGGGACAGCAAAGTCGACAAAGTGACGTTGCCGAGCACGCGCCGCAAGCTGCCGCTGACCATTGCATTGAGCCGCGCGCGAACGGCGGCTTCGGTGCTCACCGTTTGGTAGAACAACAGCGGGTCGGTGATGCGGTAGCGGGTGTAAGTATCTACGACCAGCCGTTTCTGGTCTGAGACGATGACCTCTTCGGGCGGGGGCTCGAAATCGAGCAGCCGATTGTCATAGAAAATGACATTCTCGATAAATGGCCGTTTCACCTGCAACCCCGGCTCGCGAATGACCCGTCGCGGCTGGCCCAATTGCAGAACGAGCGCCTCCTCGGTCTGATCGACGATAAACAGCGAACTCATTGCAAATATGCCGGCGCCGACAAGCACGACGGCGACGACGACGAGGATACGGCGGTTCACGATCCCCTCCTCATTGCCGCCGCAGCGGTGGCACGGCAACCGCTGGCGACTGCGCCCCGCCGGAGGACGACCCGCCCACTGCCGAGCCGTTCCCCGGAGTGCCTCCCGGCGGCGCCACGTTGGCCGTCCCGGTACCGAGGGCCGGGAGCGGCAGATAGGGGAGGACCCCGTTCCCGCCCTGGGCGGATTTGTCGATGATCACCTTGTTGCTGTTCTTCAAGATCTCTTCCATCGTCTCCAGGTAGAGGCGCTGCTGTGTGACATCCTGAGAAACCTTGAAGGCTTTGTAGACCGAGAGGAAACGATCGGCATCGCCTTGGGCGCGAGCCGTGATCTCCTGCCGGTAGGCTTCCGCCTCCTGCTTGACTGCGACGGCGGCTCCACGAGCCCGCGGGATGATGTCGTTGCGATAGGATTCTGCTTCGTTGCGCAGCCGCTCGCGGTCGGCGAGCGCACGCTGAACGTCGCGGAACGCGTCGATGACCGGAGCCGGCGGATCGACCTTGAGCAATTGCAGCTGGGTGAGCTCGATCCCTGCGTTATAAACGTTGAGGATCCCTTGCAGCAGGGTTTGCGTATCCGTTTCGATCTTGCCGCGGCCCTCCGACAGTGCCTGGGCGATCGGGGTCTCACCGACGATTTCACGCATGGCGCTCTCGGCGGCGGATTTGACCGTCGCCTCGGGGTCCCGTATGTTAAAGAGATAAGCTTGGGCGTCCTTGATGACCCAAAAAACGGTGAAGTTGATATCGACAATGTTTTCGTCGCCGGTCAACATTAGCGCCTCTTCAGGCACTTGGCGGGTGACCTGGCCACGGCCAGGGCCCTCGGCGTTGCGATAGCCGATTTCGGTCCGATTGACGCGGGTCACGCTCGGAGTCAGGACCGTCTCGATCGGGCTCGGCAGGTGATAGTTAAGACCCGGCTGTGTCGTCCGATTATAGGCGCCAAAGCGCAGAACGACCCCGACCTCGTCGGGCAGAACGCGGTAGAAGCCGCTTGCCAACCAGATGACGAGGATGCCCAGTACGACGATGGCGATCCCGGTGCCTGTTCCAAAGCCTCCTGGCAACACGCGCCGAAAGCGGTCCTGGCCGCGCCGCAACAGCTCCTCGAAGTCGGGAGACTGCGGGCCCCGTCCACGCGGGCCTGATCCGCCGCCGCTGCCGCGGTTGCCGCCCCAGGGGCCGCCGCCGCGCGGCCCGCTGCCCCATGGCCCACCGCCACCGCCCTGACTTTTCCAGAACATCGATCCTGAACCTTTCCGCGATGCCGCCTTTGGGGTGTCGCCCTCGGGAGGTCCGGGAGCTCGTCCCCGGAAAGCTTTGGGGCCGCTTTCGACCGAGCGGATCCCCATTGGTTGCGACGCGCGAGATGGCGACCCGATAGAGAGCATGGGCGGGTGTTGTCAAGTCGGCTCGCCGGTCCCAAATCCCGCATATCCGGCGGCGCTCATGGCCGATCACGGTGAACGGACTGCGTCCTCTCGTGAACCGGCCTCCGGCTTACTCGATCGCCAGTCTGCCTCATCCGGCGCTCCGAACCAAGCGCCACGATCGATCACCCGTGATCTTCCGGCCCGCCGGGCTAGGAGAGTGAAATGAGTGCCGTCACCGAACGACAAATCCTCGACGCGCTGGCCCGCGTCGCCGATCCCGAGAAGGGCGCCGACATCGTCTCGCTCGGCATGGTATCGGGCCTCATCATTCGCGACGGCAATGTCGCATTCGCGATCGAGGTCGAGAGCGAACGCGGCCCCCGTCTCGAACCGCTGAGGAAGGCAGCCGAGAAAGCCGTCGAGGCGCTGCCAGGCGTGCTGTCGGTGACCGCGGTACTGACGGCGCAGGCGCCGCCGCGGGGCCGCGCGGCCCCCCCGTCGACAGGGGCCGCTGGGGGGCCGGCGGGTGTCCGCACGGCACGCGGGGCCGTGCCTGGGGTCGGTGCGATCGTCGCAGTAGCGTCCGGTAAGGGGGGAGTCGGCAAATCGACCGTGGCGGCCAATCTGGCGCTGGGGTTGCGGGCCAACGGTCTGCGTGTCGGGGTTCTCGATGCCGACATCTACGGCCCCTCGATGCCGAGGATGCTCGGAATTTCCGGCCGGCCCCGCTCGCGCGACGGGAAAACGCTGATCCCGATGGAGAATTACGGGCTCAAATGCATGTCGATGGGGTTTCTCGTGCCCGAGGACACACCGATGATCTGGCGCGGCCCGATGGTGATGAGCGCCTTGCAGCAAATGCTGCGCGAAGTCGAGTGGGGCGAGCTCGACATCATGATCGCCGACATGCCGCCCGGCACCGGCGACGCGCAATTGACAATGGCGCAGCAGGTGCCGCTCGCCGGCGCGGTTATCGTCTCGACCCCTCAAGACATCGCCCTGCTCGACGCCCGCAAGGGGCTCAACATGTTCCGGAAGGTCGAAGTACCGGTGCTCGGCATCGTCGAGAACATGAGCTATTTCCTGTGCCCGCATTGCGGCGGCCGCAGCGAGATCTTCTCGCATGGCGGCGCCCGCCGGGAAGCCGAGCGCCTCGGCACCGAATTTCTCGGCGAGGTGCCGCTCGACCTCAAGATCCGCGAAACCTCCGACGGCGGCACCCCGATCACCATCTCCGAGCCCGACAACCCGCACGCCCTCGTCTTCCGTCACATGGCCGCGCGGATCTGGGAAAAGGTCGCCGGCGAAAGCGCTGATCGTCGCCCCCCGCCGCGCATCGTCATCGAATAGGCGCGCAGCGCTCAACATTCGCGAGCGCGACGGCGCTCTATGGCGCCGCACTCTGATCTTCGGCATTCTTCCTGCACGCCGCTGGAGCTTCGGTCTTCTGCCTGCGCTGCCAGATCTACTCAGCAGACTCCGCACCTTCCCGGAAGGGTCTAAAACCAAGGTATAGCTGCCGTTATTCCTGGGCGGCATTGTGTCTTCCGCAGGTTCAATGGAGGAGACACCGGCTGCGCGGCAAATAAGGGCCGACGCTGAGGGCGACGGAGCGACTGCTCAACCGACCGCTGGTTTGCAGCGGCTAAAGGTAGATCGGGAGAGCGCCATGACAGACTGGCAGAAACAGCGGAGCGAGCGGAACGCCCGCTTGGAAGCAGGTTCCCGCTACGCCACCGGCAAGTTGGTGCCATCGGAGAGCGCGAAGGCGCTGCTCGAAGCGGTGATCCGCCCCGGCGACCGGGTCTGCCTCGAAGGCGACAACCAGAAGCAGGCCGACTTCCTCGCCGAGATGCTGGCAGGCGTCGACCCATCGCGAATCCACGATCTCCACATCGTGCAATCGGGTATCGTTCTCCAGGCCCATCTCGACCTGTTCGAGCGGGGCATCGCGCGCAAGCTCGACTTCTCCTATTCGGGCCCGCAAGGGGCTGCGATGGCGCGTGCGCTGGTCGCCGGCAAAATCGAGCTCGGCGCCATCCATACCTATATCGAGCTGTTCGCCCGCTACTTTATGGACTTGACCCCGCACGTCGCGCTGATCGCCGCGGTGCAGGCCGACCGCAACGGCAATCTCTATACCGGCCCCAACACCGAGGACACTCCCACCATCGTCGAGGCGACCGCCTTCAAATCGGGCATCGTCGTCGCCCAGGTGAACGAGATTGTCGACAAGGTGTCCCGCGTCGACATACCCGGCGACCGGGTCGATTTTATCATCAAGGCAGACAAGCCCTTTTACGTCGAGCCGCTGTTCACCCGCGACCCCGCAAGCGTTACCGAAATCCAGATCCTGATGGCGATGATGGCCATCAAGGGCATCTACGCCGAATACGGTGTAAGGCGCCTCAACCACGGCATCGGCTTTCCGACCGCAGCCGTCGAGCTGGTGCTGCCGACCTACGGCGAGCGGCTTGACCTCAAGGGGAAGGTCGCCACCCACTGGGCGCTGAACCCGCATCCCACACTGATCCCGGCCATCGAAAGCGGCTGGGTCGAGCAGATCCATTGCTTCGGCGGCGAAGTCGGCATGGAAGATACGTGTCGGCGCGGAGCGATGTGTATTTCACTGGCGATGACGGAACGCTGCGGTCGAACCGCCTGATCTGTCAGACCGCCGGCCTCTACGCTTGCGACATGTTCATCGGGTCGACCTTGCAGATCGACCTCGCGGGCAACAGCTCGACCGTCACATCAGGCCGCATCGCGGGGTTCGGCGGGGCCCCGAATATGGGGTCGGACGCCCGTGGCCGCCGGCATCCGACGGCCGCCTGGCTCAAGGCCGGCCACGAGGCCTCGGACGGACAGACGAGGCTGATCCGCGGGCGCAAGCTGGTGGTGCAGATCCTCGAGACCTTCGGCGAGAAGATGGTGCCGAACTTCGTCGAGACGCTCGACAGCGTCGCGATGGCGACGGAGATGAACTTCGATCTCGTGCCCGTCATGATCTACGGCGACGACGTCACCCACATCGTCACGGAGGAAGGGATCGCCAACCTCCTCCTGTGCCGCAGTCCGGCCGAGCGCGAACAAGCGATCCGCGGCGTGGCCGGCTTCACCGGGGTGGGCCGCGGGCGGGATCGCAAGGCCGTCGGGGCGCTGCGGCAGCGCGGGGTCGTCCGCCGTCCCGAAGATCTCGGCATCGATCCCCTGGACGCAAGCCGTCAGCTGCTCGCGGCTCATTCGATCGAGGATCTCGTGACCTGGTCCGGCGGCCTTTACCGACCGCCGTCAAAATTCAGGAATTGGTAGGAGGCGAAATTGGAGCAGTTCCAGGTGCGCGGCACGGCGACGAGGCGCGCCAGCGGCGACCGCCATCAGGCCATCATGGGCGTCAATGCCTCCGGCAATCTCGAGGTTCTGGTCGAGCGCGTGTTGCCGGACCACGAATGTCTGGTCGACGTCATAACGGCGGTGACCGGCTTCCGCAGAATCTGGGAGGCGGTGATCCAGGAATTCTTCGACCGCAGCTCGCCGGGAGGCCTCCGGTTCTCGATCAACGACGGCGGAGCGCGCCCCGACACGGTCACGTTGCGGCTCATGCAGAGCGTGCGGCTGATGGAGAACGCGCCATGAGCAACCTGCTGCAACGCGACGAGGCGGATTGGTACGAAGCCTCTGCCCGCGAGCGCGTCGCGGGACTGCTCGACCCCAAAAGCTTCGTCGAGTTCCTCGGGCCCGAGCAGCGCGCCATGAGCCCTCACCTCGCCCAGTTCGATCTCACGGGCGCCTTCGACGATGGCATCGTCGTGGGCGGCGGCCGTCTCGACGGCCAAGAGGTCTTCGTTGCGGCGCAGGAGGGGCGCTTCCTGGGGGGCGCATTCGGCGAGGTCCATGGAGCGAAGCTCCTCGGTCTGCTGCGGGCCGCGCGCGACGGGGCTGGCCGGGGTGGCCCCGAACGGGATCGCCCAAGGGCCGTGCTGCTGCTGCTCGATACCGGCGGCGTCCGGCTTCAGGAGGCGAATGCCGGTGAGCTCGCGATCTCCGAGATCATCCGCGCCATCCTTGAGGTGCGGAGCGCCGGCATCCCGGTCCTGGCGCTGGTCGGCGGTCGGGCCGGAGCCTTCGGCGGCGGTGGTATCATTACCGCCTGTTGCAGCCGATATCATTGTTTCCGAGCATGCGCGGGTCAGCGTCAGCGGACCGGAGGTGATCGAGACCAACAAGGGCGTGGAGGAATTCGACTCCAAGGATCGTGCCCTCGTCTGGCGCGTTTGCGGCGCCCGGACGCGCTACCTGACGGGCGGCGCGGACCGTTACGTGAAGGGAAGCATTAGGGATTTCCGCGAAGCCGCGATTGCGCTGATCGCACATGCTCCGCCCTTCGGGCTGGCGACGCTCAAGGCCGAACAGCGGCGCTTGGCGGAGCGCCTGCAGCGCTTCGGCGATTGCGGTGACGCGCCGCAGATCTGGCGCAAGGCGGGGCTGCCGGAGCCGGAGTGCATCGCCGACATCACAGACGACGCGTTCCTCGCCATTCAGCGGCTGGAGGGAGCCGATCATGACGCTCGATGAGGTTCTGGCCTCGCTGTTCCCGTCGGGTCATACGGTGGAGCGCGGGCCGGCGGGGACACTGCACGGCACCGCCAAGGTCGAGGGCCAGGGCGAGGTGACGGTCGTCGGCATCGTCGGCGGTACACCGCTCGGCGTCGACGGTGCGATCCTGTTGGCCGGTCATGTCCTGGCTGCGGTGGAGGCGGGCAGCCGCGCGCCGATCGTCGTTCTCGTCGATACGGCGAGCCAGAACATGGCGCGCCGGGACGAGCTGCTGGGGCTCAACGAATATCTCGCCCATCTCGCCAAGAGTCTGGCGCTCGCCGCGATGCACGGCCATCGCACGGTGAGCGTCCTCTTCGGCCATGCGGCGGCGGGGGCGTTCATCGCCACGGCGCTGTCGAGCCAGTCTCTCGTGGCGCTGCCGGGTGCGGAGCCAAGCGTGATGGATCTGCCTTCCATCTCGCGGGTCACCAAGCTGCCGCTCGAGCAGCTCGAGGAGCTGGCGAAGTCGACCCCGATCTTTGCGCCCGGCGTCGAGCCGCTTTTCGCGACCGGGGCGGTGACGGAGATCTGGGCGGCAAACGAGCAGCTCGCACCGCGTCTTGCGGCCCTCCTGCAACAACCAGTGGCCACCTCGGACCTCCGCGACCGGATCGGGCTCGAACGAAAGGGCCGCCTCTTGGCCCAAAAGATCGCCGAGCGGGTCGCGGCGGAGGCTGCCGCCCATGCCTGATTGTAGCCACACGTCGAGCCTGCCCTGGAGACGGCACGATCTCTTACGTGTGGCGCCGGACGTTTGGGCGTCAGCTTTGGCCCATTGCCCGTCATTGGCCGACCTGCCGCTGGTGGGAAGCTGGGCAGATCGGGGATGGCCGGTGATCGTTCGACGCCGCGCCGAGGCAGAGGACCCGGGCCTGGTGCCGGTCGGTCTCCCGCTGCCGCCGGCCGCCGGCAAGCGCCGCATCGCCCTCCTGCTTCCGCCCGACGGCGTTCTGCGACGCTCGTCTCCACCCTTGCTGCAGCGCAGCAGCAAGGGTTGCAGACCCAGGCTGGCGATCCACGATTGCCTCACTTCTGGCCCTGGGCGCACGGGCCGGTGTGGAGCCCTCGGCCTTCGGCAGCCTGCTGTGGCAGGACCAGACCGGCCTGACCTATCTGTCCCCGCACTCGGATCTCGACATCCTCTGGCCAGTTCCGCCAGGTTTCGACGTCCTCTCTCTTGTTCTCAGCATCGCCGAGGTACAGCGCGCCGCGCCGCTGCGCATCGATGGCGAGGTCATCTTTTCGGACGGCAGCGCCGTCAATTGGCGCGAGCTATGGATGGCGTACCGGGCCGCCGATCGGGCCAGCGTGCTGGCAAAGACGATGGAGGGCGTTCGGCTCCTCGACATCGCATCTCTGCCGGGCGTTGGGCAGCACGCATGAGCGCGGCGCCCCAACTTGCACTACGGCCCGCCCGCCCGGCGCAGCGGCGGCGACGCGACGACGTTGCGGAGCTGATCGCCGACCAGGCGGTGCTCGCGCTGCTGCATGAGCTGGCGGCCCGGCCCAAGCCCGGCCTCGTCAGCCATGTCGATAGCGGCAGCCACACGGACATGGATGCGGCCATGCTGCAGGCCAGCGCCGGGGCGCTGCGCCCCTTTTTCGCTGAGTTGGCGCTGGCCGGTCAGGACGGCTCCAATATGGCCCGCCTCAGGGCCATCGGGCTGCGGGCGGAGGCCGCCATGCTGGCCGCTACGGGCGGCGTCAACACGCATCGCGGCGCCATCTTCGGCCTCGGCCTGCTCTGCGCCGCGGCGGGCACAGTCGCCGAAATTTCGACCGACGGCGCGGCGGTTGCGCCGGTCCGCCTCGGCGATATCGTCGTGCGGCGATGGGCGGCGGATATCGGGCGAGGTCCGATCCCGCTCTTCAGCCACGGCGCTGCGGCGCTCCGGCGCGGGCGGCGCCCGGGGCGAGGCGGCCGGTGGATTTCGCAGCGTCTATGAGGTGGGCTTGCCGGCCCTGCGGGAGGGCCGCTCATTGCAGCCCGAGCGACCCTGACGCACCGCCCGTGCAGGCGTGCTTTGCGCTGATTTCGGCGGTCTGCGACACAAACCTTCTGCATCGCGGCGGTGCCGACGGGCTGCGCTACGCCTCCGAAGCCGCCTGCTCATTCCTTTTGCACGGTGGGGTCGGCGCCCCGGACTGGCGCGCGCGGGCCGCTGCCGTGCATGCGGCATTCGTCGCCCGGCGCCTGAGCCCCGGAGGATGTGCCGACCTGCTGGCCATGACCCTGTTCGTCGATGCGCTAGAGAGCGGGGTCGCTCTCCGTAAACCAATGTGCCGCCGGCCAACGTCGTGACCGATAGTGTCTCAGTTTGAACTCCCGCTCTCGACCCAAGTCGGCCATCAGCAGCCCATTCAGGTAATCCCAGAAGCGGAAGTTCACGGAGGCCCTTTGCCGGCGGCTTGGCACCCTAAGTGGTCACCCGATCGTCACGTATCACGACACCGATGTCGGCTTCCTCTGCCCGCTGCTTCTTCCTGTCCTCCTAGAAGAAGACAAAGGATCGCACTACGACGTTCTTGCGGCATCGGGCGTCGGCGGGCGCGGTCGGGTCGACACAGGCAGTATGGAAAGACCACCGCGAGACGGAGCCGTCGGTCACCGAGTCATAGCATTTGAGCATTGAGACCTCGGTGGGTTTCTGCTGGGGAAACCAGTACCACTCGTGGTCGGGACGGTAGGTGAAGCGGGTGGTCTCGCCGACGCGGTCGTCGTAGATCCGGTAGTTGTTGATGTACGGCTGGTCAGCGAAGGAGGGCCACGCGCAGAGCACAAAGGGGAACTGCTCGACTGTCTCGATCGGCTTGGCGAGGTTGATCGACATGAACCGCCGCGACATCTTCCGGTCGGCCTCTTCCTCCGTGTAGTGCTGAGGGCGCCCGAAATTCCGCAGGTTCCTGGTGAGCAGCTCGCGGCAGCGCACGCGTCCGCTATTGTCGTTCAAGTCATTGTGCACGAGGTTGGCGTAATTGGCGTTCACACCCGGATTGTTGCCGTCCTGGTCCTCCGTGCGGTCGCCCGTGTAGTCCTTGTCGAAGACGTCGTGGTTGTAGACCAGCGCATCGGTCGCGTCCGGGAAGAAATCGAGAAGCAATTTCTCGATCTCCGGATAGTACACGCGCTCCACCTCCGCCGCATCGTAGATGTTCGAACACTTGGACTCGAGGTGCGCCAGCGACACGCCGAGCCGGTCCATGCATTCGGGGCTGTTGGGCGAGAGGCCCGGATAGTACTCGCCGATGCGCCGTGCATCGCGCAGCACCTGCGGGAAATAGAGGTCCCGCCGCCGGTTGCCCTTCTCGTTCTTGCGCAGAATCTCCGCTATGTCGGCGCGCGCCGGATCCCGCCAGACAGCGTTGGACGGGACGACAGAGTAGGTCGGCCGCTCGTAGACCGTATAGGGCAGCGGCACCGCCAGACCGCCTTTTGGGGCCTTGATGCTGTTCGACTGGCGGATGTACTTCAGACACTCGTCGTAGTCGCGGAACCCGAGACCCCACTGGGTCTTGATCGGGCCCGGTGGCGCCTTGTCGATCATGTCGGTAAGCCGCTGGCTCTCGCCCTCGGCGATCTCCGCGAGCGCGTCCTGGAGTGCAGCGGCGGTTCCCGCATCACCGTCCCGGTCGAACGACATATAGGACAGGCCGCCATGCGCCGCGATCGGCGGCGGCTGCCCTTCCGTGCGCTGGAGCGGCGGCACATAGGCCGACAAAGCTTTCTCCGTTTTCGCCGCGGCGTTGTTGTCGGCGACATCGAGCGGGCTCATGGCACACCTCCGGTTATCTCGGCCTAAAGGTGGCACACACAGCCTGCGTTTTCCAGACCATGATTTTCCGGTCATGCGAACGTGCGCTGCGCCTGCCGTGCAAACGCCGCGCTCTTTCCAACTGGAAAATGTCATCGAGACAGCGAATGTCCGTGTTCGGCCCAAACCGCCCATCGAGCGAATGTCCGACTTCCGTCCTCAGGGCCGGTCCCATCGAATGATCGTGATGCGCCGAAAGCGGCTGTTCGCCACCGCCGCCGGTTTCCGGTTCGGCGCTTATGCTTATATTCAGGCCGCGACGGGGTTTCGAAACGGACCTCGGAACCGGAAAATCATACGGCCGGCTCGCGAAGCAGTTTGATCTTGTGCAAGGCAGTTTTGCCCTCATTATGTAGCCAGACTGTCTTATTGTCCTCGGAGGCTCTTTAATGCCTGCCCTCGGAAGTCTCTGCTTCTTCAACAATAAGGGAGGCGTCGGGAAAACTACATTGGCGTGTAATGTGGCCTCCTATCTGGCGGAGACCGAGAATCTCAGGGTCCTTCTTGTCGATGCTGATCCCCAGTGTAACGCGACACAGCTGGTGCTGTCGGATGAAATGACGGAGCAGCTATACGCTTCCAGCACCGGTTTATCCGATGTCGATTCGTTGAAGGAGGTGCTGCTCCCTTTGCTTAGGGGAGATGCATCACTCGGGACCACTCACAGGGTTGCCGGCCCAGAGACCAATCGGTTTGCCATATCAGTGCTCCCAGGACACCCGCAAATCGCTCTGCTTGAGGACCGGCTGAGCACCAATTGGCAAGGGTTCATGGGAAAGGATCTCGGCGGAGCCCGTGTGTCAAACTGGAACACTCAGCTCCTAAGTCACCTCAAACCGAAATACGATCTCATAATCTACGATGTTGGACCTAGTCTTGGTGCACTGAATTGTTCGATTCTTATTGGAATTGACTACTTTATGGCTCCGATGGGTTGCGATATCTTCAGCTTAATTGGTATTGAGAATATTGCCAACTGGATTAAGCAGTGGCGGAATTACTACGAGCAAGCCTACTCCCAAGTAAAGTCTGAGCATCAGGCCGCACTTGAGGAGTACAAGGACCAGGTGCGCGCGACATCAGAGGTCATGGCGCGTTTCATCGGGTATACCGTACAGCAATATATCACCAAGACCATTCGAAATGAAAAGCGCGCGACCGGCGCATACGAAACAATTCTACAGAAAATTCCGGGCGAGATATCGGATAGTCTCGGACCATTCATTGCGCCTCCCCTGACAATAGACGACGTGCGTCTCGGAGACGTACCACACATGTTTAGTCTTGTGCCTTTGGCACAGATATCACACACGCCAATTCACAAGTTGACCGGGGCTGAGGGGCTATCGGGCGGTCAGTACCAGCAGCAGCGTCAATACAAGGAGTTTATTCGTACGCTCTCTGAGTCGCTTATGCAAAATCTCCGGCGTAGCGCAGAGGCTTCCGCATGATTGACTGGCCCGATGATCTTGTCCGGGACATTGCGGCGCGACGGTCCGTTCTCTTCCTGGGCGCCGGTGTGTCCCGAAATGCTGCGAACGCAGCAGGCGTGCACCCGCGCGAGTGGACAGTCTTCTTAGAGTATCTAGCCAACCTCGTAGCAGATGCTGCCCAGCGGGGGGAGGTTGTGCAGTGCATCCAGGATGCCGATCTATTGACTGCCTGTGAGCTCGCCCGGAAGTACTTGTCGCCTTCCGCTTTCAGGACAGAGGTGCTTCAAGAGTTTTCTGGCAACGCATACCGGCCCGCGCCGATCCACGACGATCTGAGCTCGGTGGACTCTCGGTTGGTGATGACGACCAATTTCGATAAGTTATACGAGAATCGGGCTAATCAGCTCCAGGACAACACCGTGATCGTGAAGAACTACTATGACCATGACATAGCGGATGTGTTTCGGCGACAAAATCGCGTTGTCGTAAAAGTGCATGGCACTATCGACCTGCCTGATCGCACCATTTTCACTCGTAGCCAATACGCGTTGGCCCGACGAGACTATGGTTACTTCTATCAACTACTTCGAGGTTTGTTTGTAACGCATACGTTTGTGTTTATGGGCGCCTCGATGCGGGACCCCGATATGCAGTTATTGCTTGAAGACCACGCATATCGCTTCGAAGGTTCTCGGCCACACTACATGGTGATGCCTGAGAACTCGGCTCGAGCGGGCACCTTACGCGTAATGGAAGACACGATGAACCTGAAGGCATTACTGTATGATCCCGCAGACAATCATAAAGCGCTCGCCGATTCGGTTGCAGCTCTGGTCCCCAGGGTCGAGGCCGCACGCGAGGAGATTGCGAAGACAGCGGGTTGGTGACAATGGCTGGCCAACTTGCCGCCCTTGCGGAAGCTGCACCTCTGGAATGGAACTGTGCTGCACCGCGCTCGGACTCCCGATTGCATCAGCTTGCCCCGTATATCGGCAAGCTGAAGCCGGTTATTGCTCGTCAATTAATCCGTGAGTTCACGGGACCGGGCGATATCGTGCTCGATTGCTTTTCAGGATCTGGGACTATTCCGCTTGAAGCCCTACTTCTTGGGCGACGGGTCCTTGCATTCGACAGTAATGCCTATGCTGTAGCGCTGACACGCGCCAAGGTGGAAGCGCCAGCCTCATTAGGAGCGGCGAATCAGCAATTGGCCGAGAGGCTTATGGCCGCAAATGCACGCCCACGGTATGCCGACGAAGAAATCCCTACGTGGGTCCGTAAATTTTTTCATCCGGAAACGCTACAGAACGCTTTGCGCTTTGTTGATGAGTGTCTGGAGAGAGATGATCAGTTCTTGGTCGCCTGCCTATTGGGCATTCTCCACCACCAGCGGCCTGGATTCTTGTCGTATCCGAGTAGCCATCTTGTGCCTTATCTCCGTGATCGCAAGTTCCCTCCAAGCAAATACCCTGAAATGTATGAAGAACGCATGCTGGGCCCGAGACTCGCGGCAAAGCTGCACCGTACATACAAGGACGGAACTGTTTTGGATAAAGCAAATGTTGTGAAGGTCGGGCAAGCGGACGTGGCGCAGTTGCAATTAGATTGTGTGGTGGATGCGATTGTGACCAGCCCTCCATACATGAATGCGCTTGATTACGTCCGAGACAATCGGCTACGCATGTGGTTCCTGGATCGACGTACAGTAGATTATTCTCCGGAACTCACCGAAAAACAGACCCACTCTGACGCTATCACAGCTGCCTTTGCCCAAAACGCGTTACGCTATCTTCGTACGGGCGGACATTGTGTGCTCATCGTTGGTGAGACGGTCCTTCGTAAGCGCATCAGATCACATCCTGCTGAGCAAATCCTGAGCAAGCTGGTTGCGGAGTACCCTGGTTTGTGCGTTGAGCAAGTGATCCGGGACGAAATCCCGGACATCAGACGCTCCCGTAGGACGGGTTCGGCTACTAAGCGTGAGCTGATTCTGGTCCTGAAAAAAGGCTAAACCAGCATTCTCTTTCAACAAAGGGGAGTGGTGGTCCGTTTCGGGGCATTTTGAGACCCCAGGGCCGGTCTCCTCAGATGATCGTGATTCGCCGAAAGCGGACCGCGGCCCTGGCACACCACGCAGTCGACTCTCTTGGCGAACGTCATCCGGAACCACGAGCGCGCGTCCATCCGGTCAGGCTGAAGTTTTCGAGGCGGCAGGCAGACGATCGTTTGCTCCGTTTGCAGTTCGCGATCATCATCGGGGCCGGGTAATCTGCGACCGTGTCGCGGCCAACGTTATGTGCCGGTGTTTGGGCTGCTGCTTCCGGACCGGACGCGAATGATCTGTATCTGGCGCAGGACCTCACAGCGTGAAAGGGGAAGTGGACGATGAAAGCTGGTGTGGTTTATCCGCAGACCGAACTTGGCGGCGATACAGGGGCGGTCAAGGCGTTTGCCCAGGCGGCGGAAGAGCTGGGTTACGACCATATTGTGATCTACGATCATGTCCTCGGCGCCGTTCATGCCGGGAGAGAACCGAAGTTGACCGGCCCTTATAAAGAAAACGATCCCTTCCACGAGCCGTTGGTCACCTACGCTTACCTCGCCGGCGTCACCAAGAACCTCGGATTGACGACGGGCGTGATCATCCTGCCGCAGCGACAGACCGCCCTGTTCGCCAAACAGGCCGCGGACGTCGACCTGTTCTCGGACGGCCGGCTTCGCCTGGGCGTCGGGGTCGGCTGGAACTGGGTGGAATACGACGGTCTCGAAATGTCCGGACATTTTCGCCGCCGCGGCAAGCGGCAGGAGCAGCAGATCGCCTTGATCCGTAAGCTGTGGCAGCAGCCTGTGGTTGACCATGAAGACACCAATCACCGGATCGACAGGGCCGCGATATTGCCGCGCCCGAAACGGAAGATCCCGATCTGGCTGGGAGGCTTCAGCGAGGCCGCGTTCGACCGGGCGGCCAGGATCGGGGACGGATTCCTTTTTTCGGGCCGGACTCAAACCGAGGCCATCCAAATCAAGGCGAGGATCGTCGCTAAGCTGATCGAGCTCGGAAGGGATGCCGATGCGTTCGGCTTCGAGTTCGATCCAGCAATACAGTCGCGGGGACAACCAATGGCCTGCCGATATTGCGGCGTGGCGCGAGGCTGGGGGGAGCCACATCTCCGTCGTGACGATGGGCGCGAACCTCACCACGGTGGACGGCCACATCGAAGCCATCAGGCGTTGGCGTGACGTCTACAACTCGGTCCGTTAGAGCTCTGCAGCATGGTCGAGGACCTGCGGAGGAGGGCTTTGCAACGGGGGGTGTGAAGACCGGTTCGCGCTGTTCAGGCTGAGCGCCCGCTCTTGGTTGAGTGAGGAGACCTTCGCCGGAGTTCACACGAGCGACGACATTGGGCGAGAGGCTCGGGTAGTACTCGCCGGTGCGCCGCGCATCGCGCATTACCTGCGGGAAGTAGAGGCCCCGCCGCCGGTTGCCCTACTCATTCTTGCGCAGGATCGCCGCGATGTCGGCGCGCGCCGGGTCCCGCCAGAGAGCGTTAGACGGCACCACGGAGTAGGTCGGCCGCTCGTAGACAGTATAGGGCAGGGGCAGCGCCAGGCCTCCTTTCGGGGCCTTGATGCTGTTCGACTGGCGGATGTACTTCACACACTCGTCATAGTCGCGGAACCCGAGGCCCCATCGGGTCTTGATCGGGCCCGGTGGCGCCTTGTCGATCATGTCGGTAAGCCGCTGGCCCTCGCCCTCGGCGATCTCCGCAAGCGCATCCTGGAGCGCCGCGGCGGTTCCCGCATCGCCGTCCCGGTCGAACGACATGTAGGACAGGCCGCCGTTCGCCGCGATGGGTGGCGGTTGCCCTTCCGTGCGTTGGAGCGGCGGCACATAGGCCGACAAAGCTCTCTCCGTGTCCGCCGCAACGTTGTTGTCGGCGACCTCGAACTGGCTCAGGACACACCTCCGATTATCTCGCCCCCACCGTGGCACACCGAGCCTGCGTTTTCCAGATCATGATTTTCCGGTCATACGAACGTGCGCTGCGCCTGCCGTGCAAACGCCGCGCTCTTTCCAACTGGAAAATGTCATCGAGACCGCCGAATGTCCGTGTTTGGCCCAAGCCGCCCATCAAGCGAATGTCTGACTTCCGTGCGTCCTGGCTCGGAAGCGGACCGGCAAAAAACCTCCCAATGCGGAAGTTCAAACTGAGACACTACCTCGTGACCCAGCGGGTTGCGCTGGTGCTTACGGAGAAATAGGGATGCGCGGCGTGGTGGCGATACTCTGCTCCGGACAGGGCGGTCAGCATCCTGGCATGTTCGACCTTGTCGCGGACTGCCCGGAAGCCGAGCCCATCTTCGCCGTCGCGGCCGACGTGCTGGGGCAGGATCCGCGCCCATTTGTGCGGAAAGCCGCTTCGGCGGACCTGTTCTCCGACTTCTCCGGGCAGATCCTGTGCTGCACGCAGGCGCTGGCTGCGTGGGCCGCGCTTGGCGCGGCCCGGCCGGCGCGCGCCGTGATCGCCGGTTACAGCGTCGGCGAGCTCGCAGCCTGGGGATGCGCCGGCGCCCTCGACGGCCCGACCACCTTGCGCTTGGCGCAACGCCGGGCGGCGCTGATGGATGCGGCCGCGCCAAGCGACGGCGGTCTCGCCGCCGTAGTCGGCGTGCGCCGCCCGACTCTGGAGCCGATCCTCGTACGGCACGCGGCCTTCATCGCGATCGTCGATGACATCGACAGTTTCGTCATTGGGGGTCCTCGCATCGGGCTCGAGGCCGTGTGCCAAGAGGCGGCCGCCCGCGGGGCGAGGCATATCGTAAGGCTGCCGGTCGCCGTGCCGTCGCACACGCCTCTCCTGAGCAAAGCGACGGAGCAGTTCCGCGCCGTCCTGCGCGAGGCGTCTCCACGGCTGCCGCGCGCCGGGTATCGGCTGCTGAGCGGGATCGACGGCGCTACGATCCACGACATCGAAACCGGGATCGACAAGCTGGCCCGTCAGATCTCGACTACCATCGACTGGGCGGCATGCCTCGAGAGCTGCCGATCGGCCGGGGCAAACGCGGCCTTGGAACTCGGTCCCGGAACCGCGTTGAGCCATATGGCGTCGGCGCTGTTTCCAGACGGCCGCGCCCGCGCAGTGGAGGAATTCCGCACCCTGGCCGGACTGCGCACGTGGCTGCAACGGGCACTGGGCTGATCGCTGCATCCAACGGGAAGATGTATTACGGGGCAGCCTGGGGTCTTGGCATCTCAGCAACTATCAAATTGCCACATTCGCATCCTATCCTTCACCACGTCGGGAGATCTGACAGCGTGGCGGCTTGCCGAGGGAGAATGCTGGTGCCTGTAAATTTCTTGCAGAAACAGGTGAAAGGCGCAGGAGAGGCGCTTTCAGCCGCATGCCATTCAGCGCTGCGGGGTGCGGCCCAGCACCGCCATCAGTTCGCGCCATTCTCGCGCCGACAGGCCGCTCGATGCCTGGTCCACCTGCTCGCCTTCGATCATCCGGCGAATAACGGCGAGGCCGGTGGCCGAGATCGTCGCGGCGTTCATCCGGTATTCGAGAAAGGCGGCGTGGGCCATCGGGACCCAGCGTGCAAGCGTCTCCAGCATCGCTTCGGCATAGGCGCGGATCTCGTATTGCGCGTGAGGATCGGCGCGCAACGACAGGAAATGCATCAGATTGTGCAGGTCGGTCTTCCAATACCATTGGGTGTAGAAGCCGAGCGAAAGGTTGATGCGCGCGAGCTCGCGGGCGAGGCCGGGTTGGGCCGGGTCGATGGGCGAGCCCGAGGCGTCTTCATTGAGCAATTCGGCATAGCCCGCATAAGCGTTCTCCGCGTCGCGGCGCAACAGGTTGAGGACACGCTGCGCCGCTTCGCCTTCGAGCACCGCGCCGCGGCCTTGGCGGTTAGCCGTCGCCTGCGCGGCCAGGTGCTCGGGTTGCGGGATATAGAATTCCTTGTCGAGGATCGAGTAGCGCGCCGAATACTCGTTCACATTCGCCGTGCGATGCCGGATCCACTGCCGCGCCACGAAGATCGGCAACTTAACGTGATACTTGATCTCGCACATCTCGAACGGCGTCGTGTGGCGGTGGCGCATCAGATAATTGATGAGCCCCTGGTCCTCACTGACCTTGCGGGTGCCGCGGCCGTAAGAGACGCGGGCCGCCTGCACGATCGCTGCGTCGTCGCCCATGTAATCGACGACGCGGACAAACCCGTGATCGAGAACAGGCAGCGGCTCGTAAAGGATCGCTTCGAGCGCCGGGACTGTGGCGCGCCGGGTCGGGTGCGCCTCGCCGCGCTGGCCGGCGATCTCGTCCTGATGTTCCGTGGTGAGCCGCATTGCCGCTCTCTCTATGCGGGTGGGCCGGCGGGCGGAGAGCGATGGAGCCGTGCGCGTGCCATTCGGGTCATCGGATCGCCTTCGGGCAACATTAGGAGGCGGTCTTCGAAGCGTGCGCGGAGAGCCGGCGCCTCCGGAAAGTCCGTCTCCGTCCAGAACCTTTTTGCTCGATCGAAATAGCCGACGGTGTCGAGAAACGCGACCGTGAAATAATAACTTTCGGGCCAAGATTCGCCGATCGCACGGGCCACAATTTCGCCAGCCGGGGTAACCGCGGCGGTCAGACACCAATTGAGCAGCCGGGTAAGCTCCTCCTTGGCACGCCGACGCTGGTCGGGACGCATGTATGGCCAGCCGAGCTGCAATAGAACCGCGACATCGTAGTTGTTGTGGTTTGTCATGCCGATCTCGTCGAGCCACCCATTGGGATAACGGCGGTCACGGATGCTCAATAGCGTGTCGATCAGTTGCGGCCAGTGTCCGATCCCGCCCTCGAGATAACGGGCCATGTGAAAGGTGAGGCTGAGATCGACGGTTCGCAGCCGCCGTCCATCGATCAGATAATCGGCACCAAAGAACCCGGTCATCGGGTCCTGCCACTCGGCAATGAAGCGGCGGATGACGGTTTCGAGCCGTGGATTCCAGGGGTAATCCCGAGGACGCCGCCATAAAATCAGCCGAACGAGGTCGGCGGTCGCGAAGTTCAGTTCTTTGCGGCGGTCGATCCCGTCCTCGTCGAGCCGCGAGACGAGCAGGCTTTCCAGGTAATCCTTCAGCCGCTCGGGGTGGTTGATGCGATCGAGAAAACGCGGCGGCTTGGCTTGTTCATCGGAATCGGCAGCGAGCATGTGATCGACGCCGGCGTCGAGCTTCAAAAACCATACATCGGTGCAGGCGCCGCGAGCTCCTTCGGGGTCATGCGCAGTCCAGGCGCGGAGGCGCGCGAGCGTGGCGCGGATGCCGCTCGTATCGGCGGTGTATTCGAGCCGCCAACGCAGCTCCCGCAGGACTCGCCGCAAACAGGAAGTATCGCCCCCGCCAGCTTCACGCCGATCGAGCTCAGTCTCTACGGTTCGAATCTCGTGTTGTGCTGACCGGGCCAGTTCGAAGATTTCCGGATACCGCATCGCGATTGCCGTTCGCGGGTTCCACCCGACCGGCGCCGGTGCCGAACCGGCGTTAGTTGCGCTGCGCATCGCGGTCTAAACGGCCCGGCGCTCGCCGCTATCACCGAAGGCCCGCTCTCTCAGGAGCGGGAAGACGCGTATGGAATGGTGCAAACCCGGTCGTAGTGCCCCTCGCGGCATGCCGGGCGGCGTTGATCGAGGAGGCACGCCGGGAATAGGATGCCAGTCGCACAGGTCGCCTGGCGAGCCAGTCGTCGAGCGAGGTGACCGGCAGCACCAACTCATCGTCATCACAATCCGGCAACAATGCGACGCTCAGCCGCCGCGTCCCCTTCGGCCAGACGATCTGCAATCGCCTGATCAAGGCACCCGCGGCGCGCCTGTCTTCATCATCGACGCGGCGGGGCAACTCCGCGACCTGAGCGGCATTGCTATCGAGCAGCGGGAGACCGTGTAGTTGTCGAACGTCGGCAATCGGAAAGACTTGTGGCTCCGGCGGGAAGCCGATCTCGAAGTACGCCGCCGCCGGCTCCAGGATGCGCAAGACAAACCGATCATCGCCCGAGCGGAACCGTGCAACGGAACCGGCCACCGAAATCGGCTCTGCACTGGTATGCACGGCCCATACGATCTTGCCGGACAATTCGGCGCGCACCTCGTCCTGGATGACCACCTGGCGACCGATTAGCGCGGCTCCACGCCAAATGGAGCCACCCGGCTTTCCATAAGCCGCCGACAAATCGAAAACCGCCCATTTGCAGTCCCCGTCGACGCAATTGCCGATGATCGGCGCGCGTGCGTCGGGTATTTGGTTGCCACCATCGATGACCAGGGTGTTGTGGCCGGCAGTCTGCGTCCGGTAGTAACGCCAACGAGATCCTGATCTGTTATCGAGGCCATGATCAAAATAACCCGGCAGATCGTAATCGTCCGCCCCGAGATCGATGATCCACCGTTGTCGCGCACCATCGAGGACGAAACTCCCGGCATCCGCCTGGTTGTGCAAGAAGACGTCTTCGGGAAGCGGCGGTGATCGGGCTCCGGGACCAGAGACATTTCCGCCTTTGATGGCCAGATAAACCGGATACGCAGCCGGGTCGCTCGACCAGGTGTTGCGAAAGCACGCGAGATTGTTGCTGTGAAATACCTTTCCCGTGGGGACCTTGATGCCCGACGGCTTGGGCTTCGGTCGGTCAGCCCATATCACGGTGAACGGAAGATACCAGCCGTCATACTGGTCTACGAGCCAGGCATCGATCGGCCGCCTAAACCGGTGGGCAAACCAGGCGAGCGGCGCCATATCGAGGCGAGGTTCGGAATCCCCGAAATTGAACGCGGCGCCGAACGGCCCGACCGCGTGCAAGGCAAAGTCTCCCGTTTGCGCAAACCCCGGTCGGTCTGCCAGGCCAAAGCTGTAATGGAGCGTGCTCTCGAGTGCAGCGACCATTAGACCGGCATAGCGCATCGCGAGCGACCAATAGCTCGGTCCTTCCGGCCAAGCGCCATCGGGCGCTAGACCCTCGAAAACATTCCAGGACGAGACGAGAGCCTTCTCAATCAGCTGCCGAGAAATATCCGGATATCGATCGAGAACTGCGAGTGCCGAAACCAGAATGCCCGAATTCGACACCAGCGCGCAGTTGTCGCGCCGCCTCGGCCATTGCGCGAAGCGGTCGTCGTATGCGGCAAGGGCCGGCGCGAGGACATGGCGGAAAAGCGAATCCTCGAACGTCCGCCGCTCCTGGTCCGAAAATTCATTGTACAGCCAATCATAGGCGAGAGAAACGGCGACAGCGATCTCGGCGCAATCCAGAAAGGACTTGATCACCGGCCGGGCTTTCCAGCTCGCCTCGGCACTCAGCTGTGCCAATGCCGTGCGCGTGGCGTACAGCGCATCGGCTTTAGTCTCGCCATCGCTGATCAACGCCAGAAAAGCCGTATGTATCAGGCAGCGGCCCTGGCGCTTGATCCTGGCGCGCAACTCTTGTTTGGTCGAGTTCGGACCCATCTCGCATAGTGACGTTTTCAGTCGCGTTATAAGCTTCGAATTGCTGTTCGCACGCTCGCGAATCCAGGAGAGGGCGCGCTCGCCGAATAACAGATACGGGTGCCTCGCGTTGAACCGCACGACCGCGGTTTCCACGAATTTTAGGTCCGGTCCACTGGCCTCGGCAAACTGAAAAGATCGGGCACTATCTGAAGGCACTCGAATCCCTCTGACCGAGGCTTTGCGGCTGCCGAACCGACCATGCGATCTGAAGCGCGACCCCGACCGTACTCAGCAACCGCCACCTTCACATGCGGCGCGACTCGCGGCCGGGTCAAGCCTATTGTTGCGGATTGGTAACAAAATGTATCAAAATTAATCTGCGTTTTGCCCTTATGCCACTTTTCAAATTTGTGAAGGCCCCGATCCCGTTGCATCAGGTTGAGCGGCCATATGGCGCAGGATGGGGAGATTGTGTGCGTTGTTATCGTTGCGATTTGGTATTGTGACAGTGTTGAGAAACCAGTGAAGCTGGTTTTCGCGCCTCGATGCGAGCGAGCGACCTGGCCGGGGCGTTCGGGCGACAGCGCGACGCTGAGCAGGTAATAAGCGGTCTCGGTCGTCGCTGCGCTTGCGGTGTCTCGACTTCGGATGACTTTTTCTATTGCCCCCAAGACCGGCCATCTCTGACGTTTTACGTCAGAGGCGCGTCGAGATGCGCGTCAGCCTCACGTCAAATGCTAAAAGCCTAAAAATTTGACGAGTATTAGTAAAATTCTTACTAACGCTATCACCGAAATGTTGTCGTCGCTGGCCGATTAAAACGCGCGCGAGGACCGTGGCGAGGGCCTTAACCCTTCGCGATAGTGATTTTCGCTTCTGATGGAAGTACGGCAGGACCCAGTTGCTGGACTGATCGAGCGGCTGTCACGACCGGTACCGCACGCGCGACTGCTCACCGTAGGCGGCGCAGAGAAAAGGTTAAAAACGCGGTTTGGCCAGCCGCGCAGGAGGCGTATCGCGATAGATCTGCAGTCGGGTCACTCGCAGACCCGCGACCCCGTGGGTGTCGATCGCGCGCTGCCAAGCGAGGAACTCTTCTACGGAAAGCTCATAGCGACGGCAAACCTCTTCCAGACTGATGGCGCCGCTCCGCACCGCATTGACCACCACTGCCTTGCGCCGGGCTACCCAGCGCTTCGTGTCAGGAGGCGGCAAATCCATCGCGGTGGCGCCGGCGCACGCAATGAGTTCCTCTCCGAGCAATTCGTACATCCTAACGTTGTCGTCCATGGCGGCATAGTAGAGCGAGAGGCCTTAAGGAAGCCCTAAGTGGAAAGCTTGGTAGCGCACTCTATTTTTCTTGAACCGGAGCCGCTGTTGCAAAACCAAATCAAGGGTCGGCACTGGCGGGCCGTGAGCCCCAGGCCATCCTCCGCCCGGTTGAGCGGAGGTTACCGAAAGCTCAGCCAAATCAAGCATCTCGATCTGATTCTCCGGCTTGATGCGGAGAGACCCGATTCATATACTCCGCGCCGCTTCGTTCACGGAGTTTCGGGGAGACCGATGCGTCCGTCACTACCGCCAGGTTACCATCCCTCCGATGCTGAAGAATTCATGAACCCTCTTCAGATCGAATATTTTCGGCAAAAGCTGTTGCGCTGGCGAGCTCAGTTGCTGGCCGAGTCCTCGGATACGCTGCAGCACCTGAAGGAAGAGAGTTTGCTCAAACCCGATCTCACGGACCGCGCTTCGCTCGAAACAGAGCGCGCGATCGAACTGCGCACCCGCGCGCGCGAGCGCAAACTGATCTCCAAGATCGAAGCGGCGCTCCATCGGATAGATGACGGCACCTACGGTTATTGCGAAGAGACAGACGAACCGATCGGCATCCGTCGTCTCGAAGCCCGGCCGATCGCCACCCTCAGCATCGAAGCCCAGGAGCGGCACGAGCGGATGGAACGCACGCACCGCGACGACTGATGGGCCGATCCCTTCCTGTCGACTTGAGGAAGTTCAACCCCGCGCTGTGCATCGCCGGCAAACGCAGGGGCATCATCCGAGTAATTCCCTAGCATTGCGGTCGAAATCGATTGAGATCGCGCGCCGCTTCCCCATCTGCGACAGCAGATTGCGTGACAATGCCTGTCACTCGGATGCCGCTGTCACTCGGATGCAGCCGATGGTCGCCAAAGGGGTGCGGGCCGATGGGTGGGCCGGTCGGATGGGCGGGCGCTCAAAGGCTTCGTGGATCCGCTGTCCGGCGGTAGCGAGCTTGGTCCTGGTCGCTGTCGCGATCGCACTCGAAATTTCCCGGATGACTCGACTTATTGCGGCTGGGCCTGCCGAGACGGCGACAATTGTAATGCTCGGCTTTGCCGGGCTCGCAGCCCTAGCCAGCTACAAGGCAATAATAGCGCTTGCGGCTCGCCTCGAAATGTTGAGTTGGGCGCTCGATTCGGTACCCGAGGCACAAATGATCGCGGCGGCGGACGATCGTATCCAATATGCCAACCGCGCTTTCCGGGAACTCTTCCCGAGCGTAAACGAGTCGCCCCTGGATCTCGTCAGGCAAGCCCTATGCACGGACGCAGAATCCGAGGCGCAATTTCGCCGGCTCCGCGGCCGTGCCGCCGCAGGCGTCCCGGCGACTGCAATCCTTTCTGTGGGCCAGACATCGACTGGTGGGCCCGGCCACTTGAAGCTCAGGATAGACCCGATCGCGGGTTATCCGGGATTTAGCTACTGGAGCGTTGGGGATGTCAGTGCATCTCATCGATCCGAAGCCGCGCTCCGGGAGGAGCGGAACATTCTAGCCAGCCTTCTAGACAATGCGCCGGTCGGATTTTATTCTGTCGATGACACCGGACATTTCCGCTTTATAGACCGGACACTGGCGCAGTGGCTCGGCAGCACTCCCTCTGAACTCTTGGCTGGCAGCGTTCGGTTGACTGATTTTTTGGCCTGCCCGCCAGCTGCCGGGTCACCGGCCTGGAGCCCGTTTCGTGGACAGAAGGTTGGGCCACAACGGGGCGAGGTTGTGCTCAAGACGCGTCAGGGTCGGATTGTGCCCGCCTGGATCGGGCAGAACGTCGTCGGATCGGGCGCCAAGCTGCGTACACGCTCAGTTGTGTGCGATTTGACGCCCGAGCGCGAGTGGAAGACTGCCCTCAGATCGTTCGAACGGTTTCGGCGTTGTTTTGCCAACGCCCCGGTGGGTATCGCGTTGCTCGACCGTACCGGTCGGTTCGAGGAGGCGAACCGCACGGTCGGTGAGCTGTTCGGCGCCACACCCCAATATCTGAAAGGACGGCAGCTAATCGAATTGTTGAACGCGAAGGACCGCGACCTCATTGCCGCGAAGCTCGCCGCGGCTGCCGATGGGCCGGCAGATCCCGAGGCGGTCGAGGTCCGGCCGATGCGGCCGGGCGATAAGACCCTGGTCCTGTTCGTCGGCCGGCTCGACGACCCCGAGGATGGGACGCTTCGCCCCGACGCCGGCACTGGGGATGCCAGCACTCGGGATGCCAGCACTCGGGATGCCAGCACTCGGGATGCCAGCACTCGGGATGCCAGCACTCGGGATACCAGCACTCGGGATACCGGCACTCGGGATGAACCGGGTGCGGGGCTTACCCTCCATTTCATCGATGTTACCGAGCAGAAGAACCTTGAGATCCAATTCGCGCAATCGCAAAAGATGCAAGCCATTGGACAGCTCGCCGGCGGCGTCGCCCATGATTTCAACAACCTGCTGACAGCGATGATCGGGTTTTGCGATCTGCTGCTGCTGCGCACGCCACCGAGCGACCCGTCCTTCGCTGACATCATGCAGATCAAGCAAAATGCGAACCGGGCCGCCAATCTCGTGCGGCAGCTACTAGCCTTTTCACGACAGCAAACGTTGCAGCCGCGGGTGCTCAATATTACCGATATCCTCTACGAATTGCGGCATTTGATTGAACGACTGATCGGGGAACACATCGACCTCGAGGTCGTGCATGGGCGCGATCTCGGCCTTGTAAAGGTCGACCAGGGCCAGTTCGAACAGGTGATGATCAATCTCGCGGTGAATGCGCGCGACGCGATGCCGCGCGGCGGCACCCTCACTATTCGCACCGCAAATGTTCACCAGGAGCGTCAATTGCGACGAGGGCACGAGTCTATGCCGGCCGGCGACTACGTGCTGATCGAGATGACGGATACCGGGATTGGTATCCCGAAGGAGAACCTGGCTCGCATTTTCGACCCTTTTTTTTCGACCAAACAAGTCGGCTCCGGAACTGGCCTCGGTCTGTCGACGGTCTACGGCATCGTCAAGCAAACAGGAGGTTTTGTTTTCGTGAGCAGCGCGCCGAGCCAAGGCGCGGTTTTTCAGATTTATCTGCCGCGCTGCGAGCCGGCGGATGCGGCAAAGCTTGCGCAGTCCGACATAGGTGAAGTCGCCGCAGTTAAGGATTTGACCGGGCATGGTACGATCATGCTCGTTGAGGATGACGAACCGGTCAGGATCTTCGGCGCCCGCGCTCTGCGCAACAAAGGGTACAAGGTGATAGAGGCGAGAAGTGGCGAAGCAGCGCTCGATTTGATCCGCAACGCCGCAGAGCCGATTAATCTGCTGATCACCGATGTAGTCATGCCGCATATGGACGGGCCCGGGCTCGTCCGCGAAGTGCGGGAGATAAACGCGGAAATGAAAGTGATCTTCATTTCGGGGTATACCGAGGACGCATTCCGTCAGCGTCTCGACAGCGACGTCGGTATCGAGTTTCTACCCAAGCCGTTCAGTTTGAAGGAACTCGCGGCCAAGGTGCGAGATGTACTCGCCGCGGGGGTCGCGTAAAGCGCTTGTTTTGGTATTGCGCCGCCCGAACAAAAGGTGTACACGCGGCAGCCTCCGGGCCGCGTTGCACGGCATCACCGGATGTGGAATAAGGAGGATGGACCAATGCAGACCGCGTTGCGTCTCGTGGACAAGGAAGCAATGGACAAGCAGCGGGCTTTGGACGCGGCGCTCGGGCAAATAGAACGCGCCTTCGGCAAAGGCTCGATCATGAAGTTGGGATCGCGCGAGGCGGCCGCCGACACCGAGGTAATATCGACCGGATCTTTGGGTCTCGATATCGCGCTCGGCATCGGCGGGCTACCGCGCGGGCGGATCATTGAGATTTACGGGCCGGAGAGTTCCGGCAAGACGACGCTTGCTCTGCATGTCATTGGCGAAGCGCAGCGCCGCGGCGGCACCTGCGCCTTCATCGACGCCGAGCACGCGCTCGACCCGGCCTATGCCCGCAAGCTCGGCGTCAATGTCGACGATTTGCTGATTTCCCAGCCCGATGCCGGCGAGCAGGCGCTCGAGATAACCGATACGTTGGTCCGCTCGGGCGCCATCGATGTCCTCGTTATCGATTCGGTGGCGGCCCTCGTGCCGCGCGCCGAACTCGAAGGCGAAATGGGCGACAGCCATATGGGTCTGCACGCCCGGCTGATGAGCCAGGCCTTGCGCAAGCTGACGGGCTCGATCTCCCGGTCCCGCGCAATGGTCATCTTCATCAATCAGATCCGCCACAAGATCGGCGTGATGTTCGGCAATCCGGAGACCACGACGGGCGGCAACGCCCTCAAATTCTACGCCTCCGTCCGTCTCGATATTCGGCGCATCGGCGCGATTAAGGAGCGTGATCAGGTCATCGGCAATCAGACACGCGTCAAGGTTGTCAAGAACAAGATGGCGCCGCCTTTCAAGGTTGTCGATTTCGATATCATGTACGGCGAGGGAATATCGAAGCGCGGCGAATTGATCGATCTGGGCGTTCAGGCGGGCGTCGTCGAGAAGTCAGGCTCCTGGTTTTCCTACGACGGCCAGCGCATTGGCCAAGGACGTGAAAACGCCAAGGCTCATCTAAAGGAGCATGCCGAGATCGGCGAGGCGATAGAGCACGCGATGCGCGGCAATGCCGGCCTTGTCGCCGAAGCGATGATGGCCGCCCCGGGAGAAGCTGCAGCCGACGAATAGTCGGCCAGTTCCAGAGAAGCTTCTAGTTTCCGGAGGAAATTCGCCGCCCGAAATCATCGCGGTTGGGGTTCGCGGCGGAAGGAGGCGGCTCGACCACCTCGGCCTCGATCTGTGGCGGTGCTCGCTGAACCAAGTCGGCAGCGCGGATCCAGAAGCGTTCCAGTCTGCGCAGCGTAACGCTGGTATTCTGCAGATCCTCGGCGGTAAGCGTCGCCTGCGAAAGCATCTGGCCGTGGCGCTGATGCATCGCGCCCAAGCGGTCCCGCAGTTTGCCCCCTTTTTCGGTCAATCGAACATGGATGGAGCGCCGGTCGTGCACTGAGCGCTCATGCGCCAGATAGCCGTTCTCGACCATCTTCTTTACGTTGTAGGAGACGTTGGACCCGAGATAACAGCCCCGCAAGGTGAGCTCGCCCACCGTCATCTCCGCATCCCCAATATTGAACAACATCATTGCCTGAACGTTGTTGATGTCATGAACACGGAGCCCCTCCAGCTCCAGTTTGACGACCTCCAGGAATTGACGATGAAGGCGCTCAACCAGCGAAATCACTTCGAGATAGAAGTTGTTCATTGCAAACCCCTGGTTCGCCCATCTTTTCCCGGCGTTGGGCTCGGCGCCGTCTCAAGCGCGAATCTGTCGCCCCGTCTGCATGTTCATGCCGGGGCTACGCCGAGATCCGTCAAAAAAACGTCCTTTCCCAGGATCTCGCTCCAGCCTCTTCGCGCCGGTACCGGAAAATCGAGAGAGACCTTTGTCTCTTTCTGCAGCGCGCTGGCGATTGTCGGGCGCCCGCCATGACGGCCGATCAGCTTACTTACAATAGTCAAGCCGAGGCCCAACCCTTCGTAGGGTCGAGCGAACCCGCTGGCGATCTGGCCGAATGACTGGACCGTCAGTGCAACTTCTTCGGGGGTTATGCCGATCCCGGCATCGGCCACACTGCCATAAAAATAGAGGCGAAAAGTGCTGTCATTTCAATGGCAAGATTGTCGTTCCGGGACGGCCCGTGGGCCGGGCTCGGCAACCATGAACACCGGCTCATGAACCCTTTCTCCGAGGCCCGTGTTCATGGGTTCCAGGCTCGCGGGCGAAGCCCGCGCCCCGGAATCACCCTAAGAAATGATAGACCTATTTCATCCCAGATGGTGCACGCCTCGCTTCGGCGTGCTGTGAGTTTCACCCGAAGAGAGGCGTCGCGGGGCCCGTCGACGATCTCGAACCCGGCGGGCTCGAGAGCCTGCCGATGGAGAAAGCGCTCCATCTCGTCGCCATCGACGACCAGCGCGACGGAATCGGTACGCTTATCATCCATTTGGCATCAGGCGACTTGGCATCAGGCGACTTGGCATCAGGCGACTTGGCATCGGGCAACTCGGTATCAGGCGACACGGGGCAGGCGGTCTGAAAGCCGAGCTTCGACGGAGCGATAGTCTTCGCGGATTACCTTTACCAGCCGGGCAGCGTCCGTAACCGTGCCCGATTTCGTGAGCGCCTCGAGCTCGTGGCAATGTGTCGACAACGCGGTCGCCCCCAGATTGGCGCTTGTCGACTTCAGCGCATGACTGGCGCGGTACAGAAGCGCTGCGTCACCCGTCGCCGCGCCGTGATCCAAATCCGTCAGAAGACCTGCCGCGCCCTTGAAAAACAGTTCGATGAGCTGTTGCACGATGTCCGGCCGCCCCTCCTTTTGCAGTCGCCCGAGCGAAGCCAACACTTGCTCATCGATCGGGTCGGGTGCTGCCGACGCCTGAGTAACGAGCGACAAGTGCTCTCGCGCAGCGGGGCGTTCGGGCGGTCCCAGCCAAATCGTCAGCATCGCCCTCATCTGGTCCAGCGTGAACGGTTTGGCAAGATAGTCGTCCATACCCACCGCCAGGCATCTCCAACGGCCGTCCTCCACGACGCTCGCAGTCAGTGCAACGATCGGGGTGTGCCTCCCGGAGAGCGCCTCGCGCCGGCGAATCTCTGCCGTCGCCTCGAACCCGTCCATCTCGGGCATTTGGCAATCCATGAAGATCAGGCTGTATTCGCCGCTCGCATGACAGTCTAGTGCGTGCCGCCCGTTAACCGCAGTCGCGACGACGCAGCCCATGCTCTCGAGAATGGCGACAGCGACCTCCAGGTTGACGGGGCTATCTTCCACTACGAGTACGGGCCCCCGGCCTTTACCGGGCTGATCCGCCGCCGGCGTTTTGGGCGCGGAGGTGATTGCCGAAACCGGCTGAGCGCTCACCGCAATGCACTCCCACAATGCGGATTGTCGTATCGGCTTTGTCAGGCGTCCCAACGCACGTTCGGCGATCTGGCCGACGTCCTCATCGGACGAGATCAAGAGGATGATCTGCTGCTCGACCCCGTCGGAAGCGGTCTTGATGGCATGCGCTAGCTCGATGCCCGTCATATCAGGCAGCGAGTAGTTGATGATCACCAGCTCGAACGGCTTTTTGTCAAGAGCTGCGGTGCACAGCGCGCCGAGGGCTGCCGAGCCCGTCTGGGCATGCTTCACCGGAATGTCCCCGGCTGACAGCTGGTCGTCCAGTATCTCGCGGTTGAGGGCATTGCCGACGACGACCAGGGCCGGTCCCCCGGTTCGACGCCGCAGCGGGGTCTGGGTTCTATCGGCCGCAGAAGACTGCAACCCGAACCTGGCGGTGAAGCGAAATTTCGACCCGGCACCCGGCTCGCTGGCGACGTCGATCGAACCGCCCATCATCTCGCAAAAATGCTTGGCGATCGAAAGCCCGAGCCCGGTCCCCCCGTATCGCCGCGTCGTCGAGCTGTCGGCTTGGGCAAATGCTTCGAATATATGCCGGCACTTTTCCGCCGGAATGCCTATCCCGGTGTCGACGACCTCGAAGGCGATCAAGACCGACGAGACATCGCGTTCCAATGCGTAAGCGCGAACACCGACCTCACCGCGCTCGGTGAACTTGACCGCATTGCCGATCAGGTTCGTCAAGATCTGGCGCAAGCGGCCGGCGTCGCCGATCAATGCTGTCTGCAGAGTTGCCGGGACAAAGCAGCCCAACTCGATCCCCTTGCCGTACGCCAATTCGCTGAAGAGCTCCGTCACCTCCTCCACAACGACCCGCAGATCGAACGCGCTGTGCTCGATTTCGATCTTGCCGGCCTCGATCTTGGAGAGGTCGAGGACGCCGTTGATGACTTCGAGCAAGGTCTCGCCGGAGCGTCGTGCAGTCTCGATAAAGCGTTGCTGGGGTGATCCAAGCTCGGTTTGGCGAACGAGTTCTAGCATGCCCAGGACGCCGTTCAGCGGCGTGCGAATTTCGTGACTCATATTGGCCAGGAACTGCGATTTGGCCCGAACCGCGCCCTCCAACTCGACCGTGCGCTGCTCGATCCGAAACTCGAGCGTCGCATTCAGCTCGCGCAGCTCCTCCTCGGCGCTTTGCTGAGCCGCATGCCGCGCCGCGAGTGCGTCGGCCATCTCGTTGAACGCCGCTCCAAGCCGGCCGATTTCAGAAGACCGATCTTCCAGATGTACACGCGCAGCATAGTTCCCTCTGCGCCATTCGGCGGTGACGCTGAGCAGACGTTGGATCGGCCGGCGAATGAAATTGCGGCCCCCCGCCCAGGCGGCGTAGACCGCCGCCAAGAGACCGGCCAGGATCAGCCCGATGCCGCGCCGAGTGGCATTGTCGATCGCGGCAAAGGCTTCGGCTTTGCTCTGGCCGGCGCTGAGAAAGAAATCCTTGGGCGGCAGAGCGGGCGGGACAAATCCGAAAATCCGCGTCGTCCCATCGACCCCGACCGCTTCTTCCCATCCCGGTTGCTCCCCATCCATGATGGCTTCATGGGACTTCCTCATGTTCTTGCCGACGAGGAGTTCCGGATGGGGCAACCGTGCGATGATGTTTCCCTCGCGATCGGCGATCAGGATCGAGGCGGTCGGCGCAAGTCGCGCTCCTTGAGGTGGTTGGAGAGCCACGCCAAGTCGAGGCCGGCAAATACGACACCCGCGATAAGGCCGTCGTCGTCCTCGAAGCGCTCGGCAAAATGAATCATCCGCCGGCCATTGGCCGGATCCACCCAATAATTCCCGACGGCGAGCCCGGGCTGAGCCATGGCACGCTCGAAGAAGGGCTGGTCCGCAACCGACGAATACTCTGTCGGCTCGCTGGTGCAAAAGATGTGGCCGTTCGTATCGGCTGCGCCGAGCAGACCGTAATTGGCGAAGCGTGCCTTCAGCTTCCCGAAAAGGGGGTTGCAAGCGCCCGGCTGCCGGGTCTTGACCGTGTTCAACTGGGCGAGGGCCAGGAGGAGTTGGCGAGCACCTTCGCGCAGCTCGCCGATCTCCTCGCCGAATTGTTTGGTGGTCTGCACGACTTGTTGGCGGATATCGGCCTCACGCGCGATGCGCAAATCGTATTCGTTCCAGGCCTGGATCACGAGCGCCGGAACGACGGCAAAGATGACCAGGATCAGGATCCTTCCGGTCAAACCGATCCGCACGCCGGACCAAGGCCTCGATCGGCGCTCGCCTTCCATCGTCCGGTTAAGATCGCGGCCAACCATTCGATTAGCCGGTCAATGTCTGGGCGAGCCAAGCGCGCTCGATGGTTGGCGGCCCGAGATGGTAACCCTGCAAGTAGCCGAATCCCTCTGCCCGCGCGACCGCTTCGTCCGCAGCGTTCTCCACCCCTTCGGCCACGGTAATGCAGCCGAGACCGCTGATTGGTCCGAGCAATTCCCGCAAAAGAACGCGTCTTTCGTGACTGTCTGCCAGGTTTCGAACAAACGAACCGTCGATCTTGACTGTATCGACTGACAAGGTTTCGAGATTCCGTAACGAGGTGTGACCGACGCCGAAATCGTCGAGTGCCACCCGGCACCCCACACGGCGGAGCGTGTCGACAAAGCGCGCCGAGTCTTCGAGGTCGGACAATGCCGCAGTTTCCGTGATCTCCACGACCAACCGCCTGGCGACATCGGGCCGATACTGCAAGGCCGAAACCAAGGATTGCAGCCACGGCCCGATGCACGCAGTAAGCCCGGATATGTTGAGCCCGAGCCTTAACCCGGGATGCCTCGCGAGCTCCCGGACAGTGAGTTCGAGGACGTAGTCGTCAATGAATCCGATCAGACCCAGTTGTTCGATCGGCGTGATGAATTCGCTGCCGGCAATGATGCTCCCCCTCACATCGCGCATGCGCAGCAGGCATTCGAAATAATCGGTCTCTCCCGTCGCCGCGCAAACCACGGGTTGGAATGCGAAGAGCAGCCGGTTCTGGCGCAGCGCCGTTTGCACCGTCGCGCAGATCGCCGCGCTTCGGTTTTGCCCTTCATGGCTAATTCGGCTATCCTTGTTGCCCACTGATGCCCCCGGCGAAAGCTCGGTCGCCGGCGGGGCGCAGCGGGCACGCCGCTGTCACAACCGGTTCCATGCAAATTTAATCGTATCTCCGTCAATTCGGTGTCAGCGCGGCGTCAAAAAGCCGTCTGGATGCAGTGCGTCACTGGCTCATCCGCAGCCGACCCGGGACCAGGATCACATTGATGATGCATCCTGCCAGCGCGATGCCGGCAGAGATGGTTAAATCAGCCCCGAAATTTCCCAATGCGATCGCTTCCCCGCCGACCAGCGAACCGAGCGAAATGCCCAAGAATAGCGCGCTGTTGTTCCAGGCGAGCACCGCAGCGCGTTGGGCGGGGAAATCATTTGCCAGACCGGCTTGCTGGGCTGGAAAGAACAGCTGCGCGACAGCCGAGCTCACGCCGAGGGCGGGTTCGACCAACCTGCCCGCATCGAGCGCCAGCCGCAACAGCAGCAGGCAAGCGCACAGGCCGGCAAAGCTCGCGGTCGCAGTGAATCGGACACCGAGCCGATCGGCCGCACGGCCGCCGACAAGAACTCCGACGATTGCGCCGCAGCCATAGAAGAGAATGGCCGCGGCGATCCGCCCGGTCGAGAAGCCCACGGCAGTGAGGCCGGAGCCGAGGTAGGTATAAACGCCGTAGAGGCCAGTGCTCCACAGCACCGTCGGTATCAGGCGGCGCACCAGAACAACGACGGCAAGCGGATCGCTCGCTACCGCGGCGAGCCCGGCGGCGGCTCGATCGCATGGCCAAACCCATCGGTTCAGCCAGACCAGCAACAGACCGAGACCGGCGAGCGCGAGGAATACCGGAGGACCACCGAAGAGGACGCCCATCAGGCCGCCCGCCGACGCACCCATGGCAAGCGAAACCAACAGACCGGAGACCACCAGTGCCAGCCAGGTGGCCCGGCGGTCTGGCGGGGCGGCGCTGCCGACGAGCGCGTAAATCGATGGCGAGACACCCGCCGCCGCGGCGCCGGCAAAGAGCCTGACTGCGAGCAGGGACGGCAAATTTGCGGCGCCGGCGGTCAGGATATTGGCGAGGGCGAAGGCGAGGAGGGAATAGATCAAAACCCGCCGGCGCCCGATCCGGTCCGAGAAATATCCGAACAGCGGTGCGGTCACCATATATGCTAACGAAAACATCGTCACCGACAGCCCCGCCAGGGCCGGAGCTATGTGGTAGTCGGCCGCTAGGACCGGCAGCAAAGGAGAGAAAACAAACAGCTCGGTTCCGACCAGAAACATGGTCAGCCAAGCCACGGCCAATCTGGCCGGTGCGTTAATTCGCATCGAAATCGAGTCCTTGACGATGTGAAGCCGAGACCTCGCGCGCGTCTGCGCAGCGAGCGCGCCGACAGGTCAGGCTGAGGCCGAAGACCGTTCCGCCGCCTGTTGCCGGGCGATCTCGACAATTCGGTCGAGATGGGTCCATACCCCATCGAGCGCCTCGGCCATGATCTTGGCGTCCTCGAACGTTGCGGGCAGCAAGGCCGGCCGCGCGCTCAGTACCATCTGGGTCACTGAGAGCAACTCCTCGGCGTGGCGCTCTTCGACCATCTCGGAAAAGCACTCCGCAAAATACGGCTCATCGGCGAATTGCGGGAAATGGACGGACAAGGCGTCGGCAAGGGCGCGCATCCAATCGACCGACATCACCTCGATCGCGCACCACGCGCCAAGCGAGCGTGAATAGAGCGTTTTTGCGAGGCGCACGAAATGGGCCGCTTCGCCGTCAAGATGGCGGCACAATTCCTCTGGCGCTGCGAACGCCTCGTCATCGAGCACGCATTTGGCACCGATATTCCGAAACGCTTGCGTCAGTTGATAATGGTGCGTATCGCCGCCGGGCAGGCCGTCGTCGTCAACAAATATCCGAAGCTTGCGCTTGCGCAGAGCTGGGCTGTCGAGGTGCGGCAGGTAATAGACAGCGGCACGTGTGGCGTGCATCGCCGCCTGATAAACAAGGTGTACCTGACCGAGAAATGACGGATCGCTCGCAGCCGCGTGGTCGAGGGCCGCCAGATTCCGGAAAAATGGCATCCGAGACGGGCGATGTTGCTCGGCAAGCATACTCATCGCCACCGGAAATTCGTCGATTGCTTCGCAGCGCGGCGCGATCTGCTCACACTCGGTCAGCTCGATATTTGAAATATGTGACATCTCCGTAGTACTCCAGAATGCAAATTCATTTATAGAATAGCTCAACATGCCTATACATTTGGCGCGCTTGTTTAAACGGCCGACTGAGGCAGTCAAAAAGGTTTTAACCGGTGAATGTGGCTTGCGTGTTTACGTTTTGGAAACTAGAACAAATCAGGAACTAAGTCAAGTAAAATCCGACCGATTTTGGAAATCCGGGCGCGAGAGGCTGATGTCTCCGCCCGCCTGACCTGTTGACGCGAACCTGGGGGCATGCGGAACTAGGATCCTGAGCCGGTCGATCGCACCATCTGGCCCGAGGGAGGACAACATGCGCGCCGCGGTTCTGACGGAAATCAACAAACCCTTGCAGATCCTCGATCTCGAGCAGGAGCCGCCAAAGTCCAAAGAGGTTAGAGTCCGGGTCCAGGCAGCCGGCGTCTGCATGAGCGACTGGCACATCATGAACGGGGATTGGCCGTTGCTCCTCCCGATGGTGCTCGGGCACGAGGCCGCCGGGATCGTTGTCGAGAACGGGCCGGAGGTCGACAACGTCAGGCCAGGCGACCACGTCATCTTCTCGTTCCGGCCGCATTGCGGCCGTTGCCGCTATTGCTCCTCCGGGCAGACAGTGCTGTGCATCGGGCACAACGACACGCCGCGCTGGCGCATGCATGACGGGACGGCCCGCGTCAAGCTGAACGGCGAGCCGGTCAACCAGATGGCACGCATCGGAACGTTCTCGGAGGAGGTCGTCTGTCCCGCCGAGCAGGTCGTCAAAGTGCGCGACGACCTGCCCTTCACCCACGCCGCGATCGTCGGCTGCAGCGTCGCGACCGGCATCGGCGCGGTGATCCGCCACGCGCGGGTCCCGGCCGGCTCCATCGTGCTGGTGGTCGGGTGCGGCGGCGTTGGGCTTAACGTCGTCCAAGGCGCGCGGCTCGCCGGGGCAAACCCGATCATCGCCTGCGATTTGCGCGACAACAAGCTCGACTATGCGAGGAATTTCGGCGCGACGCACACGATCAATGCCACGGCAGAGAACGTCCTCGATCGGGTACGGGAGATTACAGAGGGGCTCGGCGTCGATACCGCCTTCGACGCGATCGGCAGCGAGCAGACCGCATTGCAGGTGATCGAAGCCGTGGCGCCCGGCGGGCGGGCGGTGCTGGTCGGCATCCCGGCCTTCGCGACCCGGGCGCCGATCAACCCGTCGCAGATCGTCTACGGCGAGAAGGTCATCAGCGGGACCTATTACGGCTCGGTGCGGCCCAATATCGACTTCCCGATCCTCGCGGATCTCGACCTGGAAAAGAAAATCAACCTCGACGATCTGATCAGCCGCACCTACCGGTTCGATCAGATAAATGAAGGCTTCGCGCTGATGCTGGCCGGCGAGGTCGCGCGCGGCGTCATCGTCTTCGATTGACGGAGGCCGCCCCGGCTCAAAAATCACGCGACAGGATCAGGTTGAGGAGCAGAGGATCGGAAGTCGCCGTGAACCCGTGGCCGATCCCAAATTCGACGCTGAGCGGAGCTCTCTTGTAGTCGAGCATGGTGAAGAGGAGCTGCTGTTGCCGGCCGAGCGGCTCAAGATTGTGGAGGTGGCCGTAATCGGCATGGTGTTCGCGCGCCGCTGCCCAAGTTTCGGAAAAATTATGGGCAATCCGCGACGCCGGTGCGAAGTCGAGCGAACCCCAGACCTTGGATGAAGTATCGAGGATCGGATTGACGATCAGATCCACAGGCCCGAGACGCCCGCCGATAATCGGCCGGATCTCACCGGAGGTGCGGGTCGGCTCCCAATACCGGGCATTGAAGCCGAGCAAGTTGACCCCATAAAGAAGCTTCGTTCCGCGGCGTGCGGCGCGACGAATTCGGCGCGCAATTTGGCGCCGTCGATCAGAAAGCGCCCGTCGCCGGTCCACGAGTACACCGCGACGTACGCGCCGAGTTCCAGCCAATCGGTGATGCCTAAGGCCCATTCGGGGACACCGTTCAAGGTGTGGTTCGCCGCAATGCCCCCCATGAAGTCGGACCGGTCGCGGCCGATCGGGGTATAGTTGTTGTGCAGCTGGATGCTGAATACTCCCGGATTGTTGATCTCGGCGTCGTAGACCCGGATCTCGTCGGTCTGAGCGTCAACAGCGATGGCGGGAAGCAGTGTGACCCCACCGGCGGCAAGTTAGAGCAGACCTCGCGCGAAGGACCCGCGACGCAACGCTCGACTGGACAGGATCACGGTACTTCTTCTATAAGCGCCGCTCGCAGGGCGCCCAGGTAGCTCAGTTGGTAGAGCAACGGACTGAAAATCCGTGTGTCGGTGGTTCAATTCCGCCCCTGGGCACCAGCGAAATCAATAACTTAAGTCTCCTGTCACGACCTTTTCTTGTTGCAGCAGCGTTATCAAGAAATGCCAAGGATTTCCGCAGTTTTCCATATTCTATCGGCGACTCCGTGCAACACGGCTTGCAACATGGAGATCCTTTGACGTGAAAAGAAAAGCCCGGCCGAAGCCGGGCTCGCTGTGCTGTCAGGCAGTTACCTTCGCCAAGCGTGTTGAGTGCACCGACCCCCGCATTGATCACTGCGCTCGACGCGGTGATCGTGCCGTAGGAACGCCGTCACCCCCGGCGCCGCCACCGTAAAGTGCTGGTTGTCAGTGAACGTGTTAACCGCTCCTGGGCCGGGAGCGGTTTCTACCTACAGGAGATGCGGAACAAGCCGAGCGTCGATTTCTGCGGGTATTGGCAGCGGAGTTGGGTGGCGGCATGATATATAGAGCATGAGGTGATGGGCTAAGGAGTACCAGTCCCGCCCATCTGCTACCGCCCTACGGTCTTTTCCTCGGCTGACGCAGTGTAGCCGAACAAAGGGCGTTTGTCATGTCTGATCTTATTAAGATAGAGCCGCTGTGGACAGAGGAGAGTCTCACGGTTGCTGCGGATTTCGCAGCTGCTGAGAGAGCCAAAGGATTTTCTCGATTCCTTGCGAAGCTACGCGCGCGGGTGGCGTCATGGAAAGCGGGGCTGAGGGCGCGAGTCCCTGCGCAACCCCTTGAACGTGACCCTTCTCAGCCTCAGCAAGAGGGGAGGTAACAGCTGCGACATAGGCCATTAAAGGCCGCCACCTGGCCACCAAGAATATTCACGGCTTCGGTCAGTTTGTCGATCTGTCGTTGCTGTTCTTCGGGTTTCCGGGAAATCATATTCGCCTCCTAGTTTCGGTTGGCACCATCTAGGATAGCGAAAGGCGGGCGGGGCGCTAAGCCCCGTTCGCCACCCGCCACGCCTTCGCGTCGCCGCGTAGCTCGCTCAGAAGCCCCTTCGTTGTGATGCCTGCAAGGCCCGCGTCTCAAGGAAGGCGGCGCGCGCGGCGAAGGCGGGGGCGGCCAGCGGCGCGAGCTCCGGCACGAAACGGATCGCGTCCGCGAGGATTGATGCGTGGACCTCGTAATTAATGGCCGTATCGCCGAGGGCAGCCGCATCTTTGGGATCGTAAAAGGCCTCTATGTGGAGAGAGAGATAACTCTTGATCGCTAGGCCAGCTGCTCCACTTGAGGGCGTTTCGTTGATCGTGTCTTCGATCCCATTGACGACCGCGATCGCCGCCTTACACTCCTCCTCCGCCTCGCCCGGTACCGCCGCCATGTGCCTTGATGCGGCGACCCATTCCCGGAACAGCGAGAGGATCCGATCGTCGCCAGGCGAGATCCGCGAGGCCTCCTGCTGCATATCGCGAAGGCTGGCGATCGCTGCGTCGGTTAGCCTCTCCTCGACCCCGCCGCCGTCAAGCCCCAGCTCGAGCATCGCGATCGCGCCGGCGAGCGTCACCGGCTTCATGTTGCAGATCTGATTGTGGATCTCCTAAAAGCCCTTTAAATTCCCTTTACATGCGCCGGGTCAATAATTTGGCTGCCGCGACCGGAGTCACAAAGGGAGTCACAAATGGCCGGAAGGACGGCTCGCTCATGTGGGATAGAGCGGTATCTGCATTGGCGTCCTGAGAAGGGACGATGGTGGTTCCGCCGTCGCGTGCCCGGTAATCTCGTCGAGATCATCGGCAAGGCCGAGTGGCGTCAAACGCTCGCGGCACGAAGTCGCCCCGAGGCTGAGCGGGAGGCCATCCGGTTGCTCGACGAGACCAACCGGACCATCGATCTCGCTTTGGCCGGGAACTGGCCTCCGGTGAGCGACGCAGAAATCGAAGCGGTAGCTTGGGCTTGGTGGTCGAATTTCTTCACCACGCGGCTGCACGAACTCCGTCAAGCTGGCGGCGCGTGGGATGACCGTTCGGAATGGGCGCTTGACAACGAGGCTGAACTACGGAGATCGGTCGAAGTGTTCATCGCCAGACCACATCCGCTCGATACCTTCGGTCAGCCCAAAGGCGATCTCGCTAAAGTGCTCGATGATCCGAGACGTGCAGCGGGTTTGTTGAGTAACAAGGATGCGATGACACGGCTGTTGCACGAATGTCGCGAGAATCATCAGGAACACGCTGGCCATTTTGCCGATGTGCGGCGCGAGCGCAATTTAGCAACCGATCGCGTTCTTGAGTCGATCCGCGCAGGCGAGATCGAACCGCGCACGATGGTTAGCATAATCGATCATTCTGCGACTTTGATGTCTAAAGAACCCACACCCGTCATCGGCGTGGTCCCCATCCCGTTCAACGACCCGGAAGGCGGCGACGATCTGATAGCGAAGTGGGCGAAGTGGCCCGGAAAAAGGGGAAAGCCGCCCGGAGCGAAGACCGTCTACGAGGCCCGGCGGATGATGCGCAAGTTTTCGGAGTTCGTCGGTTTTGACGATCTCGCGCGTCTGACGCGGCGGAATGTCGAGAACTGGATCGAATCACTCATAGAGACAGAGGTCGCTCCGGGCGAGAAGATGGCTCCGAAAACGATCGAGCAGCATTTGATTCAACTCAAGGCGCTCGCCAACTTCGCCGTCACTAAGGAGATCATCTCAACCAATCTAGCAGATAAGGTCAGGTTCTCGGCGCGGGTTAGAACCAAAACCCGCGCGTTCACGAACGCTGAGGCCAGAGTTGTGCTGGAAGCCGCGCGGTGCGAAACGACCGATTACAAGCGGTGGCTGCCCTGGATCTGCTGCTTTACTGGTTGCCGCCTAGATGAACCCGCCGGGGCGGCTGTCCGAGACATTGAGCCGGTCGGCAGATATTGGGTGTTGAACGTCCGCCTCGATTACCGGCACGAAGGTGCATCAATCAAGAATGAATCATCAGTGCGTCGCGTCCCCTTGCACCCGAAGCTGATTGAGGAAGGCTTCTTGGATTATGTCCGGAGCCTGCCCAAGAACGGGCCTTTGTTCCCGCTGCTACGCCCCGACAAGTTCGGCTCGAAGGGCGGCAACGCTACAAAGCGGATCGGCCCGATGGTGCGCGGGCTGGCCGGTATTATGCCATCGCTCACAGACAAACATTTATCACCTAACCACTCGTGGCGACACCGACTGATCGAGGAATGCCGCCGGATTCCAATCCGCCAGGACATCGAGGACGCGCTAACAGGCCATTCCCAAGAGGGCAGCGGGCCGGGTTATGGCGAATTCGCCATCAACGATATGCTCGGCCCCGCCATCGACAAGACGAGGAGCCCCTTCGATATTCGATCCGAGTTGGGCGACGAGTACATTGGCAATTCCGAGGCCGTGCTGGTCCAAGGACTACAGCCAACTCGGACAGCAGCGACGGAGATCGGAACTCCGCTCGACGGAATATCTGCCGAGTGCGCAAAGCCCGCTGGGCACGTCCTGGATGACCGAGAGACCGGGGCGGCAATTTGGTCAGCAAAGGAATAACGCTCTCATGGGTAGTCGTCTGGCGCGCCTCAGATGACGCATTTTTCTCCCGGATGGGAACCCCCATAGGATTCCTCGGATGGTACCGACCAAGATTTAGGCACCCCCTCTTTTTTCCTGCCCCGTCCTTCCGCCACAGCAACCTTCGGCCACGCTCGGAGGGGCCGGGACCGGCGAGCCTCCTGAAGCGCTACGGGCAGAGGAAACGATCCATCAAAATGGGACCCGTTTCGGGAAGGGTACGGGGCTGTTGTTGAGGCCGGTCAGGACTCCGAGATGAGCGAGCCGACGCGGTGGCCCGCGGCGCTCAACACATGCCAGGGGTTCGCGGTAAGAGGAAACCACGGGCTAGGAATCAGCCCACGTGCCGACATCACTCGTCTCGCCGAGGATGCAGGACGGGGTTCGCAGCGCGTCGCGCCGTGGCGGCGGTAGCTTCGCTGAACAGGTGGCGGGGAATGTTGAGAAGCGCGAAGCGCCGACGCTCCTCCGGGAGCGTCTCGAAATCCGCCTCGATGAAAATCTCGACGGTCTCATCGCTGGCATAAATCTCGACACGAACGGGCGCGTCGCCAAAATCGACCTCGTGCCGTCGTCCGTTTTTTCCTCGAATGATAGCGTGGGGCATTCTCGTTCCGCTCCTAGGGATCGGCGGCGAAATCAGGCCACCTTTGTCCGTCCATCCCAAGCGGCCCTTTTAAGCAATTCTCGTCTGGAACGGTGCGGGTAGTTGGATCAAGGTAGCTAACCATAGCGAGCCGCCCACGATCACATGCACGAACCACCCTATTTTCATATTGCCCCTGTCAGAACGGCCAATGACTTGGCATCTACGGTCAGGCTGTTCAGAGCCTATGCATATTCCCTGGATATTGACCTGTCCTATCAGGATTTCGAGGCGGAGATGCAGGCCATGCCGGGTAAGTATGCTCCCCCGGCTGGTGAATTGTTGCTTGCCCGCCATTCCAACGGCACCCCGGTGGGTTGTGTCGGACTCCGGCCCATCGCGCCTCACGGCTGTTGTGAAATGAAGCGCCTGTATGTTTCTCCGGAAGGGCGAGGTTTCGAACTCGGGGAAAGGCTGGTCGACGCTGTCGTGAAGGAAGCCGTGCGCATCGGCTACCGCGAGATGAGGCTGGACACCCTACCCTCGATGGCGGGGGCCATCGCGCTGTACCGAAAGTTAGGGTTCGAGCCAATGGAGCCCTATTATGACACTCCCGTGATCGGTACGATTTTCATGCGCCGCTTTCTCACCGAGCATTCGCGGCAACAATCCTCGCTTCACTCTGATCACCCCCATAGTCCTGGCTGTCGTCCGTGAGTTTTTTTCAGTGGCCGGGCCTAAGCCGTTGACGAACTTTGTCTCGCTCATTCTGGCCGAATGGATGGACGGCAAGCCGCTCGATGCCGACCATCTGTGTGTTGTCGAGCCGCTGGATATGCGAGGCGGTCGAAGCGCGCGGGTCGTGACGCACATCGAGGTCGCCGCGCCCTCTGTTTCCCAATAGCCCATCGAAAGATCAGCCCGAGATGGTTCGCGAGAACGAGATACGGAAATCCGAGGTAGCAGTAAAAATGCCGCCCACGACGGATGCCGGGTTGGTGTTCATCGGTCGCATACACACGCCCTGGACCTCGCGCATGGAGACCCCGCGACAAGGCCGGTCGGATGGGCCTCTCTGTCGCATCGAGGTATTCGAGCCGTGGGTCGCGGCTCTTGATAGTCTCGCCCAATTCGAGCGGATCGAGGTGCTCTATTGGCTTCATCTGTCTCGGCGCGATCTGGTGATGCAAAGCCCAGCGAACGATGGAACCTGACGAGGCACGTTTTCGCTGAGATCGCCAGCCCGACCTAATCCCATCGGCACGTCCAGCGCCAAGCTGGTTTCCATCGAGGGTGCGATCGTTATGGTACGTGGCTTGGACTGCCTGAACGGGACACCGCTGCTCGATCTCAAGCCAGATCGTGGGTTATTTACGCCAGTAGCGCCGTCTCAACCGGGGGATTTCCAGGTGGCGCCCCATAAGCTGCCTTCGGCCTGACGCCCGCTTGAATTCTGAGCGCTCCGTCGTCGAGTTCGGCATAGGCGTCGGCGAATATGAAGGGTGTGGTGCGGGTTTCCCGGCGTGTTTTCCAAATCCTGCTTCCAGAGGCCCCTATACCAGAACGGTGCCTCGAAGCCTACCACCTTAACCGGACCCCGCTTGAACTCATTGCCGAGCGGAAGGTCCGCCGTAGGCTGTTGACCGATGACGGCAATATCGAGATCACCGGTCGCGATCTGCGGGAACGCGAACCCCGAGCAGCGGCGCACCCCTCTACCAACCGAGCCGGTGCTACTCTCTCGCGGTGAGCCAACCAATATGAAGCTCCCCCATATGCCTGCGGCCATTGTGTTCGACATGGACGGTCTGCTGTTCGACACCGAAGCACTCTACCAAGAGGCGGTCCTGATAGCTGCGGCGGAGGGAGGCCACGATGTGACCTCGGGAATCTTCAGCCGCACTATAGGTCTTCCATGGCCCCAAACTCGCAGCCTACTCCTCGGCCATTTTGGCAATGCTTTCCCGGCTGATGAATTTGTCGCGGCGTGGGTGCGGCACTTCGATCTGTTGGCAGCGACCCGTCTATCCCTGAAGCCCGGCGCGATCGAATTGCTGGATACGTTGGATGATCTGCGGCTTCCTCGGGCCATCGCTACGTCCTCGGCTCATCAGACCGTGCAGCATCACTTGACAGCCCATAATCTCGTCGGGCGGTTCCATGAGATTGTCGGACATGGCGACTATGCATGCGGCAAGCCCGCACCCGATCCCTTCCTGAAAGCTGCCGAGCGGCTAGGCGTCGAACCTCGGCTATGTCTGGCCTTGGAGGACTCTCACAGCGGGGTCAGATCCGCGTCCTCTGCTGGTATGATGACCGTAATGGTGCCGGATCTTCTCAAACCAACGGACGAAATTCGAGGACTCTGCACCTTTGTTGCCCGTGATCTGCATGAGGTCCGTGGTCTAATCTTGGCCGTTGGTTCGGGTTGTCGACGATGAACATGACCGTCGAACAGGTGGTTCAGGCAACGCCGGAAGTGAACGACCTGATCGGCGAATTAGAAAACGTGCTCGGTGCCGCCTACGAGGCGCATCAACGGCACGGCCTTTCGATCGACCAACTGTTCGAGCCGAATGTGCGCTTCTTCATAGCACCGTTGGAAAATCTCGCGGTCGGCTGCGGCGGAGTTGCGTTATTCGACGACTACGCCGAGGTCGTAGTTCGTGTATCAATGGCGGAAGCCGTCGACCCCCAATTGCAGCAAGTCCTCGCCGATTACGAGTCGCCCAGAAAAGCCGCGCTGCGCTGGAGCAAGATCGTCTGCATGTGCATTGCCCGGTACGATATGGTTGAGGACCAAGGTTGACACCTGCGCCGCCTCGGCGATGTTGCCGACTTCCTCGACCGGGGTATGGGCATTAAAGGAATGCTGTCTCATCGCCTCCTGTGCTGCTGTATGCGGCTCGGGAAGGACGCGGTTGATCCACTCGGAGACGATCACCTCGTGCACTAGGATATTCGCGCCGTTCGCCAGTCTGATCAGATTCTTGCTCGGACCAGTATCGCCAGAGAAGACTACTGCCCCATCATCCGTCTCAAAGCGAAACGCAAAGGCGGGCCAGATCGGAGAATGCTGTACCAGCGTTGCCGATACGCAAACCCGGTCGTCCTCGTAGATGACAAATGGCTCCATATCCGGGTGAGGGGTCAGGTTTGGCGAGCTAAAATCTGGGATTTGCGGTAACTCTATGTCGTGTGCCTCGACAAAAAGCCGGAGATCTTGTTTCCCGTTGTCACGAATCCGGTCGTTGATGTCGGTCGCATAAGCTCGAAAGAGGTATTCGGTCATATCGCGAGTGCCCGGCGTCGGGTTTCTCGGATTCACCACCTTGGGTATATCGGCGGTGTTCGCACGCAGGCTGAATACCGGTTCCATCTCGCCGCGACGGCCTGGACCAAACACCTTGAGCGGCGAAGCAGCGCGGTCGAGGCCAGAAAGCCATCCGTAGAGGAGCAGGTTTGGATAATCGACAACATGGTCGGAGTGCAGATGAGTTAAAAAAAGAGCCCGGACGGTGCTGAACATGGCGAGATTGTTCGGAGGGTCCAGCGCTTCTTGAAGCCGCTTTCCTGCGCCGTCGCCGCAGTCCACGACGTATATCGCATCGCCTACTACGATAGCGGATGAGGCACTGCGGCGGTTCGTATTCGTCCAGTACGTGGGGCCTCCTGCGGTGCCGAGAAGAATAAGCCGCGTGTTGAATGACCGCGCATCAGATTTTGCCCGGGCAATGCGCTCATACTGCCGCGCAATGTCGATTCCAGATGGAGCTTCTCCATACACGCTGGAAACAGCCCCAGCCCCACCAGACAGATGACTCCGGATAGCCGCCTGTTCGGCAACCTGTCCAATAATATAGCACATGTCGGCTTTACCCTCGCATCTTTGCTTGTTGATTCGAGCGTATAGGCGGTCTCCAGGATGCAAGTGTGAAGTAGTTCACATTTGAGAACAGGGAGCGAACGCCGACTGATACCTTCACCGGGTTTTAGTCTGCTCGCGCTGTGGATCGCCAAGTTCGATTAGGCGGATATTGGTGCGCCTCATTAAGAGGTCTACTGTTTTCGCCTTTCGCTCCAGGGTGGCTTAGGCCAGCCTCAGATACAGTTTCTCGTCCGATGCTGAAGTTGACCGCAATCCTGATTGCAACGTAGGCCATAAAGCTAAACGATGCCTCTCGTTACCACACGAACTACGGGGAATACCGGGCGAAGCACTAAGCCTCGCCACTCCCTCCAACCGAAGGTGTCGACGACTCCCTTCGGAGAACCATCTGCGTCTGAATCATCATTGCGGCAAGCTTTCCGTCCGGACGGTAGATCGAGATTTGCAGGACGATCATGCGCCGCCCCACATGGACCGGTACAGCAACGCCGGTAAGCCGCCCTGGCACACAGGCCCGAAAAATATTCGTCTTCGATTCGATCGTGGTTGTCCGAAACCCAGGTGGGACGTTGAGCCCGGCCAAGTTTCCGCCGAGATCGTCGGCGAACGCCGCCAACGCACCGCCATGCACATGGCCGCTGTTATTGAGATGACGATCATCGACATCGAGTTCGCCGACTAGCTTATCCTTGTCGGTCTGAACGACATCTCGGCAACCAAGAGGAGGTGGCGCACCTCATGCAGATCGCGGGCAACGAAGGCGCAGAGCCCTCGGATTTCGTCAGTGGGTTCGAGGAGATCGGGCACCATCACCGTCATCATGCAGGCGGCGGCTGCCGACCGGACTCCATTGTGTGAATCTTCCAGGGCGAGACATGACCGGGGTTCCACACCTAAACGCTGGGCAGCTTTTAGGAAGGGATCGGGTGCGGGCTTACCGCGCGCGTAGTCTCCATGCCCGACTATATGGTGGAACCGTCCGACCAGATCATGAAACTGCAAATGGTGTTCGACTGTCTCACGCGCCGAAGATGTAGCGATAGCTCGCGGGAGCCCGAGGTCGTCCAGGGTATTGAGCAATTCGATTGCGCCCGGCTTGAGGGCTAGGCGGGTTGCAGCCAGTACCTCGAAATGCCTCACCGACAGTCGCGACGAATTCCTCAACCGGGAAACTCCGCCCGAAATGGGCCAGGAGGAGGCTCCGGCTCTGGGGCCAGGGTAAGCCAATGGTCTGCTGAAGACCCCCGATGATACATCGTGCCCTCCGTCTGCTGCCGCCAAGATAGCGGCCTCCTGGTAAAGCGCTTCGGTGTCGAAGAGGAGACCGTCCATGTCAAAGACAATGGCGGCTGGTCGGCGGGGAAGCTTCATCTGAGCGAATGTGCGTGGTGTCGCCGGTGTTCCGAGCCTATGTGGCAGGCGGTCGGCCCTGCTGGTGGTGATCCATCCCTTGCCGGCAAGCCGAGCCACGGATACATCGACTCCTCCCAGATCGAGTCGCTGGGCGGCGGAAACGCCGACGTATCAAACGCGCCCACTGCGACTCCGCAGACAGCAGGGTTGCGGTCTCCTTCCCAATAGAGGGTGCTGCCGCAATTCGGGCAGAAATGAAATCGAATGCGATAGCCACTGTCGGCGTCGCGCTCGTAGATCTTCCGCTCGCCGTCGAGCCGCACCTGCTCTTTCGGATAACGTCGCGCCGAAATGGAAGGCAGTGCCGGTGCGGCGCTGGCACGCCTTGCAGTGGCACAGATAGACCCGATCCGGTTCACCTGTGGCAATTACTCGAAGCGAGCCGCAGTGGCATTGCCCGATCCGTTCCATCGTTCTTCTCCCGCCTCAGCTAACGCAAGTTTGGCCGATCTTCTCGGCTGCCGTCGAGCGCTTCGACAAAGGCGTTTGACGCGCATATCCGCAAAACACCGCTCGGCGGTCGCCCCGTGACATTGGGCCGTCGTTTCCGAAAAGAGCCGAGTCGACACGACAATTCTCCCGTGGCATATTGGGTAGAACATTCGCGGAACATTTCCCCCGGAGGCCCATGTTCTTTCGCTTTCCGCCCGATGCTCACTGGAACTCCCAGCGATCCGTCGTCGAGTTCGGTATAGGCGTCGGCGAATATGAGGGTGTGGTGCGCGTGTCCCGACGCGTTTTCCAAATCCTGCTTCCAGAGGCTCCGACGCCTGAACGCTGCCTCGAAGCGTACCACCTCCACCGGACGCGGCTCGAACTGATCGCCGAACGGAAGGTTCGTAGGCGGCAGTTGACCGACGACGGCAATGTTGAGATCACCGGACCCGATTTGCGGGAGCAAGAAGCTACACGCACAACAGACCGGATGGGCTTCTGGCGGGTTGCTCGATGAAGGCGGTACAACAAGCCGCTCGCAACACCGAACGCCGGTTTCCAGTTCGCGTCAGGATCGGCATTCCGCCCGAAGGACTCGGCAGCCGCCTCGATCAGATGAACGCATGGTTGGACGCCAATTGTGGTGCTAATGGGTGGACCTCGACCCCATCGAGCACACTAGGCGTAGTGAATGATGCCCTTGCGATCTGCTTCGCGGATGCGACGCTCGCGAGCGCCTTCGTGGCCCGCTGGTGCGCGCAATGCAGAGGGTCGAGATCGTGGATGGGGTGTATCAGGTCCGGATGACGAACTAACGCCTCGGATTGGTGCGGCTCTGCACAAGACGCTCTGGGCGCACACCGGCATCCTCGACGCCGATGGAACCACTGCTCCCGACGAAGGCGCGACGTGACGGTTATAACCACCTAGCCGGTTCGATTTCTATCCTTGGCGATCGCAGTTACATCGGGTGGTCGGAAACAGTCGCTAGGACCGCATCAGTAAGTTGTTTGACCGTGTAGGGCTTGGGCAGAAAAGCAGTATCCTCTACAAACAGCGCGGTCATGCCATCGGTCTGACCCCCGCCAGTTGTGTAGATCACCCGCAAATCCGGGCAAAGCTCAACCGCTTTCCGGGCCAGTTCTATCCCATCGATCGCGTCCGACCCATCCGGCAAGTTGATGTCAGTGAACAAGATGTCGATGGGCTCATCTTGTTGGAAAAGGGCGATCGCCTCTCTTGCGTTCGCTGCCGACAAAATCATGTAGCCGAGGGCCTCGATGATGGACTCCGCGAGAGCGCGAACAGTCGGTTCATCCTCCACCACTAGCACCGTTGTTGGCTTGGCGTTCCTTGATTTCATACGCCCTACCCACCCTTTGGCTCTAAAAGCGGCAACTATGGGAGAAAAGCGAAGTTCCAATTCTCGCAGTCATTTCAAAATTTCAATTCCATCTGTTGCACTTATGCAGCAGAAACTCGGGCCCGGAAGCGGTCGAGGCTACGCCCGAAGTGCATGACCTGATCGGCGAATTGAGCGACGTGCTCGGTGCCGCCTACGAGGCGCATCAACGGCACGGGCTTTCGATGGAGCAACTGTTCCAGCCGAATGTGCGCTTCTTCGTGGCGCGGCTGGATGGCCTCGCCATTGGATGCGGCGGCGTCGCGGGTTCGACGATTACGCGGAGGTCAAGCGCGTGTATACCTGGCCAGCGGCACGTGGTCGGGGAGTAGCGAAGGCTCTGCTGCGCAAGATCGAGGACGAGGCTCGTGGAGCAAACAAGTCGGTTTTGCGCCTTGAAACGGGCACCTACCAGCAGGAGGCGATCGGTCTCTACAAACGCATGGGATTTCGGCCACGACTGTCCGTTCGGGTCGTATGCCACATGATGCCCGCCTCCGCGGACCATCCTTCCTGATCCCTCGTCGAGCGGTACTATAATGCGCAGTCGCTCCGCATCAAGTGATGGTCATCCATCCGTTCGGCCAGGATCAGCTGTTTCCCTTCAAACTCGGGCGCGATTTTCGCCCAAGGCAACCACCGCCCGATAGCCATCCCGACCAAGAATCACGACGCTCTCAGACACCTGTTCCCGGTCCATCGCTGGATCGACTACACCCGCCTTCTGGAGCACGGTCCACAAAAGCGGTCCCTCAAACGATGCTGAATGCGTGCCATGCTCGGTGAGAAATGCGACATTGACCCGTACTGCCAGAAGAGGCAGAAATCAAGTCAGCGCTTGAGGGCCGACTGCAAGCATATGCTGGAAAGCCGGTCGGCGTACTGGTCAGATCGGCTGACCAGATGGCCGCTCTTCTGGCTCGCAATCCGTTTCCAGACGAACCCGGCAATGGCACTGTAGCCTTGTTTGTTGATGATCCCCTTCCTGCCGATGCGTTGGACCATGCGATCGGATTGCGGGGAGAGCAGCTTCGGCTGGGGGAGTGCGAAATCTACATTCTCTATGGCGGTGGGATGGCGGACTCGCGCCTGCGCATCCCCGGGGAATATGGGCACCGCCCGTAACATGAACACGATCGCGAAGTTGGTCGAGATGGCTACCGGGCTCTGATCATCGTCGGGGAGCGAAAGGTCGACACCCCGATCGGACCCTGCGATCTGAGTGTCATCCGTCAGGAGTTCGCCGCTAGCTGGGCCATAGCCGACAAAAGGCGGAGGACGCCCGCTGGAACCCCGAGCGCACCGCCGTCGAGTTTGGCATCGGCGTCGGCGAATATGAGGGTGTGGTGAGCGTTTCCCGGCGCGTCTTCCAAATCCTGCTTCCAGAGGCCCCGATGCCCGAACGCTGCCTCGAAGCTTACCACCTTCACCGGACCCGGCTCGAACTGATCGGTGAGCGGAAGGTTCGGCGTAGGCAATTGACCGACGACGGTAATGTCGAGATCACCGGGCGAGATCTGCGGGAACGTGAGGTCCGGGCGCATTACGCGCGCCCAATCGGTTATCGTCGAGCGGTTCGATGAGGGTGGCGCGGCGCACGGTGGAAATGCTGCGGTCGTAGCTGTCGGCCAATTCCTGCAACGTTGGGCCCTGCGCGCGCCGCCTGGTGGCCTCTTTCTGCTGTGCCGGTCAGCCAAGCCGCCGAGTACCGCCAGCATCAAGCGCCCGGTGCTGGTGCCGGTGTCGGCCCACGGTTCGGCCAAGGATCGGAATTGCGCCTTTCGCGTCCACGATGCGCGTGACGATGCCGAATAGATCGAAGGTGCTGCGGGCGAGGCGGTCAATCCGCGTCACCGTCACCACGTCGCCGGGGGCGAGGGCCTTGAGCATTTTGAGAAGCTGGCGGCGGTCGTTGTGTGCGCCCGTCACATTTTCACGGAAAATCTTGCTGCAACCCGCGCCGCGTAGCTGCTCAAGCTGGCCGTCAAGCGTCTTGGCCGTAGGTGCTGAGGCGGGCATAGCCGAAACGGCGGTTTTGTGGTTCATGTTTGGTCATATCTTACGGCAATCGTAACCCCTTGCTCGGGCGGGGCAAGCAAATTTGCCGGGGTCGGCTATGGGTGGTGAAGGGACCTACGCCGGAACGCACGTCAACGGCGAGGTAGCGCCAAAAGCGGTCATGCGCCGGACTACCGCGGACCCAGCCAGCGTACCCCAGCGTATGAGTGCTTGTATTCTGGCTGCCAGAAGCACTAGTCTGAGTGCCTAAAATATAAGCAGGTCGTGGCGGAGGCTCTGATGCCGTTTTATCCGAAATACACGACGACCGTGATAGGCGCTTATAGCGTCCCACGGTGGTATGAGCCGCTCTATCGCCTCGTCACGTTGGGGCAACTGCTCCCTGAGGACATGGGCGATGCTCAATACCGCGTCATGCAGGGGGCGATCGTAGATCAGGAGACGGCGGGCATAGACGTAATCACCGGCGGGGAGACCCACCGGAGAACACATAATCGACATTCACCCCCGAACGCGATGCTCAACTACTTCTGGCAGAAAATACCCGCCTTTCATGGCGAAACCCGACCAAAGCCAATCACGAAATACGATCCCAATGTCACGCATCCAGCGGCGATTTGTCAGGGACCGATAACCGACGACATTGATCTCGGCCTCGTCGATGAGTTCAACGACGTGTCCGCGTCAGCGCGCAAGCCGGTCAAGATCACGATGACGGGACCTCATTTTCTCACTGCGGTCACCTTTGACGAGCATTACAATGACCCTGCGCGCATGATGTTCGATGCCGCCAAACTCTTGAACAAGAATTTCAAGAAACTTGTCCAAGCAGGCTGCAAGCATATCCAGATCGACGAACCATACTTGACCCCGCCGAGCGACGATGAAGTGCGGATCGCGGTCGAAGCAATCAATATAGCAATTGAAGACCTGCCCGAGGATATTCATGTTGCCGTCCATGTCTGCCAGGGTAACTACGCGGTAGGCCCTCACTATGATGGTCAGATTGGGCACCGATATTTTGATACGGGACGTTATAAGGCGGATCTCATCTGCCAGATCGAATGCGATTCTTACTTGATCGAGCACGATCGGACCGATGCCTTTCGGGAATTCCTCGGGAACAAGCAACTCGGCGTCGGCGCGGTCGATGTTCAGGCTCCAAATATCGAAACGGGCGAAGTAATCGCAGAACGAATTACGTGCGCACCGATGGCTCGCTCCCGAGCAGACCATCATCACAAGCACGTGTGGGTTCAACCACCTACCCCGCCATGTCGCGCTAGGCAAAATGCGGTCGATGACTGAAGCGAAGGCAATTCTTTTCGGCGGCGCGCGTTAGCCGTTAGATGAGCGAAGAACGGGATCATCGGGATCAGATCGCGCAACGGTTGGAGGCGACCGAGGAACGGTTTCGGATCGCCCAGGTCGCGGGTGGTGTCGGATGGTTTGAGTGGGATCTCTCGACCGGCGAATGGGAATGGACTCCGCACGTCGCCGTCCTGTTTGGGTTCGACCCCCAAATGCCGAGGCCCGCGTTCTCCGACTGGCAACCCGCGATCTTTATCGACGATGTGCCCAAGCTGCGGTCAGCGGTCGAGCGGGCCGACGAGCAAGGTGTCTATTACGTCGAATTTCGGGTCCTCCATTCTGACAGCAGCGTTCATTGGATCGCAGGGAAGGGAGAGATCACCCGGAGCGAGTCGGGGCACGCCCTTCGGGTTGCTGGCGTCTACTACGACATTAGCGATCGGAAAGCCCTGGAAGCTCGGCTGCTGGCGCTCAACGAGGGCCTGGAGGCCCGTGTAGCCGATCGGGCAAGGCAGCTTGCCGCGACGACCGCTCGCTTGGAGGAAACAGAGCGCCGCTTCCAACTTCTCATCGACGGGGTAACCGACTACGCGATTTTCATGCTCGACCGGACAGGCATCGTTGCGAGTTGGAATACTGGAGCAGAACGGATCAAAGGATACTCATCGGACGAAATCATCGGTCAGCACTTCTCGCGGTTCTATACTGATGAGGACCGCCAAAAAGGCGTTCCGCAGACAGCGCTCGCGACGGCGGAAAGGTCGGGAAAATACGAGGCGGAAGGTCATCGCGTCCGCAAGGATGGCACCACGTTTCTCGCGAACGTCGTTATCAACGCCATTCGTGACCATTCGGGAAATCTGTTGGGTTTTGCCAAGATCACTCGTGACATTACTGAGAAAAAAGCGGTCGAAGATCAGCTTCGACAGGCTCAGAAGATGGAGGCGGTTGGACATCTGACCGGCGGGGTTGCTCACGATTTCAACAATCTCCTGACGGTCATTATGGGCAATATGGAGCACCTGCAGCGCATCCTGCCGCGAGCGCCGCAGACCGATAGAATAATCGGCGCGGCAATCCGAGGCGCATCGCGCGCTGCGATGCTCACCCAACGGCTTCTCGCCTTTTCTCGTCGCCAACCGCTCATGCCGGAAGTTCTTTCCGTGAATAAACTCGTCGCCGGAACGTCCGAGCTAATGCGACGGACGATCGGCGAGGCGATTTTCATCGAAACAGTATTGGCCGGGGGACTTTGGCCGACCTTCGCGGACAGCAACCAGCTTGAAAACGCGCTCATCAACCTCGCCATCAATGCCCGTGATGCCATGCCTGATGGAGGGAAACTGACCATCGAGACCGCCAATACGCATCTCGACGACGCCTACGCCCGCATGAATGATGAGGTTCAACCCGGCCAATATGTGGGGGTCTTCATCACCGATACGGGGACCGGCATGGCTCCCGAAACAGCCGCTCAGGCATTCGAGCCGTTTTTCACGACCAAAGAAATCGGCCAAGGCACCGGATTGGGGTTGTCCCAGGTCTACGGGTTCATCAAGCAATCAGGTGGGCACGTAAAGATCTACAGTGAAATCGGTGAAGGCACGACCGTAAAGCTGTATTTGCCACGCTATCGCGGCGAAGAAGACTTTGCTGATGAGAAGCTGGAAACTCGCGGGGTCCCGCGCGGTCGGGGCGAAGTAGTCCTTGTCGTCGAGGACGATCCTGATGTGCGTGACTATACGATCGAGATGGTCGGCGATCTCGGATATTCGGTCGTGAGCGCCTCAGACGGGGCAAGCGCGCTTCGTTTATTAGATTCCCATCGGGAAGTAGCTTTGCTCTTTACGGATGTGGGCCTTCCCGGCGGGATGAACGGTCGGCAACTAGCGGAACGGGCGTTGCGCCGTCTACCGAGGCTCAAGGTTCTCTATACGACCGGCTACGCCCGCAATGCGATTGTCCATCAGGGGCGACTCGATCCAGGCGTCGAGGTCGTCTTCAAGCCATTTACGTATTCGGACCTCGCGGCAAAGATCCGGCAGATTTTAGACGATTAGTACGTCGCGCTCACCCGCCAATGGCCGAAAAGGGGCATTGGACTAAACCGCTCTCGCGGTAACTTGTAGCGACAAGAGGGTCGGAGAAGTAGCGGGAAGCAGGCGTCCTGTCTTGAGATTGAGGGCCTAGCAGGTTGCGGAAAAAGTCGCATATTGGAGCGAGATCTGGGGTATAATCCATAGCGCGTGACGAGATGTGGGGGACGTCCGATGCGCGGTGGGGATCTCAGGAGCGAGGCGCTGTTCAGCTATTTGAGCTGCGAAGCGCGGGTGCCGTTGTATCATCCGTTGCGGCCGATCCAAAAGATTGTGGACGAGGCGCTTGGTGCACTGACGGGGGAATTCGAGAAGTTGTACGCGAAGCTCGGACGGCCGTCGATTCCCCCTGAGAAACTGCTTCGTGCGCTGCTGCTGCAGGCCTTCTATTCGGTGCGTTCGGAGCGGCAGCTGATGGAGCAACTCGGCTACAATCTGCTGTTCCGCTGGTTTGTCGGGCTGTCGCTGGATGCCGTGGTGTGGGACGTTACGGTGTTCACCAAGAACCGCGAGCGGCTGATCGACGGTGACATTGCCAGCAAGTTCATGGCCGCGGTACTGAACCAGGAGCAGGTCAAGACCCTGCTGTCGGACGACCACTTCTCGGTCGACGGCACCCTGATCGAGGCGTGGGCCAGCATGAAGAGCTTTCGCCCCAAGGACGGCAGCGGCGAGCCGCCGGCGCCGGGCCGCAATGGGGAACGGGACTTCCACGGCGAGAAGCGAAGCAACGAGACCCACGCCTCGGTCACTGATCCCGACGCGCGATTGTATCGCAAAGGGCCGGGCCAGCCGGCCAAGCTCGCCTATCTGGGGCACGTTCTGATGGAGAACCGGCATGCTCTGGTGGTCGGCACGCGTCTGACCCTGGCCACCGTCTGACCCTGGCCACCGGCACGGCAGAGCGCGAGGCGGCGCTGGAGATGGTGGCGGCCCGTCCCGGCAACCACCGGATCACGCTCGGCGCCGACAAGGCCTACGATGTGGCCGAGTTTGTCGCCGATCTGCGGGAATTCAATGTGACGCCGCACGTGGCGCAGAACACCGCCAATCGGCGATCGGCGATCGACCGACGGACGACCCGCCATCCTGGCTATGCGGTCAGTGGCCGGGTGCGCAAGCGCATTGAAGAGGTGTTTGGCTGGACCAAGGCGGCGGCTGGCTTCCGCAAGACCCGTCACCGTGGTCTTGCCCGCGTCGGCTGGATGTTCACCCTGACTGCCACTGCCTACAATCTCGTCCGGTTGCCCAGGCTGGTGGGGGCCGCGGCATAGCCATGCCCGGAATCCGCCCGGGCCGGGCGAAAACGGGCAAAATCGATACAAAAACCTGCTTGCTAGTGGTTTCCAACAACCCTGGCGAGAATCCTGTACGATAACTCTACAAAACGACACACAAGCACTGAGTTTTTCCGCATCCTGCTAGAACCTCACCCAAGACAGGAGCCCCCAATGACCGACAAGGCCATCAGCCCGTTACGCCGGCGACTGATCGACGACATGGCGATCCGCCGGCTTGGCCCCAAGACTTCAGCACGACTATATCCGCCGCGTCAAAAGCTTTGCCGATTTCGTTGGCCACTCTCCCAACAAGGCCACCGCGGAGGATGTCCATCGCTATCAGCTGTGGCTGGCGTCGATCGGAGCGACTGTATCGACCGTCAACGCCACTGCCAGTGCCCTGCGGTTCTTCTTCAAGGTCACGCTGAAGCGCAGCGATCTTGCCGACGCGGTCGTGTCGGTCCGCGAGCCGCGCCGCCTCCCCGTTGTTCTCAGCCCTGAGGAGGTCGGTCGGCTTCTCGCCTCGACGACGAACATCAAACAGAAGGCGGTCCTGAGCCTGACTTATGCCACCGGCCTGCGAGCCTCGGAGGTCATATCCCTGAAGCTCACCGATATCGATCGTGATCGAATGGTCATCCGGGTCGAACAGGGGAAGAGCCTGCCCCCGCGAAGGCGGGGGGCAAGAAGGATCGGTACGTCATTCTTTCGCCGAACCTTCTCGAGCTATTGCGCGAATGGTGGCGCGTCGCGCGCAAGAAGGGATGGATGCACCCCGGCCAGCCCTGGTTGTTTCCCGGCTACCGCGGGCGGCACATGAGCGCGCGCCAGCTCCACCGGCTCGTTCGCTTGGCGGCGGCACGTGCCGGCATTGCCAAGCGCGTCGGTGTTCATACCCTGCGGCACAGCTTTGCCACCCATCTTCTGGAGCAAAAGACCGATATCCGGGTGATCCAGAGCCTGCCCCCGCGAAGGCGGGGGTCCTGCTCGGACACAAGAAGCTCGACACCACGGCGCTCTACACACGCGTCGCCATCAGCGCGATTGGCGAGGTGACGAGCCCGCTCGATGTTCTGCTGAAGATGCCTGGCTGACCGCGGCCGTTGTTACGGCCGTGGGCCTTCAGCCCACGGGCTTGTCCCGTGGGGGTCGAGGTGGCGGACATCTTCCGCCATCGCGGGCCGGCTTGGCGTGCGTCCCACGCCGGTCACGTCAGCCTCGGCCAACTGAAGGTCATGTCGGCGATCGAGCGCTGCCGAACGGCGGCGTTGGGCGGTCATGTCGAACGCTGCGAGGCCTGCGCGTACCTGCGCATCTCCTACAACTCCTGCCGCAACCGGCATTGCCCGAAGTGCCAAGCCGCCGCCGCCAAGGAGTGGCTGGCCGACCGCCAGGCCGAACTGCTGCCCGTGCCCCCGGCTTTCGCCGGGGCAGGCTCTATTTCCATGTTGTCTTCACCTTGCCGGGAGCGATCGCCGACATCGCCTATCAGAACAAGGCGGTGGTCTATGACCTGCTGCTGAAAGCCGCCGCCGAGACCCTGATCACCATCGCAGCCGACCCCAAGCATCTCGGCGCCCGCATCGGGCTCACCGCAGTGCTCCACATCTGGGGATCGGCACTGACCCAGAACCCTCACTCATGATGCCTGGCATTATCATCTCCTTGATTTTCAATGAACAAGGCAAGCTGACCTTCCGCGCAGCCCCCTTGTGAAATTAGTTTGCCAGTGCGGTGGAGGCGGTCAATAATCCTGCGAATGGGTTCGGCATCCAAATCAGTGCGGCGAATTTCCCAGGGTGCACGAAGAGTTACTTGTTCGCACTTTAACAGACCGGTCTCCACCAGCCGTTCGATCGTGCGATGACTGACGCCACATATTCGCGCAGCTTGGCTCAAACTAACTCTCTCCGGATCAGGCAGGGCTCGCTTTTGACCGGCGATGGAATGGTTGCGCCTGGCCGTCGCCACGCGAGTCTGATTCCATCGCATCCCTTTGCCCGTAGAATAGCCGCGTCGGTTCAACACAGAGGCAATCTGGTCGTCGCCGTAGCGAACAGCCATACGACGAATAATCTCCAGCGCCTCCATAGGCGTGGCGGTTTCCGTTGCGGAACGCGGCCGCTCCATCGCGAGTTGCGTATGCACACCTCCCTTCCAGTGAATTACGAACTCAAGGCTCTTTTTATCCTGGTCAGTGCGCACGATGATCTCTTCGATGGCTGTGCGGAAGATCATCTTCTTGAGTGTCGGAGGACAGTGGTTACTCTGCCAGACTTCCGCAAAGTGCTCACCCATCGAACGTATTCTGATTTCCTCTTCAGACGATAACGAGCAGCGCTGGGCATCGAGACTGGAAAGCCGTTGCTTGACGGCCTCGATTTCTTCCAGCTTTTCGTTCCACCGACGTTCCAACTCGCTGGCCGCAAGTCGATTCCGGGCATCAACCGCATCGTACTGTTCGAAGGCCTTCTTTGCCTCATACACCAGTTGCTCGAGCTGGCGGGACAAGGCGGCACGTTGAGCGGCGCCGCCGGCGCTCAGCTCTTCCAGCGCTCGCAGACTGGCTTCCACCCCCAAAGGCGCAATCACCTTTAATAGTTCTTGTCCTACCCGGCGGTCTACCGAGCTGCCGCCAAAGCCGATGCAATACTGCCCGCCACTATCATAGTCGCCCTTACAAAGGTAGCGTGCATTGGTGCCGCGACCGCCCCAATACCGTACATGCAGCTTGCGTCCGCAATGTCCGCAGCGGAGGAGCCCGACCAGAAGACCCTGGCCAGCGCGAATCGCCGCCATCGCTTCGTCCCCCTCGGAGTTCACGGAATTACGCCGCATCATTCGCCGGTTCTCTTCATATGTCGCCCAGTCAATATAACCGACATGATGATCGCGGATGAAGACCCGGCACTCTTCGGCGGGGCGCATCGCGCTCTGGCGTTTCTCAAGCCGGCCGTCGACCAGCAAGGTCGTTACCGGACGCCGTCCCCAAATATAGGCACCGGCATAAAAGGGATTGCGCAAAATATCGCGAATCAGGCTCTGCGAGGGAATCTTCCAGACCAGCCCCGTTCCCTGAATGGGGTTGGCCGGCAGCTCCACGTCGTGATCACGGAACCATTGAAATGTCTGACGCACGCTCCACAGTTCGTGAAACTTGGCGAACACGAGTTGAACCGCTTCGCAGACCCGTCGGTCGGGATGAAACACAACCTTACCCACGGGGTCTCGGGCATACCCAATCGGGAGCCTTTTGAACAGTTCGCCGCGGCGCGCTTTGGACTCCTGCCCCGCCAGTAATCGTTGGCGTATAACCTTGAGTTCGACGACGCTGAGCGTTCCTTTGATGCCCAGCACCAATTGATCGTCGAGATAATTTAAATCGTAGACCTGCTGCTCGTCAGCGATAAGCGTTCCAAAGATCTGACAAACCTCCAGCAGCCGACACCAGTCTCTGTCCGTGCGGGAGAGCCGCGACACCTCTCGGCTGCCGACGATGCCGACCTCTCCCAGTGCCACCAAGCTGAGGACACGCTCGAAGCCTTCCCGCTGGGCGGAGGCAAGGCCCGCGCTCGATCCCAGGTCACTATTGATGATTTCGACTTGCTTCCAGCCCAGCGCACGCACCCGTTCGGCCACCGCATACTGGAGGAGTTGACTCTCCTTATTCTGTCGTACTTGTTTTTCGCTGGACTGCCGAAGGTAGACAATCGCTTTGCGGGCCAGGTGCTCCGGTTTGATTTTGGGATTGTACAAGACCTCCGTCATTGGCTCTTCCCCCCTCCTCGTGAAAGACCACTACTAGAACGCGGGCCATGAGATCGATCAGATCGGCGCGTGTCGCTGCGTCCATTGGCACCGCACCGCATTCCTTTGGGATCATCAGGTCCAGAAGTTGAAGTTGCACCACGACGACCTTCCTCGCATCCGCTAACGCGCGTTTGCAGAAGGTTATCGTCAACACGGTCTTTGAAGTCGAGTTGTGAGGTGATCAATGAAGCAAGAGACAGGAGGGCGTGCTTACCCAAGTGCGGTTGTTGCGAGATCTTGATCTCGGCGCACTCCAGCAACAGCATCCAGACGGGAATCTTCAGTCGCCTCCCGGCTGGATCCATGACACAGACCGCCCCATCTCCCCGATCCGGTCTGCGAAGGACCTGTAGGAGAGCACCATGAAGCGGGTGAAAGGGGTAGAAGACCTGAACATCTGTACTATCGGCGCTCAGGGTATTGTGGGCGTGGGTGCC